>NZ_JAFEVP010000003.1:0-906199 GCF_017947325.1 Pseudomonas sp. MWU349 | reverse complement strand
GGCCAGGAAGGCGAGTTGGCGAACGTCCATGTCGTATATCTCGGGCAAAGAGCGGAGTTAAAGGAACAGGTCCAGGCGGAAATAGATCGGGGCTTCCCGTTCACTCAGGGCTTCGGGCCGTTCGAGGGAATGGGCAAAGGTCACGCTGGCGGCAAGGTGCTTGCCCCGGGCGAAGAATTCGATGGAGTCGCTGGAGACCCGGCCATGCTGCTCGGCGTTGTAGCGGTCGTTGCGGATCGCGCCGAAGTCATAGCCCAGCCCCGTGCCGTATTCGGCGAACACCGGGCGCAGCCAGTCCCAGCCTACCGGGCGAGTCCAGCGCAGGTCGTTGCGCCAGTAGTAGCCGCTGTCGCCGTTCAGGCTCTGGTCCTTGTAGCCGCGGATCGAGGACTGGCTGCCCAGGCTCATGCGCTGCGAACTGAACAGCACGTCCTCGCTGCGCTGGCCGGTGACCAGGCTGCTGAACACCAGGGATTCTTCCCACAGCTTGAACGGCTGCAGGTAGCTGGCGGTGGCGCTGTACTTGCGATAACGGGCGTTGGCCTGGCGGTTGCCGAAACGGTCGCGCTGGTTTTCGCGCTGGGCATCGAAGGCACCGATGCCGTCCTGCAGCCCCAGGTCGAGGTTGAGAAAGCCGCTGCCGATGCGCCGGCCATGGTTGATGCCGAACTGGGCTTCGCTGAGGCGGTTGCTGCTGTTGCTCAGTTTGCTGTCTTCGATGTAGTTGTTGGTGCGCAGGTAGCTCAGGCCGCTGTTCAGCGAGGTCTTGCTCACGGCATCGCGGTGGATCACCCGCTCCAGGCGCAGCTGGTGGTTCTGGCTGTCGCCGGTCTGCTTGAAGTTGAAGCCCTGCCCCTGGGCCTGGGAGCGGTACTCGCTCTGGCTGTAGCTGTAGCTGAGGTTCCACCAGCCAAACGGCAGGTTGTAATAGAGCATGGCGTTGCGCGAGGTCTTCTGGTGGTCGCTGATGGCGTCGTGGCCGCCGCGCAGCACCAATTGATCCGCCAATCCCAGAGGGCTGTCCCATTCGAAAGAGCTGCCCCACTGCTGCTCGCCGGTGCTCTTCTGGCCCTCGTTGCTGCGTGACAGGCCGACGCGCCAGGGCTTTTGCGGGTTGTTCTTGACCAAGACCTCACTGCCGCCCACGGCCTGCCCCGGGGCCAGTTCCATCTGCGCCTGGTTCGATGGCAGGCGGTTGAGCTGGTCGACCATCTGCTCGATCTGCCGCAGGTTGAGCAGCTCACCGCTGCTGCCGGGAAAGGCCATGTTCAGCTCACGGGCACTGAGCTTGCTGTCTTCGGCAGCCTTGAGCCCTTCGAGCTTGCCCTCCACCACCAGCACTTGCAGGTGGCCGCTGGAGAGGTCTTGCTGCGGCAGGTAGGCACGGCTGGTGACCAGGCCTTTTTCGATATAGCGGTCGGTAATGACCTTGAGCAGTTCATTGAGCTGCGCCACCCCCAGGCACTGGCCGATGTAGGGCTGGAGCAGGCGCTCGCGCTCGGCAGCCGATAGCGAGTCGGCGCCCTTGAGCTGGATGTCCTTGATCGGGAAGCAGCGGCTGTCGGCCGGCGTGGTGGGCGCTACTGGCGCGGCGCTCTTGCCGGGCAGGTCCTTGAGTTCTTCGAGGCGCCGCTGCTGTTCTTCCAGCAGGCGGTTCTGGCGGTCGCGGATCAGGTCCTGGTCGCCGGGGTTGAAAGCCGGGCCCGGCAACGGCGCGGCAGTGGCGCTGGGCAGCGCAGTGACCAGCAGCAAGCAGGACAAGGCACAGCACAACCTCATCCCGAGGGTGGAGAGAGACATATTCGGTCCTTCGAAACGGCAGCAAGGGTAGAGAAAGGGCGCGCGATATTAATGTGCCACCATTCTGACGTCAATTAAGCGCGAGCATCGTCGATGGATGGCTGGTTTTGCGGGGCACGCGCCCTGCTACAAGGCCGGATGCTAGAGCTATCGGCGACGCCGGCAAATCAGATCCATCTGAATTGCCGCAGAAGAATTCCTGATCAGGCACGGCAATCAAAGCCGCGGCCACCGGCTCAATCCAACTGAACTTTCCCTGCCTGCACTGCCTCAACCGGATGACTGCCCGTTCCGAATCACGAGGCCCACGCCATGAAGAACCTGAGCATTCTTACCCTTGCCAGCAGCCTGCTGTTCGCCCTGCCCACCTGGGCCTGCACCCCGGACGAAGCCACCGCCAAGCGCGAACAGCTGGCCCAGGAAGTCAGCAAGATCACCGAGCAGAACCCGGCCAAGGCCCAGGAGATCAACGCCGAACTGCAGAAGATGGACCTGAGCACCTCCAGCAAGGACCTGCCGGACAATTGCCAGTTGATCGACCAGCGGCTCAAGGAACTGGCCACTGCCGAGAAAAAGGCCGAGAGCTGACACCCGCAAAGCAAAAAGCCCGGATCAGGTCCGGGCTTTTCGTCTGTATCAGGCGCCAGGCTTATTCAGCGGCGGGGGCCTGTGGCTTGCGGCGCTTGAGCGGCGCCAGGCCATCCTGGCTGACCAGGCTGTCGCTCTTGGGCCGATTGGCGGTCTTGCGCTTGGTCGGGGCCTTGGCCACGGCCTTTTTCTTGTCGCCCTTGGCGTCGGTCTTTTTCTTCTTCACGCCCACCGCCTTGCCGGAGGCCTTGACCTTCTTCGGCCCGCTGTAGGTGCCTTTGACTTCCTTGATGGTGCGGCGCTCGAAGCTCTGCTTGAGGTAGCGCTCGATGCTCGACATCAGGTTCCAGTCGCCGTGACAGATCAGCGAGATGGCCAGGCCATCGTTGCCGGCACGGCCGGTACGGCCAATGCGGTGCACGTATTCGTCGCCGCTGCGGGGCATGTCGAAGTTGATCACCAGGTCCAGGCCGTCAACGTCCAGGCCGCGGGCGGCGACGTCAGTGGCCACGAGGATCTTCACCCCGCCCTGCTTCAGGCGGTCGATGGCCAGCTTGCGGTCCTTCTGGTCCTTTTCACCGTGCAGGACGAAAGCCTTGTAGTCCTGGGCCACCAGGCGGCCGTAGATGCGGTCGGCCATGGCTCGGGTATTGGTGAAGACAATGGCCTTCTGGTAGGTCTCGTTAGCCAGCAGCCAGTTGACGATCTGTTCTTTGTGCTGGTTGTGGTCGGCAGTGATGATCTGCTGACGGGTGGTTTCGTTCAGCTGGCTGACGCTGTTGAGTTGCAGGTGCTCAGGGTTGTTGAGGACCTTGGCGACCATTTCCCGCAGGCCGGAGCCGCCAGTGGTGGCGGAGAACAGCATGGTCTGCTGGCGGTTCGGGCATTCGTCCACCAGGCGCTGCACGTCCTCGGCAAAGCCCATGTCGAGCATGCGGTCGGCTTCGTCGAGCACCAGCACTTCGACTTCCTTCAAGTCCAGGTTGCCGGCATTGAGTTGCTCCAGCATGCGCCCCGGGGTACCGATGAGGATGTCCGGCACCTTGCGCAGCATGGCGGCCTGGACCTTGAAGTCTTCACCGCCGGTGATCAGGCCCGACTTGATGAAGGTGAACTGGGAGAAACGCTCGACTTCCTTGAGGGTCTGCTGGGCCAGTTCCCGGGTCGGCAGCAGGATCAGGGTCTTGATGCTGACGCGGATCTTCGCCGGGCCGATCAGGCGATTGAGGATCGGCAGGACGAAAGCCGCGGTCTTGCCGCTACCGGTCTGTGCCGTCACCCGCAGGTCACGCCCTTGCAGCGCGAGCGGAATAGCCGCTGCTTGCACCGGCGTCGGCTCGACAAATTTAAGCTCGGCCACGGCTTTGAGCAGGCGTTCGTGCAGGGCGAATTGGGAAAACACGGGTGCTACCTCGAAGATATGCAAAAAAACAGCTGCATAGGGTACCGGTTTCGAGCGCGAAGGCCGAGTTTCTTTGTGCAAACGGTGGCAAAGAGTTGGTTTTTTGTTAACCGATTTGTCCTTAACCGTAACTTTCCCAGGGTTAAATGCTCTAATCCCCCTCCTGTGCCTTATAGAAGAATCGTTTTAGCCCATGGATTTCAAACAGCTCTGGCTCAATACCCAGGATCTCTGGGGAGCACTCGACCAACACCCTCTCCTGCACGCCGGCATCGGCCTGGCCCTGTTACTGGTGGTCGCCCTGCTGGTCGGACGAGTGGCACGCTACCTGGTGCTGCACGCGGTCAAGCTGCTGGGCCGCCAGCCGGCCCTGCACTGGCTCAACGACCTGCGCCACAACAAGGTATTCCACCGCCTGGCACAGATGACCCCATCCCTGGTGATCCAGTTCGGCCTGCACCTGGTGCCGGAGCTGAGCAAGACCAGCCTGCTGTTCCTCGGCAACCTGGCCATGGCCTTCACCATCCTGTTCCAGCTCCTGGCCCTGAGCGCCCTGCTCAATGCCCTGCTGGACATCTACGCGCGCACCGAACACGCCCGCACCCGCTCGATCAAGGGCTATGTGCAGTTGGCGAAAATGGTGTTGTACGTGTTTGGCGCGATCATCATCGTCGCCACCCTGATCGACCGCTCGCCGCTGTTGCTGCTGTCGGGCCTGGGCGCCATGTCGGCGGTGATCCTGTTGGTCTACAAGGACACCCTGCTGTCCTTCGTGGCCAGCGTGCAGTTGACCAGCAACGACATGCTGCGGGTCGGCGACTGGATCGAAATGCCCCAGGTCGGCGCCGACGGCGATGTGGTGGACATCACCCTGCACACGGTCAAGGTGCAGAACTTCGACAAGACCATTGTCTCCATCCCCACCTGGCGGTTGATGAGCGAATCGTTCAAGAACTGGCGCGGCATGCAGCAGTCCGGCGGTCGGCGGATCAAGCGCAGCCTGTACATCGACGCCAGCGGCGTGCGCTTCCTGCATGACGACGAAGAAGTGCGCCTGAGCAAGGTGCGCCTGCTCACCGACTACATCGGGCGCAAGCAGGCCGAGCTCAAGAGTTGGAACGAAGCCCAGGGCAATGTCGCCGCGCTGTCGGCCAACCGCCGGCGCATGACCAACATCGGCACCTTCCGCGCCTACGCCCTGGCGTACCTCAAGAGCCACCCGGAAATCCAGCCGAACATGACCTGCATGGTGCGCCAGATGCAGACCACGGCCCAGGGCATTCCCCTGGAGATCTACTGCTTCACCCGCACCACCGCGTGGGTGGATTACGAGCGCATCCAGGGGGATATCTTCGATTACCTGCTGGCGGTGATGCCGGAGTTCGGCCTGAACCTGTACCAGCAGCCCAGCGGCACCGACCTGCGGGCCGGCCTGCTGCCCGCGGTGCTGGGCGCCAGCCATGTGCCGGCGGTAGAGAAGCAGGCTCTGTAACCCGGTAGGAGCTGGCTTGCCAGCGAAGGCGTTGGCCGGCCAGACGCAACGCTTGCTGGCCCTTTCGCCGGCAAGCCGGCTCCTACAGGTTAGGGCGTCAGGCGCGGCGCCGCGCCCCGGCGGCTGATCCACACCGCCCCCAGAATCACCAACCCGCCCAGCAACAGGCGCCCCAGGTCTTCGTGCTGGTTCCAGATCAGCAGGTTGATCAACAGCCCCACCGGCACATGCAGGTTGTTCATCACCGCCAGGGTGGCGCCCGTCACCAGGCACGCGCCCTTGTTCCACCAGTACATGCCCAGGGCCGTGGACACCAGGCCGAGGAACAGCAGCACCGCCCATTGCAGCGGCGCGTCGGGCAGGTAGTGGGCCTTGCCGAACAACAGGAACGCCGGCAACACCACCAGCAGCGCCCCCAGGTAGAAGTAGCCGAAGCGCCGGTAGTGCGGCTCGTCGCTGGGGTAGCGCGCCACCAGGTGCTTGTACAGCACTTGCCCCGCGGCATAGGTGAAATTGGCCAGTTGCAGCAGCAAGAAGCCCATGAAGAAGTCCGGGTTGACGCTGTCGTAACGGATCACCACCGCGCCTGCCACCGCCACCAGCGCCGCCAGCAGGCCCCAGGGGTTGAAACGCCGGTTCAGGGCGTCTTCGATCAGGGTCACATGCAACGGCGTGAGGATGGTGAACAGCAGCACTTCCGGCACCGTCAAAACCCTGAAGCTCAGGTACAGGCACACGTAGGTGATGCCGAACTGCAGCGCGCCGATCAGCAGCATGCCGCGCATGAAGGCCGGGGCCACCCGGCGCCAACGGGTCAGTGGAATGAACACCAGCCCCGCCAGCAGCACCCGCACCAGCACCGCGAAGTAACTGTCGACATGCCCGGCCAGGTATTCGCCGATCAGGCTGAAGGAAAACGCCTGGATCAGCGTGACAAAAAGTAGATAGCCCATGTTCGCCTCGTCTTGAATGGCGGCGACGATAGCGGTTTTGCCCCCTCAGATGAAATCCCGGGCAAAAAAAAGCCCGATCTCGCTAGGCGTGCAATCGGGCGTCGGCACTGAAGGAGCAACCAGTGCAAAGGGAGGTTCGATGCGCGAACCGGCTTGAAGGGGGATGCGCAGGCGCTACTTGAACATCAGTGGATTATCTGCGGATTAACGGCGCCGCAGAGCCCTTCGCTGAGCGGCGCCTGGGCTCAAGAATCGCGGCTCAGGCCACCTGGGCCAGCTTGGCGTTGGCCTGGTTCAGGCCCTTCTCGTGGAAATCGCCCCCCAGGTTCAGGCCTTCGGCGTGGATGAACTCCACATCGTGGATGCCGATAAAGCCCATCACCTGGCGCAGGTAGGGTTCCTGGTGGTCCGCGGCGCTGCCGGCGTAGATACCGCCGCGGGCAGTGAGCACGTAGGCACGCTTGCCGGTGAGCAGGCCCTGGGGCCCGGTGTCGGTGTACTTGAAGGTCACCCCGGCGCGCAGTACGTGGTCGAGCCAGGCCTTGAGGGTGCTGGGAATGGCGAAGTTGTACATCGGCGCGGCCATGACCAGGACGTCGGCAGCCAGCAATTCCTCGGTCAACTCATTGGAACGTTGCAGGGAGTCCTGCTCGGCGGCGCTGCGCTGCTCGGCGGGTTTCATCCAGCCCCCCAGCAGGTTGGCATCCAGGTGCGGCACCGGGTTGCGGGCCAGGTCGCGTACCGTGATCGAATCACCCGGGTGGGCGGCTTGCCATTGCTGGATAAAGGTCTGGGTCAACTGGCGGGATACGGAATCCTGCTGGCGGGCACTGCTTTCAATGATCAGGACGCGGGACATGGCACAAATCTCCATCGGGGTATGCGTAAGTCGATGGAGCGCAGATTAAACAGAGTGATATCGATGAAAAAGCGCAAATAACTGCTATAACCAATCAACAAATTCGTTTATAAGCGGAGCCAGCCCTGCAGCAACCGGCCGGGCCGGGCCCACTTCGATCATTTGGCCTGGCAGGTCAGGTCCAGGCGCAGCTTGATGATCTTGCGGTTGAACTTGGCGGTGACGTTCTTGCTCTGCCCTGCGGCGACTTCCACCTTGCGGGTGCGCGGCGACTCGGGGCCATTGCGAAACACCACCGAGCACAGCGCATCGCTCTTGCCGTAGTTGTTCAACTGGATGGAGCCGATGTCTTCATCGGTGTCGTAGGCCGTGTAATCGATGCTCAGGCCGTTGAGCTGCTTCTCGACCTCGATGGGATAGGCCCAGGCGCTCAAGGGCAACAGAGCCAGCAACACACAACAGAATTTTCTCATTCGGCAGTCTCCAATAAGGAGCGCCAGCTTAGGACAAGAGGAGCCCCTCATGAAAGCGCCCCGCGTGACCCTGGATCAATGGCGCACCCTGCAGGCGGTGGTCGACCACGGCGGTTTCGCCCAGGCCGCCGAAGCGCTGCACCGGTCCCAGTCCTCGGTCAGCTACACCGTGGCCCGCATGCAGGACCAGCTCGGCGTGCCGCTGCTGCGCATCGACGGCCGCAAGGCAGTGCTCACCGAAGCCGGCGGCGTGTTGCTGCGCCGCTCCCGGCAACTGGTCAAGCAGGCCAGCCAGCTGGAAGACCTGGCCCACCATATGGAACAAGGCTGGGAAGCCGAAGTGCGGCTGGTGGTGGACGCCGCCTACCCCAACGCGCGCCTGGTACGCGCCCTGACCGCCTTCATGCCGCAAAGCCGCGGCTGCCGCGTGCGCCTGCGCGAGGAAGTGCTGTCCGGGGTCGAGGAGGTGCTGCTCGAAGGCGTGGCCGACCTGGCCATCAGCGGCTTCAACATTCCCGGCTACCTGGGTACCGAAATGAGCTCGGTGGAGTTCGTCGCCGTGGCCCACCCGGAACACGCCCTGCATCGCCTGCAGCGGGAACTGCATTTCCAGGACCTGGAAAGCCAGTTGCAAGTGGTGATCCGCGACTCCGGCCGCCAGCAACCGCGAGATGTCGGCTGGCTCGGCGCCGAACAGCGCTGGACCGTGGGCAGCCTGGCCACCGCCGCGACCTTCGTCGGCAGCGGCCTGGGCTTTGCCTGGCTGCCCCGGCACCTGATCGAGCGCGAGCTGCGCGAAGGCCTGCTCAAGGTCCTGCCCCTGGACCAGGGCGGCAGCCGCCACCCGACCTTCTACCTTTACTCCAACAAGGACAAACCCCTGGGCCCGGCCACGCAGATCCTCGTGGAACTGCTGCGCACCTTCGACACCGCGCCCCTGGATGCGCCCTTTGCCGCCCCCGAGCAAGCCTGACGCCCCACCCACCAGAACAGGAGTTCTGCCATGGCCTATTTCGAGCATGAAGGTTGCACCCTGCACTACGAGGAATACGGCCGGGGCGACCCCCTGCTGCTGGTCCATGGCCTGGGCTCCAGCGCCCTGGACTGGGAAAAACAGATCCCCGCGCTCTCGGCCCGCTATCGGCTGATCGTCCCGGACATCCGCGGCCACGGGCGCTCCGACAAGCCCCGGGAGCGCTACAGCATCAAAGGCTTCACCGCCGACATCGTGGCGCTGATCGAGCACCTGAACCTGGGCCCGGCCCACTATGTCGGGCTGTCCATGGGCGGCATGATCGGTTTTCAGCTGGGGGTGGACCAGCCGCAGTTGCTCAAGAGCCTGTGCATCGTCAACAGCGGCCCCGAGGTCAAGCTGCGCAGCGCCAACGACTACTGGCAGTGGTTCAAGCGCTGGAGCCTGGCCCGGTTGCTGAGCCCGAGCGCTATCGGCAAGGCCCTGGGGCCGCGGCTGTTTCCCAAGCCGGAACAGGGCGAGCTGCGGCAGAAGATGGCCGAGCGCTGGGCAAAAAACGACAAACGTGCTTATCTCGCCAGCTTCGACGCCATCGTCGGTTGGGGGGTTCAGGAACGTCTGTCACGAATCACCTGTCCAACCCTGGTCGTCAGCGCCGACCGCGACTACACCCCGGTGGCGCTCAAGGAGGCTTATGTCAAACTGCTGCCGGACGCGCGGCTGGTGGTGATCGAGGACTCCCGACACGCCACGCCGCTGGACCAGCCGCAGCGCTTCAACCAAACCCTGCTGGACTTCATGACCACAGTCGACACCACCACCCAGGATCACTGACCCATGCTGAAAAAAATCGCCCTCGTCGCCGGCTCCGTACTCTTCGCGGCCAACCTGATGGCCGCGCAACCGGCCAAGGCGCCCCACGTCCTGCTGGACACCAGCTTCGGCAAGATCGAAGTGGAACTGGACCCGGTCAAGGCACCGATCTCCAGCAAGAACTTCCTCGACTACGTCGACAGCGGCTTCTACACCAACACCATCTTCCACCGGGTGATCCCGGGGTTCATGGTCCAGGGCGGTGGCTTCACCGCGCAGATGGTGCAGAAAGACACCCGCGACCCGATCAAGAACGAAGCCTCCAACGGCCTGCATAACGTGCGTGGCACCCTGTCCATGGCCCGCACCTCCAACCCCAACTCGGCCACCAGCCAGTTCTTCATCAACGTCGCCGACAACGCCTTCCTCGACCCGGGCCGCGATGCCGGCTACGCCGTATTCGCCAAGGTGGTGAGCGGCATGGACGTGGTGGACCAGATCGTCAACTCCCAGACCACCACCAAGCAGGGCATGCAGAACGTGCCGATCGACCCGGTACTGATCAAGTCGGCCAAGCGTATCGACTGATACTTCGCAGCCTGTCCCGACGGCGGCGCCCTACCCGGCGCCCCGTCCGTTTTCTGCACAGGAGAGCCCGTACCCCGGGCTTCAGACCCCATGCTCTTTCGTCGTTTTGAACAACTGATCGACATCTTCCGCGACGCCCCCAGCGCCACCCCGCCCAACCGGGTCCTGCCCTTCTACTTCCACTACATCAAGCAAGCCTGGCCGAGCTTCGTCGCCCTGCTGGTGGTGGGCCTGTTCGTGGCCCTGATCGAGGTGTCGCTGTTCAGCTACCTGAGCACCATCATCGACCTGGCCCAGGGCACCCCCAGCGTCCAGGTGTTCACCGACCACGGCCTGGAACTGGCCTGGATGGCGGTGGTGACCCTGCTGTTCCGGCCCCTGATGGTGGGCCTGCACGACCTCTTGATGCACCAGACCATCAACCCTGGCATGACCAGCCTGATCCGCTGGCAGAACCACAGCTACGTGCTGCGCCAGAGCCTGAACTTCTTCCAGAACGACTTCGCCGGGCGCATCGCCCAGCGCATCATGCAAACCGGCTATTCGCTGCAGGACTCCTCGGTGCAGGTGATCGATGCCCTGTGGCACGTGACCATCTACGCCATCGGCTCCCTGGTGCTGTTCGCCGACGCCGACTGGCGCCTGATGGTCCCGCTGCTGCTGTGGATCGCCGGCTTCATCGGTGCCATGCGCTACTTCGTGCCACGCATCCAGAAGCGCTCGGTGGACGCCTCCGACGCCCGCTCCAAGCTGATGGGCCGGATCGTCGACGGCTACACCAACATCACCACCCTCAAGCTCTTCGCCCACACCCATTTCGAGCAGAGCTACGCGCGCGAGGCGATCGCCGAGCAGACCGAAAAGAGCCAGCTGGCCGGGCGCGTGGTCACCGCCATGGATGTGACTATCACCAGCCTCAACGGCCTGCTGATCGCCAGCACCACCGGCCTGGCCCTGTGGCTGTGGAGCCAGTCGCTGATCAGCGCCGGGGCCATTGCCCTGGCCACCGGGCTGGTGATCCGCATCGTCAACATGTCCGGCTGGATCATGTGGGTGATCAACGGCATCTTCGAAAACATCGGCATGGTCGAGGACGGCCTGAAGACCATCGCACAGCCCCTGCAACTCACCGACCGTGAGCAGGCGCCGAAGCTGGCAGTGGCCCAGGGCGGCGTGCGTTTCGAACATGTGGAATTCCACTATGGCAAGGCCAATCGGGTCATCAGTGACCTCAACCTGGAGATCCGCCCCGGGGAGAAGATCGGCCTGATCGGCCCGTCCGGGGCGGGCAAGTCGACCCTGGTCAACCTGTTGCTGCGCCTCTACGACCTGCAGGGCGGCAAGATCCTCATCGACGGCCAGGACATCGCCGGGGTAACCCAGGAAAGCCTGCGCGAACGCATCGGCATGATCACCCAGGACACCTCGCTGCTGCACCGCTCGATCCGCGACAACCTGCTCTACGGCCGCCCCGACGCCACCGACGAGCAACTCTGGGAAGCAGTGCGCAAGGCCCGTGCCGACGAGTTCATCCCGTTGTTGTCCGACGCCCAGGGCCGCACCGGCTTCGATGCCCATGTCGGCGAGCGCGGGGTCAAGTTGTCCGGCGGCCAGCGCCAGCGCATCGCCATTGCCCGGGTGCTGCTCAAGGATGCGCCGATCCTGATCATGGACGAAGCCACCTCGGCCCTGGACTCGGAAGTGGAAGCGGCGATCCAGGAAAGCCTGGAGACCCTGATGCAAGGCAAGACCGTGATCGCCATCGCCCACCGCCTCTCCACCATCGCCCGCATGGACCGCCTGGTGGTCCTGGAACAGGGGCGCATCGCCGAGACCGGTACCCACGCCGAACTACTGGCCCACGGCGGTTTGTACGCGCGCCTGTGGCAGCACCAGACCGGAGGCTTCGTCGGCATCGACTGACCGGCGGCGGCTACAGGGTGCTGATCAGCTACAGAAAGTTGCCGCACAATGCGCCAGAGCCCCGTTTTCAGGGGGCTCTGGCGTTTTTCATGGGCGAGTGGAATTGCGCCGAAAGCCTGCTGTACTGAGCCTAGGTTCCGGAGCGGAACCTGTAGTTAACCTGCGGGATGCATAACAGTTGTATCGCGTTGATAGGTTGACCTATCAAGGACTCTCTCATGTCTTTGTTCAAACGTTCTGTCACCGAATTGCTCGGTACGTTCTGGCTGGTCCTGGGCGGTTGCGGCAGCGCCGTGCTGGCGGCGGCCTTTCCCAACGTCGGTATCGGCCTGCTCGGGGTCGCCCTGGCCTTCGGCCTGACGGTGCTGACCATGGCCTTCGCCATCGGCCATATCTCCGGTTGCCACCTGAACCCCGCGGTGTCCGTCGGGCTGGTGGTGGGTGGACGCTTTCCGGCCAGGGAACTACCGGCCTATATCGTCGCGCAGGTGATCGGCGGGGTGATCGCCGCGGCGCTGCTGTACTTCATCGCCAGCGGCAAGCCGGGGTTCGAACTGGCCTCGGGGCTGGCGTCCAACGGCTATGGCGCACACTCCCCCGGCGGCTACTCCATGGCCGCGGGTTTTGTCTGTGAGTTGGTGATGACCCTGATGTTCGTGGTGATCATCCTCGGCGCCACCGACAAGCGCGCCCCGGCGGGGCTGGCGCCCATCGCCATCGGCCTGGCCCTGACCCTGATCCACCTGATCTCGATCCCGGTCACCAACACCTCGGTCAACCCGGCCCGCAGCACCGGCCCGGCGCTGATCGTCGGCGGCTGGGCGTTGCAGCAGCTATGGATGTTCTGGCTGGCGCCGATCCTGGGCGCGGTGATCGGCGGCGTGGTCTATCGCTGGCTGGGCAAGGAAGACGGCTGAGCAACGCCGGCGAGGGTCACGCCTGCCGATAGGGCAAGGCGTCCCTCGCCTCTTGCGCATAGGCGCGGATTCCGGCCTGTTCCTGTTGCAGGAAATCCTTCACCGCAGCCTTCAATCCGGGATGGCGCAGGTAGTGCCAGGAGCGGGTGAGCACCGGCTCGAAACCGCGAATCAGCTTGTGCTCGCCCTGGGCGCCGGCGTCGAAGCGCTGCAGCCCCTGGGCAATGGCGTACTCCATGCCCTGGTAGAAACAGGTCTCGAAATGCAGGCGGTCGAACTCCGCCAGGCAGCCCCAGTAGCGCCCATAGAAACTGTCGCCGCCCACCAGGCTGAAGGCCATGGCCACCGGACGCCCGCCCTGCTTGGCCAGGACCACGCGAATCGCTTCGGGCATGCGCTCGGCCAGCAGGCTGAAAAACGCCCGGGTCAGGTACGGCGACTGACGCCGCACCGCATAGGTGTTGGCGTAGCAGGCGTAGACAAAATCCCACTGCGCCTGGTCCAGTTCATGGCCTTCGAGCCACTGGAAATCAATGCCCTGCCCCGCCACCTGCTCGCGCTCCTTGCGCATCTGCTTGCGCTTGCGCGAGCTCAAGGCATCGAGGAAATCCTGAAAGTCCCGGTAGCCACGGTTCTGCCAGTGAAATTGGCAGCCCAGGCGCTGCAGCCAGCCCGGTTGCTGCTCCAGGGCGGCATCGCTGAAATCGTCGGTGAAGTTGATATGGGCACTGGAAAGCCCTTCGATCTCCAGGTAGCCGGGCAGGCTTTTCAGCAATTCCAGCGCATCCGCCTGGGTCGCTGCCAGCACCCGGGCGCCACTCACCGGGCTGAATGGCACCGCCGTCAGCAGCTTGGGGTAGTAGTCGATTCCGGCGCGGTCGCAGGCATCCGCCCAGCCATGATCGAACACGTATTCGCCGTAGGAATGCCATTTGCGATAGCTGGGCAGCGCCGCCAGCAGCCGACCGTCTTCGACATGCAGCAGGTGCTCGGCCTGCCAGCCAGAGCGCGGGCCAAGGCTGCCGCTGTCTTCCAGGGCACTGAGAAAGGCGTGACGCACAAAGGGTTGCCCGTCCTTGAGCAGGCCATCCCATTGCGCAGGATCGACGGCGGACAGGCTGTTCAAGGATTGCAGCGGCATCGGGGTCCCCGGAATTCAGATCGAACAACCCGGGGAGTATCCTCCATCCCCGGGTTCACCGAAACCGCCACAGCGCTAGCGCCCCAGGTGCTCCGCCAGAAAGTCGATGAATACCCGGGACTTGCGCGGCAGGTGCGCGCTGTTGGGAAACAGCACATGCACCGGCTGCGTGGCCAGCCGGTACTCAGGCAATACCCGTAACAGCCGCCCGTTGCCCAGGTCATCGAGGACCATCCACTCCGGCAGCACCGCCAGCCCCAGGCCGGCCAGGGCCATGGCGCGAATCGCCGTCGCCGAGTTGGACTCGTGCCCGGGGCTGACCTTGACCTCCACCTCGCCACGGCGCGGATGGCTGAAGGTCCAGCCCGGCGGCCCGCCCAGGTTGCTGTTGCCAATCCAGGGCCAGGCATCGAGCTCTTCAGGCTGCGCCACCTGCCGGTCCTTGAGCAACGCCGGGCTGGCCACCAGGACAATGGCGTAGTCCGCCAGTTGGCGCCCCTTGAACCCCGAGTCCGCCAGGTGCCCGAGGCGGATCACCAAGTCGAGCTTTTCCGCCACCAGATCATTCAACGACGAGTTGAAGTGATAACTCAGGCGCACTTCGGGATAACGCGCGGTGAACAACGGCAGGATCGGCAACACGAACGTCTCGGCATATTCCGCGGTGGAGCTGATGCGCAACTTGCCACTGACCCGGTCGCGCCCGTGCAGCACATTGTCGAAGGCGGTGTCGATATTGGCGACAATCCCCTTGAACTCGTCGTAGAGGGCCTGGCCGGTCTCGGTCAGCGTCACCTGCCGCGTGGTGCGGATCAGCAAGGTGCTCGCCAACGCCTGCTCCAGGGCCTTTATGTGCAGGCTGGCCATGGCCTTGCTGATGCCCAGGTACTGCGCCGCGCGGGTGTATGAACCGAAGTCCACCACCGCAAGGAAGGTCTGTACCCGGTGCAGCTGGCCGTGAAAAGTTTCGCTCACTGTCAAATCCCATTAAACAATGCGTCAAGTATAGGCACCTCGACACCCTGCCCCCAAGCTCCCTAAGCTGCGCGCCAAAAGGGAGACGGCATGACTTATAGATACAAAGTGGCGATGGTATTCCTTCTCGGATTCTTCATCGACTGCGTCAACATTTTCATGTCGGCGGTGGCCCTGCCCACTATCGCCGCTCAACTGCAAGTGTCCAGCGCCGCCGTGGCCTGGGTCGCCAATGCCTACATCCTCGGCCTGACCCTGGTGATGGCCATCAGCACCTGGCTGGCGGCGCGTTTCGGCAACCGCCAGGTGCTCTGCGCCTCGATGCTGCTGTTCAGCGTTGCCGGGCTGATGTGCGGGCTGGCCGACAGCTTCATGCCGCTGGTGTTCTGGCGGCTGGTCCAGGGCATGGCCGGCGGCCTGCTGATTCCCCTGGGGCAGGCACTGACCTTCAACCTGTTCCAGGGCACGCAACGGGCGCGGATCTCCACCCTGGTGATGGCCGTGGCGCTCCTGGCGCCAGCGCTGTCGCCCACGGTAGGCGGGGCCATTGTCGACCACAGTTCCTGGCGCTGGGTGTTCTTCGCCAGCCTGCCGCTGTCGCTGCTGGCGGCGTTGCTGTCCTGGTGCTGGATCAACGCCGAGCGCTCGGCGCCACCGCCGCGCCCGGACCTGCGCGGCCTGCTGCTGGTGAGTGCGAGCCTGGGCGGCCTGTTGCTCGGCATGTCGCTGTACGGCAGCGGCTACCCGGTCCATCAAGCCGCACCGGGTCTGGTTGCCGGCCTGCTATTGGCCGAGTGCTACCGGCGTCACTGTCGGGCCTGCGCCCGGCCCATCGTCGAACTGCGGCTGCTGAAAAATCCGCGCCTGGGCCTGTCGGTGGCTATCTATCACGCGATCCCCGGGGTCTTCACGGGGGTCAATCTGCTGAGCCTGTTCTTCCTTCAAGACAGCCTGCACCTGAGCGCCCAGCACAGCGGCATGTTCATGCTGCTGTACGCCACCGGCGCGCTGCTGGCGATGCTCGCCTGCGCACGTTTGTACAATCGCCTGGGCGCCGCACGGCTGTTCGCCATCGCCCTGGTGCTGCACAGCGTCGGCATCGCCAGCCTGTACGGGGTCGACTCGCTGGCCGATCTGCCCCTGATCAGCCTGGCCTACTTGCTGATGGGCCTGGGCGGCGGCGCCGGTGCCAACACCGCGCAGACCACCGCCTTGCTGGACTTCGACGGCGCCGATACGCACAAGGCCAGCGTGATCTGGAACATCAACCGGCAGATGGCCTTCAGCCTCGGCGCGGCCTTGCTGCTGATGCTCTACAACCTGCTGCTGGGTTATCGGGGCGTTACCGGCGCCTACCACCTGAGCCTTTTGCTGGCCGCCGCAGCCGGCCTGCTACCCCTGCTGACCCTGAACCGACTCCCACCACCCGAGGCCTCCCATGCCCAACTCGATCGCTAGACAGGCGCAATACAGCGTGCACTGGATTCACCAACTGATTCACAGCGTCTTCACCAACCAGCGCGGGGATGCCGAGGCCTGCATCGATCCCTTGCTGGGGCTGTTCGCCGAAGACTTCCAGATGGTCACCACCGGCGGCGCCATGGTCGGCCGCCAGCAGGTGGAACAGCTGTTTCGCAAAGGCCTGGGCCAACGCCCCGGTCTGGAGATCAGCATCAGCCAGGTGCGCTGTGTGTGGCAGGAAGGCCAGAGCGCGGCGATCCACTACAAGGAAACCCACCGCCTGGGCCAGGTCGAAAGCGCGCGCCTGTCCCTGGCGATCATTCGCGTGCAGGGCGATGCGGCGCAGTGGCTGTACCTGCACGAAACCGCCTGCCCTTGAGAGGCGCCCGTTCAGCGGGCAAAAAAAACCCCGCCGGGGCGGGGTCAAAAACGAGAGGAGCTATAACGGATGAGAAAGAGCTCTACCTGGGTGTTGCAACAGCTTTAGAACACGTACTGCACGCGGGCTACGAGGGCATCGCCGCTGTCATCGCCAACGTTGTTGGTGATCTTGTCGGTGTTGACCTTGATGTAGTTGGCGGAAATCTTGATCGCCTCGTTGGCGTACCAGTTGACCCCGATGGTGTTCATGGTGGCCTTGGCATCGCCGACGTCACGGGTGGCGGTGGCGGCTACGACGTTCTTGTCATCGACCTTGATGTTGTCGTAGCGGTAGAACACTTCCCAGGCACCGTACTGCTTGTTCTCGGGCTTGATGGTGTCGAACTTGGCGCCGTCGAGTTTGTACACCCGGGCCTCGCCGGTCAGGGTATAGGCCAGTTGGCCGTAGAAACCGGTGGCCTTGACGTCCTTGTAGGCGTTGCTGTCGGCCTGCAGCTTGCGGGTCAGGTATTCCGCCTGGGCCGAGAACGGGCCGGTGGCGAAGGCGAATTCACCGCCGAACACCCGGTCGTTGTCATAGGCGCCCACGGCCGTCTGGTTCGAAGCATTGAGGCCGGCACCGCCGCCGAAGGTGGCACGGTTGCCGTTGGTGCCAGCATCGTTGCCGCCGTTGGTGGCGATACCACGCACGCCAAGGCGTGGGCGAATCCGCGAGTCGAAAGCGGTGTCGCTCACATCACGGCTGGCAAAGTCCAGACCGAAGTGCAGGACGTTGCCGGTTTCGTGCATCGGGGCGAACACGGCACGGGCGTTGAACTGCTTGACGCTGTCGCCGTCCTTGTCGTTGATGTCCTTGGCCGCCACGCTGCCGGACAGATAGGCCATGTCGGCAACCACCGAGCTGACCTGCAGGCCCATGCCGTTCTCGTGGGAGTTGACCCAGTCGGCCAGTTCGTAGGCGGCGTTACGCTCCATGGCAGTAACCCACTTGGAGCTGGTGGCCTTCTCCAGGCCGAAGTCTTCGTCGAAGCGACCGGCGCGGATGGTCACCGGCTTGAAGCCGACGTAGGAGATGGACGCCTCGTCGAAGTAACCGTCATCGGCGGTGCCCGAGTTGTGGGAGAAGTCGTAGTTGATCTGGTATTTCCAATCCTTGTAGGCGGTGCCGCCCAATTCCAGATAGGCGCGGCGGAAGTACGCGCCGTCGCCGCTGTCACCATTCTTGGTGTAGAACCCGTCGAAACGGCCATAGTCGGCTTGCAGACGACCGCCCAGCTTGAAGCTGAATGCGGAGTCGGTGGTAGCAACCTCAAGGCCGCCCTTGGTTTTGACTACGATATCGGCGCCGTCGGTGGTGACGGTGCCAGCGAAAGCCTGGGCGGTTACTGCCAGGGCCAGGGCGCTGGCGGCAAAACCGGCGAAGTGCTTACGGATCATCGAAGAGTTCCCCTAATTGGTGGTCTGTAGCGTTGGAAAACACGCGGGGTTGGCCCGCTGGTGTTGGGTGGGAATCTTGGCGAGGGGTTATTTCAGCCGGGTTGCTGATAGATAAAGATTTGATTACAGGGGAACTTTTTTACTTCGAATTGAAATAAGGCAAAAAGCCTGTACTAGAGCCCTTGCTCTGGGTTTTGCGGGGGAATAGGGGGACACAAGAACACTGTCACCTTTGATCGGATGACAGTTTCATGTGGCGTCTGTAGCCGCCGCAGAGCCCCGGCGAGGCGGCGAACGGCTCCGTAGGAGACGCCGCGATCCTGAGGGCGCTGGAGGTTAGGCGGGCAACCGTCAAGCAAGGCCCTGGGGGCCTTTTCGCAGCCTCGCCGGGGCTTGGCTGCGGCTACAGAGTCATGGGGGGAGGCAGGATCAGCGGTCGTTGTGGCGCTCGGAAGCCAGGCGCTCGGCCAGTTCGTCGAGGCCTTCCAGAGGCGGCTCCGGAAGCACCCGCAAGGTGGCCTGGAGCAGGCGCATCTGGCGAATGAAACGCCGGCAATTGGGGCAGAACAACAGGTGATGGCGCACCATCAAGCGCTCGCGAAAGCTCAACTGGCCATCGAGATAATCGCTGGATCGTGCCACTTGTTCCTTACAGGTCAGCATTGGCCGGTCTCCTCAAAATGCTCCACGGTGGCGAAGACCTTCAGACGCGCCCGGTGCAGCAGTACCCGGACATTGGAGAGCGTGAGCCCCAAAAGGTTACAGATCTCTTCCAGCTCCAGGCCCTGGCGTTCGCGCAATAACAGGACACTGCTTTGCAACTCGGAAAGGCTGAGCAGGGTGTGCTCCAGGCACTCGCGCAGCTCGGACTCGGTCAGCAGGGCTTCGGGGGTATCTTCATGCCAGGCGAAAGGCGCCACCAGCCAGTGGCCGTCCGAGGAAGAAAAGCGCTCATCGCCTACCGTGCCATGGGGCGCCGGCAGGTCATCGAGCAACACTTCCCGGCGATTTTGCTTGTAGCGGCTCTTGGCCGCGTTGGCGGTGATGGTCAGCAGCCAGGTCTTGAGGCTGGAACGCCCCTGGAAACCCGCCAGGTTGCGCACCACCGACAGCCAGGCGTCCTGTACCACTTCGTCGGCGTGGCGGTTGCCGACAATGGCGTAGGCCACCGCGCGCATGGCGCTCTGGTAGGTGCCGACCAGTTCCTTGTAAGCCTTCTGTTCGCCCGCCAGCAGGCGTTCTAGCAGTTGCGTGTCATCAGCAGCAGCCATTCGTGCCTCGTTCAATCATGCAGGTTCGAGAGGGTGTGACGCGCCAATGCCGCCCGGCGCCACACCCCCATCAGCCTAGATCAACGCTTGCGCAACAGGACGCTACCGATCGAGTAACCGGCGCCAAAGGAGCTGAGCACGGCCAGGGAACCGCTGGCCAGGTCATCCTGGTACTTGTGGAAGGCAATCACCGAACCCGCCGAGCTGGTGTTGGCGTAGGTGTCGAGAATCACCGGCGCCTCTTCCACCGAGGCTTCGCGGCCCAGGAGTTTCTTGACGATCAGGTGGTTCATGCTGAGGTTGGCCTGGTGCAGCCAGAAGCGCTTCACGTCGCTGACATTGAGCTGGTTTTCTTCCAGGTGCGCGGCAATCAGCTCGGCCACCATCGGGCATACATCGCGGAATACCTTGCGGCCTTCCTGGACGAACAGCTTGTCGCGGGCGCCGATACCCTCTTCCGCGGCGCGGTTGAGGAAGCCGAAATTGTTGCGGATGTTGTTGGAGAACTGGGTCAGCAGCTTGGTGCTGACGATGTCGAACTGGTGCTCGGAGGTGGCCAGGTCGGCGCGTTCGATGACCACCGCGGTGGCGGCGTCGCCGAAGATGAAGTGGCTGTCGCGGTCACGGAAGTTCAGGTGCCCGGTGCAGACTTCCGGGTTGACCATCAGAATTGCCCGGGCCTGGCCCAGTTGCACGCTGTTGCAGGCCGCCTGGATACCGAAGGTCGCCGAGGAGCAGGCCACGTTCATGTCGAAGCCAAAACCCTGGATGCCCAGTGCGGCCTGGACTTCGATGGCGATGGCCGGGTAGGCACGCTGCAGGTTGGAGCAGGCGACGATCACCCCGTCGATGTCGGCGGCAGTCTTGCCGGCCCGCTGCAGGGCTTGCTCGGCGGCAGCCACGGCCATCTGGCAGAGTACCGACCATTCGTCGTTGGAGCGTTCCGGCAGGCGTGGAGCCATGCGCTGCGGGTCGAGGATGCCGTCCTTGTCCATGACGAAGCGGCTCTTGATGCCCGAGGCCTTTTCGATGAAGGCAGCGTTGGATTCAGTCAGGGCCTGCACTTCGCCGCGCTCAATGGCGGCAGCGTTGTCACTGTTGAACTGGTGGACGTAGGTATTGAACGATTCCACCAGCTCTTCGTTGGAGATGCTGTTGGCCGGGGTAAACAGGCCGGTGCCGCTGATGACGACGTTGTGCACGGTCGTTCCTCTAATGTGTTGAGGCAGAAGGTATTGGCACTCACGTACCAAACCGTAAAGGGACGACTCCCGCCAAGGGAGCCGTTTCTGGCATCGCTTTATTCCGATTCGCCCGGGCTGCCTGCAATGCAGATAGCCGGGGCCGGCATTTATGACGGCGGAGTTTGCCATAACCTCCGTCATTTCGCCGCAACTGCAAGATCGACGGAGCCAACCCTGTATCGACCCTGGCGGCGCTTTCGCTGGCACGCCAGCGCCTAAAAAGGGCTTTAGATCAGGCGTCGACCAGGCTCCACTGCTTGCTCAGGCGCTTGTCGGAAATCGGCACCTTGGTCCCCAACTGCTGGGCGAACAGGGATACCCGGTACTCCTCCAGCCACCAGCGGTACAGCTCCAGTTGCGGGTCGCGCTTGCCTTCCTGGGCATGCTTCTGGGCCCGGGTCTGGTACTGGTTCCACAGGCCCGTGAGCTCGCTGCTCCAGACCCGGTCCTTCTGCACCTGGCTGCCGAGTTTCTCGAAGCGCAGTTCCACGGCCTTGAGGTAACGCGGCAGTTCCTTGAGCCACAGGGCCGGGGTTTCCCGGACAAAGCCCGGGTACACCAGGTTCGCCAGCTGGGCCTTGATGTCGTTGAGGGCCACGGCCTGGGCCAGGTCGATCTTGCCCTTGAAGCGCTTTTGCAGGCCGTGCCAGAGCTTGAGGATTTCCAGGGTCAGGCGTGCCAGGCGCTCGGCGTGCTCGGTCCAGGCACCACGCTTGCGCTCGGCCAGGGACGCCAGGCCCGCGCCGTCCCGAGGCAGCACGGCCTCGCCTTCAAGAATGCAACTGTCGAGGCTGGCCAGGAGAATGTCCTCCACCAGCGCATCGACCCGGCCCAGTTCGCGGTACAGCAGGCCCAGCTCGGTAAGGCCCGGCAACTTGCCCCGCAGGAACTTGGCCGGCTCGGCCAGTTGCTGCAACAGCAGGCGCTGCAAGGCCCGGCGATGCTGGAACTCGGCTTCGGCCGCAGTGGAGAAGCGCCCTTCCTTGACCGTACCCGCCTCCTCCACCAGGGCCGGGTACACCGTCATCGACAGCCCGGCGATCTTCTGCTGGGTCTTTTCCGCCACCGCGGCAAATACCTTGGCTTGCACCGGTTGCTGGCTCTTGGCGGTCTGCGGCACCGCCAGGGCGGCCTGGCTGGCTTCGGCGAAACGCGCGGTCAGTTCGGCCAGGTCGCGGCCTTCGCCAAGGAACTTGCCTTGGGCGTCGACAATTTCCAGGTTCATCCGAAGGTGGCTTTCCACCTGTTGTTCGGCTTCGCTCCAGGCTTCGTCGCTGACCCGCGCCCCGGTCATGCGCAGCAACTCGCGGCCCAAAGCCTGGGGCAGCGAACCCTCGGCGAAGACCATGCGCTGCAGGGCCGCCTTGACGAAGTCCGGCACCGGCACGAAGTTCTTGCGCAGGGCCTTGGGCAGGTTGCGCACCAAGGCGATGCACTTGGCCTCGATCAGCCCCGGCACCAGCCATTCCAGGCGTTCGGCGGGCAGTGCCGGCAGCAGCGGCGCCGGCACCCGCAGGGTCACGCCGTCCCGGGGGTGGTTGGGTTCGAAGTGGTAACTCAGGGCCAGTTCCAGGTCACCGATATGCAGGGTGTCCGGGTACTGTTTGGCGGTGACCTCGCTGGCCTCGCGGGCCAGCACGTCTTCCTCGCGCATGATCAACAACTGCGGGTTCTTCTGGCTGTGCACCCGGTACCAGCTGTCGAAGGTCGCGGTCTGGTGGATCTCCGCTGGCAGGCGCGCGTCGTAGAAGGCGAACAGGGTTTCCTCGTCGGCCAGGATGTCGCGGCGCCGGGCCTTGGCTTCCAGGGCATCGAGCTGCTCCAGCAACTGGGTGTTGGCGCTCAGGCACTTGGCCTTGGACTGGATTTCGCCACGCACCAGGGCCTCGCGGATAAACAGCTCGCGGGACACCACCGGGTCCACCGGGCCGTAATGCACCGGCCGGCGGCCGACCACGATCAGGCCGAACAGGGTGATCTGCTCGTAGGCCACTACCTGGCCGCGCTTCTTCTCCCAATGGGGCTCGAAGTGGTTCTTCTTCACCAGATGGCCGGCCAGGGGCTCGATCCAGTCCGGCTCGATCTTGGCCACCATGCGCGCATAGAGCTTGGTGGTTTCCACCAGCTCGGCGGTCATCAGCCATTGCGGGCGCTTCTTGCCCAGGCCCGAGGACGGGTGGATCCAGAAGCGCCGCTGGCGGGCCCCCAGGTAGTCGCCGTCTTCGGTCTTCTGGCCGATCTGGCTCAGCAGCCCCACCAGCACCGCCTTGTGCAGTTTCGGGTAGTCCGCCGGCTCCTTGTTCAGGCTCAGTTGCAGGTCGCGGCAGATCAGGCTCAATTGCCGGTGCGAATCACGCCACTCACGCAGGCGCAGGTAGTTCAGGAAGTTCTTGCGGCACCAGTTGCGCAGCGGGCTGGCGGTCAGGGCCTGGCGCTGTTCTTCGAAGCCGCGCCACAGGTTCACCAGCCCGGCGAAGTCCGAGTCCACGTCCTTCCACTGGGCGTGGGCCTGGTCAGCGGCCTGCTGACGCTCCGGCGGACGCTCGCGGGGGTCCTGAATCGACATGGCGCTGGCGACGATCAGCACTTCCTGGAGGCTGCCGAGCTTGGCCGCTTCCAGCAGCATGCGGCCCATGCGCGGATCCACCGGCAGGCGCGCCAGTTGCCGGCCCAGTGGCGTCAGCTGGCTGTTGCGGTCGACTGCCGAGAGTTCCTGCAGCAGGTTGAAACCGTCACTGATGGCCTTGCCATCCGGCGGTTCGATAAACGGGAAGGCGGTGATTTCCCCCAGGCGCAGGTGCAGCATCTGCAGGATCACCGCCGCCAGGTTGGTACGCAGGATCTCCGGGTCGGTGAATTCCGGCCGGCCGAGGAAATCTTCCTCGCTGTACAGGCGCACGCAGATCCCCGGTTCGACCCGGCCGCAACGGCCCTTGCGCTGGTTGGCGCTGGCCTGGGAAATCGCCTCGATGGGCAGGCGCTGGACCTTGGCCCGGTAGCTGTAGCGGCTGATGCGCGCGGTGCCGCTGTCGATCACGTAGCGGATGCCCGGCACGGTCAGCGAGGTTTCGGCGACGTTGGTGGCCAGCACCACGCGGCGGCCCGGGTGGGACTGGAAGATGCGCTGCTGTTCCGCCGGCGACAGGCGCGCGTACAGCGGCAGGATCTCGGTGTGCTTGAGCTGGGCCTTGCGCAGCATCTCCGCGGCGTCGCGGATCTCCCGCTCGCCGGGCAGGAACACCAGCACGTCCCCGGGGCTGCGCCTTTCACTGCGTTCATGGGCGGCGATTTCATCCAGGGTGGCGAGGATCGCCTGGTCCACCGTGAGGTCGTCCTCGACCCGGTTGCCCTCCTCGTCCTGTTCCAGGGTCAAGGGGCGATACCAGGTTTCCACCGGGAAGGTACGGCCGGACACCTCGACGATCGGTGCGTTATCGAAGTGCTTGGAGAAGCGCTCCAGGTCAATGGTCGCCGAGGTGATGATGACCTTCAGGTCCGGGCGCCGCGGCAGCAGGGTCTTGAGGTAGCCGAGGAGGAAGTCGATGTTCAGGCTGCGCTCGTGGGCCTCGTCGACGATGATCGTGTCGTAGCGTTCCAGGTAGCGATCGTTCTGGGTTTCCGCCAGCAGGATGCCGTCGGTCATCAGTTTGATCAGGGTGCTGGCATCGCTCTGGTCCTCGAAGCGCACCTGGTAGCCCACCAGCGAGCCCAGGGGCGTGGCCAGCTCTTCGGCGACCCGGCTGGCCACGCTGCGGGCGGCAATCCGCCGGGGCTGGGTATGGCCGATCAGGCCATGTTGGCCACGACCGATTTCCAGGCAGATCTTCGGCAACTGGGTGGTCTTGCCCGAGCCGGTCTCGCCGGCAATGATCAGCACCTGATGCTTGAGCAGCGCCTCCTTGATCTCGTCGCGCTTGGCGGCAATGGGCAGGCTGTCGTCATAGCGGATCTGCGGCACGCTCTGGCGACGCGCCGTCACCAGGTTGCAAGAAGCCTGCATGCGCTCCAGCCACTGGGCGAGCTTGGCCTCGTCGGGCTTCTTGCGCAGTTCGAGCAACTGCCGGCGCAACCGGTGACGGTCGCCGAGCATGGCGTGATCGAGGTTTTTCAGCAGTTGGTCGATTGCAGGCGATTCGTCAGTCATCAGGTACGCAAGGGTCGTCTATTTGGGCAGGGCGCGATTGTCGCAGAAAAGTCCATGCAATACGTAGGCGCCGGCTTGCCGGCGAAGGGGCCAGTGAGGACGCCTTCGCCGGCAGGCCGGCTCCTGCGCTTCTATTTATTCGTCTTCCAGGCCTTGGCGCCGGTAAGGGAAGACATCGATCACCTTGCCGGCGCGGATGGCCTCTTGCAGGCCCTTCCAGTAATCGGCGTTGTACAGCTCGCCGTGCAACTGGTCGAACAGCTTGCGCTGGCCGGCATCGGCGAACAGGAACGGCGGGAACTCCTCGGGGAACACGTCGTGGGGGCCGATGGAGTACCAGGGCTCGGAAGCCATTTCATCTTCCGGGGTACGGGGGGCCGGAATATGGCGGAAGTTGGCTTCGGTGAGGAAGCAGATTTCGTCGTAGTCATAGAACACCACCCGGCCATGGCGGGTGACGCCGAAGTTCTTCAGCAGCATGTCGCCGGGGAAGATGTTGGCCGCCGCCAGCTGCTTGATCGCCAGGCCGTAGTCCTCCAGGGCCTCGCGCACCTGGGCTTCGTTGGCATGCTCCAGGTAGAGGTTGAGCGGGGTCATGCGCCGCTCGGTCCAGCAGTGGCGGATCAGTACCGTCTGGCCTTCGACCGCCACCGTGGAGGGCGCCACCTCCAGCAGTTCCTCAAGGCACGCCGGGTCGAACTTGCTCAGGGGGAAGCGGAAGTCGGCGAACTCCTGGGTATCGGCCATGCGGCCCACCCGATCCACGCTTTTCACCAGCCGGTATTTTTCGATCACCGTGGCCCGGTCGACGTTCTTCGACGGTGAGAAGCGGTCCTTGATGATCTTGAACACGGTGTTGAAGCCCGGCAGGGTGAACACGCTCATGACCATGCCGCGCACCCCGGGGGCCATGATGAAGCGATCGTCGGTGCTGGCCAGGTGGTTGATCAGGGCACGGTAGAACTCCGACTTGCCGTGCTTGTAGAAACCGATGGAGGTGTACAGCTCGGCGATGTGCTTGCCCGGCAGGATGCGCTTGAGAAAGCCGATGAATTCCGCCGGCACCGGCACGTCCACCATGAAGTAGGAACGGGTGAAGGAAAAGATGATCGAGACGTCCGCCTCGTCGGTGATCAGCGCGTCGATCTGGATCCCCCGGCCTTCGCGGTGCAGCAGCGGGATCACCAGCGGCCACTGCTCTTCATGGGTGAAGATGCGCCCCACCAGGTAGGCGCCCTTGTTGCGGTAGAGCACCGAGGAGAACAGCTCGAGGGTCAGTTCCGGGTCCTTGCACACCCAGTCCGGCAGGTTCTCCCGCAATTGCGCCTCCAGGCGCCGCAGGTCCCCCGGCAGGTCGGCGTAGTCCTCGCTGAAGCGGTAGTCGGCGAATACCTGTTCGAGCATCGTCGCCAGGTTGCCCTTGGGGTGGTAGCTGCGGGTCTGCGCGGCCCGGGCCCGGCGCAGGCTGGGCCGGGTGGTGTGGATGAACATGCAGCCGTCGCTGATCAGGTCGTGGCTGAACAGGCCGCAGAAGATCGAGTTGTACCAGGTCTCGGACAGCTCATCGTCAAAGCGCAGGTCGATCAGGCTGATGTAGGCGCTTTTCACCAATGGCCACTGGCTGACCTCCATCAACGCCTCGGTGCTGAAGGCCTGGTGCAGGCGGGCCACGGTCTCGCCCACCTTCTCTTCATACAGGTTGATCCGCGCTGCCGAGGCCTTTTGCGCTTGCTGCCACTGCGCCTGCTCGAAGCGTTGCCGGGCGCCGTCGGTGATCTGGCGAAAGTGCTCGCGGTAGTCGTCGAAGCCATCGAGGATCATGCGAGCGATATCGGCGGCGGGCCATGACTGCGACATAAAGAGACCTCTGCGGGAATTTACGATGCCAGAGCTTAGCCAGTGAAACGAGGTGAAGAGAAGCGTATTTTTGTGATGGGACGTACGCCGAAAAATGACCCGGCGGTCGCTCTGTCTCCAGGCCTCTGCAACGCAGGATTGAACGCAACAATCGGGGTGCGGGTTTTCTTCGCCCCGTGCGCCAATAAGGTTTGCCATGCCCGGCCACGCTGGGCAAGATCCCTCGCCCCGAACCCAAGGAACCTCCTGTGAAACCTGTCGATCTGCTGCGCCTGCTGTCGCTGGCCGCCATCTGGGGCGCGAGCTTCTTGTTCATGCGCATCATCGCCCCGGTGCTGGGCAGCGTGCCCACGGCCTTCTTCCGGGTGTCCATCGCCGCGCTCGGGCTGCTGGTGATGCTGGCGTTGATGCGGGTCGACTGGAACTTTCGCGGCAAGCTCAAGACCGTGCTGCTGCTCGGGGTGATCAACTCCGGGATACCCGCGACGATGTACTCGGTGGCGGCCCAGGTGCTGCCCGCCGGCTACTCGGCGATCTTCAATGCCACCACGCCGTTGATGGGGGTGTTGATCGGCGGCCTGTTTTTCCATGAACGCCTGACCCCGAGCAAATTCGCCGGGGTCTGCCTGGGCCTGCTCGGCGTCGGCATCCTGACCCGCGCCGGCCCCGTGGCCTTCGACCAAGACCTGCTGCTGGGTGCCCTGTCCTGCTTGATGGCCACCACCTGCTACGGCTTCGCCGGGTTCCTCGCCCGACGCTGGCTGGACCAGGCCGGCGGCCTGGACAGCCGCCTGTCGGCCCTGGGCAGCATGCTGGGAGCGACCCTGCTGCTGTTGCCGCTGTTCGCCTACAACGCCATCAGCCAGCCGCCCCCCAGCTGGGGTGGCTGGAGCGTGTGGCTATCGCTTTTGGGGTTGGGGCTGGGCTGCACCGCGTTTGCCTACGTGCTGTATTTCCGCCTGCTCAGCGCCATCGGCCCGGTACGTTCGATGACCGTGACCTTCATGATCCCGCCATTCGGCGTGCTGTGGGGCGCGTTGCTGCTGGACGAGCCGCTGTCCATGGCCCACCTGTATGGCGGCGCGCTGATTGCCGCCGCGCTGTGGCTGGTGCTCAGACCGGCGGCAAAGGCCGCAGCCTGAAACAGGCTGCCGGCATCTGCTCAAGGCCTGTTGCGGCCGCCCAGGGTCAAAGCGCGGCGTTGCTCATTTCTCCGTCCACCAGGCGTCGTATACCCAGCGGGTTGGCATTGCGCAGGGCTTCAGGCAGCAGCGCGTCCGGGTAGTTCTGGAAACATACCGGGCGCAGGAAGCGCGCGATCGCCAGGCTGCCCACCGAGGTGCCACGGGCATCCGACGTTGCCGGATAAGGCCCGCCGTGAACCATCGCATCGCAGACTTCGACCCCGGTCGGATAGCCATTGAGCAATAGCCGGCCGACCTTTTCCTGCAAGACCTCACTGAGCCAGCGATGCTCCAGCAGTTCCTGTTCCTCGCCGATCAAGGTCGCGGTCAGTTGCCCACGCAGCCCCTGCAAGGCCGCCGCCAGTTCACGCTGATCCGCCACTTCGATGACGATGCTGGCCGGGCCGAAGACTTCCTCCTGAAGCAGTTCATCGCCCTCCAGCAACAGGCTGACATCGGCCTGAAATAGCTGAGCCTGTGCCTGGGCGCCCTGCTGTGGCCGCCCCGCCAGGTGCCGCAGACGTGGATGCTGGTGCAAGGCTGCAAGCCCCTGGCAATAGCTGACCAGCGTGCCGCTGTTGAGCATGGTCTGCGGCGCCTGCTGGTCCATCTGCGTGCTGAACTGCTGGAGAAAGGCGCTGAACTGCGGCGAGCGCAGGCCGATGATCAGGCCAGGATTGGTACAGAACTGACCCGCACCCAAGGTCACCGAACCCGCCAGTTCGGCGGCGATCTGCGAACCCCGGACCCTGAGAGCCTCGGGCAGCAGGATCACCGGGTTGATGCTCGACATCTCGGCGAACACCGGGATCGGCTGCGGCCGGGTCGCGGCCATCTGGCACAAGGCATTGCCACCTTTGAGGGAGCCGGTAAAGCCCACCGCCTGGATCGCCGGGTGCTTGACCAGCCACTCCCCGACCCCGGCTCCGTAGATCATGTTGAACACTCCGGCGGGCATCCCGCTGCGCTGCGCCGCGCGGATGATCGCGTCCGCCACCCACTCGGCGGTCGCCATGTGCCCGCTGTGGGCCTTGAACACCACCGGGCAACCGGCGGCCAGGGCCGCAGCGGTGTCGCCACCGGCGGTGGAGAACGCCAGGGGGAAGTTGCTGGCACCAAACACCGCCACCGGGCCCAGGCCGATGTGGTACTGGCGCAGGTCCGGGCGCGGCAGCGGCTGGCGCTGGGGCAAGGCGCGATCGATGCGTGCAGCATAGAAGTCGCCCCGACGCAGGACCCTGGCGAACAAACGCAACTGGCCGCTGGTACGCCCTCGCTCGCCCTGAATGCGCCCGGCGGGCAAGGCAGTTTCCCGGCAGATAGTGGCGATGAAGTCATCCCCGAGGCCGTCCAGTTCATCGGCAATGGCATCGAGAAACTGCGCACGCCGCTCGGCGCTGAGGTTGCGGTACAGCGGGTAGGCCAGCGCCGCGGCCCGGGCCGCGGCATCCACTTCCGCCGCGGTCGCCTGAAAGAAGCTTCCCGGCAGGGCTTGGCCACTGCTGGCATCCAGGCTGTGCAACTGCACCTCGCCCAGAGCGCTGCGGGCGCCACCAATGTAGTTGTGTCCAGACAAGCGAGTCATGAGAATTCCTTGACCGGCGCCAGAGGCCGGTGGTTGAAGATTTACAGGGCCCGTACCTGGCCGATGGCCAAGGGCTGGACGCTTGCACCGATGGTGTTTTCCAGGGGCGCGCCGAAGGCTTCGAGGCTGATCTGGAAGCGGTCGCCGGGGCGCGTGCGTACACCGTCGGCAAAGGACAGGGTGGCGGTGCCGAAGTAGTGCACATGGACGTCGCCGGGACGCAGGAACTGCGCGTACTTGAAGTGGTGGTATTCGAGGTTGGCCAGGCTATGGCACATGTTGTCCTCACCGCTGAGAAACTCCCTTTCCCAGAGCACTTCAGCGTTGCGGATAATGCGGCTGCGGCCCACCAGGTGCCGGGGCAGTTCGCCGACCCGCAATTCCGGGCCGTAGGCGCAGTAGCGCAGCTTCGAGTGGGCCAGGTACAGGTAGTTGCGCCGCTCCATCACATGGTCGGAGAACTCGTTGCCCAGGGCATAACCAACGCGGTACGGCAGTCCATCATCACCGATCACATAAAGGCCGGTGAGCTCCGGTTCCTCCCCCCCATCCTCGGCAAACGGCGGCAGCGGAAAATCGCCGCCGGGACGCACGACAATGCTGCCGTCGCCCTTGTAGAACCATTCCGGCTGGGCCCCCACTTGCCCGGCCTCGGGCTTGCCGCCTTCCAGGCCCCATTTGAAGATGCGCATGGTGTCGGTCATGCCCGCTTCGACCTCGCCGTCATGCTGGTGCATCTTGTCCCGGGTCGAGGCGCTGCCCAGGTGGGTCAGGCCGGTGCCGCTGATCAGGCAATGGGCCGGGTCCTCATGGTCCAGGGGCGGCAGCACCCGGCCCTGCTGCAACAGCTGTGCATAGTCCGGTCCCGGATCACTGCCGCGCAGCTGCGCTTCCTGCTGCAAGCTGCGCTGGTTGCGGATCGCCTCCAGGGCCAGTTCACGGGTGCTGGAGGTGTTGCGCAATACTCGCACTTGCTGCTCTTCGATCACTCCGACCTGACGCTGACCGGTGCTGCTGGCAAATTGAATCAAGCGCATGTTCGCTCTCCCATAGGTGTGTACGGCGCCGCCCGCAAGCGGCGCCCGAGGCTTATTCGATGATGTTGAATTCGCTCAGGTAGTCTTCGCAGATTTCCAGGCCCAGGCCCGGCTTGTGGTCATCGAGCTGGATGTAGCCCTTGACTGGCTGCGGCTCGCCCTTGAACACGTAGTAGAAGAGTTCGTTGCCGACCTCGACGTCGAACACCGGGAAGAACTCGGCCATCGGCGAGGCCGTGGTGGACAGGGTCAAGTGGTAGTTGTGCATCTGCCCGGCATGGGGAATCACAGGCACCGACCAGGCTTCGGCCATGGCGTTGATCTTGCGCGCGGCGGTGATGCCGCCGACGCGGTTGGTGTCGTACTGGATCACGTCGACGGCGCGGCGTTCCAGCAAGTCCTTGAAGCCATAGGAGGTGAACTCGTGCTCACCGCCGGAGATCGGCATGATGCCCATCTTCTTCAGTTCGACGTAGCCTTCAAGGTCGTCGGCGATCACCGGCTCCTCCAACCAGCGCGGCTCGAACTCCGCCAGCTTGGGCAACATGCGCCGGGCGTATTCCAGGGTCCAGCCCATATAGCACTCGAGCATGATGTCCACATCCGGGCCGGCCAGTTCGCGCAGAGCGCGTACCTGCTCGATGTTGCGGCGCATGCCGGCCGGGCCGTCCTTGGGACCGTAGCCGAAGCGCATCTTCAGCGCAGTGAAACCCTGGTTGAGGTAGCCCTGGGCCTCTTCGAGGAACAGGTCGAGATTGTCATTGGCGTAGAGCTTGGAGGCGTAGGTCCAGATCTTGTCCTTGGTGCGCCCGCCGAGGAGCTTGAACACCGGCTTGTTCACCGCTTTGCCCATGATGTCCCAGAGGGCGATGTCGATCGCCGAGATGGCCGCCATGCCGATGCCCTTGCGCCCCCACGCGTGACTCTGACGGTACATTTTCTGCCAGATGTATTCGTTGTCGAAAGGGTCCTCACCGATGGCGATCGGAGCCAGATAGGTGTCGATGATTTCCTTGGCCACCCGCGGCGCCAGGGCGCAATTGCCGATGCCCACCAGGCCGTTGTCGGTTTCCACTTCCACCACCAGCCAGCCGTGGAAACGGAACGAGCCCATGGCATCGCCACGCTCGAAGAGGATGTCCGTGGCATTGGTGCAGAAGTGCGCCTGAGGTGGCACGACTTTGCCTTTCCATTCGAATACACGGGTACGGATCGCGGTGATTTTCATCAGGGGGTTTCCTTGCAAGGCGTGGGTAGTGATCAGCCGACCTGGGACGGTGTGAGCTGTTTGGGAGCTGTCGGGGTGTGCCGAGTATTCAGGCGTGACAACAGGATGGCGCCGAGGATGCCTACCAGAGCCAGGGCGAACATCCCCGCACGTGGATCGGCAAACTGGGTTTCCATCAGGGTCTTGAGGTTCGGCGCGACAAAGCCGCCGAGGTTGCCGATGGAGTTGATCAGGGCGATGCCGCCGGCCGCCGCGGCACCGCTGAGATAGCCGGTGGGGATGGTCCAGAACAGCGGCTGCACCGCGACGAAGCCGGCGGCGGCGAAACAGAAGGCCAGGACCACCGGGACCATGCTGCTACCCAGTGCGGAGGAAGCGATGCCCAGGGCGGCCATGGTCAGCATCACCACCGCCAGGCGCTGATGCTGACCACTGCGGTCGGCATAGCGGGTCACCAGGCGGGTCACCAGCAGGGCACAGATCCACGGAATCGCGGTGATCAGCCCGACGCTGAGGCCCACGTGGCCGTCCAGCAGCCCGGCGATGCGTGTCGGCAGGTAGAACACCACGCCGTAGACGCTCATCTGGATGGTGAAGTAGGCCAGGCAGAATTGCAGGACCCGGGGATTGCGCAGGGCACTGAGGAAGCCGTGGGGGCTGCTGTCCTTTTTCCTTGCGTCCTCTGCGGCCAGGGCGTCATGCAGCGCCTGCTTCTGCTCGACGCTCAACCAGCGCGCATCGCCGGGACGATCCACCAGGTAGAAGTAGGCGGCGATGCCGACCACCGACGCCATCAGGCCCTCGACCACGAACAGCCATTGCCAGTTGGTCAGGCCGAACACCCCATGGAATTCCAGCAACCAGCCCGACAGCGGGCTGCCGAGGACCAGCGCCAGGGGTAGGCCGAAGTAGAACAGCCCCAGGGCCTGGCCCCGGCTCTGGGCCGGGAACCAGTAGGTGAGGTAGAGAATGATCCCCGGGAAGAAGCCGGCCTCGGCCACGCCCAGAAGAAAACGCAGCACATAAAACGTCTGGGCGTTGTGAGCGAACATCATCGCCGCCGACACCAGACCCCAGGTGACCATGATCCGGCACAACCAGACCCGCGCACCGAGGCGATGCAGCATGTAGTTGCTGGGCACTTCGAAGAAGGCGTAGCCAATGAAGAAAATGCTCGCGCCAAAAGCGAAGGCTGCATCGCCGAGGCCGGTGTCGGCTTGCAGCGCCGCCTTGGCGAAGCCGACGTTGGAACGGTCGATAAAGGCCAGGATGTACATCAGGATCAGGAAGGGCAGCAGACGCAGCCGGCTTTTGGAGATGGCGCTGGCGAGCGCCAGCGCAGAATCTGGACGGGTCATGTGGAGGTTCCTTGAGTGCCGGTCAGGCCTTGCGCAAGGGACAAGGCGGGCTTTTTGTAGTTGTTCGATCGCTGAGCGAGTGGCTGGCAGCCGCTCAATCGATGAGGCGACTTTAGCCAGCGCCGACAGCAGCGGCTAATCACTTATGGGCATCCAACGATAACCACAGGTGATCGCCGGAGGGCTTTTATTGCCTTTTAGGGTTATCGGAGATATCTCGTTCCTTTCGCGGGCAAGCCGACGCCTGCAGCCATGCCGGCCAAGGCGCTCTAGCAAACGGCGGATGCCAGAAAGCATTCCCATGCCAAGGCATGGGAATGCGGGAACCAGGAAATGCTCCGATCAGTGGCGGTGGGCGCCCATGCGGCAAGCGATCTCGAAGGCCTGGCGTCGCCCTGAACCTTGAGGAAGATGGTGTCGCCCGGGTAAGGCCCGTCGGTGGCGATGCCCAGAGCCTGGGCGGCCTTCACCGCCGGGCCGATGATCATCCTGTGTACCTTGGCGCGCTATTGGCTGACCCTGCTGCGCAGCACTCTGGTGGGCTGCTGGATGGGCATCACGCCCGCTGGCCCGACTGCGGCCTCGTTCATGAGCTACAGCCTGGCGCGGCCCTTCTCCAAGCACCGAGAGAACTTCGGCAAGGGCGAAATCGAAGGCGTGATCGCCCCGGAAACCGCCGACCAGGCTGCCGGCACCAGCGCCCTGCTGCCGATGCTGACCCTGGGCATTCCCGGCTCTGCCACCGCTGCGGTAATGCTTGGCAGCCTGATGATCTGGGGGCTGCACCCGGGGCCGACACTGTTCGTCGAGCAGCACGATTTCGTCTGGGGGCTCATCGCCAGTATGTACCTGGGCAACGTGGTCAGCCTGATCATGGTGCTGGTCACCGTGCCGCTGTTCGCCTCGATTCTGCGGATTCCGTTCTCGATCATTGCGCCGATCATCATGGTCTGCGCCATGGGTGCCTACTCGGTGCACAACGCCTTCTTCGACGTGGTGCTGATGCTGTTCTGGCCGCTGCTGTCTGCCGACCTGCAGCGGCTGCTTCAGCGCCGTGCAGAAAGCTGAACGAACATCCCCCGGCCCAATGAGCCCCTACCCTTGACGTAGCCCCTGGCAAGGCTTGGCATTTATTGTCAGGCTTGCCGCTGCCTTTTACTGCGAGCCCGGCCCATGACCAAGATTCCTGATGCCAATGTGATCCACAGCCGCCTGCGCCTGCGACAACTGCGGCTGATGCTGGCCTTGCAGGAGTTCGGCTCGCTACGCCGCGCTGCAGACAACATTGGCATGACCCAACCAGCAGCCACCAAGATGCTCCACGAAGCGGAGGACCTGCTGGGTGTGGAGCTGTTCGAACGCCTGCCTCGGGGCATGCGTCCCACGCCCTTCGGCGAGACAGTGATCTACTACGCACAGATGGTCTTCGCCGAGCTCAGCGGCATGCGTGAGGAACTGGTGGCACTGGAATCCGGCAACCTCGGGCGGGTCGCCGTCGGGGCCATTCCGGCCCTGGCCTCGGGACTGCTTACGCGGACCATCGCCACTCTCAAGCAAAGCCATCCACGGTTGTCCATGAGCATCCAGGTCGACACCAGCGACGTGCTGGTACAGGCCTTGCTCCAGGATCAACTGGACATCGTCCTGGGCAGGATTCCCGGCGGCGCACGGGCCGAGGAACTGCTCTTCGACAGCCTGGGTGAAGAGGCCCTGTGCGTGATCGCCGGGGTGCAGAATCCACTGGCGCAAGCCACGCACCTGAGCTGGGCACAATTGCAGAACGAGACCTGGGTCTTGCAACAGCATCCCAGCCCCATGCGCTCGATCATCAACCAGGTGTTTCACAACGCCCGGGTCGATATCCCCAGCAGCATCGTCGAGACCACCTCGATCATGACCTTGCTGTCTCTGGTGCAGCAGACCGACATGATTGGTGTTACACCGGTTTCGGTAGTCGAAGACTATCCCGGGCGTCACCTGTTGGCGGTGCTGCCGATCCAGTTCGAGGCGCGCTTGCCGCCCTTCGGGTTGATCACCCGGCGGCACCGCATCCAGTCATCGGCGATGCAGGCCTTCATGAACTCGGTTCGCAAGGAACACGGGCTGAGCCGAGACTGAATCCCGCCAAGGGGCTCAGGGAACGTTCAGGGTGATCAGGTAGGCGCCCGAGGTCACGGCCTTGCCTGCCTGGTCGATAACGGCATAGTGCTGGTCGTAATAGCGCCCCTCGCGCCCGCTGTCGGCCAGGAGCTTGACCTTGACTACGGAGCCTCCCGGGCCGCTGGCGCTGGCCTGCGGGCCGATCCGCCGAACGTCAATGGATCCCCCGCGCGAGCCCTGAGGGCACTGACGCAAGTTCAGCCCATCGCTGGCAGCATTGGAGGTGCAGTTGGACTCTACGATCTTGCCGTAAAACCGGATGATGCCTTGCCCCGCGGGAGTGGCGGCAAGGCAACTGCCCGATAGCCCAAGGAACAGACTCAAAGCAGTGGAAGCAAGCGCTACGTTCATCCTGACTCTCCTTGTGTATAAGGACTGTATCGTCAGTCTAGGTACGGGCTTTAGCTTTTGAGAAAAGTCTGATGGACTGTTTGGAATCACTAGAAAAAAAGTCCAACCAACGGGTTATCAAAACCCCTTGGCAGCATTGCTCAGGCCACTCTTCGCGCTACCCCACTCGGGGCTGAAGTCTTGTCCCAATGCAGTCGGCGAGTACCTTCTAGACAATGATGCCATATGGCCACCATTCGACATAAAAGTCGACCCTTCATGCCATAAAAAGGCAAAACAACCGACCGGGCATTGCACCCGGCCGGTGTCGTCAGCGACGGCGCGCGGAGCTCACGCCGCCCAGGGCGCTCAGGGTTGCTTGCGGAACACGAACACCAGCCCGACGATGATCAGGCCCATGCCCACCAGGCTCAGCAGCCCCAGGCGGTTGCCGAAGAACAGGTAGTCCATCAGCGCGGTCACCGCAGGCACCAGGTAGAACAGGCTGGTGACATTCACCAGGTTGCCCTGGGCAATCAGCCGATACAGCAACAGCGTGGCCAGCACCGACACCACCAGCCCCATCCACAGCAGTGGAATCACGAAACCTGCACTGGGCTCGAAGTGAAACGGCTGGAACGGCACGAACAGCGCGCACAGCAGCAGCCCTGCCAGGTACTGCACCGGCAGCGTGCCCAAAGGGTTGTCGGTGATACGTTTCTGCATGATCGAGCCGGCGGTCATGCTGACCAGGGCCAGCAACCCGCACAGCATGCCGGTGATGGACATTCCCGCCAGGCCGATGCTCTGGTAGACCACCATCACCAGCCCGGCCAGGCCCAGGCTCAGGCCAAACAGCCGGCTCCAGGAGCGCTGGCGCTCCATCAGCACCACCGTGAGGATCGGCTGCACCCCCATGATGGTGGCCATGACCCCGGGGGTCACCTTCAGGTCCAGGGCCAGGATGTAGAAGATCTGGTAGGCCCCCAGCAGCACCAGGCCGGTGGCCACGGCAAAGCCCATGGCCCGGCGCCCACGGGGCAACCTGAGCTTGAGCAGGGGCGCCAGCAGCATCAGGCCGATCAGGGCAACGACAAAGCGCAGCAGCAGGAAGGCAAAGGGTGAAGCGTGGGCCAGGCCCCATTTGGAGAAGATGGCGCCACTGCTCCACAGCAGGACGAACAGGCTCGTGGAAGCGGCCGCGAGCGCGGACTTTTTTGAAATGAGCAACATGAAAACCACCTGTAATCAGGCAAGAAGCCAATTCAGCCGAGGCTGAAGTTCAGTAGTGTTTTTTTCAGGCGGGCGCAGGGAACAGCAGCGGTTGCTGATCAGCCCGAGAAGCCAACGCCCGGCGGTGATACGACTGCGTACACCGGCGTGCTACTGACAGGTGGGGGGTACTGACCGATCTGCACAGGCTGCTGATTCCCGCACGGCACGACGCCAGCGTTGACCGCTGAAACCACTACCGCGTTGAGGAGGGAAAAGGCCATGTACTGATGGTTCTCGAGAGAGGAAAAACCTGAGCCGCTGTGGACTCATCGGACGCCGAATATAACCAGCGCCCGATCTTCATTGCAAGATTTATCCGAACAGCCACTTCCACAGGACTACCAGCACCACCACGGCCAGCACCGGTCGCAGGATGCGGTACAGCTTGGGATGGCGGCGCTTCCACTGCTTGACCACGCCACTGAAGCTGTCGCTGAAGCGCTTGCTCCAGGCGTAGGCCTGGTTGATCCCGCCGACACGCTCGTCGTCCAGGTTCTGCGGCGCGGTGGCGCGGCCCAGTTGGGCGCTGACCCAGCGATTGATGCGGGTCATCAGGCGGCTGCTCAGCGGACGCTCGATGTCGCAGAACAGGATCACCCGGGTGATCTCGGTTTCGTTCTTCACCCAATGCACGTAGGTCTCGTCGAACATCACGTCTTCACCGTCGCGCCAGGCGTACTCCTGGCCATCGACGAAGATCCGGCAGGCGTCGGAGTTGGGGGTCGACAGGCCCAGGTGATAACGCAGCGAACCGGCGAAGGGATCGCGGTGCGGGTTGAGGTGGCTGCCACCGGGCAACAGCGCGAACATCGCGCCCTTGACGTTGGGAATCGCGCTCACCAGCTCGACGGTCTTCGGGCACAGGGCCTCGGCCGAGGGCAGCGGCTTGTCGTACCACTTGAGGTAGAAGCGCTTCCAGCCCTTCTTGAAGAACGAGCCGAAACCGGCATCGTTGTTCTTCTCGGCGGCGCGGATGTAACCCTCGTCGAACAGGTGCATGGCCTCTTCGCGGATCACTTCCCAGTTGTCCCGCAGGATGTCCAGCTCGGGAAACTTGCTGCGGTCCAGGTACGGCTTGGAAGGCACCCCGGAGAACAGGTACATCAGGGCGTTATAGGGGGCAAACAGCGCCGAATGGTTGACGAACTGGCGCAGTACCGGCAGACGCGCCTTGCCGCGCAGGTGCACGTAGAGAATGCTGCCGACGAACAGCGACAACACCGCGACCTTGGCGGTAAAGGAAAAGCTCATGCAACGACTCCTTGGAAATAGGCACCTGTGGGGGAGCGTTCACCCGACCTGGCAGCCGGCAATGATAAACACTCCTGGGCCCTGGAAAAACCCGCACAACCCAACATTCAGCGTTAACGGCAGTGCAACAAAGGCGTTAAGTAGCATAAACCGGCTGAAGATCGACTGATGTGGATCAGCATTCGCCGGCAAGCCGGCTCCTGCGGGCGAATGCCTGATCCGTGCTTACTGTTGGTTTTCCTGCTCGGTGAACAGGTCGCTGAAGAGCATGCTCGACAGGTAGCGCTCACCAGAGTCCGGCAGGATCACCACGATGGTCTTGCCCTGCATTTCCGGGGTTTCCGCCAGGCGTACCGCCACCGCCATCGCCGCGCCGCAGGAGATGCCGCAGAGGATGCCCTCTTCCTGCATCAGCCGCAGGGCCATGGCCTTGGACTCTTCATCGGTCACCAGTTCCACTCGGTCGACCATCGCCAGGTCCAGGTTCTTGGGCACGAAACCGGCGCCGATGCCCTGGATCTTGTGGGGGCTGGGCTTGATCTCTTGACCGGCGAGTTTCTGGGTGATCACCGGCGAAGTCACCGGCTCCACCGCCACCGAGAGGATCGGCTTGCCCTGGGTCTTCTTGATGTAGCGCGACACACCGCTGATGGTGCCCCCAGTGCCAACCCCGGCCACTAGCACGTCCACCGCGCCGTCGGTGTCGTTCCAGATTTCCGGACCGGTGGTCTTTTCGTGGATCGCCGGGTTGGCCGGGTTGTCGAACTGCTGCGGCATGAAGTACCTGGCCGGGTCGCTGGCAACGATTTCCGCCGCCTTTTCGATCGCCCCCTTCATGCCCTTGGCCGGCTCGGTGAGCACCAGCTCGGCGCCCAGGGCCTTGAGCACCTTGCGCCGCTCGATGCTCATGGACGCCGGCATGGTCAGCATCAGCTTGTAGCCACGGGCGGCGGCGACGAAGGCCAGACCGATCCCGGTGTTGCCCGACGTGGGCTCGACGATGGTCATGCCCGGCTTGAGCTTGCCGCTGCTTTCGGCGTCCCAGATCATGTTCGCGCCGATCCGGCACTTCACCGAATAGCCCGGGTTGCGCCCTTCGATCTTGGCCAGGATGGTCACCCCGCGCGGGGCGATGCGGTTGATCTGCACCAAGGGCGTATTGCCGATGGAATGGGCGTTATCAGCAAAAATTCGGCTCATGGCTGGGTCCTTATGCAGCAGTGAAGAAGTCCTCAAGGGTATGCCTGGCGCCCTTGAGCGTCCAGTCGCGCAACAGCAGGGCCAGCCCGGCCGGTCGCGCCTGGGCAGGAGACAGATCAGCGACGCCGAGCTCATGGCCCGGCTCCTGCTTTCCCTGAACCGGCGCCCCAGGAACATTGACTCGAACGTCTGCCAACGGACGCAGTCAATGCCTGTATACGGCTGGAGGCTGCTGATCATGAAAGCTCGTTACCGTTGGCCCCTGTGGATCCTGGCAAGCCTGGTGGTTCTGCTGGTAGCCCTGCACGTCGCCCTGCCCTACCTGGTGCGCGACTACTTGAACGACAAGCTGGCGGACATGGGCGACTACCGCGGACGCATCAGCGACATCGACCTGGCCCTGTGGCGCGGCGCCTACCGCATCAACGGCCTGGAGATCGTCAAGGTCAGCGGCAAGGTGCCGGTGCCCTTCGTCAAGGCTCCGCTGATCGACCTCTCGGTGAGCTGGCATTCGCTGTGGTACGACCACGCGGTGGTAGCCAAGGCGTTGTTTGTCCAGCCGGAGCTGAACTTCGTCGACGGCGGGGCCGACAAGCAGGCATCGCAGACCGGTGAGGGCACCGACTGGCGGGCCCAACTGGGCAAGCTGCTGCCCATCACCCTCGACGAAGTACGGATCGAGGACGGCAAGATCCACTTTCGCAACTTCAGCTCCAAGCCGCCAGTGAACATCGGCGCGACCCAGGTCAATGCCAGCTTCTACAACCTGACCAACGTGGTGGACACCCAGGGCAAGCGCGATGCGCGCTTCGACGGCAAGGCCCTGCTCCAGGGCCAGGCGCCCATGGAAAGCACCGCCACCTTCGACCCCTTGAGCAACTTCGAGGACTTCGAGTTCCGCCTGCGGGCCCGGGATATCGAGCTCAAGCGCTTCAACGACTTCGCCTCGGCCTACGGCAAGTTCGACTTCAATGCCGGGCACGGTGACGTGGTGATCGAAGCCCAGGCCGAGAAGGGCCAGTTGCAGGGCTATATCAAGCCGCTGTTGCGGGACGTGGAAGTCTTCAACTGGCAGCAGGACGTGGAGAACCGCAACAAGAGCATTTTCCGCTCGGTGTGGGAGGCCCTGGTGGGCGCCAGCGAAACCCTGCTGAAGAACCAGCGCAAGAACCAGTTCGCCACTCGGGTCGAGCTCAGTGGCAGCGTGCACCAGCAAGATATCAGCGCGTTCCAGGCGTTTTTGCAGATCTTGCGCAACGGTTTCATCCAGGCCTTCAATGCCCGCTATGAACAGCCCAAGCCCTCGACTGACTGAGTCACCCCGTGACGCTCCATTCAGAGACTGAATGGGGCGTCCACGTTCACAGTCGACCGGGCAGCGCGTTATAGTCGCGCCATCACTCCCCATTCAATCGACCTGCCCCGGGCAGCTCGCCGTCACCGTTCGAGGAATTGCAGATGAAGTTCGAAGGCACCAGCGCATATGTCGCCACCGATGACCTGAAGCTGGCAGTCAATGCCGCCATCACCCTGGAGCGTCCGCTGCTGGTCAAGGGCGAACCCGGCACCGGCAAGACCATGCTTGCCGAACAACTGGCCGAATCCTTCGGCGCCAAGCTGATCACCTGGCACATCAAGTCCACCACCAAGGCCCACCAGGGCCTCTACGAGTACGACGCGGTCAGCCGCCTGCGCGATTCGCAACTGGGCGTGGACAAGGTGCACGACATCCGCAACTACCTGAAGAAGGGCAAGCTGTGGGAAGCCTTCGAATCCGAGGAGCGGGTGATCCTGCTGATCGACGAGATCGACAAGGCCGATATCGAGTTCCCCAACGACCTGCTGCAGGAACTCGACAAGATGGAGTTCTACGTCTACGAGATCGACGAAACCATCAAGGCCAAGCAGCGGCCGATCATCATCATTACCTCCAACAACGAGAAAGAGCTGCCGGACGCCTTCCTGCGTCGCTGCTTCTTCCACTACATCGCCTTCCCCGACCGCGCCACCCTGCAGAAGATCGTCGATGTGCACTACCCGGACATCAAGAAGGACCTGGTCAGCGAAGCCCTGGATGTGTTCTTCGATGTGCGTAAAGTGCCAGGCCTGAAGAAAAAGCCCTCGACCTCGGAACTGGTGGACTGGCTCAAGCTGCTGATGGCCGACAACATCGGCGAAGCGGTGCTGCGCGAGCGCGATCCGACCAAGGCCATCCCGCCCCTGGCCGGCGCCCTGGTGAAGAACGAGCAGGATGTGCAATTGCTCGAACGCCTGGCCTTCATGAGCCGTCGTGGTAGTCGTTAAGAGGCTGATGCCATGTTGCTCAACCTGTTCAATGAAATGCGCGCGGCCAAGGTGCCAGTGTCGGTGCGCGAGCTGCTGGACCTGATCAACGCGCTCAAGCAGCGCGTGACCTTCGCCGACATGGACGAGTTCTACTACCTTGCCCGGGCGATCCTGGTGAAGGACGAACGGCATTTCGACAAGTTCGACCGGGCCTTCGGCGCCTACTTCAACGGCCTGGAAAAACTCGACGACCATCTGCAGGCGCTGATCCCCGAGGACTGGCTGCGCAAGGAGTTCGAGCGCTCGCTGACGGATGAAGAGCGGGCGCAGATCCAGTCCCTGGGCGGCCTGGACAAGCTCATCGAAGAGTTCAAGAAACGCCTGGAAGAACAGAAGGAACGCCATGCCGGCGGCAACAAGTGGATCGGCACCGGCGGCACCAGCCCATTCGGCTCCGGCGGCTTCAACCCGGAAGGCATCCGCGTCGGCGATGCCGGCAAGCGCCAGGGCAAGGCGGTGAAAGTCTGGGACCAGCGCGAGTACAAGAATCTCGACGACTCGGTGGAACTAGGCACCCGCAACATCAAGGTGGCCCTGCGCCGGCTGCGCAAGTTCGCACGCCAGGGTGCGGCGGAGGAGCTGGACATCGACGGCACCATCGACCACACCGCCCGGGATGCCGGGCTGCTGAACATCCAGATGCGCCCGGAACGGCGCAACAGCATCAAGTTGCTGTTGCTGTTCGACATCGGCGGTTCCATGGATGCCCACGTGAAGATCTGCGAGGAACTGTTCTCGGCCTGCAAGACCGAGTTCAAGCACCTGGAGTACTACTACTTCCACAACTTCATCTATGAGTCGGTGTGGAAGAACAACATGCGCCGCGGCTCCGAGCGCACCTCGACCCAGGACCTGCTGCACAAGTACGGCGCCGACTACAAAGTGATCTTCGTCGGGGATGCCGCCATGGCGCCCTATGAAATCACCCAGGCCGGCGGCAGCGTGGAGCACTGGAACGAAGAAGCCGGCTACGTGTGGATGCAGCGCTTCATGGAGAAGTACAAAAAGCTCATCTGGATCAACCCCTATCCCAAGGACACCTGGGGCTACACCGCTTCGACCAATATCGTTCGCGAGTTGATCGAAGACCAGATGTACCCACTGACCCTGCGTGGCCTGGAAGAAGGCATGCGCTTCCTGTCCAAATAAACCCGTTCGCCAGCAAGCTGGTTCCTACAGGGCGATGTAGGAGCCGGCTTGCCGGCGAAGCTTTCAGCCCCTCACCCGAACCGGCGCAGGAACGCCACCTGCTGCCGATGCGCCGTCTCCTGCACCACCGGCGCCAGGCGCACTTCGCTGCCCGGCAGGCACTGGGCCAACCGCGCCAGGGACAGCGGGGTCAACGCCCCCAGCCGTGGATAGCCGCCAATGGTCTGCCGATCATTGAGCAGGATGATCGGCTGGCCGTCCGGCGGCACCTGGATCGCCCCCAGGGGAATGCCCTCGGAAATCATCGGCCGGCCCTGGTACTGCAAGACCGGCCCGAGCAAGCGCGCGCCCATGCGGTCGGCCCGGCTGTCCAGGCTCCAACTGCTATTGAAGGCATCGAACAGGCTCAAACCGCTGAACTGGCCGATCTGCGCCCCCAGGATCACCTCCAGCGGTGCAGCGGATTGCCAATCCGGCAGCTGCTCCGCCGACAGGCTCTTGAGCGCACCGCCAGCTCCCGAATAACTCAACACCCCACCCTCGCTCAGGGCGCGGCCATAACCATCGGGGCCACCCAGGGCTTCACGCAACACACTGGCGCAACTGCCCAACACCTTGGGCGCGTCGAAACCGCCAGGGGCGGCCAGATAGGCCCGGGCCCCAAAAAATGGCTGGGTGAAGCGCAGCCGCTGGCCCTTTTGCAGGATGAAACTGCGCCCCGGGGTCAAAGGCCGCTCATCCACATAGGCCCCAAGATCAGCGCCGGCCAACGCCAGCAGGCAATAGTCCTCGGCCTGGAGGGTAAAACCGCCCAGGGTGATTTCCACCACCGGCGCATCCAGGGCATTGCCCAGCAGCCAGTTGGCCCAGGACATCGACACCCAGTCCAGCGCCCCGCCCTGGGTCACCCCCAGGTGGCGCACGCCAAAGCGCCCGGCATCCTGCAGCAGGCACAGCGGGGTGCTGGCCTCGATCGTCAGTCGGCTCATGCCGGCACCTCCAGTGGCGTGTCATCGCCCCCCAGGCGCAGGAACTCGGCCCGCTCCACCGGGGCAAAGCGCACCCGGTCCCCCGGTTGCATCAGGCTGTAGCCATCGCGCTCGCGGTCGAACAGCCGGCTCGGGGTGCGGCCGATCAGGTTCCAGCCCCCCGGCGATACCACCGGGTAGGCCGCGGTCTGCCGTTCGGCGATCCCCACACTGCCCGCCGCCACCCGCTTGCGCGGGGTGTTCAGCCGCGGCGCCGCGAGTGCCTCTTCCACCAGCCCCATGAAGGCAAACCCGGGAGCGAAGCCCAGGGCAAACACTTGATATTCACGCTGGCTGTGACGCTCGATCACCTCGGCCACCGACAGCCCGCTGCGCCGGGACAACAGCATCAGTTCCGGCCCGACACTGAGGTCGTACCACACCGGCAGCACGTGCTCGCGCCCGGCCTGGGTGGTGCCGGGCGCCAGGTCGGTCAAGGCGGCCTCGATCCGCTGCCGGGCCTCGGACGGGCTCAGGGCCAGCAAATCGTAATGCACCATCAGCGTGGTATAGGACGGCACCAGATCGACCAGAGACTCGCCGAAGGCCCGCCGCAGCCCTTGGGCGGCGGCCAGCATCCAGGGCATGTTGTCCTCGGCGATCACCTCGAACAGCCGCACCATCAGACAGTCGATGGCAACTACTTCAACCTGTGGCTTCATAGGCCGGACTGCTGGTTCAGGGCCTCGCGAATGCGCTGCACCGCCGCCACCGAACTGGCGTTGTCTCCATGCACGCACAGGGTGTTGGCGTGCAGCAGCAAGGCGCTGCCGTCGCTGGCGACCAGGGGCTCGCCGCGGGCGATGGTCAGGGCCTGCTGGAGGATGGTTTGCGCGTCATGGTGCACCGCCCCCGGCAACTGCCGCGACACCAGATGCCCGGCGTTGTCGTAGGCGCGGTCGGCAAAGGCTTCGAACCACAGGGTCACGCCGTACTCATCGCCCAGGGCCTGGGCCGCGCTGTTGTCGCGGGTGGCCATGAGCATCAGCGGCAGTTGCGGGTCGTAGGCTGCCACGGCCTGGATTACCGCCCGCAGTTGCGCAGGCTTGGCCATCATGTCGTTGTACATCGCGCCATGGGGTTTGACGTAGCTGACCCGCGTGCCCTGGGCCCGGCAGATGCCATCCAGTGCACCGACCTGGTAGTGCAGCAGGTCCTGGATCTCCTCGGGCGAGTAGCTCATGGAGCGGCGGCCAAAGCCGGCCAGGTCCTGGTAGGCCGGGTGCGCACCGATGCGCACGCCATTGGCCAGGGCCAGGGCCACGGTCTTGCGCATGATGCCCGGGTCGCCGGCGTGGAAACCGCAGGCGATGTTGGCGCAATCGATAAAGGGCATGACTTCGGCATCCAGGCCCAGGGTCCAGTTGCCAAAGCTTTCGCCGATGTCGCAATTCAATAACAGGCGGCTCATGGTCAGTGTTCCTGTGTTTTTTATAAGGGGTCCGCTGCGGGGCAGCGCTGGCAATGCCCGGCAGATTATCAGTTAGCGTGCCTCAAGTTCCTTGCCGCGGGTTTCCGGCAGGCTCAGCGCTGCCAGCACCACCACGCCGTAGGACACCGCGGCAAAGGTGCCGATGGCCACGCCCAGCGGCACATGCTGGCTGAGCAGGCCGATCAGCAGGGGGAACAGCGCCGCCAGCGCCCGGCCGCTGTTGTAGCAGAAACCCTGGCCAGAACCGCGGATGCGGGTGGGGAACAGTTCGGTGAGGAAGGCTCCCATGCCGCTGAAGATGCCCGAGGCGAAAAAGCCCAGGGGAAAGCCCAGCCAGAGCATCACCGCGTTGCTCACCGGCATTTGCGTATAAAGCAAAACGATGCTGAAAGAGCCGGCGGCGAACAGTACGAAGTTCTTCTTGCGCCCGAGAATATCGGTCAGGTAGGCGCTGATCACATAGCCCATGTAGGAGCCGAAGATCACCATGGCCAGGTAGCCGCCGGTGCTTAGCACGCTCAGGCCGCGCTCGGTCTTGAGAAAGGTCGGCAGCCAGAAAGTGATGGCGTAGTAGCCGCCCTGGGCCCCCGCCGCCAACAGCGATGCGCGCAGGGTGGTGCTGAGGATCCCCGGGGCGAAGATCTCGTAGAACCGGGCCGGGTTGCTGGGTTCTTCCCGGGCCCGGGTTTGGCGATAGACCTCAGGGTCCTTGACCAGGCGACGGACGAAAATCACGAAGATCGCCGGCAGGATGCCCAGCAGGAACAGCCCGCGCCAAGCGTCTTCCGGTGGCAGCAGGGAGAACAGCAGCGCATATAGCAACGCCGTTATGCCCCAGCCCAGGGCCCAGCCGGACTGCACCATGCCCACCGCCTTGCCACGGTTCTTGGCACGGATCACCTCGCCGATCAGCACCGCCCCGGCGGTCCACTCGCCACCGAAGCCGAAGCCCATCAGGGTCCGGGCGATCAGCAATTGCTCGTAGTTCTGCGCCAGGCCACACAAAAAGGTGAAGAATGCGAACCACAGCACGGTCAGTTGCAAAGTGCGTACCCGGCCAATGCGGTCGGAGAGGATCCCGGCGATCCAGCCACCCAGGGCGGAGGCCAGCAAGGTACTGGTATGGATCAGCCCGGCTTCGGCGGAGGTGATGCCCCACAGTGCGATCAGGGTCGGGATCACGAAACTGAGCATCTGCGTGTCCATGCCATCCAGACCATAACCGAGCTTGCAGCTCCAGAATGTCCGGCGCTCCTGCTGGTTGATGTCCCGGTACCAGTCAAACGGGCCGGCGCGGCGCGGGGCCTTGGCGGCCAGTGTTTCGGGCGCACTCATGGCGATCTCCAGGGTAATTTATTGGTGTTGTTCTGGGTCCCTACGACGCATATCGTGGGTTGGCGCATTCTTCGGCTCGAGCGCCAACTGCGTCCAACTAATAAAAACTGCCCTTATGCATAAGAAAAGTTGATCCCATGAACCTCAAGTTCCTCGAAACCTTCGTCTGGGTCGCACGGTTGAAGAGCTTCAGCCACACCGCGGAAAAACTCTTTACCACCCAGGCGGCGATCTCCAGCCGCATCGCGGTGCTGGAGGGCGAGCTGGGCGTGAAGCTGTTCCTGCGCGACTCACGGGGCGTCAGCCTGACCCCGGAAGGCGTCAAGGTGCTGGAGCACGCCGAGCAGATGCTCGACACCCTGCAGGTGCTGAAACAGTCCATCCAAGCACCGTCGAGCAAGGTCGGGCGGGTTCGCATCGGCGTCATGGATACAGTGATCCACACCTGGCTCAGCCCCTTGGTGGCGGAGATGATGGACCACTACCCGCAGGTGGAAATCGAGCTGGTGGCCGACACCTCGCTGAACCTGTGCGAACAGTTGCAAAAGGGCTTTCTGGACCTGGTGCTGCAAACCGACCTGCTGCGCCAGGAAAGCATCCGCAGCCTGGAACTGGCCAGCTATCCCATGGGCTGGATCGCCGCCAGCAACTCGATCTACAACCGCGACTACGCCAGCGTCGCCGAGCTGGCCCGGGAACGGATCGTCACCTACTCGAAGAACTCCCTGCCCCACCAGCAGGTGCTGAGCCTGATGCAGGCCAACGGCGTGCTGGCGCCGCGGCTCAACTGCGTCAACTCGGTGTCGGCCATCACCCGCCTGCTGCGGGACGGCTTCGGCATCGGCGCCCTGCCACCGGTGCTGGTGCGCGAGGAACTGGCCCGGGGCGAACTGATCCTGCTGGCCATCGAACAGCGCCCGCCAAACCTGCAAGTGGTGGTGTCGTGGCGGGTGGGAGTGGAATTGGTGGAGGACATAGTCGAGCTGTGCCAGCGCGTGGTGCAGCGCTATGGGCAGAAGGTCGGCGCGGATTATCTGGTGCTGATCGAACCCCAGTGAACATCGCCATCCCTTGTAGGAGCTGGCTTGCCAGCGAACCGCACTGCGGTGTGTCAGGCACGCCGCTTTCGCCGGCAAGCCGGCTCCTACACAGATAAGAAAATCAATACGGCTCCCGTAGGAGCTGGCTTGCCAGCGAAGGCGATCTTCAGCCAGGCACAAGCCACGCGGGCCTCTTCGCCGGCAAGCCGGCTCCTACAGGGGTCAGAGGCCTTTGAGGTCGCGCTCTTCAATCGGGCGGCTCTGGCGCAGGCGCTTGCCGCCCAGCACTACCCAGTCGATCAACCGGTACAGGCATTCCAGGCCGAAGGACAGCAGCAAGGCACCGCTGATACCCCAGATCATGGCTTCCGGGGTCAGCAGGATCTGGTAGCTGTAGCCGTCCCAGGTTTCCTTGCGGATTTCCGGGTCGGGGGCCAGGGCCACTTGCAGCAGGCGGATGTACCAGGGCCCCTGCATCGCCTGGTATTGCTTGTCCAGGGCCAGCTGGCGGCTGAGCAAGCCGCTCAGGCTCTCGGCATCGCTGCGAAACACCGGGTCGTCGCTGGCCCGGTAATGGGCCACCAAGGCGTTCATGTCGCCCTTGAAGAACTGCTGCGCGGTGCCCTGGAAGCCTTGCAGGCTGTGCTGCGACTCGATCAGATGCGCCTCGACGCGCTTGGCGTAATCACTGATGAAACCCGGCACTTGCACACCGATCAACAGGCCGGCGGCGAACAGCACCAGCCGCAGATAACTGAGCAACATAGGGATGTCCTTATTCGGTCTGGCCATGGCTGACGCATTCACCGCGCCGCCACAGGCTCCACTGGCCCGGCTGGTAGCGGGTCCAGGTTTCGTTTTCGGTCAAGGGTTCAGTGGCGATCACCGTGACCACGTCGTTGGGCGTGGTTTCGGCCTGGAAGTCGACGATCACGTCCACATCCTTCAGCCGCGCCGGGCCGAACGGGGCGCGCCGGGTGATCTGCGCCAGTTTGGTCGAGCAATAGCAGAACAGCCAGTCACCGTCGCTGAGCAGGCCATTGAACACGCCCTTGCTGCGGTATTCGCTGCAGGCCTGGATCAGGGTCGGCAGCAGCTCCTCGATTTCCACCGGCTCGGGAAAGGCGGCCCGCACCCGGTTCAGCAGGTCACAGAAAGCCGCTTCGCTGTCGGTATCGCCCACTGGGCGGTAGAAGCTGGCCTGAGGCTGGAAATCCGCCAACTGGCCATTGTGCGCAAAGCACCAGTTGCGGCCCCACAGCTCACGGACAAAAGGATGAGTATTGGCCAGGCAGACCTTGCCGACGTTGGCCTGGCGGATATGGCCGATCACCACTTCGCTCTTGATCGGGTAACGCTGAACCAGGTTGGCCACTTCCGACTCGCTGCTGGCCGCCGGGTCCTGGAACAGGCGCAGGCCGCGGCCTTCATAGAAAGCGATGCCCCAGCCGTCGCGATGGGGGCCGGTGCGGCCGCCGCGCTGCATCAGCCCGGTAAAGCTGAAGACGATATCGGTCGGTACATTGGCGCTCATGCCCAATAACTCACACATGCTCGGACTCTCGCTTCAATGCCGGGGCCAGGTTACAGACGCGGCTCGACCCGCGTATTCAGGGGAGTGCCCGCGCCAGGCCGACCATAACGGTCGTTGCCGGCACCGCCAAAGGGCTGGTCATCCTCCAATTCGGCGGCCTTGGCCGCGGCTTTCGCGGCTTCGCTACGCTCGCGGCGCTCCCTGGCGGCGCGCTCGATCGGCCAGCGGATCAGCACGAACAGCAGGTAGACGCCAAAGGCGATCATGCCGTACATGAACAGGTCGGATACCGCACGCCAGGCGTTGTTGCCGACCTTGAAGGCTATATCCAGGGCGGTGATGGCCACGGCCGGGGCAAATTTTTCCTTGACCGGGTCGATGATGGTCGGGCTGAACAGCAGCACCGCCACCAGCACTCGCAGCGGCTCGCGCAACCAGCGCCACATCCAGCGGGTCAGGCGCATCCACACCAGCAGGCAGCCCAAGGCGGCGAAGGCATAGAGCCCCCAGGCGATCAGATAGTCGTTCTCGGTCATGGTGTCCATGGCAAGGCAGGCAAAGAGGCGCTTATGATAACGACTTTTGCCGTGTCAGGCTGCACCGCCGTCTGCCCAGCCCTCATTTGTCATCGCCCGAGAGCCACCCATGCCCTTAACCGCCAACGACAGCAGCGCCCCGATTGCCCACAAGGCCGAAGGCGCTGACCCGTATGCCTGGCTGCAGGAACGCGACACCGACGCGGTGCTCGATTACCTGAAGGCTGAAAACAGCTACCTGGACGCCCAGTTGGCGCATCAGGGGCCCCTGCGTGAAATGCTGTTCCAGGAGATCAAGGGGCGGATCCTCGAAACCGACCTGTCCCTGCCCTCGCCCTGGGGCCCGTACCTGTACTACACCCGCACCACCGCCGGCGACGAATACGCCCGCCACTACCGCTGCCCACGCCCGGCGGACGACAGCCTGACGGTGGACGAAAGCCGCGAGCAACTGCTGCTGGACCCCAATGCCCTGGCCAATGGCGGCTTCTTCTCCCTCGGGGCCTTCAGCATCAGCCCCGACCACCAGCGCCTGGCCTACAGCCTCGACACCACTGGGGAGGAAATCTACACCCTGTTCGTCAAGGAACTGGCCAGCGATAAAGTCAGCGAGCTGTCCTTCGACAACTGCGACGGCAGCATGACCTGGGCCAACGACAGCCTGACCCTGTTCTTCGGCGAGCTGGACGATACCCACCGCCCACACAAGCTGTTGCGCTACCGGCTGGATGGCACCGCCGCCGAAGAAGTGTTCCACGAGCCGGACGGACGCTTCTTCCTGCATTGCTACCGTTCCAGCTCCGAACGCCAACTGCTGCTGTCCCTGGGCAGCAAGACCACCGGCGAGACCTGGGCCCTGGACGCCACGCAGCCACATCTGCCGTTCACTTGCCTGGCGCCGCGGGTCGAAGGCCATGAATACGATGTCGACCACGGCCTGCTGGACGGCCAGTGGACCTGGTTCATCCGCAGCAACCGCGACGGCATCAACTTCGCCCTCTACCAGGCAGAAGACAACGGCGCGATCCCCGAGCAGGACGACTGGCAACTGCTGGTGCCGCACAACCCCGAAGTGATGCTCGACGGCGTGACCCTCAACGCCGGCGCCATGACCCTGAGCCTGCGCGAAGGCGGCCTGCCGATCATCGAAGTGCACCCCCGGGACCTGCCGGTATACCGCGTGCAACTGCCGGATGCGGCCTACAGCCTGCACGTGCAGAACAGCCTGGAGTTTTCCAGCGAGCGCATCCGCCTGCGCTACGAGGCCCTGAACCGCCCGGCCCAGGTGCGCCAGTTGCAACTGGCCGACGGCCAGCAGCAGGTGCTGAAGGAAACCCCGGTACTGGGCCCGTTCGACCCCGATGCCTACGTCAGCCAGCGCCTCTGGGCCACCGCCGCCGACGGCACCCAAGTGCCCATCAGCCTGGTGGTCAGGCGCGACTGCCTGGGCCAGCCCACGCCGCTGTACCTCTACGGCTACGGTGCCTACGGCGAAAGCCTCGATCCCTGGTTCTCCCACGCCCGCCTGAGCCTGCTCGATCGCGGCGTGGCCTTTGCCATTGCCCACGTGCGTGGCGGCGGCGAGCTGGGTGAGGCCTGGTACCGCGCCGGCAAGCAGGAACACAAGCAGAACACCTTCAGCGACTTCATCGCCTGCGCCGAACACCTGATCGCCCAGGGCCTGACCAGCGCCCAGCAGTTGGCCATCAGTGGCGGCAGCGCCGGCGGCCTGCTGATCGGCGCGGTACTCAACCAGCGCCCCGAACTGTTCAAGGTCGCTATCGCCGAAGTGCCCTTCGTCGATGTGCTCAACACCATGCTCGACCCGGAGCTGCCGCTGACCGTCACCGAATACGACGAATGGGGCAATCCCGAAGACCCCGAGGTCTACGCACGGATCAAGGCCTACGCGCCCTACGAGAACGTGCGCGCCCAGGCCTACCCTGCGCTCCTGGTCATCGCTGGCTACAACGACAGCCGCGTGCAGTACTGGGAAGCGGCCAAATGGGTGGCCAGGTTGCGGGCCACCAAGACCGACGGCAACCCGCTGCTGCTCAAGACCGAACTGGGGGCCGGCCATGGCGGCATGAGCGGGCGTTACCAGGGATTACGTGACGTAGCCCTCGAATACGCCTTTATCCTGAACATTCTGGGCCTGGCCTGAGGAACTCCCGGCGGCGTTCCTGTCTTAACCCAGAACGCCGCCGGCAACCGCCGGACCGGGCCTGCGCCCGTGCAACAGACACAAGAAAAAGACCGTGATCCCATGTCCGAACCCACCTTACTGAACAACGAGATCCGCGACTGGCTGATGGACTGCGGCCTGTTCGACCAGTTGTTGCCCGCCGACTTCAATGCTGCGGCCGGCTACTTCAGCATCAGCAGCATCGCCGAGGGCGAAGCGATCTTTCATGAGGGCGATGCCGGCAGTTTCATGTGCATCATCCACAGCGGCCAGGTGGCGGTGCAAAAGCGCAACCACGACGGCCAGCCCCTGACCATCGCGACCCTGCGCAGCGGCCGGGCCTTTGGCGAAATGGCGGTGCTCGATGGCGAGCGACGTTCGGCTACCTGCGTGGCCGCCAGCCATTGCCAGTTGCTCAACCTGGGCAAGGACTCCCTGGAGAAGATGCTCAACGATGCGCCAAAGATCGCCGCCAAGATCATTCGCGCCCTGGCCGTGTCGCTGTCCAGGCGGCTGCGCATGGCCGACGGCCAGTTGCTCGCGCAGCAGATCTGAGCCCTCGCCACACCCGCCGCTACATCAACCCTGCGCCTTGGCCTTGTTGTCGTTCTGCTCCAGCCCCGGCAGGGTCTGGTCCTTGGGCGGCTTGGGCATGTCGATCGGCGGCAGCAGGGGCGCACTGCCACTGCTGCCGGCTTTCGGCGTGCTGGGCGGGGTAACTTGCGGATAAGGCGTAGGGGTCGCGGTGCCTGGGGTGCCGAGGGTCGGCGCCGGGGTCACCACCGGGGCGCTTTGCGGCTCATCGGCCAAAGCCGGGCCGGCACCAAGCGCCAGGGCTGCGGTGAGGGCGAGCGCCGCTTGGGCAATCACCGTTAGAATAGTGCGCTTCATCAATGGCTCCATTGCTATTGTCTGGCGTCAGGCTACTCCCAACCGGGGCGTTTTGCCTTCCTCAATGAGATCTCCATGAAACGTTTCGTACTGCTGGACACTACTGCGATTCCTGAAAACGGCGGTGCCTTGTGCCTGTTCGAATACGGTGAGGATTTCGTCATCAAGATCCAGGGCGGCGACGGCGGCCAGTTGATGAACACGCGCATGCACGGTTCCGAGGATGCCCTGGCGCAGATCCCCTGCAGCAAGGTCGCCGGGCGCCCGAACTCGCGGGTGCTGATCGGCGGCCTGGGCATGGGCTTCACCCTGGCCGCGGCTCTCAAGCACCTGGGCAAGAACGCCGAGGTGGTGGTCGCCGAGCTGGTGCCCGGGGTGGTGGAATGGAACCGTGGCCCGCTCGGCGAAAAGTCCGGCCGGCCGCTGCTGGACCCGCGCACGGTGATCCGCCTGGAAGACGTGGCCAAGGTCCTGCAGGCCGAGCCCCAGGGCTTCGACGCGATCATGCTCGACGTCGACAACGGCCCCGAAGGCCTGACCCAGAAAGCCAACAGCTGGCTCTACTCCAGCGCCGGCCTGGCCGCCTGCGCCCGGGCCCTGCGGCCCAAGGGCATTCTTGCGGTGTGGTCGGCCAGCGCCGACCGGCAGTTCTCCGAGCGCCTGCGCAAGGCCGGCTTCAAGGCCGAGGAAGTACAGGTCTTCGCCCATGGCAATCGCGGCACCCGGCACACCATCTGGATTGCCGAGAAGCTCAAGGCCTGAGCTAAACTTTGTTCATTACCGTCATTAGTCCTTCTACAAAGGTGAACCCATGAGTTCGTCCACTCCCCCGTCCAACACCGCCAAGCTGGACCGTATCCTTGCCGACGCCCAGCGCGACCGGGAAATGGGCTACCGCGACAAGGCACTGAAAATGTACCCCCATGTCTGCGGCCGCTGCGCCCGGGAGTTCTCCGGCAAGCGCCTGAGCGAGTTGACCGTGCACCACCGCGATCACAACCACGACAACAACCCCCAGGACGGTTCCAACTGGGAACTCTTGTGCCTGTACTGCCACGACAACGAGCACTCGCGCTACACCGACCAGCAGTACTTCGGCGAAGGCTCCCTGAGCACGCCGAAAGTCGCCAAGGCGACCCACAACCCGTTCGCCGCCCTGGCCGGGTTGATGAAGAAAGACCCGGAGTAAGCACCAGCGGCCGGGCACATTGTGGCGAGCGAGCGTGCTCCCGTTCGGCGCCAAGGCAGCCGTAAACCCTGTGTCCCCGGCCGGCCTGCTACAGCACATTGGCCACTGTCGGGCGTGCTGCGCACTCCAGCGCGAGCAAGCCCCCCACGCCACAACAAGCCACCGAGCCGTGGGCAATCCCCGTATAATCGCGCTCTTTTCCCCCAAGGCGCTTTGTTCGTGGCAAACAAAAGGTACAGTTGCATCGGTTTGTATAACCCCAAGTCACCGGAGAACGTCGGTTCGGTGATGCGCGCCGCCGGCTGCTATGGCGTCGCCTCGGTGTTCTACACCGGCAAGCGCTATGAGCGGGCCCGCGACTTCGTCACCGACACCAAGAAGGTCCACCAGGACATTCCGCTGATCGGCATCGACGACCTGAAGAAAATCCTCCCCCTGGGTTGCATTCCGGTGGCCGTGGAACTGGTAGAGGGTGCCCGCCCGCTGCCCGAATACACCCACCCGGATCGCGCCCTGTACATCTTCGGCCCGGAAGACGGCTCCCTCGACAAGGAGATCCGCGACTGGTGCGAGGACGTGGTCTACATCCCCACCACCGGTTGCATGAACCTGGCAGCGACCGTCAACGTGGTGCTCTACGATCGCCTGGCCAAGGGCAACAACACCCGCTCCGGCCCCAAGTTCTGAACACACGCCGGTCATTGCCCGGGAACCTGTGACGCCTTCGTGCAGTCAGCCTTGTATCCCTTACCGCCCTTGGAGACAGATCATGAGCGAGCGCAAACAGCTGCAAACCATCGAATCGACCCCGTTCCAGAGCCAGCCCACCCAGAATGTCCAGGGCTGGGAGCGCATCGGCTCATTGGCCGGCGGCGTGGTGATGATGGGCAAGGGCCTGCGCCGTGGCGGCGTATTCGGCCTGATCCAGGTAGCCATCGGCGGCGTGGCCCTGGCCCGGGGCATCACCGGGCACAGCTCGGCGAAAAGCCTGCTGGAGAAAAGCCGCCAGGACATGAACAACGTGCGCAGCAAGATCGAACGCGCTGCAGAAGAGCTGCGCAATCTGAAAGCCGATGCCGAAGCCGCCGGCCGCAACGCCAAGGCCGCCAGCAATGATGAAGTGAAGGTGCCCAAGGCCTGAGGCCGGGGCGTCCTCATGGACGCCTGGGCCCAGCCGTGCCAAGTCAGCGCAGCAGGCTGGTGTCGAGCACCCTGGAGGGCTCGCCCAGCACGCTTTCACTGAGCTGGATGAATTCAGCAGTGCTGACGCTTTCCAGGCGCATCGCCGCTTGCAGGACATCATCCAGGGAGCGCTTGTTGCGGGTCTTGAGGCGAATCTCCCGATCCAGCTCCTGCAATAGCAACACCGCCTTGGCCACTGTGGCGCTGTCCACCTGTTCGCCGCGCAGGCTGGTGACCTTGTGGCCGTCCCGGGCCAGGCGCTTCTCCAGCACCTGGTAACGTTCCTCGCTGATGCCCCCGGCACGGCGCAGCAGCTCGATGGCGTAGTACTGCGCCAGCCCTTCACTGATCCAGTCGCTGCGCTGGCTGTCGTTGATCCGTGCCAGAGATTGCACCAGCTCCCGCAGCAAGGGGCTGGCGCCGCTCTCGCTGATCAGCGGCAGGCGGCTGTGAAGGAACAGCGAGTCGCGCCCGGCCAGGCTGCCGCGCCACATCGGATCGGCCGCGCCGACGATCAACAGCTTGCTCGGCTGGCGGGGAAACACCGCCTGCACCTGCGGCCAGACAAAGGTCAGCAGGGTCAGCACATCCATGCGCCGCATGCCCTGGCCCAGTGGCGAAACCACACTGACGTCGGTGTCCCCCAGGCGGGTACGGCGGCTGCCCAGGGTGCCGGCGAGCATCCAGCCGGCGGGACGGTCGAACAGCCGCGAGGGGTTGTCGATGCGAAAACGGTGCTTGCCGATCCGCGGCCAGGCGGTCTCGATGCTCTTCCAGCCGGCGGGCAGTTCGAAATCCAGGCGCGCCACCAGCTCGATGCCGTCCTGCTGGTCCAGGTGCGCCGGCGGCACCAGGGATTCGCCGCGCAGCAAGGCCCAGTTGGCAGTGCTGCGGCTGTCATAGCTGCCCTTCTTGATGCTGTGGCTCAGGCGTACCCGGTAGCTCAGGCTGGCCTTGCCGCTGGCCGGGCGCCAGACGCCACGCTGACCGCCGGCACCGGCGGGGGCGGCCTGCCATTGGCCGTCGGCCTTGAAGTCGCTGTAGTCGCCCGCCGAGCCCAGATCGAAATCCAGGCTGCGCACCGCCGCGCCATCGGCCAGGGTCAGGCGCACTTCGGCCTGATCGCTCTGGGGCAGGAAACGCACGTGATAATCCAGATCGACTTTCTTCGCCGCAAACGCCGATGCACTCAATGCCAGCATCGCAGCGGCCAGCGCCAGCTTCGCCCCCACCCTCATACCCTCTCCTTGCTATTGAAACCTTGAAGCCGGCGCGGCGAATCCTCAGCCCGCGCGGAAAATCAGATGATCCTCCCAATCCTCTTCCGCCACGCTGCCTTCGGCGAGCATGCGGCCGGACTGGGAAATACGTTCGTGGTGCACCGCATCGCGGTCGCCGCACACCAGGTGGTGCCACAGGGGCAGGTCCTTGCCCTCGCTCACCAGGCGGTAGCCGCAGGTGGGGGGCAGCCACTTGAATTCGTCGGCCTTGCCCGGGGTCAGCTGGATGCAGTCGGGCACCGAGTCGCGGCGGTTGGGGTAATCGCTGCACTGGCAGGTCTTGAGGTCCAACAGCTTGCAGGCGATGCGCGTGTAATAGACGCTGTTGTCGTCCTCGTCTTCAAGCTTTTGCAGGCAGCACAGACCGCAGCCATCGCACAACGACTCCCATTCGTCCTGGTCGAGTTGTTCGAGGGTTTTGCGTATCCAGAAAGGTTCGACTTTGGCGGCCATGGCTCAAGCATCAATATCCGAGGGTGAAAAGGCCGCCAGTCTAGTGCCGAAGAACCGGCGGGCCAAGCGCTGGCGACTGTCGGTAGGCCGGGACTTGTCAGCGGCCCATGGGCACAGTAGCTTTGCCCCTCGGACCGACCCGCGTCCGTGTGCCATGAACGCTTGACCGCGTTGCACCCGGCAAACCGCACGGGGTCAGGAATACCCCTTCGCTCAGCTCATCTGCGCTTGCCGGTTTATTCCACTCATCTCACATGCTGCCAGGAGTTTTTCCATGAGCGCCAATACTCGCGTTGCCGACTACGCCATCCACCCGCAGTTCACCCAGCGCTGGTCGCCCCGGGCCTTCACCGGCGAAAGCATCCCCGAAGAAACCCTGCTGAGCTTCTTCGAAGCCGCACGCTGGGCGCCTTCGGCCTACAACTCGCAGCCCTGGCGCTTCCTCTATGCCCGCCGCGACACGCCGAACTGGGAACGCTTCCTCGGCCTGCTCAACGAATTCAACCGTGGCTGGGCGCAACACGCCTCGGCCCTGGTGATCGTGATTTCCAAGACCACCTTCACCGTGCCTGGCGCCAGCGAGGAAACCCCGGCCCTGTGGCACACCTTCGACACCGGTTCGGCCTGGGGCCACCTGGCGCTGCAGGCCAGCCTCAGTGGCTGGCACACCCACGGCATGGCCGGTTTCGACCAGGAACTGACCCGCAAGGAACTGAAGATCCCCGAAGGCTATGCCGTGCACGCCGCCGTGGCCGTGGGCAAACTGGGAGACAAGTCGACCCTGGCCGACTACCTCCAGGCCCGGGAAGAGCCAAGCCCGCGTCGCCCCCTGAGCGAAACCGTGGCCGAAGGCGATTTCAGCCTCTAAAGCCGCGATCGCCTCTGTAGGAGCGAGCTTGCTCGCGAAGCCCTGAAGGCTGCCGCGCATGCCTGGCAAGCGCGGCTTTCGCGAGCAGGCACGTTTCAGTAGCCGCGAGCGAAATCCACTTCGCCGCGCAGGGCCTGCCCAGCCTGATAAGCCCGCAGGTTGTCGACGAACAGCTGCACCATCAATTCCGGCGAGGTCGGCGCCGAACTGTGGCCCGTCAGCAGCAAGCCCCAGGCGGTCCAGAACGGATGCCGTTGCGGCAAGGGCTCCTGGCGGCAGACATCGATCACCGCCCCCGCCAGATGCCCATCCTTGAGGGCCTGCACCAGGTCTGCATCGACCACCGCCACGCCCCGGCCAACATTGATGAACAACCCCGTGGGCTTGAACCGCTTGAACAGCGCCGCGTCGTACAGGTCGTGGGTGCTCGGGGTGTTGGGCAGCAGGTTGACCACGTAGTCCACCTCCCCCACCAGGCGCCCCAGGTCTTGCAGGCCGGCCACTTCGACAAAGGGCGCCTGCTCCCGGGCCTGGCTGGCGATGCCGTACAGCTTCACGCCAAAGGGCAACAGAAATTGCGCCACGCTCTGGCCGATGTCGCCGGTACCGACGATCAGCACCTTGCGCCCCACCAGGCTCTGGCCCAGGCGGTTGTCCCACTTGCGCTCGACCTGGCTCACCAGGCGCGCCAGCACTTCGCGCTCATGACCCAAGATGTAGGTCAGCACGTACTCGGCCATCACCTGGCCGAAGATGCCCACGGCCCGAGTCAGGCGGTAGTGCCGCGGCAGGCCGTCGGCCAGCAGCGGGGTAATGCCGGCCCAGGTGGATTGCAGCCACTGGGGCTGGTGCCCCTGGCGCAGCAGGGTGGCCAGCAGGTCCGGCTGCCCCAGCCAGACCGGGCAATCCGCCGCCAACCGTGCCAGCTCGGCGGAGTCGCCACTGGTCAGCACTTCCAGCTCCGGGGCCGCCTGACGCAACAGGCGGGCGTAAACAGCGTGATCGTGTTCGGCAATCAGAACGCGCATGGCTCAAACCTTAAAAAACGGTGCAGGCAGCCGCCGACGGAGAATCGCTCCATCGATCAAGGCGGCTACCAGGTCAGTCAGTTGCACTTACAAGGACGCCCGGGACCGGGCGCCTACAGGTCAGACCGGATCATTGCGACGCAGCAGCTCTTCGGGCAAGTGCTCGATGTACTCGTCTTCTGCCGGTGGCATCTGCAGGTGATAGCCCTGCTTGTCGAGGTTTTCCAGCACCTGGTGGATGTCCTCGCGGGACAGCTTGCGCTCCGGGCTCAGCACCAGGTCGAAGGCATGTTGCGGCTTGCCGAAGGCCAGCAGCAGGTTTTCCGGCACGCGTTCCAGAGCCTCGCTTTTGAGCACGTAGAGGTACATCTCGTTCTTGCGCGGGCTTTTGTAGATGGAGCAGATACGTTTCAAGGCTGTTCTCCGGCGGTGGCCAGGCTGTCCAGCAGCGCCTGGCCCATCAATTCGCGGCGCCAGCCACGCAGCGAATCAGGCAATTGGTAAGGCCCGTTGGGGTAGCCGCTCTTGAGCAGGCTCTCCAGGGTTTTCTTGCGCAGCATCACTTCCGGGGCGATCCCCAGGCGCTCGGCCTGGGCCTGGCCCACGGCCTTGAGGCGCTTGAGCAGGGCCGCGGCTTCGATCGGCAGGGGTTCGGGCACGGCCGGCGGCCATTGATCCGGGCCGATGCTGGCGGTGCGCTTGATCAGGTCGAGGAGGAACTCGCCGTCCTGGCGCACGGTACGCGGGTGCATGTCTTCGATCTTGGCCAGCGCCGACAGGTTGTCCGGTTGGGTCTTGGCCAGGGGCCACAGGGCATGCTCGCGCACGATACGGTTGCGCGGCAGGTTGCGGGCACGGGCCTCGCGCTCGCGCCAGGCACACAGTTCACGCAAGACCGCCAGCTGGGCGCGGGACAGTTTCCAGGCCAGCTTGGCTTCGCGGTAGACCTCGTAGGGGTCCACTTCGCGGCGCAGGTTGGCCACCAGTTCGGCGCCGTCTTCCAGCACCCAGCGGTACTTGTCCTCGGACAACCTGGGCCGCAGCTCGGTGAACACCTGGGCCAGGTGCACGGCGTCTTCGGCGGCGTAGCTGACCTGGGTTTCCGACAGTGGGCGCTGCAGCCAGTCGGAACGGGTCTCGCCCTTGGGCAGGTCGATGCCCAGGACTTCCTGCACCAGGCGCGAATAGCCCATGGAGAAACCCAGGTTCAGGTAGGCGGCCGCCAGTTGCGTGTCGAACAACGGCGCCGGCAGGCTGCCAGTCAGGCGCAGCAGGACTTCAAGGTCCTCGCTGCAGGCGTGCACCACCTTGACCACTGCCGGATTCTCCAGCAGGGCCGCCAGGGGCTGCCAGTTGTCGATGGTCAAAGGGTCAATCAGGTAGGCGCGCTGCCCATCGCCAATCTGCAACAGGGCGGCAATGGGATAGAAAGTGTCGACCCGCATGAATTCGGTGTCGAGGGCGACGAATGGCAACTGCTGCCACTGGGCGCAAAGCTGACCGAGGCTATCGTTGTCGCGAATCCAATGTATATCGATGGCCACACGGCTCTCCCTTGAAGAATGGCGCGCAGTATATATCGCCTCCGGCGATTTCCGAGCATTCACCCGACAAGAGCAAGTGCGAAAACATCTGGCGGAGGGCAAGAATAGTCCGAGACTCTGGGCTACCCCTGTTTTCTCAGCACATAGACTCGCGAAGGCGCCCAACCGGGCAGCAGGTCCCGATGGTCGAGCACTTCAAAACCGGCCTCACGGAACTCCGCTTCCAACTGCACTTTGCTGGTCAGCGGCGGCATGCCGGAGCCGGCAGAAGCGGGTTGGCCGATCCGCAACAGCGGTTCGATCCGCGTGGCCAGGATCACCGTGTCCCGGCTGACCCGGTAGAACTCGCGCAGCAGGGCCAGGCGATCCTCGCCCCGGGTCACGTGGGCAAAGAGTTGCATGCAGATGATGCAGTCCACCGCATTGGCCGACAGGCCGATATCGAACGCCGAACTGTGGAAGGTCTTGACCCGTTTCAGCAGGCTGGCCGGGTGATGGGTCTGGGCATGGTTCAACATGTCCTGGGAAGGGTCCGCCGCCAGAATCACCCGGTTGCCGTGTTCGCCCAGCACCGGCCAGTAGCGCCCGGCGCCGCAGGCCACATCCAGGATCAGCCCCGGCTCGCCGGCTTCCTTCAGGGCGTGACGCACCAGGCGCGCCGTGCGCCAAACGGCCAGGCGCGCGCCAATCCCGGCTGGCCGGGGCTCGCGGCAGATGCGCGCGTGCTCCTGGTCGTAGCGCCGAGCGAACTCCAGTTCGATGGACGGTGGGGGATGGGACGACATGAACGGCGAACTCTTTTTGGAATCCAGGGGCCACAGGTTAACGTGCCATTCGTGAAAAAAAGGTCGAAAGCCCGCATCGCCTTCCAGCACCGGTACTTGCCTTGCCTGGTCGGCGGCTGGCGCCAATAATGCTCCGCCCCCTGCCCCTCAAGGAACGATTCCATGCTCCCGCGCCTGCTGTTGTGTACCCTGCTGGGCCTCAGCGCCCCAGCCCTGAGCTTCGCCCAGGAGCCCACCTCGCACCTGGACCAGGTGATCGAGCGCGGCCACCTGACGGTCTGCACCACCGGCGACTACAAGCCCTACAGCTACCTGCGCGACGACGGCCACTACGAAGGCATCGACATCAGCCTGGCCGAATCCCTGGCCGAGAGCCTCGGGGTGCGGGTGAAGTGGGTCAACACCACCTGGAAAGGCCTGATGGCGGACTTCCAGAGCCAACAGTGCGACATCGCCGTCGGCGGTATTTCGGTGTCCCTGGAGCGGCAGAAAAAAGCCTTCTTCAGCCAGCCCCTGGGCATCGACGGCAAGATCCCCCTGGTGCGCTGCCAGGATCTCAAGCGCTACCAGACCCTTGAGCAGATCAACCAGCCCGAGGTGCGCCTGATCGAGCCACCGGGCGGCACCAACGAAATCTTCGCCCGGGCCCACCTGCCCAAGGCCAGCCTGACCCTGTTCGCCGACAACGTGACGATCTTCGATCAGTTGCTGACCCACCGCGCCGACGTGATGATCACCGACGCCTCGGAGGCGCGCTTCCAGCAACGGCACAAACCGGGGCTGTGCGCAGTCAACCCCGAGCGCTACCTGCAATACAGCGAGAAGGCCTTTCTCCTGCCCCGGGACGATGTGGCCTGGAAAAGCTACGTCGATCAATGGCTGCACCTGAGCAAGGCCACCGGCGCCTACGACCGGGTGGTCAATCAATGGCTGGCCGCACCCTCGTCCTGATCCAGCAGCAGTTGCCGGAAAGCCTGGCAGGCGGCGCTGCGATAGGCGCCCTTGCGCCCCAGTAGCACCACGCGGCGCGGCGCCGGTGGTGATTGCAAGGCCAGGGTGCGCAGCCCCGGCTGCTCCCGGGCAATGGAGCTGGGCAGGATGGTCGCCAGTTGCCCGCGCCGGACCATCTCGACAATCGCACTGACCGAATTGGCCTCGGCGGCGATCGGCGGGGCAATACCCTGCTGTCGGCAATACAGGTCGATGTGCCGGCGGGTGGCGAAGTCGGCGCTGAGCAGTACCAGGGGCTGGCGGCCCAGGGCCTCGGCACTCAAGGGCAGGCGCTCGGGTTGCGGGTACTGCGGGCCGACCATCAGGCTCAGGGTTTCGATGAACAGCGCCTGGCTCTCGATCTCCGCCAGGTGCTCGCCGGCGAAGGCGATGCCAAGGTCCAGGCGGTCTTCGGCCAGGGCCGCTTCCAGGCGATCCTGGGTCATTTCCTCGATGCTCAGGCCGATCCCCGGGTGCTGCTCGTAAAAGCGGCTGAGCAAGGGCCCGGCCAGGTAGGCGGTAAAGGTCGGGGTCAGTGCCAGGCGCAGCGAGCCGCGGCTCAGGTCCTGCACATCGTGGATCGCCCGCCTGGCCGCCTCCAGGTCCTGCAAGGCGCGGCGGGCATAGGCGACATAGGCCTGGCCGGCATCGGTGAGGCGCACACTGCGCCCGGAACGGTCGAACAGCGGCGCCCCCAGGCTCTCCTCCAACTGCTTGATCTGTTGCGACAGGGTCGGCTGGGACACATGCAGCGCCTCGGCAGCCCGGGTGAAGTTGCAATGCTCGGCCACGGCCAGCAGGTAACGGATATGACGCAACAGCATGGGGAATTCCAACTATAGGCTGTACTTATGGAAAGCATAATAAGCCGGTCTTGGACGCTATAGCTGAAAACTTCCATCCTTGCCCCATCAGCGACGCAAGGAGAACCCCATGCAGAACATCATCGACGGCTTCCTCAAGTTCCAGCGCGAAGCCTTTCCCCAACGCAGTGAACTGTTCAAGCAACTGGCCAGTACCCAGAACCCCGGCACCCTGTTCGTCACCTGCTCCGACAGCCGGGTGGTGCCCGAACTGCTGACCCAGCAAGAGCCAGGCGACCTGTTCGTGATCCGCAACGCCGGCAACATCGTGCCCAGCTACGGCCCCGAGCCGGGTGGCGTATCGGCCACCGTGGAATACGCGGTGGCAGTGCTGGGGGTGAGCGACATCGTCATCTGCGGCCACTCCGACTGCGGCGCGATGACCGCCATTTCCACCTGCAAGTGCCTCGACCACCTGCCCGCCGTGGCCAACTGGCTGCGCCATGCCGAGTCGGCCAAGGTGATCAATGCCGCCCGCCAGCACGCCTCGCCCGCCGAGCACCTGGACGCCCTGGTGCGCGACAACGTGATCGCCCAACTGGCCAACCTCAAGACCCATCCTTCGGTGGCCCTGGCCCTGGAACAGGGCCGGCTGAACCTGCATGGCTGGGTCTATGACATCGAGAGCGGCGCCATCGTCGCCCTCGACGGCAGCACCCAGCGTTTCGTCTCCCTGGCCGAGCACCCGCACACCTGTGCCCTGGCCAGCCAAGCTTCCAGCGCTGCCTGAGCAGCCCCCGTTTCGTCACTCAAGAGGAGTCACCCCATGCTGCAATCGCAATTCGCCCAAGCTCCACGCCTGGCCCTGGCCGACACCATCATCGACGCCAAGGCGCGCAAAAACCTGTCGTGGCAGGACCTCACCGACGGCACCGGGCTGAGCCTGGCCTTCGTCACCGCCGCCCTGCTGGGCCAACACGCCCTGCCGGCCGCTGCCGCCGACCTGGTGTGCGACAAGCTGGGCCTGGACCAGGACGCCAGCCGCCTGCTGCAGAGCATTCCCCTGCGCGGCAGCATCGCCGGCGGCATCCCCACCGACCCGACCGTGTATCGCTTCTATGAAATGCTCCAGGTCTACGGTTCGACCCTCAAGGCCCTGGTCCACGAGCAGTTCGGCGACGGCATCATCAGCGCCATCAACTTCAAGCTGGACATCAAGAAGGTCGAAGATCCGGAAGGCGGCTCCCGCGCCGTGATCACCCTGGACGGCAAGTACCTGCCGACCAAGCCGTTCTGACCCCGGGTTGCAGGTGGCTCCAGCGGTAGGTGCCCGCCGGGCGTGCGTATCGTCCGGTTGGCCGGCCCTGCGGCCCGGATCGCAGCCTGCGGCAGCGGCTACTGGTCCGCGGTGTTATTTAATTTTTAAATAACACCGCGGACTTTCTGATTTGCCCCCACTCCAGACCGAGCCGCCTAATCGGGTCCTTGTTTGTTGAAGGTCCGACCATGGAAAACATTCGTGCAACTTCCCGCCCCGCACTCTGGCTGATGGTCAGTGTGATTCTGGTGGCGCTCAATCTGCGGCCGTCGATGGCCGCCGTCGGCCCGCTGCTGTCGGGCATTCGTGGCGATATCCCCTTGAGCTTCAGCCTGGCTTCCCTGCTGACCATGCTGCCGGTCATGGCCATGGGCCTGGCGATGTTCTTCGGCATGGGCATCAGCCAGCGCCTGGGCGAGCACCGCACCGTGGTCCTGTCGCTGCTGGTCATCGGCCTGGCCACGGTCTCGCGGCTGTTCATGAACTCGGCGGCCGAGCTGATTCTCAGCGCGGTGCTGGCCGGCATCGGCATCGCCCTGATCCAGGCTCTGCTGCCGGCGCTGATCAAGTCGCGCTTTGCCGACAATGTCTCGTTGTTCATGGGCCTGTACGTCACCTCGATCATGGGCGGTGCAGCACTGGCCGCGTCCTTCTCACCCCTGGTGATGAACCACAGTGGCAGTTGGCGCCTGGCCCTGGCGATCTGGGCCGCCCTGGCGCTGCTGGCCCTGGTGTTCTGGTACGCCCAACGCGCGGCCCTGCCCAGGCTGCCGGGCAAAGGTGGAGCACGGGAGTCCTTTGCCGGTAACCGCCGGGCCTGGCTGCTGGCGGTGTTCTTCGGCCTCGGCACCGCTTCCTATACCTGCGTGCTGGCATGGCTGGCGCCCTACTACGTGGAGAACGGCTGGAGCGAGCAGAACGCGGGCCTGTTGCTGGGCTTTCTCACCGCCATGGAAGTGATTTCCGGGCTGGTCACCCCGGCCATCGCCAACCGCAGCCAGGACCGGCGCCTGGTGCTGGTGGCCCTGCTGGTGCTGATCATCGCCGGCTTCTGCGGCCTGATCCTCAGCCCCAAACACCTCAGCCTGCTGTGGCCGTGCCTGCTGGGCCTGGGAATCGGCGGGCTGTTTCCCATGAGCCTGATCGTCTCCCTGGACCACCTCAACGACCCGCGCCGCGCCGGTGGCCTGACCGCTTTCGTGCAGGGCATCGGCTACCTGATTGCCGGGCTGTCGCCGTTGCTGGCGGGGATGATCCGCGACCAGCTGGGCAGCTTCGAATGGGCCTGGTGGTCACTGACCGCAGTGATGCTGGTGATGATCCTCATGGTGCTGCGCTTCGATCCGAAGCATTACCGCCAGCACATCCGCTGAGCCGGGAGAGGCCATCATGAAACCGGCGAACTTCACCCAGGCCAACCTCGGCATGCTGCTGTGGGCGGTGCTGATTGCCGCTTCGTTCTTTGCCGCCGCCGAGGTCAGCCAGGCCATCGACCCGGTGCTGCTGACCGCCCTGCGCCTGTTGTTCTCGGCCCTGATGTTCGTGCCGCTGTTGTGGCTCAAGGGTTCGGCGCCCATGACCCTGGCCGGCTTGCGCGCCCACGGGCTGCTGGGCCTGCTGCTGGCACTGTATTTCGGTTCGCTGTTCGAAGCCCTGCGCTACACCTCGGCGGTCAACACCGGGACCCTGTTCACCCTGGTGCCACTCTTGACCCTGGTATTCGAAGCCTGGCTACTGCCTGGCAGCGGCCAGCGGCGCCGCCTGCTGCCGATGCTGGTGGCGGGGGCCGGGGCGCTGCTGCTGATCCTCAAGGGCGGCGCGCCAGGGCAATTGCCGTCGCTGTACGCCATGGGTATCTACGCCCTGGGCTGCCTGGCCATGGCTGCCTACTCGCCGCTGAGCCAGCGCTTCAAGGCCGGCAGCCTGCAAGGGCGCAGTCCGGCGGCCATGACCTTCTGGAACATGCTGTTCGGATCGCTGTTCCTGTTTGTCGCCAGCCTGGCCAGTGGCGGCTGGCGCAGCGCCGCGCTACTGCGCGGCAACGACCTGCTGTGGCTGCTGTACCTGGCGCTGTTCGCCACCCTGGCAACCTTCTGGCTGCTGCATCGGGCCATCGGCGTCATCGCCCCGTCCACGGTGATTTCCTACATCTACCTGAGCACCCTGTTCCTCACACTGTTCCACTGGTTGTGGCTGGGCCAGGGGCCACAACTGACAGAAATGCTCGGCGCCCTGCTGGTAGCCCTGGGCATGCTCGGCCTGGTGCGCGGCAGCCGCCCGACAGCGGCGGCGGCCTGAAATTTTCCCGGGACAAGCACCCTTTCAGTGCGCGAAACTGCGCAGGTCGTGTTATCGGACATTTATGTCCCGATGCTGTCCGCGAATCCCCGCCCGGGGCATTTAATTAGGACGATCGTTCCGCTAGCATCGATCCGGTTTGCGCGCCACCGGCGCCAGGTGCTCAGCGGGATGGAACGGATGCTCATCAGCAATGTGCTCAGAAAACTCGACATGCAGGACCTCATGGTCTTTATCGCGGTGTACGAGCAAAGCAGTGTCACCGGGGTTTCGGAAACCCTCTGCGTCAGCCAGTCGACCGTCAGCTACTGCCTGAAGAAACTGCGCAATGGCTTCGAGGATGAACTGTTCATCAACACCCGCACCGGCATGCGCCCGACCTACAAGGCCACCAGCATGTACAACCACGTGCTGAGGATCCTGGAGAGCATCAACCTGTGCCACAGCGGCGTGCCGGCGTTCGACCCGACCCGCCAGGCCGTGACCTTCAACCTCTGTGCCCCGGAATACTTCGAGCTGCTGATCCTGCCGCACCTGCTCAAGGGCTTCGACTACGCCGACCTGCCGGTGACGGTCAATGTGCAGAAGCTGGAAAGTGATATTCCCGCCGAGGACCTGCGCGATGGCAGCGTCGACCTGGTGATCTGTTTCGGGCCCGACTTCCATCGCGGCCACGCCGACTTCAAGTCGCAGATGCTGCTGGAGGACGACCTGGTGTGTGTCTTCGACAAGCGCGCGACCCCACCCAGGGAACCGCGTTTCAGCCTGCAGTCGTTCGTCGAGCGGCGGCACGTGTTTCCCACGCCCTGGACGTCGGACAGCAACATGGTGGACGGCTGGCTGGCGCGCCAGGCCCACAAGCGGCAGATCGTCGCCCGCTCCAACAGCTACAGCGCAGCGCTGAAGATGATCACCGGCACCGACTTCCTCCTCACCCTGCCCCGGCGCATCCAGGCACTGCTGGCCAACGAGGCAGTGTTCAACCATTGCGAGGCCCCCAGCGGCCTGCCGGGGTTCAGCCTGGACATGCAGTGGAGCCAGCACACCGATCAGGACAGCGCGCAGACCTGGTTCCGAGAACAGATAGTCAAGGTCTGCGCCGAGCAGGGGCTGGCCTGATCCTCAGCGGCCGACGGCGGCCTTGCTGTAGGACGCGCGGTCGATATCGACGATCTCCACGCACAGTTGCACCTGGACATCCGCCGGCCATGGCGCCAGATCCTGCAACACCGCCAGCAGGCTCTCGGACAACTGCTTCTTGACCTCTGGCGAGCGGCCGCTGAGCAAGGCCAGCTTGACGTGGACAAAGCCGCGCTCGCCAATCCCGGTGCCGACCCGGAACGCTTCGACCTTGACTGCGCGGCTCTTGATGTCGAACTCGTCGGAGAACTGCCCGGACGCCACCAGCCCATGATTGAGTCGCAGCAGCGCCTTGTCGACGTCCAGTTGCGGCAGGTTGGCGGTGTATTCCATATGCAGGTGCGGCATGGCAAAGCTCCCGGTCAGTCAGGGGTAAAAAGGCGCTCCATACTACACAACCCAATCCCCGCCGCCGCAGTAGCCCTTAGCCTCATTGCCTGGACGCCGCCCTTTCCCGCAGGGCCAGGGTTTCCCAGGCCGCCACCAGCAGCATCACCAGGGTGGTCAGGCTGCCCAGCGCCAGGGCGGAAAACCACTGGTTCCAGGCCGCGGGCAACAACAGCAGCAAGGCCGCGAGCCCGGCCAGGTGCGACAGCGGCGGCAACGGCCGCTCGTTCATCACCCACTTGAACAGCGCGCAACCGAGCAGGAACAGCCAGGGCCCGCCGACGATCACCAGCACCGCGGCCTGGCTGGCATGCTGCGGGTGCACCAGTACCAGTTCATCGGCTACCGCGCTGACGATGATCCCGGCGACGATCAACAAGTGCAGGTAGGTGTAGGCAATACGCGCCTGGCGCCCCGGGTCGCTGGAGTGGGCGATGCGGTGGTGGGCACGCTCGGCGCCACTGTCGAAATACACCCACCACATGGCAATGCTGCCCAGCACCGCCACCACGAAAGCCAGTACCCCTTCGGCACTGGTGGCCAGCTCGGCGAAGGTGGCGCCGGTGACCAGCAGGGATTCACCCAGAGCAATGATCACGAACAGAGCGCAGCGCTCGGCCATGTGGTTGCCTTCGACATTCCAGTCTTCCAGGGTCGAGCGGCCGAGCCCCGGCACCCAGAAATACAGCGACGGCGACAGCACCTCGATGGCCAGGGCCAGCCCCCAGCACGCCAGGCGCTGCGGGCCCTCGAGCAGGCCACCGCTGATCCAGAAAACGCCCGAGAACATCAGCCACAAGAGGATCCGCTGGAAGTTGCGGGTCATGTTCAGCGGCTCGCCGCGCACTGCCCACAGCGAATAGGCGGTGCGTCCCACCTGCATGAACACATAGGCGCCGGCAAACAACAGCCCACGCTCGCCGAAGGCCTGGGGAATCGACGACGACAGCAGCAACCCGGCCACCATCAGCACGAACAGGCCGAGACGGATCGGCAGGGTTTCCGGGTCCAGCCAGTTGGTGATCCACGAGGTAAAGATCCACACCCGCCACACCGCCACCATCAGCAACGCCACCTGCAGCGCTCCGCCCAGGGACAGATGAGCCAGCAAGGAGTGGGACAGTTGGGTCACGGCAAACACGAACACCAGATCGAAGAACAGCTCGACCATGCCAACCTTGCCGCTGTCGTGGCTGCCACGCCCACGCAACAGGGAACGGGAACGACTCATGGGCACACTCCACCGATCAATGTTTCAACAGACGATCCACACAGCAAAGCAGCCGCCTGTGCCTATGCCAAGCTGGCGGCCTCCGTTCACTGCGCCGCTGTCGCAGGCTGCGGCAGCGGCTACCAGGCACGATTAGCTCGCCAGAGGCGCCCGTTCGCTCATGAAGGCTTCCAGCCGCGAGCGCAGCCAGCGTTCGGCGGGATCGGTGTCCACATGGCTGAGCCAGACCATGGACAGGTCCAGGGTCGGGGTCTTGAATGGAAACGGCTCGCAGTACAGCTGCCCCGAGGCGGCCATGGCGGCGGCGGCATAGTCGGGCAGGCTGGCGATCAGCTTGGTGCCGGCGAGCAGGGCCGGCAGCGAGCTGTACTGGGGCACCGACAACACGACCTGGCGGGTGCGGCCGATCTCCGCCAGCCACTCATCGGCGAAGCCGGCGACATTGGCGGTATGGGACACCAGCACATGGGGCCGCGCACAGTACTCGTCGAGGGTCAGCGGTGTGTCGCTGGCATCGGCCCGCAGCACGCTGGGCTGGATATGCCGCAGCAGCTTGCGCTTGGCGTTGGCCGGCAGGCCGCGGGTCTGGCTGATGCCCACGGTGATATCGCCGGACGCCAGCAGGTCGGGAATCCGCCAGTAATCCACGTGCTGCACCACGACCACCACTTGCGGCGCTTCCTGGCGCAGGGCCCGCAGCAGGGGGGGCAACAGGCCGAACTCGACGTCGTCGGACAGGCCGATGCGAAAGGTCATGGTGCTGCTGGCAGGATCGAAATCGTGGGTCAGGCTCAGGGCCGAGGACAGTGCATCCAGGGCCGGCGACAGGTGTTGGATGATCTGCTCGGCACGGGCCGTGGGCTCCATGCGATGGCCGACGCGAATGAACAGCGGGTCGTTGAACATCGCCCGCAGGCGGTTGAGCGCGGAACTGATGGTGGGCTGGCCGAGGAACAGCTTCTCCGCCACCCGGGTGACATTGCGCTCGAGCATCAGCGCCTCGAACACCACCATCAGGTTGATATCGGCCTTGCGCAGTTCATTGCGATTCATTGATGTTGCCCCCGGTCCCCAGACGGGAAGCAGTGTAGAAAGGCCGGAGGGCTGGCGTCCAGGCAAGATCTGCCAAGCGACGCCGCCCCCGGGCAGACCTCAGGCGGAGTTTCTCGCCAGCCCACTCGCCCTTTGCTCACTGCGGTCCTCCTGGCCCTGGCGCAAACGCAGGGCCGCCAATGCCGCCACCAGCAGCACCAGGGCAATCACCTTGAGGCCATTCATGGCATTGCCGGTGCTCATCTCGATCGCGCCCATCACCGAAGGGCCGACAAAACCGCCCAGCAGCCCGCAGGAATTGACGAAGCCCAGGCCACCCGCCAACGCCGCGCCTTTGAGCCGTGAAGCCGGGTACAGGAAGATGATCGACTGCACCACGAAGAACATCAGCGCCGCCACGCAGAACCCCAGCAGGCTGAACACCGGCCCGGAAAACGCCGCGATCGACAGCCCCGCCGCCATTACCAGCAAGCCACAGACCAGCAGGCGCCGCGAGCGTTGCGGGCTGTTGGCCAGCCGGGGCAAGGCAATAGCCCCGACGGCTGCGGCGATCCAGGGCAGCGAGGTCAAAAGGCCAACGCTCATGATGCTCAGGTTGCCGTACTTGCCGATGATGCTGGGGAGGAAAAAGATCACGGTGTAGATGGTGATCTGATGGCAGAAGTAGACAAAGATCGCCAGCAGGATCTGTGGCGTGAAGCATTGCCGGAACGAGTGCCCGCCCTGCCCCGCGCCCTCGTCGGCTTCCCGGGCCAGGCGCTGTTCGATGGCCGCCGCTTCCTCGGCGCTCAGCCAGGGAGCACGGCTCGGGCGGTCCGGCAGGCGCCGCCATACCACCCAGGCGAAGAACACCGCCGGCAGGCCTTCGAGCAGGAACATCCACTGCCAGCCATGCCAGCCCAAAAGGCCGTCCATCTTCATCAGCGCCGCGCCCAGCGGGCCGCCAATGATATTGGCCAGGCACACCCCCAGCAGGAAATAGCCGGTGGCCCGGGCCCGCTGCTGGCGGTCGAACCAGTAGGTCAGGTACAGCATGACCCCGGGAAACAGCCCGGCCTCGGCGATCCCCAGCAGCAGGCGCAGCACATAGAAGGAGGTCTCGCCCTGGACGAAGGCCATGGCGGCGGAGATCAGCCCCCAGGTCACCATGATCCGGGCGATCCAGAAGCGCGCGCCGACCTTGTGCATGATCAGGTTGCTCGGCACTTCGGACAGCGCATAGGTGAGGAAGAACAGTCCGGCCCCCAGCCCGTAGGCCGCGGCGGAAATCCCCAGGTCCACATCCAGCTGATGCTTGGCCAGGGCGATATTGGTGCGGTCGAGAAAACTCAGGACATAGGCCGCGATCAGCAGCGGCATCAGCTTGAGGAACATCAGCCGGGTCAGTTGTTGCGGGTCCCGGGGCGGCGCGGCGGTTGCAGTGTTCATGGGCATATCCCTTTGTAATTGTTATGCGGGATCGCCAGCGCCCGAAAGGCGCTGGCAGCGGGCCTGCGGGGCTTAGAACGCGACCTGGTCGCGCCCCTTGAGCCCGAGCAGGGTGCGGGCTTCGTCCGCCGTCGCCACCCGGCCGCCCAGGGCCTCGATGACGCTGCGGATGCGTCGTACCTGGTCGGCGTTGCTCGCCGCCAGCTTGCCGGGGCCGTCCCACAGCGAGTCCTCCAGGCCGACCCGGGCATGGCTGCCCATGGCCAGGCCCATGGTCGCCAGGGGAATCTGGTTGCGCCCGGCGCCGAGGATCGACCAGTGATAGGCATCGCCGAACAGCCGGTCAGCGGTGCGGCGCATGTGCGCCAGGTCCTCGGGGTGGCCGCCGATGCCGCCCCGCAGGCCGAACACCGACTGGATGAACAGCGGCGCCTTGAGCAGGCCGCGCTCCAGGAAGTGCGCAGCGGTGTAGAGGTGGCCGATGTCGTAGCACTCGATCTCGAAGCGCGTGCGGTTCTCGGCACAGGCGCTGAGGATATGGGCGATATCGCGGAAGGTATTGCGGAAAATCCGGTCGTCGCTTTCCTCCAGGTACGGCCGCTCCCAGTCGTGCTTGAACTCGGTGAAGCGGTTGAGCATTTCGTACAGGCCGAAGTTCATCGAGCCCATGTTCAGCGAGGCCAGTTCCGGCTTGAACTCCAGCACCGGTTGCAGGCGCTCCTCGACACCCATGGTCGGCGCGCCGCCGGTGGTGAGGTTGATCACCACGTCGCAGGCGGCCTTGATCTGCGGCAGGAAGCGCCGGAACAGCTCGGGGTCCTGGCTCGGCCGGCCGTCCTCCGGGTCCCGGGCGTGCAGGTGGACGATGGCCGCCCCGGCCTCGGCGGCGGCGATGGCCTCGGCGGCGATCTCCCCGGCCGTGACCGGCAGGTGGGGCGACATGGACGGGGTATGAATGGCACCGGTAACGGCGCAAGTGATGATGACGGGTGTTTTTCCAGGCATGACGGTACTCCGACTTTTATTCTTGATGAAAAAAATCCCAGGGTGTCGCTACAGGTTTCAGCGCCGGCGGTCCTCGCCGGCGCGGCCAGCCGGCGGGGGCTAGAGGTATTCGACGTTGCCGTCGACGCTGATCGCCTGGCCGGTGACGTTGCAGGCCGCCGGCGAACAGAGGAACAGCGCCATGGCCGCCACGTCTTCGGCACTGACCATGCGCTTGAGGGAGATCTTCTCCAGGTACTGCTCGCGCATCTGCGCCACCGGTATCCCGGTCTGTTCGGCCCGGGCCTGGATCACCGCCTCCATCCGCGGCCCCTGGACTATCCCCGGCAACAGCGCATTGACCCGGATATCGCTGGCACCCAGCTCCGCCGCCAAAGACTTCATCAACCCGACAATCGCCCATTTGGTAGCGGCATAGGGCGTGCGCCAGGCGTAGCCCAGGCGCCCGGCCACGGAGGCGATGTGCAGCAGGTGGGCCTTGTCCGAGGCCTTGAGCAGGGGCACCGCGTGGTGGGCGAAGCGGTATTGCGCGGTCAGGTTGATATCGATGGTGCGCTGCCAGTCGGCATCGCTGACGGCATCGATGCCCGCGGTCGGCCCGGCAATGCCGGCGTTGTTGACCAGCACATCGAGGCCACCGAAGTGCTGCACCTGAAGCTTGAACAAGGCTTCGATCTGCGCCGGGTCGGCGACATCGGTACGGGTTGCCAGGGCCTCGGGGTAGCGATCGCGAAAGGCCGCCAGGGCCGCTTCACTGACATCGCACACATGCACCTGGGCGCCGGCTTCAAGGTAGGCCGCGGCCAGCACTTCACCGATGCCCGCCGCGCCACCGGAAATCATCACCCGCAAGCCCGGATAAGGCTGCAAACGCTGAAGGATGCTCATGCCCGGCCTCCTTTGCGCGGTGCTGCGCCGTCGCTCTTGGCCAGCAGGCGACCCAGGGAATCCGCCGCCTGCATGATGTCGTCGGTGACCGCCGCTCGCGCCGCCGGGCCATCGCCGGCGACCAGGGCCTCGACGATTCGGTTGTGGGCTTCCATGGAACGTTGCAGGTGGGCCTTGTCCGGTGCCACCAGGGCGAAGCAGGGGCCCATGTGCAGCCAGAAGTTCTCCACGGCGGCCATGGTCAGTTCGGCCCGGGCCACCGCATAGATGCGCCGGTGGAACGCGAAGTTGGTCCACAGGTAGCGGGAGACATCCACCTCGTCGGCGGCCTTCTGCATCTGCCGGCAGAGATCGGCGATCTCCTGCATATCGGCCTTGTGCAGATGCTGCACGGCCTTTTCCGCCAGCAGCCCCTCCAGGGCCACCCGTGCATCACGGATTTCCCGCAGGCGCTCCACCGTCATCATGCGTACCCGCAGGCGGGAGGTTTCCGTGACCTCAAAGGCATTTTCCGCACTCAAGCGCTGCAGGGCTTCGCGCACCGGCATCGGGCTGGAACCCAGGGCTTCGGCCAGGCCACGAATGGTCAGTTTCTGGCCGGGCTGGAATCGGCCACTCATCAAGGCTTCGCGAATCTGTCGATACACCTGTTCCTGCAAGGTATCGCGAGAAACCTGACGCAAGGTAGGCAGGGGGATAGGACCTTCGGACATGGGGGTGACACCTGTGTTGTGATTCTTGTGGGCAGCAATATGTGATCACAAATCAAATATGTCAAATATTCATCCTCACGTCTCTGAAGCAATCAAGGGCTTAAATCAAGTAAAAAGAATCTTTTTATTCCGCACTGCGAAATACTATTCCGTATTGACCCACTAATTTATTGATGACAGGATTATTTTCACCAGCCGATTCAAACAGCGGAATCCAATCCTGATTTCCGTTCAGCGCCCGGAGCCCCTGGGCAACCATCGGCCTCACGCTGCCCTTTCCTCCGGAGACTGCTGCAATGAGTCGCGACACCGCCCAGCCCTCTGTGGCATCCGCCCTGCACGGCAACATCCTGGTCCTGACCCTCGACAACCCGCCGGTGAACGCCCTTGGCGTGGAGGTCAGGCGCGGGCTGCTGGCCGCCCTGGACAGCGCCGCCGACGATCCGACGGTGGCCGCCATCCTGCTGGTCGGCGCCGGGCGCCACTTCTGTGGCGGCGCCGATATTCGCGAATTCGGCCAGACGCCCCAGGCCCCGGCATTGCCAGCGGTGGTCAAGCGCATCGAGGACAGCGCCAAACCGGTGGTGGCGGCCATCCAGGGCGTGGCGCTGGGAGGCGGCCTGGAAGTGGCCCTGGCGGCCCACTACCGCCTGGCCCTGGGCAGCGCCCGCCTCGGCCTGCCGGAAGTGCTCATCGGCCTGCTGCCCGGGGCCGGTGGCACTCAGCGCCTGCCACGCCTGATCGGTGCCCGGGCGGCCCTGGAACTGATGCTCAGCGGCCGTCACCTGGATGCCCGGGAGGCCCTCGACCTGGGGGTGGTGGACCGCCTGGCGGAGGGTGAGGATGCCCTGGCGGCCGGCCTGGCCTATGCCCGCGAGCTGGTGGACAGCCATGCCGGCGTGCGGCGCACCCGGGACGCCCGGGCCCTGGGCGATCAGCATCTGCAACGCGAACAGATCAACGCCGCCCGCGAACAGCTCACGCACAAGGCCAAGGGCCTGCTGTCGCCGCAGAACATCATTCGTGCGGTCGAGGCGGCCCTTGACCAGCCCTTCGATCAGGGCCTGCAGGAAGAACGCCGGCTGTTCCAGGAATGCCTCGACAGCCCGCAGCGTGCCGGGCTGGTGCACGCCTTTTTCGCCGAGCGCGAGGTGCTCAAGGCCCCGGAAACCCGTATCGCCCAGCCCCGCCCCATCGAACAGGTGGCCGTGGTCGGCGGCGGCACCATGGGCGCCGGTATCGCTGTCTCGGCCCTCGATGCCGGCCTGCAGGTCACCATGATCGAGCGCGACCAGCAGGCCCTGGACCGCGGCCGGGGCAACGTCGAGAAGGTCTATGACGGGCTGATCGAAAAAGGCCGCCTGGATGCCGCCGGCAAGGCCGCGACCCTGGCCCGCTTCCGCGCCAGCCTGGACTACCAGGACCTGGCCCGGGCCGACCTGGTGATCGAAGCGGTGTTCGAGGACATGGCCGCCAAGCAGGCGGTGTTCAAGGAACTGGACCGGGTGTGCAAACCTGGCGCGGTGCTGGCCAGCAACACCTCCTACCTGGACCTCAACGCCATCGCCGACAGCGTCTCGCGGCCTGCCGATGTCATCGGGCTGCACTTCTTCTCCCCCGCCAACATCATGAAGCTGCTGGAGATCGTGGTTCCGGCCAAGGTCGCACCGGACGTGGTGGCCACGGCCTTCGAACTGGCGAAGAAACTGCGCAAGGTGCCGGTGCGTGCCGGGGTCTGCGATGGTTTCATCGGCAACCGGATCCTCGCGGTCTACCGCCAGGCGGCGGACTACATGATGGAAGACGGCGCTTCGCCCTATCAGATCGACCAGGCCCTGCGCGACTTCGGCTTCCCCATGGGGCCCTTCCAGGTGGCCGACCTGGCCGGCGGCGACATCGGCTGGGCGACGCGCAAACGCAAGGCCGCCACCCGCAATCCCGACGCGCGCTACGTGCAGATTGCCGACCGCCTGTGCGAGCGCGGCTGGTTCGGACAAAAGACCGGCCGTGGCTACTACCTCTATGCCCAGGGCCCGCGCAGCGCCACCCAGGACCCGGAAGTCCTGGCCATCATCGACGCCGAGCGGGCCCGGGCCGGCATCACGCCCCGCCCCTTCGGCAACCCGGAGATCCTGCGGCGCTACATGGCGGCGATGATCAACGAAGGCGCCAACGTGGTACACGAAGGCATCGCCCTGCGCCCCCTGGATGTGGACATCACCTTTATCCATGGCTACGGCTTCCCGCGCTATCGCGGTGGCCCGCTCAAGTACGCCGACCAGTACGGCCTGCCCCAGGTGCTGGCGGACATCCGCGAATTCGCCGAACAAGACCCGCTGTTCTGGAAAGCCTCGCCGCTGCTGGAGCAGTTGGTGGAGCGCGGCGAGAACTTCGACAGCCTCAACCACAGCCATTGACTCAAGGAGCACGCGCCATGCGCGAAGCCGTCATCGTATCCACCGCTCGCACGCCCCTGACCAAGGCCCACCGCGGCGAATTCAACATCACTCCCGGCCCGACCCTCGCCGCTTTCGCGGTACGCGCCGCCGTGGAACGGGCCGGCATCGACCCGGGGCTGATCGAGGACGCCATCCTCGGTTGTGGCTACGGCGAAGGCACCACCGGGCGCAACGTCGCGCGCCTGGCGGTGGTCCGCGCCGGCCTGCCCATCGGCATCGCCGGCACCACGGTGAACCGCTTCTGCGCCTCCGGCTTGCAGGCCATCGCCATGGCCGCCGGGCGTATCGTGGTCGATGGCGCCCCCGCCATCATTGCCGGTGGCGTGGAAAGCATCTCGCAGATCCGCGGCCGCGGCAGCGACGACCCGGATCTCGATCCCTGGCTCGTGCAGCACAAGCCGGAGCTGTTCCTGCCGATGATCGAGACCGCGGACATCGTCGCCGCGCGCTACGGCATCAGCCGCGAGGCCCAGGACCGTTTCTCGCTGCGCAGCCAGCACAAGACCGAAGCGGCGCAACAGGCCGGGCACTACCGCGAGGAAATCATTCCCTGCACCACCACCATGGCCGTGACCGACAAGCAGAGCGGCAAGGTCAGCCAGCGCCAGATCACAGTGGACGCCGACACCTGCAACCGCCCGGGGAGCACTTACGAGGCCCTGGCCAAACTGGAACCGGTGCTGGGCCCGCAGCGCTTCATCAGCGCCGGCAACGCCTCGCAACTGTCCGACGGCGCCTCGGCCTGCGTACTGATGGAGGCCCGTGAAGCGGCCCGCGCCAACCTGCAACCGCTGGGCGTGTTCCGTGGCATGGCGGTGGCCGGTTGCGAACCCGACGAAATGGGCATCGGCCCGGTGTTCGCCGTACCCCGGCTGCTGGCCCGGCACGGCCTCAAGGTGGACGACATCGGCCTCTGGGAACTCAACGAAGCCTTCGCCTCCCAGGCGCTCTATTGCCAGCAGCGGCTGGGCATCGCCGATGAATGCCTGAACGTCAACGGCGGGGCCATCGCCCTCGGCCACCCCTTCGGCATGACCGGCGCGCGCCTGGCCGGCCATGTGCTGCTCGAAGGTCGGCGCCGCGGGGTCAAGTACGCCGTGGTCAGCATGTGCATTGCCGGCGGCATGGGCGCCGCCGCACTGTTCGAAATCTATTGAGGACGCCGACATGGACCTGAGTTTCACCCCCCAAGAAGAAGCCTTCCGCAATCAGGTGCAGGCCTTCCTCGCCGAACACTTGCCCAGCGAACTGAGTGACAAGGTGGCCAATGGCGAACGCCTGTCCAAGGCCGACATGGAGCATTGGCATTCGACCCTCAACACCCGCGGCTGGCTGGCCAACCACTGGCCCGAGGCCTTTGGCGGGCCGGGCTGGAGCGCCGTGGAGAAATTCATCTTCGAGCTTGAATGCGGCCTGGCCAACGCGCCGCGCATCGTGCCGTTCGGGGTCAACATGCTGGGCCCGGTGCTGATCAAGTACGGCACCCCACAGCAGCAGGACTACTGGCTGCCGCGCATCCTCGACGGCCGCCACTGGTGGTGCCAGGGCTATTCGGAACCCGGCGCCGGCTCGGACCTGGCGGCGGTCAAGACCACGGCCGTGCGCGACGGCGATCACTATGTGGTCAACGGCCAGAAGACCTGGACCACCCTGGGCCAGCACGCCAACATGATTTTCTGCCTGGTGCGCACCGACCGCGAGGCCAAGCCCCAGGAAGGCATCAGCTTCCTGCTGATCGACATGGCCAGCCCCGGGGTCGAGGTGCGTCCGATCATCACCCTGGAAGGCGACCACGAGATCAACGAGGTGTTTTTCACCGACGTGCGGGTGCCGGTGGCCAACCTGGTGGGCGAGGAAAACAAGGGCTGGACCTGTGCCAAGTACCTGTTGACCTACGAGCGCACCAACATTGCCGGGGTCGGCTTGTCCATGGCCGCGCTGCAACGCCTAAAGCGGGTGGCAGCACAGCGCACCCGCAATGGCCGGCCACTGCTGGAAGACCCGCAGTTCGCTGCACGCCTGGCCCGGGTCGAGATCGACCTTGAGAACATGAAGACCACCAACCTGCGGGTGATCGCCGCGGTGGCCGGTGGCGGCGCGCCCGGTGCGGAAAGCTCGATGCTGAAGATCTGCGGCACGGAAATCCGCCAGGAGCTCACCGCTCTGCTGCGCCGGGCCATGGGCCCCGCCGCCCGGGTCATGCTGGACGAAGGCGACACTGGGGCGATGGACCTGGGCCCCGCCTTCGCCAGCAGCGCGGCGGCGCAGTACTTCAACAATCGCAAGCTGTCGATCTTCGGCGGCTCCAATGAAATCCAGAAAAACATCATTTCGAAAATGATTCTCGGGCTCTGAGGGGGCGCACATGAACTTCGAACACAGCGCAGAACGGCGCATGCTCGGCGACAGCTTGAACCGCTTTATCGCCCAGCACTACAACCTGGAAAAACGCCAGCAGAGCCTGCAATCAGGCCAGGGTTTCAACTCCGGGATCTGGCAGCAACTGGCAGAGATGGGGGTGATCGGCGCCCTGTTCAGCGAAGCCGACGGTGGCTATGGCGGCGGCGGTTTCGACCTGGCCCTGGTCTTCGAGGCCGTGGGCCGCGGGCTGCTGGTGGAACCGCTGCTGGGCAGCGCGTTGCTGGCCGGGGACGCCATCGCCAGCGCCGGTAGCGAAACGCAGAAGATCGAGCTGGCGCAGATCATCGACGGCAGCCTGATCGCCGCCCTGGCCCATGACGAACCCGACAGCCACTACGAACTCAACCGGGTCGCCTGCCGCGCCGAACCCCAGGCCGACGGCTGGCGCCTGGATGGCACCAAGAGCCTGGTGCTGCACGGCGAGCAGGCCGGGTTGCTGGTGGTGTCGGCCCGCACCGCCGGGGCCATTGACGACAGCCAGGGCATTTCGCTGTTCCTGGTGCCCAGGGACACCCCGGGCCTGGAGGTCCGCGGCAGCGCCACCCTCGATGGCGGCCCCGTGGCGCAGGTGCGCCTGAACCAGTTGCTTGTGCCGGGCTCTGCCCTGCTGGGCCCCCTGCACCAGGGCCATGCCACCCTGGAGCGGGCCATTGGCCGCGGCGTGCTGGCGTTGTGTGCCGAAGCCCTGGGCGCCATGGAGGTGGCCAAAGTGGCGACCCTGGATTACCTGCGCACCCGCCAGCAGTTCGGCCGCCCGATCGGCAGTTTCCAGGCACTGCAACATCGCATGGCGGTGCTGCTGCTGGAGATCGAACAAGCGCGCTCGGCGGTGATCAATGCCGCCTCGGCCCTGGAGGCCGATCGCCTGGACCGCGAGCGCGCGCTGTCAGCGGCCAAGGTCAGCATCGGCCGCATCGGCACCCTGGTGGCGCAAGAATGCATCCAGTTGCACGGCGGCATCGGCATGACCTGGGAGCTGCCCCTGGCCCATTACGCCAAGCGGCTGGTGATGATCGACCATCAGTTGGGGGACGAGGATCACCACCTGCAACGCTACATCGCCCTGGGCAAGCAATAGGCCCCATGAACCGCAGGCCCGGGCGGCCACCTGAGCCTGTCGCAAGGGCAGCAGGTGTCGCCGCCTTCCTGGCCCGGTGCGCAACGCGCGGCCCGACACTGCGCTCAATCCCCCTGCTGAACCCAAGCCAAGCCGGGCGCCGCATCAGCGCGGCGCCCGGCAAGGGCGTGTCCGAGGTCGGCAACCGCTACCTGGAGGTCATGGAGAGCCTGGCCTACCGCGGCCACGCCCTGAGCCTCATCCACAAGATCTGATAGATCGCGAAAACGACGCTGCCGGCCATTGCCGGCAGCCTCCCCTTCCCACTTGCGCGTTACAGCAACCGGGTGCGCAGCCCCTGGCAAGCCTGCTGATACTCCCTGCCCAGGCGCGCCACCAAGTCTCCGGCGCTCGGTACGCCGTCAACCACGCCAATCCCCTGGCCGCAGCCCCAGATCTCCTTCCAGGCCTTGGGCTTGTGCCTGTCTGCGCCGAAGTTCATCTGCGAGGGATCGCTGCTGGGCAGGTCATCGGGGTCCAGCCCCGCGGCCACCAGCGAGGCCTTCAGGTAATTGCCGTGCACCCCGGTGATCAGGTTGGTGTAGACGATATCCTCGGCTGTCGACTGGCTGATCATCTGCTTGTAGCCCGCCACCGCGTTGGCCTCCTGGGTGGCGATAAAGGCCGAGCCGATGTAGGCCAGGTCTGCCCCCAGGGCCTGGGCCGCGAGGATCGAACGCCCCGAGGCGATGGCCCCGGAAAGCAGCAGCGGGCCATCGAACCATTGGCGGATTTCCTGCACCAGGGCAAACGGCGACTGGGTGCCCGCATGCCCTCCGGCGCCGGCCGCCACGGCAATCAGGCCGTCGGCGCCCTTGTCGATGGCCTTGCGCGCGAAACGGTTGTTGATCACGTCGTGCAGCACGATGCCGCCGTAGCTGTGCACCGCCTGGTTGATCTCGGGGCGCGCGCCCAGGGAGGTGATGATGATCGGCACCTTGTGCTGCACGCAGACCGCCATGTCCTGCTCCAGTCGGTCATTGGAGCGGTGGACGATCTGGTTCACCGCAAACGGCGCGGCGGGCCGCTGCGGGTGCAGCCGGTCGTGCTCGGCCAGGGCCTGGGTGATCTGCTCGATCCACTCCCCCAGGCGCTCGGCCGGCCGTGCGTTCAATGCCGGAAAGGAACCGACGATCCCGGCCTTGCACTGGGCGATCACCAGCTCGGGAGTGGAAATGATGAACAGCGGCGCGGCCATCACTGGCAGGCGCAAATGCTGGGTGAGAATCTTCGGCAGGCTCATGTGCAGGCTCCTGGGCAATCCAATGGGTTGTTCATGATTCGGCGACGACCGCAGCGACCTCGGGCACCCGGGCGATGCGCGCGGTCACCAGTACCAGCCCGCCCGCCAGCAGGTACATGACAATCCCCAGGTACATGCTCGACACGTGGCCGCCGGTATGGCTGTTGATCACCCCGTTGAGCCAGGGTGTGACCGCCGGGCCGAGGTTGCCCAGGCTGCTGATGAAGGCAATGCCGCCGGCGGTGGCCGCCACCGACAGGTACTCGCTGACCAGGGCGAAGAAAATCGGCGTGCCGGCCTTGATCCCCACGTAGGCAAAACCCAGGGCCGTAACCGACAGCAGCAGGTGGCCGTTGAGCAAGGTGGTGACTGCCAGCCCGAACACCGCGATGGCCATGCAGCCGACGAAGTGCCAGCGCCGCTCCCGGTGCTTGTCGGAGTGCTGCCCGATCAGCACCATGCCGATGATCCCGACGATATTGGGGATCGCGGTGATCAGCCCGACCTGCAACAGGTCCTTGCTGCCCCAGCCCTGGATCAGGCTCGGCATCCAGAACACCAGCATGTAGGTGGCGCCCAGGAACATGAAATAGGCCGTGGACAGCAGGTAGATCCTGGGGTCGCGAAACATCTGCGCCAGGCTGTCCTGGGATTTGTCCCGGGCGTTCGCCAGATCCTGGGCCATGTCGGCGTCCAGCAGGCGTTTTTCCCCGGGGCTGAGCCAGCGGGCCCGGGCCGGGCTGTCCTGCAGATAGAGAAAGGCCACCACCCCCAGGACACTGGCCGGCAGCCCCTGGATCATGAACATCCATTGCCAGCCGTGCAGGCCGACCGCGCCGTCCAGGTACTTGAGGATGCTGCCCGAGACCGGCCCGGCGATCAGCCCCGCGACCGCGGCGGCGGTCATGAAGATGGCGATCACCTGCCCCCGGCGCGGCGCCGGGAACCAGTAGGTGAAATACAGGATCACCCCGGGGAAGAACCCGGCCTCGAAGGCCCCCAAAAGAAAGCGCAGAACGTAGAACTGCATCGGGGTACTGACGAACATCATCGCCGAGGCCACCAGGCCCCAGCAGAACATGATCCGCAGCAGGGTCTTACGCACGCCGCTGCGCTTGAGCATCAGGTTGCTGGGCACTTCGAAGATGAAGTAGCCGATGAAGAAGATCCCCGCCCCCAGGCCATACACCGCATCGCCGAACGGCAGGGTCTGCTTCATCTGCAACTGGGCGTAGCCGATGTTCACCCGGTCCAGAAAGGCCACCATGTAGCACAGCATCAACAGCGGCAGCAGGCGCCAGCGGATCCTGGCGTACAGCGTGTCGAGCTGCCGGGCATGCTCGGGTGAGGCGTGGGGATCCTGGACCGTTATTGTTGTTGTAGTCATTGTCGTCTCCGACGCAGTCGCGGGTTGGCCCGCCTGGGAAATCACTCTTCAGCCATGGGTCGCCTCGCGATCCTGGAGCACGCGCCACATCACCTTGCCGGAGCCGGACTTGGGCAGGCTGTCGACGAACTCCAGCACCCGAGGCACCTTGTAGGCGGCCATGTGCTCGCGCGCCCAGGCGATGATCTCTTCGCTGGCGGTGCGGCCCCGGGCCTCGCTGCGCAGCACCACCAGGGCCTTGACGCTTTCCCCGCGGTAGGCGTCCCGGGTGGCGATGACACAGGCTTCGTGCACCGCCGGGTGCTTGAACAGCAGCGCCTCCACTTCCGCCGGCCAGACCTTGAAACCGCTGCTGTTGATCATTCGCTTGAGGCGGTCGGTGAGAAAGAAATAGCCCTCCTCATCCATGTGCCCCAGATCGCCGGTGCGCAGGAAACGCTTGCCCTCGAACTCGACGAACGCCGCCTCGGTGGCTTCAGGGTTGCGCCAGTAGCCTTTGAACAGCATCGGGCCAGCGGTGATGATTTCCCCCACCTCGCCGGGTGCAAGTTCCTCCAGGGTGCGCGGGTCCACCACCCGTGAATCGACGCCAAAGAACGGCATGCCCAGGCATTGCAGCTTGGCCCGCTCTGGGGGGTTGCCATGGCTGGCGGCGGCGGTTTCGGTGAGGCCGTAGCCTTCGAGAAAAGTCAGGCCGAACTCCTGGCGCAGGCGCTGCGCCACCGCCTCGGGCATCGCCGCCCCGCCACCGTTGATATGCACCAGGCTCGACAGTTCGAAGTCCTGGTAATGGGGGCTGGCAAACAGGTCGATGACCATGGTCGGGATGCAGGTCCAGTGGGTCACCCGGTACCGGGAGATCAGCCGCCCGGCCAGCTCCCGATCCCAGCGCGGCATGATCACCGTACTGGTGGCATCGAACACCGCCCGCAGGACAAAGCACACCAGGCCGGTGATGTGGAAGAACGGTACGACCCCGAGGCCCACCGACTCTACGGTGGATTGGGTCCAGCTGCCGCTGACCGCGTTGCTCATCAGGCTGCGATGGGTGTGCATGCAGCCCTTGGGATGGCCGGTGGTGCCCGAGGTGTATTGCAGCAGCGCCAGGTCATCGGCCTGGGCAGTGTGCGGGCCGGGGCAGCAGGCCTGTGCCAGGGCTTGGTTCCAGCGCTGATAGCCCTCGGGCAGCGCTGGCTCGCTGCGCAGCCAGGCATCGATCTCGGCGCTGGCGACCTCCGCCGGGTGCATGTCCGCCGGCGCCGGCATGGCATCGCTGTAGCGGGTCACCAGGACCCGGTGCAGTCGCTGCTCGGGTTCGAGGCTGGCATTCGCCGCCTGGGCGATGGGCGCCAGGTCTGCGGCGCAGATCAGTACCCGCGCCTGGGCATCGCCGAGCTGGTAGCTCAGCTCTTGCACCTTGTTCATCGGGTTGACCGGCACCAGCACCGCATTGGCCCGCAGGATGGCGTAGCAGGCGACGATGAATTGCGGGCAGTTCTGCAGGTACAGCGCCACCCGGTCACCGGGCTCGACCCCTTCGCCCTGCAACCAGCCGGCCAGCGCCAGAGCCTCGGCCTGCAATTGGGCAAAGCTCAGCGTGTGGCCGAAAAACCGATAGGCGACCTTGTCCGGGTAACGCCGGGCCGCCACCTCCAGGTTGAACCAGAGCGAGGTGGCCGGCACCGACAAGGCCAGGGGCAGGCGCTTGGGCCAGACACGGTGATGGGGGCGCGGGGTACGAGCGGTGGACATGGAAGACTCCTTCAAGCCCGGGAATGATCGAGGGAACAGCCATGGACAGCGTCATCCGGTGCCGGCTGGCCAGCCAGGCCGCACGTTGATGGGCCACCGCCCCGGGTCGATCCTGCCCCATGCGGGGCGTGATTTTCAATCACTTATATTCCGCTGTGCGAAATGATATTCCGTATTGACCGGTAGAATATTCGCTGACATCCTGCATTTCAACGAGCTATCTGCCCTGCGAAACACAATCAGAACAATCACTGCTGCCTGGCCACGGGGAACACCTGCCCTCCAGGACACCCGACCGGGACTGACCCAAGAGCCATCGCCCATGAGTGCCGTACCCGAAGTTTCGATGCTGCAAGGCCTGTTCAGCGGATTCGCGGCCCATCTCGGGTTGAACCTGCGGGAATACCAGCAGGCGCAAACCGTCATCGCGGTCACCGTCCAACCTCATCACCTCAACCAGGCCGGCAATCTGCACGGCGGTGTCATCGCCTCCCTGGCCGACACCGCCATGGGCATGAGCGGCACCTGGCATGCCGACCCCGCCCAGTGGCGGTTGGCCCTGACCCTGTCCCTGAACATCAACTACATGGCCGCGATCCCACCGGCCACCGAGGTCCGGGCCGTGGCCCGCCTGCGCGGCGGCGGGGCCAAGATCTTCATGGCCAGCTGCGACCTGCTGGATGCCCAGGACCGCCTGCTGGCCAGCGCCGAAGGGGTGTTCAAGCGCGGCCGCCTGCGTGCGGCAGCCACTGAGGTCATGGCGTGCCCTTGATTGACCGGTGATGGCCTCAGGAACGGAATCGGGTTTCGTCAGGGAATCGCAGATTTCAATTGCGGCGGTTCCGGGATAACATTTTTCCTCTGTTTCCACGAATCCGCTGCGTGGTCAACCGGCATTGAGCCCGGCACCAGCCCCTACCGGAAGACCCCATGCAAGACCCGAACGACTCCCCGCAGCAAGCGCCCAAAGACCGTAAGTTCGTCGAAGCCCTGGCCCGAGGCCTGGAAGTCCTGCGGGCCTTTACCCACGGCCACGCGGTACGCGGCAACCAGGACATCGCGCGCATCACCGGCCTGCCCAAGCCCACGGTGTCGCGCCTGACCTACACCCTGACGCAGCTGGGCTACCTCAAGTACAACCAGGACCTGGAGAAGTACCAGCTGGACTCAGCGGTACTGGCCCTTGGCTACGCCTACTCCGCCAGCCTGCGGGTGCGCCAGCTGGGCAAGCCGTTCATGGACGAGTTCTCGCGCCGCACCAACACCACCGTCAGCCTGACCTGCCGCGATCGCCTGTCGATGATCCACGTCGACAGCAGCCGCCCGCCGGAAGTCGCCAGCCTGCGCATGGAGCCCGGGCTGCGCCTGCCCCTGGCCACCAGCGCCGCGGGGCGCGCCTACCTGGCCGCCACACCGAAAATCGAGCGTGACCACCTGTTGGGGGAAGTGGCGAAAAAACTCGGTGATGAATGGCCAGCCCTGGAAAAGTCCCTGGAAGACTCCTTCCGTGAATACGAAGAGTTCGGCTTCTGCCTGTCACTGGGCGAGTGGGACCGCAACGTCAACGGTGCCGGCGTGCCGCTGCGCCTGGCCGACGGCAGCATCATGGCCCTGACCTGCGGCGCCCCGAGCTTCCAGCTGTCCAGCGAAAAACTCGAAAGCTCCCTGGCCCACCAACTGGTGATGCTGGCGCGGGACCTGGAAAGCCTGGGCGTCTGAGGCAGGCCATAAAAAACCCCTGATCCGCGATGGATGCAGGTTTTTTTCATCAAAAGCGTCAGGACAGGGAGCCCCCCCCTGAGCTCCGGCAAACCGACGGCGTCCTGACGCACGACCTTCTGTCGATTTAGAAGTTACGGGTACACACTGTGTTGGCAAGGTGTATCCGCAGTCTGCAAGCTCTCGTATCAGCCGTCAGCAGCAACGGCTGACTGCCGCCAGCCGCCAGAAAAAGAGAACAGGATAAAGAACGCCACGCCGCTTTCTCGTACAGAGAAAGCGGCGTTATTCCTTGAACAGGGCGGGGCCTGTTGGTCGATAACAGCGTTGAAGCTGCAGATGCCAGGGAAGTCGGGGATGGGTCTGACGCTCCTGGAACCTGCACATACTCGGTACTAGCGGGGACTCCTAATCAGTTGCCCGCCACGCTCTTGATGTTGCCGTAGGAGGAAGACAGACGTATTTCTCCCCCGTCGCCCCCCGCCAAACCACCAAGGACCGCATAGCTACCACCACTTACGTGGCTGCTGGTGATGGAGTTGACGACCCGGGATTGGTTTTCTCCAACCAGGCCACCCACCTTGCTACGCACGCCGCCATAGACGCTCCCTTTGGCCGATGCAGTATCGATGAGACCACTGGCATGAGTACCCACCAGACCGCCGACAGCACTGTTACTCTCGCCCCGGACGCTTCCGCTGGCCGAGACCGAGCGCAGATCACCCGCGTTGTAGCCGACCAGACCGCCAACATGGCTGTTGGAGCCGCCGTATACATCGCCTTGTGCCTCGGCGTATTGGGTGATACCGCCAGTGTTGTGCCCAATGAGTCCGCCAACATGGGTGGAATCCACGGCAGCTACCATGCCCGAGGCTTCGGCACCGCTGATTTCACTGTCCACGTTCTTTCCGACCAGGCCGCCGACGTTAAAGCTCTTTTGTCCATAGTTCTCACCGCTGGCCTTGACGTTGTGCAGAACGCTGTTCTGATTGAGCCCCACCAGCCCCCCAGAGGTGTTCAGCACTAGACCAATCACCAATCCGCTGGCTGACGAGTCAGTGATCCGGCTGGAGTTGTTGAAACCAACCAACCCCCCCACGTTGTTGCCAGCGCCCCCAAATACCATGCCCGAGGCGTGGGAGCCCACTATGGTGCCGTCCTGGTTGATACCCACCAGGCCACCCAGGTTCCGGTAGGCGTAGTCACGACTGCCACCCAACCCAATCTCTCCCGAACTTGAAGAGTCAGTGATCGAGCCGCTCTGGTTGATACCCACCAACCCGCCTATACCCACCAGAGCATGGCTGTTCATGGTGCCCCTGACATCGACACCGGCACTGCTCTGGATCACTGAGCCCGTGTTCAGGCCCACCAGGCCACCGGCTGCCGAAGTTAAGGTGTTGCCAAGCACCACACCGGTGACTGACGCAGTATCGATGGAGCCGCCGGCGTTGCTGCCCACCAGCCCGCCGACCATGTTGTCCTGCCCGCCCTTGGCATTCACCTGCAGCTTGCTGGCACTGACGTTGGCAATTTTCCCGCTGTTGCGCCCCACCAGGCCACCGACGGCACTGCTACCGGTGGTGGACGTGGCGCCGTTGATGGTCATCGAGGCCAGCTTGAGGTTGCCGATGCTGCCGGACGAACTGGCGAACAGCCCACCGTCGGTGCCGTTGCTGTTGACGGTCAAACCACTGAGGGTGTTGCCCAGGCCCTCGAAGACGCCGCTGAAGGTCTGCTGCCCACCGATGGAGGTCAGGCGGGCGCTGCTGTCGATGGAGTTGCCCAGCACGTAGCGGCCCGCCAGGTCCTGGTCGATCGCCTGCAACTGCGTGGCGTTTTGAATGACGCTGTAGGCTTCGCCGTTGGCATCGAAGCGGGCGCCGTTGCCGGACAGAGTGACGCCGCCATTCTGGCCCAGCGCAAAGTTGCCGCCATGGTTCAGCCCGAGGCTGCTGTTGCTGCCGCTCAGCACCAGCTGACGATTGAGCTTGATGTCCCCCTGGGCGTTGAGTTCGACTCGGGCATTGGCACCACCGGCAAACAGGCTGTCATCCAGGCGGATGTCCTTGGCCGAAGAGAGGGTCAACTGGTTGCCACTGAACCAGAAGAGCCCGTTTTCCACCGCCACGTCGCCCTTGCCACTGGCGAGTTCGATATCAGTGGTTGCCAGGTTGCGCGACAAGGTGTCGGCATGGGCAGTGTTGCTCTTGGCGGTGAGGAAGGAGCCCACCTTGACTTCGTTGCTGGCGATCTTCCAGGTGCCCGTCTGGCCATCCCTGGCCTGGGTGTCGACCTTGGTCGTCAGTTGCACCCGAGTGTTGGCGCCCCGGGTTTCGATCACCCCGCCATCGCCCTTGCCGTCCAGCGCACTGGCGCGCAACGAGCCATCGACGCTGACCACGCCCACGTCGCCGCCATCCAGGGTAATGCGCCCGGCCTTCTGCGACAGGGTGTTGGCTTCGACGGTGCCCTGGTTGTTGACCACCGTCTGCAGCACGGAGCCTGCGCTCTTGGCGGTCATCAGCACCTGCCCGCCATCGGCCTTGAGCAAGCCGGTACTGGTGTTGTGCACCAGCGCGTCGAGCGCTGCGCTGTCGACATGCAGGTCCAGCAGTTGGTTGTCATCGAAGCTGACGGTGAAGCCATCGCCTGCGGCCAGCGCCACACGGCCGTTCTGCGCCTTGATGGTGCCCTGGTTGGTCACCCTGGCCCCGAGCAGCGCCACGCCACCGCCGTCAGCGGCAGTGATGGAGCCCTGGTTGACCACCTCGGCTGCCGAGCTGCCGGCGAACTTGTAGTTGCCGGCCTTGAAATCGGCATCGCTGATATCCCGGGTCGAAGCCACCAGGCCACCGACATTCACCTGAGCGCCCTGGCCGAACACCACGCCGTTGGGGTTGATCAGGAACACCCGGCCATTGGCATTGATCTGCCCGTGAATCTGGCTGCCATTGACACCCACGACCCGGTTCAGGGCGATCGAAGTGCTGGTGGGCTGGTTGAAGGTCACCGACTGACCGTTCTGCACGTTGAAATCCTTCCACTGAGTGACCAGCTTGTCCGTCTGCTGATTGATGGACATGTGCTGGCCCTGGGTATGGAAATCGGCACTGCCGGACACCACCTCCCCTCCCGTGGGCAAGGCAAACGCCGAAGGCAACCCAGTCAAAGCCAACAGACTGGCAACCGCCACCACCAGGCCCTTGCCGGAACCGGCACGCCGACGCCGGGCGCCTTCGTGAGTGACGTTCCAGCAGCCCTGGGCCTGGTTCCATACCAATGCATAGATCTTGTTCATGAAAACTCCATATCGATTTATCTACGTACTGCAAACCTTTGCAGCACGGCACTGCCGCTGAAGTGCGCGCTAGGCCTTCAAACTGGACGACGGTGTTGGGTTGAACTTGCCCACGGACGGCCCGGCTCAATGAGCGGTCGCGATCATGGGAAGGTAAAAGTGAACTCTGCAGCCCCGTTGGCAGCCCCTCCGGCGTGAACCTCCTGGTCATTGCCGATGCGGATGTAGCTGGCCCGCAAGGGAATGCTTGCGCCATCGCCGATGCGCTGCATCTCGTAGCTCTGGCCGCTGTATTCGATGCGCTCCGAGGTCAGCCCATTGGTCATGACAATGCCGAACCCCCGGGTGGTGGAATCGATCAGGCCCAGCACGCCCTTGACCGAAGAGCCCCCTGACTTGTCGATAAAGCTGATGCGAGGCCGGGCCTGCATCGAACAGCGGCTCAACCCGATGCTGAAGGGAACCTCGGGCGAGGTGGCATTGACCTGGGGAAAGTCCGCCAGGGAGAAGCGCCCCAGGCGCACGCCGATCTCCTTGTAGGCTTCCACCACACAGGTCTTGGGCAGCTCGATGTCCATGTTGAAGTCCAGGCCGCCCATGACCAGGCTCTTGCGGCAGCTGTAGGTCAGCGGCGGGCTGAGCTTGCCCAATTGGGCTCCCAGGGTTGATTCGTTTTTTTCCAGGTCGTACGCATACAACTGCAGGTAGGACGAGCCTGTTACCTGGGTCACTTTGAGGGTGCCCGTGGGCAACTGATCCGGCGGCACGGTCAGGATCAGCGATTGAACAATCTGGGTGATCATGGTCTGAGCGGGTAAACCGCTCTCGTAGATCAGGTCATCATTTTTTTCCAGGGCAATGGGAGCAGTGACCTGGGTCACCCGTATTCTCTCCCGCCCTTGCGGAGCCGCGTCCAGTCGCAGGCCAATGCCGGCGACATCGGTAGGCGCGGCGTCATCGGTCTGCGGCGTACCGGGGCTCCAATGTCCGGCGGTCACCAGCTCCCGCGGTTTCCCGGAGATCGCCAGGTTGAAACTGGTATGCAAGGTCACCGTACGCTCCCACAACACGGTTCCCACCGGGGTATTGGTGTTCAACGGGTTGACCAGCCTCCAGGGGGAACCGGCCTTGCTGGTGAGGTTGCAGTCCCTGGCATAACCGTTCAACGAGGCCGCTTGCGCCTCTGCGCCGCCCCAGCCGCAAAGCACCCCTGCGAGCATGACGCCATGAACCCACAGGGGCAGCGGTCTGCAATCGGCTACTAGCCTCAGCCATTGGCGAATCATCTGTCTTTCTCCCTGTCTGCGCCTGGGTGATGCCGCCCATGCCAAGGGCAGCGTCGTGCACAAACGAGATGGTTTGCCCAACAGTGGCCGGCTGCTTGCGGCCACCCTTAAAGAAGATCATCGAGGAACGAGACAAGCAGGTACCCGCCGGCAGCCCGAACCCGGTACGCCAGGCGCACCGGGGGCAACTGCCATTCCTCGGATCAGTGGTTGTGGGTCATCAGTTGCGAATGTCGCCCTGGTTCAGGCCGACCGCGGGTACCTGAGTCGCCAGGCCCAGCGCCGTGTTGTAGCGCATGTCGCCATAGTTGACCCCGACCAGGCCGCCGTAGGTCTGGGCGTAGTTGGGCACGAACTTGACGTTGCCGTAGGCCACGGAGTTGCGCAGATCGCCCATGTTCAAGCCGACCAGGCCACCCAGGCGGGCATAGGTGCCGCCGCTCACCTGACCATTGGCCAGGGAGTTGGTGATGAACGAGTTGTTCTGGCCAACCAGGCCACCCACCGAGCTCTGGCTACCGCCCACCACATTGCCTTTGGCCGAGGCACTGTTGATCCGGTGATCGACAAAGTCGCCGTTGGTACCCACCAGGCCGCCGACAAAGCTGTTGGCGCCGCCGCTGACGTCACCGCTGGCCTCGGCCGAACTCAGGTCACCGTCGTTGTAGCCCACCAGGCCGCCGACGTAGCTGAGGTTGCCGCCGATGACCTTGCCACGGGCCACGACATATTCGGTGTTGCCGCCAAAGTTGTGCCCGATCAGGCCACCGATGTTGCTGCTGGCTCCGCCGACCACATCACCTGTCACTTCAGCCGTGTGGATCCGACTGTTGTCGTTCTTGCCCACCAGCCCGCCGACGTTGGCACCGGTCGAATCGCTGACCTTGCCTGTGGCCTTGACGTTATTGAGCTCGCTGTTCTGGTTCCAGCCCACCAGGCCGCCGGCAGCCACGGAGCCCGCACCAAACACCGCGCCACTGGCGCTGGAGTCGACGATAGCGCCGTTGTTGTTGAAACCCACCAGGCCGCCGATACGGCTGGCGGTGTACCCCCAGACGCCGACCGAGGAACTGGCGCGTTCGATCCTGCCACCCTGGTTGTAACCCACCAGGCCACCCAGGTTCGGGTCCTGGACGTAACGGTTGAACCCGGTACCGACGGTGCCAGCACTCGAAGAATCGCTGATCAGGCCGCCCTTGTTGACCCCCACCAGGCCGCCCATGCCGCCATTGGTGGTGACCTGCATGGTGCCCAGCACCCGCACGTCGGTGGTGCTGTTGGTGATGGTACCGACGCCAGCCGAAGCGACGTTGTTTTCCCCTACCAACCCACCGACGGCGGAGGTGTTGCCATTACCGGTCACCGTACCGGCCATCGAGCCACGATCGATGGTGCCGCCGGCGTTGACGCCCACCAGGCCGCCGACAATGTTGTTCTGGTTGCTGTTGGCGAAGACGTTGAGGTTAGTGCCACTGACGTTTTCGATGCGGCCGGTGTTTACGCCGACCAGACCACCGATTTTGCCGAAGCCTGCGTTGGAGGTGGCACCGTAGATGTTCATCGACGCCAGCTTGAGGTTACTGATGCTCCCGGACGAGCGACCGAACAGACCGCCGTAAGGGCCATCGGTATTGACGGTGAAACCACTGATGGTATTGCCCAGGCCGTCGAAGACCCCGTTGAACTCTCGACTGCCACCAATGGATTTGATGCTGCCGGTGCCCTTGATGTCATTGCCCAGCACATACAGGCCGTCGAGGCTGGTACCGATCTCCTGCAATTGCGCGGCGTTCTGGATCACCTTGTACAGGTCGCCATTGGCGTCGAACCAGGCGCCACTGCCGGACAGGGTGACCTGGCCCTTCGGCCCCAGCGCGTAGCTGTTGCCGTAGTCCAGGCCCAGGCTGCTGTTGACCCCGGTCAGCGCGACAGCACCATTGATCTTGATGTCCCGATTGGCATTGAGTTCGATACGGGCGCCCGCACCGCTGCTCTTGAGGTTCTTGTTGAGGTTGATGTCCTGGGCCGAGGCCACGCTCAATTGATTGCCGCTGGCCCAGGCGATATCACCATCGATCGACACGTTGCCGGCCTTGCTGTTCAACTCGACGTTGGTGGTAGCCAGGTTGTGCGACAGGGTATCGGCATACACCGTGGTTTCACCGGGCGTGGAGGTCGGGTTGACCGTGACGTCCGAAGAGCTGATCTTCCAGGTCCCGGCCCGGCCATTGTTGGCCAGGGTGTTGACCCGGGCGGCCAGTTGCACCTTGGTGGTAGCGCCCTTGGTTTCCACCACGCCGCCATCGCCGATGGCAGTCAGTGCGTTGGCACTCATCGAGCCGCCGACGTTGACCACACCGACATCACCGCCGTCCAGGGTGATCTTGCCGGCCTTGCGCGACAGGGTGTTGGCTTCGATGGCGCCCTGGTTGTTGACCACGGTCTGCAGCATCGAGCCTGCGCTCTTGGCGGTCATCAATACCTGCCCGCCGTCGGCCTTGAGCAGCCCGCCGTTGCTGACCAGCGCATCGATCGCCGCGGCATCGACTTTCAGGTCCAGCAGGTTGTTGCTGTCGAAGCTGACGGTGAACTCGTTGCCGCCACCCAGGGCCACGCTGCCCTTCTGCGCCTTGATGGTGCCTTCGTTGCGCACGGTCTTGCCGATCAGCGCCACGCCGCCGCCATCGGTGGCGGTAATCATGCCGTTGTTGACCACTTCAGCCTGCGAGGTACCGGCGAACTTGTAGTTGCCGGCGGTGAAGTTGGCATCGGTGATGTTCTGGGTCGAGGCCACCAGGCCACCGACGTTGACCTGGGCGTTGTTGCCGAATACCACCCCATTGGGGTTGATCAGGAACACCTGGCCGTTGGCATTGATCTGCCCCTGGATGTTACTGCCATTGACGCCAATCACCCGGTTCAGGGCCACCGAAGTCTTGGTCGGCTGGCTGAAGGTCACCGTCTGGCCACGGTTCACGCTGAAGTCGTTCCAGTTGGTGATCAGCTTGTCAGTGTGCTGGTTGATCGACATCTGCTTGCCATTGTCGAACGTCAGGATGTCCGCCGTGCCGGAGACCACCGTGCCTCCCGTCGGCAACGCGAAGGCCACAGGCAGAACACCAATGCCCAGCAGCCCGGCCACCATCACCACCAGGCCCTTGCGTGTTCCGGAGCGACGACGACGGCGCGCGCCCTCGTCGGTCACACTCCAGCAGCCCTGGGCCTGATTCCACACCAATGCATAAACCTTATTCACGTTGACTCCTTATCTACTTATTAACGCCCTGCAACCTATGCAGGACGGCACCACCTCCGAAGCACACGCCGGCCTTCAGAAATACTGTGTCGCGCTGGCCCAGATCCGCGGCGTGCGCTCGGGCCCGCTGCCCTCCTGGTTGTTGTCCAGGGCCCAGGCACTGGTCACGCTGATCTGTTGCGATGGGCCGCTCCAACTGGCACCCACACCGGCGCCCGACAGCTGGCGGCGGTTCTCGTCGTGGATCCAGGGGCTCTTGTTGACCTGCACCGCGCCGTGATCGACAAACGCCTTGAGCTGCCAGCGCGGGGCCAGGAGAAAGCGCAGTTCCAGGCTGGCCTGCCAGCCCTGGTCGCCACTGCTGGTCCCCTGGGGATAGGCGCGCACATCGAAGGGGCCGCCGATGCCGAATTTTTCCGAGCTGTCCAGGTTGGTCGAGGACCATTGGCCGTTGAACTGGCCATAGAGCTGAAAGCGCGGGCTCAGGTACTGCAGGCGCGCGGCATTGAGGTTGAGCTTCTGAAAGCCACCGTTGGTGCCGGCCGTGAAATGGTCGCGCCACTGGTCCATCGGGTCGTCGATGCTCAACCGGCCACTGCCATAGGTGAGGTAGAAGAAGTTCTGCCCGCCGCCGAGCAGGCTGTCCTGGGAGTTGCCGTTGAGGCTCAGGCTCCACAGTTCCACATGCTTCTGGCTGCTGACTTCGAACAGGTCGATGTCGTCGCGCAGGCGCTTGTCCTCGTACTGCAACTGGGCGCTGAGATCGAAGGTGCGGCTGCGGATCAGCGGCTGAGTGATGAAGACACTGCCGATGCTCGCCTGGCCGTGGGCCTCCAGCACCTCGAAGTCCCGACTCAGCTCGTAGTTCATCCGCGAATAGGCCACGCCCACACTGGTGGACCAGGGGCCCAGGGGGAGCTTGTAGGCGGCGCGGTAGTAGCGCTGGTCCTCGTCGCTGCCGAGCAGGCGCAGGTTGAACTGATCGCCCAGGCGCAAGGGGTTGTTGAGGTTGAGGCTGCCCCCCAGGCGGTATTCGCCGGTGTAGTAGCCGCCGAAGTTGTCGGCTTCCAGGGTGCCGCTGGCCCAGGGCCCGGGCTGCGCATTGACCAGCAGGTCGGTGGTGCCGCGCTGCTCGCCGGCACTGAGAGTGCCCTTGACCCGGACCCCGGGAAGGTCGCTCAACAGCAACAGGCTGCGTTCAAGATCGTCACTGCGGACCGCGGTATCGCTGTGCAGTGACGACAGCGGGCCTGTGATCACCGAATTCAGGGCCCGGGACTGGTTGTTCACTTGAATACGACCGTAGCGACCTTCCATGACCTCGATACGCACCACGCCGTCCTCGATGTCCTGGGCCGGCAGGAAGGCCCGGGCCAGCATGTAGCCCTGGCCCTGGTAATAGGTCGTCAGGCGCTCGGCGGCCGCGCGCAGCTGGTTCAGGTCCAGCTCCTGGCCCTTGAGGTCCGCCAGCAGAGCTTGCAGCGTCTCGTTGCCGAACACTTGGTTGCCGACGATCACGAAGTCGTTGACCTGCAGGCGGATGCCGGAGGTGTCCGGAGCCTGGGCAGGGGCGCTCGGCGGCTTCGCCGGCAGGTCCAGCTCCGGTGCCGGCTGCTCCGGCAAGGCCGGTTGCGTGGCCTGGATGTCGCGCATCGCCTGCCCGGCGTTGGGCACAGACACCGCGGCAGCCGCCATTGCGGGCAGCATCAGCAGCAAGCCCAGGCAGCCCCCGGACAATCGCTGCCAGCGCCGTTCAAGGCCCCCCCCAAGCAGGCTGTTCGATGACGTGCCCAAGGCAACTTCAGTCTTGTATCCGCGCACTTCCACTCAGCGTCTCCCCGCTGTCAGTTGCTACTTGGTAATGAACCACCGCCTGATCCGGGGTAATTCCCTGCATGTCGGGCAGGGCGATCCGCGCCGAGCCAAAGGGCTCAACGGTGATCCCCTGCAAGGTGATCGAACGGGCGCCGCCGCCCAGTTCCAGCCCGGCGAAGGACACGTAGTACGGGGTCGGGTTACCGGCCTGCAGCGTCGCGCTACCCGCCCCCGCCGCCACAAGGCTCCAACGCAACTGGCGGACCGCTTCGTCAGCCTTGCCGGACAAGCCCTGGGGGCGGTACAGCAGCTTCATGCGCATGCGCGATGCCAGCCGCAGCAAGTCGTCCTTCGCGGCCGCCAGGGGCGGTACTTCAAGAAAGTTGATCCAGAACACCGACTCCCGATCGCCGGGCAATGGCTCGCCGCTGTAGCGCAGGACCAGGGCTGCGTTCTGCCTTGGCTCGAGCCGGGAGATGGGTGGCGACAGCACGAACGGCACCACCAGCGCGCTGGGGTCGACCTCGGCGTCGCCCTTGTCCAGCCAGGCCTGCAACAGGATCGGCGCACGGCCGCTATTGCCGACCCGAATGCTGATGGCCGGCTTGCCGGCGGGATAGATGAACCGTGTGCCGACAATCGACAGGTCGGCCTGGGCCCAGCCGCCGGACAAGGCCAGCAGCCCCAGCAGCCACCGGCAACCACGCAGGGAGCAAAGCCGGCCATATCCACCTTGATGACCCATCAAGGCCGCTCCTCTAGGGAACCTGCCGGCATCGCCCGGCAGGGGCGCTGAAGCACCACATAGCCCGTGGCGGAGGCCGGATCGCGGGGCGGCAACTGGTAGTCGATCAGGCACTGCTGATCCGGCTCCTGGCCCCACTCCACGCGAATCGTGCCCTGGTCCTGCTCGGTGCGCAGCACCAGGCGGCTGCCCTGGCCCACTGCCCCCAGCTCGGCACCGCCCTGGGCATCGACCGCCACGGCAGCAAACGGCAACTGCTGGCCATCGGGCTGCTGGCTGTCGATCAGCACCGCACGAGCCCTGCGGGTCGGGTAGGAAAGCATCACCACCGCCCCCGCCACCGGCGCCACATGGCGTGAGCTGAGCAGCAGCTCGACGTCGTCGGCAACGCCAGTGGGGTCGATGTCCACGGTGTTCAATTGATAGGGGCTCAGGCTGGAGACCACGGCATAGCCGCTTCCATCCACCCGCGTATCGGCATAGCCGACCCGGGCGCCCTTGGCATCGGGAGCATGCACCAGGCCCGTGGTTTCACTCAGGGTCTGGGCGAAGGTCAAGCCACCTGAATGCAGCACCATGCCCCCGGAAGCCCCCAGAGACTGCTGGCGATAGTCGCGGCCCTGGGAAAAGCTCGAACTCAGGGAAACCTCAGGCAGGAAATAATTGAGGCTGGCATTGGTCGAGGTTTCACCCTGGCGCTGGTCATGGGCGGCGGACAGCGCATAGGTGGCGTCGCCATCCTTGTCCAGTACACCGGAAATGCCGCTGGTGTAGTGCGCGCCAGAACGTTTGTCATGGCTGGCGTAGCTGTTGATCGTGGTACCTCGGCGCCCTTCCCGCCCCAGGGGGATCGACAGGCTGAAGCTGAAAAACGTGTTGTCAGCCCCCGCGCCTGCTCGCGAACCACTGCTGGAAGCCCGCATGCGCTGAGCCATGAAGGAGTAGCTGTTACCGCGCCACTGGTTGCTGTAGCCCATGGCGAAGTTCAGGGTCTGGCCCTGGCGATTCCAGTACTGGAGGCTGGAGCCCGTGGCATAGAGCTGCCCTGCGCCGTCGCCCAGTTGCTGGTTGATGTTGATATCCAGGCGGTCACGAAGCCGGGCGAAGGAGTCCACGCTCTCGCCCTGGTTGACGTGGTCCTGCAGGGTGATGGCGTCATGCAGGCCCAGGTAACCGCTGGTGGAATAGCGGTAAGCCAGCAATGAGAAGTTGGTCCCGCTGTTGGGCAGGTTCTTGCTGTAGGACAGGCGCACGCTTTGGCCCTGCATGCTGCCGCCCCGGGGCAGCTCGGTTCGGGCCTGGGTCAGGTCCAGGCCGAAAGCCCCGAGGGAAGTATTCAGTGCACTGCCGATCAGCGCCGACATGTAGCTGCCGGTGAGTGCCGTACCGGCATAACCGGTCAGTTGGTTATCCAGGCCGTAGTGCAGGGTGCCCTGGGCCACATATTGCTCACTGCCACCGAGCCCCGGGTTCGCCACCTTGCCCGCCGTCAGGCTGTAGCGTGAGGTGCCGGGGCGCAGGGTTTGCACGGTGGTGGCAAAAGGCACGGTAAAGCGGCTGGTCTGGCCGTTGGCCTCGGTGACCGTCACGTCCAGATCGCCACCAAAGCTCGCCGCTTGCAGGTCGGAAATCTCGAATGGCCCCGGCGCGACGGAAGTTTCGTAGATCAGATAGCCGCGCTGATAGACCGAGACCTTGGCGTTGGTGCTGGCCGTACCGCGGATCTGCGGTGCGTAGTAGCGCTGGCTCTCGGGCAGCATGCGTGGGTCGCTGGCCAGCCGGACACCGCGAAACGATACCGAGTCGAACAGATCGGCTTGGGTTGCGCTCTCTCCCACCAGCAACTGCGAGTGCCAGGCCGGCAGGTCGGTCTGGGCATAGATGTAACCGCGCTGATAATGGCCGCCCACCTCCGGCGACCAGGTGGCGGTGCCGCTGTGACGCAGGCGCCAGTCACCCAGGTTGAGCCCCAGGTTGAGTCCGGCATAGCCATCGGTCTGGCTTCGCCCATTGCTCTGGGAACTGAACAGGCTGGTGTTGTAGTTGAGCGTGGCCGCGGACACGCCGTAATCCCAGCTCGCCGGATCGACATAGGTTTTCGACAGGTTCTGCTGCAGGAAAAGCTGCGGCACCGACAACTCGATCTTCTGTTCCGCGATGTTGACGCGAGTGGTAGCACCTGGGATGTAGCTGCCCAGGTCGCCGCAAAACAGCCCATCGCCCATGAGAGGGTGAGAGGAATGGGTGCCCAGGCTCGCATCGGTCTTTTTCAAGTCGATACCCAACTGCTGCAACAACGAGCGGTCGTAGCACGGCTGGCTGCCCTGGGGGTCATCGCTGGCGCGGAACTGGATTTCCTGCAACGCCCGCCACTGACGGCTCACCAGCACATCAAGCAAGTACGTGCCGGGCGCCACATAGCCCAATTGTTGAAAGCGCGAGGTATCGATGGGAGTGCCCTTACCTTGAAATAGCATCTGGCTGTCGAACAACACATCCTGGCTGGCGCCCGTATCTGCGGCCTCCGCCGTTGCCGGCGCGATGCCGTCCTGGTCAGCCACCAGCACCATGGAATTGCTCATGAGCACCGCCGCCAGACACAGTGACTGCGTCGCCGGAACCCTTCTGCGGCCAGATGAAGACCCAGAACAGCTCGCACGCAAATGCCGATGGCACGGAATACGCGACATAACGAGGCTCCTGCCCCTCAAGAAAACCAAGCCACTGAAAAGCCCGCAGAAGTGGAGAGTCCCCGTCAAAGAAGCGACTTTTTCAGCAGGCCTCGGCCGCCGAAATCATCGATCACCTCATATTCAATTGATGCCTTGGCCGGCTGTGACGGAGCGCTCGCCGGCCAGGGGAAAGACTCATATCCGAACGGCGCGACCATGCCTGGCTTCAAATCGAATCGACGGCCTGCTACAGCAACTTCCATACGCCCGAAGGACACGTAATAAGGTGTTGGGTTGAACACTTTGATAACCGGAACTTTCGAAGTACCTGCTCGACTTAATTCCCACTTAAGCTTTTCGCCAGCCATGCCCGCATTGCCAATCAAGTTTTCAGGACGGAAGAAAATCTTGATCCGAGTCCTGAATGCAAACTGCAATACGTTCTCGTCCTGTTTTCGCCGTGGTGGCGTTTCCAGTACATTCAGCCAGAACAATGACTCGCGATCTTTTGCCAAGGGCTCTTTTGAATAAGACACACGCAATATTGCCGAACCGCCCGCTTCTACGCGGCTGACTGCAGGTGCCAGAAGAAAAGGAACCTTGATTTCTTCAGGGGACTTATTGGCATCACCTTCATCGATCCAACTTTGCGCCAATAACGCCACAGAGCCGGTGTTACTCAACTTCAATGTAACTTCTCGAGCATCTGCTGGATAAACCAGGCGAGTACCTTCCAGTACTATCCCGGCATGCGCGACCCCCGACAGTATCCCCAGGAACATGACACCGATAACGAGAGAATGAACAAAACGCGCTGTCGGCGTCATGACCTGCCCCTTAATAACTAACTGCTGTTATTGGTACGCAAGGGTGTAGCGGATGTAGGACACGCCCGAACCTGCACCGACGGTGGCTTCAGTAGATACGTAAGCGGCCTTGTACTTCAGGGTTGCTTCCTTGTCGGTGGAGATCGTAGCGATCTGCGGGGATGCCTCGGCTTGGCCCAGGACGATTTTCTGCGGGGTGGTGTCATGGTCGTTATAGACCTCGATCTGCACGCCCGTTGCAGGCTTGCTACCGATCAGCTTGAGGTTGCCGGAGGCTGGGTCGACGTTGCCGAGTTGGTCGAACTCGATGGAGACCTTCTTACCAGCGGTGCAGTTGGCACCCGAGAGTTGCAGTACGAACGGCACCAGTGGAGACCTCGCACCGATCTTGTCAAACACAGTAGGCTTGATAGTGCCGAGTTCAACGTTGGTTTCGTTACCTTCGCCCGGAGCCTTGCCGTTGATATCGCAGGTGGTGTCAGAGATGCTGCCACTGAACTTCACCACGCCATCGGTAGCCTGGGCAAAGGATGGAATCAATGCTGCCAGCATCAACCCGGAAGTTGCCATGGACAAGAGAGTCTTGCGTTTCATCTGATTTCCTTTTCCAAATGACTATAAGGAAGTAACAACAAAACACTTCTCTCCATAAGCAACCGACAATAATACTGCCGTCTGCCTGGAAGAGCGGATTTGCCTGCCCTTATAAAAGTTAATTAATGCTGCTTGTTTCCGGCACCCCGACCGGCTTGAGTTACAAGTTCGGAGCGGGTCTGCCAGCAGCGACCAAGCATATAGAAGAGTCGATTTATTTGGATCCAGATCACTACAGCATGATTTCCGGGAATGCTCCCGCAGAGAAACAGGAAATTTCTCGAAATGGGAAAACGACTTGAACAACAGACAAACGAAAGTTATTCGTCAATAGCAACTTTCTAGAATAGAAATCCAATACCCGATAACAGCACCAAGTATTGTGGACTATTGATATTTGGCCACGCATCGCCGAATCGGCCGGGCACAGGACACACTGATTCCGCCAGCGCTGACAGTCCGGCAAAAGGCGTTGCTGGAAAACGAGGGAGGGGGGAACGCACGGCCCGGGGCAGCCGATTGCGAGCAACAAAAAAGCCCCGGAAATCGATGATTTCCGGGGCTTTCATTTGTATGGCGGAGAGATAGGGATTCGAACCCTAGGTACCGGTGAAGGTACAACGGATTTCGAATCCGTCCCATTCGGCCACTCTGGCATCTCTCCAACGGCGCGCATCATAACAGCACCTTTGCTCGAAGCGAAGCCCCCCGAGCAAATTTTTTCCGTGCTATCAGATGCTTGCGTTAATTACAGCGGTACGCCGAGGCGCTGGGCCACTTCTTCGTAGGCTTCGATCACATCGCCCAGGCCCTGGCGGAAGCGGTCCTTGTCCATCTTCTTCTTGGTGTCCTTGTCCCACAGACGGCAACCGTCCGGGCTGAACTCGTCGCCCAGGACGATGGAGCCGTCGCTGAACACGCCGAACTCCAGCTTGAAGTCCACCAGCAAGAGGCCGGCGTCATCGAACAGCTTGCTCAGCACTTCATTGACCTTGAGCGACAGCTCTTTCATGCGCGCCAGTTGCTCGGCAGTGCCCCAGCCGAATGCCACCACGTGGGATTCGTTGATGAACGGGTCGCCCTTGGCGTCGTCCTTGAGGAACAGCTCGAAGGTGTAGGGGTTGAGCTTCATGCCCTCTTCCACGCCCAGGCGCTTGACCAGGCTGCCGGCGGCGTAGTTGCGCACCACGCACTCCACCGGAATCATGTCGAGCTTCTTCACCAGGCATTCGTTGTCGCCCAGCAGCTTGTCGAACTGGGTCGGCACGCCGGCGGCTTCGAGTTTCTGCATGATGAAGGCGTTGAACTTGTTGTTCACCATCCCCTTGCGGTCCAGCTGCTCGATGCGCTTGCCGTCGAACGCCGAGGTGTCGTTGCGAAACAGCAGGATCAAGCGGTCGGCGTCGTCGGTCTTGTAAACCGATTTGGCTTTGCCGCGGTAGAGTTCTTCACGTTTTTCCATGATGGGCTCCGCTTGCTAAGTAGGTGGGCTAGGCGATGTGGCGCCAGTCGAGCCCTGAATCTTGATCGGCCAGTTGCAGCCAGTCCGGGTCGCACCCGAGGGTGTCGACAAAACATTGCCGGGCCAGCTGCGGCAGGTTGTTCTTGCTGCTCAGATGAGCCAGGACCAGATGCTGCAGGTCCTGCCATCCCAATTCGGCCACCAGGCTTGCGGCCTGATGGTTGTTCAAATGTCCCAGGTCGCCGCCAACCCGCTGCTTGAGAAAGTACGGGTAATAACCCCGTGCCAGCCGATCCCGGCAATGGTTGGCCTCGATCATCAAGGCATCCAGGCCACGGTAGCCTTCCAGCACACCGACGCAGTAGGAGCCGAGGTCGGTCAGCAGGCCGAAGCGCCGCTGGCCATCACTGAAGACAAATTGCGTAGGTTCCTGGGCGTCGTGGGCCACGGCAATCACGTCGATGCGCAAGGCGCCGATCTGCAGCGACTCGCCACCGCGGACAAAACCCGCGACCTCCACCGGTTTGCGCATCCCGCGCAAGGTGCCCTGGCTGAGGTAGACCGGTAGATTGTAGCGCCGAGACAGCAAACCCACGCCATGCACGTGGTCGGCATGTTCGTGGGTTACCAGGATGGCGCTCAGCTGCGCGGGATCGACTCCCAGACGCAGCAGGCGCCGCTCGGTTTCCCGCAGGGAGAAACCACAATCCACCAGAACGCAGGTGTCGGCACTGACGATCAGCGTGCCATTCCCTTGGCTACCACTGCCGAGAACGGCAAAACGCATCGGATCAGCCCAGGTTGTCCTGAATCACGCCCAACACTTTGCGTGCCACATCGGCCGGCGCCACGGTGTTGATGTTCTTCTCGACGGTAACCTGGACGTTCTCGCCCACCTTGCTCAGGCGAACCTGATAGCGCTCGGCACGGGCTTCGATCTCTTCCTTGGCCGGCTTGCTGCCGAACAACTTGCCGAAGAAGCCCGGCTCGTCGTCTTTCTTCTCGGCTTTTTCCGCCAGGTTGATGTAGTACAGGCCCAAGCTGCGGTTGATGTCCTCAACCCGCCATTCGCCCTGCTCCAGGGCACGGCCAACGCTGGACCAGGCGCGGTCGAGGTCGGCGCCCAGGTTCAGCACCGGGTTGCCGCTGCCATCCTCGCTGAGGCTGACCCGGCTCGGGGTATCGAAATCCCGGGCCGCCAGCAGAGAAACCGAGCCGCCCTTCTCGGACGTGCGGCTCATGCTTGCCAGCATGTCGTCCACCAGCGCTGCGTCCAGGCCGGTGTTGACCGAACGGTTGGTGAACTCCACATCGGCGGTGCTGCCGGCAGGGCGCTCGGCGCTGACCACATAGACTTCACTGGTGTTGCGCTGCACGCCTGGCTCGATGCGTACCCGCACGCGGGTTTCGCTGTTGGCGGCGACGCCGGCACTGCTCAGGCGCTTGGCCACGGCAGCGGAAAGCTCGTCGGAGCGCTGCCAGCTGGTGGTGAACTCACCGGTTTGCGGGCGCTGCTGATCCAGGCGGAAACCGTTGTCCTGGAAGAACTGCACCGCCACTGGCCAGACTTCGGCCGGTGGATGCTGGGCCATGACCCAACGCGAATCGCCGCTCTTTTGCAGGGTGTAGTCGCTGGCATCGGCAATGGCCGACAGCGGCTGTGGACGAGGCACTTCGTACTCGCCCTTGACGTTGTCGTCGGCCACGTTGCGTGGAATCGGCAGCAGAGGGTCCAGACGCTTGGCGGTCTGTACATCCGGCGGCAATTGCATCGGTGCTGTTTGTTGCGCTTGCAGGTAATCGCTACCCCGGTCACGGAAGTAGCCTTCCGGGCCCCAGATCCAACCGCAGCCACTGGTGCTGGAGATAATCAAGGCAAGTGCGGAAAGTCCGGCCATTCGCTTCATGCGTTGTACTTCCTCAATTAAACCAAGACGCCGGACTGGCGCATGGCCTGCCGCAGCGGTTCGTGACAGGCGGCACTGAGCCAGGTGAGCGGCAGACGGATACCGTCCGGCATCAAGCCCATTTCGTGCAGGGCCCATTTCACGGGAATAGGGTTGGATTCGATGAACAGCGTCTTGTTCAGCGGCATCAGGGTCTCGTGGATCGCCCGGGCCTTGGCGGCATCGCCGGCCATGGCCGCGGCGCACATCTGGCTCATGGCCCGTGGCGCGACGTTGGCGGTTACCGAGATATTGCCCTTGCCGCCCAGCAGGATCAGCTCGACTGCGGTGGCGTCGTCGCCGGAGTACACCAGGAAATCGCTGGGCACGCCGGCCAGGATGGCCTTGGCACGCTCCAGGTCGCCGGTGGCTTCCTTGATCCCGATGATGTTCTTCACGCTGGACAGGCGGATCACGGTCTCGGCCTGCATGTCGCATGCGGTACGGCCCGGAACGTTGTAGAGGATCTGCGGGATGTCCACGGCCTCGGCAATGGCGCGGAAATGCTGGTACAGGCCTTCCTGGGTCGGCTTGTTGTAGTACGGGGTCACCAGCAGGCACGCATCGGCGCCGGCGATCTTCGCATTGGTGGTCAGCTCGATCGCTTCGCGCGTCGAGTTGGCGCCGGTACCGGCAATCACCGGAATGCGCCCTGCAACCTGGGTGACCACCCGACGAATCACTTCGATGTGCTCGTTCACATCCAGGGTGGCCGACTCACCTGTGGTGCCGACCGCCACGATGGCGTTGGTGCCCTCTTGCAGGTGGAAGTCCACCAGTTTGCTCAGGCTGTCCCAGTCGAGATTTCCCTGTGCATCCATGGGTGTGACCAGTGCCACCATACTGCCCGCAATCATGCAACCGCTCCTGCCGGAAAAAGAGAGCGGTAATGGTACTGGCGCCAAGTTCCTTGCACAAGCGAAGTCCCGCGCCATGAGCATTCCCCTGAGCGATGGTTTTCGCTACCCTTCAGGCTTTGATCGCTACTGATAAGCGTGTAGACCGGGTTATCGCCTGCCTGTTGGATCTGCAAAGCCCCATTCCCGCGTTGCCAGCCTGTGTTCCGAGCGTTTCGGGGCCAGTCGCCGGCTTGTGGTCCGAGGCCTTGAAGTTCCGCCGGCGACGCTTGCCCGGTACAGGCTTGTCAAAAAGTACCGACCGCTCATCGCTTTAGGAATGCTGCATGTCCACCCCCACAGTTCGCGAACAATTCCTTGTCATCAGTGCCCTCGGCGCCAACCCCATGGAGCTGACCAACGTCCTGTGCCGCGCCAGCCATGAAAACCGCTGCGCCGTGGTGACGTCGCGCCTGACCCGGCATGGCGAGTGCAGCGCGCTGGTTCTGGAGATTTCCGGCAGCTGGGACGCCCTGGCGCGCCTGGAAAGCAGCCTGCCGTTCCTGGCCAAGAAACATGCCTTCACGGTCAACGTGGTGCGCAGCGCCGCCCTGGAAAGCCGCCCCCAGGCCCTGCCTTACGTGGCCTACGTCAGCGCCGCGTACCGCTCGGACATCGTCAATGAGCTGTGCCAGTTCTTCATCGACCATCAGGTCGAGCTGGAAAACCTCACCTGCGATACCTACCAGGCTCCACAAACTGGCGGCACCATGCTCAACGCCACCTTCACCGTGACCCTGCCCGCCGGCACCCAGATCAGCTGGTTGCGCGATCAGTTCCTGGATTTTGCCGATGCCATGAACCTCGATGCGCTGATCGAACCCTGGCGCCCACAGAACCCCATGTAAGGAAGCTCCCATGGCCGTTGCTATCGACCAACCCGTCACCGATTTCCAGGCCCCCGCCACCAGCGGCCAGACCGTCAGCCTGTCCGGCCTCAAGGGCAAGCAAGTGGTGATCTACTTCTATCCCAAGGACAGCACCCCGGGCTGCACCACCGAGGGCCAGGGTTTTCGCGATCAATACGCCGCCTTCCAGGCTGCCAATACCGAAGTCTTCGGCGTTTCCCGCGACAGCCTGAAGTCCCACGAGAACTTCAAGTGCAAGCAGGAATTCCCCTTCGAACTGATCAGCGACAAGGACGAAGCCGTTTGCCAGCTGTTCGACGTGATCAAGCTGAAGAAGCTCTACGGCAAGGAATACCTGGGTGTGGACCGCAGCACCTTCCTCATCGACAAGGACGGTGTGCTGCGCCAGGAATGGCGCGGGGTGAAGGTCCCGGGCCACGTCGACGCCGTACTGGCCGCGGCCCAGGCCCTGAACAAGGCCTGAAATGACCGGGGCGGCTGAATCAGCCGCCCCGCGTACCTAGAGTAAAGGCGCCACCACCGGGTCCTTCCTGGGCCAGGCATCCAGCACTGCCTTGAACAGGGTAGCCAGGGGAATCGCAAAGAATATCCCCCAGAACCCCCACAGCCCGCCAAACAGCAGCACCGCACAGATGATCGCCACCGGGTGCAGGTTCACCGCGCCGGAGAACAGCAGCGGCACCAGCACGTTGCCATCCAGGGTCTGGATGATCCCGTAGACCGCCATCAGGTAGATGAACTGGTCGCTCCAGCCCCACTGGAACAGCGCAATCAGCGCCACCGGTACCGTTACCACCACGGCGCCGACATAGGGCACCACCACCGAGATCCCCACCAGCAGAGCCAGCAGGGCCGCGTAGTTCAGGCCCAGGGCGACGAAGGCGATGTAGGTCACCCCGCCACAGATGACGATCTCGATGACCTTGCCGCGAATGTAGTTGGCGATCTGCCGGTTCATTTCATGGGCCACGCGAGTAATCAGCGTACGCTCGCGGGGCAGATAGCTGATCACCCAACGGCTGATCATCGCCCGATCCTTGAGGAAGAAGAACACCAGGATCGGCACCAGTACCAGGTAGATCATGATGTTCACCAGCAAGGGCAGGCTGGAGAGGGAGAAGGTCAGCGCCCACTGGCCAAACTTGCCGATCTCGCCCCGGGCCACTTCGATGGCCTGCAGCACCTGCTCGTCGGACACAAGGTGCGGGTAGCGCTCGGGCAACAGCAGCAACAGCGACTGCCACTTGGCGAGCATGCCCGGCAGCTCGTTGAACAGGGTGATCAACTGATGCCAGAGCAAGGGCACCACCACCAGGATGAACACCAGCAGCAGCCCCATGAACAGGGCGAACACCAGCCCCACGGCCGCCCCGCCAGGCAGGCGCAGCCGCTCCAGGCTCACCACCAGCCCCTGCATCAGGTAGGCCAGGACCATCCCAGCCAGCACCGGCGCGAGCATGCCGCCCAGGGTCAGGACGGCAGTGAAGGCCAGAAACAGCAGAACGGCCAGCACCACCGCCTCTTCATCCGAGAAGTAGCGCTGAATCCAGTCACGTAGCACTTTGAACATCGATGTTCCTTAGATGAAGGCCCTCAAGGGCAGACTGCACTCAAGCCTTTTTCAACCAGTAGCGATACACCCCGGCCTCGTCCTCTTCGCGCAGCAGGGTATGACCGGCCAGGCGGGCGAAAGTGCGGAAGTCACGCTGGGAGCCAGCATCGGTGGCAATGACCTTGAGTACCGCGCCACTGGCCAGGCGATTGAGTTCCATCTTGGCCTTGAGCAGCGGCAGCGGGCAGTTCAGGCCGCTGGCGTCCAGCTCGGCATCATGGGCGACAACATCGGTCATTGGGTTACTCCGATCATCAATTCAAGGCGTCTAGAATACCCTGCAAGCCAGGCCTGCCGGCAATAAAGAAGCCCGACACCAGAGCACTGCTGCGCCCTGCCGATACCACGATCAGATAGACGCCGGAATCCACCCAAAAGCACTTTTTATCCTCAGAGTTTTCACTGCCTTTGTCTGGTCCCCGGCCAGGTGTCCAGCTACAGTAGAGCCTTTGTCGATTAAGGCTTTGTGCATGAATGTATTGCGCCCTACCCTGCTGACGCTCGCTTGCCTGCTCGCCTCACCGGGCTTCGCCGACGACCTGCCGTCACTCGGTGATGCCAGTTCAGCCATTGTCTCTCCGCAACAGGAATACCAACTGGGCCGTGCCTGGCTGGCGTTGCTGCGCAGCCAGGTTTCGCAGCTCAACGACCCGCAACTCAAGGACTATGTCGAAACCAGCGTCTACAAACTGGTGGAGACCAGCCAGGTCAACGACCGGCGCCTGGAGTTCATCCTGATCAACAGCCCGCAGCTCAACGCCTTCGCCGCTCCCGGGGGAATCATCGGGGTCAATGGCGGGCTGTTCCTCAATGCCCAGACCGAAGGCGAGTACGCCTCGGTGCTGGCACACGAACTGGCGCACCTTTCCCAGCGCCACTTCGCCCGAGGGGTCGAAGCCCAGCAGCGCATGCAGGTGCCGATGATGGCCGCCCTGCTGGCCGGGATCGTGATTGCCGCCGCTGGCGCCGGGGACGCGGGGATCGCCACCATCGCCGGCACCCAGGCCGCGGCCATCCAGGAACAGCGGCGCTTCTCCCGGCAGAACGAGCAGGAAGCCGACCGCATCGGCATCCTCAACCTGGAAAAGGCCGGCTACGACCCGCGCTCGATGCCCACCATGTTCGAACGCCTGATGCGCCAGTACCGCTTCGATGCCAAGCCGCCGGAATTTCTCCTGACTCACCCGGTGACCGAATCGCGGATCGCCGACACCCGAAACCGTGCCGAACAGGCCAGGCAAGGCGGCACCGAAGACAGCCTGCGCTACCAGTTGATCCGCGCCCGGGTGCAACTGACCTATGAGGAATCGCCAGGGCTGGCCGCCAAGCGCTTTCGCGCGCAGCTCGATGAGAACCCCAAGAACGACATCGCCCGCTACGGCCTGGCCATCGCCCAGATCAAGGGCAGCCAGTGGAACGAAGCACGGGAAAACCTCAAGCCCCTGCTGGCCAAGTCGCCCAACGACGTGACCTACAACCTGGCTCAGATCGAACTGGACATGGCCAACAGCCGCCTGCCGGACGCGCAGACTCGGGTCGAAAGGATGCTCAACCTGTACCCAGGCAATTACCCCTTGAACCAGATCCGCGTGGACCTGCTGCTCAAGCAGAACCGCCCGGCCGATGCCGAAAAGGCCCTGGAAGGCCTGCTGAAAAGCCGCCCGGACGACCCGGATGTCTGGTACCTGGTGGCGGAAACCCGCGGCCTGTCGGGCAATATCATCGGCCTGCACCAGGCCCGGGCCGAGTACTTCGCCCTAGTGGGTGACTATCGCCAGGCCATCCAGCAGCTGGACTTCGCCAAGCGTCGGGCCGGCAGCAACTTCCCCCTGTCGTCGAGGATCGACGCTCGCCAGCGCGAGATGATGGACCAGGAACAGATGGTCAAGGACATGATGCGCTGACATTGATGCCAGCCACAAAAAAGCCCGCCTCTTACGAGGCGGGCTTTTTATTGTGCAACCTCAGGGGCTGGCGAATTACTCGGCCAGCTTGAAGGTGATGAAGCTGGCTCGACCCTGACGCAGTACCCGCATGGAGACCGAGCGGTTCTTCGGCAATGCCTTGGCGATTTCAGTGAACTCCTTCGCCGAGGTGATCGCCTGATTGTTCAGGTGAGTGATCACGTCGCCCGGCTGCAGGCCGATCAGCGCCGCAGGACCGTCCTGGACTTCCTTGATGACTACACCACCCTTTAGGTCGAAGGCTTTCTTCTGCTCATCGTTGAGCTCGACCACCGCGACACCCAGACGGTTGCTGCTGCGCTCGACACCCGACTTGGGCAGCATGCTCAGGTCTTTGTCTTCTTCAGGAATAGCGCCGACGGTCAGCTCGACATTCTTGCGCTTGCCGTCGCGGATCACTTCCAGATTGGCCTTGGCCCCGGCCTTCAGCGCGCCTACCAGGTGCGGCAGGTCGGCTGACATGACGATGGGCTGGCCATTGAGGCTTAGGATCACGTCACCCACTTGCAGGCCACCCTTGGCCGCCGGGCCATCATCCTGGATCTGTGCCACCAGCGCGCCGGCTGGTTTCTCCAGGCCGAAAGATTCAGCCAGGTCCTTGTTGACCTCCTGGATCACCACGCCAAGCCAGCCACGGCTGACTTTGCCACCGGTTTTCAGCTGGTTGGAAACGTCCATCGCCACATCGATCGGGATGGCGAAAGACACCCCCATGAAACCACCGGAGCGGGTGTAGATCTGCGAGTTGATCCCCACCACTTCACCCGCCAGGTTGAACAGCGGGCCACCAGAGTTGCCCGGGTTGATCGGCACGTCGGTCTGGATGAACGGCACGTAGTTTTCGTTCGGCAGGCTGCGACCGATGGCACTGACGATACCCTGGGTCACGGTATGGTCGAAGCCGAACGGCGAGCCGATGGCCACCACCCACTGGCCGGCCTTGAGGTCCTGGGATTTGCCCAGTTTCAGCACCGGCAGGTCTTTGCCGTCGATTTTCAGCAGCGCCACGTCGGAGCGTGGATCGGTACCGATCAGCTTGGCTTTCAGTTCACTGCGATCGGCCAGACGCACAAGAATTTCGTCCGCATCGGCAATCACGTGGTTGTTGGTGAGGATGTAGCCGTCCGCGGAGATGATGAACCCGGAACCCAGCGACTGCGCTTCGCGCTGACGATCCCCGCGCGGAGAGCGTTGCTGGGGCATGCCCCGTTCGAAGAACTCGCGCAGCATTGGCGGCAGGCCTTCGAGGTCGGGCATCTGCGCCGAGTTGGAAACCCGGCGATCCGGCAGTTTCTGCGTGGTACTGATGTTCACTACCGCAGGCGAGGCCTGCTCGACCAGTTGGGTGAAATCAGGTAGCTCGGCCGCCTGGGCAGAAACGGCCTGCCCAAGCACCAGCACGGTGGCAAGAATGGTGAAGTAGGACTTCAAGCGTGGTATCGACATACGGCTCCCGTTACGACGAGCGTGGTTAAGCGATATGGAACAGCAAATACCGAAACTGCAGGGGCGGCATCTTTGTTCCAGGAACGACAAATAAGGTCAGAACCGAGGGGGTTCTGACCTATAGAAAAACTCCGGGAATTTTGCAAATGAAATTGCTGACCAAACATTTCATCTTCTCAATTGTGGAGTGGGCATCACTGACCTCTTACACAACCAACAAAGGCTCATTGCTTGGCAGTAGCATCGGAACGCATCGACAGCGCAATACGCTCAGCAGTACCAATGGGGATCTCCCCGACCACCGTGACCATCATCTCGCCCTCTGGAGTAGTCAGGCGGCGTGATACAGCCACCGTAGGTCCGAGCTGGGTGCGGGTATCGGTGACCGTCGCGCCGTTGAGCGGCTCGAGAAACACCGAGAAGCGCGCAAGGCCATCGTCATACAGCAGGCTGTTGACCATGGATTTGGTTTCCGGATCCTTGCGGGCACTGCTGCTGGTCAATTCGAAGCCGGGAGGCAGCCAGTCGGAATGCCAGGTTTGGACAGCCTTGACCGCCGAGGCCTTGTCGCTATCCAAAGACACTGGCTTGCAACCCGCGCTGGGACGCAACTCGACGTCATCAGGCACATCCGCGGTATCCAGGCGAGTGAACTGGAAGCGCTCCAGCAACTGCCCCTTGTCGTTGAGCAACAAGGACTTGAGCGGCAGCCCGGTCTCTTGATCCAGGTGCAGTTCGAAACCGTAGCGATGCTGATCCTTGGGCGTGACCGAAACGATCACCGCCTGGCGACCGGCCACGCGCGACTTGCCGATAACGGCAAGGCTGTACCAATTCTTGAGTTTTTGCGGGTCCAGGGCTCGGGCGGCACCGTCCGGGGAATCCCCCAACCCTGCCACCAACTCGCCACTGACGCATTGGGTACGGCCATCGACACGCACCACCTCTTGTTGAGCAGCCCCATCGAGCTGGATCAACCGCTCACGCACCTTTCCATCCTGGACACGATGCCAGATGTTATGGGTAGAAAAACTACCGTTACGCTCGTAAACGAAAGTGCCCTGAAAGCTTTGCTGCTGTTCCGCTTGCCCAAGACGCTGCAACCAGTCCTGGGCTTCGTCGGCATGGGCTGGAACCACAAACCAGCCACTGAGCAGAAGCGTTAGTAGAGGTATGGCGCGCATGATCCTCCTTAGCGGTTTTCCAGACTTGCCGCACGGGCGTAAGGCAGAGCGCTTTCAGTGCCTTTGAGCGCGGCTTGCTGGGCATGCTGGCGCAGGTAGCTTGGCAGACGCTGATCGTGCCAGCCTGGCTGCCCTTGCAGTACGCCATTGGCCATGGGGCCAGTGGCTTCCGAGCTTTCATTGTAGCCGGCCAATACCGCCGGCCCTTTGACTTGCGGAGTCGCCAGGGTGGGCTGGCCGGCTTGCTGTGCCAGTTCGACACCCGCGATCTCGTCCTGGTTGTACAGGCGAACACCCGCCAGCACGGCCACGGTCACCGAGGCAGCTACTGCCAGACGGCCCAGGCTGCGCCAAGGTCCGCGGGAGGCTTTGGCCGGCACGGCCTCATCAGCCAGAGCTGCAGAAACGGCAGCGGCGATGTCCAGACGCGGAAGCAGCAACTCCTTGTGCATGGCTGCCCGGGCGATTTGATAACGGGCCCAGGTCTCACGGGTTTCCACTTCGTCGACGGCATTCAACACCCGACGCAATTCCAGTTCGTCCGCTTCGTTATCCATCACCGCGGACAGCGATTCCTGCAGGGCTTCACGACTCATGGCGGTTCCTCTCTTGGCTGTCGCCGCTGTCTCAGGTTTCCTGCAACAACGGCTGCAGGGCTTTATCGATGGCTTCCCGAGCGCGGAAAATCCGGGAGCGCACGGTACCCACCGGACACTGCATGACGCTGGCAATGTCCTCGTAACTCAGACCATCGAATTCACGTAAAGTTAAGGCCGTACGCAAATCTTCCGGTAGTTGCTGAATGGTTCGATGGACGGTGCCTTCGATCTCATCCCGCAGCAATGCACGTTCCGGCGATTCGAGATCCTTCAGGCCATGATCGCCGTCATAGAACTCCGCATCCTCAGAACTTACATCGCTATCTGGCGGCCTGCGGCCGCGTGAAACCAGATAGTTTTTCGCCGTGTTGATGGCGATACGGTACAGCCACGTGTAGAACGCGCTGTCACCCCGAAAATTACCTAGCGCACGGTAAGCCTTGATAAAGGCTTCTTGTGCAACATCCTGGGCTTCATGGGTGTCGTGCACGAAACGCACGATCAACCCGAGAATTTTGTGCTGGTACTTCAGCACGAGCAGATCGAACGCTCGCTTGTCGCCACGCTGAACGCGCTCGACCAGCTGCTGATCCTCTTCCTGGGTTAGCATGAACACTCCTCGATAAGCTCGGAGGAGGCTTGCATCACTAAACGATCAGGCTTGCAAACATAGACTCGGGCTTTTCGCAAAAGTTCTCCCCCTCCAAGCAAGTTTCCTGCGGGCTCTGATCCGGCACGCACGAAAAACGCAGCACGGGCAAGGCCGGCTGCGCGAATAATCCTGTCGTCGAATTCTGTCACAAGGGACACACTGTAAACCTTGGATATAACCGACGCTGTCCCTTCTTTCAGGCAACCTTCTATTGAGTTTGGGGCCTTGGCAAAAGTTCCCAATCTTTATAGCTGCGCCGGACGAAGATTGTGTAACGGTGGCAAGAAAAACCGCCCTATGTCGTCGATCAGCCGCTCCAGAGGCTGGGATGCTCCGAATATCGGACTGACCGAGAGCAACGCTTTTGCTCGGTGAAGTCGCACAATGCCATGAAGGCGCGACTATTGTGCCGATCCCCCCCTCTATATACTAGTGGGCTGTGTGGCTGCTTTGACTTGCCGATTCAGGCGTCTTGCGCCAACCCCTTCACGGGTCGCTTTGAGCGGAATCCTTCAAATGAGCCAACAGTTTCAACACGATGTTCTGGTGATTGGCAGCGGTGCCGCCGGCTTGAGCCTGGCCCTGACCCTGCCCAGCCACCTGCGTATTGCCGTCTTGAGCAAAGGCGACCTCGCCAACGGCTCGACATTCAGGGCCCAGGGCGGCGTCGCGGCCGTGCTGGATGATACCGACACCGTAGAATCCCACGTCGATGACACCCTCAATGCCGGTGGCGGCCTATGCCACGAGGATGCGGTGCGCTTTACCGTGGAACACAGCCGCGAGGCCATCCAGTGGCTGATCGACCAGGGCGTGCCCTTTACCCGCGACGAAGACTCCAGCAGCGACGACAGTGGCTTCGAATTCCACCTGACCCGCGAGGGCGGCCACAGCCACCGGCGGATCATCCACGCGGCGGATGCCACCGGTGCGGCCATTTTCAAGACCCTGCTGGCCCAGGCTCGGCAACACCCCAATATCGAATTGCTGGAACAACGGGTCGCCGTCGACCTGATCACCGAAAAACGCCTGGGGCTGGAAGGCGACCGCTGCCTGGGAGCCTACGTGCTCAACCGCAGCACCGGCCAGGTCGACACCTTTGGCGCACGCTTCGTGATCCTCGCCTCCGGCGGCGCAGCCAAGGTCTACCTCTATACCAGCAACCCCGACAGTGCCTGCGGTGACGGTATCGCCATGGCCTGGCGCTCGGGCTGCCGGGTGGCCAACCTGGAATTCAACCAGTTCCACCCCACCTGCCTGTATCACCCACTGGCCAAGAGCTTCCTGATTACCGAAGCCCTGCGTGGCGAAGGCGCCCACCTCAAGCTGCCCAACGGCGAACGCTTCATGCCGCGCTTCGACCCGCGGGCCGAGCTGGCACCACGGGACATCGTGGCCCGAGCCATCGACCATGAAATGAAGCGCCTGGGCATCGACTGTGTGTACCTGGACATCAGCCACAAGCCGGAAGCCTTCATCAAGAGCCACTTCCCCACCGTTTACGAGCGTTGCCTGGAGTTTTCCATCGATATCACCCGGCAGCCGATCCCGGTGGTGCCGGCCGCGCACTACACCTGCGGAGGGGTGATGGTGGACCAACAGGGCCGCACCGACGTGCCGGGCCTGTACGCCATTGGCGAAACCAGCTTCACCGGCCTGCACGGCGCCAACCGGATGGCCAGCAACTCGCTGCTGGAATGCTTCGTCTACGCCCGTTCGGCGGCGGCCGATATTCTTCGGCAACTGCCCCAGGTGTCGATCCCCATCGCCCTGCCCGCCTGGGATGCCAGCCAGGTCACCGATTCCGATGAAGACGTGATCATTGCGCACAACTGGGACGAGTTGCGGCGGTTCATGTGGGACTACGTGGGCATAGTGCGCACCAACAAGCGCCTGCAGCGGGCCCAGCACCGGGTGCGCCTGCTGCTGGACGAGATCGACGAGTTCTACAGCAACTACAAGGTCAGCCGTGACCTGATCGAGCTGCGCAACCTGGCCCAGGTGGCCGAGCTGATGATTCTCTCGGCCATGGAGCGCAAGGAGAGCCGCGGCCTGCACTACACCCTGGACTACCCGCAGATGCTGCCCGAGGCCCGGGACACTATTCTGGTGCCGCCCACCTACGCCGGCTGAACTTGAGCCGCAGCCGCAGGCGCCGATGTTGGTCGGCGGCCTGCGCGTCCCGCGGCACACAGACAGAGCGCACCCAGCGCTCCCCCCGCAACCGAAAACGCAGCACCACGATCAATGGCAGCGCCAGGCTGTCGGGGCGCAACTGCACGGCCTGCCACCCCTCGGATCGACTCCACAGCTGCCAGCCTTCGGGCGAATGGCGCAACCCGGTGAAGGCCCGTGGATGGCTCAAGAGAATCTGCCGCGGCAACACCCAGCCGGCGTGCAGCAGGCACAACCCTAGCCCCACAAGCCTGGCGACAGACGGAAGATCCAGCAGGAAAAACGCGCCCAGGGCGAACGCCTGGGCCAGCAGGTAGGCCGCCAGCAGTTGCCGTGAGGCACGCCAGCGGCATTCGAACAACCTACTTGGGTTGGACACGGTCCAGAATCATGCGGACCATGCGCTGCAGCTCGGGGTCCTCGGACTCGCTGCGCTCCATGAACCAGCCAAACATGTCCTGATCCTCGCACTCCAGCAGCTTGCGATAGCACTCGCGGTCGGTCTCATTGAGATGCGGGTACACCTCCCTGACGAACGGCACCAGCAACACGTCCAGCTCAAGCATGCCGCGGCGGCTGTGCCAGTAGAGGCGATTCAGTTCAACATCTTCAACCATGGAGCGCTCCTCAAATAGAGCGCAAGTATACAGCCCGGGGGAGACGAGAACAGTCGGCTTTGGTCGGTGGCCACCCATCCTTTGTGAACTATCCATTTCAGGGGCGCCCCCTTATGATGTGCTCCAGACTTTTTACCCTGCGATGAACCATGGCTGACTCCGCATTTTTCTGCCCCCTCTCCCACGAAGGCGTGCTCGCTGTCCGCGGGCCTGACGCCAGCAAATTCCTTCAGGGTCAGTTGACCTGCAACCTCAATTACCTCAGTGACAGCCAGTCCAGCCTCGGTGCCCGCTGCAATCAGAAAGGCCGCATGCAATCGAGCTTCCGCATCCTCCTGGAAGGCGACGGCTGCCTGCTGGCCATGGCCCGCGAGCTGATCGAGCCGCAACTGGCGGACCTGAAGAAGTACGCGGTGTTCTCCAAGGCCAAGCTTGCCGACGAAAGCGTCAGTTGGGCGCGTTTCGGCCTGGCCGATGCCCAGGCAGCCCTGAACGGCCTGGGCCTTGAGCTGCCCGAGGAAGACGGCGCCGTGGCCCGCGCCGATGGCCTGATCGCCTTGCGCGTATCCGGCCAGCGCGCAGAACTCTGGGTGCCGGCCGAGCGCGCCGCCAGCCTGCGCCAGCACCTGGCCACGCAACTGCCCGAGGGCGAGCTGAACCAGTGGCTGCTGGGGCAAGTCCGCGCCGGCCTCGGCCAAGTGATGCCCGAGACCCGTGAACTGTTCATTCCACAGATGCTCAACCTGCAGGCCGTTGGCGGCGTCAGCTTCAAGAAAGGCTGCTACACCGGCCAGGAAATCGTCGCTCGCATGCAGTACCTGGGCAAGCTCAAGCGCCGCCTGTACCGCCTCGCTCTACCTGGCGACGCCCTCCCCGTTCCTGGCACTGCGCTGTTCGCTCCCAGCCACAACAGCGCCATTGGCGAAGTGGTCCTGGCCGCCCGGGCGCAGCAGGGCGTGGAACTGCTGGCCGTGCTGCAGGCCGAAGCGGTGGAAGGGGGCGAACTGCACCTGGAAACACTCGAAGGGCCAACCCTGCAACTGCTGGACCTGCCGTACCAGCTGGATCGCGACCGCGAGATCCAGCGCTGATCGCCTGCCTTTTTTGCAACACCCTAGAGAATTTACATGACTGAGCTGGCGCAAAAGGTCCAACAGGATTTGCTGGGGGCCATCGACAACGATGACCTGGTTCTGCCAACCCTGCCGGAGGTGGCCCTGCAGATTCGCCAGGCCGCCGAAGACCCGGAAATCAGCGTCAGTACCCTGAGCAAGGTGATAGGCCGCGATACCGCGTTGTCGGCGCGGCTGATCAAGGTGGTCAACAGCCCCTTGCTACGGGCGGCCCAGGAAGTCACCGACCTGCACACGGCAATCACCCGCCTGGGGGTCAACTACAGCAGCAACCTGGCCATCGGCCTGGTGATGGAGCAAATCTTCAACGCCCGCTCCGAAGTGGTGGAACAGAAAATGCGCGATGTCTGGCGCCGCAGCCTGGAGGTGGCCGGGGTCAGTTATGCGCTGTGCCGCAGCTACAGCCAGCTCAAGCCGGACCAGGCGGCCCTGGGCGGCCTGGTGCACCAGATCGGCGTGCTGCCGATTCTTACCTACGCCGAAGACCACTACGAACTGCTCTCCGACCCGGTCAGCCTCAATCACGTGATCGAGCGCATCCACCCGTTGCTGGGAGACAAGCTGCTACGGGTCTGGGAGTTCCCCGAGCAACTGGTGCAGATCCCCGGGCAATACCTGGACTTCAGCCGCCAGTCGAGCCGGATCGACTACGTCGACCTGGTCCAGGTGGCGACCCTGTACTGCCACAAGAACACCGAGCATCCGCTGTCGCGGATCGACGCCTTCAGCGTGCCGGCCTTCAAGAAGCTGGGGATAGACCCGGACAACAAGGCCATGTGCCTGGATCTGGAAGAATCCCGCTCCATGCTCTATTGAGCATTCCCTAGCCGGCCGTAAAGCTCACCCGCACCTTCAGCCCCGACGGCTCGCCATCGTGCAGGCTGATCTGCGCCAGGTGCGCCCTACAGATCTCACCGACGATCGCCAGTCCCAGGCCCGAACCCGCACCCTGCTGATTGCGCCGGTAGAAGCGCTCGAAGACCCGGTCACGGTCTTCCAGGGGAATGCCCGGCCCATCGTCTTCCACCTCCAGCACCCCGGGCGGTGACACCCGCAGCACCACATTGCCACCCGGCGGAGTATGGGCCAGGGCGTTGTCCACCAAGTTGCTGAGCAGTTCATTGAGCAGGGTTGGTTCGCCCCTGAGCCATACCGGTTCGTCGGCCTCCAGGGCCAGGGCCACGCCCCGGGCATGGGCCAGAGGCGCCATGGCCATGCCCAGTTCCCGGGCCAGTTGACTGAGATCGAGCAACTGCGCCCCACCCTCGGCGATCGCCCGGGCGCCGTTTTCCACCCGGGCCAGGGACAGCAACTGATTGGCCAGGTGGGTCAGGCGGTCGGTGCCCTGGGCCGCACTTTCCAGCGTGGCGCGCCAGGTATCCGGCTCACTTGCGCGCAAGCCCAGCTCCAGGCGGGCCTTGAGCGCGGCCAGCGGGGTGCGCAACTCATGGGCGGCCTCGGCGATGAACTGCGCCTGGCGCTCGAATTGCCCGCGCAGGCGCTCGGTGAAATGGTTCAAGGCACGTACCAGCGGCCACAGTTCGCGCTGCACCGAGACCAGAGGCAGCGGCCGCAGGTCGTCCGGCTGGCGTTCTTCCACCGCCCCGCGCAGGCGTTCCAGGGGGCGCAAGGCCGCACTCACCGCAAACCACACCAGCACCAGGGCGCCGATGGCCAGCATGCCCAGGCGCAGGAGGGTATCGGCCATCAGGCTGCGGGCCATGGCCACCCGCGCCTCGTCGGTCTCCGCCACGCGGATTTCCGCCATGCCGTTCATGTTCGGCTCGCTGACCGCCTTGAGCAGGCTCACCACCCGTACGTTCTGGCCCTGGTAGCGAGCATCGTAGAAGCGCGCCAGGGCCGGGTAGTCATCGGTTCGCGGGGTGCCGGGCGGCGGCCCGGGCAGGTTCTCATAACCGGAAATCAGTTTTTGATGGATGTCGTTGACCTGGTAGTAGATGCGCCCGGCGCTGTCGTAGGCAAAGGTGTCCAGCGCCACATAAGGCACGTTGGCACTCAGGCTGCCATCGCGCTGGGACAAGCCGGCGGCAATGGTTCGCGCCGACGCCAGCAAGGTCCGGTCATAGGCGGTATCGGCGGCCTCGCGACCGTTCCAGTAGGCGCTCAGGCCGCTGGCCAGCATCAGCACCACCAGCAGCAGCGCGAGGTTCCACAGCAAGCGCCAGCGCAGGCTGCTGGGCTTATGCATCGCGGCTTTCCAGCAGGTAGCCCAGGCCGCGGAAGGTGACGATGGCCACCGCATGGCCGTCGAGCTTCTTGCGCAGGCGGTGCACGTAGATCTCGATGGCGTCGGGGCTGGCCTCTTCGTCCAGGCCGAACACCTGGGAGGCCAGTTGCTCCTTGCTCATGACCCGGCCAGGGCGGGCGATCAAGGCTTCGAGTACCGCCTGTTCGCGGGAAGTCAGGGTCAGCAATTCCTCGCCCAGGGTGAAACGCCGGGTGTCCAGGTCATAGGCCAGCACTCCGCAACGCTGCTGGCGCTCGCCCCCCAGCACGCTGCGGCGCAACAGGGCCTTGACCCGAGCCTCCAGCTCGGTCAGCTCGAAGGGCTTGGCCAGGTAATCGTCGGCCCCCAGGTTCAGGCCGTGGACCCGATCCTTGACGTCGCTGCGGGCGGTCAGCATGAGCACCGGCAGGTTCTTGCCACGGGCCCGCAGGCGCGCCAGCACTTCGAAACCATCCATGCGCGGCAGGCCGACATCAAGGATCGCCACGGCGTACTCCTCGCTGCCCAGGGCCAGGTCGGCCGCCACCCCATCGTGCAGCACATCCACGGTCAGGCCGGTGCTCTTGAGCGCCTGGGCGATACTTTCGGCCAGTTGCAGGTGGTCTTCCACGAGCAGGACTCGCATGGCTGTTTACCTCGTTTCAGGGGGGATCGACGCCGCTCTTTGGCGCGGAGTGTACCGCCGCAACCGCCGCTGTGAAGCCCGAAAGCCACGAAAGTGCACTGAAAGGTTAGCGAAAGGTTGGCCCTTTAGAGTCCCGCCACGGACAGTCTCGACTGCCCTGGCCGTGAAGGCCGCTGACCCGCAAAACGCCTCGAAGCGTTTTCGTCAAAATAAGAACAATAACGGAGTACTCCAGGATGCCATCCACGCACCCTCAGGCTGTCCAGCCCGCGCGTTTTTCCCGTCTGACCCCGACTGCTCTTGCCAGCGCCGCCACCCTTGCCGGTTTCGCGCCCTTGAGCCAGGCCGCCTTTATCGAAGACAGCAGCGCCACCTTCGAAACCCGCAACATGTACTTCAACCGCGACTTTCGCGACGGCACCAGTGCCCAGCAATCCAAGCGTGACGAATGGGCCCAGGGGTTCATGCTCAACCTGCAGTCAGGCTACACCGAAGGTACCGTGGGCTTCGGCCTGGACGCCCTGGGCATGCTCGGGGTCAAGCTCGACTCCAGCCCCGACCGCACCGGCACCGGCCTGCTGCCGACCCACGATGACGGACGCGCGGCCAACGAGTACTCCAAGCTCGGCCTGACCGGCAAGGTGAAGATTTCCGCCACCGAACTGAAAGTCGGCAGCCTGATTCCGGAACTGCCGATCCTCAAGCCCAACGACGGGCGCATCCTGCCGCAGACCTTCGAGGGCGGCTTGCTGACCTCCAGGGAAATCAAGAACCTGACCTTCACCGGCGGCCGCCTGGACAAGGCCAAGGACCGCGATGACAGCAACTACGAGGATATCCGCCTCAACAACAAGAACAGCCGCTTCGCCGGCACCGTGGCCGGCAAGCACTTCAATTTCGGCGGCCTGGACTACAAGTTCACCGACAAGATCACCGGCAGCTACCACTTCGCCCAACTGGACGATGTCTACAACCAGCACTTTCTCGGCCTGGTAGCCTCCCAGCCCATGGGCCCGGGCACCTTCGGCACCGACCTGCGCCTGGCCATCAGCGACGACCAGGGCCAGGCCCGCGGCGGCAAGATCGACAACAAATCCCTCAACGGCCTGGTGAGCTACGCCCTCAACGGGCATAAACTCAGCGCCGGCTACCAGCACATGTCCGGCGACAGCGCTTTCCCCTACGTCGATGGCAGCGACCCATACCTGGTGAACTTCGTGCAGATCAACGACTTCGCCGGGGCCCAGGAGCGCTCCTGGCAGGCCCGTTACGACTTCGACTTCGCCAAGCTGGGAGTGCCCGGCCTGAGCTTCATGACCCGCTACCTCAGCGGTGACAACATCGCCCTGAAGAACGGCGACACCGGCAAGGAATGGGAACGCAACACCGAGATCAAGTACGTGGTACAGAGCGGCACCTTCAAGGACGTCGCCGTGCGCCTGCGCAACGCCACCTACCGTTCCAACTATTCGGCACGCGATGCCGATGAAGTGCGCCTGCTGGTGAGCTACAGCGTAGCGCTGTGGTAAGCCCCCCCTATCACGCTCCTACGAAAAACGGGTCGGGAATGACCCGGACATACCTACAACAACTCCTGTGGAGACGCTCATGGACCTTTCACTGCGCAAACTCGCCCTCGCCGCCGGCTGCATGCTGTTCGCCGGCCAGTTGCTGGCAGCCTCCGCCGAGCCCAAGCGCCCGGAATGCATCGCCCCGGCCTCCCCTGGCGGCGGCTTCGACCTGACCTGCAAGCTGGCGCAAAGCGCCCTGGTCAACGAGAAACTCCTGTCCAAGCCGATGCGCGTGACCTACATGCCCGGCGGTGTCGGGGCCGTAGCCTACAACGCGGTGGTGGCCCAGCGTCCGGCCGATGCCGGGACCCTGGTGGCCTGGTCCAGTGGTTCGCTGCTGAACCTGGCCCAGGGCAAGTTCGGCCGCTTCGATGAAAGCGCGGTGCGCTGGCTGGCGGCGGTGGGCACCAGCTACGGCGCCATCGCGGTGAAAAGCGATTCGCCCTACAAGAACCTCGACGATCTGGTCCAGGCCCTGAAGAAAGACCCGAGCAAAGTGGTGATCGGCTCCGGTGGCACCGTCGGCAGCCAGGACTGGATGCAGACCGCGCTGATCGCCAAGGCCGCCGGGATCAACCCGCGGGACCTGCGCTATGTCGCCCTGGAAGGCGGCGGCGAGATCGCCACGGCCCTGCTGGGCGGGCATATCCAGGTCGGCAGTACCGACATCTCCGACTCCATGCCGCATATCCTGGCCGGCGACATGCGCCTGCTGGCAGTGTTCTCCGAGCAGCGCCTGGACGAGCCAGAAATGAAAGACATCCCCACCGCCAAGGAGCAGGGCTACGACATCGTCTGGCCGGTGGTACGCGGCTTCTACCTGGGGCCTAAGGTCAGCGATGCGGAGTACGCCTGGTGGAAGGAAGCCTTCGACAAGCTGCTGGCCTCCGAAGAGTTCGCCAAGCTGCGCGACCAGCGCGAGCTGTTCCCCTTCGCAATGACCGGCCCCGAACTGGATACCTACGTGAAGAAGCAGGTAGCCGACTACAAGACCCTGGCCAAAGAGTTCGGCCTGATTCAGTGACCGTCCCTTTCTGACGGCCCGGCCCTCGCGCATCGGGGGCCGGGCCCGGGAGTTAGCCATGCTCGTTCAACGTCTCTTCGCCGCGGTGTTGCTGCTGGCCTGTGCCGGCCTGGCACTGATGGCCTGGCCCTACCAGGCGGCCTTTTCCTACGAACCGGTGGGCCCACGGGCCTTCCCCCTGCTGATGCTCGGGCTGATGGGCCTGGCCCTGCTGTACATGCTGTTTCGCCCGGCACCGATCAAGCACAGCGAAGAAGAACCACCCCTGGACCGACAGACCCTGACCAAGATCACGATCTGCGTGACCTTGCTGCTGGTGTTCGCCGGCGCTTTCGAACCCTTGGGTTTCATCCTCGCCAGCATCCTCATCGGCGTGCCGATGGCTCGGCTTTATGGCGGCCGCTGGCTGCCCAGCCTGGTGATCATCAGCCTGCTCAGTGTCGGCCTCTACTGGCTGTTCGACCGGGTCATGGACGTCCCCCTGCCCCTCGGCCTGCTCGACGTTCTGGAGAATTGATATGGATACCCTCAGCTATCTGGGCCAGGGCTTCGGCGTTGCACTGACCCCCTACAACCTAGTCACCGCTTTGTCCGGCACCCTGATCGGCACCGTGGTCGGGCTGCTGCCGGGCCTGGGCCCGATCAACGGCGTGGCGCTGCTGATCCCCATCGCCTTCGCCCTGGGCCTGCCGCCGGAATCGGCGCTGATCCTCTTGGCGGCGGTGTACCTGGGCTGCGAATACGGCGGCCGGATCAGTTCGATCCTGCTGAACATTCCCGGCGAAGCCTCCACCGTGATGACCACCCTCGACGGTTACCCCATGGCACGCAAGGGCCTGGCGGGCGTAGCCCTGTCGTTGTCGGCCTGGAGTTCGTTCATCGGTGCCCTCATCGCCACCTGCGGCATGGTGCTGTTCGCCCCGCTGCTGGCCAAGTGGGCGATCGCCTTCGGCCCGGCGGAGTACTTCGTATTGATGGTGTTCGCCATCGTCTGCCTCGGCGGCATGGCCGGCGACCGACCGTTGAAGACCTTTATCGCCGCGCTGATCGGGCTGTTCCTGTCGGCCGTGGGCATCGACGCCAACAGCGGCGTGTACCGCTTCACCGGGGACAATATCCACCTCACCGACGGCATCCAGTTCGTGGTGCTGGTGCTGGGCCTGTTCTCCATCAGCGAGATCCTCCTGCTGCTGGAAAAGACCCATCGCGGCCAGGAAGCGGTGAAGGCCACCGGGCGCATGATGTTCAATTTCAAGGAGGCGGCCTCGGTGTTCGTGGTGAACATCCGCTGCGGCCTGCTGGGCTTCATCATGGGCGTGCTGCCCGGAGCCGGCGCGACCCTGGCCAGCGCCGTGGCCTACATGACCGAGAAACGCATCGCCGGTGCCAGCGGCACCTTTGGCCAGGGCGACAAGCGCGGCCTGGCCGCCCCGGAAACCGCCATCGGCGCCTCGGCCTGTGGCGCCCTGGTGCCGATGCTGACCCTCGGCGTGCCCGGTTCCGGCACCACCGCGGTGATGATCGGTGCCCTGTCGCTGTACAACATCACCCCCGGCCCGCTGCTGTTCCAGCAACAGCCGGATATCGTCTGGGGCCTGATCGCCTCGCTGTTCATCGCCAACATCATGCTGGTGATCCTCAACATTCCGATGATCCGCCTCTTCACCCGCATCCTTGCGGTGCCGAACTGGGCCCTGGTGCCGGTGATCGCCATCATTACCGGGATCGGCGTCTATGCGGTACACGCCACCACCTTCGACCTGTTCCTGATGGTGGGCATCGGCATCTTCGGCTACATCCTGCGCAAGCTGGACTTCCCGCTGTCGCCAGTGCTGCTGGGCTTCATCCTCGGCGGCCTGATGGAGCAGAACCTGCGCCGGGCGCTGTCGATTTCCAACGGCGCCATGGAGATCCTCTGGTCGAGCCCGATCACCGTCGGGGTCTGGGTGCTGACCGTGATCATGCTGCTGATGCCGCTGCTGCGTATCTGGCGCAAGCGCGCGGCCCAGCAACGTGCCGTGGCCGATGTCTGAATCCACTTGGAAACAGTGGTGGGGCACGCCCCTGGTGGGCCTGGCTGGCGGCTACCTCGCCAGCCAGATCGGCTGGCCGCTGCCGTGGATGGTCGGCTCGTTGCTGGCGATCATCCTGGTGCGCTGCCTGACGCCCTGGCAACTGGCGGAAATCCCCGGCGGGCGCAAATGCGGGCAATGGGTGGTGGGCATCGGCATCGGCCTGCACTTCACCCCGCAGGTGATGGAGCAGGTGCTGAGCCATTTCGGCCTGATCTTCTTCGGTGCCCTGGTCACCAGCCTGTCCAGCGTGGTCGGGGTCTGGCTCTTGCGGCGCACCGGCGAGGACCGGGCCACCGCGTTCTTCTCCAGCATGCCCGGTGGCTCAGGGGAGATGGTCAACCTCGGCGCGCGCAACGGCGCGGTGCTCAGCCGGGTAGCGGCCGGGCAGAGCCTGCGGGTGCTGACGGTGGTGCTCTGTGTGCCGGCGGCGTTCAAGTACCTGCTGGGGGAAGGCACGCCGGCCCTGCATTCCGCTACGGTGGACTGGCGCTGGCTGGCCCTGCTGTTTCCGGCCGGAGCCCTGCTGGCCTGGCTCTGGCAGCGCCTGCGCCAGCCCAACCCCTGGCTGTTCGGCCCCTTGCTGCTCAGCGCGACACTGAGCATCGCCTGGGACCTGCACATCGGCCTGCCCGACGGCGCCAGCCAGATGGGCCAGTGGCTGATTGGCAGCGGCCTGGGCTGCCACTTCAACCGCCAGTTCTTTCGCCGGGCCCCTTCGTTCATGGGCCGCACCCTGATCGGCACCGCCCTGACCATGCTGATCGCCGGCCTCGCAGCCCTGGGCCTGAGCGCCCTGACCCGCCTGGACCTGCGCTCGCTGACCCTGGGCATGATGCCCGGCGGCATTGCGGAAATGAGCCTGACGGCCGAGGTCCTGCAACTGTCGGTGCCCTTGGTAACGGCGATGCAGGTCATGAGGTTGCTGTTCGTGCTGTTTCTCGCCGAGCCCCTGTTCCGCCATTGGAACAAAGGCCCCCTGTAGCCGCAGGCTGCGACAAGGTCCGCAGGACCTTCAGTGGCCGAACCACCGCCGCGTCCCCACGGCCCGTTCGCAGCCTGCGGCAGCGGCTGCAGATATGCCTTGGGTTGCCGCCAAGCCCCCCCATCGAGCACTGGTTACAACGGCGGCAGGCGCCACTCGATCGGCGTCTCGCCGTTCTGCTCGAGGTATTTGTTGGTGCGGCTGAAGTGCCCGCAACCAAGAAAGCCGCGATAGGCCGACAAGGGCGAAGGGTGCACCGAGGTCAGCACCAGGTGCTTGGTGGCGTCGATCAGCTTCTGCTTGCTCTGGGCATGGGCGCCCCACAACAGGAACACCAGGTGCGGCTGATGCTCGCTGACCACTTCGATGATCCGGTCGGTGAAGAACTGCCAGCCCTTGCCCGCATGGGAAGCGGCGTTCGCCCGCTCCACGGTCATGGTGGTGTTGAGCATCAGCACGCCCTGGTCGGCCCAGCTCTGCAGGTAGCCATGGTTGGGGATGTCGATGTTCAGGTCACGCTTGAGCTCTTTATAGATATTCACCAGCGACGGGGGCGCGGGCACCCCGGGCTGCACCGAGAAGCACAACCCATGGGCCTGACCCGGCCCGTGGTAGGGGTCCTGGCCGAGGATCACCACCTTGACCTTGTCCAGCGGCGTGGAGTTCAAGGCGTTGAAGATCATCGGCCCCGGCGGGTAGATTTCCTTGCCGGCGGCATGTTCCTGTCGCAGGAACTCCCGCAGTTCGCTCATGTAGGGCTGGTCGAATTCGGCACGCAGGGCCTCCTTCCAGCTCGGTTCGAGTTTGATACGATCGTCAGCAGTCATGGCCATGCCCGTGAAAAAACAATGGCCGCACCCTAGGAAAGCCCACCTCGCTTGTCAATTGATCTGACCCAGAACCGGCACTTTCCCTTACAGCGATCATACTGACCGCTTAAATTTCCCATCGAGGTCACGATGAACCTGCACGTCGAAGAACTCACCGGCACCGATGGTGCACGCATCGCCATTGCCACCCTGGACGCGGAAAAATCCCTGAACGCCCTGTCCCTGCCCATGATCCAGCAGTTGAGCGAACACCTCGACACCTGGGCCAAGGACCCGCAGGTAGTGTGCGTGCTGTTGCGGGGCAACGGCGCCAAGGCTTTCTGCGCCGGCGGCGAAGTGCGCAGCCTGGCCCAGGCCTGCCTGGCTCACCCCGGCGAAGTGCCGCCGCTGGCCGGGTACTTCTTCGCCGCGGAATACCGCCTCGACTATCGCTTGCACACCTACCCCAAACCGCTGATCTGCTGGGGCCACGGCTATGTCCTGGGCGGCGGCATGGGGCTGCTGCAAGGTGCTGGCATTCGTATCGTCACCCCCAGCAGCCGCCTGGCGATGCCGGAAATCAGCATTGGCCTGTACCCGGACGTGGGCGCCAGTTGGTTCCTGTCGCGCATGCCCGGCAAGCTCGGGCTGTTCCTGGGCCTTACCGGCGCCCATATGAACGGCCGCGACGCTCTGGACCTGAACCTTGCCGACCGTTTCCTGCTCGATGAGCAGCAGGAGGCGCTGATCGAGGGCCTGCTGCAACTGAACTGGCAGGAACAGACCCCAAGGCAGCTCAACAGCCTGCTCAAGGCCCTGCAGCAGGAAGCCCTGGAGCAAATGCCCGACGCTCAGTGGCTGCCGCGCCGACAACAGATCGACAGCTGGCTGGATGTCAGTGACGTGGCCTGTGCCTGGCGGGCGATCAGCCAGTTGCACAACCACAGCGATGCCCTCTACAGCCGTGCGGCCAAGACCCTAGTCGAAGGCTGCCCGCTGACTGCACACCTGGTGTGGGAACAGATCCGCCGCGCCCGCTACCTGTCCCTGGCCGAGGTGTTCCAGATGGAGTACACCCTGAGCCTGAACTGCTGCCGGCATCCGGAGTTTGCCGAAGGCGTGCGCGCGCGGCTGATCGACAAGGATCATCAGCCGCACTGGCACTGGGCGGATATCAACAACGTGCCCGAGGCCGTGGTGGAGGCGCACTTCCACAAGGCCTGGGAAGGTCGCCATCCCCTGGCGGACCTGACGGATTACTAGATCGTCACAGGCTGCGCACTGCCCGAAGGGACGCGGCGACAGCGGATTCGCCGAAGGTCCTGCGAACCTGGTCGCAGCCTGCGGCAGCGGCTACGGGGTTCAGCCCAGTACCGGCTCAATGACCGCGGCCACCGTGGCCATGGTCGCCGCGCCCGTGATCGCCGCGCCCGCCATTGTCACGCCCGCCGTGGCCGCCCCAGTCCTGGTTGCTCCAGTTGTTCGGCCGGCCATGCCCACCCCAACCCTGGCTCGGATAAGGCCGGTATACCGCGCGCGGTGGCTGGTAGTAACGCGGGGCCGGCTGGTAGTAGCGCGGCGCGGGCTGGTAGTAGCGCGGAGGGTAGTAACTGCGCCCCGTGGAATAGTAGGAAGCCCCCCCACCGTAGTAATAGGCCGGCGCGGGAGCGCTGTAGACCTCCGAGCTGTAGTAGCCGGAGCCTCCACCGTAATAAGGGGCACACGCAGCAAGGCTCGAACCCAGTAAGGCAATCAGTAGAAGTCGACGATACATGGCGGCCTCCTGGACCGCGAAGAAGCCTCGCCAGCGACGCTGGCAGGCGGCAATCAGCAACAGGCTGACTGACGAGATATCTGACCGCGAAAAGCGCTTGTGGTGCGATTTTCGCAACACTTTGAAACAAGTGCTGCTGACGTCCTTTCCTGCGCTTTTCCACGCCCACGAAAAAGCGCTGCCTCAGGCAAAGGCAGCGCTGTGGGCAACGACTCTCGGCCCTTGGCCTCTTGTCATCCGAGGCGGTGGCCTGTTGTACGGGCCTTGGTGCCGGCTAGTGGTGCCAGCGTCGGTAGCCGCCGTAGTAGTGCGGCCCGTAGCCCCCGTGATAGTAGGGCCGGTAATAGTAGTGAGGCCTGTAGCCGCCTCCATAGTAGGGGTAGTAACCGTAGTAATAGGGGCCTGGAACCGCATACACGTCAGTGCGGTAGTAGCCCGGCTCGACGTAATAGGGCACACAGGCGGACAGACTCAAACCAAGCACAACACCGAGCAAGATTCGACGGAACATGGCGGCCTCCCGGACCGCGTGCAAGCCGTACCAGCGACGCTGGACGACGCCAATCGAAACGGCATGACTGGCATTGCATAGGACCGCAAAAAGCCTTTGCGGTGCGCCGCGTAGCAGCGCCCCGATGACTTCACCGACCAGTGGCGGGGCCCGCTTGGCGGCCCTGCAGGCCCCAACTGCGACGAGCCTCAGGCGGGCCTTCCAGCGCCTGGCAAACGTATCGAAGTCGAGACAATTCAGGTGCGTGATGAACGAGTTATTTGCGCGCCGTGCCACTAGAATGCGTCATCGGGCCACTATCACGGAATCACCATGCCGCGCCGCTCTCTCCTGTATTCCCAGCGCTCGCTGGTTCTGGTCCTGATCGCCCTGCTGGGCAGCGGTTTTCTCGCCACCTCGCTGCTCAGCTACTACGCCTCGCGGGATTCGATCCGCGACAGCATCGTCAATACCGAACTGCCCCTGACCTCCGATACCGTGTACTCGGAAATCCAGAAGGACCTGGTGCGGCCGGTACTGATCTCCTCGATGATGGCCCGCGATACCTTCATGCGCGACTGGGTGGTGGCCGGCGAGCGCGACCCGAGCCAGATGACCCGCTACCTCAACGAGGTCATGACCCATTACGACGCCTACACCGCGTTCTTCGTCTCCAACACCAGCCTTACCTACTACCAGGCCAAGGGCGTGCTGAAGAAGGTCAAGGCCGATGAGCCCCGGGACGCCTGGTACTTTCGCGTACGCGACATGAGCACGCCCTACGAGATCAACGTCGACCCGGACCTGGCCAACCAGGACAAGCTGACCTTCTTCATCAACTACAAGGTCCACGACTACCAGGACCGCTTCATCGGCGCCGCCGGGGTCGGCCTGACCGTGGATGCGGTGATCAAGCTGATCGACAAGTACCAACAGCGTTACCAACGCAGCGTGTACTTCGTCGACGCCTTCGGCCGCATCGTCCTTACCGGTGCCGACGGCGGCCCCCAGGGCGCCCGCAGCGGCCAGTCGCTGCATGAACTGGACAGCCTCAAGGAGCTGATGAGCCAATTGCCCAAGCCCCACAGCGGCAGCTATGAATACCATTCCCAGGGCCAGGGGCACTTTCTCAACGTGCGCTTCATTCCCGAGCTGAACTGGTACCTGTTCGTCGACAAACGCGAAGACGGCGCCCTCAACAGCATCCGCCAGTCGCTGTACCTGAACCTGCTGATCTGCCTGGTGATCACCGCCATCGTGCTGGTCCTGCTCAGCGCCGTGGTGCGCCGCTATCAGCGCAAGATCGAAGCCCAGGCCACCCTCGACAGCCTTACCCGTCTGCCCAACCGCCGCGGGTTCGACCTGTTGGCGGCCCAGGCCCTGCAAGAGGCCCGGCGCGACCTGACGCCGCTGTGCGCCGTGCTACTGGACCTGGACCACTTCAAGCGCCTCAACGACACCTACGGCCACCTGGCCGGGGACCAGGTGCTCAGTGGCTTCGCCCAGGACCTGCTGGGCTGCCTGCGCCAGTCCGACATCGTCTGCCGCTGGGGCGGCGAAGAATTCATCGTCCTGCTCAAGGACACCGACAGCAGCGTGGCCCTGGGCATCGCCGAGAAGATCCGCCTGCTCACCGAACAGCAGCGCTATCACTATGAAGGGCAGCCGCTGCAACTGACCGTCAGCATCGGCTTGACCTGCCTGCAGGCCCAGGACACCCTGCACAGCCTGCTGTCCCGTGCCGACCACGCGATGTACCGTGCCAAGCACACCGGACGCAATCGAACCTGCGTGGAAATGCCTCACTCCAGCCATGAATGAACCTGAACTCTGCCCCGCCTGCGGTGCCCGCAACGACTGCACCCTGGCCGACCCGCGCCGCGCCGGCCAGGCCTGCTGGTGCTACAGCGTGGACATCGACCCGGCAATCATCGAAGCCCTGGCGCCGGAGCTGCGCAACCAGGCCTGCCTGTGCCCGCGCTGTGCCGGGGTCGACGCGCAGCTGCGTGCCGGTACCCTGCCCCGTCCCTGAGCCCCTCCAGCCGATAGCCACCGATTCCCATGCGCATTGACCGTTTTCTCAGCAACCTGCCCCGTTTCAACCGCCAGCAAGTGCGCGTGCTGCTGGTGCAACGACGCATTCGCATCGATGGGCAGCCGGTCAGCGACCCCAAGGCCGAGGTCCGCGAGTTCAGCCGGGTGGAGCTGGACGACGAAGTGCTGCAGGCCGGCAAGCCGGCGCGCTACTTCATGCTGCACAAGCCCATGGGCTGCGTCAGCGCCACCCGCGACCCCGAGCACAAGACCGTGCTCGAACTGATCCATGAGCCGGACCCGCAGGATCTGCATATCGCCGGGCGCCTGGACTACAACACCACCGGGCTGATGCTGATCACCAACGATGGCAACTGGTCGCGGCGCCTGACCCAGCCCCAGACCAAACTGCCCAAGCTCTATTACGTGGAAACCGAGCAGGAGATCGGCCCCGAATACGTCGAGACCTTCGCCCGGGGCCTGTACTTCGCCTTCGAGGACCTGACCACCCTGCCCGCTCAACTGCAGATCCTCGGCCCCCGCAGCGCCCGGCTGAGCATCGTCGAAGGGCGCTATCACCAGGTCAAGCGCATGTTCGGCCACTTCAACAACAAGGTGCTGCGCCTGCACCGCGAACGCATGGGCCCGCTGCTGCTGGACGAACGCCTGGCCCCCGGCGAATACCGTGCTCTGAGCGACGCCGAAATACGCCTGGTCTGAGCGTTACGGCGCGCCACACGACCGCTGGGCAGAAGCTGTCGAACAATTTGCCCAATGACCTTGCAGGTTCCCGGTTGCCCTGCTTGAATCTGTCCGTCGGCCGAATTGTGACCGATGAGTCACGAACACACATCTAAGAAACCCTTTGCCGGCCTGAGCCCTGCCTGCTCTGCCTTCCCCCCGGCAAATCGCCCGCCTATAACAACACCCGTCGACCTGCCTTACCGGATCGACATGGGCTCCGATTCCAGGCGTATGCCTACCTGTCACATTGCCCGTGCACACTCACGTTGCGCGCATACCCGCTTGCCAGGAGTCTTATGACATGAGGCCAGAAATCGCTGTGCTGGATATACAGGGTCAGTATCGGGTTTACACGGAGTTCTATCGCGCAGATGCCGCAGACAAGACCATCATTCTGGTCAACGGCTCACTGGCCACCACTGCGTCCTTTGCCCAGACCGTGAAGAACCTCCACCCGCAGTTCAATGTGGTGCTCTACGACCAGCCCTACGCGGGTCGCTCCAAGGCCCACAACAGGCACGAACGGATGCTCACCAAGGAAGTCGAGGGGCAGATCCTGCTGGAGTTGATCGAGCACTTCGCCGCCGAGCATGTGCTGTCGTTTTCCTGGGGCGGCGCCGCTGCCCTGCAAGCGCTCTCCCAGCGCCCGCGACGCATCGAGAAGGCGGTGATCAGCTCGTTCTCGCCGGTGATCAACGAGCCAATGCGCGACTACCTGGAACGCGGTGTCGACTACCTCGGCAGCCGCGATGGCCATCGCGTTGGCCACCTGGTCAACAACACCATCGGCAAGCACCTGCCGTCGCTGTTCAAGCGTTTCAACTATCGCCACGTCAGCAGCCTGGCGGAACATGAATACGGGCAGATGCACTTCCACATCAGCCATGTGCTCCATGGTGATCGCCAGTGCTACCTCAGGGCCGCACGCAACATCCAGGTCCCGGTGCTGTTCATCAACGGCGAATGGGACGAGTACACCTCGGCCAACGATGCCCGGCTGTTCGCCAACCATGTACAGCAGTCGAGCTTCAGCACCATCCAGGCCACCGGGCACTTTCTCGACATGGAGCACAAGGCCGCCTGCCGCGACACCCGCCAGGCCCTGATGGGGTTCCTCAAACCGGGCCAGTACGACAACCGTTCGCGTGCCTCGCATGTCCAGGAGCAGCATGTACGAGCCCTCTGAAAAGCCCTCCTCGCAGGCCGCCTGCATACCGTGACAACCCCGGTTTTCACGGTATGGGGCGGGCTTGCGATAAAGGTCAGCGGCGCGCAAGCGCAAGTCAGCCAAAGAAAAACTTCAAATCCACGGCCACATCTGGTACAAAGTCAGCCGTTCGAGCGGGTGTCGTATAATGGCATTACTCCAGCTTCCCAAGCTGATAACGAGGGTTCGATTCCCTTCACCCGCTCCACTTCCCCAATCTGCGTGCCCACGCAGAAGCTCCAAGCAGTTTCCCAGTCGTTGAACCGCAACGATCTCTCCCTCCAGACCAGACCATTCAAGCCCAAGCCTTGTGCCTACCCGGGCCGATCGGTGCTGGCCAGAAAAGCTGCATAGCCCTCGGCAACCAGGGACGTGGCGCCAGTCTCATGGGACCAGAGCACCACCACCGGCTCACCGGCCTCCCCCAGCACGGCGTAATCGAAGCAGTAGTAGTCGCCCGTGCCGAACTGGGCGAACGGCAGCAGGCTGGAGAAACCCGCCGGGTCAGCGCAGACGTTGTCCTGCCAGGCCCGCCAGCCGCTGTGCCGATGAAGATCCTGGCGTGCAAAGCATCCGGCGATGGCCCGGCCCGCAAAACCGGCTAAGATATCCGACCTGTTTTGCTGCACCACCTGCCCGGCCATCGACGATACCTGCGTCGCGCCCTGCGAGGGAGAAGCCCCTCAGCCGTTTCAACTGCATGACATTCCCTGCCTACCAGGGCTGCACACGAACCTGAAAGAGCCTCCCGACATGACTCAGAACATCTACGACGACCCGACTTTTTTCCAGGCCTACAGCCAGATGGGCCGCTCCCTCGGCGGCCTCGACGCCGCACCGGAATGGCCGGCCCTGCAAGCCCTGCTGCCACCGATGAACGGCCTGCGGGTGCTGGACCTGGGCTGCGGCTATGGCTGGTTCAGCCGCTGGGCCAGCGAGCACGGTGCCCGCCAGGTAGTGGGCCTGGACGTTTCGCAGAAGATGTTGGCCAGCGCCCGCGCCAGAACCTCGGCACCCAACGTGCAGTATCAGCAAGAGGACCTGGAGCAACTGCGCCTGCCCGCCTGCAGCTTCGACCTGGCCTATAGCTCACTGGCCCTGCACTACATCAAGGATTTGCCCGGCCTGTTCGCCCAGGTCTATGGGGCCCTGGTGCCGGGGGCGCGCCTGGTGTTCTCCATCGAGCACCCGATCTTCATGGCTCCGCGCAACCCGGGCTGGCAGGTGGACGCGCAGGGCCGCCAGTCCTGGCCGGTGGACAGCTACCAGCAGGAAGGCGAGCGGGTGACCCACTGGCTGGCCGAAGGGGTGATCAAGCAGCACCGTACCCTGGGCACCCTGCTCAACACGCTGATCGATACCGGCTTCAACCTGCGCCATGTGCAGGAGTGGGGCCCCACGGCGCAGCAGGTCGAGGACCTTCCGGCGCTGGCAGAAGAGCGGGAGCGGCCGATGCTGTTGCTGGTGGCAGCGCAGCGCTGAGGAGGTGCGGCGCCCTCAAGGTTTTTTAACGCCCCTTCGGGCCGCTCGCAGCCTGCGACCGCGGCTACAGAAGCCGCAGTCAGTAGCCTTGCTGGAGTGGAAAGCGCTGGGCCGCGCTGCGGGCCAGGAATTTTTCCTGGACCATGGGCCGGGCCAGGAAATAACCCTGGGCCTCGTCGCAGCCGAAGGTGCGCAGCATCTGCAGGCACTTGAAGCTTTCAATGCCCTCGGCCACGGTGCGGTAGCCAAGCTCCCGGGCCAGGGCGATGACCGAGCGGGTGATCTTCTGGTGCTGGGCACTGTTCTCAAGGTCGGTGACCATGGATTTGTCGAGCTTCACCACATTGGCCGGAATCTGATGCAGATAGGCAAAGTTGCTGTAGCCGGTGCCGAAATCATCAATGGCCACATCCATGCCCAGGGCGCGGATCTTGCTCAACTGATCCAGCACCCGCGGGTTGGAACGCAACCAGGCACCCTCGGTGATTTCCACTTCCAGGCGATGGGGTTCGATACCGTGGCGGCGACAGGCCGCCTTGAGCACATCAGCGATGTCCTGGTCCTCGAAATCCTGGGGCGAGAGGTTGATCGACAGACGCTGCACTTCACCGTTGCTCCAGGCCTGCAGCTTGCCGAGCACCGCATTGATCACCCAATGGGTTACGCGGTGGATCAACGCATTGCGCTCCATCACCGGAATGAACTCCGCCGGTGAAATCGGCCCCAGCCAGGGGTGATCCCAGCGGATCAGCGCCTCGGCGCTGACCTGGGCGCCGTCGGGCAGGGCGAAACGCGGCTGGAACATCAGGTAGATCTGCCCACTGTCCAGGGCTTCGCTGATATCCGAGGCCAGGTTGAAGGCTCGCCGGTAGGCTTGGTCCCGCACCACGTCGTAAGGCGCCCAGGTGCTGCGGTTGAGGGTCGCCAGTTCCAGGGCGAACATGGCCTTGCGCAACACGTCGGGCACGGCGTCGCGGTCCGTGGAGAACTCCACCGTGCCCGCGCACACCCCGGGAATCATCGGCAGTTCCAGCCCTGGCGGCTGACGCCGCAGGCGCCGCACCAGGCCTTCCAGGAAGCGCTCGATTCCGGGAGCCGCCGGCAACAGGAAGCCGAAGCGCTTGACCGAGACGTGATACACCCGCACATGGCGCCCCAGGTAGGCGAGCAGTTGCTGGGCCAGGAAACGCACGATGGTCTCGAACGGCGCCAGGCCCATGGCCAGGGTCAACTCATGGGCCACGGTCATGTCCACTGCATCCACCAGCACCAGCACGCGCCTTTCTCCCGGGTTCTCATCCGCCAGGTCGTACAGGTCGCTCTGAAATTGCTCACGGTTGGGCAGCCTGCTCACCGGGTCGCGTCGGGTCAGGCGCTGGCGCTGCTCCACCTGCTCCATCACCAGGGATGCCAGGTCCCGCAGTTGCTGGCGCTCGGCAGCGTTCAGGCGCTGGGGCTGGCGGTCGATGACGCACAGGCTGCCGATGGCGTGCCCGGTGGAGGTGATCAGCGGCGCGCCGGCATAAAAACCGATACCCGGCTCTTCGGTCACCAGGGGATTGGCATGGAAACGCACATCCTGGCGGGCGTTTTGAACCTCGAACACATCACCGGACTTGATGGTATAGGCGCAGAACGATTGCTCGATGGGGGTCTGCTCAAGCGCAAAGCCCACCCGCGACTTGAACCACTGCCGATCACGGTCCACCAGGGTGATCAGGGCCGTGGGCACCTTGAAGTACTCTGCGGCCAGCCGGCAGATGCGGTCAAAACGCTCGCACCGGGCCGTATCCAACAGTTCCAGGGCATACAGGGCAGCCAGGCGCTGCTCCTCGGCCAGCGCCTTATCGGGCATATTGCGCCTCGGGCAGGATCAACACACTCATCACCAATCTATCTCACCAACGCAGGGATGGAACGACACCCGGAAACCGGGCCGGGCCTTGAAGTAGTGGCACTACGACATCCATCGACAGCATGACGCAGTGGCTAGTGCTTGCCAATTCCATCCGTCGGACGAACGGTCGACGGCAAGCCCACCCACTCTGCGTTGAAACACTTGTCCTAGAGCATTGCTGACCGAAAGCCGGAACACCCCTCTGGTAGCCTGCGACGCTATACCGCTGTGCTGCCCAGGGAGCCGGAACAGGCTTCATGCCCTGCCCTGAACCCGACGCCAGACGGCGAAAATCCCCATCGGCCGCGACCTCTCACTTCGGACCCACCGCCCATGCCAAGGCTTTCCCCGTTGCCTCGCTGCCTGTACCTGTCGACTGCCCTGGCTGTGCTGCTGCCAATCCTGGCCCACGCCGCACAATCTCAAGCGCCCAGTGCCGCCGACATCGCCTGGCTGCGGCGTGACGGCTTCGACCTGGACGCGGCGCAACTCCAGCGCCTGCGCACCCTGGGGCGCAATGGGCTACTGAGTGCGCAACTGGATGATCGCCTGCACGATCCGTTGCCACCGGCCATCGACACCCTGCTGCGCAGTTATCCGGCCCTGAACGATTCGCCCCGCTCCCTGCTGGAGGAGTTCCGGCAGCGCCAGGAACAGATCAAGGCAATGCCCGAGGACGAAGCGCGCAACCAGGCGCAAAAAGACCTGCGCCAGTACGCCACCCAACTGGCTGAACAGACCCAGTCCAGTGTGCTGCTGCAAGCTGTCTACGGCCCCAACCAGCTCAAGGAACAACTGGTGCTGTTCTGGCTCAACCATTTCAGCGTGTTCCAGGGCAAGGGCAGGGTGCGGCTGCTGACCGCCGATTACCTTGAGAACACCCTCCGCCCCCATGCCCTGGGCAAGTTCAAGGACCTGCTGCTGGCCACCCTGCAAAGCCCGGCCATGCTCGAATACCTGGACAACAGCAGCAACGCCAGGGGCAAGGTCAACGAGAACTACGCCCGTGAACTGATGGAACTGCACAGCCTGGGCGTCGACGCCGGCTACAGCCAGGAAGACGTGCAACAGCTGGCGCTGATCCTCACCGGAGCGGGGCTGGCACCCCTGGACGGTCGCGAGCAGCACTTTCCCCGCAACCTGCAGCCCCTGGTGGTGCAACAGGGCCTGTTCCAGTTCAACCCCAAACGTCACGACTTCAGCGACAAGCACCTGCTGGGCCATACCATCAAGGGCAGCGGGTATGACGAGATCACCCAGGCCGTGGATCTCATCACCCGGCAACCGGCCTGCGCGCGGTTCATCTCGCGCAAGCTGGCCCAGTACTTCGTCGCCGACGAGCCGCCGCCGGCGCTGGTGGCGCGCATGGCCAAGAGTTTCAGTGACAGCGATGGCGACATCGCCCAGGTCATGGCCACCCTGATGCAATCACCAGAGCTGCTGCACGCGGCCGGCAGGAAATTCAAGGACCCGCAACAGTTCGTGGTCTCGGCGCTGCGCCTGACCTATGACGGCAAGCCCCTGGCCAACCCGCGACCCTTGCTCAACTGGCTGAATCAGATGGGCCAGCCCTTGTTCGGGCGCATCACTCCCGACGGCTGGCCGCTGGTGGCCAGTGGCTGGTCGAGTTCCGGGCAGATGGCCAAGCGCTTTGAGATCGCCCGGGCCATGGGCTCAGGCAACAACCGGCTGTTCACCGCCGAGGGCAGCCGGGTCCCGGGGCCGGGCTTTCCCATGATCACCACGCCGATGTATTACCAGGCGATCGCCCCCTACCTCTCCAGCACCACCCGCAACGCCCTGGAGCAGGCCGTTTCCCCCCAGGAATGGAACACCTTCCTGCTGTCCTCGCCAGATTTCAACAATCGCTGAAAGCGCCTTACCCGACCAGGAGCCGCCATGAATCGTCGCCAATTGTTGATCGCCGCAGCCGCCCTGCCCGGCCTGACGTTTTGTGCCCGGCTGTTCGCCGCACCGGCCTCGGCGCCGCGCACCCTGCTGGTGTTCCTGCGCGGCGGCTATGACTGCAACAACCTGCTGGTGCCCTACAGCAGCGACTTCTACTACGAGTCGCGCCCGACCCTGGCGATAGCCCGGCCCGATGGGCACAACCCGCAGAGCGCCATCGCCCTGGACAGCCACTGGGGCCTGAACCCGGTGCTGCGCGATTCGCTGTACCCGCTATGGCAGCGCCGGGAACTCGCCTTCGTGCCCTTTGCCGGCACCGACGACCTGTCCCGCAGCCACTTCCAGACCCAGGACACGATCGAGGCCGGCCAGCCGAGCCAGCAACGCCGGCGCTACGACTCGGGCTTCCTCGCACGCCTGGCGCGGCAGGTGCCCGACAGCGCGCCTATCGCCTTTACCGACGCCCTGCCCCTGAGCTTCCAGGGCGGCCAGGAGATTCCCAACCTGTCCTTGCGCAGCGCCGGCAAGGCGCCCTTCAATGAGCGCCAGGCAGCGATTCTGGCCTCCATGTACCAGCACACACCCTATGCCGCCGCGGCCAGCGATGGACTGGCCCTGCGCCAGAAGGTCTCCCAGGAGCTGCAGCAAGAGATGCTCGCGGCCAATCGCGGGGCGGCCAATGCACAGAGCTTCGCCGCCCAGACCCGACGCATGGCCGGCCTGATGCGCGAGCAGTATCGCCTGGGCTTCGTCGATGTCGGCGGCTGGGATACCCACGTCAACCAGGGCAGTACCCAGGGCCAGCTGGCCAGCAACCTGGCCAACCTCGGGCAAGGGCTGGCAGCCTATGCCGAGGCCATGGGCGAGCACTGGAAGGACAGCCTGGTGGTCGTGGTCTCCGAATTCGGTCGGACCTTTCGCGAGAACGGCGCCCGGGGCACCGACCACGGCCATGGCACGGTGTACTGGGTGTTGGGCGGCAGCATTCGCGGCGGGCGCCTGGCCGGCGAACAAGTGACGGTGAACGCGCAAAGCCTGCTGCAGAACCGCGACTACCCGGTGCTCAACAACTACCGGGATCTGCTCGGCGGCCTACTGGGCGCTACCTGGGGGCTTTCCAGCGCTCAGGTACAGGCGGTGTTCCCCGGTTCCCGGCCCGCGACCCTGGGCCTGGTCTGATGCCGTTGCTGAAACGCCCGGGCGCAGGCAAAAAAAGAGCGATCCCAGGGTCTGTACGAAAACTCGCCGAGCAAAGACCAGGCAAGGCAAAAACAGGCGAGGAAGCGGAGTTTAGGAACCTAAATGAGCATTCCGAGCCTGTTTTTAACGCAGTCTGATCGAAGCGCAGGTAGTTTTCGTACAGAGCCCACGATCGCTCTGCGGTTTGCAAACGGATGCACCGGGCCGTTCGCCCCGGCAGACTCTTGGCAACCTGCCGTGAATCCGCTTGAAACCATTTGCCCCCTGTCACCGCCCGGCTCCTGCCAGGCGTGCCGATCTTTTTACCAGTGCGCAACTGTCTGCTTGCTGAACCCGAAGCCAATCCCGCCCTCGATGCTGCCCCCCGCGCTGCCAGAGCGCTTGCCAAGCCGGGGAAAAACCTGAAGCATTCGCAGCCCGCGCCCCCGGCGCCTCCCACGGAAGGAGCCGTGCCTTGAAAACACTGCTGTTGCTGCTCTCCCTCATCCTGCTGATGGTGCTCAACCTCGGTTACTACACCGAGCTTGAAGAGGCTGAAACCCATACCCGCTGGTTTATCAAGACATCCCCGACCCTGCGCCTGGAATTCTTCAATATCCACGCCAATGACGGCGACTACCGGCGCGTAGAAAAGCTCACCGATGAACAGCGGCAGATGATCATCGACTATTGCAAATACCGCCTGGGCATCGACACCCAGGTCACCACCCAGGCCGATGTGGAGCGTTGCGCCAAGCTCTAGGGCCGCCCTGCCCCCCCTCTCTCCCAGCCTCCGCCCCGGGGTACGACCGCGATGCAGCGCTCATTGGCCCCTGGGTACCGGAGCACCTGCGCCCGACGCACCTCCCGAAGTGCTATGGTGGCCGGCTGCCCTGCGTGCCAGGGCTCACTGCAGAAGCAATACGCTGCGCGCGTGGTCGCCACCTTGAGGAGGTCACTGAAGAGATATGTGTAACGCAAAAGATATCTATACCGCGGGTTGGGTCCTGGTGGTCATGGCCGGGCTGGTGTCCCTGGCGATCCAGGTCTACCTGGGCTATTTCAGGCTTGATGACATGGTCAAGCATCTGTCGCGCTGCCGGGTCATTGCCATCCGCATGCCACTCCTGGGCAAGGACCCCCTTAGCCGTTTCTTCATGCTGCTGTGCATCGGCGCACTGTTCGCCATGCCCCACCTGTTCCTGCGCAACGGCGGCCTGAACGTGAAGGACTACAGGACATTCCCCCTGAGCCTGAAGTGGCTGATCAATCTGTTCCAGTTCGCGGCCCTGGTGGCCGTCATTGCCTTCCTGGTGCTGTGGTGGGTCAGCCGCCACCTCTGACGGCAGGCATGGACCATACGGGGCGCCTCCCACGGCGCCCCACACGTGCCCCCGCCTCAGCCAGCCGGCCGTTGCTGGCAAAAATCTTCACGGGTCATTGCAAAGAAGCGGCAGGGCAAGCCTTCGAAATCGGCATTGTGGGTGAAGCGAAAACCGACCTTGCGCGCCACCGCCAACGACGCCTCGTTGTCGACATGGGCATCGACGACTATGCGCTGCACCGCCGGGTCGGCAAACGCATGCTCGACGATCCGCCGCGCGGCCTCGCTGGCAAAACCCCGCCCCCAGGCACGCCGCACCAGGCGCCAGCCCATTTCCAGCTCGGGCCCCACAGCATCGAAGGGAATGAAGGAAACCCAGCCCAGCAACTCATCCGGCGCGTCCTTGGCGAAGATCGCCCAATACCCGCAGCGCGGGCCGAAATCCTGGGTCATGCGCCCCTGTAAAAAGTCCCGGTGCCACTGCCCGCCATCCCAGGTCCCGGGGATGAAGCGCGTGACTTCGGGGTCCTGATCCATACCCAGGCACGCCTGGAAATGCTCAAGGGTACGGGGGCGCAGCAACAGGCGGGCGGTTTCGAAATGCAGGTTCATCCGTGAGCATCCTGAAAGGGGGCGCTCATGAAACCGCAACGCCGGAAAAAAAAGAACCCTAAGGTTCGGCAACAGACCACGCCCCCCAGCAGCGGTCCTGAGGAGGGCCCGGCTGTCGCGCATACAACGACGCATACACTTTTCGACATGATTGTTCAGATAGTTCCGATTGAATGATATTAGTTCGCAGATGAGAATTCATTCCAAATAAACGGAGGCTCTATCTGAAATGTCCAGTCCTGCCCGCCCACACCCATGGAAGTTGTGGTCCACGTCCCTCGGTTTGATGGCCCTTGGCGAAGCCAGCCTCGGCGCCACCGAGCAATCCACCGAACGCCCATCCGACCCGGCATCCGTCACCCTCGGCACCACCCACGTCAAGGGCGAACACAAGCCGGGATACAAGCGCGAAACATCCGATTCGGTGAAGTTCACCGCACCGCTGCGCGAAACCCCGAAGTCGGTGACCATCATCACCGAATCCCTGATGCAGGAGCGTGCGGTGTCCACCCTGGCCGATGCCCTGCGCACCACGCCGGGAATCACCTTCGGCGCGGGCGAAGGCGGCACGCCGCTGGGCGACCGGCCCTTCATCCGGGGTTTCGAAGCCAGCACCGACATCATGATCGACGGCATTCGCGATGTCGGGCGCATGACCCACGAAGCCTTCAACGTCGAGCAGATCGAGATCGTCAAGGGCCCGGGCTCGGCCTACGCGGGGCGCGGTTCCACCGGCGGCACCATCAACCTGGTCAGCAAAGTGCCGCAGCAGGAAACCTTCGCCGCCGGCAGCCTGACCCTGGGCACCGATCAACTGCGCCGCACCACCGTCGACCTCAACCAGTACCTGCCCGAACAGAACATGGCGCTGCGCCTGAACGCCATGAAGCATGAAGCCGATACCCCCGGGCGCGACGAGGTGGAAGTCACCCGCTGGGGCCTGGCACCGAGTTTTTCCTTCGGCCTGAACACCGATACCCGCGGCACCCTCAGCTACTACCACCTGCAGAGCGACGACATTCCCGACCAGGGTGTTCCGGTATCGGCCATCAGCGGCAAGCCGGTCAAGGTCGACCGGGACAATTTCTACGGCTTGAGCAAACGCGACTTCCGCAAGACCTCGGCCGACCTTTTCACCCTGCAACTGGAACACGACATCAACGACCACCTGACCCTGCGCAACACCACCCGCCAGGGGCGCAGCATGCAGGACTACATCATGAGCCGGCCGACGCTGGGCGCCAATGCGGTGGCCAGCATCAAGAATGAAAACGCCGGTGTCGTACTGCGCGGCCCAGCCCGGGGCCGAAACGTGGTCAACACGTCGCTGATCAACCAGACCGATATCTTCGGCAAGTTCGACACCGGCTCCATCGGCCACAGCTACAGCGCCGGCCTGGAGTTTTCACGCGAACGGATCGATGTGAAGAACCGCTACGCCCCGAAGAACTCCGAAACCGACCCGGGAGACCTGAACAACCCCAATCCTCAGGATCCCTACGCGCCTGTACCGCGAGGCAACGGCAGCCACGACGTCACCCGGCACAACAACCGCGCCCTGTACGTGATGGACACCCTGGCCCTGCATGAACAGTGGGACCTGAACCTGGGGGCGCGCTTGGACAACTACCATGTGCGCGATGGTGTGCAGAGCAACCGCAGCAACCTCTGGACCTACCAGAGCGGCATCGTCTTCAAGCCCCTGCCGTACGGCAGCATCTACCTGTCCTATGGCACCTCGTTCAACCCATCGGGGGAAACCGCCGGGCAATCCGGGGGGGCCGACGGCGCCGCGGGCGGGCGGTTGAGCAACCTGGATCCGGAAAAGAGCCGCAGCATCGAGCTGGGCACCAAGTGGGACCTGCTGAACGAACGCCTGTCCCTGACCGCGGCCCTGTTCAAGACCGAGAAGACCAACGCCCGGACCTACGACCCGATCAGCAACGAGGTCACGCTGGACGGCGACGTCGAGGTGAAGGGATTTGAAGTGGGAGCCACCGGCCATCTCACCGAGCAGTGGGAAGTGATGGCGGGCTACACCTACCTGGATGCCAAGACGGTCAAGTATGCGTCCGGAAAAAACACCAACTTCGATGGCAACCAGGCCAAGTTCATTGCCCCCAACAGCGGCTCGGTCTGGACCACCTACGCCCTCACCGACCGCTGGAAGGTCGGCGGCGGCGCCAACTATGTGGACAAGCGCTATACCAACGATGAAAACACCCGCAGCCTCGATTCCTACTGGCGCTACGACGCCATGCTCGCCTACCGGGTGAACAACAACCTGGACCTGCAACTCAACGTGCTCAACCTCACCGACGAGACGTACTACGACGCCTCCCACGTGGGGATGTTCGCCACCGTCGCGCCGGGGCGCTCCGCCGAGCTGGCGGCCAACGTACGCTTCTGATGCCGTAAAGCCGGCTCCTGCACTCATCCGCAGGAGCCGTCTGCCGGCGAACAGGCCTCAGAGCAACCCGCGAATATCCTCCAGCAGCCCCCGGGGAATCTGCACCCCATGCTCCAGGCTGCGGGCCCGGGCCGCAAAACGCCGCTGCGACGGCAACCGTGCGCCCTGTTCGGTGATCGCCGCAAACAGCCCTTCTGCCCGCTCCAACCCCTGCTGATATTCCTCACCCAAAAACACCCTGGGATCGAACGCCAGCACCAGTTCGCCATGGCAAGGCGTCGCCCCCACGCCTCCATCGAAGACCATGGACTCGGCACTGGTCAGGTCGCCGATCAGGGCACCGGCCAGCAACTCGATCATCGCCGCCAGGGCCGAACCCTTGTGCCCGCCGAACGTCTGCATGGCGCCCTGCAACGCCGCCTTGGCATCAGTGGTGGGCTGGCCATCGGCGTCGATGGCCCAGTGCTCGGGAATCGGCTTGCCCTGGCGTGCATGCAGTTCGATATCCCCCCGGGCAATGGCACTGGTGGCGAAATCAAAGACAAAAGGCTGGGCCCCCGGGCGCGGCCAGGCAAAGGCCAGGGGGTTGGTGCCGAACACCGGATGACGCCCGCCCGCCGGCGCCACCCAGCTATGGCTGGGGTTCATCGCCATCCCCACCAGGCCGCAGTCGGCAATCGCCTCGACCTCCGGCCACAGCGCGGAAAAGTGGAAGCAGCGCTTGATCACCATGGCGGCGATCCCCTGGCTGCGGGCCTTTTCCGCAAGGATCGGCAAGCCGGTATGAAACCCCAGCAGGGAGTAGCCGTAATGGGCATCCACCTCCAGCACCCCAGGAGAAACATGCCGCAGGCTGGGTTCGGCCCGGGGGTTTATCCGGCCCTCGCGCACCGAACGTACGCAGCCCAGCAGACGATACACCCCATGGGAGTGGCACTCGTCACGCTGGCCCTGGGTGATGACCTCGGCGATTGCCCGGGCATGGGCGTCGGACAGGCCGTGGCGAGTGAGGACCTGATAGGACAGGGCATAGACTTCATCCAGTGACAGGGTGATGTATTCGGACATGCAAGAACCTCTATGGCAGGTGGGGAACGCTCCTGTGGGAGAGTTTGCGGATAGGTAAGGCAAGCAGGATGAGCAGGCGCGCCGGCACTCCCGGGGAGAGCTGGCGCACCTCAAGTCAGCTCGGGCCCTGGCCGTCGAGCAGCTGCGGCACCTGCAACGGATTGGCGCTGTGCAGTTCAGCCGGCAATAGCGACTCGGGCAGGTCCTGGTAGGACACCGGGCGCAGGAAGCGCTGGATCGCCAGGCTGCCCACGGAAGTGCTGCGGCTGTCGGAAGTGGCCGGGAACGGCCCGCCATGGACCATGGCATGGGCCACTTCGACACCGGTGCCGAAACCGTTGGCCAGCAGGCGCCCGGCCTTGCTCTCCAGCAGCGGCAGCAGCGCCCGCACCTGCGGCTGATCGCCCTCGCCCAGGTGAATGGCAATGGTCAGCTGGCCCTCCAGGCTGCGCAGTACCTGTTGCAGGACAGTCAAGTCGGTGCAGCGGACAATCAGCGAGGCCGGGCCAAAGATCTCCCCGCGCAACTCGGGGCACGCCATGAACGCCGCGGCCGAGGTGGCGAACAATGCCCCGCGCGCCTGCTGGCCCTGCCCTTCCGGGCCCTGGGCCAGGAGCTGCACCCGAGCATGCGCCGCGAGGCTGGCCACACCTTGGCAGTAGCTGCGGTAAATGCCCGGCGTGAGCATGGTCTGCGCCGCCACGTGGCCGAGGGCCTCGGCGGCGGCCCGCTCAAAACGCTGCAACGCCGGCCCATCGACGGCCAGGATCAACCCCGGGTTGGTGCAGAACTGCCCGGCGCCCTGGGTCAGCGAGGCGACAAACGCCGGGGCGATCTGCTCGCCGCGCTCCTTGAGGGCGTGGGGCAACAGCAGCACCGGATTGATCGAACTCATCTCCGCATACACCGGGATCGGCTCGGCGCGCGCTGCGGCGATCTGCATCAGGGCCATCCCACCGCTGCGCGAACCGGTGAAGCCCACGGCCTTGATCCGCGAGTCCGCCACCAGCCCCTGGCCGATATCCCGGCCACTGTCGAACAACAGTGAAAACACCCCTTCGGGCATGCCCTGCTGCCGTGCCGCCCGGGCGATGGCCTGGGCCACCAGCTCCGAAGTGCCGGGGTGGGCCGAGTGCGCCTTGACGATCACCGGGCAGCCCGCCGCCAGGGCCGATGCGGTATCGCCGCCGGCCACGGAGAAGGCCAAAGGAAAGTTCGACGCCCCGAACACCGCCACCGGCCCCAGCCCCATCTGCCGCAAGCGCAGGTCGACCCTGGGCAAAGGCTGGCGCCCGGGTTGCGCCGGGTCGATCCGCACCCCGAGAAACCCGCCCTTGCGCACCACCGCGGCAAACAGCCGCAACTGGCCAACGGTGCGCCCGCGCTCGCCTTCCAGGCGGGCACGGGGCAGGCCGGTTTCCAGCAGGCAACGCTCGATCAGTTCATCCCCCAGCTCAAGAATCTGGCTGGCGATACTCTCCAGAAACACCGCCCGCCGCTCCAGCGGCAACAGCCGATAAGGCTCGAACGCCGCCTGGGCCAGGGCACAGGCACGCTCCAGGTCGGCCGGTGCGGCCCCGCCAAAAGCCGGTTGCAGCACCTGGCCGGTGGCCGCGTTCAGCCCATGGATATGCCCGTGGGTGCCCAAGGTAGATTGCTGGCCGATCAGCATCTGTCCAGTAACAGTCATGGTTTGCCTCGTCTGCTTGAAAGTGGGCACCCTCATTCCACCTCATCGCCGTCCAGCACCAGTTTGGCGCTGGGCACGCCGGTGTTGGCGCCCCAGGTGTAGATACACAGGGCCATGAGGGTGACGGTCAGGGTGTCGAAGGGGTGAGCCAGGGCGCCGATGCCGCCGAAGCTGCCCAGGTAGGAAATGACGATGGTCAGGGCATAGAACGCGATCAGCCACAGGGACGAACGCACCTGTTCGCCAAGGCTCAAGTGATCAGTGGGCACCAGGCGCTTGCACAACAGGTAGATCACAAACATCAGGATCTGCAGCCCCAGCAGCCAGGACACCGTGCCCCAGCCCGACCAATAGACGATCAGCGCCGCGATCACGAAGGACACCGGCCCCAGCAGGGCAAAACCACGCACGCGGAACGGCCGCGCCAACTCCGGCGCGCTCTTGCGCAAGGCCGCGACACTGATGGGCGCCACTGCATAGCTCAGTACCAGGGCCGCCGAGACCACATTGATCAGGGCTTCCCAGGAAGGGAACGGCAAGGTCCAGAACACCGACAGGCCGAAGGTCAGCCACAGCGCCGGGCGCGGTATGCCGGACTGCTCATCGATACGGGTGAAGATCTTGAAAAAGGTCCCGGTGCGGGCCCAGCCGTAGACCACCCGCGGCGTGGCGTTCATGTAGATGTTGCCGCAGCCGCTGGGGGAGATCACCGCGTCGGCCACCACCAGGTAGGCCAGCCAGCCGACCCCCAGCGTCAGGGCGATATCGCGGTACGGCAGAGAGAATTCCTTGCTGATGCCGCTCCAGCCGTTGGCCAGCATTTCCGTGGGAATGCTGCCCAGGAAGGCCAGTTGCAGCAGGCCGTAGATCAGGGTCGAGAGCAGCACCGAAAGGATCAGGGCAATGGGAATGGTGCGCTGCGGATTGCGCACCTCGCTGGCCACGGAAATGATCGGGGTCAGCCCCAGGTAGGCAAAGATGATGCCCCCCGCCGAGACCGCCATCTCGATCCCCGAGAGACCAAACGGCGCAAAGCCCTGGACATGGAAGTTATCGGGCTTGAAGAAGGTGAACAGCACCCCGATCACCAGCAGCGGCACGATGAACTTGAACAGGCTGATGAAGTTGTTGGATTTGGCGAAGGTCTTGACGCTGTAGTAGTTGAGCCAGAAGAACAGGCACAACAGGGCGAACTGCACCAGCCAGCCGATGATCGTCGGGTTGCTCGAACCCTCGTGGGTCAGCGCCGGGAACCAGGCCGCGGCGTACTGCCGGGCCGCCACCACTTCAATCGCCACCAGGCTGGAAAAGGCGATCAGGGTGATGAACCCCATCAGGTAGCCCAGCAGCGGCCCGTGGGAAAACACCGGATAGCGCACCACCCCGCCGGCCCGGGGCAGGGCTGCCCCCAGCTCGCAGTAGACGATGCCCAGCAGCAGTACGGCAAAGCCGCCCAGCAGCCAGGAAAAGATCCCCGCCGGCCCGGCAATCGCCGAAACGTGGCTGGCAGCGAACAGCCAGCCGGAACCGAAAATCGCACCCAGACCGATAAAGGTCAGGTCCACCAGAGAGAGTTGTTTCTTGAATTTGCCTTTGCCTGACATGGGGCTGCGCCTGTTTTGGATTATTGGAATGGGCAGATGGAATGTCACGTCGGCGGGGCCGTCCGACGCTTGCAGCACTGCACCCGGGCTGTGCCTCGTGGCTTCCCGGAGCTGTTGTTCGAAAGCGGGCGCCCTTCACCCTGGGCGCCCGTAAACGCCTTACAAGCCGACGTTGGGCAGGCTCGGGCGCGTGGCCAGGGCCTTGGCGACAATCGCCTTGACCTCGGCCAGGGTCTCGCCCTGCAGCGGCAAGCGCGGCGGCCGGGTAATGGACGAACCACGCCCTACCAGTTCCTCGCAGAGCTTGATGCACTGCACCAGGTCCGGACGGGCATCCAGGTGCAGCAGCGGCATGAACCAGCGGTACAGGGTGAGGGCTTCCTCGAAGCGCTTTTCCTTGGCCAGGCGGAACAGCGTCTCGCCCTCCTTGGGGAAGGCCACGGACATCCCGGAGACCCAGCCCTCGGCGCCCACCGCAACGCTTTCCACCACCACGTCATCGAGCCCGGCGAACAGCACGAAGCGGTCGCCGACGGCATTGCGCAGGTCGATGAAGCGCCGGGTATCGCCGGAGGAATCCTTGAAGCAGACGATGTTCTCGCAGTCCTGCAGGGCGATCAGTACATCGGGGGTGACGTCGTTCTTGTAGATGGGCGGGTTGTTGTAGACCATCACCGGCAGGTCGGTGCCGGTGGCCACGGCGCGAAAATGCGCGGCGGTCTCATGGGGCTTGGCCGAGTACACCAGGGCGGGCATCACCATCACCCCGTCGGCCCCGGCCCTGGCGGCCTCGCGCACAGTGTTGCGGGCAAACTCGGTGGTGAATTCGGCCACCCCGGCAATCACCGGCACCCGGCCGCCGGCGGCGTCCTTGGCCACTTCGATCACCGCGAGTTTTTCCGCGGTGGTCAACGAGGTGTTCTCCCCCACGGTGCCGCACACCACCAGCCCCGAGACGCCATCGTCCACCAGGCTGCGCATGACCTTGTGGGTGGCTTGCAGGTTCAGGGAAAAATCGGCGTTGAACTGGGTGGTCACTGCGGGGAACACACCGCTCCACTGGATGGTTTTACGGCTCATGGTCTTGTCCTTGTATGAGGTCGGCCGGGCCGACAGGCGTTGGATACGAAATCCAGAGTCGCCTTTTATCCCCGTCGCAGCTTGAGACTTTTCACCCCCGAAGGAGACGAAATCGGCACACTTGCCCGACGCTCGCGGCTCACCGGCGCGTTCCTCGCACACCGCCTCGACAGCCGAACGGACTGTGCCGATTTCGTCATCCACGACAGCGAAAACCCACAAGCGGCAGCGCCCCCGCCAAGGCCACTCTGTAGCTCTTTGCCCTCAGGTGCCCTCATGAAAAAAATAACCGTGATCGACTCCCACACCGGGGGTGAACCCACCCGCCTGGTCATCGACGGCTTTCCCGACCTGGGCCGCGGCTCCATGGCCGAACGCTTGCAGATCCTGGAGCGCGAGCACGATCAGTGGCGCCGGGCCTGCGTCCTCGAACCCCGGGGCAGCGACGTACTGGTGGGGGCCCTGCTGTGCCAGCCGCAGGCCAGCGACGCCTGTGCCGGAGTGATCTTCTTCAACAACAGCGGCTACCTGGGCATGTGCGGCCACGGCGCCATTGGCCTGGTGCGCTCGCTGTATCACCTGGGGCGCATCGACCAGGGCGTGCACCGTATCGAAACCCCGGTGGGCACCGTCGAGGCCACCCTGCACGAGGACCTGTCGGTGAGCGTGCGCAACGTCCCCGCCTACCGCTACCGCACCCAGGTGATGCTGCAACTGCCCGGCCACGGCAAGGTGCACGGCGACATCGCCTGGGGCGGCAACTGGTTCTTCCTGATCAGCGACCACGGCCAGCGCATTGCCCTGGACAATGTCGAAGCCCTGACCCACTACACCTGGGACGTGCGCCAGGCCCTCGAAGCCGCCGGCATCACCGGCGCCGAGGGCGGGGTCATCGACCACATCGAACTGTTCGCCGACGACCCGCAGGCCGACAGCCGCAACTTCGTGCTCTGCCCCGGCAAGGCCTACGACCGTTCGCCCTGCGGCACCGGCACCAGCGCCAAGCTGGCGTGCCTGGCGGCGGACGGCAAGCTCGCCCCGGGCCATGCCTGGCGCCAGGCCAGTGTCATCGGCAGCCAGTTCAGCGCCCACTATGAGAAGGTCGGCGAGCAACTGATTCCGACCCTTCGCGGCAGTGCCCACATCAGCGCCGAAGCCACTCTGCTGCTGGACGACAGCGATCCGTTCGCCTGGGGCATCGGCTCGTGACGCCGGTGGCCGAGGCCGAGGTGATAGTGGTGGGCGCTGGCATCATCGGTGCCGCCTGCGCCCATGAGCTGGCCCGGCGCGGCCTGCGGGTGCAGGTGCTCGACGATGGTCGTGGCGGTGCCACCGGGGCCGGCATGGGCCATCTGGTGGTGATGGACGACAACCCGGCGGAACTGGCCTTGAGTCACTACTCCCTCGGCCTCTGGCGGCAACTGCGCGAACGCCTGCCCGACGCCTGCGCCTACCGGAACTGCGGCACCTTGTGGTTGGCCGCCGACCACCACGAGAGGGACCTGGCGCGGACCAAGCAGCAGGCCCTGGCCGACCACGGCATCAGCGGCGAGCTGCTGGACAGCACCCGGCTGGCGAGCCTGGAACCGATGTTGCGCAAAGGCCTGGCCGGTGCGCTGAAGATCCCCGGCGACGCGATCCTCTACGCCCCGGCCACTGCCCACTGGCTGCTCGGCAACGCTTCGCTGATCAGGCGCCAGGCAGCCCGGGTGCGCAGCGTCGCCGGGGACCAGGTGGAGCTCGCCGACGGTCGCGTGCTGAGGGCACAACGGGTGCTGCTGGCCAACGGCTTCGCTGCCCGGGAACTGTTGCCGGCCCTGCCCCTGCGCCCGAAGAAGGGCCATCTGCTGATCAGCGACCGCTACCCGCAACAGGTCGGCCACCAACTGGTGGAGCTGGGTTACGCCGCCAGCGCCCACGCCAGCCACGGCACCTCGGTGGCGTTCAATGTCCAGCCGCGGCCCACCGGCCAGTTGCTGATCGGCTCGTCTCGACAGTTCGACACCCTCGATCCGGCCATCGACCCCAGCGTACTGGCGCCCATGCTGCGGCGCGCCGTGGACTACCTGCCGGCGCTCGCCGAGCTCAACGGCATCCGCGCCTGGACCGGCTTTCGCGCCGCCACGCCGGATGGCCTGCCGATCCTCGGCGAACACCCGCGGCAACCGGGCCTGTGGCTGGCGGTCGGGCATGAAGGCCTGGGAGTCACCACCGCCCCCGGCAGCGCGCGACTGCTGGTGGACCTGATGCTGGGCGAATGCCCGGCGCTCGACCCGCGCCCCTATCTGCCCGGGCGCTTCGCCGCCCTGACTGGAGACTTGCCATGATCATCTACCTGGACCAGCAGGCCCTGCAGGTGGCCGACGGCCTCAGCGTGGCCGCCGCCGTGGCCGGCAGCGCCGACCCGCGCACCCGCACCTCCTGCGGTGGCCAGCCGCGGACCGTGTTCTGCGGCATGGGCATCTGCCAGGAATGCCGGATGACCATCGATGGCCGCCGCCAGCTGGCCTGCCAGACCCTGTGCCGGAACGGCATGCAGGTGGAGCGCAGCCAATGACCGCCCGCCACCTGCAGTGTCAGATCCTCATCGTCGGCAGCGGCCCGGCGGGGCTGGCCGCCGCCCAGGCCGCCAGCCGCAGCGCCGCCTCGATCCTGATCGTCGATGACAACCCGCGCCCCGGCGGCCAGATCTGGCGCCACGGCCCCCAGCATCCGCCCAGCGCCGCCCAGGCCGAACACTTCAAGGTGCTGCAGCACCCGGCGGTGCGCTACCTCAGCGCCACCCGCATCATCTCGACCCTGGGTACTCACAGCCTGTTGCTCGAAGATGCCCGGCAGGCCTGGCACGTGGAATTCGAACAACTGATCCTGTGCTGTGGCGCCCAGGAACTGCTGCTGCCCTTCCCCGGCTGGACCCTGCCCGGGGTGACCGGGGCCGGCGGCCTGCAAGCGCTGCTCAAGAACGGCCTGGCGGTGGCAGGAAAGACTCTGGTGATCGCCGGCAGCGGCCCCTTATTGCTGGCCAGCGCCGCCACCGCGCGCCGCGCCGGCGGCCGGGTGGCGCGGGTGCTGGAACAGGCCCCGGCGGCCTCGCTGCTGGGCTTTGCCGCCCAGTTGTGGCGCTGGCCGAACAAGCTGGCCCAGGCCCTGAGCCTGGCCACCCCGAGCTATCGCTGCAACGCCCACGTGGTCGAGGCGCTGGGCGAGCAGCACTTGCAGGCCGTGCGCATCCGCCAGGGCCGGCGCACCCTGGAAATCCCCTGCGACTACCTGGCCTGCGGCTTCGGCCTGGTGCCCAATGTGCGCCTGGCCAACCACCTGGGCTGCCGCCTGGAACAGGGCGCCATCGCGGTCGATCAGCAACAGCGCAGCAGCCTGCCCCAAGTCCTGGCCGCCGGCGAGTGCACGGGCATCGGTGGCAGCGAACTGGCGCTGATCGAAGGCCGGATCGCCGGTTGTGTGGCCAGCGGGCAGGCAGACCGGGCCGCCGAACTGATCCAGCAGCGCCGTCATTGGCAGCATTTTGCCGAGCGCCTGCTGCGGCATTTCGAGCTGCAACCGCAGGTCCTGCAACTGGCCCGAGCTGATACTCTGCTGTGCCGGTGCGAGGATGTGCCCTACGCCGCCGTGGCCGCAGCCCCCGACTGGGCCCAGGCCAAGCTGCAGAGCCGCTGCGGCATGGGCGCCTGCCAGGGCCGGGTCTGTGCCAGCGCGGCCCACCGCCTGTTCGGCTGGGCGCCTCCCCCGCCACGGGCACCCCTGGTGCCGGCGCGGATCGCCACGCTGCTGCTCGACAGCCAGCAGGCACGCCCCGACGCCGACAATGCAACCGGCGGCCCGTGAACCCCTTGGCTTTATCGACCCAGATCCATCCCCCAAGCCCCCATAGAGAGAGGCAGACGATGATCGATGGCGCACAGCTGCACCACTTGCCCCGGGCCATCGCCGCCCAAGCGCCCCGGGACCTCAATGGCCTGCTGGCCAACATGGCGCCGATCACCCCGCTGCTGGACTGCATCCCCAGCGCGGTGTTCTTCATCAAGGACCTGCAGGCCCGCTACCGAGTGGCCAACCTGACCCTGGCCCAGCGCTGCGGTTTCAAGAATGTGCGGCCCCTGCTGGGCAAGACCTCCGCCGAAGTCTTCCCGGCAGTGCTCGGCCCGGTCTACACCGAGCAGGACCAGCGCGTGCTGCGCCAGGGCATCACCATCAAGGGCCAGCTGGAACTGCATCTGTATGGCAGCCGCGAGCCCGGCTGGTGCCTGACCCACAAACTGCCGCTGTACGGGCGTGACGGGCAGATCATCGGCATGGCCGGGATCTCCCTGGACCTGCAGGCCGCCCATGACACCCATCCGGCCTATGAACGCTTGGCAGCGGTGGACCGGCATATCCGCGAGCACTACAGCGAGGCCATCCGCCTGGACGACCTGACCCGCATCGCCAGCCTGTCCACTGCCCAGCTGGAGCGCTACTGCAAGCGCATCTTCCACCTCACGCCACGGCAGATGATCCACAAGGTCCGCCTGGAACACGCTTCGCAGTTGCTGCTCACCGAAGAACCCATCACCGAAGTGGCGCTGCAATGCGGCTACACCGACCACAGCGCCTTCAGCCGCCAGTTCAAGGCCCTGACCGGGCTCAGCCCGCGCCAGTTCCGGCAGAACGCTGCCCGCTAGGGCGGGCTCATTCCTGGCAGAAGGTGCGGTAGTCGAACAGCGGTTCGAAGCCGGCCTTGCGGTAGATCGACAGGCCATCGAGGGAGGCTTCCAGCACGCAGGTCCTGGCGCCCCTGGCCCGGGCGAACGCCAGCACCGCTTGAATCAGCGCCGTGGCATAACCCTGGCCCTGGCACTCCTGCACGGTGCCGATGTCATCCAGGCGCGCCAGCCCCGGCAGCAGCGAGAGGGTCAGGGCACTCACCGGGCGCTCCTGGACATACAGGGTGAAATGGCTCAGCGCCCGGCCCGCCGACAGCGCCGCCCGATGCCGGGCCAGGTACTGCTCGATCCCCCCCTCGCCGGACTCGAATGCACTCTGCACGGGCTGCGCCCAATCCTCCAGGCGCAGGTCGCTACAGCGCACCTGGGCCTGCGCCGCAAGCGCTTGCCGGGGCTCATGGCGCGTCAGATCGAGCACCATGCAGGTGGTCTTGTCCGCCGCCAGCAGGTGCTGCTGGTGCAATTGCCCGCTGACCCGGGGCACCAGTGTCTCGGGCACCACCACACAGAACGGCATGCCGGTGCGCTGCAGAAACGCCACGCCTTCGGCCAACGGCCCAGGCTCATCGACGGCGCGGTCATTCATCATCAACAGGTTCAGGCTGCTGGCTTCGACCCCCGTGCAATAGGCACTCAGGCCACTACCGAAACGTCGATAGAACTGGGAGATGGAAACGAAGAAATAGTCTTGCGCCTGGTGATACAGGTCGATGACCGAAGCACCGGTACTGGCCGACATAAGCTGCCTCCTTGAGCGTCGTGGCGCCCCATGGGGCACCTGCCCGGGCCACGTTAAGCCCAGCGCCCCGACAGCTCCAGCACAATCCTGTTTTATTGTGCGAAGGAGTGTTGTGAGGTGTAAGCGGGCAGCTAATTGCTTTGCTCCAGCGGTCAGGAAGCGCCCCTCCTGCCGCCTTCGCCAGTTTCACTACGAGCCCGATCACCTAGTCATAAAAACCCACCGTCTTCTTTAGATGTTCCGAATACTCGTAGATCTCGTCGACAGAGTTGATGGGATGGCGAGTCTCGACCTTGTCCTGGTCGAAAATACCGATGTACTTCTGTGATCTATTAAAATGCAAACGGCAAATCGGCTTGCGATTGTTATCGTCAAGAAGGATGCCGAAATAGCTCTGAGTGTCGCGTTGCACAATACGTTTGGCATCAACCACCGAGCGCACCACCGCTCGTACGATGTGATATCCCTCAAGCTCCTCCAGGGTCGTGAAGATCTTCTCATCTGTGCGTTCCTCCTCATCAACTCCCCTCTCATCGTTGAGGGGGGCCGAATGCTGGGGAATGAGAACCTGATTAGCTCCGCTCATGGCGGACTTCAAACGCTCATTGATCTGATCATTGAGGAACTGACCTATGGCTTTGCGCGTCAGTTCGTAAAACTGATCGCGTACTTTTTGCGTAATCACGCCTTCATAAACTCGCGATGCAAAGACCTTCACAAAGTCATCGTCCGGCTTGCTGACTTGTGAAGCGACAACCTTCTTGATCTGACTGACATACTTCAATTCGCCCGCTGCACTGAGAATCGACTCGACATCAAACGCCGACTTGGTCAGCTTGATCAGCTCCGGCACCGAGTACTCATCAATGTCCAGCAGATCAAGCTCAAGGAAAGGCTTTTCATCCATCTTGTTCGGCGCATCCAGGTCCGTGAAAAACTTATACACCTGACCATTAGTGAGGATGGATATACGTGCGCTGGTCACGTGAAAGTACCGAAACAGCTGGGATGCATGGTTGATGTGTAAAGGCTCACCGATTTTCTTACACTCGATAAGCATCTGCACCTCACCATCCTTGATGATCGCGTAATCAATCTTCTCGCCCTTCTTGGTCCCGACATCGCAGACGAACTCTGGCGTCACCTCCATCGGATCGAAAACGTCATAACCCAGGACCGTACTGATGAAAGGCATGACGAACGCGTTTTTCGTCGCCTCTTCGGTTTGAATGGCCGCGCCTTGTAGACGTACCTTGGCAGCAAGACTGGTGAGTTTTTCAAGAAATTCCATGAGAGACCTCTGACAGTTTCCGATCCGTGTATTAGCGTGATGGCACTTTGAACGCCATTGATACTAGCCACAAACCGGTACAAAGACAGACATCTCCGTCAACTCAAACACAGGTTACTGCCAGGCCGTTGGGTAAAAGATAAAACAGCTCTCATCGGGAGCCCTCATACCTCGATGAATTGACGAAAAAAGCACTTTCACCAGAGCCCTGCTGTCACAGCTTCAGACACCTCCCCCATAAGGAACACGGTCATGAAGTTCTCGAAGATTTCGCAAACGCTGTCGATGTGGGCCGGCAGCCCGAAAACCTTTCTCGGCGCGCTGTTGCTGATTCTGATCTGGGGGCTCAGCGGGCCGGTGTTTCACTTCAACGACACCTGGCAGTTGATCATCAATACCTCCACCACCATCATCACCTTCCTCATGGTGTTCCTGATCCAGAACACCCAGAACCGCGACAACGACATTCTGCACTTGAAGATCGACGAGTTGCTGCGGGCCACCAAGGCGGCCCACAACGCCATGCTCAACCTGGACGGGCTGGACCTCAAGCAGCTGGAGCAGATGCGCCGCGAATACCGCGAGATCGGCCAGGGCGGCGATTCCGAGCTGTCCGTCAGCACCTCCAGCCAGCAGGACAAGACCGATCTCAATCAGTGTTGAGATCGGCTCGGCGAAGGCTGGCCCCTGCGCCGATCATCCTAGGGCAGAGGGTTGCCGCCGGTGACCCCGAACACTTCGCCGGTGATGTAGCTCGATTCCTGTGACGCCAGTAGCACGTACAGGGGGGCGCATTCGGCCGGCTGCCCCGGACGCTTCATGGGGGTTTGCAGGCCGAACTTCGGGATCTTTTCCCGAGGCTGGCCACCACTGGGTTGCAGTACGGTCCAGATCGGCCCCGGCGCCACGGCGTTGACCCGAATCCCCCGCCCGATCACCTGTTTGGCCAGGGCCTTGGTGAAAACCACGATCGCCGCCTTGGTGGTGGCGTAATCCAGGAGGCTGGCCGAAGGCTGGTAGGACTGGATCGACGCGGTGTTGATCACCGTGGCGCCAGCCGGCATCAGCGGCAAGGCCGCCTGACAGATCCAGAACAGGGCATACACGTTGGTCTTCAAGGTGGCGTCGAACTGAGCGGTGCTGATGTCGGCGATGTCCTCCTGCGCCACCTGCTTGCCCGCCACGTTGACCAGGATGTCCAACCCACCCAGTTGCTCATGGGCACGGCGCACCAGGTCGCGGCAGAAACGTTCGTCGCTGATATCGCCGGGAAGCGCAACGGCCTTGCGCCCGGCGGCCTTGATCAGCTCTATCACCTGGCGGGCGTCGCGCTCTTCCTCGGGCAGGTAGTTGATGGCAACGTCCGCGCCTTCACGGGCATAGGCAATGGCCGCCGCGCGGCCGATACCCGAATCGCCGCCGGTGATCAGGGCCTTGCGCCCCAGCAACCGGCCAAACCCGTGATAGCTGTGCTCGCCGTGGTCGGGACGGGGGATCATGTCCTGGTCAATGCCCGGCGCGGTTTGCGGCTGGTCGGGAAATTCCGGCTGGGGGTACTGGGTCAGGGGATTCTGCATCGCGTACTGATTAGATACGGGTTGAGTCGACATGGTGCTCTCCAACTAAAGGGCAAGGATGGGGCAACGGCGGGGCTCAACCGTCCAGCCGGTCGGACCGGCGCCCGGCCTGCAGGGCCTTGGCCATCTGCAGGTGGTTTTCCAGCTTGGGCAGGGTCTCTTCGGCAAAGGCCTTGAGCTCCGGCACCTCGCTGGTCTGCGCCTGCTGCTGGATCTGCTCGATGGCTTCTTCGGTAGCCTTGACCTGGCTGGCGGCGTAGGCGCGATCGAAGTCCTCGCCTTGGGCTTGAGGTACGCGGGGCATCAGGCGCTTGGCCTGGTCCATCACCTGTTCCCGGGGGGCGACCGGCAAGTCCAGCTGCTTGGCGATCTTGGCCAGGTGCTGGTTGGCAGTGGTGCGGTCGTTGATCACCTGGATGGTGTATTCCTTGACCGCCTTGGATGAGGTCTGCTGGTGGGCCAGGCGGCTGGCTTCGATATCGGCCATGCCCTTGGCCGAGGCGTCGTCGATGAAATCCGCGGGGGACTGGGCCAGGGCGCTGGTGGCGCCAAGGCCCAGGAGCAGTGCCAGTCCGGCACCGCGCATGACTGTGGCCATGGGGTTCATGAGGTGGCTCTCCACTTGCAAATTGATCTGCCGGAAGCCATGGCTCCCGTCTGCATAGGGAAAGGTGAGGGGCGCAAAGGTTTAGAAAAACCCTCGCCTGCACGACGAACGGTGAACCCCGGCACGGCCGGGCCAGGGCGTCATCCGGTGCCTGCCGGCTCAGGCGTTGGAGCGGCTTTTCTGTGCCCGTTTGACCGCGTACATGGCTTCGTCGGCGTGCTTGAACAGCTGTTTTTCCTCCAGGCCATGCTCGGGATACAGGCCGATGCCGATGCTCGGCAGGATGTTCAACGAGTGGCCGTCCAGGCGCAGCGGCTCGCCCAGCGCCCGCCGGATCTTTTCCGCTACCCGCTGGGCATCCTCGCTGTGCTGTACGCTCTCCAGCAGGATCACGAACTCGTCGCCACCGATCCGCGCCACGGTGTCGGTTTCCCGCACGCAGCCCTTGAGCCGGTTGGCCACCGCTTGCAGCAGCATGTCCCCCACCGCGTGCCCGCAGGTGTCGTTGACCTCCTTGAACTTGTCCAGGTCGACATACAGCAGGGCCATGCGCCCCGACTCGCGCCGGGCCCGGGCCAGGGCCGAGCGCAGGCGCTCGCGCAGCAGTTCGCGGTTGGGCAGGTGAGTCAATTGATCGTATTCGGCCATGTAGTGCAGGCGTGCATGCAGCTGCTTGCGTTCGATGGCCGCGGCCAGCTGCGCGCTGACGTACTGCAAGAGTTCCTGGTCCTGCTCGCTGTAGCTTTCGGTGCCCGGGGCGCTCTTGACCATCAGCACGCCGATGGTGCCCTTTTGCGAATTCAGCGGCACGCCCAGCCAGCAGCGCGCCCCCTGGATAGCCGCGAACTCGCTCCAGAGCACCCGGTTCACCGGGCACTCCGGCGCCAGCAGCAAGGGCCGGCCGCATTGCAGCACCTCGACGCAGAAGCGTTCGATCAAGGTGCCCGGCAGTTCCGGGCTGCCTTCGCAGTCATCGACGTGATAGGGAAAGCTCAGGCTGGTGCTGCGCTCATCGTAGAGCGCCAGGGAACAGTTCAGCGCCGGCAGCCATTCGCCGATGATCCGATGCACATGCCGGAACAGCACCAGCAGGTCTTCGGTGGCATGGGCCGCCTCGGAAATCGCGTACAGCGCCGCCTGCCGGGATTCCGCCTGCTTGCGCTCGGTGATGTCGCGGGCCACGGCGATGCGCAACTGGTCCACTTCCGACCAGCGCGCCGACCAGAGAATATGCGCCACCCGCCCGTCCTTGCGCACGTAGCGGTTCTCGAAATTCGGCTTGGGCACCCCGCCCATGATTTCCCGGGCGGCCTGCAAGGTACGTTCACGATCGGCCGGGTGCACCAGCTCGATCATCGGGCGGCCGATCAGCTCGTCGGCGGTGTAGCCGAAGACCCGCTCACAGGCGGCGCTGACAAACACGAAGCGACCCTCGACATCCACGGCGCACACGGCGTCCAGGAGCAGGTCGATGAAACTGGCCAGAGGCGCGGAGTTCTTGGTTGCCATCAGAGAAAGCTACTACCCATGAAAAATGCACTGAGTACCCATCCCTTGAGCCCGGTCGCAGGCCGAAGCCTGCGACTGCACACCGTCGCAACCCGCGCGGCGCGTCACGCCTTGTTGCCGACCAACCCTGGCACTGCGTGCAGCAGGGCATTGATCGCGAAACCGATGAACATCACCCCGCAGACGCGGGTGATCGCCAGTTCGTGGCGCTGGTACCAATTGCGTACCTTACGCGCGCCGACGATGCCGATGAGAATAGCGTATGCGCCGAGGCCGCCAAGGAAACTCAGGGCAATCAGCCCCGGCAGCATCGACCAGGTCAGCAGCTCGGCGCGGCTGGAAAGCAGCGCGGTGAAGGTTGCCACCGCCACCGGATAAGCCTTGGGATTGGTCAGGCCGAACAGGATCCCGTGCCAGAACGGGTTGCGCGCCGGGCCCTGGGGTTCGTCGCCATCGCGCGGTTTACTGCGGATGGCCCGCAGGCCGAGCCAGAACAGGTACAGGCCGCTGAGCACGCCGAGGATATTGAACGCATCGCTGCCGATCTCCCGGGCCCCGACAATGGCGATCAGCGCGGTGCTGCACCAGACCACGTCGCCCAGCATGTGCCCGCAGAGAAACCCGGCCCCCGCCTGCCGCCCGCGGGCCGCGCCGATGCCGAACACCGCCAGCACTCCGGGCCCGGGGGTGATCGCATAAATGAAACCCGAGGCGATAACGGCCAGCAACAGCGATGAGGTCATCAGCAAGACTCCAGGACGATGCGCCTGACAAAAACGCCAGGCGCATGGGGAATGTGGCGGATTCTGCACGATCAAGGCACCTTGCCACCAGCTGCTTTCGTCAGCTGCCCCTGTGGATCAGCCTCTCAACCGGCGGAGTAAAAGTGCATTCCCGGGTAAGGATGAACGCGGCAGGCCAGCAATCGCGAGGCCAGATCGCTGAGGGCCAGGCTCAGGTGGTTGAGCCCCTTGAGCATGGTTCACGCTCCCGTCAGGGTTTTCGACAAGGGGTAACGCTGGCCGTCGTAGTGCAAGGTGACACGGCTGTCCTTGGGCGCCAGGTCGCGACTCTCGCAACCGGCCGGCCCTTTGAAATGCTCGGTGTCGACGATTCGCGTACGCACCAGCAGGTCGGCATGGCCGTTGCGCTGACCGCTGCCCAGTTCCAGGGTCCGGTGCAGGGTCCGGCTGCGCCCGACACACTCACCGCCCGGGCCGAGCTCAGCGCGGCGCTCATCCACCACCAGCCCTTCGAGCCTCGGCGGAAGGCCCTTGCCATCACGTACGAACAGGGTCAGCAGGGTTTTCTCATGGGGGTGGGTGCTTGAGGCGCGGTGGTAGTTGACCCGCAGGCCAAAGGCCCGCTCCTGATCGCTCAACTGGTAACGCCCGGTATCGATCTGCAACCCCTGCAAGGCCAGGCCATCGGAACGCCGGGCCAGGTCCTTGTTGTAGCTGGCCACGGCCCAGCCGCTGTCGTCGAGCAGCAGCGCCACATCCAGGTTGTAGCGAGGTGCCTTGGCGTTTTCGGCCCCTTGCATCGGCGTGGCTCGAACCCCGATGTTCATGCCGTCTTCGGCCGGCCAGGGTTTGCAGACGTGGAGTTCTCCCGGGGCATTGGGGCTGTTGTCGCACTCGGCCAGCGCCATCGTCGCTACGCCCAGCAAAGCGCACAGCACCAGCCCACGGGTCGATTGTTCAAGCAGGTTCATCAAGCTTCCTTATCGCTCGCCCGTGTCAGATACCACTGAAGCCATTGGGCAGAACGTAGCGTTGGCCATCGTAGTGCAGGGTACTGACCACCGGTTTGGCGGCCACGGAGGTGGACTGGCATTCTTGCCCGACTTTTTTGCTCTGGGTACTGACGCTGACCGAACGCACGATCAGGTCGGCATAACCGTGGCTGCGGGTCTTGGCGATATCCAGGGTGCGCGTGGTTTTAGTGCCCTCGCCGGCGCACTGGCCATCCCATTCGCCGTTGTACGAATGGGCCACGAACTTCTCCAGCACCGGGCGCAGGGTACTGCCCTCGCGCACGTAGAGGCTGAGCCAGGTCTGACTGAAGGGGTTGACCCGGGACGAGCCCTCGAACGCGGCCCGGACCCCGAACGCCCGAACCTGAGGCGTCAGTTGGAAGCGCCCCGTATCGAGCTTCACGCTCTCCAGGCGAAAGGCGTCGGAGACAAAGGCGGCAGGCTGCTCATAGCTGGCCAGGGCCTGTCCGCTGCTGCGGTCCAGCACCGCCAGTTGCAGGTTGTAGGTGCCGTCATCGGTGCCGGTGTCGCTGGGGTCCGGAACCTGCTCGGACAGCAGGCTGATGCTCTGGTCGGCAAAGGCCGGCCAGTCCTTGCACAGGGAAAAGCCCGGGACTTCGGCATTGCGTGGCGGCGGCAGGCACTGGGCGGCGGCGGATGTGGCACCGGCCAGCAGGGCCAGGCCGCCCAGAAGCGGGATCAGGGAAGAGCAACGGATCATTCACGACTCCTTGTGACAGGCGGATAGAGCGCCATTTCAGGTCGCACTATCCTCCGCGGCGCGAGCGCTTTCAACGCCGGGAGCAGGTGCTCGGGAGTCTGTGGTGCCGGGTGTGCGGATGAACCCTTGGCTGGCAAGCCAGTTCCTGCAGTCACCGGGTGTGCAGGAGCCGGCTTGCCAGCGAAAGGTCACGCCCCTCAGAACGCGCTGCGGAAAATCTCCTCGATCTGCCGCTGATCCGCCGGACGCGGGTTGGTCAGGCCGCAGGCATCCTTGAGGGCATTGGCCGCCAATAGCGGAATATCCTGCAACTTGGCGCCCAACTCGCGCAAACCAGCAGGAATCTCCACATCACGGGCCAGGGTACGGATCGCCGCGATGGCCGCCTGGGCGCCCTCTTCCGGGCTGAAACCGCGAATGTCCGCTCCCAGCGCGTGGGCCACATCGGTCAGGCGCTGGGCGCATACCGTGGCGTTGAAGCTCTGCACATGGGGCAACAGCACCGCGTTGCACACGCCATGGGGCAGGTCGTAGAAGCCGCCCAGCTGGTGGGCCATGGCGTGCACGAAACCCAGGGACGCATTGTTGAATGCCATACCGGCGAGGAACTGCGCATAGGCCATGTTCTCCCGTGCCAGCAGATCGTTGCCATCGTGCACCGCCTGGCGCAGGTTGGCGCTGATCATTTCCACGGCCTTCAGGGCGCAGGCATCGGTGATGGGGTTGGCGGCGGTGGACACATAGGCTTCCACCGCGTGGGTCAGGGCATCCATGCCGGTGGCGGCGGTCAGGCCCTTGGGCATCGCCACCATCAGTGCCGGATCGTTCACCGACAGCAACGGCGTGACGTTGCGGTCGACGATGGCCATTTTCACGTGGCGCGCTTCGTCGGTGATGATGCAGAAACGGGTCATTTCGCTGGCAGTGCCGGCGGTGGTGTTGATGGCGATCAAGGGCAGTTGCGGCTTGGCCGACTGGTCGACGCCTTCGTAGTCGCGGATCTGCCCGCCATTGGTGGCACACAGGGCAATGCCCTTGGCGCAGTCATGGGGCGACCCGCCGCCCAGGGAGATGACGAAATCGCACTGTGCCTGCTGCAATTGCGCCAGGCCCTGCTCGACGTTGGCAATGCTGGGGTTGGGCTTGGCACCGTCGAAGATCACCGAATCGATGTCCTGCATGGCCAGCTTCTCGGCCACCATGCTGGCCACGCCGGCCTTGGCCAGGCCCGTGTCAGTAACGATCAGCGCCTTGCGAAATCCATAGTTGCGGATGGCGCTCATGGCCTCGTCGAGACAGCCGATGCCCATGATGTTCACGGCTGGAATAAAAAAGGTGCTGCTCATCAGAAGATCTCCCGGCGAATGCCGATTTCACGGTGTCGATGCAATGTTTGCCAAACAGGATCGACCGATCGGTCACCGGCGTTGTTGATCTGGCTCAAGGGTCGGTCGTGATAAAGTCGCCAGCCGAAATACCTCCAGCCTTGAGACCGATGACCGCGATGATGGATTTCCAGGAATTTGATGCCGAACTTGAAGACTGGAACGCCCTGGGTGCCAGCACACCGTTCAATGGCTTGCTGATCGGCAACGGCGCCAGCCGTGCCGTGTGGGAAGACTTTGCCTACGACTCACTGTTCGAAAACGCTCGCACAGTGGAAGAAAAACCCCTCAGCCAGTCCGAGCTCAGTGTATTCGAGGCCCTGCAGACCCGCAGTTTCGAGCAGGTACTGGGCGCCCTGAAAACCACCAGCCGAGTCAACAAGGCCCTGGCAGTCAGCTCGGCGGCGCCGCGCAATCGCTACTACGCCATCAAGGAAGCGCTGATCAACACCGTGCACGCGGTGCACATTCCCTGGCGCCTGGTCCAGGAGCAGAGCCTGGCGGCGATCAACCAGGAGCTGCGGCGCTATCCCACGGTGTTCACCAGCAACTATGACCTGCTCAACTACTGGGCCGTGCAGCAGGACAGCCAAGGCATCGACGACCTGTTCCACGGTGCCGATCCGGCCTTCGAACTGGGCAGCGCCCCTAGCGCCCCGACCCGCATCCTCTACCTGCATGGCGGCCTGCACCTGGTGCGCAACCTGGACGGCAGCGCGCGCAAGCTGACCTCCACCGAAGGCACCCTGCTGGGCAGCTTCGCCATCAACAACACCCTCAAGACCCTGGACGACGTGCCGCTGTTCGTCAGCGAGGGGCCGCTGGCGGACAAGCTCAAGACCATCCGCGGCTCGGATTACCTGTCGTTCTGCTACCAGCAGTTGCTGAACCACAGCGGGGCGCTGTGCATCTTCGGCCACAACCTGGGGCCCCAGGACAGCCACCTGGTCCAGGCGATCCGCCAGTCGGCGACCCAGACCCTGGCGATCTCCATCTACCCGCGCAGCGCGGCGTTCATCCAGCACCAGAAACGCCACTACGCCAAGCTGTTCGAAGGCCTGGACCTGAGTCTGCGTTTCTTCGATTCCAAGACCCACGCCCTGGGCAACCCGGCCCTGTCGGTGCCCGTGGAGCGCTGAGCACTCCCGCCCTGTAGGAGCTGGCTTGCCAGCGAAGACGTCCGCCAGGGCGATGCATGTCTTGGTGCCCATTCGCCAACCAGCCGGCGCCTGGCGGCGCTGAACGCCTTCAGTCCTCGCTGCTGTGCACCACCACCAGCAACTGCGCCTGCTCGTCCCCCACGGAACGGATGCGGTGGGGTTTCTGCGCATTGAAGTGCAGTGCATCGCCACGGTTGAGAATCACCCGCTCGTTCATGAAGTCCACTTCCACCTGGCCTTCGTGGACGAACAGGAACTCCTCCCCCAGGTGTTCCTTGAAGGTCTTGTCACTGAATTCCCGGGCCGGGTAGATGATGAACGGCAGCAGGTTGCGCTCGCTGACCTGATGGGCCAGCACCGCATAACCCGGGACCTGCCCATTGGCCGCCAGTGACTGGCGCTGGTCGCTGCGCACCAGGCTGTAGCTGTCGAGGCTGATGTTGTCCTCGGCGAACAGTTCCTCGACCTTGACGTTCAGCGCCTTGGCCAGCTTCAACGCGGCAGCGATCGACGGCGTGTTCAGCCCGCGCTCGACTTTCGACAGATAGCTCTTGGTCATCCCGGATTTCTCGGCCAGGGCTTCCAGGGTCACGCCCAGTTTTTTTCTCAGCAATTTCAAACGGATAGACATGTAGAGCAATTAATCCATCTAGAAAACAACGATTGGCGCTTGCCAATGACACAAAGTGTCATATAGCCTCTTAAGTGTCATCACGATTCACCACGCGCCGTCGCAAGCAGCAGGTGAAACGCAGATCCGACGTCCATTGCACTTCTCAAAGGACCTTCGACATGGCCAAGACATTAGCATTGCCCAAAGACCAACTGGTCAAGCAAGCCCTGACCCAGATGCAAAATACCCTGGCGGATAATACGTGGACCGACCGACAAAAGCTGGCCCTGACCTGCCGCATTCTGTTCGAGAACGGCCACGACTCGGGCCTCGCCGGGCAGATCACCGCCCGCGGCCCGCAACCCGGCACCTACTACACCCAGCAACTGGGCCTGGGCTTCGATGAAATCAGCGCCAGCAACCTGCTGCTGGTCAACGAAGACCTGGAGGTCCTCGAAGGCCACGGCATGCCCAACCCGGCCAACCGCTTCCACAGCTGGGTGTACCGCGCCCGGCCGGACGTGAACTGCATCATCCACACCCACCCGACCCACGTCGCCGCGCTGTCGATGATCGAAGTGCCGCTTGCGGTGTCGCACATGGACCTCTGCCCCCTGTACGAGGACTGCGCCTTTCTCGAAGCCTGGCCGGGGGTGCCGGTGGGCAACGAAGAAGGCGAAATCATCTCTGCCGCCCTGGGCGACAAGCGCGCGATCCTGCTTTCCCACCACGGCCAGCTGTCCACCGGCGCAAGCATCGAGGAAGCCTGCGTGATCGCTCAACTGATCGAGCGTGCGGCCAAGCTGCAACTGCTGGCCATGGCCGCCGGCACCATCAAGCCGATCCTCCCGGAGCTGGGCCGCGAAGCCCACGACTGGATTTCCAAGCCCAAGCGCCACAGCGCCGCCTTCAACTACTACGCTCGGCAAAACCTGAAAAAACACGCCGACTGCCTGAACTGATCCACCCCTTATGCCTTGCAGGAGTTGCACCATGCCTACTACCCAGATCCACGGCATCATCGGCTACACCGTCACCCCCTTCGGCCCCAACGGCGAAGGCCTGGACCTGGACGCCCTCGGGCGTTCCATTGACCGCATGATCGACGCCGGCGTCCACGCCATCGCCCCCCTGGGCAGCACCGGCGAAGGCGCCTACCTGAGCGACGCCGAATGGGACCAGGTCAGCGAGTTCAGCATCCGCCACGTGGCCAAGCGTGTGCCGACCATCGTCAGCGTCTCCGACCTGACCACCGCCAAGGCCATCCGCCGTGCGCGTTTTGCCGAAGCCAAGGGCGCCGACGTGGTGATGGTACTGCCCGCCTCCTACTGGAAGCTCAGCGAAGCCGAGATCCTCGCTCACTACCAGGCCATCGGCGCCAGCATCGGCGTGCCGATCATGCTCTACAACAACCCGGCCACCAGCGGCACGGACATGTCGGTGGAACTGATCCTGAAGATCTTCCACGCCGTGGAAAACGTCACCCTGGTCAAGGAAAGCACCGGCGACATCCAGCGCATGCACAAGCTGCAACTGCTGGGCGAAGGCCAGGTGCCGTTCTACAACGGCTGCAACCCGCTGGCCCTGGAAGCTTTCGCTGCCGGTGCCAGTGGCTGGTGCACAGCGGCGGCGAACCTGATCCCGCAGCTCAATCTCGACCTCTATCAGGCCGTGCTGAGCAACGACCTGGCCCGCGCCCGGGCGCTGTTCTACCGCCAGTTGCCGTTGCTGGACTTCATCCTCAAGGGCGGTTTGCCGGCCACGGTCAAGGCCGGGCTGGGGCTCACCGGGCTACCCACCGGCGAGCCGCGCAAGCCGGTATTCGCGCTGAACGAGGGCGCTCGCCAGCAGTTGCAGACGCTGCTGCAGAGCCTGGGTTGATTTCCTGAAAAAAAGCCCGGACGGCTGACACCGTCCGGGCTTTGACATGGGCCGCGTGCAAGCGTGGCTCAGTGACCGTTCAGCGCCAACGGGGCCTGGGCCTTGAACTGCGGGTCCTGCAGCATCTGCGCAATGAAGTCGTCGGTGATGCGCCGCACATGCTGGTATTGGCCGCCATCAGAGTTGGCCCAACCGCGCCAGGAGCGGGTGTGGTTGCTGACCCGATACTTGGCCACTTCCTGGTCACCGCGGCTGACCTGGAACATCACCTGGCTGTCCCAAGTGGTCCGGCCCGGCACGATAAACAAGGTCATGGCACTGAGCAGCCCCATGGGAATGTTCTGCCAGCCAAAGTAATCACTGTTGGCCATCACGATCACGTTGTAGCCATCGGCACTGAACCCCGGCTGCACCTGCTCGAAGGTGCCGCGACGACGCAGTTCGTCACGGATCTGGCCGGCAGGGATGGCCCCCATCACACTGACGCTGATCGCCGGTAACCGCTGCTGATAATCCACCTCGGCCGGCTTGAGACTGTGGCTGGTCTGGCAACCGCCAAGCCCCAGCATCAGCAGCATCAAAAACCACAATTGATGACGCATTACAGATCCCCCGACAGCATGGCCTTGAGCATCGACGCCTTGGGCCCCTGCTCCTTGACGATCAACGACGTGACCTCCTCCATCTTCTCCAGGTCGACCCGTTGCAGGTTCGGCACCTGCGGGTATTTGGCGCGCACCAGGGCGGCGTCGCGCTCCAGATGGTCGCTGTGCAGAAACACGCACTTGGCCCCCGACGCCGACAGGCAGCCGGCGCGAAAATCACCCAGGTAATAGGCCTTGCCGGCTTCCAGTTCCAAGGGGATGGAGAAGTCTTCGCGGCTCCAGGCGGTGGCGTTGCCGCGGTCGAAATGCAGGTTGTAGATCTCGTAGCGCCCGGGTTTGAGCGGCATCACGAACAGGCTGCCGATGCCGTGCCAGGTCTCGCGCACATCCCGTGGCGTACGGCCGTAGATCTGGTTGTACAAGCGCGCCGAGGCAAACCCCTCACCGCCGCGCGGGCGTATCAGCAGCATTTGTTCGTTGGCGGTGTGCACCGCCTTCGGCCAGATGCCGACCACCCCCACCACATAGGCCACCCCCGACTGCGAGTCGGGGCGCATATTCTCGGCAATTTTCGTGGAAGACAGGCTGTAGCAACCGCTCAACGCCAGCAGCGCGGCGAGTAATACGAGAGGGCGAATCATGAGGTCGCAGATCCCTTGGACAATGATTGATAACGTCAACCAGAGTGCCAGGCCTGCCGAGCGCCCGGTGACGGGCGCGGAGGATAAGGCAAATGATGGCACTTCGCCATAACTCCGTCGCCAATCGGCTGGCGGCCTGCCAGATCACAATACGCTGCCCTCGCCCGGCTTCCGGGCAAATGCCGGGTGCTCGTGAAAACCCGCCGACAGCACAACGCCCGAACGCTGCATGGGGTTCGGGCCTGGTGCTGTCGAGGGTGTGTGGAGCCGGGCCTAAACGGACGTCAGGTCCTTGATGTTGTGGCTGGGGCCGTTGGCCTTGACGCTGGCGATGCCCTTCTCCCGGGCCGCTTCCGAGGAATAGGTTTCACTGTTGCCGATGATCTGGTGGTTGGCCGCCTTGAGGTTGAAATAGGGTTTGCCATCCTTGGCGCTCTTGCGTTCGTAGCGTTCCTCCAGGGGACTGTTGGCCTGCACCGAGGCGATGCCGTTCTCGGCTGCGGCGCGGGTGGTGTACTGCTCGCTGCTGAGAATGACCTCGGCATTGGCCGCCTTGAGCACGAAGCGAAACTGGCCGTTGCTGCTTTTCTTCAACTCATACCATCCGGACATGCTGTAGCTCCTGGGTTGATCGTTGGGCGTTGCGCCTTGAGAGTAAAGACTCTTTCAGCCATTCAGCCATTGCCCCGGTGGCTGAAGAAACGGTTTTCCACCCGCGCCAGCCCCAGGTGCTCACGCAGGCTGTGGCCGGTGTAGCGCTGGCGAAACAGACCCCGGCGCTGCAGCTCGGGGGTGATCAGTTGCACAAAATCGTCGATGGCCCCCGGCAGATGGGTGAACAGCACATTGAAGCCGTCGGCGGCGTATTCCTGGTACCAGGTAGCCAGCTCATCGACGATCTGCCCCGGCGTGCCCACCAGTACCTTGTGCCCGCTGGCCGACAGGCTGCGCAGCAGTTGCGCCAGGCTCGGCCGCTCCCGGCGGATCAGTTCCTGCACCAGGTGCCGGCGGCTTTTATGCCGCTCGGTGGGGGCGGCATCGTCCAGCAACGGCACCTGCGCATGCAGGGGCAGATGCGACAGGTCGATACCCAGGTCCAGCAGGTAGGACAGGGCCTTGAGCTGTGCCTGGGGGTCCTGCAGTTCCTGCAATTGCTGGTACTTCTCCTCGGCTTCGTTGAGGGTGCGGCCCACCGTGGGGGCGATGCCGGGGAAGATTTTCAACTGCCCGGCATGCCGCCCGTAAGCGGGAAGCCGTTCCTTGAGTTCGCGATAGAAAACCTTGGCCTGCTGCAGGTCGGTCTGGGCGGTGAACACCAGCTCGGCGCAACGTGCCGCCAGCTCACAGCCCGGCCCGGACGACCCGGCCTGGGCGATCACCGGCCAGCCCTGCAATGGCCGCGGCGCATTCAACGGCCCCTGTACCTGGAAGTGCCGCCCCTGGTGCTGCAACAGGTGCATGCGCTCCGGGCGCAGCCACTGGCCGCTGGCCTTGTCCCGGGGAAAGGCGTCGTCGGCCCAGCTGTCCCACAGCCCGCTGGCCACCTTGAAGAACTCCTCGGCCCGGGCGTACCGCTCGGCGTGGCTCAGGGGTTCGGGGTGGTTGAAGTTCTCGCCGCCGATCAGCCCGGTTACCAGGTTCCAGCCAGCCCGGCCCTCACTCAGGTGGTCCAGGGAGGCGAACTTGCGCGCCAGGTTGTAAGGCTCGTTGTAGGAAGTGCTGGCGGTGGCGATCAGGCCGATATGCCGGGTTACCACCGCCAAGGCCGGCAGCAGGGTCAGCGGGTCCCAGCGCAGGCTGTAGGAACTGCGGGCCAGTACCCGCGGGTCCAGGTCCCCCACCGCCACGTTGTCGTTGAGAAACAGGGCGTCGAAACAGCCCCGCTCCAGGGTTTGCGCATAGTGCCGGTAGCGCTGGAAATTCAACGAGGCATCGGCATCCGCCTGGGGATGGCGCCAACTGCCGCCATGGGCGCCGGAGCCTGAGAGAAAGGCCCCCAGCCCCATCTGCCCAGCGCGCTCAGCCACGGCTGGTGCCCTCCTCGGCCGTCGGCACCGGCGCCGGGGCCGTGCGCAAGAGCAGGCTCACCGAGGCCCAGACCAGCAGCGTGACCACCGCCAGAAAGCCCATCACCGCGCGGTAACCATTGAGAAAGGCGCCCTGGGCATCGTCCAGCGGCGTGGCGCAAAAGTGATGAAACAGCCCCACCCCCACCGCCAGCCCGACACCGCCACCGACGTTGTGCAAGGTCATCAGCGAGCCCATGGCCACCGAGCCCACTTCCTGGGGCACCGAGGAAATCCCCAGCACCGTGGACGGCCCGAGAATGCTGGCCCACCCCAGCCCCATGACGACAAAGGCGCCCAGCAGATAAGGCAGCGAAGTCTGGCCATCGAAACCGGCCTGCAACAGCGCCGACAGCACGAACAGCAGCAGCCCGGTCTTGATCAGCAGCGCCGGCCCCTTGCGATCCACCAGGCGCCCCACCAGCGGTGACAGCAGCGCCACCCCCAGGGTGGTGGGCAGCAACAGCAGGCCGCTGGCCTGCACCGTTTCGCCGCGGATCTGCGCCAGGTACAGCGGCATGACGAAAAACGCCACGCAGTAGAACAGCGCCAGGCCGAAACTGGCCGCCACCCCGGCAACGAAACGCCGGTTGGCGAACAGCTTGAGGTCGATGATCGGCGCGGCCACCCGCCGCTCCACCGCCAGGAATGCGCCCAGGGCCAACACCGCCAGCGCCACCAGGGCCAGGGTCAGGGGTGAGCCCCAGCCCCAACTGCCGCCCTGGACGATCACCAGCACCAGGCTCGGCAGGCCGATCAGCAACAGCAGCGCGCCCCAGCCATCCAGGCGCGCGCCGGTCTCGGCCGAACGCGACTCCTTCACGCTGAAGCTGCAAATGCCCAGGCTCAGCAGCACGAAGGGCACGTTGATGAGAAAGATCCACTGCCAGCCGAAGGCGCTGGTTATCAGCCCGCCCAACACCGGGCCCACCGCCAGCCCCACTCCATTGACCCCGAACAGCACGCCGAAGGCCCGCCCCTGCTCGGCGGTCTCGAAGGTGCTGGAGACAATCGCCCCCGAGGCGGTATAGAGCACCGCGCACGCCAGACCCTGGGCCACCCGCGCGCCGATCAGGGTACCGATCTGCCCCGCCAGCCCGGCCGCCAGGGAGGCCAGGCCGAACACCGTCAGGCCGATGAACAGCACCCGCTTGCGCCCGTGCAGGTCGGCCAGGCGCCCCACCAGCACCATGAAGCTCGACAGGGCCAGGATGAAGCCGTTGATCACCCATTGCAGGGCGTCCACCGAGGCCCCGAGGTCGGCCTGCAGGGCCGGTAACGCGGTGTTGACGATGGTGAAATCCACACAGCCGAGAAAACTGGCGATGCTCACACCGAGCAATGCCCACCATTTGCGTTGCTGTTGCGCAAAAACGCCCATGGAAACTCCTTGTCAGTCATAAAAAAACGCTCTGTAGGCGCCCGCTTGCCGGTGAACAGCCCCTTGAGTCCGGCATCGCCGGCCAGGGCGCTTTCGCTGGCAAGCGGGCGCCTACATTGATCGCGGCGGATCAGATGGCGATGGCGCCGCTGGTCCAGTTGGGGTGAATGGCGCCGGGCAAGGTGAAGGGAATCGGGATCCCCCGCTTCTTGAACTTCAGGGGCAGCCAGCGCACCCGGTCCGGGCTGTGGGGTTCGATCAGCAACTCGCGGCTGGTGGCCATGGCCGTGGTCATCTGCTGCGGGTAGAGCACGTAGTGGTAACCCTCGTCGGCCCACAGCGGCAGGATGATCGGGATCTCTTCCAGGATGTACTCCCGGCACTGGGCCGCCGCCCGCTCGATGTCCGCGTGTTCGTCACGCAGGCGCAGGCGCTCGGTGAACACGCCGATGGTGCTGTCGATGGCGTCGCGCAATTCCTCGCGCTGCTGGTAGACCTCATCCAGTTGCTGGCGCAGCTCGGCATAGCGGTCGCTGGCCAGTTCCTGGTTCCAGCGGGTGATGTGGTACGGCACCCGCAGGCCGTCGAGGATGCTCTGGTTGCGCGCCAGCCAGGCATCGCCATCGCGGATCGCCGCCGACAGCGCCTCCCCGGGGGACTTGCCGTGCTTGTTGTGGCGTTGCAGCGTATCGGCCACCACCACCTTGACGTGGCTGAAGCCGGACTGGTTGATCAGGTGGATGGTGGACCGCAGCTTCTGGTCCTCGTGGTACTCCTGGCCGACGCTGACCGCCAGGACCACGCGCTTGCCGTCGAATTCGTGCTCCTCGCCGCCCTTGTTGAAGTAGGCCTTGAGGTTGATTTCCTGCACCTTGCTCATGAGTTCAGCTCCAGTAGGCCAAAGGCTGGTGTTCGCCGTAGTAACCGATAAAGACCCCGAGGGTGACCCGGGTGCTGCTGGCCGAAGGGCGCACGGCGTGGATCAGCCGCGGGTTGAGCAGGATCAGGTCGCCAGGCTCGGGCTTGACCACGAAATCCGGCGGCGGCAGCAGGTGGCGTTCGATGCCATAGGCCCGTTCGCCCTTGAGGCGGTTGTACTCCTGCTCGTCCGGCTCGATGCCCCAGATCTCCAGCTCGCCACCATCCTCGGGGATCTCCAGGTAGATGTTGGTGGACAGCTGGGTCAGCAACTGCGGGCTGTGGCCCTCGGGGGCATTGCGTTCGAGCTTGTCGGTGTGGGGCGTGAGATCGACCCCCGAACCCTGGAAGCGGGCAATGCCGACGAAACACTTCTGCCCGTCCACCTGCAACAGGTGCGCGCCCTGTGGCCAGACTTCGTCCAGCAGCAGGCGCAGCTCGTCGATGGGCGAGGCCAGTGGCCGGAACAGATTGCGGATCTTGCGAATGTTGGGCAGGGCCAGGGCGTGGTATTCGGCCCGGCTCTGCTCATCCTGGATCTCGATATAGGCCTTGCCGACCCGGACGAACTCCTGCTGCTGGCTGAAGGCACTGCGCAGTTCCTGCCGGTACAGATGATCCCGCGCCACCTGCAAGGTGTCCGGTGGGCAGAAACCTTTGAGCTGAACGCCGTAAGAGCGTTTTTCCACAACATCGAGGATATGCCGCGCTTCAAGTTTGTCGGCCGTAGTGACTGTGAACATGCAAGCTCCCTTAATTCCCTGGAAGTAGCGACGAAGTACAACATCGGTAGAACGTAATAATTTGTTTCAGGACCACCTTAGGCAGTTGCGATGGCCTTGTGAAATATCCTTTATCTCTAATATCCAAACTTAAAAACGTAACGAAAATCAGGCAAATAGCGGCCACCACAGGCACTTTTAAAGTGCTGCGAGAAGATTATTAAATTTGCTGATAGTTAAATTAAGCGAAGGACATTATTGCTCTTTATTTATTTAAGACCTCCCCAGATAAATTAATAAAACTGCCACATACTCATTCAACTTCATTGAATTGAGCATCCATGTAAGCTGCCGCATCGAAAGTCTTCTGAATGATCCCCTCCTCGCGGTAGAGATCGGCGGTGTGCTGCACGTCTTCCACCACGGCCGGGCCTACGGCGATACGCCGGGGCACCGAGTAGCGATTGGAACGTTCATGAACCTCCACCGGCAAACCGCTGTAGCCGGCCTGGATCTTTGAAAACTCGCTCTGGTGCTGGTTGGCCCAGGCATAGGCACGATCCAGGCGCTGCAGGAAGTCGGCGATCTGCTGCGGCTTGTCGTGAATCGCCTGGTCGTTGGCCACCAGCAGCATGTGCCCGGCGAACAGCCCTTCGCCACTGACCAGCACCCGGCTGCCGCCCTCCATCTGCACCATGCTGGTATAGGGGTCCCAGGTCGACCAGGCATCGGCCTGGCCGTTGCTCAGCAGGCTGCGGGACTCGGCCGGCTGGAGAAAGATGAACTGCGCATCCGCGCCGTGCAGGCCCACCGACCGCAGGGCGGCCAGGGCCAGGAAGTGGCCGATGGAGCCCCGGGTGGTGGTGATGCGCCGGCCCTTGAGGTCGGCGGCCTGCTTCAGCGGCGAATCCTCCTTGACCACGATCGCCACCGCGGTCGGCGTGACCTTGAGCTTGATTACCCCCACGGTCTTGAGCGGCGCCCCGGCCGCGGCGGCAAACACAAAGGGCGCATCCCCCAGGCTGCCGATATCCACCGCTCCGGCGGCCAGGGCCTCGGCGGTGGGGGCCGCGGCAGCGAAGGAGGCGAACTCGATGGGGTACGGCACTTGCTCCAGCTCGCCTGCCGCCTGCAACAGAATTTTCAGCGACTGCTTCTGGCTGGACACCCGCAGCGCCGGCTGCGCCAGTGCACTGCCCAGCCACAAACACAACACCAGCCCTTGCAGGAGCCGGCCTACCCTGCCCCCTGTGCCGGTCATGCGGCCGCCTTCGCTGGCAAGCCAGCTCCTACCGGGTGAACCGCCGGCAGGACGCCACGGGTGTAGGAGCCAGCTTGCTGGCGAATGGCCCTTGAACCCTGCGCCGGTCATGCGGCCGCCTTCGCTGGCAAGCCAGCTCCTACCGGGTGAACCACCGGCAGGACACAACAGGTGTAGGAGCCAGCTTGCTGGCGAATGGCCCTTGACCCCTGCGCCGGTCATGCGGCCGCCTTCGCTGGCAAGCCAGCTCCTACCGGGTGAACCACCGGCAGGACGCCATGGGTGTAGGAGCCAGCTTGCTGGCGAATGGCCCTTGAACCCTGCGCCGGTCATGCGGCCGCCTTCGCTGGCAAGCCAGCCCCTGCGAGCGTGATCGTGGCCATGCTCAGAACGCCAGGCTGACGCGGCTGTAGTAGTAGCCGCCGCCCAGGCCATAGGGCGAGAACATTCCGTATTCGTAGGTCCCCGCCCAGGCCTTGAGGCCGATCTTGTCCGGGTACACGTCGAACAGGTTGTTGGCGCCCACGGCCACGGTGAGGTTCTGGGTCACGTCGTAGGCCACGTCCAGGTCGGTGATCCACTTGGCGCTGTAGGTGCGATCGTTGGCCGGGATGTTCGAGCCTTCGGTGTACTCGCCAAAGCGGGTCAACTGCAGGTTGGTGGTCCAGTCGCCGACCTTGTAGTTGCTGGAGAGGATCCACTTGTCCTTGGGCGTGGATTTAGTCAGGTCGATCTGCTGCTGACGGTCGAACAGCACATAGCCGGCCCCCAGGCGCGACAAGGCCGCCGGGGTGTCAGCCAGGTCGCGGATGGTGGTCTTGTTGTGGTTGTAGGCGACGCTCCACTTCGCCGTGCCGTACTCGCCAAAGGACTGGCGGTAGTCCGCCACCAGGTCCACGCCCTTGGTCCGGGTGTCGGCAGCGTTGGTGTAGTACTGCCCGGCAAGGTTCGGCGAGAGGCCGTTCTCCACCAGGATCTGCGACACCGCGGGGCCCTTGAGGATGCCGGTCTGGAGGATGCGCTTGTCGATGTCGATCAGGTAGAAGTCGGCGGTCAGGCGCAGCCGATCGGTGGGCTCGGCGGTGAAGCCCAGGCTGTAGTTGCGCGAGGTTTCCGGCTCCAGGTCCTTGGCGCCCAGGGCAATGGCTTCCGGCGAGTTGGGGCGCATCTGCTTGGTGCGCACCGAGGTGGTGGTGCCGCCCGCGCCGAACTGGGTCACGGTGCTGGTGGTGGAGAACACGCTCTGGGCCAGGGACGGCGCACGGAAGCCGTTGCTCACGGCGGCCCGCACCGCGTACCCGGGGAGGAACTCGTAACGGGTGGTGAGCTTGCCGCTGGTGGTGTCGCCTACCCCGAGGTTGTACTTCTCGTAGCGCGCCGCCGCGCCGACGTACCAGTTGGGGGTGATGTTCAGGCCCAGGTCGAGATAGGCCGCCTCACTGTGGCGCTTGAGGCTGTAGGCGTCTTCCGGGGTGGTGCCGTTGACCGAGAACAACCCCGGGTCCGGCACCACACCGGCGAAAGGCCCGGTGTTGGGGACATAGCTGCCCTGGTTGTAGGAGTTGGGCTCGCCCTCTTCCAGCGCATATTTCTCCCAGCGGTATTCCACCCCGAAGGAGGTTTCCAGCGGGCTGCTCCAGCCGATGTCCAGGGCCCGGGAGAAGTCCAGGTTGTTGGTCCACTGGTCGAACACCAGGTTGCCCAGGTGGAAATCGTGCTGGCTGTAGGGGCCATTGGAGATGTTCAGGTTGTTGGCCGTGTCGAGCACCCCGCGATCCTTGCCGTAGGTACTCGACAGGTCCCAGTCCCAGCCACCGAGCAGGCCCTTGGCACCACCGGCGACCTGGAAATCGGTCTCGTGGATTTCCCGTCGCGCCTGGCCGCCGTTGGGGTAAGGCGCATTGGGAATGCCTGCCAGGCTGGTGATGTCGGTGGGCTTGCGGTGCCCCAGGTCCTTGTTGCTGTTGCGGTAGCTCAGGGTCGAGAACGAGTACAGCTTGAGGTCGTCCTCCAGAGGCAGCTCGGCGTTGTAGGCCAGGCTGGTGGTGCGGTCGCGGCCCAGGCCGTACTCGGTGCCCCAACCCTGGCGATTGCTTTCCCGAGGGTCCGGCGAGCCGTCGGCCTGCTTGAAGTACAGCTGGCCGCTGGCGGCACTGGAGCGCTCGTAGGGTTCCTGCAGCTTGGCGTCCCAGGACAGGTTGATGAAGCCGCCGTTCTCTCCCAGTTTGTTGCCCCAGTTGAAGGCTTCGTGGCCGGTGGTGCCGTCGCCGTCGTAGTACTGGCCCAGGGTGGTGTCGGAGGTCAGGCCTTCGGCATTGCGCTTGAGGATGATGTTGATCACCCCGGCGATGGCGTCGGAGCCGTACTGCGCCGCCGCGCCGTCGCGCAGCACTTCGATGCGCTCGATGGCGGCGGTGGGAATCAGGTCCAGGTCCACCGGCACCGAGGCGTTGCCGACCCGTGCGCCGTTGTTGATCAGCGCCGAGTTGTGCCGGCGCTTGCCATTGATCAGCACCAGCACCTGGTCGCCGCCCAGGCCGCGCATGCTCACCCCGCGCACCAGGAACGCCGTGCCGCCGCCGTTGATGGTCGGTACGTTGAACGACGGCAGCAGGCGCCCGAGCATTTCTTTCAGGCCGTTCTGGCCGATGCTGCGCAACTGCTCGCTGTCGATCACATCGATCGGCGCCGGGCTGTCGGTCACCGTGCGTTGCTGGCTGCCGCGCACGCCAGTGACCACCACCGTGCCCAGGGTTTCGTCGGCCGCCAGCAGTTCGGCGGGCAACGCCAGGCCCATCAGGCCAAGGCTCAGGGGGGCCGCGCCGAAGAGGATTTTATGCAAGGAAATACTCATGACTTCAGATCCTTTGACAGGCGGCTCAGCGCGCTCGGGCGGCAACGGTTTCGACTTCGATCAAGGCGCCGGGCAGTACCAGCCCCGCCACTTGCACCGTGGTCCGGGCGGGCTTGAGCGGCTGCTTCTGGGTGCCGAAGAACTCGCGGAAGGCCACTTGCAGGCCGTCGAAATCCAGCTTGCCGCCCAGGGCCGGGTCCCCTACCAGGTAGATGCGCAGTTGCACCACGTCCCCCAGGGTCAGGCCCTGGCTGGCAAGGATCGTCTCCACCTTGCGCAGCACCACCCGGGCCTGGGCCTCGGTGTTGCCCACGGCGTGGATCTGCTCCTTGGACGCCTTGGGGTCCACCGGGTCCGGCAGCAGCCCGGAGAGGTAGGTCACCTCGCTGTTGGCGGGCAGGGTCACCGATTGCAGGATCGGCGAATTGGGGTAGCTGGACGGCACGCGCTGGATTCCCGCGGCCCAACTGCTGCTGGCAGCGAACAACAGCCCCAGCCCTACGACGGTGTTTTTCAAAGACATGCAAAGACGCTCCCAAGGTTGTGTGTGCCAGCCTCGGAGGTCCGCTACCCGGCATGGGTTACCGCTGTTGTGTGAATGCTCGGCTTTTTCAGGCCGTTTGCTGTAGCGACGAGCCTTGCGCCCGTTGGAAAAGTTGCCGCACCACCCGCCGCGCCGCGCCAGCGGCGGCTTCTTGCCAGATGCCCACGCCGCTGTGGGCCAGGCCGTCGCTGGTGAGGTAGACCCGGCCCTGGGGCTGGTTGAGCAGGCCATAGTCCGGCTCGGCCACTTCATGGCTGATCCAGGGGCCGAAGTTGTAGGGGATCTTGCTCCAGGCAATCACCAGCGGATTGCGCAGTTCCTGGCTGTGCCCGGGGTGCAGCAGCTCCACCGCCTGACGGGAAATCTCGATCTGCTGGGCCAGGGTTTTCTCCCCGAACCGTCGGGCGGTTTCGCCGTTGTTGTAGGCCGCCACCAACACCCCTTCGGCCTGGTTGAAACCGCCGCTGGGGTACCACAGCCCGGAGGCTTCCTGGTTGATGAACGACAGCCCGCCGTAGATCTGGTACTGGCTTTCCCAGAAGCGCCGCGACTGCCAGGCCACCTTGTTGGCGTAGCCGAACTGCACCGCGCCGATGGCCTGGCGCACCGGGGCGCTGAAGTTGTTCTGCACCTTGGCCAGCAGCGGCAGGGGCAGGCTGCTGATCACGTAGTCGGCCTTGAGGCTGTGGGTGCGGCCGGTGCGCCGGTCCAGGTAGACCACTTCGGCGCTGTCGGCCTGGTTGCTGATGGAACGCACCTCGCTGTGCAGCCGCAACTGGCCTTTCAGGCGCCGGGCAAAAGCCTGGGGAATGCGGTCCATGCCCCCCACCGGCTGGAACATGGTGGGCGAGAATTCCGGGTATTCGTCGATCATCAACGCCGTGGTCAGCGCCGGGTTGAGCAGGGTCTGCAACGGCAGCGGATCATTCTTCTGCGCCAACTGGTCACCGGCGCCGGGCCAGACCTTGTAGCCAGAGCGGGCCGAGCCCAGGTATTCGAGCTTGTCGGAAAGGTCGCCCCAGGTTTTCAGGAAACTCAGCAGGTTGCTGCGATCGGCTGGTGTCAGCTCCTGATCCAGGGCATGGCGATTGACGGCCTTGGCCAGCAGCTCGGAAAAATGCCCGCGGCTGTCATTGACCGCCTGGCGGATCTGCAACGCTGGCTGGTCAAGGTCCGGACGCACCAGGGCGTTGCGGCTGGTATTGACCAGCACCTCCAGCTCCACCCCCAGCTCGCGACAGTAGCCGAGCATCAACTGATGGTGACTGGGCAGGCGGCCGGCCCCGGCATTGAGGTAGAACCCCTCCCCGAATTGTGCGACCTGGGTGCTGCCGTCGCTGTACTCCACCCGATCGCCACCACGCACCGTCCAGTTGCGCCCGCCGACCCGGTCCCGGGCTTCCAGCAAGGTCACCTTGAACCCGGCCTTGCTCAACTCGTAGGCGCTGACCAGGCCACCGATCCCGGCGCCGATCACCACCACCGAAGCGCCCTTGCCCACGGCGGCTGCAGGCAGGGACGCATAGTTCTCCTCGAAGGCCTCGGCCTTGCCTGAGCCGCCGAACAGGCCCAAGACCGCGCTCGCCGCCTGGACCCCGCCGACAGCGGCGATACGGGCGATCAATTGTCTTCTGGTCAGCGGCATGCCAGCGCTCCCTGCTGCGAATGGATAGTGCGTTCGGTTATAGCCTGCGGACTTATGCAGTCACTTGGGTCTATGGGAAGCCATCCTAGGGGCGCTTATTTAATAAGAGAAATACATTTTAAGCATATGCAAATATTACTTTGTTTCATATTCAACCCAAAAGATTCTGCGCCCCGCGCATAGCCCCAAAAGACCAGACACTCCCCCCTCCTCCGCTAGGAGCTGGCATGCCAGAAGGCCATCTACCGCACCCCGCCAGCCTCAGCGCCCCTTCGCCGGCAAGCCGGCTCCTACGGCCTGGGCGGCGTCGAGGACGCGCAACAAGTTGCCGCCCCAGATCTTCGCCAGGTCCGCTTCGCTGTAGCCCGCCGCCAACAGGCCCTGGGTAATCCGTGGCAGTTGCGCGACATCTTCGAGCCCCTGAACCCCGCCACCGCCGTCCCAGTCGGCGCCGATGCCCACATGATCCGGGCCGACCACTTCCAGGATGTGCAGCAGGTGGCGCAGGTAATCGTCCAGGCTCGCCCTGGGCTGCGGGTAGCGGGCTTCGACCTGGCGAATGCGTTCGGCCAGGTCCGCCACCTGTTCCGGGCTCATGCTCGCCGCCAGGCGGAACTCGCGGTACAGCGGCCCCAGGGCCTTGTCCCGCTCGGGATTGGGCGCAAGGTTGATCAGGTCGCTGGGAAAGCTGTTGACCTGCACCACACCGCCCCTGGCCGCCAGTTGCCGCAGGCGCCGGTCATCCAGGTTGCGTGGATGGGCGGTGATTGCGCGGCTGCTGGAATGGGAGGCAATGATCGGCGCCCTCGACAGCGCCAGAACCTGGTCGAACACCTGGTCCGAGGCATGGGAGACATCCAGCAGTATCCCCAGGCGATTGGCCTCGGCCACCAGTTCCCGGCCCGCCGGGCTCAGGCCGTGCCACTGCGGCAGGGCGGTGGCCGAGTCGGCAAAATCGTTGTTGGCCGAGTGCACCAGGCCGAGCATGCGCAGGCCCTGGCGGTAATAGGTGTGCAAGCGGGCCGGGTCGGCGGCCAGGGGCTGGGCGTTTTCCATGCTGATGAAAACCACACGCTGGCCACGGGCGACGATGGCCGGTACATCGCCAGCCGTCAGGGCCAGGGCGAAATCATCGGGGTGGGCGCCCACCAGGTCGCGAATCCGCGCCAGCACCGCCAGCCCATGTTCGCTGGCCAGGGTCCGGCCTTCGGCGGTGAGCGGCCCCTGGGGGGTGAAAATGGCCCAGAAACCGCCGTCCAGGCCGCCCTCTTTCATCCGTGGCAGATCGACCTGGGACAGGTCGTCCTGGTAGCGATGGCGCTGGGTGATGTCCCAGCCGGGGCGGGCCAGTTGCATGGGGGTGTCGAGGTGGCTGTCGAGCACGATCAGGCGCTGGTGCAGGGCTTGGGCGGGGCTGTCGGCCAAGGCCAAGGGGCTGGCCAGCGCCAGGCACAGCAAGGTTCGGATAAACATGCGGCCTCCTGGCCAATGAAAGAATTTCCCCCCGGATCGCAAAGGCGTTCTGCGGGGCAGTGCATGGCTTGAGGGCCTCTTCGCCGGCAAGCCGGCTCCTACCTGGGGTGTCGGGTGTTCCGTAGGCGCTGGCTGGCCAGCGAAGGCGTCATCAGGGGCAGCGCATGGCTTGTGGGCCTCTTCGCCGGCAAGCCGGCTCCTACATGGGGTGTCGGGTGTTCCGTAGGAGCTGGCTTGCCAGCGAAGGCGTCATCAGGGGCAGCGCATGGCTTGAGGGCCTCTTCGCCGGCAAGCCGGCTCCTACCTCGGGTGTCGGGTGTTCCGTAGGAGCTGGCTTGCCAGCGAAGGCGTCATCGCCCTTTCGCCGGCAAGCCGGCGGCTACAGGCTCAGGTCCAGTGGAAGCTGCGGTCCCACAGGCCGGATACGTCCAGTTGCTGGGGCAGTACGCCGGCCTCGAAGAACAGGTCGGCCACGTCCTGCTGGGATTTCACCGCTGCGTCGTCCACCGGTTGCAGCAGGCGCGGGCCGCTCTGGGCCCGGTACTGGGCAAGGAACACCTCCCGGGGCATGCCGAGAATCTGCGCGCTCCTGGTCGCCCATTCCTCGGGGTGGCTGGCAATCCACTGCCAGGAGCGGTACTCGCGCAGGATGTAGTCGGTGATCGCCGCATGCTTGGCCGGGTCGGCGATGCTCTGCTGGTTGGCAGCGATCACGTAGTTGCCGGACAGGTAGCCCTGGCCGGTCTTCAATACCCGGGCCCCGGCCCGCAGTTCCGCCAGCTGGATGAAGTAGCCGAAGCTGACCCAGGCATCCAGGGCACCGTTCTGAAAGGCGGCAAAACCGTCCTGCGGCGTCAGCGCCATGGGCACGATATCGGCAAAGCCCAGGCCCTGCTCCTTCAGCGCCTTGAGCAGAAAGTAATGGGAACTGGTGGAGCGGATATAACCGATGCGCTTGCCCTTGAGCTCGGCCACCGACTGCACCGCAGAGCCCTTGGGCACGATGAAGGCCTGGTTGTTGACGTCGCCGGTGAGCACCGCGATCAGCTTCACCGGGGCGTGGTTCTTGATCCCGAAGATCGGCGGGATCTCGCTCATCGGCGAGATGTCCAGGGTGCCGCTGACCAGGGCCTCGAAGCTCAGGTTGCCGCCGGTGAACTCAGCGTACTTGACCTTGTAGGGCGGCGGTTCGATGCCCGCCTCGGCAAAGAAGCTCGGCGCCGCGCCCTTGTAGGTGGCGACGTTCAAGGTGACCCCGGACAGGTCCGCGGAGGCTCCCAGGCCCAGGCGCGGCAAGGCGGCGGCCAGACCGGCCAGGGCCGAGAGTTGGAGAAAATGACGACGCTGCATGGGCAAGGGTCCTTAATCGAGAAAGTCCGGTTCTTCGCGCACGATCCGCTCGCGGTAAGGCTGGAAACTGAACCAGCCGCCAAACTCGGTGCCGACCTGGCGCGCGGTGTGGCGCGCCACCTCATGGGGAATGGGCCGCGGGGTGCCGGCAGCTTCCGCCAGCAGTTGAGTCTGGGCGGCGTTGTCCATGGCGATGAAGCGCCACACCGCCGCCTCGACGGTTTCACCCACGGTGAGCAGGCCGTGGTTCTGCAGGATCAGCGCCTTGCGCCCCGCCAGTGCGGCGGCGATCCGCGCGCCCTCGCTGGCCTCCAGCACCACCCCGGAAAAGTTGTCGAACAGCCCGTGCCTTTCATAGAAAGCGCAGGCGTCCTGGGTCAGCGGATCGAGCAAGCGCCCCAGGCTCGACCAGGCCTTGCCGTACAGCGAATGGGCATGGGCCGCGGCGACCACCTCGGGATGGGCTTCATGCAGCGCCGCATGGATGGCGAACGCCGCCAGGTTCAACGCACCCTCGCCTTCGATCACCGCCCCTTCGGGGTTGACCAGCAACAGGTCGCTGACCCGTACATGGCCGAAATACACCCCCACCGGGTTGACCCAGAAATGGTCCGGGCGCCCCGGGTCACGCACCGTGATGTGCCCGGCGCCGCCCATGTCGAACCCCAGCCGGGCGAACACCCGGAACGCAGCGGCCAGGCTCTGCTTGCGCTGCAGGCGCTCCAGCTCGACGGTGGCCTGCTGGGGCGGATGCTCCCAGCGAAAAACCGTATGGCCATCGCGGGGCAAGTCATACACCGCGGGGCGAAAATGTGCGGTCATATCCGCTCTCCTTGAAATTGTCATGAACACCCTGTGCGAAAAGGCCCGCAGGACCTTGCTTGGCGATCGCCCGCCGAACCTTCAGCAGCCTTGAGAACCCCGGCGTCCCTTCGGGCCGTGCACAGCCTGCGGCAGCGGCTACACGAAACGCTGCAAGCCAAGGCTGGAGCCGCGCGTTAGTAGCCACGCTGGATCTCCACCGGGTTTTCCAGGGGTAAACCATCGCCCCAGCGCTGGAGATTGCGCCCCAGCAGGCGCGCGATATTCAGGTAGACCCGGGGCGAATTGGCCGAGGTGTGGGGCGACAGGCGAATACCCGGGTGGCGATAGAAAGGATGCCCCTCGGGCAACGGCTCGGGGTCGGCCACGTCCAGGCTGGCCAGGGCGATGCGCCCGGTGTCCAGGGCCTGCAACAGCGCCGGCTGATGGATCAGCGCACCGCGAGCGATATTGATCAGGTGCAACCCTGGCTTGGCCGCTGCCAGTACATCGGCGTCAATGATGCCCCGGGTCTGCTCGGTCAAGGGCACCGCCAGCAGCAGGTGATCGGCGCGGGCAAACAGCTCATGCAGGTCGGCCACCGCCTCCACCCCGGGCACCTCGAACGGCTGCGCCGAACGCCGCAGGGCCAGCACCTGCATGCCCAGGGCCTGGGCCTTGGGCGCCAGCTCCCGGGCGATGCTGCCAAAGCCGAACAGCCCCAGGGTACTGCCGGCCACCGTGGCCAGCGGCCGTTGCTGCCAGTGCTCGGCGCGCTCGATCCACACCTGGGGCAGTTGCTTGGCGGCGGCGAAGATCGCTGCCAGGGCAAACTCGGCAATGCTTTCGGCGGTGCTGCCCCGAGCACTGGCCACCGGCAGGTCCTGGAACAGCCAGCGAGGAAAATAATCCAGGCCTGAAGTCACCAGTTGCACGAAGCGCAGGCCAAACGGCCAGCCCGCCGGCGGCTCTGGCGCGTCGCGAAAATCGGCGTGGGGCGCAGCCAGCAGCACCTCGATATCGGCGGGCAAGCCACACGGCAGGCCCCGAGGCAGGCTCAGTACGTCCACCCCCGGCAGCCACTGGCGCAACCGCTGGTTGAAGGGCTCGTCGAGCTGGCTGGCGATGCGCGTCACGCCTGGGCTCCGCGGCTGGGCAAGGCAAAGGCGGCGCGCCCCACGGCACCGAGAATCGCGTCGTTCTGCGGGGTATGAATGCGGCTGCACAGCACATCGCGGTAATGCCGCTCGATGGGGTTGCCCCGGGCCAGCCCGGGGTTGCCGATGGCTTCGATGCCCAGCTCCACGGCGTTGATGGCGTTGCTGGTCACCAGGTATTTGATCTGGGTCGCCTCCCCTGGGGCGATCCGCCCTTCGGCGGCGGCATCGAGCAGCACCCGGTTGTTGAGCAGCAAGGCGTCGATGCGCCCGATCAGCTCCTGAAAGCGCGGCAGGCTCGACAGCGGTGCGCCAAGGTTGGCCGGGGCACGCTGGGCCAGCCAGCCCAGCAGCCAGTCGCGGGCGGCCCGGGCCACGCCGTCGTAGATGGCCGAGAGCAGCACCGCCAGCCAGAGCACGCCCTTGCTGTCCAGTTCGGAGGGCCGGGGCACGTGGGCCGGCTGGATATCCACCGCCTGTTCCTCGGGCACGAACACCTCATCGAAGATTACGTCGTGGCTGCCGGTGGCGCGCATGCCCAGGTGGTCCCAGGTTTCCTCGACGCTGATCCCGGGGCTGTCACGGTGGACCAGCCAGGTACCCACTTGCGGCTCGGCCTCGTCGCTGCGGGCCCAGACCGCCAGCCAGGTCAGCCCGGGAATGCCGGTGGAGTAGATCTTGCGCCCGCTGAGCAGCCAGCCGCCCTCGACCCGTCGTGCCAGGGTCGCCGGCAAACCGCCCCGGGCCGGAGTACCCAGGTCCGGCTCGACCCGCAGGGCGTTGATCAGGGCACCCTCTTGCACCGCCTCCCGGGCCACGCGCTGGCGCAGGTGCAGCGGCCAGGCCGTGTTCTGTTGCAGGCGCGTGTGCTGCAGGTACTGCATCACCAGCACCAGCGCGGTGGAAGGCTCGCCCCGGGCCACGGCGCCTATCACTCGTCGCGCCTGGGCCAGGGTCGCCTCGCTGCCGCCCAGGGCCCGGGGCACGGTCAGGGCCAGCAGGCCATGCTGGTGCAGGCGTTGCAGGTTGGCGTGGGGAAATTCGCTGTGACGGTCATAGTGGGCAGCGGTGGCGGCGAATTCTTCGCTCAGTTGCTGCAGCAGGTCGGCGAACTCGCTGGAGTCAGGATCAGGGACGGGACGGGACACGGACGGAGACGGTTGCACGCTGGAAAGGCTCATCGGCTGGCAGTCCTGCTCAAGGGAAGGGAGATGTCGACGGCCGGCTCGGCCTCGGTTTCCACACCCAGCAGTTGCAGCAACCGCGCGCGCAGTGCCTGGAACCCCGGGGTGGAGGCCTGACGCGGACGCGGCAGGCGGATTGGTAATTGCTCGGCGATTTGCCCGTTGGCCAGCACCAGCACCCGATCGGCCAGCAGCAGTGCCTCGTCGACATCGTGGGTCACCAGCAGCACCGCCGGGGTGTGCACCCGCCACAGGCGGATGATCAATTGATGCATGCGGATCCGGGTCAGGGCGTCCAGAGCGGCGAAGGGCTCATCCAGCAGCAACAGGTGCGGCTCGCGTACCAGGGCTCGGGCCAACGCCACTCGCTGGGCCTCGCCGCCGGACAAGGTGCCTGGCCAGGCATTGAGCCGGTGGGCCAGCCCGACCTCCTCCAGCGCTGCCTCGGCCCGCTCCCGGGCCCCGGCCCCGCGCACGCCCAGGGCAACGTTGCGCCACACGCGCTTCCAGGGCATCAGCCGTGGCTCCTGGAACACCGCGGCCATGGCCGAAGGCACCTGCAACTGGCCCTGGTCGATGGGCTCCAGCCCGGCCAGGGTTCGCAGCAAGGTGGTCTTGCCCGAACCGCTGCTGCCCAGCAGGGCCACGAACTCCCCGGGAGCGATGTCCAGATCCAGGCCATCGAGCACCGCCTGCCCGGCAAAGCGCCGGGTGATCCGGCGGCATTCGACGGCAGCGCGCAAGCGGCCCTGCTGGGGCAATGACAAAGTCATGGGTCAGTTCCTGATAAAGGTCGGGCGCCAGGCCAGGGCGCAACGTTCGAGGCCGCGCACCAGCCCGTCGATGCCCAGGCCGAGCACGCTGTAGACCAGGAGGCAGATGACGATCACATCGGTGCGCATGAAGTCCCGCGCGTCGTTGACCAGGTAGCCGATACCGGCGCTGGCGTTGATCTGCTCCACCACCACCAGCCCCAGCCAACTGATGCCGAAGGCATAGCGCAGGCCGACGAAGAACGCCGGCAGGGCCCCGGGCAGGATCACGTGGACGATCAGTTCCCAGCGTTTGAGGCCCAGCAGGGTCGCGGCCTCCACCAGCTTGGGATCGAGGCTGCGAATGCCGGAAAACAGCGTGAGGTAGATAGGAAAGGTAGTGCCCAGGGCGATCAGCGCGATCTTCGGCGTCTCGCCCACGCCGAACCAGAGAATGAACAGCGGCACTATGGCCAGGAACGGCAGGGTGCGCAGCATCTGCATGGGGGAATCGATGGCGAGCTCACCGCGCCGGGACAACCCGGCCACCAGGGCCAGCAGCGTGCCCAGGCTGACGCCGATGGCCAGGCCGCTGAGGGCGCGCTTGAGGGACACCCACAGGTGCCCGGCCAGTTCGCCGCTGCCGAGCATCTGCCACAGGGTGCCGCCGATGGTACTGGGAGCGGCGATGATCCGCGCCGGCAACAGCCCGCTGCGCGAGGCCAGTTCCCACACCAGCAGAAGCAGCAACGGGCTGACCAGGCGCAGCAGCAGGTTGCCCAGGAGCTGGTATCCGGGGCGCTCGGCCCAGCGACGGGACGAGGTGAGGGGGGCTGGCGCAGGCATCGCAACATCCTTATTTCAGCGCGTTCGAGCCCCATGCTAACTACATAAAAAACGTCCGTGAAATTCGTTTTGGTTCTAACTTAATATACAAAAATTGCATTCAATGATTGCCAAGACATGCAAATCAATAATCAAAAACAATCCGAAGGAGCCGGCTTTCCGGCGAACAGCCCCTGAGGTTGGCGCGGGCCTTGAGGGCGCCTTCGCGGGCAAGCCAGCTCCTACGGCGCAGCCTTGCCGACCCGGGCGGCAACCATCTCGCCGAACATGCTCACCGGTTCTTGCAGGTTGCCGAGGAAACGAGGGTGGATCAGCCACAGGTCGATCACCGGCTTGAAGTCGCTGACCGGGACGATCTCCAGCTTGTCCCGATGGCTGCTGTTTTCCAGCAGCGGTAGCGGTACCAGGCCATAGCCCAGGCCATTGGCGATCAACCCCAGTTGCAGCTCGGTACCGAAGGTTTCCAGGTTGATCTGCAACGACAACCCCTGTGCGCTCAGCGCCCGTTGCAGGCCGGCACGAAAGCCGCAGCCGTCAGGGTTCAGCACCCAGCCGCGCTGGTAACAGTCGGCCAGTTTGCACGAGCGCTTGCGCACCTCGCCCTTGGCCGCCACCACCACCAGGTTCATGCTGCCCAGGGAACGGCCCACCACCCCTTCGGGGAAGACCTTGCCAGCGGGAAACAGCGCCGCCACCACATCCAGCTCACCGTTCTCGACCTTGCTCAACAGGTGGCTGCCCCAGCCCGTGGCCACCGAGGTCTGCAACTGCGGATACAGCGCCTTCAACTGGCTCAGGGCATCGAGCAGCACCACATCGCCGATGGTCTGCGGCACGCCGATGCGCAGGGCACCACTGGGGGCGCCGTCATTGGCCACCAGTTCATTGAGCGCGTCGATGCTGCGCAGCACTTCCAGGCACTGGCCATAGACCCGCAAGCCCATGCTGGTGGGCTTGAGCGGCTTGGTGTTGCGGTCCAGCAATTCCACCCCCAGGGCTTCCTCGAAATTCTGCACCCGGCGGGTAATGGCCGGCTGGGTCAACTGCAGGGCATCGGCCGCCTGGCTGATGGTCTGGCAGCGGATTACCGCCACGAACGCATTCAGATCATCTATCTTCATTCTTTTTTCGCATAATAAATGACTGGAAAAATGTTCGATAAGAATAATACCTTTTAGCTCGCCCGTGTAGTTCGCGTCATTTGCCTTGTGTCCACGGAGGGAGCCCATGCCCCACAACGCCACGACAGTCGCCATCGAATCAGCCAACTTCGCCCGCCTGCGGGACTTTATCGCCGCCCTGGCCGAGCTGCTGGACAGCCATCCCGATGAAGCCCGGGTGCTGGACCAGGGCGCCGCGCTGCTGCACCAGCTGGTGAGCCAGGACGACTGGCTGCCCGCGGCCTTCGCCCAGCCGGATCCGCAGCGCTACCAGCAGTTTCTGCTGCATGCCGACTCGCGCCAGCGCTTCTCCATCGTCAGCTTCGTCTGGGGCCCTGGGCAGCGCACACCGATCCACGACCACCGGGTCTGGGGCCTGATCGGCATGCTGCGCGGCGCCGAGGACAGCCAGGGGTTCGAACGCCTGGCCGACGGCCGCCTGCAGCCTGCCGGCGCGCCGCTGCGCCTGGTGCCGGGCCAGGTGGAAGCGGTGTCGCCACGCATTGGCGACATCCATCAGGTGAGCAATGCCTATGCCGATCGGGTATCCGTCAGCATCCATGTGTATGGCGCCAATATCGGTGCCGTGCAGCGCGCCGTGTACGACCTGGACGGCCAGGAAAAACCCTTTGTCTCCGGCTACTCCAACCATTTGCTGCCTAACCTCTGGAACTTGTCGAAGGAGCCCCTGCAATGACCGATTTCCCGACCCGCAGCCCGGCACAGATCCGCCAGGCCCTGCTCGACCGCCAGGAACTGGCACTGATCGATGTGCGTGAAGAAGCGCCCTTCGCCGAGGCCCACCCGCTGTTCGCGGCCAACATCGCGCTGTCGAAACTGGAGCTGGAGGTGTATGCGCGCATCCCCCGGCGCGACACCCCGATCACCCTCTATGACCAGGGTGAAGGGCTGGCCCAACGCGCCGCCACGCGCCTGCGGCAACTGGGCTACAGCGATGTCGCTCTGCTCGAAGGCGGCCTGGAGGGCTGGCGCGCCGCCGGCGGCGAGCTGTTCAAGGACGTCAACGTGCCGAGCAAGGCCTTTGGCGAACTGGTGGAAGCCGAGCGCCACACCCCGTCCCTGGCCGCCGAAGAGCTCCAGGCGCTGCTCGACCAGCAGGCCGACCTGGTGGTGCTCGATGCCCGGCGCTTCGACGAATACCAGACCATGAGCATCCCCGGCAGCACCAGCGTGCCCGGGGCCGAACTGGTGCTGCGGGTGCGTGAGCTGGCCCCCGATCCCCGCACCCGGGTGGTGGTCAATTGCGCCGGGCGCACCCGCAGCATCATCGGCACCCAGTCCCTGGTGAATGCCGGCATTCCCAACCCGGTGGCGGCGCTGCGCAATGGCACCATCGGCTGGACCCTGGCCGGGCAGAAGCTCGAACACGGTCAGAGCCGGCGCTTCAAGGCCATCAACGAGGCCCAGCGGGCCCCGGCCCAAGAAGCCGCTCGGGCCGTGGCCGACCGCGCCGACGTGGCACGCATCGACCTGGCCCAGTGGCGGCGCTGGCAGGCCGACCCCAAGCGCACCAGCTACCTGTTCGATGTGCGCACCCCGGAGGAATTCGCCGCCGGCCACCTGCCCGGCGCCCGCTCCACCCCCGGCGGGCAACTGGTGCAGGAAACCGACCACTTCGCCAGCGTGCGCGGTGCGCGCCTGGTCCTGGTGGACGACGACGGCGTGCGCGCCAACATGAGCGCTTCCTGGCTGGCCCAGATGGGCTGGCAGGTGGCGGTGCTGGACGGCCTGCGCGACAGCGACTTCAGCGTGCGCGGCCCCTGGCAGGCGCCACTGCCGGACACCTCGCCGGCCGAAGAAATCAGCCCCCGCACCCTCGCCACCTGGCTTCAGGAGCCCGGCACCCTGGTACTGGACTTCACCGCCAGCGCCAACTACGTGCAGCGCCACATCCCCGGCGCCTGGTGGGTGCTGCCCAGCCAGTTGCAGGAAGCCCTGGCCCAGTTGCCACAGCCGGAGCGCTATGTCCTGACCTGCGGCAGCAGCTTGCTGGCGCGCTTCGTGGTGCCTCAATTGCAGGCCCTGACCCAGCGCCCGGTGTTCCTCCTCAGCGGTGGCACCGCGGCGTGGATCGAAGCCGGCCTGCCCGTGGAAGAAAGCCGTCAGCAACTGGCTTCACCCCGGATCGACCGCTACCGGCGCCCCTATGAGGGCACCGACAACCCGAAAGAGGCCATGCAGGGCTACCTGGACTGGGAATTCGGCCTCGTGGCGCAGTTGGGCCGGGATGGCACCCACGGCTTCTTCGTCATCTGAACCGCTTCGCTGGCAAGCCAGCTCCTACAGACCCCGCCTCTGCACTGTGGGAGCCGGCTTGCCGGCGAAGGGCCGCAAGCCTGGCATCGCTCGCAAGGGCACCCTGGCTGGCAAGCGCGCTCCTGCGAGGAAGGGTATTTCGGGTGCGTAGGCGGTGCTGGTGGATCATCAATCGCCCGGATGACAAATAGCAATAATTCTCGATATCATTCGCGACCTTGTGCTCACCGCGTCGTCAAGAAGGATATCCATGTCTCGCTCCAAGCCCGACTCTGCGTCGGCGGACTCTGTTCGCGGGTTCTATGCGGACATCCTGCATTTTTTGCGTAAACGCACGGACAACGCCAGCGACGCGGCGGACATGACCCAGGACGTGTTCACCCAATGGCTCGACTACCGTGACCGGGCCCAGGTCGAACAGCCCCGGGCCTTTCTGTTCCAGATGGCACGCAACCTGCTGCGTGATCATTGGCGGCGCCAGCAGGTACGCTCCCGGGCTCATCACGACGGGCACCATGAGCAAAGCCTGGACAACGAACCCCTGGCCGACGAACAGCACGAGCCCCTGCCTGCGGCCCAGCGCCTGCAACGCCTGGAACAGTTGAAAGAAGTCCTCGCCCAACTCTCGCCGCGCCGCCGCGAAGCCCTTATGCTGCACCGCTTCGAAGGGCTGAGCCAGACGCAGATCGCCGAGCGCATGGGCATTTCAGTGAGCATGGTGGAAAAACACATCGCCTTTGCCCTGCTGCACTGCAAGCGGCACCTAGAACGAGAAAACGGCAAGGAGCAGCCTGAATGACCCGCTTTTCCGGCACCCACAACGACCTCGACAGCGAGCAGATCGACGCCGAGGCCGCCAGCTGGTTCGCCCGCAACCGCAACGACCCGGACCGCGCCACGCGCAAGGCTTTCGATGCCTGGGTCAGCGAGCCGGCCCACGCCCGGGCCTATGCCGAGTTCGAAGAACTGTGGGTCGATCTTGCGCAATTGCAGCAACTGAGCCGGCCCATCCCCCTGCCCCGGCGCAAGCCCGCCCCCTGGCGCCCGGCCCTGGCGGTAGCCGCCGCGGTGCTTTGTGCGGTGCTGGCCGTCAACCTGGGCACGCCCCAGGGGCCCTACATCCAGCAGGTGGCGGCCCAGGAAAAGGGCGCCCGCGCCTTCAAGCTGCCCGATGGCAGCACCCTGTACGTCAACGCCAATACCCAGGTGAAAGTGGATTTCAGCGCCCAGCAGCGTGATATCTACCTGCAACAGGGCCAGCTGTACCTGGAAGTGGCTGCCGACAAGGAGCGCCCGCTATGGGTGCACAGCGGCGCGGCCAAAGTGCGGGTGGTGGGTACCGCCTTCGACGTGCGTCGTGGCCAGCGCCAGCTGGTGGTCAGCGTCGCCCACGGCCAGGTGGCCTTCAGCCCGGACGGCAAGCCCGGGGAGTTGACCCTGCTCGGCGCCCGCCAGCAAGCCACCTATGACCTGCACAAAGGCACCCTGCGCCAGCAGACCCTGGACAGCGATGAGGTGGCGGACTGGCGCAGCGGGCACCTGGCCTTTCGCAACCGCGACCTGGCCAGCCTGGTGGACGAGTTGAACCTGTATCGGCGCCAGCCGGTGCAACTGGCCGAGGGTTCGCTGGGGGCCTACAAGGTTTCGGGCAACCTCGATGTCAACGACCCCGACGCCCTGATCAAGGCACTGCCCGTGCTGGTTCCGGTAAAAGCCGTCCCCCTGGCCAACGGCCAGCTGAGACTTGAAGCTCGTTGATTCATTCATATGAGAATATTTTGCATTCGCATATGAGGTTTTTTTTCACTGCCGCGTCTTCCTCCCGTCTGCGATCTGTACGCAGCGCTTTTTTGGCCTTTAAGCCGCTCTGGGGGAAGTCATGTTTCGCGCGCTCTTGCCTGTTCCGTTAGTCCGTACCCGCCCGACCCTGCTCGCCGCCTGCCTGGCATTGAGCCTGCAGGCCCAGGCCGGGCCGCTGCATTTCCAGTTGCCGGCGCAGCCTCTGGCCGCGTCCCTGAGCCAGATCGCCCAGCAGGCGAAGATCCAACTGCTATTCGATGAGCAACTGCTGCGCAACGCCAAGGCGCCGGCCCTGCAGGGTGACTACAGCCCGGAAGAGGCGATCCGCACCTTGCTGCAGGACGGCCGGTTCAACCTGATGAAGGTCGACAACACCTACATCGTGCGCCCAGCCGACACCAACCTGAGCAGTGGTTCGGCCCTGCAACTGGGGGCCATGAGCGTGATCGGCAACGGCACCGAAGTGGATTCCTCCAGTGTCGGCCGCTCGACCCTGAACCAGGCGGAAATCGATCGCCACCAGGCCACCAACGTGGTCAGCCTGATCGACACCCTGCCCGGCGTGAGCCTGGGCGGCTCGCTCAAACCCGGCGGCCAGACCATCAACATCTGGGGCCTGGGGGATGCCGAAGACGTGCCGATGAGCGTTGATGGCGCCACCAAGAGCGGCTTCGAACGCTACCAGCAGGGTTCGGTGTTCATCGAGCCGGAGCTGATCAAGCGCATCGAAGTGGAAAAAGGCCCGCACTCCCCCGAGACCGGCAACGGTGGTTTCGGCGGCACCGTGCACATGGAGACCAAGGACGCCCCGGACCTGCTGCAGGAAGGTCGCAACGCCGGCGCCATGGTCAAGTACGGCTACAGCAGCAACAGCCATGAACAGGCCTACACCGGCGCGGTGTACGGCCGTACCGATGATCACCGCTTCGATGCCCTGGCCTACTGGACCAAGCGCGACGGCGACGACATGAAGATCGCCAGCGCCCAGCCCGACCCGCGCAACGCCTACCCGATCAACCCCAAGCGCCTGCCCAATACCGCCCAGGACATGGAAGGCGAGCTGTTCAAGCTGAACATGCAACTGACCGACGAACATCGCCTGGGCTTTAGCTACATGCGCTCCAACAGCGACATCTGGGCGCCCTTCTCGGCCAAGAGCTACCCGACGCCACCGAGCCAGAGCGACATCAACAAGTACGGTTATGACGGCGCCACCCGCCGCTTCCTGGCCCAGCGCAATACCATCGACACCACCTGGATCGCCAAGTACCAGTACACCCCCGTGGACAATCCATGGATCGACTTCGAGGCCAAGTACTCCGATTCCACCACCGACCAGACCGACGAACGCGGGCCGAACGCCTTCTTCCAGCCGGCCTCCGGTGGCCGCAAGATCACCGTGGGCTATGACGACAAGATCCTGGCCCTGAAAAACACCAGCCGCTTCAGCACCGGCCCGCTGGAACACGCGCTGACCAATGGCCTCCAGATCCGCAAGCACACTCGCGAAGTGGACATGTGGATGCCGGGCAAGACCTATGAAGTGCCCAAGTACAACTACGGCCACTACCAGCCGGGCTTCATGCCCCACGGCAAGGTCGACAACAATGCCTTCTACATCCAGGACGCCATCACCCTGGGGGACTTCACCCTGACCCCGTCCCTGCGCTACGACCATGTGCGCAACCGCGGCGAGAAGAACGACGCACCGTTCTACAACAGCCCCGACCCGGTGGCGGGCCACGATTACGGCGACAAGACCTACACCGGCTGGTCGCCTCGGCTGTCGGCGTTCTGGACAGTGACCCCGCAATTCGCCCTGTTTGCCGACTACAGCAAGACCTGGCGCGCGCCGGTGATCGACGAGCAGTACGAGGTCCAGTCGGCCGCCTCCACCCGTTCCGCCACCAGCCGCGACCTCGACCCGGAACGCATCACCGCGTTGCGCGCCGGTAACATCACCAGCTTCTCCGACGTGTTCACCCAGGCCGACCGCGTACAGGTGCGTACCACGCTGTTCCACAACACCATCAAAGACGAAATCATGAAGAACCTCGGGATCGGCTGCCCCGAGCAACTCACCAGCGGCAAGAGCATCAGCCAGGTGTGCAACCAGCCGACCATCGGGGTCTATCGCAACATCGGCGACCTGACCATCAAGGGCTTCGAGGTGGAAAGCTTCTACGACTCGACCTACCTGTTCGGCTCCCTGTCCTACTCATGGATCACCGGCAAGCATGAAGGGGCCTACACCAACCCCTGGGGGCCGAACGTCTGGGCCCGGGACATCCCGCCACGCAAGTGGGTGGCCAGCCTGGGGGTGAAGATTCCTCAGTGGGATGCCCAAGTAGGCTGGCAGGGCCAGTGGGTGCGCCAGACCGACCGGGTGCCCAGCGACATCTATGCCGGCGGTCCGGGCAGCGCCCTGGGCGACGCCTATTGGGACCAGTACAAGAACGACCGCTACAACGTGCACGGCCTGTTCGCCAACTGGAAACCCCAGCAGCCTTACCTCAAGGGCACCGAAGTCAACTTCACCCTGGACAACATGTTCAACCGTGACTATCGCCCACCACTGAGCGGCGATAACGCATCCAGCCTGGGGCGCAACGCCAAGATCAGCGTGACCCGCTTCTTCTGACGGCAACTGGCTGCGGTGCATCGGACGCACCGCAACAGGCCAGCCGTTGGCCATCACGGATGTATTGCAAACCGTTAGCCAAGCCCTGCCGCCCGCACCTGCCGGGCTAAGATCGACGCCCCCCTGAAAACCGCTGAAATGCCTTTGGGCGCTTTCAGTCAACTTTTCATTGATTATGTACGAAAGTTATCGTACAAACGAGAAGACGTCATGGACAGAGGCTTCAGGAAGGTCAGGCGGGACCTGATCAATGCCTTACAAAGCGGCCACTATCTGCATGCCGCGCGCGGCTCGATCGAGGTCAAGAACCTGCTGGCCACCGGCGAGGTCTCGACCAGTCAACTGATCGAAGTCATCAATGCCTGCAAGGGCCAGGACCACAGTTGCAGCGCCCACCACAGCGTCCCGGGCATCGCGGTCCACGTGCTGAAAAAGGCCGGCGGGTACATCAAGTTCTACTTTATCGAGCCAGATGCGTGGTTCATCAGCGTTCACCGATGAGGGCAACCCATGAAACTCTTTCTGCAAGGCGACCGGGGCAAGGCGCTCTGCGAGCATTGCCAACAGGTCGTCGGCATCACCTACCTGCGGAGCGACGTCCCTTTCAGCGACGGCCATGGCCTGGCCCGGGACATCCTGGTGGGGGTTTGCGACCTCTGCGCCACGGTGGTGGCCATCCCGCCCCAGTCCACACCGGCGATCAAGGAAGCGCGCAAGCAATCATTGACCTCCATCGAGGCGCGGCTGCCGGCGGTCTACCTCGATGTACTGGATGCGGCGATGCACTGCGTGGCCCCGGATGCCGGAGTGCAGATGCGCAAACTGTTCCTCGGCTACTACTTCAGCGCCCCCGCGGCGTCTTCCCTGGAGCAAGTGCACAGCGGCTTCGTCGCGTACCTGGCCGAGCAGGCCGAGGCCCGCCAGTTGCCTGCCGTGCATGCCATGAAACGCCTGTCGCTGAAGGTCAACCACTATGTGGCCGAGGATCTTGCGCGCCTGCTGCAAGCCACCCGGATGAGCCAGACCCAACTGCTGAAATCGCTGATCGCGCAGATGCGCCTGGATGTGCTCGAAGGCGGCAACCCCGCGGTGATCGCCGACCTGCGCCAGCTGGCGCGCCTGGGGCTTTGACCTTCAGCCTTTGCCCCGGCCCGCGACCCGCCCCGCCCGCAGGAAATCCCCCCAGCGCCGCACCAGGTAGTTGTGCTCGTCCATCACCGAGTTCCACACGGCGATATGCCCCATGCGCTGCGGGTAGGAACCGCCATCGCGGGTCTCGCCGATATCGATCAGCGGTTCGCCGTCGCTGCCCGGCAACTCTTCCCGGGCCGGTTTGCCGGCGTACCAGTAATCCCACTCGGCGCTGCTCAGGTGATCGCGGGTACGCGCCGGGTTGCCGATGTAGTAGCCCTGGCGTGCCATCACCGCACCGGGCCAGCCCGACAGCCACCAGTTGAGGTAGGCATAGGCTGCATCCAGCACCGCGCCCTTGGCGTGGCGCGACAACGACAGCCCGCCGAACCAGGCGCGGTAACCTTCCTTCGGCACTGCCAGGCGGTATTTGACCCCCGCCCGGTGCAGGCGCATCAGCGTCGGCGACCACAGGCTCTGGATATCGATGCGCGGGCTGAGCATCAGTTGCGCGGCCTCTTCATCGTCCGACCAGAACGCCGCGAAGTGCCCTTCACGCTGCTTGCGCACCAGGATCTGCGCCAGCCGGTCGATCTCTTCGATGCTCAGGTTGCCGATGTCCTTGAAGGATTCCAGGCCACAGCCCTGCACCGCCAGGGCGGCGTCCAGGGCACCGATCGCCGCATCGCTCTGCAAGGCAATGCGCCCGCTCCAGGCCGGCTCCAGCAGCCAGCCCCAGCTTTCGTTGGCGCTGGAAAAGCCCGCCGGCAGGCGCTCCGGGCGGTAGGCGAAACTGTCGGCGTTGTGGGTCAGCGGCAGCATGCTGATGCGCTCGCTGGCCGTGCTGCCCAGGCTACCGTCGTGCTGCACATAGAGCCGTTCGCTGGGCACGCTGCCACTGCCCAGGCGATCGTCCGGCGACAGGCGCCCGCGCTTGGGCAGGTCGTTGATCTCGTGCCACAGGGCAATGCGCCGGGTATCGATGGGCTGGATCGCCTGGGCCGGCCAGACAAAATCGACGTTGTGAAACCACTGGTCATAGAGGTCGTAGCTATCCGGCTGCATCACCGCGATGCGCTGGGCCTGCTCCACATCGTGTACCTGATACACCAGGCGGATGCCCAGGTCCTGCTCGGCGCGTACCCGCAGGGATTCGAGCAGGGTCACCGAGGTGCCCAGCACCCGCAGGGTGACCGGTTGCGTCGCCGCCATCAGGCACTCTCCCCGGCGGCCGGGGCGAAACTGCGGGCGAACACCTCGAAGGAGCGGCGCAGTTGTTCGGGCTCCAGCCCGCGCAGGATAAACACCAGCCGCGAGCGATGGTCGGCACTGGGCCAACGGGGCAAATGCACGGGTGCGTGCAGGCAATGCTGCACGCCATGGATGACGATGGGGGCCTGGTTGGCGTTGATGTTGAGCAATCCTTTCACCCGCAGAATTCGTTCGCCGTGGCATCTTAGCAGCATCGACAACCAGACCCCGAAGCCCACCCAATCCAGGGCTTGCTCGAACTCCAGGCTGCACACTTGCGCCGCGCCATGCTGTGGCGCAGCCGCTTTGAGTGGCCCCTGCAACTGCCAGCGCGCCACTTCCCGCTCGGCCGTCGCGCCGCGCAGCCCCTCCCCCAGCAACAGCTGATCGCCACTCTGGATCGCCTGGGTCAGCAACAGGGGGGCCCCGGGATTGAGCTGCTGCAAATGCTCGCGCAATGCCGCCTGGGTTGCTTCGTCGACACAATCGGTCTTGCTCAGCAGCAAGCGATCCGCGGCCGCCACCTGGGCCAGCCACTCCGGGTGCAGGCGCTCTTGCAACGCCGCGTGGCTGGCATCCACCAGGGTCACCAGCAGGCCGATGTGCACCCGCCCGCGCAATTGCGGATCGTTGTTCACCGTGGCCAGGATCGGCGCCGGGTCGGCCAGCCCGGTGGTTTCCAGCAGCACCCGGCGAAAGGCCGGAACCTCGCCCCGGCTACGCCGCGCAAGGAGCGCCAGCAGCGCCTCTTTCAGTTCGCCGCGAACCGAACAGCAGACACAGCCGCTGGGCAGCAGCACGGTGTCCGGCGCCACCTCCTGCACCAACAAATGATCGATGCCGATATCGCCGAACTCGTTGATCAGCAGCGCCGTGTCCCCCAGGCTCTGGTCCTGCAACAGGCGGTTGAGCAAGGTGGTCTTGCCACTGCCGAGAAACCCGGTGATGACGTTCAGGGGCAGGCTCATGGCTGTTGCTCCAGGTGCTTGAGAATCACAGGGTCCAGAGGATCGAGGGGCCGGCCGAGCATGGATTCGGCCAGGCTCCACAGCTGCTCCAGGCCGCTGGCCAGTTCCTGGCGGCCGGTCGCCCCCAGCAGCAGATAGGCCGAGCCCTGGAAGTCTTCGACCTTGAGCCGCAACGGCACCAGTACCCGGTTGATCGCGGCGATTCTGCGCAAGCGTTCGCGACGCCGGGGCAGTTCATCCCCCAGCGGGTCGCTCCAGTGCACGTCTTCGCCCAGCAGCCCGCATAACCCGCACATGCTCAGCCCTCCTTCATGGCATGACATCCCCGGAGTTCGGGCCCAGGGTCTGGCCGACGAACAGGTTGCCCCCCGGCTCGCTGGCCAGCAGCACCGCGGTGGGCGCCACTTCATCGGCCAGGCCGAAGCGCCCCAGGGGCAGCTCGGCGGCCTTGGCGGTTTTCCAGGCGCTGCTAATGCCGGCCACCAGCGGCGTCTCGATCGGCCCCGGGGCGATGGCGTTGACCAGTACGTTGTCCTTGGCCACTTCCAGGGCCAGGGACTTGGTGAAACCAATGACCCCGGCCTTGGCCGCGGCGTAGTGGGTCAGCTCGGCGCCGCCCTTGATTCCCAACTGCGAGGCGACGTTGATGATCCGCCCCCAACGCTGCGCCAGCATATGGGGCAAGGCCCGCTGGCTGGCGACGAAGACGCTGGTGAGATCGACCCGCAGCATGTCGTTCCACATCTCGATGGACAGATCGACGCAGCGCGCCTGGGTCAGCATGCCGGCGTTGTTCACCAGGATATCGATGCCGCCGAAATGCTCGACACAGGCATCGACTCCGGCCTGGGCCCCATCGACGCTGCCGACATCGGCCACGCATTCGACGACTTCAGCGCCCAGCTCGCGGCAGGCTTGGGCGCTCTCGGCCAGGCGCGCGGGGTCGCGGTCAGCCAGCAGCAGGCGTGCTCCCGCCACCGCGTAGGCCCGGGCGATAGCGGCGCCGATACCGCTGCCGGCGCCGGTGATCACGGCGCGGCGGTTGTGCAGGTGTTGCATGGGACTTTCTCCTTCAAGGGTGTGCGGTTCGCTGGCCAGCCAGCGCCAAAGGAGGCGATGAGCCGCCTGCAGGAGCCGGCTGGCTGGCGACGGGGTTCAATCCGGCCAGCGCACCGTCAGGCCGCCATCGATGACGATGCTCTGCCCGGTGAGGTAGCTGGACTCTTCGCTGGTGAGAAAACGCACCAGGGACGCCACTTCATCGGCCCGCCCGACCCGGCCCAGGGGGATGGCCCGGGCCGCCTTGGCCAGGCCTTCCGGGCCCAGGGAGTTCTGGCTGTCCAGCGACTGCGGGGTCTGGATCAACCCCGGGATCACCGCGTTACAGCGAATGCCCCTGGCCGCCAGTTCCACCGCCAGCGAGCGGCACAACCCCGGCACCCCGGCCTTGGCCGCGGCGTAGTGAGCGTGGTCCTGCCAGCCGTAGACGCCACCGGCAATCGAGGAGATCGCCACCAGGGCACCGCCCTCACCCATGTGTTTGACCGCCGCGCGGAAGGTGCGCATGACCCCGGTCAGGTCCACATCGAGCATGGCGTTCCAGGCCGCGTCGGTCATGTCCAGCAAGGGTGCGCGGCGCAGCAGGCCGGCATTGGCCACGGCGTAATCGAGGCGGCCAAAGTGCGCCACTGCCTGCTCGGCCAGGGCGTCCACCGAGGCGCTGTCGGTCACGTCCAGGGGCAGCATCAGGCAGTGCCCGCCCGCCTCGGCCACGAGGTCGCGGGTGGCTTGCGGGTCATGGGGGTCGGCGGGGAAATACCCGCCCACCACCGCCACACCGGCCCGTGCATAGGCCACGGCCAGGGCCTGGCCGATGCCGCTGGCGGCACCGGTGATCACGGCGACTTTTTGAGTCATGGATAACTTTCCTTATTGAACGGATTCAGGACGCACATGGCGCGCGGCGAACATCAGCGCACCGGAGAGGAAACAAGGCAGCGCGCCGAAATACAGCGCCGAGGTCTGCCAGTCGCCACCGGCGGACAGCACCTGGGTGGCGCCGAACCCCGCCACCACCGCGCCGATCGGCCCCATGGCGTGGATGATCGCGCCGCCGGTGGCGCGGATGCTGGTAGGGAAGCTTTCGCTGATGAAGAACAGCGCCGCCGAGTACGGGCCGATCAGGAAGAACAGGCCCAGGCTGTAGAGCCCCACCACCATCGGCATGTTGCTCGGGCCATAGAGCATGCCGGCGAACGACAGGCCGCCGAGCATCCAGCCCAGGCCGATGACATTGCGCCGGCCGATCTTGTCGCCCATCCAACCGTGGCTCAGGTAGCCGCAGTAGCCCACCAGGTTGGAGAGCACCAGGATGATCAGCGAGTTCTCGAAGGAGATGTGGTGCACGCTGACGATCACCGACGTGCCGAGCACGCTGAACACCTGGATCGCCGCCCAGTTGAGCAGGATCGCCGCGCCGATCACCAGGGTCGCGCGCCGCGCCGGGCCACGAAAGGCCGCGGCCAGGCCGGCCTTGCTGTGCTCGTCATAGTCCACGCCATAGGTCAGCGCCACCGCCTGGGCCTCGCTCACCGAACCACTTTTGCGCAGTTGGCTGATGCGCTGGTGGATCTGGAACTGCGGGCTCTCCTTGAGCTTGCGCGCCATCACCGCAATGACGATGGCCGGGATCGCGGCGAAGATGAAGCAGCCTTGCCAGCCGATGATCGGCAGCAACACCGCGGTCAACCCGGCGGCGATCAGCGCCCCCACCGGCCAGCCGCCCTGCACCAGGCTGTAGATGAAGCCCCGGCGCTTGGCCAGTTGCGGGTCGTCGGATGCCGCGTAGAGCTCGCTGAGGTAGGTGGCGTTCACCGTTTCCTCGGCATAGCCCAGGCCGCCCAGGGAGCGGATCAGGATCAGCGGCGACTTGCCCCAGGCGCCGCCGATGGCGGTCAGCGCCGAGCAGATGGCCGAGCCGCTGACGGTGAAAATGATGCCCATGCGCCGGCCCAGCTTGTCCACCAGCGGCCCGATGGCCAGGGCCACCACCGCGGTGCCCACCGCCACCCAGGTGGCGATCTCGGCCTGCTCGACCTCGCCCCAGCCGAAGTGCCGGCCGATCTCCGGCAGCAGGGTGCCAAACAGAATGAAGTCGTACACCGCAAACACCCAGGCGAAGAAGGCGATCCAGGTGGCGAAGCGCACTTGGGCCGGGGTCAACTGCTGGGGTTTCCAGCCAGTCAGGTCGAGCTTGTTATAGATAGACATCAATCACGCCTCGATGAAGTGGCCGGGATCAGCGGTTGCGCGGGTGGCGGCGGATAAAGTCGTCGGCGATCTCGTCGAAGGTGACGAAACGCACACCGGCATGGCTCTGGATGTGTTCGATCAGGCGTTCGAGCATCAACAGCACTTGCGGGCGGCCGGAGACGTCGGGGTGGATGGTCATGGTGAACACCGCGTGCTCGTGCTCGCGGTAGACCCAGTCGAACTGGTCGCGCCACATTTCTTCCAGGTGCCGCGGGTTGACGAAGCCGTGGCTGTTGGGCGCCTTCTTGATGAACATCATTGGCGGCAGGTCGTCCAGGTACCAGTTGGCCGGGATCTCCACCAGGTCGGTTTCCTGGCCGCGCACCAGAGGTTTCATCCAGGTGTCGGGGTGCTGGCTGTAGTCGATCTTGGTCCAGCTGTCGCCGACCCGCACGTAGTAGGGATGGAAGTCGTTGTGCATCAGGCTGTGGTCGTACTTGATGCCCTTTTTCAGCAGCAGCTCGTTGGTCACCTTGCTGAATTCCCACCAGGGCGCAACGTAGCCGGTGGGGCGCTTGCCGGTGACCCGGGTGATCAGCTCGATGGATTTGTCGAGGACGATCTCTTCCTGTTCGGCGGTCATGGCGATGGGGTTTTCGTGGCTGTAGCCGTGCACGCCGATCTCGTGGCCGGCCTCGGCCACCGCCTTCATCTGCTCGGGAAAGGTTTCCATCGAGTGGCCGGGAATGAACCAGGTGGTGCGCAGGCCATAGCGCTCGAACAGCTTGAGCAGGCGCGGCGCGCCGACCTCGCCGGCGAACAGGCCGCGGGAGATGTCGTCCGGCGAATCCTCGCCGCCGTAGGAACCGAGCCAGCCGGCCACCGCGTCCACATCGACACCAAATGCACAGAGAATTTCTTTAGCCATGAGCGGCCTCCAGTGATTGCTTGTGGTTGAAAAAAATCGTCGGAGCTAGCGCGGCAACGCCGCCTCCAGCGCCAGGGCTGCATCCAGCAGTTGCCGGTCATGGCCCTGGGGCAGGCTCAGCAACAGCCCGGTGGGCAAGCCCTGGGCATCGCGGCCGCTGGGCAGCGCCACGCCGGGCATGTCGAGGAAACTGCCGGGCATGGTCAGGCGCAGGGTCGCCAGGTTGGTCCGGGCAAAGAGCTCGTCGTCCTGCTCCAGGGGCGCCAGGGGCGGCGCCACATGGGCCACGGTGGGGGTGATCAGCACGGCGCCGTCCAGTTCGTCCTGCACCTGTTGCTGCAACTGGCGCCGCGCCTGGTACAGCCGCAGCAGGCGGCTGGCGGGCATCTGCCGGGCGCTTTCCAGGCGCCGTCGCACCCGCGGATCGAGCTGTTCGGCGTACTCGCTGTCGAGCAACGGCTGGTGCAGGGCGAAGGCTTCGGCGGCGCCGAGCCAGCCGTGTTCCTGGATCAGTTGCAGGGTGGCTTGCAGGCTGTGCAGCGGCCGTTGCTCCACCAGCGCCCCGGCCTGTTGCAGGCGTTCGATGACCACCAGCAGATTGGCCCGCACGGCGGCCTGGGTACGGCTGTCGTCAAGCACTTGCGAATCGACCCAGAAGCGTTGCCCAGCCAGGCTGCGGGGCGGCGGCAATTGCCGGGGGTCGCCACCGCGCAACAGCCCGTCGATCAGCCAGGCATCGCGCACGCTGCGGGTCAGCGGCCCGAGGCTGTCGAGGCTTTCGGCCAGGGGAAACACCCCCTCGCGGTCATAGCGCAAGGAGGTGGCGCGGTAACCCACCAGGCCATTGAAGGCTGCGGGAATGCGGATCGAACCGGCAGTGTCGGTGCCCATGGCGATCGGCACGATGCCGGCCGCCACCGCCACCGCGGAACCTGCCGAGGAACCACCGGGAATCCGTGGCTGGGCATCACTGTGGGGGTTGATCGGAGTGCCGAAGTGCGGGTTCAGGCCGAGCCCGGAATAGGCGAACTCACTGAGGTTGGTCTTGCCCAGGCTGACCAGCCCGGCCCGGCACAGCTTCCGTACGCTGGGCGCATCCACCTTGGCCGGCGGCGCCTCGCGACGCACCTGGGCGGCGGCGGTGGTGATACTGCCGGCCAGGTCGAACAGGTCCTTCCAGGCCAGGGGCACGCCATCGAGCAGGCTCAGCGGCTGGCCGTCCCGCCAGCGGGCGGCCGCCGCCTCAGCCTCGCGCCGGGCCCGGGTCGGGCACAGGGAAATGAACACATGGGGCGTCGCCTCGGCCAACGCCAGGGCCTGCTCCAGAACCTGGACCGGATCGGTGCGGCCCGAGGCAAAGGCTTGCGCCATGGCCGTGGCGTCGTTCAGCGAATCAGGGTGCATGGCTCACTCCGCAAAAATCTAAAAAAATGTACCAAATATTAAAATGTACATTTTAAGCAGAGCAGATTCCGTGCCAGCTCAAAACGCAGGGAGCACCGCGTGCTTTCGGAAAATCCCCCTGATTCGCCTGTAATAGCGAGCCAGAGTGGGTTGCTGGCAGAGACCGCTCGGCGACCGACGGAGAAAATCCTCGCCCAAGGGTCTGTCATTGAAATAATGTATCTTTTATTAAAAAGTACATTTTGGTGCAGAAAGGTAACAACCCACCCAGGGCGGCCCCAGGACGGGGCAACCAAACGTGGCACTCAGTGACACTTGGCAACTGTGAGAGAATCCCCGGCCACCGCGGCCCGGCAACGGGCTCGTCACCCACCGGCAACAGCCCCTAGAGGAACCGATGAAAGCAGTGTCAGCAGAGGACCCGCGCACCGCATCGCGCTACGCCATGATCCGTCAGGTCTTGCGCGACGCCATCCTCCAGGGCACCGCCCTGCAGGGCCTGGTGCTGCTGGAAGCGCCCCTGGCGGAACTGTTCGGCACCAGCCGGGTGCCGGTGCGCAAGGCCCTCGACCTGTTGCACGGCGAAGGCCTGATCAGCCGTTTTGATGGCCGCGGCTACCTGATCAACCCCCAGGGCCTGGAGATCGAACCGCTGCGCCTGCCCCTGAGCCATGCCCACCTGGGGCTGGCCAGCGACGAAGAACTGGTGGACACCCGGCCCCTGGGGGAACGGATCTACGAAGAACTGGGCAGCGCCCTCTCCACCTGCATCGCCTTCGGCCACTTTCGCCTCGACGAACAGGCTGCCGCCGAGCACTACGGCGTCAGCCGCGCGGTGGTCCGCGAAGCACTGATGCGCCTGCGCGATCGCGGCCTGGTGGAAAAGGAACCCTACTCCCAATGGCTGGCCGGGCCGCTGACCGCCCGGGAAGTCACCGAAGACTACGAACTGCGCGCCTGCCTGGAACCCGAAGCCCTGCGCCAGAGCGCGCCGGGCCTGGGCCGCGAACGCCTGGAACAGATGCTGGAACGGGTGACCCAGGCGCAACAGGCCGAGCACTGTGGCCTGGAGGCCCTGGAACGCCTGGAAGAAGACCTGCACCAGCAATGCCTGGGCGGCTTGCAGAACCGCAAGATGGCGGCGCTGATCCGTCAGGCCCAGAGCCCGATGATCATCAACCGGATCTTCTACCGCCTGCTGGGCATCGGCGCCGACCCGGCGATGCTCGCCGAGCACCGACTGATCCTGGAACTGCTGCTGCACGGCGCCTACGACGCTGCGGCCCTGAACCTCAAAGAACACCTGCAACGCGCCCGCCAGCGCATGCTGCAACGCCTCAAAGTGCTGTCGGTGCTCCCGGAACCGGAACTACCCGGCTTCCTCAGCAAAATCAGCTGAGCCCTGTAGCCGCTGCCGAGCCCGCGAGGCTGCGCAAAGGTCCGCAGGACCTTGCCTGGCGATCGCCTGCCAAACCTCCAGAAGCCTTCAGAACCCCGCGTCCCTGCGGGCCGTTCACAGCCTGCGGCAGCGGCTACAGTGCGTTGCGCTTTACCAGGCTGAGGTCGGGGGCGGTGCTGCGGCGCTGGCTCAGGTAGCGGGTGCAACTGACCCGCAGGAAGGAGGCGAAATTCACCACTTCGCCGCGGTAGTCCATGACCTCTTCATACAACTTGGCAATCAGCTGGTTGGTGGTCATGCCGTCGGCTTCGGCGATCTCGCTGAGGATGTCCCAGAACTGGTTTTCCAGGCGCAAGGTCGTGACCACGCCACAGATGCGCAACGAGCGGGAACGGGATTCGTAGAGAATCGGGTCGGCTTTGACGTACAGCTCGCACATGGCGCGGCCCTCGCTTACAGGGTGATTTTAGTGCCCAGCAGGCCCAGGAAACCGGCCAGCCAACTGGGGTGCGCCGGCCAGGCCGGGGCGGTGGCCAGATTGCCTTGAACATGGCCTTGGGTCACGGGGAGATCGATATAGGTGCCCCCCGCCAGCCGCACTTCCGGGGCGCAGGCCGGGTAGGCGCTGCATTCGCGGCCTTCGAGGATGCCGGCCGCCGCCAGCAGTTGCGCGCCGTGGCACACCGCGGCAATCGGCTTGCCAGCCTGGTCGAATTCCCTGACCAGTTGCAGGACCTTTTCGTTCAGGCGCAGGTATTCCGGGGCACGGCCACCGGGGATCAGCAGGGCGTCGTAATCGCTGGACTTCACTTGGGCGAAATCGAAGTTCAGGGCAAACAGATGGCCCGGCTTTTCGCTGTAGGTCTGGTCGCCCTCGAAGTCGTGGATCGCCGTGCGCACGGTCTGCCCGGCGCTCTTGTCGGGACACACCGCATGCACGTTGTGACCGACCATCAGCAGGGCCTGGAACGGCACCATCACTTCGTAGTCTTCGACGTAATCGCCAACCAGCATGAGAATCTTTTTCGCGGCCATGGAGTGGACTCCTTTCAGTGAAAGACGGGGGCGCAAGGAGTATTCAAGGTAGCCCCAATCCACCGGCCCGGGTAATAACCCGGTACTACAGCGGCAACTGTACGGACAACTCTGCGCCCAGCTGTAGCACCAGGGGCGCGCGGCTTTATGGCTAGATGCAGGCACCTGTGTCCCTGTACGAATTCTGGCAACCATCATGTCCTCGCGCGAAAACACCGGCATGGCCCTCGGCCTGCTGGGTGTCATCATTTTCAGCCTGACCCTGCCCTTCACCCGGATAGTGGTAGAGCAGATGCACCCCTTGCTCAACGGCCTGGGCCGCGCGCTGTTCGCGGCGATCCCGGCGGCCTTGCTGCTGCTCTGGCGCCGGGAGAAGTGGCCGACCTGGAAACAGGTCAAGGGCCTGAGCGTGGTGATTCTCGGGGTGATCCTCGGCTTTCCAGTGCTGTCGGCCTGGGCCATGCAGACCCTGCCCGCGTCCCATGGTGCCCTGGTCAATGGCCTGCAACCGCTGTGCGTGGCGCTGTATGCGGCGTGGCTGTCCCACGAGCGGCCGTCGAAGGCCTTCTGGGCTTGCGCCGCCCTGGGCAGTGCGCTGGTGCTGGGTTATGCGCTGCTCAGTGGCGCGGGCAGCATCCAGGCCGGTGATGTGCTGATGCTCGGGGCGATTGCCGTGGGCGGCCTGGGTTATGCCGAAGGGGGCCGGCTGGCGCGGGAGATGGGTGGCTGGCAGGTGATCTGCTGGGCTCTGGTGCTGTCCACGCCGCTGTTGATCGGACCGGTGTGGTACCTGGCGGCGCAGCACCAGGGGGGGATTTCCATGAGGACCTGGTGGGCCTTCGGCTACGTTGCGCTGTTCTCGCAGTTCCTGGGGTTTTTCGCCTGGTATGCCGGGCTGGCCATGGGCGGAATTGCTCGGGTGAGCCAGATCCAGCTACTGCAGATCTTCTTCACCATCGCCTTTTCCGCCCTGTTCTTCGGTGAGCAGGTGCAGCCCATTACCTGGGTGTTCGCGGTGGGCGTGATCCTTACCGTGGTCCTGGGGCGCAAGACCGCGGTGCGCCCGGCCACGCCACTGCCCACGCCGCCGGCCAGCCCTCAGCCGAGGTAACCGTCGGCCTTGAGCAGGGTTTCCAGGCAGTGTTCGCTGATCTGGTAGAAGGCCTTGAGCTCTTCGATCCTGGCCAGCAACTGGCTGGGATCCTGCGGTTCGGAACGCTTGACCGCCAGAATCATCTTGTTCTTGTTGGTGTGCTCCAGGGAGATGAACTCGAAGACCTTGGTTTCATAACCGCAGGCTTCGAGGAACAGCGCCCGCAGGCTGTCGGTGACCATTTCCGCTTGCTGCCCCAGGTGCAGGCCGTATTGCAGCATCGGCTTGAGCAGCAGCGGGCTTTGGATCTGCTGGCGGATCTGCTTGTGGCAGCACGGCGAGCACATGATGATCGCCGCGCCGGAGCGGATGCCGGTGTGGATCGCGTAGTCGGTGGCGATGTCGCAGGCATGCAGGGCGATCATCACTTCCAGCTGGCTGGGGGCCACGCTGCGCACGTCACCGCACTTGAACACCAGGCCCGGGTGCTCCAGGCGCTGCGCGGCGGCGTTGCACAGGGTCACCATGTCTTCACGCAACTCGACGCCGGTGACTTCGCCCTCGGCCTTGAGGGTATTGCGCAGGTAGTCGTGGATGGCAAAGGTCAGGTAGCCCTTGCCGGAGCCGAAGTCCGCCACCCGCACCGGCTGGTCGAGCTTGATCGACGAGCTGCCCAGGGCGTGGCTGAAGACCTCGATGAACTTGTTGATCTGCTTCCACTTGCGTGACATCGCCGGAATCAGCTCGTGCTGCTGGTTGGTCACCCCCAGGTCGGCGAGAAACGGCCGGCTGAGGTCGAGGAAGCGGTTCTTCTCCCGGTTGTGCTCGGCGGACGGCACATCGCGCTGGGTTTGCGGCTTGCCCTTGAACAGCGAACTCTTGCCCTTCTTGCTGTATTCAAGCTGTACCTCGTCGGTGAGGGTCAGCAGGTGGGCATTTTTGAACGCAGCCGGCAGCAGCTCGGCGATGGCGGCGATGCCTTCGTCCAGGGAGAAGTTCTTGGTGATGTCCCGGGTCTTGTAGCGATAGACGAAGGACAGGCACGGCTGCTCCTTGACCGTCAGTTGCTTGATGATCAGGCGTTGCAGGTCCGCCTCCGGGCCCACGTGCTTGGCCAGTACCAGCTTGATAAAGGCGTTCTGCGTGAGGCTGGTGTCGAGCAATTGCAGGAACTGGGCGTGATGATCCGGCGCGGGGCGGGCGGAAGGTGCGGTAACAGACATGGGGGCGGGAGCCTCGGGCGATGCGCGGTGTCGATCAGGGAATGGCGGGTATTTTAGGGAGCAAGCCCCGTCGGGGCACGAAGTTATTCACCCGACGGTAAAATTTTGTCGCCCCCCGGAAAAATCCCCCCCAATCCCGCCCCGTAGGAGCTGACTTGCCAGCGAAGGCGTCCCCAAGGGCGCTGCAAGGCTCACGGGCCTCTTCGCCGGCAAGCCGGCTCCTGCACAGGTAGCACGCCATAGTCCCCAGCTGGGTGGGTCAGTTGAGCACCACCAGGCGGTTGGGCAATTCGTTGCGTACCTGGGTCAGGGGCACATGGGTCTTGAGCAACTCGCCGCTGGCTTCGATGCAGTCGAGGAAGCCCTGCAGGGTCTGGCCTTGCCGGACCTGCTGGGTAAAGGCCCGGACAATCGCGTTCCAGTGCTTGTTGTCCAGGCGCTTGGAAATGCCTTCGTCCACCAGGATCTCCACATAGCGCTCGGCTTCGCTGACAAAGATCAGCACCCCGGTGCCGCCCACGGTGTGGTGCAGGTTCTGTTCGAGGAACTGGCGCCGGGCCAGGTTGGAAGCGCGCCAGTGACGCACCGACCGCGGGATCAGCCGGGTGGTGACCCGCGGCAGGCGGAACACCAGGCACAAGACGATAAAGGTCGTCCATTGCGCCAGCAGCAACAGGTGCATGTTCAGCCAGCCGGTGGCGTAGTGCACCAGCCCCGGCACCACCAGCGCCAGCAGGCTGGCCCAGAGCAGCGGGATATAGGCGTAGTCGTCGGCCCGGGCCGCCAGTACCGTCACCAGTTCGGCGTCGGTCTGCTGTTCCACCCGGGCGATGGCTTCGGCCACCTGCCGTTGTTCGAATTCACTGAGTAATGCCATGTCGTTGGATTTCCGCTTTTTATTGTCAGTTACCAGCCGCCGGAGGAACCGCCGCCGCCAAAGCTGCCGCCGCCCCCACTGAAGCCGCCCCCGCCGCCGGAGCCGCCACCAAAACCGCCGAAGCCACCGCCTCCGTCACCGCCGCGCCCGCTGGTGGTGGTGATGAACCCGAGCGCCTGCGCCACCATCACCACCAGGATGAACAGCAGCACCATGAAGATGAACAGCCACGGGTGACGCTGGACAAAATCGTCCTGGTCGCTGCTCTGGCCGCCGCTGTCATAGGCCGTGGCCGGCTCGTCCAGCGGCGTGCCGCCGAGCACCAGGAGCATGGCCGAAACCCCGTCGCTGATGCCCTTGCTGAACTGCCCGGTCTTGAACGCCGGGGTGATCACCTGGTTGATGATCACCGAGGCCTGGGCGTCGGTCAGGCGCTCCTCCAGGCCGTAGCCCACTTCGATGCGCAGCTTGCGCTCGTCCCGGGCGACGATCAGCAGCGCGCCGTTGTTCTTGTCCTTCTGGCCGATGCCCCAGTGGCGCCCCAACTGGTAGCCGAACTCCTCGATGCTGACGCCTTGCAGGTTCGGCAGGGTCACCACCACCAACTGTTCGCCGGTGGCCTGTTCGTGGGCTTGCAGTTGCCGAGTCAGCAGGGCGCTGATGGTCGGCTCGATCATCTGCGCGTCGTCCACCACCCGCCCGCTCAGGGCCGGAAACCTCAGCTCGGCCTGGGCCGTGACCGCAAAGACCCAGAGCAACAGCACCAGGCCGATTTTATAAAGTCGCATCAGCACCTCATCCTTAATGTTTGTCCGCGTGTGCTACCAACTGCCGGACGCCCCGCCACCGCCAAAACTGCCGCCGCCCCCGCTGAAACTGTCCGAGCTTGAACTGGAGCTGGAGCTGCTGGAGTCGAACCAGTCGAACGCACTGCTGCTCGAACCTGCGTCGCGCTCGGCCCTGGTTTCGCGCCTGGCCGAATCGTCGCTGGCAACAACCGGCGAATCATTGCCGCTGCGCCATTGGGTCAGGAACCCGAACAACGGTACACCGACGAACACCAGGTAGAACAACCTCTCGAACCACCACATCCACTCGATGTCCTGGTACCAGCTTTTTTCCACCGAGCGGTACACCAGCATCGGCCGGTCGGTGGCCGACAGTACGTTCACGATGGACGTGGCCCCGGCGATGATCCCCGAGGAATACAGGTCGTCCTTGAAGTACGGAATGATCGAACCCTCGATGATGAAGTGGGCCACCATGTCGTTGAGCCGCCCCTCCAGGCCGTAACCGACCTCGATCCGCACCTTGCGATCGTCCTTGGCCACCAGCAGCAGGACGCCGTTGTTCTTGTCCTTCTGGCCGATCCCCCAGTGCCGGCCCAACTGCAGGCCGAACGCCTCGATGCTATGGCCACCCAGGCTCGGCACCGTGGCCACCACGACCTGGTCGGTGGTGGTCTGCTCGAGCCGTTCCAGCATCTGCGCCAGGTAGACCTGCGCCGAAGGCGTGAGCAACTGGGCGGTGTCCACCACCCGCCCGGTCAGCTTGGGAAACAGGCGTTCAATCGGTGCCGCTGTCGCAGTGGTCGTTACGGGCTCGACCTGGACGGCGGGTTGCGTCGAACGCAATGGCACCCCATCCGTGGGTGTGGGCCCAGGCGGTTGCGCCAGTACGGCGCCACCCACCAGCCATAGCCACAGCAGCGCGCCTTGCAGCACGCGCCGCCCGTGGCTCATCAGAATTTCACTTGCGGGGCTTTGTCGGCGTCGGGGCTGGTGGCCTCGAAGGATTCACGCACCGGCAGGTCGCTGTACATCAGGCTGTGCCACAGGCGGCCGGGGAAGGTGCGGATCTCGGTGTTGTACTTCTGCACCGCCAGGATGAAGTCGCGACGGGCCACGGCGATGCGGTTCTCGGTGCCTTCAAGCTGGGATTGCAGGGCCAGGAAGTTCTGGTTGGCCTTGAGGTCCGGGTAGCGCTCGGACACCACCATCAGGCGGCTCAGGGCTCCACTCAACTGGTCCTGGGCCTGCTGGAACTGCTTGAGTTTTTCCGGGTTGTCCAGGGTCTTGGCGTCCACCTGGATCGAGGTGGCCTTGGCCCGCGCCTCGATCACCGCGGTCAGGGTTTCTTCCTCGTGCTTGGCGTAGCCCTTGACGGTTTCCACCAGGTTGGGGATCAGGTCCGCGCGGCGCTGGTACTGGTTCTGCACCTGGCCCCAGTCGGCCTTGACCTGCTCGTCCAGGGTCGGAATGTTGTTGATGCCGCAGCCGCTGAGCAGGCTGGTAAGCAGCAACAAGGCAGCGATGGGCCAGCTCGAACGCAGGCTTTGAGTGATGTTCATGGGTGGGGCTCCTTGCACAACCTGATTGAAATGAAGCTTTTGCCCGCTTTCACACATCCTGTGGGCAAAATCTGCCTGCGCCACTGGAATGCATCGGGCTGATGGGCTAAAAGATGCCCAGCGCGAAAAAGAGTTCAGAAGTGTGCGGGAATTATCTGAACAACAATAGTCGCTCCCTAAATTTTGGCTGTTCGACGCGTCACTCATGCGTCGGTCTTGAGCCCTTGAGAACAATATTCATGAAGAAGCTGTGTTTGCTGGGCCTGCTGGTCAGCCTGGCCAGTCACCCTGTATTGGCCGAAACTGCCCCGGTCCCCCTGGAAAACAAAGAAGCCTTTATCAACGATCTGCTCAAGCGCATGACCCTGGAAGAGAAGATCGGCCAGCTGCGGCTGATCAGCATCGGCCCGGAAATGCCCCGCGAGCTGATCCGCAAGGAAATTGCCGCGGGCAATATCGGCGGCACCTTCAACTCCATCACCCGCCCGGAAAACCGGCCGATGCAGGACGCGGCCATGCGCAGCCGGCTGAAGATCCCGATGTTCTTCGCCTATGACGTGATCCACGGCCACCGGACCATCTTCCCCATCAGCCTGGCCCTGGCCTCCAGCTGGGACATGGACGCAATTGGCCGTTCCGGGCGCATCGCCGCCAAGGAAGCCAGCGCCGACAGCCTGGACATCACCTTCGCGCCGATGGTCGATATCTCCCGCGATCCGCGCTGGGGCCGTACCTCCGAAGGCTTTGGCGAAGACACCTACCTGGTCTCGCGCATCGCCAAGGTCATGGTCAAGGCCTACCAGGGCCAGAGCCCGGCCCTGCCGGACAGCATCATGGCCAGCGTCAAGCACTTCGCCCTGTATGGCGCGGTGGAAGGCGGTCGCGACTACAACATCGTCGACATGAGCCCGGTGAAGATGTACCAGGACTACCTGCCGCCCTATCGCGCAGCCATTGACGCCGGTGCCGGCGGGGTGATGGTGGCCCTCAACTCGATCAACGGCGTGCCCGCCACCTCCAACACCTGGCTGATGAACGACCTGTTGCGCAAGGAATGGGGCTTCAAGGGCCTGGCGGTGAGCGACCACGGGGCGATCATCGAACTGATCCGCCATGGCGTGGCCAAGGACGGACGTGAAGCCGCCAAACTGGCGATCAAGGCCGGCATCGACATGAGCATGAACGATTCGCTGTACGGCAAGGAGCTGCCGGGGCTGCTCAAGTCCGGCGAGATCGAACAGAAGGACATCGACAACGCCGTGCGTGAAGTGCTGGCCGCCAAGTACGACATGGGCCTGTTCAAGGACCCTTACGTACGCATCGGCAAGGCCGAGGACGACCCGACCGACACCAACGCCGAAAGCCGCCTGCACCGCAGCGACGCCCGGGACATTGCCCGCCGCAGCCTGGTGCTGCTGAAGAACCAGAACGACACCCTGCCACTGAAGAAAACCGCCAAGATCGCCCTGGTGGGCCCGCTGGCCAAGGCGCCGATCGACATGATGGGCAGCTGGGCCGCCGCCGGGGTGCCGGCGCAATCGGTGACCCTCTACGACGGCATGCGCAATGTACTGGGAGACAAGGCCCAACTGGTGTACGCCCGGGGTTCCAACATCACCGCCGACAAGAAGGTGGTGGACTACCTGAACTTCCTCAACTTCGATGCCCCGGAAGTGGTGGACGACCCGCGCACGGCGCAGCAGATGATCGACGAAGCGGTGAAGGCCGCCCGGCAATCGGATGTGATCGTGGCCGCGGTGGGTGAATCCCGGGGCATGTCCCACGAATCCTCGAGCCGCACCGACCTGCACATTCCCGCCAGCCAGCGCGACCTGATCAAGGCCCTCAAGGCCACCGGCAAGCCACTGGTGCTGGTGCTGATGAATGGCCGGCCGCTGTCGCTGCTGGAAGAAAACCAGCAGGCCGATGCGATCCTGGAAACCTGGTTCAGCGGCACCGAAGGTGGCAACGCCATCGCCGACGTGCTGTTTGGCGACTACAACCCGTCGGGCAAGCTGCCGATCACCTTCCCCCGCTCCGTGGGGCAGATCCCCACCTACTACAACCACCTGACCATCGGCCGGCCGTTCACCCCGGGCAAGCCGGGCAACTACACCTCGCAGTACTTCGACGACACCACCGGCCCGCTGTTCCCGTTCGGCTATGGCCTGAGCTACACCAGCTTCAGCCTGTCGGACATGGCCCTGTCCTCCACCACCCTGAACAAGAGCGGCAAGCTCGACGCCAGCGTGACCGTGAAGAACACTGGCAAGCGTGACGGCGAAACCGTGGTGCAGCTGTACATCCAGGACGTGGCCGGCTCGATGATCCGCCCGATCAAGGAATTGAAGAACTTCCAGAAAGTCATGCTCAAGGCCGGTGAAGAGAAAGCCATTCACTTCACCATCACCGAGGACGACCTGAAGTTCTACAACGCGCAGCTCAAGTACGCCGCAGAGCCGGGCGACTTCAATGTGCAGATCGGCCTGGATTCCCAGGACGTCAAGCAACAGAGCTTCGAACTGCTCTGAGCCTGCCAGCGGCCGGCGCAGGACCTGCGCCGGCCGACTCCTTCTGCAATCCCCCACAATCGCTGCAATATCTGTCGCCGCTGTCGAGCCTGCGAGGCTGCGCAAAGGTCCGCAGGATCGTGCTTGTCGATCCCCGCCAAACCTCCACCGCACTCACGACCGCCGCGACCGCTTCGCGCTCGTTCGCAGCCTGCGGCAGCGGCTACAGCCAGCCGTGTCAGCCGCGTGAGTCAGCCGTGACAGTCAGCCGCGCCGATCCAGCAGGTTGACCACCAGGCGGTCGACCCAACCCCAGATCCGCTGCTTGATCCGCCGCCACAGCGGTCGCTTGCGCCACACCGCCAGGCTGACTTCCTCGCTCTGGGCAAAGTCGGCGTCAAAACTCGCCACCACTGCCTGGGTCAACGCAGGGTCCAGGGCTTCCAGATTGGCTTCCAGGTTGAAGCGCAGGTTCCAGTGGTCGAAGTTGCACGAGCCCACGCTCACCCAGTCGTCCACCAGTGCCATCTTCAGGTGCAGGAAGCGCGGCTGGTACTCGAAAATCCGCACCCCGGCCTTGAGCAGGCGCGGGTAGTAGCGGTGCCCGGCATAGCGCACCGCCGGGTGGTCGGTGCGCGGCCCGGTCAGCAGCAGGCGTACGTCGAGGCCCCGGGCCGCCGCCTTGCGCAACGAACGGCGCACCGACCAGGTGGGCAGAAAATACGGGGTCGCCAGCCAGATGCGCTGCTGCCCGCTGCTCAGGGCCCGGATCAGCGAATGCAGGATATCGCGGTGCTGGCGGGCGTCGGCGTAGGCCACCCGGCCCATGCCCTCGCCGGTATCGGGCAAGCGCGGCAGGCGGGGCAGGCCGAAATCGGCACCGGGCTTCCAGGCCCCGCGATGCAGGTTGGCGCTCCATTGCCGGTCGAACAGCTGCTGCCAGTCGCTGACCATGGGGCCGGCAATCTCCACCATCACCTCATGCCAGTCGCAGCTGTTGTCCTCGGGCTTCCAGAACTCATCGGTGACCCCGGTACCACCCACCACCGCCAGGGCCTGGTCCACCAGCAGCAGCTTGCGATGATCGCGGTACAGGTTGAGAAAGCCCTGGCGCCATTTCAGCCGGTTGTAGAAGCGCAGCTCGACACCGGCCTCGGTCAGGCTGCGGCGCAGGGCCTGGGTAAAGGCCAGGCTGCCGTAGTCGTCGAACAGGCAGCGCACCCGCACCCCACGCTGCGCTGCCTGCACCAGGGCCTGGACCATGGCCTCGGCGCAGGTCCCGGCTTCCACCAGGTACAGCTCCAGTTCCACCTGGTGCTGGGCGCGGGCAATGGCCACCAGCATCCGCGGGAAGAACTGCGGGCCGTCGATCAGCAACTCGAAGCGGTTGCCTTCGCGCCAGGGGAACACCGCTGCGCGCATGTCAGCGCGCCGTGAAGATCAGCACCGCACCCACCGGCACCGAGAAACTGATGGCCGACAGCCCGGCCATCTTGCGCAGGCTGTCCAGGCCGGGGGCCAGGTTGAAGTCCTCGGCGTTGAGCACCAGAGGCTCCAGGGTCACCACCTGGAAGCGCCGGTCATCCAGGCGAGTGGCCAGCAGTTCGGCGTTGTAGGTGTGTTCCTCGCCGTGCAGGGCGACGGTGACCGGCAGCAGCAATTCGATCTGTGCGCCGGGGGCCAGGTCGTTGATCGGTCGCAGGTTGATCTGGGCACTGATCCGCGCCTCGGGAAACTGCGCGATCTGGAACAGTTCCTGGCGCATGCGCTCATCGCGCAAGGGAATGCCGCTGCTCACCGACTCCAGTTCGATCTGCAACTGCGCCTGGCCCTTGCCATCGACCTTGCCATGCAGCACCAGAAAGCGCTGGACCTCGGAAACACTGGCGTTCTTGGTGGTGACAAAGGACACGCGGGAAGACTCGTTGTCCAGGTACCAGTTGGCCTGGGCCGGCAGGGCCAGTACCCCGAGCAGGCTGAAAAGAAGGCGGATCGGCGTACGCATGCAAGCTCCCATGAACAGAAGGCGCCACCTTAACCGCCCGCCAGAAGGCTGGCAAACGTCACGGCAGGCGGCGCAGTAGAGCTAGAAGCGGTAGGTATAGTTCAGGTAGAAGCGTTCGGCGCTATGGCTGATGATGCCTGCCTGCAGCTGAAACCCACCTCGTCCTGCATAAGCACACTCTTCCAGGGGCCGGGCATCGGGGGAGCGCTGCGGCTCATACAACCTGTGCACTCAGGAACATTCCAAGCGCTTGCCGGTGTTGGGCTGACGCCACCGGATGGCGTGCAGATCGGTGACGCGCCCTGGAGCCAGGTCCAGGCAGTGGACCAGTTTCGCCGAGAAGCCGCGGGTTAAAACTGATTGCGCAGCATCGAGCCCGATACCAGGGGAGGATGTGAGAGCGCAAAAATGCCCGAGCGGGAGGTTTCAGGCGATGTCTTTCTGCACCTGCTCGACGGTTTCCGCCAGTAGGCACAGGTGGCGGTTGCGCACCTGTTCGACACAGGCCAGGTCCCGTGGCCAATGCAGGGCGATACTGCCGATCACCCGGCCTTCGGCCTGCAGCGGCAAGGCCACGGCGCGGATCAGGAACGGCAGGCGCACCGGGTATTCCCAGTGCCCCTCGGTGCGCTGGCCAAACCCCAGGTGCTGGGATTCCAGGCACTGTTGCCAGGCTTGGGCCGGTACCTGCTCCTGCTCGGCCAGACGCTCGACTTCAGCACTGGCCAGGGCCCCCAGGCAGGCCTTGCCCATGGCCGAATGAAACAGGCTGGCATGCTGGCCGACAATCCGGCTGTTGCTCGGGTAGCGCTTGCGCAATACCTCGGGCACCGCGCTTTCCAGGACCTCCAGGCTCTCGCCGTCGAAGCTCGACAGGTCGGTGACCAACCCGGTGCGTGCACTCAATTCCAGCAACCAGGGCGCCGCCTGCTCCACCATCTGGCGCTTGAAGCGCTGCCGGCTGTCACCGAACAGGCTCCGGGCGCTCAGGCGGTAGCGCCGGTCACTCAGGCCACGATAGATCCAGCCTTGTTCCTGCAGGGTCAGCAGCATGCGCGAGACCGTGGCCTTGGCCAGGCCCGTCAGGTAGTGCAGCTCCTCCAGGCCCAGGGCCTGGTGCTGGCCGATCAGCTCGACAATGGCCAGGGCCCGCTCCACTGAGCGCACGCTGCCGGTTTCTACCTTGCTGGCCATAGTCCGAGCTCCCTGACTGAGGAAAAGGTTTTACCCAGCAAGATGCGGGCCTGCGGACCTTGGCGACCACACCCGTTTGATTACCGCAGGTTGCCCGGCGGCCGCTGCCGCACCCACTGCGTCAACTGCTCATGGGCGTAAGCCAATTGCAGAACGGCGTGGTCGGCCTGGGCCGGACCGATGATCTGCAACCCCATGGGCAAACCGGCCAGGTTGAAACCCACCGGAATGCTGATACTGGGCAAGCCGGCCAGGGTCGGGCCGATCACCACTTCCATCCAGCGGTGGTAAGTGTCCATTTCCTGCCCATCGATCTGCCGTGGCCAGGCTTGCCGTGCATCGAAAGGGAACACTTGGGCGGTGGGCAGCAGCAGGAAATCGTAACGCTCGAACAGGCGCTGCAACGCGCGGTACCAGTCGCTGCGGCCCTGGGAAGCGCGATACACATCCGCCGCGCTCAGCTTCGCCGCGCCCTCCACTTCCCAGCAGGCTTCCGGCTTGAGCCAGCGGCGTTTGTCCGGGTCGTCGTACAGCGCCCCCAGGGAGCCCTGGACCAGCCAGTGGCGGTGAACCAGCCAGCAATCCCAGAGCTGGGCCAGGGAAAAGTCCGGCTGGCAGCTTTCCACCTCGCAGCCCAGGCTGGCGAAATCCCCGAGGGCCTTTTCACACAGGCCCAGTACGCCCTGCTCCATGGCCAGGTAGCCGTTGTAGTCCCCCAGCCAGCCCAGGCGCAGGCCCTTCACATTTCGTTGCAGCGCCGCCTCCGGCTGCACCGATGGGTCCTTCAGCGACAGAGGCGCCCGGGCGTCAAACCCGGCCTGGGTACCCAACAGCCGCGCCACGTCGGCCACCGTGCGCCCCATGGGACCTTCGGTGGCCAACTGCTGCACGAACAGTTCCGGGGTCGGGCCGAACGGCACCCGGCCCTGGGAGGGGCGCATGCCGAACACATTGTTGAAGGCTGCGGGGTTGCGCAACGAGCCCATCATGTCGCTGCCGTCGGCCACCGGCAGCATGCGCAGGGCCAGAGCCACCGCGGCCCCGCCGCTGCTGCCACCGGCGCTCAAGGCGCGGTCATAGGCATTGCCGGTGGTGCCGAACAACTGGTTGTAGGTATGGGAGCCCAGGCCGAACTCGGGCACGTTGCTCTTGCCGACGATGATCGCGCCACTGGCCCGGACCCGCGCCACGCTGATGGCATCCTCCTGGGGCACATGCTCGGCAAATAGCGGCGAGCCCATGCTGGTGGTCATCCCGGCGGTGGCCGCCAGGTCCTTGATCGCCTGGGGCATGCCGTGCATCCAGCCCATGGACTGGCCCTGGGCCAACTGCCGGTCTCGCTCGTCGGCCTGCTCCAGCAGGGCCTCGGGGTCCCCCAGCGAGACCAGGGCATTGACCAGTGGATTGCAGCGCTCGATCTGCGCCAGGTAGGCCTGCATCACTTCGCGGCAGGACAGCTCGCGGGCATGGATGGCCCGGGACAGCGCCAGGGCATCCAGGTCGACAATCGACGCATTGATCGATGATTCTGCGGGGTTGATCAAGACTCACCTCCCAGGGTCACGGCATCGGGTTTTTCGTCTCTGACCGCGTCGTACATGCAGTAGATGCCCAGCAGGCTGAGGATCGAGGTCAGCAATACGTACAAGGACGGCGCCACCGGCGTGGCCATGGCCTTGCTCAGCCAGGTCACGATCAACGGCGCAAAGCCACCGAACAGCATCACTGCGACGTTATACGCCACCGACACTCCGGTGGAACGCACCTCGATGGGAAACTGCTCGGCCAGGGCCGTGGGGCCGGGGCCGAAGAAACCGCCGATGGCCCCGCACAACAGCATCTGCATCACCAGCAAACGCTCGATGGACGGCGCCGCAGCGACCCACACATACAACGGATAGACCATGACAAAAAACGCCAGGGTGAACGCCATCAGCACTGGACGTCGCCCAATGCGATCCGACAAGGCCCCGGCAAAGGGAATCACCAGGGTCATCAGGGCCACGGCGAACATCTGCACCATCAGCACCTGGTCCAGGGGCAGGCCGAGGTTGGTGTGGGCGAAGGTCGGCATGTTCACCAGCACCACATAAAAGGACACGGTGCCCCCGCAGCACAACCCCATGGCCACCAGGATCTGCCGGCGATAGGCAGCCACCACCTGCCACAGCGCGGGCCCTTTGCCGCGCACCTGTTTGCGCGCTTCGAGAAAAGCCTCGGGCTCCTCCATGTACTTGCGGATCCACAGCCCCACGGGACCGATCAGCAGGCCGATCACGAATGGCAGGCGCCAGCCCCAGAGTTCCAGGGTCTGGGGCGAGAAGAAATGGGTCACCGCCGCCACCATCGCCGCCCCGCTGAATACCGCCAGGCACTGCCCCACCAACTGCCAGGAGCCGTACAGGCCCTTGCGGTGAGGCGGCGCACTCTCCACCAGGTAGGCCGTGGCGCTGGCGTACTCGCCACCGGTGGCAAAGCCCTGGAGCATGCGTGCCGCCACGATCAGCAGCGGCGCTCCAATACCGATGGCCGCATAGTTGGGGGCGAACACGATCATCGCGATGGCCAGGGTCATCAGCTGGATGATCACCAGCATCGCCGCCTTGCGGCCCCTGCGATCGGAATAGATCCCGAGCAGCACACCGCCCACCGGGCGCATGAAGAAACCCACCCCGAAGGTGGCCAGGGCCATCAGCAGCGAGGTGTATTCGTCTTCCGCGGGAAAGAACTGGCGAGCGATGAAGCTGGCGAGAAAGCCGTAGACGATGAAGTCGTACCATTCCAGGGCGTTGCCGACCACGGCGGCAACCACCTGCCGGGTCCTGGAAACAGAGGGAGTCGAGACGCTCATGGGATGTTCCTTGGAGACTTTTGAGCCTTCTGACGGGCTCGCTAAAGTGCCGGGCGCCTACAACACGCCCGGGGCAGTCAGGGACACAGGAACAGGAAGGGTCAGGACGGTTTGAGCCAGCTTTCCGCCAGGGCGCCCCAATAGGCCGCGCCGGTGAGGAGGATGTCGTCGTTGAAGTCGTAACCCGGGTTATGCACCATCGGCTGGGCCACGCCGTTGCCAATGAACAGGTAGCTGCCCGGACAGCGCTGCAGCATCCAGCCGAAGTCTTCGCTGCCCATCAGCTTCGGCGTATTGCCGTTGACCGCCTCGGCCCCCACCAGCTCGACACCGATCTGGCGGGCGAACTCGGTTTCCTCCGGGCTGTTGACCAGCACCGGATAGGCCGGGCGATGCTCGATGCTGACCGAGCAACCGAAACTCTCGGCCTGGGTGCGGATAATGGCCTTGACCCGCTCCAGCATCTGCTCGCGCACCGCTGCGTTGAGGGCCCGCAGGCTCAGGCGCAGCAGGGCCTGCTGGGGAATCACGTTGGCCGCCTCGCCCGCTTGCAGGGCACCGACGGTGACCACCGCGGCTTCCTGGGCATCGATGTTGCGCGCTACCACGGTCTGCAAGGCCATGACCATGCTCGCCGCTGCCACCAGCGGGTCTACCGTCAGGTGCGGCATGGAGCCATGCCCGCCGACGCCTTCGACCGTCACGTTGAGCAGGTCCTGGGAGGCCATCATCGGCCCCTCGCGAAAGCCCAGGTGCCCGGCCGGCAGCCCCGGCATGTTGTGCAGGCCAAACAAGGCATCACAGGGGAAGCGCTCCAGCAGGCCTTCGGCAAGCATGGCCTCGGCGCCACCCTGGCCCTCCTCCGCCGGCTGGAAGATCAGGTTCAGGGTGCCGTCGAACTGCCGGGTGGCCGCCAGGTAACGAGCCGCCCCGAGAAGTATGGTGGTGTGGCCGTCATGCCCGCAGGCGTGCATGCAACCGCTGTAGCGGCTGCTGTAGGGCACCCCGGTGTTCTCGATGATCGGCAAGGCGTCCATGTCGGCCCGCAGGCCCAGGGTGCGGGGGCTGCTGCCGTTGCGCAGCACCCCTACGACGCCCGTGCGGCCCACGCCGGTGTGCACTTCATAACCCCACTCTTCAAGGCTGCGGGCCACCAGCGCCGCGGTGCGGTTTTCCTCGAAACCCAGCTCGGGGTGGGCGTGAATGTCCTGGCGGATGGCCCGCAGGTCGCTGGCGACATCGTTGAGCCAGGCAAGAATGTGCTGGTGTCGGGGCATGGCGTATCTCCTCTGGGCCGGGTGGGTTCCCGTTCTTTTTTCGGAGCGCTGCACGAGGGCCAAGGCGTGCTCGAAGCTCTGCGTCAGATAACCGCGAGCCGGGGCACAGGACAATCAAATGTGGTTCCACTGGATGGAACACAAAGCTGGCGCCAGCGTTTCGACCCCGATCAGGGGTCCAGGCGGCAACCTTCACGGGCACTGCGCCAGATCGCGCTATGGGTGCGCCCCAGGGCGCTGGCGGTGACACGACGGGGCTGCGGCTCATCGAGAAAAGCGCTGGTGGGCAGGTACTGGCGCACGTAGGCGCGGCAGTAGTCGGCAGGTTGTTGCATGACGTAACGGCAGGAGCAGTACTCCTTGGCGGTGTAGGCGCCGAGGATGTCCGGGAAGGCCTGCAGCGCCACCCGCTGCTGCCAGCCCCAGCCCAGCAGCAGGAGCAGCCCGAGCACCAGCAGGCTGAGCAGCGGACGCCGGCGGATCAAGGGCCAGGGCTTCATGGCTGCTCCGGCGTGGCGAAGGCGGCCAGCACCCGCTTGAGCAGTTCATTGTGCTGATAGCTGCCGTCACGGTCGTCGCCATAGCGCACGATCACCAGGCGCTGCGCCGGCAGCACATACAGCGCCTGACCCCAGTGTCCCAGCGCGGCGTAGGTATCGGCGGGGGCATCCGGCCAGGGCCGTGGCGCCCCGTCCACCTCGCGGTTGAGCCACCAGTGCCCGCCCGCCACGGCCACGTCCTGGTTGGCCCGGTAGCCACGAAAGGGGGTGCGGCAGAATTCGACCCAGGCCTTGGGCAGCAATTGCCGGTCGCGCCAACGGCCATCGCGCTGCATCAGCAGGCCAATGCGAGCCAGGTCGCGGGCCGTCAGGTAGAGGTAGGAGGAAGCGACAAAAGTGCCGGCAGCATCCCGCTCCCACACCGCCTGGGTGATACCCAGGGGTTCGAACAGGGCACGCCAGGGATAGTCCGCATACTGCCCCTCCCCCACCATGCCCCGCAGGCTGGCCGCCAGCAGGTTGCTGTCGCCGCTGGAATAGCGAAACACCTGGCCCGGCGGGGCGGAGGCGGCCTGTTGCGCGGTGAAGGCGGCCATGTCCCGGTGCCCACGTGTGTAGAGCATGGCCACCACCGAAGAGTTGAGAGGGGCGTATTCATAGTCTTCCTGCCAGTCCAGGCCCGAGGCCCAGTGCAGCAGGTCCGCCAGGGTGATGTCGGGATGGGCCTTGAGCGGCGGGTAGAACTTCGCCGCCGGGTCCTGCAACTGGAACCGCCCTTCGCCAAAGGCCACCCCCAGCAGCACCGCCAGCAGGCTCTTGCTGGCAGACCAGGCGAGATGGGGCGTCTGCGGCCCGGTTGCCCCGGCGTAACGCTCGTAGAGCAGTTGGCCGTCACGGATCACCAGCAAGGCATCGGTGCGAATGCCCTGGCGGGACTCATCGTCCCGGGGCACGAAGGCGTAATCCTCCAGGGCCTGCAACGCCGGGCCGCTGGCTGGCGTGCCCTGGCTCCATTGCAGCGCCGGCCACTCCTCGGCCCGGGCCGGCAGGCTGAGTAACAGAAGCAGGGCCAGCAGCAACGAAGCGTTGGGCATGAAGGACACTCGAGAGCCGTCTGGGGCCGAGCCTATTGCGGGCACATGACGGTTTCGCGACAACCTTCGCCGGCAAGCCGGCTCCTACAGGGTTGGACGAATATTCGAGAGGGCGCGAGAACCGCTTCTTGTAGGAGCTGGCTTGCCAGCGAATGCGCTTTCGGAGGCTGCGCATTCCTCGCGGCAAGCCGGCCCCTACAGGGAGGCCAGGGCCTTGGCCAGGCGCTGTGCGCGAGCGCTGGCGGCGAGGTCCAGCAGGGCCTGGTCGCGGGTCCATTGTTCGCGCCACAGCTGTGGCCCCTGGGCGAAGGCCATGCCGATCTCGGGTTTCAGCGCGTCGAACTGCACGAACAGGCCCGCCAGCAGAATGTGCCCGCTGCTCAGCGCCGGGTTCTGCCGGCTGGCTTCGGCACAGCCGGCCAGCAAGCCCAGCAGTTGCAATTGCAAGGGCTGCGGCCAGCCGCTGTCCTGCCCCACGCCATACAGCCAGGCCAGCATGGCACTCAGGACATAGATGTCTTCCAGGGTGCGGAACGGCTTGACGTAGGCATCCCAGCCGTCGCCGGCCAGCAACTCGCAGGCAGCGTTGTCCAGCTCCAGGCAGCCGTGGCTGATCTCCGGCATCAGGGCAATGGCGGGCAAGGTCTGGACCTTGACCCCAGGCTCGCCGGGATAGACCACCGTCAGGCGCAGGGCTGCGCGCTCCCCCGGGGCTTCGCAGCGAGCCGCCACCAGCAGCCAGTCGGCGGCATCACCGGCGGTGACGAAATCCTTGCGCCCGTGCAGGCGCAGATCCTCCAGGCGGGTCTGCATGTCTGCCGGGCGCAGGCTGCGGCGTTCGGTCGCGCACAAAGCCCCCAGACTGGACGGCGCACTGGGCCACAACATGCGCAATGCCGCCTGGTAACCCACCAGGAAGGCCAGCCCCGGGGTGGCCATCAAGCGCCCGCCGCGCACCGCCAGTTCAAAGGGCGTGACGTTGCCCAGGTGCGCCAGCAAAGCCCCGTAGCCCTCGGCCAGGTCGGGGTTGGCGGGCAGTCGTTCACGGCTCTCGAGCAGGGCTTGCCAGGGCATTCGAAGGTCCTCAGGGGCTGTCATATAAGCATCACCAAAGCTTCATGGCGATGACACCGGGGCTACATAGCCTGACTTTGCACAACAAAGTCGATTGGCTGCAACCCAAGGCGGGTCAGTAGCCCGCACGGAGATTCACGATGACTCAGATCGCCCGCATCAGCGACACCGGCACTGAACGCCGCCTGCAAGCCGAACGCCTGATCGGCGCAAAGGCTCTGCAAGAAGCCCAGGCCCTGCGTTTCAACGTCTTCAGTGGCGAGTTCAACGCCAAGCTCAAGGGCGCGGAGCTGGGTCTGGACATGGATGACTATGACGTTCATTGCAGCCACATCGGTGTGCGCGACCTGAACACCGGGCGCCTGGTGGCCACCACCCGCCTGCTGGACCACCAGGCCGCCAGCAGTCTGGGGCGCTTTTACAGCGAAGAAGAATTCAGCCTGCACGGCCTGGTGCAGCTCAAGGGGCCGATCCTGGAGATCGGCCGCACCTGCGTCGACCCGGCCTATCGCAACGGCGGCACCATCGCTGTGCTCTGGGGCGAACTGGCAGAAGTGCTCAATCAGGGCGGCTACAGCTACCTGATGGGCTGCGCCAGCATCCCCATGCAGGACGGCGGCGTGCAGGCCCAGGCGATCATGCAGCGCCTGCGCGAGCGCTACCTGTGCACCGAGCACCTGCGGGCCGAGCCGAAGAACCCGCTGCCGAGCCTGGACATTCCGTCCAATGTGATCGCCGAGATGCCCCCCCTGCTCAAGGCCTATATGCGCCTGGGCGCGAAGATCTGCGGCGAGCCGTGCTGGGACGAGGATTTCCAGGTCGCCGATGTGTTCATCCTGCTCAAGCGCGACGAGTTGTGCCCACGCTACGCCCGGCACTTCAAGGCGGCGGTCTGATGCGCCGGCTGCGGGTCTACGGGCGCATCGCCCGAGTGCTACTGGTGGTGGCGCTGGGCCTGAGCATGGCCAGCGTCTTCGGCTTGCTGGAACGCCTGGGGGTCGCCAACTCCATGGTCCGGCGCCAGCGCTGGTCGCGGTTCTTCATGGCACGCTTGAGCAATGCCCTGCCCTTTCAGGTCTCGGTGCATGGCGAGCTGCCCCGCCAACCGATGCTCTGGATCAGCAACCATGTGTCCTGGACCGATATCCCGCTGCTGGGCATGCTGACGCCGCTGTCCTTCCTGTCCAAGGCCGAAGTGCGCACCTGGCCGGTGGCCGGTTGGCTGGCCGCCAAGGCCGGCAGCCTGTTCATCCGCCGCGGCGCCGGTGACAGCCAGTTGATCCGCAAGCAGATGACCCGGCATTTGCAGGAGCAGCACCCGCTGCTGCTGTTCCCCGAAGGCACCACCACCGATGGCCGTGGCCTGCGCACCTTCCACGGGCGCTTGCTGGCCAGCGCTATCGATGCCGACGTCTGCCTGCAACCGGTGGCGATCCGTTACCTGCGCGACGGCCAGGTCGATACCCTGGCGCCCTTCATCGGCGACGACGACCTGCTCTCGCACTTGATGCGCCTGTTCGCCAATGACCGGGGCCAGGTGGAGATCCACCTGCTCAAGCCGATTGCCTGCCAGGGCCAGGAACGTGCGGCGCTGGCCTTCCAGGCCCAGCAAGCGGTGCAAAAGGCGCTGTTCGGTGACCTTGCCCAGCCGGCCGAACCGCGTCGCAGCGGCGAACTGGTCGCGGCCTGAAACTCTCTGTAGGAGCCGGCTTGCCGGCGAATAGGCCCTTGCGGTCATGAGAGCGCCTTCGCTGGCAAGCCAGCTCCTACAACAGCCATCGTGAGTCAGGGCAATTGGATGTGCTGCGCGGCAAATGCCTGCAATTGCGGGTAGAAAGCGCGGAAGTCTTCGCTCAACGGTTCATACAGCCGCTCCAGCTCGACCATCGCCGCGGTCAGTTCCCCTGGCCGTGACAGGCGCCGGGCAATCCCCCGCAACACCTGCTCCAGCACCGCGAACTCGCGATAGGAACCCAGCCAGTCATCCGCCGCCATGTAAGGCGCAATCTGCGCCAGCCGCGCCGGCAACTGCGGCTCGGCCGCCAGCACCCGGTACACCTCGGCGGTGAACAGCGGCAGGGGCCGGTCGGCGTAATGCTGCCAATCCCGGGCCAGGCAATGGTCGAAGAACACGTCGATGACGATGCCGGCGTAACGCCTTCGCGTCAGGGAGAAACGCGACAGCGCCGCCACCACCAGCGGGTGACTGTCGGTGTAGGTATCGATGCGCCGGTGCAGCTGGATCGCCGCCTCGACCTCGGGCGAAAACTGCCCTTGCAGGCGTCCCTTGACGAAATCGCCATACAGGCTGCCGAGTAATTGACCCGGGCGCTGGCCGCCAAGGTGCAGATGTGCGAGATAATTCATGGACGCAGCTTAGCACTGCGACCAGCATATCGTTATAACCCGATATACCGATAAGTAATGATTTAAGATCAAAATCATATTGGTATATCGCGAAATAACGATTTAAATTTCGCTTCATCGCGATACAACGTTTCACAAAAAACGAGCACCGCCATGCCCCTCGACCTCGACGAAATAATAAAAGCCCTGGCACATCCGGTTCGCAGGGAAATCCTGCACTGGCTGAAAGACCCGACTGTCGAATTTCCCGATCAGACTCACAGCAATGAGTACGGCGTCTGCGCCGGGCAGATCGACCAACGCTGCGGCCTGTCGCAGTCGACCGTGTCCGCCCACCTCGCCACCTTGCAACGCGCAGGCCTGATCAGCAGCCGGAAAGTCGGCCAATGGCATTTTTTCAAACGCAACGAGGAAACCATCCAGCAGTTCCTCGCGCAAATGAGCCAACAGCTCTGATCTGACAAGGACCCGACAATGCCCCTTTCGCTTCTCATCCTGGCCTTGAGCGCCTTCGCCATCGGTACCACCGAGTTCGTCATCATGGGCCTGCTGCCCGATGTGGCGGCGGACCTCGGGGTGTCGATTCCTGGCGCCGGCTGGCTGGTCACCGGCTACGCCCTTGGGGTGGCCATCGGCGCGCCCTTCATGGCCCTGGCCACCGCCCGCCTGCCCCGCAAGGCAGCCCTGGTGGCACTGATGGGAATCTTCATTGTCGGCAACCTGCTGTGTGCACTGGCCAGTGATTACAACGTGCTGATGTTTGCCCGGGTGATCACCGCGCTGTGCCATGGTGCCTTCTTTGGCATCGGTTCAGTGGTGGCCGCCGGCCTGGTGCCCGCCAACAAGCGCGCTTCGGCCGTGGCCCTGATGTTCACCGGCCTGACCCTGGCCAACGTCCTTGGCGTGCCCCTGGGCACCGCCCTGGGCCAGGCCGCCGGCTGGCGCTCGACCTTCTGGGCGGTGACGGTCATCGGCGTGGTGGCGCTGATCGGCTTGCTGCGCTTCCTGCCGGCCAAGCGCGACGAGGAAAAACTCGACATGCGTGCAGAGCTGGCAGCCCTCAAGGGCGCGGGCATCTGGCTGTCCCTGAGCATGACCGCGCTGTTTGCCGCGTCGATGTTCACCCTCTTCACCTACGTTGCACCGCTGCTCGGTGATGTCACCGGCGTCTCGCCCAAGGGCGTGACCTGGACCCTGCTGCTGATCGGCCTGGGCCTGACCCTGGGCAACATCATCGGCGGCAAACTGGCGGACAAGCGCCTGGGCGCCACCCTGATCGGCGTGTTCGCGGCCATGGCCGTGGTCTCCACCGTACTGACCTGGACCAGCGTGGCGCTGGTCCCCACCGAGATCACCCTGTTCCTCTGGGCCACCGCTTCGTTTGCCGCGGTGCCGGCGTTGCAGGTCAACGTAGTGACCTTCGGCAAGGCCGCGCCGAACCTGGTTTCGACCCTGAACATCGGCGCCTTCAACATCGGCAATGCCCTGGGCGCCTGGGTCGGGGGCAGCGTCATCGCCCACGGCTTCGGCCTGACCAGCGTGCCATTGGCGGCTGCCGCCCTGGCGATCCTGGCCCTGCTGGTGACGCTGATTACCTTTCGCCAGGGCGGCAACGCCGAACTGGCTCCTGCGACCCACTGAACCGTTTGTTTCCTATATAGAAGGCTGCATCCCATGACGACTATCTTTGATCCGATCAAGATCGGCGACCTTGAGCTGTCCAACCGCATCATCATGGCGCCGCTGACCCGCTGCCGCGCCGATGCCGGCCGCGTACCCAATGCGCTGATGGCCGAGTACTACGTACAACGGGCTTCCGCTGGCCTGATCCTCAGCGAGGCCACCTCGGTGACCCCCATGGGCGTGGGCTACCCGGATACCCCCGGCATCTGGTCCAACGACCAGGTGCGTGGCTGGGCCAACGTGACCAAGGCAGTACACGGTGCCGGCGGCAAGATTTTCCTGCAGTTGTGGCACGTCGGACGCATCTCCCACCCGTCCTACCTGAACGGCGAAACCCCGGTGGCACCCAGCGCTCTCCAGCCCAAGGGCCATGTCAGCCTGGTGCGTCCACTGGCCGACTACCCGACGCCGCGGGCCCTGGAAACCGCTGAAATCGCCGACATCGTCGACGCTTACCGGATCGGCGCGGAAAACGCCAAGGCCGCCGGCTTCGACGGCGTGGAAATCCACGGCGCCAACGGCTACCTGCTGGATCAGTTCCTGCAAAGCACCACCAACCAGCGTACCGACCAGTACGGCGGCTCCCTGGAAAACCGTGCCCGCCTACTGCTGGAAGTCACCGACGCGGCCATCGAGATCTGGGGGGCGGGCCGTGTGGGCGTACACCTGGCACCGCGTGCCGACTCCCATGACATGGGTGATGCCAACCTGGCGGAGACCTTCACCTACGTCGCTCGGGAGCTGGGTAAACGCGGTATCGCCTTTATCTGCTCCCGCGAGAAAGAAGGCGCCGACAGCCTGGGCCCGCAACTCAAAGAAGCCTTCGGCGGCCCCTACATCGCCAACGAACGCTTCACCAAGGACAGCGCCAACGCTTGGCTGGCCGCTGGCAAGGCTGACGCCGTAGCCTTCGGTGTGCCCTTCATCGCCAACCCGGACCTGCCTGCCCGCCTGAAGGCCGATGCGCCGTTGAACGAAGCGCACCCGGAAACCTTCTACGGCAAGGGCCCGGTCGGCTATATCGACTACCCGACTCTGTAAGCCTGCATCGCTCGATAAAAAGCCCCGACTCTCGCGAGCCGGGGCTTTTTCATGGCCCGTACATTCTTTGCAGCCGCTGCTCCAGGCTCGGGCCGCGTATGCATGATCGTCTCGAAGGGGCGCGACCATCTCAAGGCCGATGAAGGTTCTGCGGACCTTGTCGCAGCCTGCGGCAGCGGCGACAGAAAGCCATTCAGCGTTTGCGCTGGGCCCAGGCCACCGCCAGGCCGCTGAGGCAGATGACCGCGATACCGACCAGGGCGTACTGGTCCGGGGTATGGTCGAAGATCAGGTAGCCAAACAGCCCGGCGAAAAGAATCTGCCCATAACTGAAAGGCGCCAGCATCGCCGGCGCGGCATGGCGGAAGGCCTGGGTCAGCAGCATATGGCCGAGCATGCCGCAGGTGCCCAGGCCGATCATGAACAGCCCATGAACCAAAGTCGGCGTGCTCCAGAAGAATGGCAGCAGCGCGCTCATGACCAGGCTGTTGAGAATCCCGGTGAGAAAGTTGCTGGTGGTCGGGCTGTCGACGCCACTGAGCTTGCGGGTCAGCAACTGGTAGAAGCCGAAGCACAGCGCCGACCCCAGCGGCAGCAGGATCGCCGGCGTGAACAACGCGCCCCCGGGACGCACCACTATCAGCACCCCGACGAACCCCGCCAGCACTGCCAGCCACTGGGCGCGACTGACTCGCTCCCCCAGAAACGGCACCGACAGGGCGGTCACCAGCAAGGGCGCCAGGAAGTTGACCGCGGTCGCTTCTGCCAGGGGGATATAGCGCAGGCCGGTGGTGAACAGCAGGCTGGTGCCGATCAGGCACAGGGCCCGCAGCAATTGCAGCCCGGGGCGCTTGGTGCGCACCACCGCAGAGAAACCACTGCGCGGCACGAACACCACCAGCATCAACAGGGTATGCACCACATAGCGGGCCCAGACCACCATGACGATGGGATAAAAAGCCGACAGGTATTTGGATAACGTGTCGTGGCTGGCAAACAGCAGGACCGCCAGGCAGATCAGGGCGATCCCCTTGATGGGGTGTTCCGCGCCGTTGAACGGTGAAGGGCTCACACTCATTCACACACCCGCAACAAAATCCCTACAAAATACGTAGCTCGCTATCTATCAACCGGCAGCAAGCCCGTATATAAAAGCACCCCATTGTGAAGTGCGACCCCGGGTATGAACGTCCCTCGCCTTAAATGTTGACACAACCTGACTCAATTACGCATGTTGTCTTAATGACGGAGGTTGGGGCTCAAGCGCAGCATATCCAGCCCGATGTCGATCCAGCGCTCTGCTTCGGTGTGCAGGGCGAAGCTGTCCGGGGCCAGCAACCACTGGTAGAGAATACCGTCGATGAACGCATGCAGCGTGATAGCTGCCCGCGCCGCATCGAGATTCTCGGGCAATTGCCCACGATTCATGGCATTACGCAACGCCAGCTCGATGTGTACGTTGCAGTCCAGGCTGGCAGCGCGGCGCTGGCGGCGCAGGTCGCACATTTCGTCGGTGAACTCGCACTTGTGAAACAGGATTTCATTGATGCGTCGGGTTTTCGGGTCCAGGGCAACTTGATGAAACAAATGAATGAGCAGCTTGCGCATGCAGCCCAACGGGTCCATTTCATCTACATTCTCACTGGCCGCGGCCATTTCATCCAAAGGTTCACGCAGGCTGTCGAGCATGGCCTGCACCAGGTCGGCCTTGTTGCTGAAGTGCCAATAGATGGCACCTCGCGTGACTCCCGCCAGCGCCGCGATGTCGGCCAGGGTGGTACGCGCCACGCCACGCTCGTAAAAGGCCTTTTCGGCGGCCTCGAGTATCTGGCTGCGAGTTTCTTGAGCTTCCTCTTTGGTACGACGGACCATGGCAGTAAAACCTCGATCAGGATCTTTCAGCGATGCGTGAAGACCTTCTGAATAAATATGGAACGGCATCTCGAGTGCCGTTTGCCCAGCCTACAATTCAACACCTACAGGGGCTTTTGTAACCGGATGGGTACGCCGCAGGGGTATTTACAAACAACCATGAACGTAAGTATATTCCTTAGCAAGCTACTTATCCACTCAGCCAAGCATTTTTACCCTTCCACTTTTCTTGTGCGCATCTTGCGTGCCTGACCCGAGGATTTTCATGCAACTCAAGCCAGCTGTTACCGCTCTGGTCACTGCCGTCGCCCTGGCATCGCTGCTCAGCGGATGTAAAAAGGAAGAGGCGGCACCTGCCCCTCAAGCCCCTCAGGTCGGCGTCGTTACCCTGCAACCACAAGCCTTTACCTTGACTTCCGAACTCCCGGGCCGGACCACTGCGTTCCGCATCGCCGAAGTTCGCCCACAGGTAAACGGGATCATTCTCAAGCGCCTGTTCAAAGAAGGTGGAGACGTCAAGGAAGGTCAGCAGCTTTATCAGATCGATCCATCGGTCTATGAGGCAACGCTGAAGAGTGCCGAGGCTAATCTGCAATCGACCAAGTCTATTTCTGATCGCTACAAGCAACTGGTCAACGAACAGGCCGTAAGCCGCCAGGAATACGACACTGCCGTGGCCAACCGCCTGCAGTCGGAAGCCTCGCTGCAAAGCGCCCAGATCAACCTGCGCTATACCAAGGTGCTGTCGCCACTGACCGGCCGAATCGGTCGTTCCTCGGTGACCGAAGGCGCCCTGGTGAGCAATGGCCAGGCCGATGCCATGGCCGTGATCCAGCAGCTGGACCCAATCTACGTCGACGTTACCCAGTCCTCGGTGGAACTGCTGGAACTGCGTCGCGAACTGGAGAGCGGCCGCCTGCAGAAAGTCGGCGACAACGCCGCCAAGGTCAAACTGACCCTGGAAGACGGCAGCCAGTACAAGCTCGATGGCAAGCTGGAATTCTCCGAAGTCTCGGTGGACGAAACCACCGGCTCGGTGACCCTGCGCGCAGTGTTCCCGAACCCTGAGCACACCCTGCTGCCTGGCATGTTCGTCCACGCCCAGCTGCAAGCCGGGGTGAACAGCGCGGCGATCCTCGCTCCCCAGCAAGGCGTGACACGCGACCTGAAAGGCACCCCGACCGCCCTGGTGGTTGGCCCGGATAACAAGGTCGAGCTGCGCCAACTCAAGGCCAGCCGTACGGTCGGCAACCAGTGGTTGGTGGATGATGGCTTGAAAGCCGGCGATCGCCTGATCACCGAAGGCCTGCAATTCGTCAAGCCGGGCATTGAAGTCAAGGCCAGCGAAGCGACCAACGTTCCAGCGAAGAACCCGGCCCCTGCACAGGCAACTGACAAAGCTGCAGGCGGCAAAGGGGAGTAAACCATGTCGAAATTCTTTATCGACCGTCCGATCTTCGCCTGGGTAATCGCCCTGGTGATCATGTTGGTCGGGGCTCTATCGATCCTCAAATTGCCGATCAACCAGTACCCGAGCATCGCCCCGCCAGCGATCGCCATCTCCGTGACCTACCCAGGTGCTTCTGCACAGACCGTGCAGGACACCGTGGTTCAGGTGATCGAACAGCAGCTCAACGGTATCGACAACCTGCGTTATGTATCCTCGGAAAGTAACTCCGACGGCAGCATGACCATCACCGCGACCTTCGAACAGGGCACCAACTCGGACACCGCGCAGGTTCAGGTACAGAACAAGCTCAACCTGGCCACTCCGCTGCTGCCCCAAGAGGTACAGCAGCAGGGTATCCGCGTGACCAAGGCGGTGAAGAACTTCCTGCTGGTGATCGGCGTGGTATCCGAGGACGGCAGCATGTCCAAGGACGACCTGTCGAACTACATCGTGTCGAACATGCAGGACCCGATCTCGCGGACCGCGGGCGTCGGTGACTTTCAGGTATTCGGTGCCCAGTACGCCATGCGGATCTGGCTCGACCCGGCCAAGCTGAACAACTACAACCTGACCCCGGTGGACGTGAAGACCGCGGTAGCCGCGCAGAACGTCCAGGTATCGTCCGGCCAGCTCGGCGGCCTGCCTGCCCTGCCCGGCCAGCAACTCAACGCCACCATCATCGGCAAGACCCGCCTGCAGACTGCCGAGCAGTTCAAGGCGATCCTGCTGAAGGTCAACAAGGACGGCTCGCAAGTGCGTCTGGGCGACGTCGCGGACGTCGGCCTGGGTGGCGAGAACTACGCCATCAGCGCCCAGTTCAACGGCAAGCCAGCATCCGGTCTGGCAGTGAAACTGGCCAACGGCGCCAACGCCCTGGACACCGCCAAGGCCCTGCGCAACACCATCAAGGACCTGGAGCCCTTCTTCCCGCAAGGGATGAAGGTGGTGTTCCCGTACGACACCACCCCGGTGGTGACCGAATCCATCAAGGGTGTGGTTGAAACCCTGGTGGAAGCGATCGTCCTGGTGTTCCTGGTGATGTTCCTGTTCCTGCAGAACTTCCGCGCCACGGTGATCACCACCATGACGGTGCCGGTGGTACTGCTGGGTACCTTCGGCATCCTTGCGGCGGCCGGCTTCAGCATCAACACCCTGACCATGTTCGGCATGGTGCTGGCCATCGGCTTGCTGGTGGACGACGCCATCGTCGTGGTGGAGAACGTCGAGCGGGTGATGCACGAGGAAGGACTGTCGCCCAAGGAGGCAACGAAAAAGTCCATGGGCCAGATCCAGGGAGCCCTGGTGGGTATCGCCCTGGTACTGTCCGCGGTACTGCTGCCAATGGCCTTCTTCAGTGGCTCCACCGGGGTGATCTACAAACAGTTCTCGATCACCGTGGTCTCGGCCATGGCCCTGTCGGTGCTGGTGGCCCTGATCTTTACCCCGGCCCTGTGCGCCACCATGCTCAAGGCCGTACCGCAAGGCGAACACGCTACCGAGAAGCGCGGCTTCTTCGGCTGGTTCAACCGTACCTTCGATCGCAGCGTGAAGAGCTACGAGCGCGGCGTGGGCAACATGCTGCGCCACAAGGTTCCATTCCTGCTGGCCTACGTGCTGATCGTCCTGGGCATGATCTGGCTGTTCACCCGCATCCCGACCGCGTTCCTGCCGGAAGAAGACCAGGGCGTTCTGTTCGCCCAGGTACAGACCCCGGCCGGCTCCAGTGCCGAGCGGACCCAGGTGGTGGTGGACGAAATGCGCGCCTACCTGCTGGACAAGGAAAAGGACACCGTGGCTTCGGTGTTCACCGTGAACGGCTTCAACTTCGCCGGTCGCGGCCAGAGCTCGGGCATGGCCTTCATCATGCTCAAGCCGTGGGGCGAGCGTTCCGCGGAAAACAATGTGTTCAACCTGGCAGCCCGCGCCCAGCAGCACTTCTTCAGTTTCCGTGACGCGATGGTGTTCGCCTTCGCCCCTCCAGCGGTACTGGAACTGGGTAACGCCACCGGTTTCGACGTGTTCCTCCAGGACCGCGCCGGTATCGGCCATGAGAAACTGATGGCTGCACGCAACCAGTTCCTCGGCATGGCGGCCCAGAGCAAGGTGCTGTCCCAGGTGCGCCCGAACGGCCTGAACGATGAACCGCAGTACCAGTTGACCATCGACGACGAGCGCGCCAGTGCCCTGGGCGTGACCCTCACCGATATCAACAACACCCTGTCGATTGCCCTGGGCAGTAGCTACGTCAACGACTTCATCGACCGTGGTCGGGTGAAGAAGGTGTACATCCAGGGTCAGGCCGGTGCTCGCATGAGCCCCGAAGACCTGAAGAAGTGGTACGTACGCAACAGCGCCGGAACCATGGTGCCGTTCTCCTCCTTCGCCAAGGGCGAGTGGATCTACGGTTCGCCCAAGCTGGCCCGTTACAACGGTGTGGAAGCCATGGAAGTGCTCGGTGCCCCGGCCCCTGGCTACAGTACCGGTGAGGCCATGGCCGAAGTCGAAGCCATTGCCGCGAAGCTGCCGGCGGGTGTCGGTATCTCCTGGACAGGCCTGTCCTATGAGGAGCGCCTGTCGGGCTCCCAGGCACCTGCGCTGTACGCCTTGTCCCTGCTGATGGTGTTCCTGTGTCTGGCGGCGCTGTATGAAAGCTGGTCGATTCCGATCGCGGTGATGCTGGTAGTGCCCCTGGGGATCATCGGTGCACTGATGGCAACCAGCATGCGTGGCCTGTCCAACGACGTGTACTTCCAAGTGGGTCTGTTGGTGACCATCGGTCTGGCGGCGAAAAACGCCATTCTGATCGTCGAGTTCGCCAAGGAACTGCACGAACAGGGCCGCAGCCTGGTCGACGCCGCGGTGGAAGCCTGCCGGATGCGTCTGCGGCCGATCATCATGACCTCCCTGGCCTTCGTCCTCGGGGTCGTGCCACTGGCCATCTCCACCGGCGCCGGCTCGGGCAGCCAGCATGCGATCGGTACCGGGGTGATCGGCGGTATGCTCACCGCGACTATCCTGGCGATCTTCTGGGTGCCACTGTTCTTCGTCACCGTATCGTCCATGGGCCGCAGGAAAGCGGACCTGTCAGAAACTACTGCAACCCCTAATGAGGCTGGCCAATGAGCAAGTCGCTACTCTCCCTGGCAATCACCGCCATCGCGCTAAGTGGTTGCTCACTGATCCCGGATTACCAGCGCCCGGAAGCGCCGGTGGCGGCGCAGTTCCCCCAAGGCCCTGCGTACTCGCCAAAGGAGGCCGCCAACGTGGCGGCCGCCGAACAGGGCTGGCGGCAGTTCTTCCATGACCCGGCGCTGCAGCAACTGATCCAGACGTCCCTGGAAAACAACCGCGACCTCAAGGTCGCGGCGCTGAACATCGACGCCTATGCCGCGCAGTACCAGATCCAGCGTGCGGACCTGTTCCCGGCGGTTTCGGCCAACGGCAGCGGCAGCCGGCAACGACTGCCAGCCCGGGCCTCGAGCACCGGCAAGGAAATGATCTCCAGCCAGTACTCGGCCACCGTGGGCGTCAGTGCCTATGAACTGGACCTGTTCGGCCGCGTTCGCAGCTTGAGCGAACAGGCCTTGCAGACCTACTTCTCCAGCGAAGAAGCCCGGCGCAGTACCCAGATCAGCCTGGTGGCCAGCGTGGCCAACGCCTACATGACCTGGCAGGCCGACAAGGAACTGCTGAAGCTGACCCAGGACACCCTCGCCGCCTACGAGGAAAGCTACCGGCTGACCTCGCGCAGCAACGAGGTGGGCGTGGCCTCGGCCCTGGACCTGAGCCAGGCGCGGACTTCGGTGGAAAACGCCCGGGTCCAACTGGCGCGCTACACCCGCCAGGTGGCCCAGGATGAAAACAGCCTGACCCTGCTGCTGGGCACGGCGATTCCGGCCAACCTGCCGGCGGCCCAACCGCTGTCGGCCGACCTGCTGAGCGACCTGCCGGCCGGCCTGCCGTCGGAACTGCTGCAACGGCGTCCGGACATTCTCGAAGCCGAGTACAAGCTCAAGGCGGCCAATGCCAACATCGGCGCGGCGCGGGCCGCGTTCTTCCCGAGCATCAGCCTGACCGCCAATGCCGGCACCTTGAGCCCGGACCTCTCGGGTCTGTTCAAGGGAGGCTCGGGCACCTGGCTGTTCCAGCCGCAGATCAACCTGCCGATCTTCAACGCCGGCAGCCTGCGCGCCAGCCTGGACTACTCGAAAATCCAGAAAGACATCACCGTCGCGCAGTATGAGAAATCCATCCAGACCGCCTTCCAGGAAGTCTCCGATGGCCTGGCGGCGCGCCAGACCTACAACCAGCAGTTGCAGGCCCAGCGTGATTTCGTCAACGCCAACCAGGACTACTATCGTCTGGCCGAGCGTCGCTACCGTATCGGGGTCGACAGCAACCTGACCTTCCTCGATGCCCAGCGGTCGCTGTTCAGCGCCCAGCAGGCGCTGATCACCGATCGCCTGTCGCAGCTCACCAGCGAGGTCAACCTGTACAAGGCCCTCGGCGGTGGCTGGAGCGAGCAGACAGCCAAGAACGAGCCACTGGCTGAAAAAGCCCCGGCGCTGCACCTGTTCTGAAGCGCCACCTGGCCCAATGAAAAACCCACCTGACGGTGGGTTTTTTTATATGTACCGGCTGGAACATTTGTGTTCGATTACCGCCCAAAAAGCGTTTCGTCCAATTGATTGGCCCTGATCCGCGACGCACCATTCCCGGCACCTGGACACACCAATAACAACAGGTCCGATGCCATGCCCCCACGCCCTGCCCGCTGCGGCTGATACCTCCGATTCCACCCTGCTCCCCTGAAACCTGTGCCCAGACCCTTTGCGCGGCACTGGCCGGCTGCACCCCTAACAATTAGAGAGACCGAAGAATGAAGCCAAGCACCCCGCCGTCCTACCTTCTGCCCAGCCTCATGGCTCTAGCGCTGAGCAGCACCGCCCTGCCGGCACTGGCCGCAGAGTCGGGCTTTCTCGAAGACGCCCAGGCCAACCTGACCCTGCGCAACTTCTATTTCAACCGCAACTTCACCAACCCGACCAAGGCCCAGGGCAAGGCCGAGGAATGGACCCAGAGCTTCATCCTCGATGCAAAGTCCGGCTTCACCCAGGGCACCGTCGGCTTCGGCATGGACGTGCTGGGCCTCTACTCGCTGAAACTCGACGGCGGCAAGGGCACCGGCGGCACCCAACTGCTGCCCCTGGATCACGACGGCCGCCCGGCGGACAACTTCGGACGCCTGGGAGTAGCCTTCAAGGCGCGACTGTCTCAGACCGAGGTCAAGGTCGGTGAATGGATGCCAGTGCTGCCGATCCTGCGCTCCGACGACGGTCGCTCGCTGCCACAGACCTTTCGCGGCGGCCAGATCACCTCGAAGGAAATTGCCGGCCTGACCCTCTATGGCGGCCAGTTCCGCGCCAACAGCCCGCGTGACGACAGCAGCATGAGTGACATGAGCATGTTCGGCAAAGCGGCCTTCACCTCCGACCGCTTCAACTTCCAGGGCGCCGAATATGCCTTCAACGACAAGCGTACCCAGATCGCCCTGTGGAATGCCCAGCTCAAGGACATCTACAGCCAGCAGTTCGTCAACCTGATCCACAGCCAACCCCTGGGCGACTGGACCCTGGGCGCCAACCTGGGCTTCTTCTATGGCAAGGAAGACGGCAGCGCCCGCGCCGGCGACATGGAGAACCGCACCTGGTCCGGCCTGTTCTCGGCCAAATATGGCGGCAACACCTTCTATGTGGGCCTGCAGAAGCTCACTGGCGACAGCGCCTGGATGCGGGTCAACGGCACCAGCGGCGGCACCCTGGCCAACGACAGCTACAACGCCAGCTACGACAACGCCAAGGAGAAGTCCTGGCAGGTGCGCCATGACTACAATTTCGCCGCGCTGGGCGTTCCCGGCCTGACCCTGATGAACCGCTACATCAGCGGCAGCAACGTGCACACCGCCACCGTCAGCGACGGCAAGGAGTGGGGCCGGGAAAGCGAAGTGGCCTACACGGTCCAGAGCGGCACACTGAAGAACCTCAACCTGAAGTGGCGCAACTCCACCATGCGCCGGGACTTCAGCAACAACGAGTTCGACGAGAACCGCCTGATCATCAGCTATCCCCTCAGCCTGCTGTAGGCCCCTTCCAACATGGGGTCGGCCGAGCCAAGTGGCCGGCCCCGGCAGCTTCCGGCATTGAACCGCGACGCCCAAGGAAAGGTCCGCTGGTCGGGCTTAGTAAAAAAAATCCGATACACAGATAAAGTAAAGGGGTATTCACTTCAGGCGGGCAGTGCTCGCTTCCAGGAAAGGAAACCTATTAATTCAGTTCCGTTATCCATCGGATGTTGTACGTGAAGCTGACGTAGCCTTGGAGGGCCTACGTTATGAGCAAACATATCGTCATTGTCGGAGGAGGTGTAGGCGGTACCATCCTGGCCAATCAACTGGTCAGCAAGCTCTACCCGGAGATACTCAGGGACGAGGTCAAAATCACCCTGCTGTCCGAATCGCCGGATCATTTCTACAAGCCCGCCTTCATGTATGTGGCGTTCAACCTGTTCTTCCAAGAAGAACTCAAGCGACCCGAACGCTCCCTGCTACGCCCTGAAATAACCTTCCGGGTCGACCCTGTCACCCGCTTCGATTTTGCCGGCCAGAGCGTGCACACTCGCAGCGGCAAACGTCTGGGCTACGATTTCCTGGTGATCGCCACCGGCTGCGTGCCGGCACCGGAACGGATCGAGGGGCTCAAGGAAGCCGGCGACCACTTCTACCAATACCAGCCTGCCCGGCAACTGGCGCAGCGCCTGAGCCGGATCGAAAAAGGCCGGGTGTTCATCACCGTGTCGTTTCCGCAAACACCCAATGTTCCTCATCAATGCGGCATCGCGCCGGTGGAAACAACCCTGATGCTCGATGACTTCCTGCGGCGGCGCGGAGTACGGGATCGGGTCGAGATCATCTACACCTACCCCAGCACCGCGCAGCTGCTGCGCAATTGCCTGTTCCTGCAACGACCGGTCGGCGAGGTGCTGCCGGATGTCTTCGAACAGAGGAACATCCGCTTCCAGCGCAGCTTCACCCTGGCCAGGGTCGACCCGGACCAGCGCATCGCCTACTCGGAGGAAGGCGCTGAACAGCCTTTCGACATCCTCATGGCCACCCCGCCAATCCGGGCCGTGGACGCCGTGCTCGAGTCCGGCGCATCTCAGGCACAGGGCCAGGAGGGCTGGCTGCCGACCCATCACGAGACCCTGCAAGTCTATGGCCTGGAGCGGGTCTATGTGATTGGCGATACCGTCGACCTGCCGATCAGCAAGGCCGGCGGCGCCTGCCACAACCAGGCCCCGGTAATTGCCAACAACATCGCGGGAGAAATCCGCCTGGGCTCTCCCGAGGCGGTTTACGACGGTAGGGTCCAGGCGGTCGCGCAGATGGGCCTCAATGCCGGCATGCCCCTTTGGTACGACTACGCCCACGACGTTCTGCCCACCCCCTCGAGCAAGTTGGGTGGCCTGCTACGCACTGGATTCAATCGCGGCCTGTACTGGGCCGTAGCCCGCGGAATGCTTTGACCCTGCACAGGGAGGAGACAACGCCATGGATAGCTTTGATCCAAGCATGCCTGGTCCAAGGGCGACCCAGCCTGAAGTCGCCGGCACACCAGGCCTGGAAACCCTGACGAAAAAGCTCCAGCCGCTGCTGGACAGCGCTCGCCTGGACAACATGGTCGACCTGTTGTCACTGCTTTGCGACCTGATCGACATGCTCGATCAGGCGATGATCGAAAAACTTGCGCAACAGTTCGAAGAAGCCACCGCTGCCAGCTGGATGCTGGGCAATGCACTGCGCATGGCCAAGGCCGAAACCTCAGCGCACGTTACCGCTCCCAGCCTGTACGGGCTGTTCTCGCTGCTGCGCGAGGAGGACACACGACGTGGCGCAGCCCTGCTCCTCAGAACCCTGAATGTCATTGGACGACAACTTTAAAAAGGATGTTTACATGAGTACCAAGCCTCAGCCGACCACGGCCAGGAACCTCAGCACCCAATGGGATCCCCAAGCCTACCAGCAGTTCGTGCGCCTGCGAGAACGACCGGCGGTCGAGCTACTGGATCATGTCGCCCTGCAGCAACCCCATCACATCTACGACCTGGGTTGTGGAACAGGTATTGCCACTCAACTGCTGGCGCAGCGCTGGCCCTACGCGGAGCTGACAGGCGTGGACAGCTCTTCGGAAATGCTTGCCGAAGCCAGCTGCCTGCCGATCAAGGCGCTATGGCGCAGGTGCGACCTGCTGCAATGGAAAGCCGATCAGCCTGCAGACCTGTTGTTTGCCGCCGCGGTACTGCACTTCATGAGTGACCACGAACACCTGCTGCCGAGCCTGTTGAACCAGCTCAACCCCGGCGGCTGCCTGGCGGCGCACATGCCCAATTGGCGCGACGCCCTGTGGTATCAGCTGATACTCGAAAGCCTGGAACAGGCAGGACCGGACGGCAAGCCGCTGGGCACCCCGGAGCTGCGGGCGTTCATGGCCGAGCGCCGGGTACTCTCGCTGGATAGCTACTACCGTTTGCTGGCGCCCCTGACTCGGGAACTGGACATCTGGGAAACCGAACACCTGCAGGTCGTGGAAGGCCAGTCGCCGATCTTCGACTGGGTCAAGGTCTCGGCCTTGCGCCCCGTACTCCTGAGCCTGGACGACCGGCAACGACAATGCTTCCTCAACCATTACCTGGCCCGGGTACACCGCTACTATCCGCCCGAAGGCGATGGCCGGACGCTGTTCCCGTTCAAGCGGGTGTTCATTCTGGCCACCGTCTGAAATCGCGCGGTGCAGCCCGGGCGCCTCAACTGCGGGATTCGATGCCCAGTTCGTCCCACACCGATTCCGCCAGGTGGAAGGTGGCGTTGGCCGCCGGGATTCCGCAGTAGATCGCGCTCTGCATGATCACTTCCTTGATCTCGCTGCGGCTCACCCCATTGTTGGCGGCCGCCCGCAGGTGCAGCTTGAGCTCCTCGTTGCGGTTCATGCCGATCAGCATGGCGATGGTGATCAGGCTGCGGGTGTGTCGCGGCAGGCCCGGGCGGGTCCAGATGTCGCCCCAGGCATGGCGGGTGATCATTTCCTGGAACTCCGAGTTGAACTCGGTCAGGGCATTGAGGCTGCGGTCCACATGGGCATCGCCCAACACCGCGCGGCGAACCTGCATGCCTTCGTCATAACGCTGTTTCTCGTCCACAAAGGGCTCCTTGAATCGACACTCAGGCCAGTAGAAAATCCACGACCCGAGCGCTGAAAGCGTCCCCGGCCTGGACGTTGGACAAATGCGCGGCATAGAACTCGGCATACTCCGCGCCCGCCACATGCTGCTGGATGAAGTGCCCGCCGGACGGTGGTGTCACGGCATCTTCAGTGCCGGCAATCACCAGGGTCGGCACCTTGATCGCCCCAAGCTGTTCACGGAAATCCGCGTCCCGCACCGCCGCGCAATTGGCCGCATAGCCTTGCGGCGAAGTGGCCGCGAGCATGTCGGTGATCAGCTTGGCCTGGTCAGGCTGAGCTTCGGTGAAGTCGCTGGTGAACCAGCGGGCGATGGAGGCATCGCGCAGCGCCACCATGGCTGCCTGGCCGTCACGTAGCACGGTCTCGATCCGCGGGTTCCATACGGACGGGTCGCCGATCTTCGCCGCGGTGTTGCACACCACCAGCTTGTGCAGACGCTCGCCGGCATTGATCCCCAGCCACTGGCCGATCAGCCCGCCCATGGACAGGCCACAGAAATGCGCGCGCTGGATATCCAGCGCATCCAGCAGCGCCACCACGTCGCGGCCCAGTTGCTCGATGCTATAGGGACCTTCGGTGACCAGGGAACGGCCGTGGCCACGGGTGTCCATGCGCAGCACCTGGAAGTGCCGGGTGAAGGCCGCCATCTGCTTGTCCCACATGTGCAGATCGGTGCCCAGGGAGTTGGACAGCACCAGTACCGGCGCGCCCTCGGGCCCCTCGAGTTGATAGTGCAGTTCGCCCTCGGCGAGTTTCACGAATCCCACAGCAGTCTCCTTCAGGCCTTCAAGGCAAAATGTTCAGCCACGGCGCGCTCGACCCAGGCCTGCGCCTGGCCCAGGTAATGCGCCGGGTCCAATAGACGATCCAGGTCCGCCGCCGACAGCTCGGCGGTAACCTGGGGATCCTCCCCCAATACCCCACGCAGATGGCGCTTCTCGGCCACTGCGCGCTTGCAGCATTGTTCCAGCACATGGTGGGCGGTTTCCCGGCCCAGGCGCTGGGCCAGGGCAATGCTCACCGCTTCGGCCAGCACCAGGCCCTGGGTCAGGTCGAGGTTGTGCGCCATGCGCGCGCTGTCGACCTCCAGGCCTTCGGCCACCAGCAATGCTTGTTGCAACGCGCCAGACACCAGGCAGCAGATCTCCGGCAGGGTTTCCCATTCGGCGTGCCACAGGCCCAGGCTGCGCTCGTGCTCCTGGGGCATGGCGGCAAACATCGTCGCCAGCAGGCCAGGAACCCGGGTCGCGGCGCTGATCAGCACCGCCGCACCCACCGGGTTGCGCTTGTGAGGCATGGTGGACGACCCGCCCTTGCCCGGCGCCGAGGGCTCGAAGACCTCCGCCGCCTCGGTCTGCATCAGCAGGCTGATATCCCGCCCCAACTTGCCCAGGCTGCCGGCCAACAGGCCCAACACCGAAGCGAACTCCACCAGGCGGTCGCGCTGGGTGTGCCAGGGCTGCTCCGGCAGGGCCAATTGCAGCTCGTCGGCCAGGGCCTGGGCAATCGGCAAGGCCTGCTCGCCCAACGCCGCCAGGGTTCCGGAAGCGCCGCCGAACTGCAGCACCAGCAAACGCGGCTTGAGCTGCTGCAGGCGCTCGCGGCTGCGGGTCAATGCCCCCAGCCAGCCGCCGATCTTCATCCCCAGGGTCACCGGCGTGGCATGTTGCAGCCAGGTGCGGCCGGCCATCGAGGTCGTGGCGTAACGTCGGGCCTGGGCAACAAGGATGTCCCCCAGGCGCTCCAGGTCCTGCTCCAGCAGGTGCATGGCGCGGCGCAGTTGCAGCACCAGCCCGCTGTCCATCACGTCCTGGCTGGTGGCCCCCAGGTGCACAAAGCGCTCGGCCTCGCCATCGCTCCGGGCGATCTGACGGCCCAGGGCCTTGACCAGGGGAATGGCCGAGTTGCCGGCCGTGGCAATCGCCTCGCCCAGCATCTGGAAGTCATACAGCCCGGCATGGCAGGCGGCCTCGATGGGCGCTACTGCACTGGCCGGGATCACCCCGACGCGGGCCTGTGCCCGGGCCAGGGCGGCTTCGAAATCGAGCATGGCCTGGACCCGCCCCTGATCGCAGAACACCCCGCGCATTTCCCGGGCAGTAAAATAGGCATCGAACAACTGATTGCTCGCAGTCAGGGTCATAAACAGTCCTTGGCAAACCTGCGCCCGAGCCGGGCGCAGGTACACAGGTCAAAGGTCGTGGTGCAGGTAGGCGGCCTGTTTGGGCAGGCGCAGGCTGAACAGGAAGGCAATCGCCATCATCGCCGTGACGTACCAGTAAAAGGTGTTTTCCATGCCCATGTTCTTGAAGTTCAGGGCCACCCATTCCGCCGAGCCACCGAAGATCGCATTGGCCACCGCATAAGCCAAGCCCACCCCGAGTGCACGCACTTGCGGCGGGAACATCTCGGCCTTCACCAGGCCACTGATGGAGGTGTAGAAACTGACGATGGCCAGGGCCAGGGTGATCAGCACAAAAGCCAGGAACGGGCTGGTGACGGTCTTCAAGGTCAGCAGGATCGGCACCGTGAACAGCGTACCCAGGGCACCGAACCAGAGCATCGAGTTACGCCGGCCGATCTTGTCCGCCAGCATGCCGAACAGCGGCTGCATGCACATGTAGAGGAACAGCGCGCCGGTCATGATGTAACTGGCGGTCTTGGCGTGCATGCCCGCGGTGTTCACCAGGTACTTCTGCATGTAGGTGGTGAAGGTGTAGAAAATCAGCGAGCCGCCGGCGGTGTAGCCGAGCACCGTGATAAACGCCGCCGAGTGGTTCTTGAACAGCGCAGCGATGCTGCCGGCGTCCTTGTCCTCACGGATTTCCTTGCTGGTGGTTTCCTTCAGCGAACGGCGTAGCAGCAGCGAGATCACCGCGGCGATGGCACCGATCACGAAGGGAATGCGCCAGCCCCAGGCCTTGAGCTCGCCCTCATCGAGAAACTGCTGAAGGATCACCACCACCAGCACCGCCAGCAGTTGCCCGCCGATCAGGGTCACGTACTGGAAGGAGGCAAAGAAGCCGCGCTGGCCCTTGAGCGCCACCTCACTCATGTAGGTGGCGGTGGTGCCGTACTCGCCGCCCACCGACAGGCCCTGGAACAGGCGCGCCACCAGCAGCAGGAACGGCGCCCAGGCACCGATGCTGGCGTAGGTGGGCAAGAAGGCGATCACCAGGGAGCCGGCGCACATCATCAGCACCGAGATCATCATGGAGTTTTTGCGCCCGTGACGGTCGGCGACCCGGCCGAACAGCCAGCCGCCGATGGGCCGCATCAGAAAGCCGGCGGCGAACACCCCGGCGGTGTTGAGCAACTGCACCGTCGGATCGTCGGAGGGAAAGAAGGCCGGGGCGAAATAGATGGCGCAAAAGGCATAGACATAGAAGTCGAACCATTCCACCAGGTTGCCGGAGGAGGCACCGACAATGGCAAAGATCCTTTTGCTGCGTTCCTCTCCGGTGTAGTGACTTGTCGTTGTTGTCATGGTTTTTTCACTCATGGGGGACAGTGTGAGTCTAGACACACTTGGCAACATTCCCGTTCCCTGCGGATAGCGTCTTGCCCGCTCCCGGGCAGAGGTCAATCGACCCTGTCAACCTGTAGCGACTGTAGCCGCTGCCAAGCCACGGCGAGGCTGCGAAAAGGCCCGAAGGGCCTTGCTTGGCGGTCTCAAGCCGAACCTCTGCCGGTCTCAAGCCCGCCGCGCCTGCTACGCAACCCGCGGCAGTGGCCACACAAGGCCGGGTCAGTAATCGAAGAACACGGTTTCGGCGTCAGTACCCTGGAGGATCACGTTCCACTGGTAGTGACCGTCAGCATCGGCCTTGGCCAGCAAGGTGCCACGGCGCTCCTCGGGCACGCAGGCCAGCAGCGGATCGCTGGCGTTGGCCGGCTCCCCCTCGAAGTAGATGCGGGTCAGCAGGTGCTTGACCAAACCGCGGGCGAACACCAGTACCACCAGATGCGGGGCCTGGGTCGTGCCTTTCAGGCCCGGCACCGTGCCCGGCTTGATGGTGGTGAAGCGAAAGCGCCCTTCGGCGTCCACCGGCACCCGGCCAAACCCCTGGAAGTTCGGGTCCAGGGGTTTGTCCTGATCGTCTTCGGGGTGGCGGTACTTGCCGGCGGCGTTGGCTTGCCAGACTTCCAGCATGGCGTCGTTGACGACGTTGCCGTTGCCGTCCACCACCTGGCCGGTGATCGCCACCCGCTCGCCCAGGGTGCCTTCCTCGGTCAGGTCTTCGCGGTTCAGCCAGGTCAGGCCGATGTGGTAGTAGGGGCCGACGGTGTGGGATGTAGTCGCGGTCAGGGTCACGTTATTTCTCCATCGGCGTGGCGTCGCGGCCGCGCAGGACAATGTCCCAACGGTAACCGAGGGCGTAGGAAGGAACGGTTTTCTCCAGGTCGAAGCTGGCGATCAGGCGTTCCTTGGCGCGGGTGTCCGGCACGCAGTTGTAGATCGGGTCATAAGCCAGCAGCGGGTCGCCAGGGAAATACATCTGGGTCACCAGGCGGGTAAGAATGCTCGGCCCAAACAGCGAAAAATGAATATGCGCCGGGCGCCAGGCATTGTGGTGGTTGCCCCAGGGGTAGGCCCCGGGCTTGATGGTCTGGAACTGGTACCAGCCCTCGGCGTCGGTAACGGTGCGCCCGGTGCCGGTGAAGTTCGGGTCCAGGGGCGCATCGTGCAAGTCGCGGTCGTGGTTGTAGCGACCGGCCGCGTTGGCCTGCCAGATCTCCACCAGGATGCCCGGCACCGGCAGGCCGTTCTCGTCCAGAACCCGGCCGTGGATGATGATGCGCTCGCCCTGGGGCTGCCCTTCGTGCTGGGCCGTCAGGTCGTTGTCCCGCTCCTGGATCGACTCGGCGCCGATGCTCGGGCCGGTGATTTCCGACAGCGAGTGGGGAATGAACACCAGCGGCTTGGACGGCGAGCGGGTGTTGGTCGACTGGTAGGCCGGGTGCAGGTAATCAGGCTGAGTGCCCGCTTGCGGGCGCCGGTAACCGGGCTTGTCACTCATGGTGGTTCCTCGTTCTCTTATATAAGGCAGGCAATCAAACGCGCTCGATAGCCAGCGCCAGCCCTTGGCCGACGCCGACGCACATGGTCGCCAGGCCTTTTTTACCGCCGCTCTTTTCCAGCTGATGCAAAGCCGTCAGCACCAGCCGCGCGCCGCTCATACCCAGGGGGTGGCCCAGGGCAATCGCGCCGCCGTTGGGATTGACCTGAGGCGCATCGTCCGCCAGGCCCAGCTCGCGCAGCACCGCCAGGCCCTGGCTAGCGAAGGCTTCGTTGAGTTCGATCACGTCGAAGTCGCTGACCGCCACGCCCAGGCGCTCGATCAGCTTGCGCACTGCCGGCACCGGGCCGATGCCCATGACCCGCGGCGCAACCCCGGCGCTGGCCATGCCCAGCACCCGCGCACGCGGGGTCAGGCCGTGTTTCTCGACGGCTTCGGCCGAGGCCAGGATCAGCGCCGCGGCACCGTCGTTGACCCCGGAAGCATTGCCGGCGGTGACGGTCTTGTCCGGGCCGTTGACCGGCTTGAGCTTGGCCAAGGCTTCCAGGGTGGTGTCGGCGCGGGGATGCTCGTCCTGCTCCACCACTGTCTCGCCCTTCTTGTGGGCGATGCGCACCGCGACGATTTCCTCGGCGAAGAAACCGGCGGCCTGGGCCGCCGCGGCACGCTGCTGGCTGCGCAGGGCAAAGGCGTCCTGGTCAGCGCGGGACACTTTATAGTCATCCGCCACGTTGTCGGCGGTCTGCGGCATGGCGTCCACACCGTACTGGGCCTTCATCAGCGGGTTGATGAAACGCCAACCGATGGTGGTGTCTTCCAGCTTCATGTTGCGCGAAAAGGCGGTATCGGCCTTGCCCATGACAAAGGGCGCGCGGGACATGGACTCGACGCCACCGGCAATCGCCAGCTCCATCTCGCCGCTGGCAATGGCGCGGAACGCCGTGCCGATGGCGTCCATGCCCGAGGCGCAGAGACGGTTGAGGGTAACGCCCGGCACGCTGTCCGGCAGGCCGGCCAGCAGCAGCGCCATGCGCGCCACGTTGCGGTTGTCCTCGCCGGCCTGGTTGGCGCAGCCAAGGAACACCTCGTCCACGGCGCTCCAGTCCACGCTGGGGTTGCGCTCCATCAAGGCCTTGATCGGCAGCGCCGCCAGGTCGTCAGCGCGCACTGTCGAGAGGCCGCCACCAAAACGGCCGATGGGGGTGCGAATGGCATCGCAGATGAATACGTCGCGCATCAGGCTTCTCCAGGGGCTTGGCCATGGGCCGCGGCGGTGCGCGCTTCCAGGTCACGCAGGGCGGTCAGTTCAACCTCGGTGGGTGCTGCGGTCTCGGCCACCTGGTCGGCGAAGCGGATCGCCCAACCGGTGGCGGCCACCACCTGCTCGCGGGTCACGCCCGGGTGCAGCGAAGTGACGATGAATTCGTGGGTACCGGCTTCCGGCTCCATGATGCACAGGTCGGTGATGATGCCCACCGGCCCCGCCCCTGGCAGGCCCAGGCGCTTGCGCGAATCGCCGCCTTCGCCGTGGCCGACCGAAGTGACGAAGTCCAGCTTGTCGACGAAGGAGCGCGAGGATTGCTTGAGGATGATCAGCACGCTCTTGGCCGAACCGGCGATCTCCGGAGCACCGCCGGCGCCCGGCAGGCGCACCTTGGGCCGGTGGTAGTCGCCGACCACGGTGGTGTTGATATTGCCGAAACGGTCGACCTGGGCCGCGCCGAGGAAACCCACGTCGATGCGCCCGCCCTGCAGCCAGTAGCGGAAGATCTCGCCGGTAGGCACCACGGTGTCGGCGGTTTCCGCCAGCTCGCCGTCACCGATGGACAGTGGCAGGACGCTGGGCTTGGCGCCTATCGGGCCGGATTCGTAGATCAGCACCACGTCCGGTGATGAGGTCAGGCGTGCCAGGTTGGCGGCCTTGGACGGCAGGCCGATGCCCACGAAGCACACCGAGCCGTTCTGCAGGCGACGGGCCGCGGCCACGGTCATCATTTCATTGGTGGAATAGGTCATTACTGGGCCTCCGAAGCTGCGGCCAGCTTGGCCTGGAATTCGCTGAAATCGGCACTGCCGCGGATGTATTCGTTGATCCAGGCGGTGAAGGTTTCACGGTCGCGGGCGATCGGGTCCCACGCCTGGTAGAAGCGGTTGTCGCGCTCGGAATAGCCGTGGGCGTAGGACGGATGAGCGCCGCCCGGCACATGGCAGACCGCGCTCAGGGCCCAGGTCGGCAGTACGCAGGCGTTCATCGGCGCGTTCAGGTCGTCGACGATCTCCTCGACGGTGACGATGCAGCGCTTGGCGGCCAGGGCGGCCTCTTTCTGTACCCCTAGAATGCCCCACAGCAGCACGTTGCCCTTGCGGTCGGCCTTCTGCGCGTGGATTACCGTGACGTCCGGGCGCACCGAAGGCACCGCCGCCAGCACTTCACCGGTAAACGGGCAGGTCACGGTCTTGATCAGGGGGTTGACCTTGGGCAGGTCGGAACCGGCGTAGGCCCGCAGGACGGCAAAGGGCAGGCCAGAGGCACCGGCGACATAGGCGTTGGCCAGGTCGGCGTGGCTGTGCTCTTCGATTTCCAGGGGCTGTGGCCACTGTTTTTCCACGGCATCGCGCAGGCGATGCAGGGAGCCCACGCCCGGGTTGCCACCCCAGGAAAAAATCAGCTTGCGAGCGCAACCGGCACCGATCAACTGGTCGTAGATCAAGTCAGGGGTCATGCGCACCAGGGTCAGGTCTTTCTTGCCCTGGCGGATGATTTCATGACCTGCGGCCGTAGGAATCAGGTGGGTGAAGCCTTCGAGCGCGACGGTGTCGCCGTCGTTGACGAATTGCTTCACCGCGTCGTGCAGCGAAAGGATTTCAGCCATGGGTGGGGTCTCCCGATTGTTATTCAGCGACTGGAGAAAAAGGCGCTCTGGGCGCGCCGCAGTGACTGAAGATTAAGCCGGGGCCCAACCCCAAACAATCCGATAATCGACTCAGCGTTCGATTATCGAACAGATTGTTGCAGGGCTATCGATTGCGCTTCTTCCCCCCCGCAACAGCCCTGCCGGCCTTCTGGGGGCGCTGCTGCGGGGGAGGATAACGTTCGAAGAACCCTCTGCGCCCTTCAGGAGCAGCGGGCCCTTCGGGCCCGGTCGCAGCCTGCGGCAGCGGCTACAGGGTGGTACGCGGTCAGGTCGCGTCTGCGTGACTGACCATGCCCTTGATCACCACCGCGGTGGTGGCCAGGGCCGCTGGAATCACCAGGGCGGTCAGCACTTGTTCGAAGTTCCAGCCCAGGCCCAGCAGGGTCGCCCCCATCCACGCACCGAGAATGGCGCCGAAACGGCCGATGCCAAGCATCCAGGAGACCCCGGTGGCACGCCCCTGGGTCGGGTAGAAGCGCGCGGCCAACGACGGCATTGCCGATTGCGCACCGTTGACGCACATACCGGCGATCAGCACCAGGGTGGCCAACAAGGTGATGTTGCCCAGGCTCTGCCCGACGGCGTAGGCAAAGACCCCAGCCAGCAGGTAGAAGCAGCCGATCACCTTGTGCGGGTTGAAACGGTCCATGGCCCAGCCTACAACCACCGCGCTGAGGACGCCGCCAAACTGGAACAGGGCGCCGATAAAGGCCGCCTGTTCCATGCTCGCCCCGCTGTCGCGCATCAGGGTCGGCAGCCAGCTGGTGAGCAGATAGACAATCACCAGGCCCATGAAATAGGTCAGCCACAGCAACAGGGTGCCGACGCTATAGGTGCCGGAGAAGATCACCGCGAACACGTTGCGCGCCTTCACGGTCTTCTGTTCCGGCACGCTGAAGCTGCCAGCCTCGCCGACTATGGCCGGGGCAATGGGCGCCAGGGTCTTGCACACCTTGTCGGTACCGCGATTGCGCACCACCAGGTAACGCGCGGACTCCGGCAGCCAGAGCACCAGCACCAGGGCCAGGATCAGCGGCAGGACCCCGCCAATCAGCAGCAGGCTGTGCCAGCCGAAGGCCGGGATCAGCTTGGCGGAAATGAAACCGCCGCCGGCCATGCCCAGGTTGAAACCGCAGAACATGCTGGTCACCAGCAACGACTTGTGGCGTTCGGGGGTGTATTCCGACAGCAGCGTGGTGGCGTTGGGCATGCCCGCCCCCAGGCCCAGGCCGGTAAGGAAACGCAGGACCAGCAACTGGTCGACGTTGGTGCTGTAGGCCGAAGCCAGGCTGAAGGCGCCAAACAGCAACACGGCCCCCACCAGCACCACTTTGCGGCCGAAACGGTCGGCCAGGGGCCCGGAGCCCAGGGCGCCGAAGACCATGCCGATCAATGCAGCGCTCATGACCGGGCCGAGGCTGGCGCGGTCGATGCCCCAGTCCTGGGACAGCGCCGGGGCGATGAAGCCCATGGCCGCGGTGTCCAGGCCATCGAGGAAGACAATCAGGAAACACAGGATCACCACGCGCCACTGGTAACGGGACAGCGGCTGGGCATTGATGAAGGACTGCACATCAAGGCAGTTCCCTACAGCGGATTGGGGTTGGTTCATTGTTGTTATTTCCACGCTAAAACGCAGGCGAGCACAGGCCGCCAGGGCTGATCAGGTCACTAGAGGGGTGGCGGTATCAGGCGATGCGAGCGGGACGGCAGGAACGGTCGCGGCAACGACGCAGGGAAAGCGTGCTCATGAGTGTTGGCCTCTTCTTTATTATTGGGCGGGCCACCAGCGGCGGGCATACATGCCTGCTTGCCGCCGATGACGCTGCCGCGACATTAATGAGCCAGGGGAAACAGCGTCAATTCGCCAAAGGCGTATCTGTGCGTTTATCGAACAGCTTAAGCAAACAACTGCGCGCTCAGGTCGCGGCTGGCACTCAGCAAACCGGGAAGAAAACGCTGCTCCAGCTCGGCACGGCTGACCCGCCCGGCGTGGGTACTGACGTTCAGCGCCGCCAGCACCTGCCCGGAGGCGTCGTACACCGGTACCGCAATGGAGCGCAGGCCCTGCTCCAGTTCCTGATCAACAATGCACCAGCCCTGCTGGCGTACTTGCTGCAGGCACTCCAGCAAGGCTTCCGGGGTGTGCAGGGTGCGGCTGGTCTTGGCGTGCAGGTCCGCATGGTCGAGGTATTCGTGCAGCGACGAATCGTCCAGGGCCGCGAGGAGGATCCGCCCCATGGAGGTGCAGTAGGCTGGCAAGCGGCCACCAACAGACAGGTCCACCGAGATCAGCCGTTGGGTCGTGGCGGAACGGGCAATGTAGAGAATGTCGTCGCCTTCCAGGGTGGCCATGTTGCAGGCCTCGTGCAGTTGCTCGCTCATGCGGTCCAGGTAGGGCTGGGCGGAGACTGCCAGAGGCGTCGACGAAAGATAGGCGTGGCCCAGGGTCAGCACCTTGGGCAGCAACGAATAGGTACGCCCGTCGGTGGTGGCGTAACCCAGCTTGATCAGGGTGTGCAGGCAACGGCGCACCGCAGCCCGAGGGATTTCCGTGCGATGGCTGATCTGGGCGATGGTCAAGTGCCGTTTGCGCTCCTGGAACGCCTGCACCACCGCCAGGCCTCGGGCCAGAGAGGTCATGAAATCCGGGTCACCGGTCAACGCCTGAATCCTCTTCGCCGCAGACGCCACGATCGGCGGGGCCACCGAGGTAAAGGAATTACGCATCTGATCGTTCATTTCAGGCTCTCTGCGACGAAATTCTTCAGTATTACAAGCCGTATTGGCGAAGAAGCACAAGCTGGGGGCCGGCAACATTGGGCGATTATCGAACCATCGACCGATAATCGCAATCCGTCAAGACTGGCATCCGCAGCAGTGAGCCCGCGGGTTTATTGCAAAAAACCATAGTAATAATCGCCAGCGGAATACCCGATTATCCCAAGTCTTTTGCAACCGCCCACTTGTATCAAGATGCAGACTCCCCATATAGACTTGCGCCAGCGGAGTAAGAATCAGGCGGGTCTTGCGTAGAAAGTGATTAGAACTTTTGTGTCACAAAACACTCACAATAAAGTTGGTCATTTTAAACTTGCCGCCCATAGAGTTATTCTTCGCCGAAGCTATACTGCCGGAGTGAGGAATGTGGAGTCGGTTGCTCCATGCTCCTCTCTCGGGTGACTTGAGGCGGTAATCGGTCACCTGCCGCAAGCGCTTGACCCCTAACCAGATTCGGCCAGCCCGCTTGCAACCAACAACACTGTTGCTACGACAGTTGTTTTCATCCGGTGACGTGGCCGCATGCAATTAACGGCACGCTGGGAGACTCGAAGTGAAGGCCATGAAGGCCCTGACTTCAGCTCTGCGTAGATGCCCGCAAGCAATGCGTTGCACCGGATAGGACCTTCACTCAATTAGGTAACACTGTGACGAAAGATGAACTGCGCGCGGAACTTGAGCGCCAGGAGCAACGTTACAAGGAAGTTTACGGCGGCGAGATCACCCGTTATGCCGCCCAGCCGGAACCTGAACGCAAACCTTGGCGCAAACGCGCAAGTATTCTCGATCAGGCCTTCACCCAAGAACTGCAAAAGATGGAAAAAGAGCTCAAGGCCGAACAGCCATAATGCTGGCAGCCTGACTCATTCAGGGCTTGCTCTACTTGCCCGCCCAATCATCCCGGCGGCCAGGCAGACCATTGATGCTCGTTACCCCGGGCCCATGGCCATCTCGCCTATCCACAGCGAGAGAGGCTACCGGGCAGGCCCTTTGGTTGAAATTTCATACACGCGTTTTGACCCTCTGATTTCCGCGCGCAGGCCATCGGATTGGCGGCTCGTGCCCAATAAACTCAATGGCTTGCGGTGCTTGAGGGGTATGTGCGAAAACTCTGCTCCCGGTCAGTTTTTTCGTTGAAGAATGTTACCGGCGAGCACCTTGTGCATTGATTAGCGGGGTTTTCTGGCATAATCGCGCCCCCTTATGACCGGGTCAGAAAACCTTCATGATCGATTTATTCAGCGGACTGGATGCTTGGGTGCTTGTGAGCCTCTTGCTCGCCCTGGCTTTTGTCCTCGCCTACGAGTTCATCAACGGCTTTCATGACACCGCAAATGCGGTTGCCACTGTTATCTACACCAAGGCCATGCCGCCGCACCTGGCCGTGTTCTTCTCCGGTGTGTTCAATTTCCTCGGTGTGCTGCTGGGCGGGGTTGGCGTGGCCTATGCCATCGTCCACCTGCTGCCGGTCGAGCTGCTGATCAACGTCAACACCGGCCACGGCCTGGCCATGGTCTTCTCGTTGCTGGCTGCGGCCATCACCTGGAACCTGGGCACCTGGTACTTCGGCATTCCGGCCTCCAGTTCCCATACTCTGATCGGCTCCATCCTCGGTGTCGGCCTGGCCAATGCCCTGCTCAGCGACATTCCCCTGGGGGATGGCGTGAACTGGCAAAAGGCAGTCGACATCGGCGCTTCCCTGGTGTTCTCGCCGATGGCGGGCTTCATTATTGCAGCGCTGGTACTGATCGGCCTGAAATGGTGGCGGCCGATCTCGAAGATGCACAAGACTCCGGAACAGCGCCGCAAGGTCGATGACAAGAAGCACCCGCCGTTCTGGAACCGCCTGGTACTGGTGATCTCGGCCATGGCCGTGAGCTTCGTGCACGGCTCCAACGACGGCCAGAAAGGCATCGGCCTGATCATGCTGGTACTGATCGGTATCGTGCCTGCCCAGTTCGTGATGGACCTCAACAGCACCACCTACCAGATCGAGCGGACCCGCGACGCCACGCTGCACCTGAGCCAGTTCTACGAGCGCAATCACGAGTCCCTGGGCGAGTTCCTGGCCCTGGGCAAAAGCGTGAAAGACGACCTGCCGGGCAAGTTCCGCTGCAATCCGCAGCAAACCGAACCGACCATCGCCGCGCTCCTGAGCAGCCTCAAGGGCGTTTCCGACTACCATTCGCTGTCGCCGGAAAGCCGCATCGAAGTGCGTCGCTACCTGCTTTGCCTGGATGACACCGCGAAAAAGGTCGGCAAGCTGCCAGGCATTTCAGCCCGTGAAAAGGCCGACCTGGACAAGCTGCGCAAAGACCTGACCGCCACCACCGAATACGCGCCGTTCTGGGTCATCCTGGCCGTCGCCCTGGCTCTGGGCCTGGGCACCATGATCGGCTGGAAGCGCGTGGTACAGACCATTGGCGAGAAGATCGGCAAGCAGGGCATGACCTACGCCCAGGGCATGTCGGCACAGATCACCGCCGCCGGCCTGATCGGCCTGGCGAACATCTTCAGCCTGCCGGTTTCCACCACCCACGTACTTTCCTCCGGCGTGGCCGGGACCATGGTCGCCAACAAGAGCGGCCTGCAGAGCGGTACGGTGCGGACCATCCTCCTGGCCTGGGTCCTGACCCTGCCCGCGACCGTGGCCCTGTCCGCCGGGCTGTTCTGGGCAGCGTCCAAGATCCTGGGTACCTGATACCCCGGCCGGCAACAAAAAAGGTGCGCCCCTGGGGACGCACCTTTTTTTATGCCTTGAGCTTTCTTGCAGGCAAAAAAAAGGGCAACCGAAGTTGCCCAAAATGCCTTGCGTGCTCGTTGCCCTGGAAAGACTTAAGGCTTCTTGCGCTTATTCGCGTCTTTCCAGATAAAGAATCCAAACCCTGCGAAAAACAGAACCATGAGGCCGACAGTCAGCACTCCGGCGATCACCACATTGTCGAAAAACATGACTGGCCTCCTGCTCTTGCCCTGTTGCGATGGGGCTAAGTTAACCAAACAGGAGGCAGGGGAAATTGACCGGGGTCAATGTCGCCCATGACTGGGCGCGAGGAAGGGGGAATAAGTGACTTACATCAACAGAAAGCGCCCTGATCAGCGCTTTTTCGGTTTGTTTTTCGGTTTTTTCTTGGCCTTGCCCAAGGGCATGGCGTGTTCGAATGCCTGGCGTACTTCGTTCAGGCGCTTTTCATTGAGATCATGCACACGCTTGGCACGCTCGGCGTTCAGGTCGATCAGCTTGTCGTCTTGATTCATGGCTTGGCTTGCATCACTCGTGGTCAATATCGGCCGCACGCCTTGAAGCGGTGGGCGGCCCTGGCGAATGTGCCAATAATGCGACGTGGCGCCGCACCTGACCAGTGATCAGACCAAGGCGACTGCAATAAAGTCGCTGCCGGGAAGACTTTTTATCCGCACAATGGCCGCCCCTCCCCACAGGAAACCGCATGTGGAAATGCCCAAGCACCTGCCCCCGCTGCTGGCCCTGCGCGCCTTCGAGGCCGTGGCCCGGCACCTGAGTTTCAGCAAGGCGGCCCAGGAACTGTGCGTCAGCCAGAGCGCGGTCAGCCATCAAGTGCACAAACTCGAACAGCACCTGGGCCAGCCGCTGTTTGTACGACGCACCCGGGCCATCGACCTGACCACCGCCGGCGCCAGCTATTACCAACAGATCCAGCCGGCCCTGGAGCAGATCGCCGAGGCCACCCGGACGCTGTTGGCAGCAGAGCCATCGCAGGTTCTGCGCATCGGCCTGCTGGCCTCCTTCGCCACCTTGTGGCTGGCGCCGCGCCTGGCGGACTTCAGCCGCCGCCACCCTCAGATCCAGCTGGAGCTGCAACCGGCCATCAACCTGGCAGATGTGGCCGGTGCCGAGGTCGACCTGGCCATTCGCTATGGCAAGGGCCACTGGCCCAATGTCCAGGCCACGCGCTTTCTCGCCGAGCAACTGTCGCCGGTGTGCAGCCCCGAGTTCAAGGCCGGGGCCCTGGCCAACGGCACCTTGCTGATGGCCCGCTCCCACCGGCCCTTTGAATGGGACGACTGGAGCAGGCAGAACGCCGTCGATCTCAGCCCTCACCCCAGCGTCATGCTCCACGACTACAACATCGTGGTGGAAGCGGCGGTGGCCGGCCAGGGTATCGCCATGGGCCGCCGCCAGTTGATCCGGCGCCATCTTGCCCAGGGCAGCCTGGTGGATGCCTTCGACCTCCCGGCTCTGCACAACGATCAGATCGGCTACTGGCTGGTGACCGCCGAAGGTCCGGCGAATCCGGCGGTGCAGTGCTTCGCCCAATGGCTGCTGGAGCAAGGGCGCGACCCATGAAAAATTCAGATACGTCGGATTAGATCTATCCGTTTGTCGCCCCCAGGCTGAACACCGATGCTGCAGGCCTTCCATACGAGGACTTGCCATGCGCGACTCTCTGCAGCAACGAGTACAACAACTGGGTCTTGAACTGCCGATCCCCGGCCAGCCCATTGCCAACTACGTCAACCATACCCAGAGCCAGAACCTGCTGTTCATCTCCGGGCAAACACCGCAAGCAGAGCAGCATCCCCATCTGCTGGGCCGGCTCGGTGACAACCTCAGCATCGAGCAAGGTGCCCAGGCCGCGGAACTGGCGGCCCTGGCCCTGCTGGTGCAACTCTCGGCGGCCCTGGGTGACGACTTGTCGCGGCTGCAACGCATCAGCCGGCTGGGGGTGTTCATTGCCGCCAGCGCCGACTTCAAAGGCCATGGCCAGGTGGCCAATGGCGCCTCCAACCTGCTGGTCAATGCCTTGGGCGAGAAAGGCCGGCATGCCCGCACTTCGGTGGGTGTCGCCAGCCTGCCGGCCGGCGTCGCCGTGGAGGTCGACGGGATTTTCGAGCTCAAGCCGTGATACCCCTGGGCCCGGACCACATCGCCCGGCTGCGGGCGGCCACACCGGGTTGCACCCGGGTCTGTCACTTCAACCATGCCGGGGGGTCCCTGCCCAGCCAGGGCACCCTGGATGCCATGTCCGGGCAACTGCAGCGGGAGGCCCACAGCGGGCCGATGGAAGCGGCCGGCGCCGGCGCCCAGTTGCAGGAACAGGCACGACAGACCGCCGCCCGAGTGTTCAACACCTGCCCGCAAGCCATCGCCTTTACCAGCAGTGGTTCGGCGGCCTGGGGCATGGCCTTCAACGCCCTCCCCGCCTGGCAACCGGGCGACCGGATCCTGGTGGGTCGCCAGGAATGGGCCGGCAACCTGGCCTGCATGGCCCCGGCCGTGGCCGCCGGCGCACGGCTGGAAGTCATTCCCTGTGACAGCCACGGTGCGGTTTCAGTCCCGGCCCTGGAGTCCATGCTCGGCTCCCGGGTACGCCTCATCGCCTTGACCTGGCTACCGGCCAATGGCGGGCTGATCAACCCGGCCGCAGCCATCGGCCAATTGGCACGCCAATGGCGCATCCCCTACTTCATTGATGCCGGCCAGGCGCTGGGCCAGGTGCCCTGCGACGTGCAGGCGCTGAACTGCGATGTGCTCAAGGGCGCGGGGCGCAAGTACCTGCGCGGCCCGCGGGGCACGGCCCTGCTCTATATAAGGCCCGGCTTCCTCGAGCAGTTGAATCCGCTGCCGCGGGATGTGCTGTCGGCGCCCTGGGACGGCCAGGGCTTCACTCTGCGCAACGATGCCCGGCGCTTTGAAACCAGTGAGGTGTCGATGGTGCTGCTGGCCGGCCTGGCCAACGCCCTGCAGGAGTTCGAAAGCATCGGCGTGGCGGCCATTGCGCAAAGGATCAGTGCCTTGAGCGAGCCGCTGCGCAAGAAGCTGCAGCGCTTGCCCGGCCTGCAACTCCAGGACCTGGGCAGCCCGGGGCAGCAATCGGGCCTGATCGCCTTCACTCTCGAAGGTTGGGACGGGCTGGCGCTCAAGGAGGAACTGGCGCGGCGCGGCATCAATATCGGCGCCAATGGCGTCAACTACACCCCCCTGGACATGCAGGCCCGAGGCCTGGGCAACATTGCCCGGATCGCCTTGAGTTACTTCAATACACAAGAGGAAATCGAGCGCCTGGTGCAGGCTCTCGGGGAACTGGCGGGGAACAAGCGCTCCTAGACCTCGACATCCACCCACAGGCCCTGGCGCGGGGCATCTTCGATCAACGGCACCACCGGCACGGTGTTGTCGGCGTTCAGTTCATCGCCGGGCACTGCCAGATGCGCTTCGGGGTCGTCCTCGGCTTCACGCTCACGGCGCTGCTTCTGTTGCTGGCGCCGCTGTTCCTCGCGCAGCAGCAGGGCGGACTCCTCGGGGTCGCGCTTTTGCAGGTCGATGGTGCTTTCGTTGGAGCTTTCCTGCACCGGTACCACAGGCGGGATGTCCGGTCGCTGGCGGATCGGATCCTGCTGGGCGGTGATCGGCACGGCACTCAAGGGGAGCATCGGTGGCAGCATATTATTGGTCTCCTGTCGGCAGGCTGTCGGCTGCGGCATGGGCGACTTGAGCCATCGGTCGCAAAACTGTGACCCAGTCGTCAGCCGATAGTGCCCCGCTACCCGACGAATGCACGCCGTACGCTACCTTTTAATCCAGGGGATTGATCAGAGTTCTTTGGACTGGAAGCGTCGTTCCGTTAAGATAGTCGGCTTTTTCAAAGCGGGAGTCAGGCAGCATGGCGCAGCAGTATCAACCGGGGCAACGCTGGATTAGTGACAGCGAAGCCGAGCTGGGTTTAGGCACCGTTCTGGCACAGGACGGTCGCTTGCTGACCGTGCTCTATCCGGCCACTGGCGACACCCGCCAGTATGCGCTACGGAATGCGCCCCTCACTCGCGTGAGGTTCTCTCCAGGTGACAGCATCACCCACTTCGAAGGCTGGAAAATGACCGTACAGGAGGTCGATGACGTCGACGGCCTGCTGGTCTACCACGGCCTCAATGGGCAGAACGAAGCCGTCACCCTGCCGGAAACCCAACTCTCGAACTTCATCCAGTTCCGCCTGGCCAGCGACCGTCTGTTCGCCGGGCAGATCGACCCGCTGGCCTGGTTCTCCCTGCGCTACCACACCCTGGAACACACCAGCCGCCAGCTGCAGTCCTCGCTCTGGGGCCTGGGTGGCGTGCGCGCCCAACCCATCGCCCACCAGTTGCATATTGCCCGTGAAGTCGCCGACCGCATCGCGCCACGGGTCCTGCTGGCGGACGAAGTGGGCCTGGGCAAGACCATCGAGGCCGGCCTGGTGATCCATCGCCAACTGCTCTCGGGTCGCGCCAGCCGGGTGCTGATCCTGGTACCGGAAAACCTCCAGCACCAGTGGCTGGTAGAGATGCGCCGGCGCTTCAACCTGCAAGTGGCGCTGTTCGATGAAGAACGCTTTATCGAAAGCGATGCCAGCAACCCGTTCGAAGACACTCAGCTGGCCCTGGTGGCCCTGGAGTGGCTGGTGGACGACGAGAAGGCCCAGGACGCGCTGTTCGCCGCCGGCTGGGACCTGATGGTGGTGGACGAAGCCCACCACCTGGTGTGGCACGAAGACCAGATCAGCCCGGAATACGCCCTGGTGGAACAGCTGGCAGAGACCATTCCCGGCGTGCTGCTGTTGACCGCGACCCCGGAACAACTGGGCCAGGACAGCCACTTCGCCCGCCTGCGCCTGCTGGACCCGAACCGTTTCCACGACCTCGCGGCCTTCCGCGCCGAGAGCGAGAACTACCGCCCGGTGGCCGAAGCCGTGCAGGAACTGATGGATAAAGGCCGCCTGTCTCCCGAGGCGCACAAGACCATCCACGGTTTCCTCGGCAACGAAGGCGAAGCCCTGCTGGCCGCGGTCAACGACGGCGACAGCGAAGCCAGCGCACGCCTGGTGCGTGAACTGCTGGACCGCCACGGCACCGGCCGCGTGCTGTTTCGCAACACCCGTGCCGCGGTGCAGGGTTTCCCCGAGCGCAAGCTGCACGCCTACCCGCTGCCATGCCCGGACGAATACCTGGAACTGCCCCTGGGCGAACACGCCGAGCTGTACCCGGAAGTCAGCTTCCAGGCCCAACCCGACGTCAGCGATGACGAACAGCGCTGGTGGAAGTTCGACCCCCGGGTCGAGTGGCTGATCGACCAGCTGAAAATGCTCAAGCGCACCAAGGTGCTGGTGATCTGCGCCCACGCGGAAACCGCCATGGACCTGGAGGACGCCCTGCGCGTGCGCTCCGGCATCCCGGCCACGGTATTCCACGAGGGCATGAACATCCTCGAACGTGACCGTGCCGCCGCCTACTTCGCCGATGAAGAGTTCGGCGCCCAGGTGCTGATCTGCTCGGAAATCGGCAGTGAAGGCCGCAACTTCCAGTTCGCCCACCACCTGGTGCTGTTCGACCTGCCGTCGCACCCGGACCTGCTGGAGCAGCGTATCGGCCGTCTCGACCGAATCGGCCAGAAGCACGTGATCGAACTGCACGTGCCGTACCTGGAAACCAGCCCGCAAGAGCGCCTGTTCCAGTGGTACCACGAAGCCCTGAACGCCTTCCTCAACACCTGCCCGACCGGCAACGCCCTGCAGCATCAGTTCGGCCCGCGCCTGCTACCGCTGCTGGAGAACGCCGACGACGGCGAGTGGCAAGCGCTGATCGACGAAGCCCGTGGCGAGCGTGAACGCCTGGAAGCCGAGCTGCACACCGGTCGCGACCGCCTGCTGGAGTTGAACTCCGGTGGTGCCGGCGAAGGCGATGCCCTGGTGGAAGCGATCCTCGAACAGGACGATCAGTTCGCCCTGCCGATCTACATGGAAACCCTGTTCGACGCCTTCGGCATCGACAGCGAGGACCATTCGGAAAACGCCCTGATCCTCAAGCCCAGCGAGAAGATGCTCGACGCCAGCTTCCCCCTGGGCGATGACGAAGGCGTAACCATCACCTACGACCGCAACCAGGCGCTGTCTCGCGAGGACATGCAGTTCATCACCTGGGAACACCCCATGGTGCAGGGCGGCATGGACCTGGTGCTGTCCGGCTCCATGGGCAACACCGCCGTGGCGCTGATCAAGAACAAGGCGCTCAAACCCGGCACCGTGCTGCTGGAGCTGCTGTACGTCAGTGAAGTGGTCGCCCCGCGCTCGCTGCAACTGGGCCGCTACCTGCCGCCGGCTGCGCTGCGCTGCCTGCTGGACGCCAATGGCAACGACCTGTCGGCGCGGGTCGCCTTCGAGACCCTGAACGACCAGCTGGAAAGCGTGCCCAAGGCCAGCGCCAACAAGTTCATCCAGGCCCAGCGCGATCAGTTGGCGCCGAAGATCAACGCCGGCGAAGCCAAGGTTGCGCCGCGTCACGCCGAACGTGTGGCCGAGGCGCAACGTCGCCTGGCAGCCGACACCGACGAAGAGCTGGCGCGCCTGACCGCGTTGCAGGCGGTCAACCCGACGGTTCGTGACAGCGAGCTGGTGGCCCTGCGTCAACAGCGCGAACAGGGCCTGGCCATGCTGGAAAAAGCCGCCCTGCGCCTGGAAGCGATCCGGGTACTGGTGGCGGGCTGATAACCCGGTTGTCAGCACTGAACAAAAAGGCCCGCACTGTGCGGGCCTTTTTTTTGCCTGTCGCCTGCCTATGCTGCAACGCGCCCTAGCGGCTCACTGCGCCATCGTTGATCGCCGGCAGGCTCGCGTCTGCAGGCGCGTCAGCGGCACTCCCACCGGCCAGCCCTTCTTTCATCCGCAGGGCGTCACGGACAAAACAGCGCGCGGCCTGGAACAGAAACAGCAGGGTCAGGAACAGGGCCACGGGAATCAGGTACATCGCGTCGTGCAGACCGATGGCCTTGAATTCCTCGGTCATCAGCTCTGCGCCTGCGGCATACATTGCCGAATGGGCGAAATGGTCGGAAAGCGCCCCCACCACCACCGGCCCCAGGCCGCCCCCCAACAGGTACAGGCCGGCGAAAAACAGGGCCATGGCGGTGGCGCGCAAGCGCGGTTCGACCACATCCTGCAGGGCGGTATAGACGCAGGTATAGAAGTTGTAGGCAAACAGCCAGCCGACACTGAATACCGCGACGAACACCCCGACCTCCACCCGCCCGGCATGCAGCGCCCATCCGGTGGCGAGGGTCGAGATGATCAGGCTGCAGGCCGCGAACAACAAACGACCATTGGCTACTCGCTGATGAATCTTGTCGGCGATCCAGCCGCCCAGGGTCAGGCCCACCAGGCCGGTAACCCCGACGATCAGCCCGGTGGCCATGGCGGCTTCCTGCAAGGGCATGAGGAAGTAGCGCTGCAGCATCGGCACCAGGAACGAGTTGCAGGCATAGGTGGCGAAGTTGAACGTCAGCCCGGCCAGAGTCAGCCAGAGAAAGGTCGGTATCGCCAGCACCCGGCGAATTGGCCGGTCGATCCGCACCTGGGCCACTTTCACCGTTTCCGCCGCGCCGCGCTTGGGTTCCTTGATGAAGAACATGAACACCGCCAGCACCAGCCCTGGCACCGCCGCAATGAAAAACGGCGCCCGCCAGCTGTCGAAGGCCTTGACCATGGCACCGATGGTGAAGAACGCCAGCACCAGCCCCAGAGGCAGGCCGAGCATGAAGATGCCCATGGCCCGGGCCCGGCGGTGGGCGGGGAACAGATCGCCGATCAGCGAGTTGGCGGCCGGGGCGTAGCTGGCCTCGCCAATCCCCACGCCCATGCGCACCAGCAGAAAGCTCCAGAAGCTGCCAACCATGCCGTTGACCGCGGTAAGCCCGCTCCACAGCGCCAGCCCCCAGCCCATCAGCTTGCTGCGCGAGCCGGTGTCGGCCAGGCGCCCCAGGGGCAAGCCGGCAATGGCGTAGACGATGGTGAAGGCGGTGCCGATGATCCCCAGCTGGAAGTCACTCAGGTGCCATTCCATGCGGATCGGCTCGATGATGATGGCGGGGATGGTGCGATCGAAGAAGTTGAACAGGTTTGCCAAAAACAACAGGAACAGAATGCGCCAGGCATTTGCCGCTTGAGTCGAATTATCCATGGATCGATCTCTTTTATTGTTATTGGGCCAGACGCGAGCGGGCCTGGAAGCTGCAATCTAGTCAGCCGCTCCAATGCTGTCTGCAATCATTCGCCACCCTGATACCAAGGCATCGCAGGCAGGCGCCGGCATGCCGCTTCAGGGCCGCCGGAGCAAGCCGCCCGAACTTCGCCACAGCCCCCGCTACCCGGGCCTTTCCCAGTCTTTTCAAGGGCTTGGCCAAGGCTAAAAAAATACCTTGCGCCCCCCCTTCCCAAGGCCGATGCGAAGCCTAGAATAGCCGCGTTGCCAGCCCCCCCTTATCAACCCCTCCCCCATCGAATACGCCAATGTCCGAAGCCAGTCCGTGTCTGAATTGCGGTGCCTGCTGTTCATACTTTCGTGTGTCTTTTTTCTGGGGCGAATGCGCCTCATCCGGCGGAACCGTCCCCGACGAGCTGGTGCAAAGCATCAGCCCCAGCCGGGTGGCAATGCTCGGGACCGACTGCAAATCCCCGCGCTGCATCGCCCTTGAAGGCGAGGTCGGCCAGCGTGTGAGCTGCTCGATCTATGATCAGCGCTCCAGCCCGTGCCGCGAGTTCGAGGCTTCCTGGACCGACGGCCAGCCCAACAGCGACTGCGACGCCGCCCGCGCCGCCTTCGGCCTGGCTCCCCTGGAACCGGCGGACACCGAGCCCTGGTACGAGGAAAGCGCTTAGCACCTTTGGCGATAGGGTCCATAAGCAAATCATTAGCAGCAGCGTGCCACCTCCCATTGCAGCCAGCGGGTGCCTTCTATACTGCAAGCACTCGTTGGCGCGCGGCTCCGCCGACCCCAGATGACTCAGAGACGGGCAGGCTATGGACTGGCTGGGCGTGCATTTCATTACCGAGCTTCCACAGGCCGGGCAAGTGGTCCTGCATTGCACCCACAACCCGGTTCTGGTGCTTCTGGCCTACCTGGTAGCCTGTGCCGCCAGCTTCGCCACCCTGGACATGGCCGAACGTGTCAGTCATGCCGAGCGACCGGCCAGCCAGCGCCTGTGGCGCTGGGTCGGAGCCTGCTGTCTGGCCGGGGGGATCTGGGCCATGCACTTCATCGCCATGCTGGCGTTCGAGGCGCCGCTGCAGATCCACTACGACCTGCCCCTGACCCTGCTGTCGCTCCTGATCGCGCTGGTCGCCGCCTGGCTGGCGATGAACACCCTGAGCCACGCGCACCTGCCACTGTGGCGCTATGGGGTCGCTTCGGTCTGGATCGGCCTGGGCATCGCCGCCATGCACTACGTCGGCATGGCGGCCATGCGCAGCAGCGCCAGCCTGTACTACGACCCCTTACTGATGGCGCTGTCGGTATTGGTGGCGATCGCCTGCAGCCTGGCGGCGCTGCTGCTGTCCCGACACCTGCGCGAAGGCAGCGGCATGTTCCATCAGTTGCTCAAGTACGCCAGCAGCCTGGTGCTGGGCGCTGCCATCGTGCTCATGCACTTCACCGGCATCTGGGCCATGACCCTGGTGCTGCCGGCCGGCAGCCTGCCCGCCCCCGCAACACCCGATGGGCATCTGCAACTGGGGCTGACCCTGAGCGCGATCGTGCTCTTGATCATCGGCAGCGGCATCAGCGCGGCCCTGGCCGACAAGAAGCTGCAACACAAGGAGCGGGATCTGCGGCGGGTCAATGCCCTGCTTTCACAACTGGACCAGGCCCGGGTTTCCCTGCAGCAGGTGGCCCACTACGATGCCCTGACCAACCTGATCAATCGCCGCGGCTTCAACCAGCTGTTCGCCGAAAAGCTCATCGAGAAAACCACCTTCGGCGGCATGCTGGCGGTGATGTTCCTCGACATCGACCACTTCAAGCGCATCAATGACAGCCTGGGCCACGATGCCGGGGATGAGTTGCTGAAAGTCATTGCCGGGCACATCAAGAGCTCCACCCGCAGCCATGAAGACGTGGTGGCACGCCTGGGCGGCGACGAATTCTGCATCCTCATCAATCTGTACGACCGCGAAGAAGCCCGGCAGATGGCCCAGCGCATCATGCAGAAAATGAAGGAGCCGATCGAACTGGGGGGACGGCGCATGGTGATGACCACCAGCATCGGCATCAGCGTCTTCCCCGATGACGGCAAGACCTGCGAGGAATTGCTGAAGAACGCCGATCTGGCCCTGTATCAATCCAAGGATTGTGGGCGCAACAGCCTGCATTTCTTCAACTCCCACCTCAAGGCCCGGGCCACCCTGGAACTGCAACTGGAAGAGGAGTTGCGCAACGCCCTGCGCGACGACCAGGGCCTGCTGCTGTATTACCAACCCATCTACGACCTCAGGAGAGGCCGGGTCACCAAGCTCGAAGCCCTGATCCGCTGGCAGCACCCGCAACATGGGTTGCTGTCCCCGGATCGCTTCATCTCCATTGCCGAAGCCAACGGCATGATTGCCGAGCTGGACAACTGGGTGCTGCGCAAGGCCTGCGCGGACCTGGCCTACCTGTCACGCCATGGCTGCGGCGAACTGAAGATCGCGGTCAACTGCTCGGCCCTGAACCTGACACGCGAAGAACTCGCCGGGGAAATCGAAAGCGCCCTGCGCCAGGCCCAGGTGGCGCCGCAGCGGCTGGAACTGGAAGTCACGGAAAACGCCCTGATGGGCAATATCGCCAGCACCCTGGCGCTGCTCAAGCAGATCCGCGGGCTGGGGGTGTCCCTGTCGATCGACGACTTCGGCACCGGCTACTCATCCCTGGCCTATCTCAAGCGCTTGCCCCTGAACACCCTGAAGATCGATCGCTCGTTCATCCAGGACATCCCCAAGTCAACCCAGGACATGGAGATCGTCCAGGCGATCATCATCATGGCCCACACCCTGCACCTGCAGGTGGTCACCGAAGGGGTCGAAACCCCGGAACAGCAAGCGTTTCTCCAGCGCCATGGCTGCGACTACCTGCAGGGCTACCTGCTCAGCCATCCAGTGCCGCTGCGGGAATTGCGCGGGGTGCTGGAGGAGCTCGACCAGCGCCACGCCGCGCTGGTCAATCCGCCGACGTGTCCCGATAGAGGCGAACCAGGGTCGCTGGATCTTTTTCCAGATAGCCCTGCCCACCATGCAGACGCATCAACTGCGCAGCTAATCCGCTGATCGGCGTCGCCGAGCCCTGCTCGCGGGAAAACTTCACCGCTCCATCCAGGTCCTTGAGCAGCGTGCGCACATGCCACTTCACCGGCTCGAACCGGCTTTCAGCCATTTGCGGGGCCAGGATCTGCAAAGGTTTCGAGTCGGCAAAGCCACCGGCCAGGGCCTCGGCGATCAACCGCGCATCCACCCCCGAGCGCTCGGCCAGGGCCACCACCTCGGCGATCACCAGGGCGTTGCAGGCGACGATCATCTGGTTGCAGGCCTTGGTCACCTGCCCGGCGCCCACCGCCCCCATGTGCGTGACCCGCTGCCCCAGGGTCAGCAGCACTGGCCGCACCCGCTCGACGTTGGTCGCCTCACCGCCAACCATGATGGCCAGGCTGCCGGCCTCGGCGCCCGGGGTACCGCCGGACACCGGCGCATCGACCCAGGCCACGCCACGGCTCGCGGCCAGTTCGGCGGCCATTTCCCGGGTAGCCGTGGGTTCCAGGCTGGACAGGTCCAGCAGCAGCTGACCGGCCCGGGCACCCTGGGCGATGCCCTCGGGGCCAAACACCACCTCGCGCACCACCTCGGTATTGGCCAGGCACATGAGCATCAGGTCGGCGTGGGCACACAGCTGCGCCGGCGTGGCAACTTGTCGCGCCCCGGCAGCCACCAGGGGCGCGCACTTTTCCGGGTTACGGTTCCACACCGTCAGCGGATAGCCCGCCGCCAGCAGCCGGCGGCACATCGGCAAGCCCATCAGGCCGATTCCGGCAAAGCCGAGTGAAGGTAACGCTGACATCATATTGCCCTCATTTGATTAAAGATCACCGAATACTGGCCGATTCATCATGATTCAGGAAAGGATTCCCCCGAGCGTCGCTCAGAAAAGACCCTGACGCCTTGGGCAAAATTCGCGCTCCACGCAGCGACGAGGTCCCATTCCGTGATGGTTCGACGACACCTCGTCCACGAGCCAACCTGACCAGGCATATGGCGCACAATGACTTCTAAAAACAAACCTGCCAACGCAGTCTCCGAGATGACGCTGACCTCCCCCACAACTAGCCCCTCAGACCCGAAGCCATTGTCCAGTTCACGCCCCCTGTCGACTCAGCAGTACCTGTATTTCACCGAAACCAATACCGACCGCATCCTCGACAACCTCGACGGTCTGCGCGACACGGTGTTCCCGCGGCCACCGCACCTGGAAGGCGAGCCGGACAACCGTCGCGACCAGGAATTTCCTTCGGTCTGCCTGATCGGCCTGGGCCGCTGCGGCTCCAACATCGCCCTGGATGTGGCCGAACTGGTGTACAACGCCCGCAAGTTCTACCTCAACGAATTCAATAACGAAGACAAGGTCTACGAGGGCGGCTACAGCCCCGGCCAATGGATCCGCCAGAACCTGCGCCTGGGCCAGAACAAGGCCAGCAAGCCGGTGTTCCTGGTGGAACCGCTGGTGATGCTCGGCGACCTGGACAAGGACATTGCCGGGCGCATCCGCTTCTCGCGCAAGGGCGAGAAAAGCGGCTTCATCCGCGACTACAGCAAGATGAAGATCATGGACCTCTCGGAGGTCCACGCCGGTGGAGCCGGTAACGCGCCGATCCTCGGCCAGTACCTGGCCAAGATCATCCTCAACAAGGATACCCAGCGTTTCTCCAGCCCCGACTGGAAGATGATCCACTCGTACCTGATCGATTCCTGCGGGATCAAGGCCAACCAGTCGCGCCTGTACTTCTCGATCTTCAGTGCCGGCGGCGGTACCGGCTCGGGCATGGCCTCGGAATTCGGCCTGGCCCAGCAGTACTCGTACATGAACAAGACCTTCGACACCAAGCCGATGGACGAGCACGACGGCAAGAGCGGGCACTCCTTCGTCTTCGAGCCGATCTTCACCAGTGGCATCTGCGTGTTGCCGAACATTTCGGACCATCGCAGTGAAATGTCCGAGGCGCTGCACATCAACGCCGGCCGCCTGCTGTGCAAATACCTTTCGGAAGAATGGGACTTCTCCTACAACTTCGACAATGAAGACAGCAGCGAAGCCAGCGTCATGGGGCGGATCCGCCCCTGGAACGCGATGATGCTGATCTCCAATGACATCATGCGCTACGCCGAAGAAAGCGATGACGGCAACATCCAGAACATCGACGTCAACGCCATGGAGAAGCACGCCAACCAGTACATCTCCCAGCAGATCTTCAACATCCTCACCGCCCAGGCGGTGACCACCGACTACGACCAGAACTACTTCCGGCGGGCCGGCATCGACATCGGCGAAACCATCCGCCTGGATGCCAACGACCTGTTCATGAGCCTGGCCGGCCCGGTGGCGATCGCCTATGCCGAATCCGTGGTGCCTGAGCAGCCGGTGCCCACCGGCGACAAGTTCAAGGTGTTCGAGAAAGAGCCGCAGCGCCTGAACATCGACGACCTGTTCTTCCGCTCCATCGACCTGCCGCACTTCAACAAGGTGACCCAGGCCATCGAGGGCATCAGCCTGCTGCCGATCGAATCCAAGCGCTACCGCGCGGCCCTGGAACAGTACAAGGCTTCGGGTTATGACGCCGCGGCGCTGCATGACCTGCACTTCTTCAAGAACTGCTCGTCGGTGGTGTCGATCGTGTCCCTGCCCAAGGACTACAAGCTGTCCTACATGGACCTGAACCGGCTCAAGACCCACCTCAACAGCCTGTTCCCCAACACCACCCTCAAGCGCTACGCGCTGGTGATCGGCGCTTCGGCCAACCTGTCGCTGACCACCCTGATCGCCAAGAGCCCGTGCCTGTCGGATGACTTCCTGACCCTGATCGTGGCCTTTATCAAGCGTTGCTTTGCGCGCAATCCATACCGTTTCGACGACACCCTGGACAACTCGGTGCTGGATTTCATCGTCAGTGACCATTTCGATGAAGACCGCATCGACGATCTGCTCAACGAATTCGAGAACCCGGCGAAGATCCTCGACACCAACTGGTATGCGATCAAGCCGATGTACGAGAAGAAATACCGCGAGCTGATCAACGACAAGGACAAGTTCGTTTCGATCAACGACATCCGCCTGTCCCGCGATTGCGTGAAGAAGGCCATCAAGTACCTGCGGGAAATCTACCGCCACCGTATCGGCAAGACCCGGGTCATCTCGCTCAACAGTCACACGGGCAAGACCGCGTATTAAGAAGGGCTTCGCCGGCGCGCCGGCTCCTGCGTGGCAAGGAAATCACTTGCGTCGCCGTAGGAGCCGGCTTGCCGGCGAATGGGTTATTTGCTCACACCACGAAACAATTAAGCAGCTCGTCGGACCGACTTGAAACTGTGCCCCTTCCGTGAACGTCACCCGGGCTGAAACCCTTGTGGGGCCTTTCTCTACGGCAAGATGCCATCACGGGATTCACGGTTACTCGGCTACACACTTTTGTCCGACAAAAACCCGCCCCATATCGGTGCGCGCTCTTAGCGCGATGCCCTTTCCTGGATCAGGATCCAGGGTGAAACCACCACCGCCCACAGCGTCGGATCACGTTCCAGCAGATCCGATGCCCGCGTCGCAGACAGTTTCTCGACCTTTCCTTCGGCCAGCCAGGCCGCCACTTTTTCTGCCTGGTTCTCGGCCACGGCCTGGGCCGCCTCGATCAGATCCAGGTCGGCCTCGACCCACAATAGGGCACCCTTGGCGAAGAACGGCTCCAGTTCCTTCCAGCTGATAGATGCGGTCTCACCAAGCAGCTTGGCATAGAGGGTGCTAGGTTCTTGAGTCATGGGACTGTCCAGAAATGAAATCGGCGCAATCATAACGTCGGTGCTCAGGCAGAAAAACCCAGAAGCAAGCGCGACACCGATCGAGAAGCTCAGAAGCGCCAGGGACTGACGCCGAACCGGGCGCAAGCCACGCCGCGAATCTGTCTTTTTCTTTCAATTAAGCGACACCCCGCGTTTTTGCCCCCAGCAGCCAGCTTTTCAAGCGAACAACCGGCGCTCTACACTGTACCGGTACAGTTGCCAGGGGCATTTTCCGACGGGTATTCACCAAATATCTGATTCGGTTCTGCGACCAAGGCCGCCGGAACTATAAAAATTACAACAGTAAGAGTGGAGCACTATGAATAAGGCTACTAAGCAGATTTCCAAACTGTTTGCCGCTATGGTCCTGGCCGGGGTTGCCAGCCATTCGTTCGCAGCTGACACCATCAAGATCGGTATCGCCGGCCCCAAGACCGGCCCTGTAGCCCAGTACGGCGACATGCAGTTCAGTGGCGCGAAAATGGCCATCGAACAGATCAACGCCAAAGGCGGCGTCAACGGCAAGAAGCTCGAAGCCGTTGAATACGACGATGCCTGTGATCCCAAGCAAGCCGTGGCAGTGGCCAACAAAGTGGTCAACGATGGCGTCAAGTACGTGGTCGGCCACCTGTGCTCCAGCTCCACTCAACCCGCTTCCGACATCTACGAAGACGAAGGCGTGGTGATGATCACCCCTGCCGCCACCAGCCCGGACATCACCGCTCGTGGTTACAAGATGGTGTTCCGCACCATCGGCCTGGACAGCGCCCAGGGCCCGGCCGCCGGCAACTACATCGCCGATCACGTGAAGCCGAAGATCGTCGCCGTGCTCCACGACAAGCAGCAGTACGGTGAAGGCATCGCCACCGCCGTGAAGCAGACCCTGGAGAAGAAAGGCACCAAGGTCGCCGTATTCGAAGGCATCAACGCTGGCGACAAGGACTTCTCTTCGCTGATCGCCAAGCTCAAGCAGGCCAACGTCGACTTCGTCTACTACGGCGGCTACCACCCAGAGCTGGGCCTGATCCTGCGCCAATCCCAGGAAAAGGGCCTGAAGGCCAAGTTCATGGGCCCGGAAGGCGTGGGTAACGACTCCATTTCGCAGATCGCCAAGGATGCTTCCGAAGGCCTGCTGGTGACCCTGCCTAAATCCTTCGACCAGGACCCGGCCAACGTGGCCCTGGCTGACGCATTCAAGGCCAAGAAAGAAGACCCGAGCGGTCCTTTCGTATTCCCTTCCTACTCCGCCGTTGAAGTCATCGCCGGCGCCATCACCAACGCCAAGAGCGAAGACGCGGCCAAGGTGGCTGAAGCCATCCACGCCGGCACCTTCAAGACCCCTACCGGCGACCTGAGCTTCGACGCCAAGGGCGACTTGAAAGACTTCAAGTTCGTGGTCTACGAGTGGCACTTCGGCAAACCTAAAACCGAAGTCTCTCCTCAGTAAGGCGCGGCCTGACTGACTGCCAATAAAGCCCACGGCTCGCCGTGGGCTTTGTTTTACGAATGTATGGGCCTGTGTTCCGTGATCCGGAATCCCGCCCACCTGAAAATCTCAAAACCGTCATCAGCGGTTCGCTGGCAAAACCCAGCCCGAAGTGGGTGCAGATCCACGGGGCCTGGGCGGGAAAATGACTCCACCAGTGAAATGCGTATCAGGTTTTTAGGAGCGTTGTAATGCCTGACATCTATCACTTTTTCCAACAGCTGGTTAACGGTCTCACCGTTGGCAGCACGTATGCCCTGATCGCCATCGGCTATACGATGGTTTACGGCATCATTGGAATGATCAACTTCGCCCACGGCGAGGTGTACATGATCGGCTCCTATGTGGCGTTCATCGCCATCGCCGGGCTGGCCATGATGGGACTCGACAGCGTCCCGCTCTTGATGACCGCAGCCTTCATCGCGAGCATCGTCGTCACCAGTGCCTACGGCTACAGCATCGAACGGATCGCCTACCGCCCCTTGCGGGGTAGTAACCGCCTGATCCCGCTGATCTCCGCCATCGGCATGTCGATCTTCCTGCAGAACACCGTTCTGCTGGCGCAGGACTCCAAGGACAAATCCATTCCCAACCTGATCCCGGGCAACTTCTCCATCGGGCCAGGCGGCGCACATGAAGTGCTGATTTCCTACATGCAGATCGTAGTATTCGTGGTGACCCTCATCGCCATGCTCGGCCTGACACTGTTCATCTCCCGTTCTCGCCTGGGTCGCGCCTGCCGCGCCTGCGCCGAGGACATCAAGATGGCCAACCTCCTGGGGATCAATACCAACAACATCATCGCTCTGACCTTCGTGATCGGCGCCGCGCTGGCGGCCATCGCCGCCGTGCTGCTGAGCATGCAATACGGTGTGATCAACCCCAACGCCGGTTTCCTGGTGGGCCTGAAGGCCTTCACCGCAGCGGTCTTGGGCGGCATCGGCAGCATTCCGGGCGCGATGCTCGGCGGGCTGGTGCTGGGGGTGGCCGAAGCCTTTGGTGCCGACGTGTTCGGCGACCAGTACAAGGACGTCGTGGCGTTCGGCCTGTTGGTTCTGGTGCTGTTGTTCCGTCCGACCGGCATTCTGGGCCGTCCGGAGGTTGAGAAAGTATGACTAGGAATCTTAAATCGGCGCTGTTCAGCGCCTTGTTGGTCTGGGCTGTCGCCTACCCGGTGCTGGGCCTGAAACTGACCATCGTCGGCATCAACCTGGAAGTCCACAACACCAGCCCGACCATTCTTGCCACCATCGCGGTGTGCTCGGTGCTGATGTTCCTGCGGGTGCTGTTCCATAGCCAGATCAGCGCCGCCTGGAAGTCCTCTCCCAGCATGCCGTTGATCCCGGCCAAGGCCAGCAACTTCCTGACCCTGCCCAGCACCCAGCGCTGGATCATCCTGGCGTTGATCCTTGGCGCCCTGGTCTGGCCGTTCTTCGGCTCCCGCGGGGCGGTGGACATTGCCACGCTGATCCTGATCTACGTGATGCTGGGCCTGGGCCTGAACATCGTGGTCGGCCTGGCCGGCCTGCTGGACCTGGGTTACGTGGGTTTCTACGCCGTCGGCGCCTACAGCTATGCGCTGCTGTCGCACTACTTCGGCCTGAGCTTCTGGATCTGCCTGCCGATCGCCGGCCTGATGGCGGCCACCTTCGGCTTCCTGCTGGGCTTCCCGGTGCTGCGCCTGCGGGGTGACTACCTGGCAATCGTGACCCTGGGCTTTGGCGAGATCATCCGTCTGCTGCTGCGCAACATGACCGATCTCACCGGCGGCCCCAACGGCATCAGCAACATCGAGAAGCCGACCTTCTTCGGCCTGACCTTCGAGCGCAAGGCAGCAGAAGGCATGCAGACCTTCCACGAGTTCTTCGGCCTGCAGTACAACTCGATCAACAAGGTGATCTTCCTCTACCTGGTGGCCCTGCTGCTGGCACTGGCGGCGCTGTTCGTCATCAACCGCCTGCTGCGCATGCCCATCGGCCGTGCCTGGGAAGCCTTGCGTGAAGACGAGATCGCCTGCCGTGCCCTGGGCCTGAACCCCACCGTGATCAAGCTCTCGGCCTTTACCCTGGGCGCCGCGTTCGCCGGTTTCGCCGGCAGCTTCTTCGCCGCGCGCCAAGGCCTGGTGACCCCGGAATCCTTCACCTTCATCGAGTCGGCGATCATCCTCGCCATCGTCGTGCTGGGTGGCATGGGCTCGCAGCTGGGTGTGATCCTGGCGGCGATCGTGATGATCCTCTTGCCTGAAATGATGCGTGAATTCAGCGAATACCGGATGTTGATGTTCGGCGCCATGATGGTGCTGATGATGATCTGGCGTCCTCAAGGTCTGCTGCCCATGCAACGTCCTCACATGGAGCTGCGCAAATGAGCCGTGAGATCCTCAAAGTAACCGGCCTGTCGATGCGCTTCGGCGGCCTGCTGGCGGTCAACGGCGTGGCCCTGACCGTCAAGGAAAAACAAGTGGTGGCGCTGATCGGCCCGAACGGCGCCGGCAAGACCACGGTGTTCAACTGCCTGACCGGTTTCTACCAGCCCAGCGCCGGCAGCATCCTTCTGGACGGCGAGCCGATCCAGGGGCTGCCGGGGCACAAGATCGCCCGCAAGGGCGTGGTGCGTACCTTCCAGAACGTGCGGCTGTTCAAGGACATGACCGCGGTCGAGAACCTGTTGATCGCCCAGCACCGGCACCTGAACACCAACTTCCTCTCCGGGCTGTTCAAGACCCCGGCGTTTCGCAAGAGCGAGCGCGAGGCCATGGAGTACGCCGGCTACTGGCTGGACAAGGTCAACCTGCGGGAATTCGCCAACCGCCCCGCCGGCACCCTGGCCTACGGTCAGCAACGGCGCCTGGAAATCGCCCGCTGCATGATGACCCGCCCGCGGATCCTCATGCTCGACGAGCCAGCCGCCGGCCTCAACCCCAAGGAGACCGAGGACCTCAAAGCGCTGATCAGCGTGCTGCGCGAGGAGCACAACGTCACCGTGCTGCTGATCGAACACGACATGAAGCTGGTCATGAGCATTTCCGACCATATCGTGGTGATCAACCAGGGCACGCCCCTGGCCGACGGCACGCCGGAACAGATCCGCGACAATCCCGAAGTGATCAAAGCCTACCTGGGGGAAGCGTAAATGCTGCAGTTCGAAAACGTTTCCACCTTCTACGGCAAGATCCAGGCGTTGCACAGCGTCAACGTCGAGATCCGCCAGGGCGAAATCGTCACCCTGATCGGCGCCAACGGTGCCGGTAAATCCACCCTGCTGATGACCCTCTGCGGCTCGCCCCAGGCACACAGCGGCAGCATCCGCTACCTGGGTGAAGAGCTGGTGGGGCAAAGCTCGGCGCAGATCATGCGCAAGAGCATTGCCGTGGTGCCGGAAGGCCGCCGGGTATTTGCCCGCCTGACCGTGGAAGAGAACCTCGCCATGGGCGGTTTCTTCACCGACAAGGGCGACTACCAGGAGCAGATGGACAAGGTCCTGGAGCTGTTTCCTCGGCTCAAGGAGCGCTTCACCCAGCGCGGCGGCACCATGTCCGGCGGCGAACAGCAGATGCTCGCCATCGGCCGTGCGCTGATGAGCAAGCCCAAGCTGCTGCTGCTGGACGAACCGTCCCTGGGCCTGGCGCCGATCATCATCCAGCAGATCTTCGACATCATCGAACAGCTGCGCCGCGACGGCGTGACGGTGTTCCTGGTGGAGCAGAACGCCAACCAGGCGCTGAAGATCGCCGACCGTGCCTATGTGCTGGAGAATGGCCGGGTGGTGATGCAAGGCACCGGCGAGGCGCTGCTGACCGATCCGAAGGTGCGTGAAGCCTACCTGGGCGGCTAAGCACCTGCGTCACTGAAAACGGCCCTTCGGGGCCGTTTTTTATTGCGCAATAAAAAACTCCGCCCCGGGCTGTAACAAATCTCCAGGTGCCATCTCTACAGGGATAAGCAAGCACACACGCTTTCTTAAACCCACCCCGATCCGGAGAAACACCATGAGCACCACTCGCACCCTGTCCGCTACCGCCCTGGTCCTGGCCCTGGGTTCCGCCCTGAGCATCGCCGCCCTACCCACCACCGCCCATGCCGCCGACGACATGGAAAAGTGCTTCGGCGTGGCCATGAAGGGCAAGAACGATTGCGCCGCGGGCGCCGGCACCACCTGCGCCGGGACCTCCAAGGTCAACGACCAGGCCAACGCCTGGAAGCTGGTACCCAAGGGCACCTGCGAGAAAACCGCCAGCAGCACCTCGCCAACCGGCTTCGGCCAGCTCCAAGCCTTCAAAGCCAAGTCCTGATCCCGCATTAGCCTGAGTGTCGACGATGAACACAGCCCCGCTGCACCACCCTGGCCACGACATTCAGGCGCGTGCCTCCAGCCTGCCGCCCCGCGCCGGGCTGGGGCTCAAGACCGAGCATTTCAAACACGTGCTGGAAGAGCAGCCCGACATCGGTTTCTTCGAGGTGCATGCGGAGAACTACATGGTGGCGGGCGGCCCTTTCCACCATTACCTGGGCCTGGTCCGCGAACGCTACCCGCTGTCGCTGCATGGTGTCGGCCTGTCCATCGGTGGCGAAGGCCCCCTGGACCTGGCCCACCTGGAGCGGCTGGCCGGCTTGATCGAACGCTATCAGCCCCAGTCCTTTTCCGAACACCTGGCCTGGTCCAGCCACGGCCCGGTGTTCCTCAACGACCTGCTGCCCCTGGCCTACGATGGCCCCACCTTGCGCCGGGTCTGCGAGCACATCGACCAGGTGCAGAACCACCTGGGCCGGCCCATGCTGCTGGAAAATCCGGCCACCTACCTGCAATTCCAACGCTCGACCCTGGACGAGACCGACTTTATCCGCGAAGTGGTCCAGCGCAGCGGCTGCGGCCTGCTGCTGGACGTCAACAACCTCTATGTGTCGTGCATCAATCACCAGCGCGATCCCCTGGCCTACCTGCAAGCACTGCCGCTGCAGGCGGTGGGGGAAATCCACCTGGCGGGCTTTGCCGAAGACCAGGACAGCCTCGGTGACCGGCTGTTGATCGACGATCACGGTGCCCCGGTCGACGCTGCGGTCTGGGCCCTGTACCAGCAGGTGCTGGGGCTCATCGGCCCGATGGCCACCCTGATCGAGCGCGACAACCACCTGCCGGCCTTTGCCACCCTGAAGGCCGAGGCCTGCCAGGCACAAGCGCTGTTGCTCGGCGCCCAGGTGCAGCCATGAGCGGCCAGGGGGAATTCGCCAAGGCCTTGCTGAGCGCCGAACCGGGCTGCCCACAGGGGCTGTTCAGCAGCAACGGCGCCGATCCGGCCAGCCGCTTCGCGGTCTATCGCAACAATGTGCAGGCCTCGTTGAGCAACGCCCTGGCCGAGTCGTACCCAGTCGTCATGCAATTGGTTGGTCGCGAGTTTTTCAACGCCATGGCCGTGCTCTACATCCGGGAGTTCGCCCCCGCCAGCCCGCTGCTCAACGACTATGGCCGGGACCTGAGCGACTTTATCCAGGGCTTCGGCCCGGCTGCCGGCTTACCCTACCTGGCCGACATGGCCCGCCTTGAGCGGCTGCGGGTCGAGGCCTACCACGCCGCCGACGCCCGCCCCCTGGAGCCGTCACGGCTACTGGCGGCGATGAACCACCCAGACAGCCTCGGCCAGGCGCAACTGCTCCTGCATCCGTCACTGCGCACCCTGCACTCCGGCTACGCCGTAGTGAGCCTGTGGGCGGCGCATCAGAGCGACCAGCCCTGGCCGGCTTTCGACCTGCAGCAGGGGCAGAACGCCCTGGTGCTGCGCAACACACTGGAGGTCGAGGTGATCGCCGTGGATACCGGCGCCATGACCTTCATTGAAGCCCTACGCAACCACTGGCCGCTGGAAATCGCCGCGGCCCATGCCCTGGACGCCCAGGCCGACTTCGACCTGGGCCAGTGCCTGGGCCTGCTGCTCGGCCACGGCGCTCTTATCGACCTGCAACCCCAGAAGAAGGCCTGACCATGAACACCCAGACAGAAGCGCCCATTGCCGGACTGGTGAATCGGATCATTCAAGGGTTTGAGCGCATCCCCTACAGCCTGATCGCCTTTATCGCGCGTTTTTCCATTGCCGCGGTGTTCTGGAAATCCGGACAGACCAAGGTCGAGGGGCTGGCCATCGACCTGGTCGATGGCACCTTCCAGTTGGGCTGGCCGCGCCTGGCGGATTCGACCATCCCCCTGTTCAAGAGCGAGTACCACGTGCCGCTGCTGACGCCGGAAGTGGCGGCGCACCTGGCGGCCTTTGCCGAGCATTTTTTCCCGATGCTGATCCTGCTGGGCCTGGCCACGCGCTTCTCCGCCCTGGCGCTGCTGGGGATGACCCTGACCATCCAGCTCTTCGTCTACCCGGATGCCTACCCGACCCACGGCACCTGGGCGGCGATCTTCCTGCTGTTGATGGCTCGCGGCCCGGGTGTGTTGTCCCTCGACCACCTGCTGGCCCGGCATTTTCGTCACCGTCCTCTGTAGCCGCTGCCGCAGGCTGCGAAAAGGGCCGCAGGCCCTTCAAGTTCACAAACGACGGTAAAGCCAGAGGAAGCTACAAACGATCCAGCGCCTCTGCGCTGCGACGAAACCAGTCCATCAGGTAGTCGGCCAGCACCTGGGTACGCCTGGGCAGGCCGCCCTGATAGGAGTGCACCAGGTACATCGGCATGCTGCGGGTCTGGTAGTCCCGCAACAGCCAGCGCAGGCGGCCGTCCGCCAGTTCGCTGTGCAGCACGTAGGACGGCAGACGGGCGATCCCCGCGCCCACCAGGGCAGCCTTCTTCAGCAGGTTGTAGTGATTGCTGGCGAAGGGGCCGTTGACCCGCACCCGCAGCAGTTCATGGCGCTGGTGATACAACCACTCTTCCCGACCGCTGTAGTGGCTGTTGAGCAGGCAGCGATGCGCGGCCAGCTCCTGAGGCGTGCGCGGCTCGCCGTGTTGCTCCAGGTAAGCCGGGCTGGCGCAGGTCATTTCATGCCAGGCCAGCAGCGGCCGGGCCACCAGGCGCTGGTCGTTGGCCACCTCCGAGCGCACGGCCAGATCGAAACCCTCCCGGGCCAGGTCGCGGTAGCTGTTGTTCAGGTCCAACTCGATCTGCACCTGGGGATAGTGCCGGGAGAACTCCAGCAGCAGGCCGTCGAAAAAGGTTTCGCCCAGGGAGACCGGAACGGTGAGGCGCACCGGCCCGGCCATATCGTCCTTGAGCCGCGCCAGGGCCTGGTGTGCCCGCTCGACCTGAGCCACCAGGGCCTGGGCCTGGGGCAGCAACGCCGCGCCGGCGGCCGTGAGGTCCAGGCGCCGGGTGGTGCGTTGCAGCAGTACCACGGCGTAGCGGGCTTCCAAGGCGCTGATGCGTTTAGAGAGCTGGCCCTTGCTGCAGCCCAACTGCTGGGCTGCCAGGGTAAAGCTGCCGGCCTCTACCAACACTGCAAATGCCGCCAGGTCATCCATCTCGCTCACGGATTGTTTCCATTTGAAAACCAAAGGTTGCCTATTAGCGCGTTAATTCATGAAAAAAACCACTCTAGACTGCAACCTCATCCCCCTTTTCGAGGAACAGCCCATGAAGATTCTCTTGATCGGTGCCAACGGCACCATTGGTTCGGCGGTCGCGCGGGAGCTGGAACAACGTCATGAAGTGGTGCGCATCGGCCGTACCAGCGGTGATTTCCAGGTGGATATCAGCGACAGCCAGTCGATCCGCGCCCTGTTCGAGAAGACCGGGCGCTTCGATGCGCTGGTGTGTGCCGCCGGTAACGTGACCTTCGCACCACTGGGGGAAATGACTGCCGAGCACTTCAGCCTGGGCCTCAAGGACAAGCTGATGGGCCAGGTCAACCTGCTGCTGATCGGCCGCGAGTACGCCAACGACGGCGCCTCCTTCACCTTCACCACCGGCGTCCTGAGCCACGACCCGATCCGCAGCGGCGCCTCGGCCGCCCTGGTCAACGGCGCCATCGACAGCTTCGTGAGGGCCGCTGCCATCGAGCTGCCCCGGGGCCTGCGGGTCAACTCCATCAGCCCCAACGTGCTGCTGGAAGCCATGGACAGCTACGCGCCCTACTTCCGTGGCTTCAAGCCGGTGCCGGCGGCCGACGTGGCCCTGGCCTACGCCAAGAGCGTGGAAGGCCTGCAGACCGGCCAGACCTATCGCGTCGGCTGATCCCGTTTGCGTGGGGCTGGCTTGTGTAGGAGCTGGCTTGTGTAGGAGCTGGCTTGTGTAGGAGCTGGCTTGCCAGCGAAGGCGTTCTCCCGAACCACCCAAGGCTCCTGGGCCTCTTCGCCGGCAAGCCGGCTCCTACGGTTGGGCACTGCTGCGTTCAATCCGGGGTTGTGATGGCCGGGCGGGCTGCGTAACGTGTCGGCTTCCGCTTGGAGGCCCAATGATGCGCACCGCCCGTTCCCTGCTTTGTTTCGCCCTATTGCCGCTGTTTGCCGGCTGCCAGATGCTGCCGATGTTCAACCCACAGCCCCAGGCGCCGTCCATGGCCGGGTTGACCCGGATGCAGGGTGAACTCAGTGCCGCCGATGGCAAGCTGCTGTTCAAACCCTGCACCGAAGACCGCCGTTATGTGGTCAACGATGGCGGCAACACCAGTGTGCTGCAGGAGGCGGCAACCCTGGCCGAGAAGCAGGGCAAGCTGTTTGCCGACCTGCGGGGCAAGTTCTCCGCCAATGCCAGCAGCGACGGCCAGCTGGACCTGCGCCAGCTGTACCGCGTCGAGCGCTCCGCCAGCGCCTGCAGCGACCCGAACTTCCAGCGCCTGATCCTGCGGGCCGGTAGCAAGAACCCGGCCTGGAACGTCGATGTCAGCGCCAAGGGCATGATGATCGAACGCGCCGGCCAGCCGACCCTGGCCCTGCCCTATCTGGAAGAACAGCTGGGGGATGGCCGTTTCAACCTCACCAGCGAAGCCAATCACCAGCGCGTGGAACTGTGGGTGGCCCCGCAACGCTGCGTCGACCCCGCCACCGGCAGCGTTCAGCACCTGAGCGCAGAGCTGCGGGTAGACGGCCAAGTGCAGCGCGGCTGCGGCTATTTCGGCGGCTCGCGCAACGACTGATTCGACGAGCAGCGGTTTTAGCCTCACGGCCTAGGTGGTTTGCGGCTTATAATCGCCGGTTTGTGCAAAGCAAGCCGGCGCACTGTTGCGCACCGCCTACCCCGGATCCTGTCATGTTACGAATCACCGAACTCAAGTTGCCGATCGACCATCCCGATGAAGACCTGCGCGCCGCCATCGTGCAGCGCCTGGGGATCGCCAGCGATGAGCTGCTCGATTTCACCTTGTTCAAGCGCAGCTACGATGCGCGCAAGAAGTCTTCCGAGCTGTGCTTCATCTACACCATCGACCTCAGCGTGCGCGACGAAGCGCCGCTGCTGCTCAAGTTCGCCGATGACCGTAACGTCAACCCGGCGCCGGATGTCAGCTACAAGGTGGTGGGCCAGGCCCCGGCCGACCTCAGCCAGCGGCCGATCGTGGTGGGCTTCGGCCCCTGTGGGATCTTCGCCGGCCTCTTGCTGGCGCAGATGGGCTTCAAGCCGATCGTCCTCGAGCGCGGCAAGGAAGTGCGCCAGCGCACCAAGGACACCTGGGGCCTGTGGCGCAAGAGCGTGCTCAACCCCGAGTCCAACGTGCAATTTGGCGAAGGCGGCGCCGGGACCTTCTCCGACGGCAAGCTCTACAGCCAGATCAAGGACCCGCAGCACCACGGCCGCAAGGTGCTCCACGAGTTCGTCAAGGCCGGCGCGCCGGAGGAGATCCTCTACGTCAGCAAGCCGCATATCGGCACCTTCCGCCTCACCGGCGTGGTGGAAAACATGCGCCAGCAGATCATCGCCCTGGGTGGTGAAGTGCGCTTCGAGCAGCGGGTGACCGACGTGCTGATCGAAGACGGTCAACTGCAAGGCGTGGAACTGGCCAGCGGCGAACAGCTGCATTCGCGGCACGTGATCCTGGCCCTGGGCCACAGCGCCCGCGACACCTTCCGCATGCTCCACAGCCGCGGCGTGTACATGGAAGCCAAGCCGTTCTCGGTGGGCTTTCGTATCGAGCACCCGCAATCGCTGATCGACAGCGCGCGCCTGGGCAAGTACGCCGGCCACCCGAAACTCGGCGCCGCCGACTACAAGCTGGTGCACCACGCCAAGAACGGCCGCTCGGTCTACAGCTTCTGCATGTGCCCGGGCGGCACCGTGGTGGCGGCGACCTCCGAGCCGAACCGGGTGGTGACCAATGGCATGAGCCAGTACTCGCGCAACGAGCGCAACGCCAACTCCGGCATCGTCGTGGGCATCACCCCGGAAGTGGATTACCCGGGCGGCCCGCTGGCAGGCATCGAGTTGCAGGAGCGCCTGGAGTCCCACGCCTTTGTCCTGGGCGGTAGCAACTACCAGGCCCCGGCGCAGTTGGTGGGCGACTTTATCGCCGGCAAGCCGACTACCGCCCTGGGCAGCGTCGAGCCGTCCTACAAGCCCGGCGTGACCCTGGGTGACCTGGCCCTGGCCTTGCCGGGCTTTGCCATCGAGGCCATTCGTGAAGCCCTGCCGGCCTTCGAACGGCAGATCAAGGGCTACTCGCTGCATGACGCGGTGCTGACCGGCATCGAGACCCGCACCTCATCGCCGCTGCGCATTACCCGCGACGCTTCGATGCAGAGCTTGAATGTGAAGGGGCTGTACCCGGCCGGTGAAGGCGCCGGTTATGCCGGTGGGATTCTCTCCGCCGGGGTCGACGGGATCCGTATTGCCGAAGCCGTGGCCCGCGACATCCTCGGTATCCAGGCCTGACGCAACGGCCCTTTCGCCGGCAAGCCGGCTCCTACCGCCTACCGTAGGAGCTGGCTTGCCAACGAAGGCGTCGTCCAGAACAACGCAAGGCTCAAGGGCCTCTTCGCCGGCAAGCCGGCTCCTACGACAAGTTCAGATACCGGCGCGCAATACGCTGGCAGGTAGCGCCTCACCACGCTCGACACTGGCGGCTACCGCCTCGATCAATACTGTCAGTTCATAACCCTGCCCTGCCAGCCACTGCTGATCGTAGTAGGTGGTCGCATAGCGCTCGCCACCGTCACAGAGAATCGCCACGATCGACCCCGACTCGCCAGCCGCGGCCATCTGCTGGGCGGCCATCAGCGCGCCTATCAGGTTGGTGCCGCTGGAACCGCCAACCCGCCGCCCCAGGCGCTGGGCCAGATAATGCATGGCCGCCAGGGACAGGGCATCCGGCACCTTGACCATGGCGTCGATCACCTTGGGCAGGAACGACGCCTCGACCCGCGGCCGGCCGATGCCCTCGATCCGCGAACCGCAGTCCAGGCGCAGGCTGGCATCACCACTTTGGTAATAGTCGAAGAATACCGAGCGCTCGGCGTCGGCACACAGCACCCGAGTGCAGTGCTGGCGATAGCGCACGTAGCGCCCCAGGGTCGCGGTGGTACCGCCCGTGCCCGGGCTGGAAATCAGCCAGCTGGGCTCCGGGTAACGCTCGAAACGCAACTGCTGGAATATCGACTCGGCGATGTTGTTGTTGGCCCGCCAGTCGGTGGCGCGCTCGGCATAGGTGAACTGGTCCATGAAATGGCCGCCGCTCTCCCGGGCCAGGCGCTCGGACTCGGCGTAGATCTGCGTCGGCTCCTGCACCAGGTGGCTCTTGCCGCCATAGAAGGCGATCTGGGCGATTTTCTCCTGGGAGGTGGTCGCCGGCATCACGGCAATGAACGGCAACCCCAGCAGCCGGGCGAAATAGGCTTCGGAAATCGCCGTGGAGCCACTGGAGGCCTCGATCACCGGCGCGCCGGGCTTGAGCCAGCCATTGCACAGCGCATAAAGGAACAGCGAGCGGGCCAGGCGATGCTTGAGGCTACCGGTGGGGTGGCTGGATTCATCCTTGAAATACAGCTCGATGCCCGGCAGGCCCGGCAAAGGCAGCGGGATCAAGTGGGTGTCGGCGCTGCGCTGGAAGTCGGCTTCGATGATACGGATGGCCTCGCGGGCCCACTGGCGATTGTCGCTCATGCTCTATTCTCGTTGGATCGCACGCCGTACCGGCGCAGAAGATGAAATGCACCCAGCATAGGTGATCCAGGTTCGCGACAGACAGGCACCTTTATCCTGGAAAAATGCCCCGCCAGCCGCTGCGGACAGACATGTTAGGAAATATCCTGCCCCCCTTACAGGTACAGCTATGAAGCAATTGGAAACACAACTGCAAGAGGGGATTTTCAGCAGGCCGCTTGTCTTCTGCATATAACAAAAAAGAATATAACTTTTGTTTTAACAACTAACTGTACAGGTTAGGGTGTGCCACCTTTTTAGTTTTTAGATGGAGAGCGACCTTGCCTCTGCGTAGCACTTTCACTCGTTTCTTTGCCATGGAAGCTGCCAGCGGTCTGTTATTGATCGCCGCTGCCATCCTGGCCCTGATAATCAACAACTCCCCCCTGTCCTGGCTGTACAACGGCCTGCTGGAAACCCCGGTGGTGGCCCAGGTTGGAGCCCTGAAGATCGCCAAGCCGCTGCTGCTGTGGATCAACGACGGCCTGATGGCACTGTTCTTCCTGCTGATCGGCCTGGAGGTCAAGCGCGAAGTGCTGGAGGGGCAGTTGGCCAAGCCATCGCAGATCGTCCTGCCCGGCGCAGCGGCCATCGGCGGCATGCTGGTGCCGGCGCTGATCTACTGGTTCCTCAACCGTGACAACCCGCCCGCCCTCAATGGCTGGGCGATTCCCACCGCCACCGATATCGCCTTCGCCCTCGGAGTGCTGGCCTTGCTGGGCAAGCGAGTGCCCACCTCGCTGAAACTGTTCCTGATGACCCTGGCAATCATCGATGACCTGGGAGCGATCGTGATCATCGCGATCTTCTACTCCGGCGCGCTGTCGACCCTGTCGCTGATGCTGGCTGGTGCCTGCATCGCCGCCCTGGTGGCGATGAACCGGATGGGCGTGGTCAAGCTTGGCCCCTACATGATCATCGGCCTGATCCTCTGGGTCTGCGTGCTCAAGAGTGGGGTCCACGCGACCCTGGCCGGCGTGACCCTGGCCTTCTGCATCCCCTTGCGCACCCGCAACGCCGAACCTTCGCCGCTCAAGTCGCTGGAACACGCCCTGCATCCCTGGGTGTCGTTCGGCATCCTGCCGCTGTTCGCCTTCGCCAATGCCGGGCTGTCGCTGAGCGGCGTGACCCTCGAAAGCTTCACCCACCATGTTCCCATGGGGATCGCGGTCGGCCTGCTGCTGGGCAAGACCATCGGCGTCTTCGGTCTGACCTGGATGGCAGTGAAAACCGGTCTCGCTGCCTTGCCGTCCGGGGCCAACTGGGGCCAGGTGCTCGGCGTGGCAATTCTGTGTGGTATCGGCTTCACCATGAGCCTGTTCGTCGGCTCCCTGGCCTTCGAACCCGGCAGCAGCGAATACGCCGGCATGGACCGCATGGGCATCCTGACCGGTTCGCTGTTTGCGGCCCTGATCGGCTACGCCGTCACCGCCGCTGCCAGCCGCAGGAACAACACCCTGGCGTCCTGACACGCAGCGCTTGGCCAGGCTGAAAACACAAAACCCCGACCAGTTGCCTGGCCGGGGTTTTGTTTTGTAGCAGGAAGGGTCAGCGGGTAACGCGGCTGGTACCGTTGACTGTCATGATGCGCACGCGGTCGCCCACGCGGAACACTTCGTTTTCCTGAACCTGCTGCACATAGGCACGCATGCTGCCGTCGTCTTCACGCACGGTGATTTCAACGCCCTGGGTACGGGTCAGGCCTTCTTCAGTGGCCGAGCCCAGCAGGCCACCGGCAACTGCACCGATGACTGCGGTGACGATGCTGCCACGGCCGCCGCCGATGGCGCTGCCGCCAACGCCGCCGATCACAGCACCTGCAGCGCCGCCGATCGGGGTCTTGGTGCCTTCGATTTTCACCGGACGCAGGGATTCGATGGTGCCCATGCGCACGGTTTGCACACGACGCGCTTCATCACGGGAATAGGAGTCACCGGTCAGGTTGGAGGCACAGCCACCGAGCAACATTGCCATCGTGGTGAAGGATGCAACCAGCAAAACAGACTTACGCATAGGATCAACTCCAAAGGACAGATAATCATTAGACTCCGCAGCTTGACGCCTGTCACGGCGTCGCCCGGATAAAATTGCTTTCATTCAGCCAAAGTACAGGCTGTGTAAACGCCAAGCTTTCTCATTACGGTAGCTCCAGCTCCCTGCATAGCGCCACCGAACAAAGGATTTTCCATGGACTACTTCATCATCATCGTGACCACCGCTGCAGGCTTGTATTTTCACTGGTGGCTGTATGTACGCATCAAGCGTTGGACCGATCGGGACCTGGCCCTCTCTCTGGCCGGAACCGATGCCCAGAAGAAGCAATTCATGCTGGAGCAACTGGCCGAGGCCCAGCGCCAGAAAGTAAAACGCCGGGACCTGCCGCAATGGCTGGAAGCCGCTGCGGCCGGCTATCCCGGCAAGTGACCTGCAATCCGATCAGGGAGCCAGACGTTCGCGGACCCACTCCTGGCCTTGCAGGCGATAGTTCAAACGGTCATGCAGTCGGCTGGGGCGCCCCTGCCAGAACTCGATGCGCTCCGGCAGCAGGCGATAACCCCCCCAGTGCTCCGGGCAATCGGGCTGGCTATCGCTGAAACGAGCCTCCGTGGCCTTGAGCAACTCTTGCAGTTCGTCACGATCGGCGATCACCCGGCTCTGCGGTGAAGCCCAGGCTCCCAGCCGGCTACCCAGGGGACGCACCTGATAATAGGCATCGGACTCTTGAGGAGTGACCTTGACCACCCGTCCTTCAATCCGCACCTGACGCTCCAGGGTCGGCCAGAAGAACGTCATGGCAGCGAAGGGCCGTGCAGCCAGCTGCTGGCCCTTGGCGCTCTCGTAGTTGGTGAAGAAGGTGAAGCCCTGCTCATCCAGGCCCTTGAGCAAGAGGATGCGGCAGTGAGGGCGACCGTCGGTGTCGACGGTCGCCACGGTCATGGCATTGGCTTCCACCGGCGGTTGCTCGGTTTTCACCGCATCGGCAAACCACTGGTGGAACAGCGCAAAAGGTTCGGCCGGGGCCTGAGCCTCGGACAAGCCGTCGCGAGTGTAGTCGCGGCGCATATCAGCCAGGGACTGAGTCATGCCTGCTTCCTTATCCTTGAAAATCAGTTTTTAACCTGGGCGGTAGCCGTTGCGGTCTTCGAAGACGCGGCGGCCTTTTTTGCTGGAGCCTTCTTGGCAGCCGGCTTCTTGGCCACGGTCGCCTTCTTCGCAGGCGCCGCTTTCTTGGCAGAAGCCGCAGGTACTGGAGGCACGGCATCCTGTACGGCAACCATTTCAGTCTCGGAAGGCGTCGGCTGGTTGTACTTGCTCAGCAGGCCCAGCATGGTGCTGCGCTGGGTCAGCATGATTTCCACCCGACGGTTCAGCGAGCGCCCCTGTGGGCTGTCGTTGGCGGCACGCGGCATCACCGAACCCATGCCACGCAGCATCAGGCGGTCCTGCTTCAGGCCGCTGAGGCTGAAGATCGCCGCCACGGACTGTGCACGATCACGGCTCAGCTTCTGGTTGGCCAGGGTCGGGCCGGTGGCGTCGGCATGGCCGAGAATCAGCACGGCGGTCTTCGGATCACCTTCCACCGCCTTGGCGACGCGGGTGAACGGCCCCAGGGTGACCGGCAGCAACATGGCTGGACGATCCGGGTTGAACGAGGCATCTACCAGTGCAGTGACCACCAGCACGTTTTCACGCCGCTCGACCTGCAGCTTGCTGTCCTTCACCGCTTCGCGCAGGCGTGGCTCGTAGTCGTCCAGCCAGGCCTGGGTGATTTTCGGGTCGGGCATCGGGATGTCCGCCACATTGACCTTGCTCAAAGGCTTGGGCTGGCTCTTGGGGAACGGCCACCACCAGTGGGTTTCGGAGTCGGCTGCCGCTGCCACTGCTGGCGCTGGGGCAGGCTCGGCCTTCTTCGCCTCGGCTACTGGCTTGTCGGAAGAATCCTTGGAGGAGAACGGCCACCACCACTTACTGCTCTCGGCCTTGGCGGCAGGCGCGGCAGGGGCTGCGGCAACGACCGGCGCTGGAGCTGGAGCGGGCTCGGCAGCAGCGACAGGCGCCGGCTTGGCGCCAGCAGCGGCCTTGGCGGCAGGGGCCGGGTGCTTGCCAGCGGCTGTGTTCTTGGCAGCAGGCGCCGGTGCAGCGGCCTTGGCCACTACCGCAGGCTTGCTTGCAGAAGCGGCAGGTGCGGCTTCAGTGGTGGCAACCGGCTTTTCAGGCGCAGCTGCAGTTTCCTTGCTGCTGGCCTTATCGGAGCCGAATGACCACCAATGGCCGCCATCCGCTTCATTTTGTGGGGTTTGCGCGCAACCGGTGACGGTCAGGCAGATGGCCAAGGCTAGAGACTTGTTCGACGACATGGGATATCCACAAAATGAGATAAAAAATTCGGTCTAAACAACCGTTACAAACAGACGCTTGGAAATTATAAAAGCCACAGGGTTCCACCCTGCAGCTTTCCAAGCATGTTTAAGCAAAAAAGTTCTTAACAGCAACCTTTTTACAGACAATCCGACAAAACCCGCACCAGCTTCTGTGCCCGAGGGTCCATCAACACATAGGGCCCCAGGGTATTTGTCACAAAACCGAACGCCACATCATGCTCCGGGTCAGCAAAACCGATGGAGCCCCCGGCCCCCGGATGCCCGAACGCCCGCTCCCCCAGGCCAAAGGTGGCATTGGCCACCTGGGGCTGGTCGAGCATGCAACCCAGGCCGAAGCGGGTCTGGGTCAGTAGCGTCTTGTCCATGCCCAGGCTGTGCTCCCGAGTCAGCTCTTCGAGCATGTCGGCTTCCAGCAAACTGCCGTCCAGCAGGCCGCTGTAGAACCCGGCGAGGCTGCGGGCATTGCCGTGGCCGTTGGCCGCCGGCTGCTGCATGCGCCGCCACTCGGGTTTATTGGTGCTGGTCAGGATAGACGGTGGATTGGTAAACGCCCGAGTGCTCATCGCATCGGGTTCGCGCAGGGTGACTTGCAGCAGACGCTGGGCCGCAGCATCGCCCATATTGCCCTTGCCACGGGCGATATGCGCCACGCGGTAGAACTCCTCATCGGCCAGGCCGACATGGAAGTCCAGCCCCAAAGGCCGGGCGACCCGAGCCACGATGGACTCCCCCGGCCCGCGCCCATCGGCGCGCCGGATCAACTCGCCCACCAGCCAGCCATAGGTGATGGCGGCATAGCCATGCCCCTCACCGGGCGTCCACCAGGGCTGCTCGGCGGCCAGGACATCGACCATGGTCTGCCATTCGTACAGGGCTTGCGCCGGCAACAGCTCGCGCACTGCCGGCAGGCCGGCCTGATGGCAGAGCAACTGGCGCAATGTAATGGCTGCCTTGCCCGCCGCGGCGAATTCCGGCCAGTAGTCGGCCACGGGCGCATCCAGCCTGAGCTTGCCCTCGGCCACCAACTGCAGGGCGGTGACCGCGGTAAAGGTCTTGGTGCAGGAGAACAGGTTGGCAATGGTGTCGCTGTGCCAGGCCTCGGCGCCGTCCTTGTCCGCGGTACCGGCCCACAGGTCGATGACGGTTTCCCCGCCGACCTGGATGCACAGCGCCGCGCCACGCTCCTGAGAGTCCTCGAACAGGGCGGCGAACGCCTCGCGTACCGCTTCGAATTTAAGCTCGTAATGACCTTGAATCTGCACCCCTGACTCCCCCTGCAACCATGCTCGACAACGTGGCGCGCATTGTTCCAGCCCCGAAGGCATTTGGGAACAGCCGGCGAGCTGCCAGCTATCACCGGCAAACCCTCGTTTCAGAGGGCTGCCCGGATTTTCCCGGAAAGCCGCTCAGGCCTTGTGAACGTCAATGACCGTTGCCGGAATGGCCACCGGCGTGCCCGCCCGGGCCCTTGCCGGCGTGGCCTTTATCGGCGCCATCGCCCCCATGCTCGCCGGCCACGGCCTGCTCCGCCTCGGCCCGAGCCTGCTGCGCGGCCTTGCCCAACTGGTCAATGGCCTGCAGGTTGCTCTTGCGCACGCTGTCGACAAAGCCCTGGAACGGCACATCGGTGATGCCCACCAGGCCGAAATGACCGTTTTCACCGTCCAGCAGGCGCCCGGTCACCGGCTGGTCCAGATACTGGAACCAGTGCACGCCGACAATCGAAGGCTCGCTGACCGCCTGCTTGAGGAAGTTGGCATAGGCCGGGCCCCGGTCCTCCTCCCGGGCCAGCTCGGTCACGCCGCCCCAGAACGGGCCGCGATCCCGGGAACCGAAGTTGAACTCGGTTATCAGGACCGGCTTGTCGAGGCTGCGCAGGTAGGCAAAGTCCTGACCGTCCTGGGGCTTGAGGGTGTACATATTGAAGCTCAGGACATCGCAGTACTGGGCGCAGGAAGCCACGGCCTCAGGGGTGCTCACGGCAAACCGCCCGCCCAGCAGCAGGTGGTTGGGGGCGTGCCATTTCAGCGAGTCGGAGATGGTCTTGAAGTAGGTATCGGCGAAGACCTTCTGGAAATACTTGAAGTCGGCCTCGATCTCCGGGTGCTCCGGGCTCGGCAACGGCGGCACGAAGCCCGGGTCTTCCATCAACTCCCAGGCCGGCAGGTCGATGCCCCAGGCTTTCGACAGCCCGGCCTGGTTGCGGTACTTGTCCCGCAGTTGCTTGAGAAACGCGCGCTTGGCCGGCACATCGGTGGTCAGGCGCAGGGTGCCGTAGGCCAGGGCATAGCGGGATTTGGCATCATCGCCGGGGCCGGCCCAGGCCAATTCGTTGTCGGCGAAGTAGCCGATCAGCCAGGGATCGTCCCGATGGTCGCGGGCGGCAATGGCCACGGCACGTTCGGTGGCCATGGCAAAGCGCGGATCGAAAGGATCCGGCATGCCGCCCCACCAGTCGCTGCCGGTGCTGATGCTGGCGTAATCACCCACGATCGACAGCGGCAAGGTGTAAGGCACCCGGTCGGCCAGACCCAGGGCCGGAGCGCTCCAGTTACCGATGGTATTGAAGCCCCAGGCCTGCAAGCGGTCCAGGGTGTGGCCAACCCAGCGTTTCTGGTCGAAGGCCGGTGCCGCGCAAGGAGTTGCCTGGGGCGGCGGGGAGGTGTCGGCCGGCCCCTGCTGCGCAGTGGCGCTGTCCGCGGTGCAGGGCTTGCCGTAGGTCCGTTGCAGGTTGGCCCGATAGAAGTCATACCAGCGCCCTGAACCATAGCCACGGCCCTGGTCGGCGCCATTGCCGCCGCGGTTGTCGCCTTCACCGTAATACGCCGCCAGGGGTTCGTCGTCCTTGGGCAAGGCGCCGAACATCCATTCCCGGCCCGCGACATAGGTCTGGTTGTTGTCGGGCGCCACAGTATTGACCCCCAGGGAATAGAACGGATGCCCCTGCGGGGTCACGAGGAACCAGCGGCCATCACGTTTTTCCGTGCGAAAGAAACCGCTGGCCTTGAAGCTCGGCCCCTTGTTCCAGCCACCGTAGCTGTCCAGCGAAGCCTTCTCGCGCTCCCCCAGCCAGCCCTGGAGCTGTTGCTGCTCCTTGGCGTCAGCCGCCTTGAGCTGATCGTCGCTGGTGATCTTTTCCGGCCAGCGGGCCCGGGTCGATTGACCGTAGGCATCCACCAGGGAGCCGTAGACCTCCTTGATCACCCCCTCGCCGTCCTGCACGCCGAAACGCTCCAGCAGAATGCTCTGGGCCGCCTTGGGGTTGTCCATGGACAAGGTCACCGACACCACCTGGCTGCGGTCCAACTGCCCTTCACTACTGGCCAGCAGGATGCGCTGGCCGTCCACGGTCATCGGCATCGGGGGCGCGGCCTTCATGCCCTGGCTCAGCGGGCTGCTGGCCACCAGTGGCACCAACAGGGTCTGCGCCGGGCCGGCCGGCAGGTCGACACGGCTGACCAGGGTCTTGCCGTCATTGCTCTGGATGGTCACGTAGAGGGTCAGGGCCCAGTTCATCGCGCTTTGGATACGCAGGCTCATCATCCCCGACTGCGACCAGTCCCAGGCCCCGCTCTGGGGCGACAGGCTCAGGCTCGGCCGGCTCGTGGGGTTGAAGATGATGCGCCGCAGCACTTCGCCTTCGGCCGTTTGCTCTGCGTTGGATTGCGGCAGGCTGGCATCTTGTGTCGCCACCTGCACCACAGCGGCAGGTCGGACAAAGTTGAACAGCGTCTGTTGTCCGGCAGGGGCCGCCCAGACAGGCGCGGCAAACAACAGGGCAAATACAGCGGGCAACGAACGGCGAATCATATGAACCTGGCTCTCCCTAAAGACCGATGAACGGCCGGTGCTGAAGCGGTGACATGAAATAGACAGCACGGCACGCAAATATGCGGGCCGTGCTTAAGATATTTCTCGGCGAAACGGCGGCAAGGCATTGAGGATAGCCTTGCCATAGCGCTGGGTGACCAGACGGCGGTCCAGCAGCGTGATGGTGCCGCGATCCTGCTCGGTGCGCAGCAAGCGACCGCAGGCCTGGACCAGCTTGAGGGATGCATCCGGCACCGAGATTTCCATGAACGGGTTGCCGCCACGGGCTTCGATCCACTCCGCCAGCGCCGCCTCCACCGGGTCATCCGGCACCGAGAACGGGATCTTGGCGATCACCACGTGTTCGCAGTAGGCCCCGGGCAGGTCCACCCCTTCGGCGAAGCTCGCCAGGCCGAACAGCACGCTGGAATCGCCACCGTCGACCCGCGCCTTGTGCTTGTTCAGGGTTTCCTGCTTGGACAGGTTGCCCTGGATGAACACCTGCTTGCGCCAGTCCCGGTCCAGGCCGTCGAACACGTCCTGCATCTGCTTGCGCGAGGAAAACAGCACCAGGGTGCCCCGCGAGCCCTCCACCAGTTCCGGCAGATCGCGGATGATCGCCGCGGTATGGGCCGGCGCGTCCCGTGGATCGGCCCGCAGGTCGGGCACCCGCAGCACCCCGGCATCGGCATGGTGGAACGGGCTCGGCACCACCGCGGTCACGGCCTTTTTCGGCAGGCCGGCACGCATGCGGAAGCGGTCGAAAGTACCCAGGGCAGTCAGGGTCGCCGACGTCACCAGGGCACCGTAGGCCACGTTCCACAGATTGCGTCGGAGCATTTCCGCAGCGAGGATCGGGCTGGCGTTGACCTCGATGTCGAACAGCGAGCCACTTTCGGCCAGGGTCAGCCAGCGAGCCATGGGCGGATTGTCTTCCGGGTCCTCGATGGTGAATGCGGTCCACAGTTCCCAGTTGCCCGAGGCACGGGCCAGCAGGCTGCCGAACAGCGGGTACCACTCTTCGGCCTGGTTGCTGGCGATACCGATGTTGACCTCGCCATCCATGCCTTCCTTGAGCAACTCGGTCAGGCGGGTGAACAGGTCGGTGAGACGGGAAAAGCCCTTTTTCAGCTCCAGGCCCATCTCGCGCATATGCTCGGGGATCAGCCCGCCGACAAAACGGTGGCGCGGCCGCTCGCGGCCTTCCATGTCTTCGCCGGTGCGGAAATCGGCGATCTGCTCGCAGGCGGTGAACATGAACTGCTGCTGGGTCTTGATCTCCCGCGCCAGCTCCGGCACCTGCTCGATCAGGCGCCCCAAATCACCCGGCAGCGGATGCTGGGCCAGCAGTTTGGTGAGATTCTTGGCGGTCTGCTCCAGCCAGTCGGCAGTGGAGCGCAGACGGGTGTAATGGGCGAAGTGGCCAATGGCCTTGTCCGGCAGGTGGTGACCTTCGTCGAACACGTAGAGGGTGTCGCGCGGGTCCGGCAGCACGGCGCCACCGCCCAGGGCCAGGTCGGCCAGGACCATGTCGTGGTTGGTGACAATCACATCGACCTTGCCCATGCCTTCCCGAGCCTTATAGAAGGCGCACTGGCCGAAGTTCGGGCAATGGCGGTTGGTGCACTGGCTGTGGTCGGTGGTCAGGCGCGCCCAGTCGGCGTCTTCCAGGGCCGTGGGCCAGCTGTCGCGGTCGCCGTCCCATTTATTGCCGGCGAGTTTTTCGATCATGCTGGTGAACAGCTTCTGGCTGGCTTCATCCACTTCGATCTTGAAGCCTTCTTCCTCGAACAGCTGGGCCGTGGCGGTCTGGGCGTGGCCTTCCTGGAGCAGCATGTCGAGCTTGGACAGGCACATGTAGCGACCGCGGCCCTTGGCCAGGGAGAAGCTGAAGTTCAGCCCGCTGTTGCGCATCAGGTCGGGCAGGTCCTTGTAGACAATCTGCTCCTGCAGGGCGACGGTGGCGGTGGCGATCACCAGGCGCTTGCCGGCGGCCTTGGCCGTGGGAATCGCCGCCAGGCTGTAGGCCACGGTCTTGCCGGTACCGGTGCCGGCTTCCACGGCGACCACCGCCGGGTCGCCACTGCGCCGGCCTTCGTCGTCGGTGTCGATATCACCCAGGACCTTGGCCACTTCGGCGATCATCAGGCGCTGGCCGTAACGCGGCTTGAGGCTCTTGGCTTCGAGAAAACGCGAGTAGGCGCCCTGGATCGTGGTTTTGAGTTCGTTGCTGATCATGGTTTTTCGGGCGCACAAAACGCTGGATAAATTTTCAGTGGTTCGAATCGGCCGCTATCATACCCCGCTAATTCATCCCGCGCAGAACGGAGTACCCGAATGACCCCTTTCGCCCTTGCCTACACCCTGCATGTCCTGGCCGCCCTGGTCTGGGTCGGCGGCATGTTTTTCGCCTGGATGGTCCTGCGCCCGGCGGCCATGGTGGCCCTGGAGGGGCCGGCGCGGCTGAAGTTGTGGGCGCACGTGTTTCCGCGTTTTTTCGTCTGGGTGTGGATCGCTGTGGTGCTGTTGCCGATCAGCGGTATCGGCCTGCTGCATTTGCGCTTCAGCGGCTTTGAAACCGCGCCCAAGTATGTGCAGATCATGATGGGCCTGTACCTGGTGATGACCGCCCTGTTCATCCGCATCCAGTCCCTGCAGTTGCCGCAGCTGCGCAAGGCAGTAGCGGCCGAGGATTGGCCCGCTGGCGCCGCGGCGCTGGGCAAGATCCGCCGGTTGGTGGGCAGCAACCTGATCATCGGCCTGGTGCTGGTCGCCCTGGCGGCGGCCCGGCCGACCTTCTGAAAACAGGCCGCCCGCTGCAGAAGCGGGCGGCCGGGCAAGGTTCAACGCAAGCGTTACGGCTTACAGGCGCTGCACCGTCAGCGCGCCTGGCTCGCCGGCCGGGCCGGGCTGCCCCTGGGCGCCGGGCCGTCCGCTCTTGCCTCCGTCGGTGCGGTACACCAGGCACCCCTTGGACTTGCCGCCCGCACCCGGCTTGCCACCAGCACCGGCCAGCCCGCCTGCGCCACCCTCGACCCAGACCTTGATCTGCTCGCTGGGGAAGTCCCGCGGCAGTTCCACCCGGACCTGGGCGCCTGCCGCACCAGGACGGCCATCGCCGCCATTGTCACCGTCAGCCCCACGCCCCGCGCTGCCCCAGGTGCAGCCCGGTTCCTGGCCATTGGCGCCATCCAGGCCGACATAACCCGGCGCACCGGCACCGCCCCGGGCGTCCACGGACAGCGTCTCGGCCTGCAACGACTCGATGCGCAGGTTCAGGTTGCGCCCCGGCTTGGCGGCCTTCAGGTAGGTACCCGGCGCGCCGCGTGAAGTGATCTGGCTGCCCGCCCCCAGCTCCGCACGGCGGACAATCAACTGCAGGCTCTGTTCGGTAGGAACGATGGCGATCCGCGCCTCATGCCCGAGCCGCAGTTCGTCCACCTTGAGCTCGGTGACATTGGCCGGGATCAGCAAGGTGCCGTAGTCCGCCACTTCCAGCCGCTCCAGTTGCAGGGTGCTGGCGGTATTGGGCAGACGCATCAGGGAGTTGGTTTCGACCTTGACCACCTGGGCCATGGCCAGGGGGCTGCAGAAAAGAGCCAGCAGGCAGAGCTTACGCATGGTCGGCCTCGACAACGACAGGAGCAGGAAGAGTCTGCAGATGGAAGATCCCCACCAGCAGGATGTACAGCCGGTCACGCCAGGGATGTGGCCGATCCTTGAGGCTGCCGTTGAACAGCAGCAGTTCCAGCAAATGGGTCAACAGCAACAGGCTGCCCGCCAGATTCACTAGAAGATGCAGCGGGTTGATCAGCGGCCTGGCCAGGTTGATCAGCACCACCAACCAGAAAACCAAGGTCAGAAACTTCCCCAGCCCCCATAAAACCTTCATACGCTCCCCTCGTGAATTATTCTTTGCGCGCACAGTAACGACTTATCCCGGGGGTAAGCCAGAGGGGAATGAAAATTCTTCCCGAAGTGGCGGTTTAGCTACCGGATCGACGAGGATCGCCCGTTACACACAGGCTGAGCCCATCGCCGAGAAGAGACCGGGATCAAAGGCCCCTGCGCCATCAGCATGGCCCTGGCACAGGAGCCGAGGCGGCCACGTGCGGCTCAATTGCCGCACAGGCCCTGGGGTTCAGCGGTTGATCTGGATTTCCGTGCGACGGTTCATCGCCCGGCCTTCAGCGGTCTTGTTATCCGCCACTGGCTTGCTTTCACCCGCACCGGTTACCGAGACAAAGCTGCTGCGGGGAATGCCGTTGCTGATCAGGTACTCCACGACCGAGTGGGCACGCCTGTCCGAGAGCTTCTGGTTGTAGGCATCGCTGCCGACGCTATCGGTGTAACCGGTCACTCGCAGCTGGGCACTCGACGCCTCCTGTTTCAGTCGGGTGACAATGGTGTTGAGCTTGGTTTTATCGGCATCGGTCAGCTTGGCCGAGTCGAAATGGAAGTGCACATCACGAATGACAATGGTTTCTTCCTTGACCACTACCACCTCTTCTACCACCGGTGGCGGTAGCGGGCAGCCGTTGGCATCGACCTGGACGCCTCTGGGGGTGTGGGGGCACTTGTCGCGACTGTCCGGCACACCATCGCCGTCCTCGTCGCCATCACCTTTTACCCAGCAGTACGCACCCGCCAGGCCACCGACCAACAGTGCGCCGCCGCCCGCCCACGAGGAGCTTTCGGTGGCGCCCAGCGCCGCGCCCGTGACGCCACCTACCGCGGCGCAGATCGGCCAGTCGGTTTTCTGCAAACCTGCACAACCAGTCAACACACTGGTTAACAGAACCAGGGGTACTGCCGTCCGAATGATGCTCATCTGATTTCTCCTGAGGGATCGGCTCAAGGCCGATTCACGGAGTAAAGACCGCGCATTTCATCTGCGCCAGCACCCGGCTATCACCGGTTTCGCCCCGTAAACACGGGAGGTTCGCCGATTTAGTGGTGAACCGCTCTAGGCCCGCAGATGCCGGCACGCTAGTCTTTAGCGTTCTGACCGAGGAGCGAAGATGAGCGCCGGCATTTCCAACCGTACCCCGCAGCAGGCCCTGGCGGCTTTGCTGGATCGCTACGCACCGCAACAGCTGCTGCTGATCGGTGCCAGCGACTTCCCCGCCCTGGCCGCCTTCAAGGAGGCCCACCCCACGACCCAAGTGGCCCAGGCGGCACCCGGCCCTCTGCCTGCGGAACTGGCAGCGCGGCGTTTCGACCTGGCCCTGGCCGTGGATTGCCTGGAACACTTGCCCAAGCGCGACGGCCTGAACCTGCTGGGGGGCATCCGCAACCTCAATGCCAGCCGGATCGCCGTGCTGGCCGATCTGCAGGCCTGCGGCTGGCAGGAAACCGACTTCTATTCCCTGGCGTTACAGGCCAGTGAACGCTTTCAGCGCGATGAACAGGTCCTGACCCTGTTCACCTACGATCTGCTTGAATACAAGCAAGTGCCCGATTGGCTCAATTCACGCTTCTGGGCAAACCCGGAAAACTTTGGAAAGTATTGGTGGTAACACGATGAGCGCCTCGATTTGTCCCTGCGGCAGCGGCAACCTGCTGGATGCCTGCTGCGGCCACTACCATGCCGGCCATCCCGCGCCCTGCGCCGAAGCCCTGATGCGCTCGCGCTACAGCGCCTATGTGCTGGGGCAGGTGGACTACCTGCTGGCTACCACCCTGCCGGCGCAGCAGGCGGGCCTGGATCGCCAGTCCATCAGCGATTGGAGCGCCCAAAGCACCTGGCTGGGGTTGCAGGTCGAAAGCTCGGAAGTCTTCGGCGGCCAGCCCGAGCATGCCTTTGTGACCTTCACTGCCCGCTGGCACGATAGCCAGGGCGAGCACAGCCACCGCGAGCGCTCATCCTTCGTGCAGAACCAGGGACGCTGGTATTTCATCGACCCCACGGTTCCCCTCAAGTCCGGTCGCAACGACGCCTGCCCCTGTGGCAGTGGGCACAAATTCAAGAAGTGCTGCGCCAGCTACTTCACCCGCTGAATCAGCAATGCCCCAGGCCCAGGACGGACCCGGGGAGTTCAAAGGGAGTCTTGCAATGATCGGTGAACTGCGCGTCCTACGAAGCCTCTGCCTGATCGGACTGTTGAGCCTGTCGGGGTGCGTGTCCTGGTTCACCGATGAGGAGCTGGAGCCTGCGGTGCATCTGGTCAAGGTCGAGGTGGTCAAGGCCAACCTGCTGGAGCAGCGCTTCACCCTGCACCTGCGGGTGGATAACCCCAACGACAGCGACCTGACCGTGCGCCGCCTGACCTACAAGGTCTACCTGGAGCGCCTCCTGCTCAGCGAAGGCGAGCACGAACACTGGTTCACCGTCACGCCCCACAGCAGCCGCTTCTTCAAGGTGCCGGTGCGGACCAACCTGTGGCCGCAGATCCGCGACGTGGTGAAACTGCTGCGCAAGCCCGAGCGACCTATCCCCTACCGCCTCGAAGGGGAACTGGAAATCGGATTATTCATCGGCCAGGACGTGCACCTGAAGCGCAATGGCGTGATAATTCCCGGCGATTTTATCCCGGAGTAACCCGCAATGACCCAGCAACCTCATGTCCATGGCCCTGACTGCAACCACGATCATGACCACCACGATCACGACCATGGCCATGTTCACGGCCCGCACTGCAACCACGCTCACCAGGAGCCGGTACGCAACGCACTGAAAGACGTTGGCCGCAACGACCCTTGCCCATGCGGCAGCAGCAAGAAATTCAAGAAGTGCCACGGCGCCTGACCTGAGCACGGGCGGGGCCGGCCTGGGCGCTTGCGCCTTCAGCTACGCCCGGCCTCCTGGGCCAGCAACTGCGCCAGGTCCAGGACGGTGGCGTACTCGCCATCCAGGTTGGCCAGCGACATGGCATGCACCTCCTCGGCACTACGGGCCCGACCGCTGAAGTCGGGCTTGTCGAAGGTGTAGCAGGCGTCGGCCACCACCCACACGGCAAAGCCCAGGTTGCCGGCCGTACGCGCCGTCGACTCCACAGAGTTGTTGGTGGCGACACCGACAATCACCAACCCGACAATCCCCTCGCGCCACAAATCCGCTTCCAGTGAATTGGCGCAAAACGCATCCGGCACCGGCTTCTGAACCCGCCATTCCCCGCCCCGGGGCTCAAAGCGCGGTTGAAACTCCACCCCGACTGCCCGGGCCAGAACACCGAATCCGGCGAACGCGACAGGTGTTGCACATGGATCACCGGCCCGCCAGCGGGCCAGCAGTTCGAGCATCCGCACCTGCGCTTGGGGGTTGTTGCGCGGCTGGAGGATGCCTTGCTACTGGTCGACGAGCATCAGTGCGGTGCCGGAAGGGGCATGTTTTTCTCTGCGAAGGTCATTGAATTTGCCGCACCTGAGCATCACTTACCTGTTCAGGCAAGCCATCGAATGCAGACAGGACGACCTAATGCCGGAGTTTGCTGTCCTTAAGCACAGATACATCCCCATTTGGAGCGCTCCATGATCGACCTGTATTACTGGACCACCCCCAACGGCCACAAGATCTCCCTGTTCCTGGAAGAAGCCGGCCTGCCCTACACCCTGTACCCGGTGAACATCGGCCTGGGTGAGCAATTCAAGCCCGAGTTCCTGAAGATCGCCCCCAACAACCGCATCCCGGCGATCGTTGACCACCAACCCGCCGATGGCGGCCAGCCACTCTCGCTGTTCGAATCTGGGGCGATCCTGTTGTACCTCGCGGAAAAGACCGGCCAGTTCCTGCCCCAGGACCTGCGCGGGCGCCAGGAAGCCCTGCAATGGCTGTTCTGGCAGATGGGCGGGCTGGGGCCGATGGCTGGTCAGAATCATCACTTCAGCCAGTTCGCCCCGGAAAAGATCCCCTACGCCATCAAACGCTATGTGGATGAAACCGCGCGCCTGTACGGCGTGCTCGATCGGCGCCTGGCCGACCGCAAGTTCGTCGCCGGCAGCGACTACAGCATTGCCGACATGGCGATCTTTCCCTGGATCGCTTCCTATAAGAAGCAGAGCCAGAAACTCGAGGACTTCCCGCACCTGCACCGCTGGTTCAACAGCATCCAGGCCCGGCCGGCTACCGAACGGGCCTATGCCCTGGTAGAACAGGTCAACCCCGCCTCCTGAGCCTCGTTCCTGCAGGAGCTGGCTTGCCAGCCACGGCGCCCGCAAGGGCCGGGCAAGGCCAGAAGGCCTCTTCGCCGGCAAGCCCGCTCCTACGGGTCTTGCCAGGTGCCGACGCGCCGGTGATCGCTATTTGCAGCGTCGTCGAGAAATACCTCCTGCCCCCGCTTGCGCGGCACTCGCCTGCTCACTAACGTAGCGCCTTTATCGACGCTACCCCCCGCAGGAGCTTTGCCATGGCCTCGCCAGCCTTCTCACATTTTCTTCCCCGGTTCGGCGTTGCCGCGGCAGTGGCCAGTGCTCTGAGCCTGGCCGGTTGCCAGTCCTGGAACACTCAAGACACCCTGCCCCCCACCTCTGGCGTGCAACCGCTCAAGGGCCTGGCACAGAACGTTTCCGTGCGGCGCAATGCGGTCGGCGTACCGCTGATCGAAAGCAGCAGCTTCCATGACGCCCTGTTCACCCTGGGCTATGTGCACGCCAGCGACCGCATTGGCCAGATGGTGACCCTGCGCCTGCTGGCACAGGGCCGCCTGGCCGAAATGTCCGGTGCCGACGCACTGGAAGTGGACCGCCTGATGCGCGCGATCAACCTGAAGAAAAGCGCCGATGAGCTGTACAAGGCTTCGTCGCCACGGATCAAGCGCTTCTTCGAGGTCTATGCCCGGGGCGTCAACGCCTACCTGTTCCGCTATCGCGACAAGCTGCCGCCGGACCTGGCAGCCCAGGGCTACACCCCCGAATACTGGAAAGCCGAGGATTCGGCGCTGATCTTCTGCCTGCTGAATTTCGGCCAGTCCGCCAACCTGCAAGAAGAGGTCAACGCCCTGGTGCTGGCGCAGAAAGTCGGCAGCGACAAACTGCCGTGGCTGACGCCGAGCTATCCCGACGAACCCCTGCCCCAGGCCGAAGCGGACAAGCTCAAGGGCCTGAATCTCAATGTGCCGGGCCTGAACGAAGTCAGCCGCGCCATCATCCGTCTGGCCCAGCTCAACAGCCTGGGCACCCGCGGTGGCAGCAACCTGGCCATTGCCCCACAGCGCAGCCGCACCGGCCGCAGCCTGCTGGCCGCCGACAGCCACCTGCAAGCCTGGTACTACGCCCAGATCCGCGCGCCGAAATACCAGGCCGCTGGCGCCTCTATCGCTGGCTTGCCGGCGATTCTCCAGGGCTTCAACGGCAAGGTGGCCTGGAGCATGAGCTCGGTGGAGGGAGACAACCAGGACCTGTTCCTGGAAAAGCTCAAGCGCCAGGGCAACGCCCTGTACTACCAGAACAACGGCAAATGGCAGCCCGTGACCGTGCGCAACGAAACCTACTTCGTCAAAGGCCAGCGGCCGATTCGCGAAGCCGTGTACGAAACCCGCCATGGCCCGCTGCTCAACAGCGCCCTGGGGGCAGCGCTCGGTAACGGTTTCGGCCTGGCTCTGCAGACGCCGGAGCTCAAGGACGACAAGACCCTGGACGCCTTCTTCGACCTGTCCCGGGCGCAGAACGTCGAAAAGGCCTCGGACGCCAGTCGGGAAATCCGCGCCATCGCCCTGAACATGGTATTTGCCGACGCCAGCAACATCGGCTGGCAGGTCACCGGGCGCTTCCCCAACCGCCGCGAAGGCGAAGGCTTGCTGCCTTCACCGGGTTGGGATGGCCGTTACGACTGGGACGGCTACGCCGACCCGATGCTCCACCCCTACGACCAGGACCCGCCCCAGGGCTGGATCGCCACCGCCAACCAGCGAGTGATCTCGCGGGGCTACGGCATGCAGTTGTCCAATTCCTGGCACGCCCCGGAACGGGCCGAGCGCATGGCCGGTCTGGCTTCCAGCGGCAAGCAGGACAACCGCAGCCTGATCGCCCTGCAGTACGACCAAAGCACCCTGTTCGCCGCCAAACTGAAAAAGATGTTCGAGGCTCCGGGCATGGCCCAGCCGCTGAAGCAGGCCATCGAGGCCTTGCCCGATGCCGAGCGCGCCAAGGCCAGGGAAGCCTATAGCCGCTTGCTGGCGTTCGACGGCAAGGTCAGCGCCGGCTCGGCCGACGCGGCGTTGTACGAATTGTTCCTGCAAGAGAGCGCCAAGCAGATCTTCCTCGACAAGCTCGGCCCCGAATCCGGTGATGCCTGGCAGGCTTTCGTGGCCAATGGCAACCTTTCCTACTCGGCCCAGGCTGACCACCTCCTGGGCCAGGAAGACAGCCCGTTCTGGGACGACTCGCGCACCGCGCAAAAGGAAGACAAGCCAGCCATCCTCGCCCGCAGCCTGGCAGCCGCCATCAGCTCCGGCGAGCGACTGCTGGGCGCCGACCGCAAGGCCTGGCAATGGGGCAAGCTGCACAGCTACCAATGGACCAACGCCAATGGCCGGCAGATCCGTGGCCCGCTTCAGGCCGGGGGCGACCACAACACCATCAACAGCGCCGCGTACCGTTGGGGGCAGGACTTTGCCATCACCGATACACCGGCCCTGCGCTTGATCGTGGATTTCGGCCTCAGCGAACCCTTGATGGGCCTCAACAGCAGCGGCCAGTCCGGCAACCCGGTGAGCCCCAACTATGCCAACGGCATCGACGGCTGGCTCAAGGCCCAGTACCTGAGCCTGCCGATGCAACCGCAGAACTTCGAGCGCAGCTACGGCAAGACCCGCCTGACCCTGGTTCCAGGCAAGTAACCTTCCCCCCCCGCTTGCACGTCCTGTGCAAGCGGGCCTGCTCCAAAACGAACAGCTCACAGGCGCCCTCGACCGTGCTTGGCACTGGCAGCCCTGTCAGTTCGCCCATCGTAGATTGCCCACCCCTACGCACCTTATTGGCGCTTGCCAAAAATCACGCCCCATCTCGGCGCACGGCTTCCCTCGTGTCGCTGCTTTCCAGCGCTTTTAAAACACCTGTTCGGGACTCTGGTTCGGAAATTGCTACTTTCATTAAGTCTTATGCGGTCCAGTAACAGTACTCATGCGCCACAAGCGCTCATATTGGTTCTTAGGGATTGAATAATGAAAAAAGCATTGCTGACCCTTTCTGCATTGGCTCTCTGCATGGCCGCCGGCTCCGCGCTGGCCAAGGAATACAAGGAACTGCGCTTCGGCGTCGACCCTTCCTACGCCCCCTTCGAATCCAAGGCCGCCGACGGCAGCCTGGTGGGTTTCGACATCGACCTGGGCAATGCCATCTGTGCCGAGCTGAAGGTCAAGTGCAAGTGGGTCGAAAGTGACTTCGACGGCATGATTCCAGGTCTCAAGGCCAATAAATTCGACGGCGTGATCTCGTCCATGACCGTCACCCCGGCTCGCGAGAAAGTCATCGACTTCTCCAACGAACTGTTTTCCGGCCCCACCGCATTCGTGTTCAAGAAAGGCTCGGGCCTGAGCGAAGACACCGCCTCGCTCAAGGGCAAGACCGTCGGCTACGAGCAGGGCACCATCCAGGAAGCCTATGCCAAGGCCGTGCTGGACAAGGCCGGGGTCAAGACCCAGGCCTATCAGAACCAGGACCAGGTCTATGCCGACCTGACTTCCGGGCGCCTCGATGCCTCGATCCAGGACATGCTGCAGGCCGAACTGGGCTTCCTCAAGTCACCGCAAGGCGCTGACTATGAGATCAGCAAACCAGTGGACGACCCGCTGCTGCCGGCCAAGACCGCGGTGGGTATCTCGAAAGGTAACAAAGAGCTGAAAGCGCTTCTGGATAAAGGTATCAAAGCGTTACACGATGATGGCACCTACGCCACCATCCAGAAAAAACACTTCGGTGACCTGAACCTCTACAGCGGTAAATAACCTGTCGGCGCCCATCCTCGATGGGCGCCTTTTTTATCGCTACGGGTCACAGATCGATGCTCGAAGAACTTCTAAAAAACCTGGGGCTTTCCGCGCTCAGCCTGAAGGGTTTCGGCCCTCTGCTGCTGGAAGGTACCTGGATGACCATCAAGTTGTCGGTGTTGTCGCTGCTGGTCAGCGTTTTGCTGGGCCTGATCGGCGCCAGCGCCAAATTGTCCAGCGTTGCCTTGCTGCGGGTTCCGGCCCAGCTCTACACCACCCTGATCCGCGGCGTGCCGGACCTGGTCCTGATGCTGCTGATTTTCTACAGCCTGCAAACCTGGCTGACCTCCTTTACCGATTTCATGGAGTGGGACTACATCGAGATCAACCCCTTCAGCGCCGGGGTAATCACCTTGGGGTTCATCTATGGCGCCTACTTCACCGAAACCTTTCGCGGGGCGATCCTTGCCGTGCCCCGGGGCCAGGTAGAAGCGGCCACCGCCTATGGCCTGAAACGCGGCCAGCGCTTTCGCTTCGTGGTCTTTCCGCAAATGATGCGCTTCGCCCTGCCGGGCATCGGCAACAACTGGATGGTGATGCTCAAGGCCACGGCGCTGGTGTCGATCATTGGCCTGGCCGACCTGGTCAAGGCAGCCCAGGACGCCGGCAAGAGCACCTATCAGCTGTTCTACTTTCTGGTTCTGGCGGCGCTGATCTACCTGTTGATCACCAGTGCCTCCAACTTTGTCCTGCGCAGGCTTGAACGGCGTTACGCCGCCGGCGCCCGGGAGGCCGTGCGATGATCGAACTCCTGCAGGAATACTGGCGTCCCTTCCTTTACAGCGATGGCTACCACGTGACCGGCCTGGCCATGACCATGTGGCTGCTCAGTGCCTCGATCTGCATCGGCTTTTTGGTGTCGATCCCGCTGTCCATCGCCCGGGTCTCGCCCAAGCGCTACATCCGCTGGCCGGTGCAGTTCTACACCTACCTGTTTCGTGGCACACCGCTCTATATCCAACTGCTGATCTGCTACACCGGGATCTACAGCATCGCCGCGATCCGCGCGCAGCCAGTCCTGGATGCGTTCTTTCGCGATGCAATGAACTGCACCATCCTTGCCTTCGCCCTGAACACCTGCGCCTACACCACGGAGATCTTCGCCGGGGCGATCCGCAGCATGGCCCACGGCGAAGTCGAAGCGGCCAAGGCCTATGGCCTGAGCGGCTGGAAGCTGTACGCCTACGTGATCATGCCCTCGGCCCTGCGCCGCTCGCTGCCCTACTACAGCAACGAAGTGATCCTGATGCTGCACTCCACCACCGTGGCCTTCACCGCGACCATTCCCGACATCCTGAAAATCGCCCGCGACGCCAACTCGGCGACCTTCCTGACATTTCAGTCGTTCGGCATCGCCGCCCTCATCTACCTGTGCGTGACCTTCGCCCTGGTGGGCCTGTTCCGCCTCGCCGAACGCCGCTGGCTGGCTTTCCTCGGGCCGACCCACTAGGACTTGCTGCAGGAAAACCGTCAATGCGCCACGAGATCCACGACCTGCTCGCCCCGCTGCCGGGCACCGCGCGCCAGGTCCACAGCTTTCACTTCGGCCCGCCCCAGGCCGCCGGCAAGGTCTATATCCAGTCCTCCCTGCACGCCGACGAGTTACCCGGCATGCTGGTGGCCTGGCACCTCAAGCAACGCCTGGCGGAGCTGGAAGCCGCCGGTCGCCTGCGCCAGGAAATCGTCCTGGTACCGGTGGCCAATCCGGTGGGCCTGGAACAGGTGCTGATGGATGTGCCCCTGGGCCGCTACCAGCTGGAAAGCGGGCAGAACTTCAACCGCGGCTTCGCCGACCTGGGCGAACAAGTCGGCGATGCCATCGAAGGGCTGCTCAATGCCGACCCTGAACACAACCTTGAACTGATCCGCCGTCACCTGATCGATGCCTTGGCCCGCCAGCGGCCGCAAACCCAACTGCAGTCCCTGCAGTTGACCCTGCAACGGCTGGCCTGCGATGCCGACATGGTGCTGGACCTGCATTGCGACTTCGAGGCTGTGGCGCATCTCTACACCACCCCCGAAGCCTGGCCCCGGGTGGAGCCGCTGGCTCGCTACCTGGGCGCCGAAGCCTGCCTGCTGGCCACCGACTCTGCGGCCTGGTCGTTCGACGAATGCTTCAGCCTGCTGTGGTGGCAACTACAACAGCGCTTTGGCGAGCGTTTCGCCATCCCGACAGGCAGCTTTGCGGTGACCGTCGAGCTGCGCGGCCAGGGCGACGTCAACCACGGCCTGGCCAGCCTCGACTGCCAGGCCCTGATCGACTACCTGACCCGGCTTGGGGCCATCGACGGTGAAGCGCCGCCACTGCCCGAGCTGCCCTTCCCGGCCACGCCACTGGCCGGCGTCGAACCGGTGGCGACCCCGGTAGGCGGGCTGCTGGTGTTCAACGCACTGCCGGGGGAATACCTGGAAGCCGGGCAACTGGTGGCCGAAATCATCGACCCGATCCACGACCGGGTCACCCCCATCCATTGCAACAACGCCGGGCTCATGTATGCCCGCTCGCTGCGACGCATGGCCACCGCAGGCATGGTGATCGCCCATGTCGCCGGTCGCGAGGCCTATCGCAGCGGTTACCTACTTTCGCCTTGAGGATGCACGCCCCCATGTACAAACTGACCGTTGAAGGCCTGCATAAATGCTATGGCGACAATGAAGTGCTCAAAGGTGTTTCCCTCAAGGCCAGGACCGGCGACGTGATCAGCCTGATCGGCGCCAGCGGCTCGGGCAAGAGCACCTTCCTGCGCTGCATCAACTTTCTCGAAACCCCGGATGACGGTGCCATGAGCCTGGATGGCCAGCAGATCCGCATGGTCAGCGATCGCCACGGCATGCACGTGGCCGATCCGGCCGAGCTGCAGCGCATTCGTACCCGCCTGGCGATGGTGTTCCAGCACTTCAATCTGTGGAGCCACATGACCGTGCTGGAAAACATCACCATGGCCCCGCGCCGGGTGCTGGGGGTCAGCACCAGGGAGGCCGAGGAACGCGCCCGACGTTACCTGGACAAGGTCGGCCTGCCGGCACGGGTGGCCAGCCAGTACCCGGCCTTTCTCTCCGGCGGCCAGCAGCAACGGGTGGCCATCGCCCGGGCCCTGGCCATGGAGCCGGAGGTCATGCTGTTTGACGAACCCACCTCGGCCCTGGACCCGGAGCTGGTCGGCGAGGTGCTCAAAGTGATCCAGGGCCTGGCCGAAGAGGGCCGGACCATGATCATGGTCACCCACGAGATGAGTTTTGCGCGCAAAGTGTCCAGCCAGGTGCTGTTCCTGCACAAGGGCCTGGTGGAAGAAGAAGGTGCTCCAGAGGACGTGCTGGGCAACCCGAAAAGCGAGCGCTTGCAGCAGTTTCTCAGCGGCAACCTGAAGTAACAGCGGCACCGCGCCCGTTCAGGCTCTGGGCCGAGCGGGCGCGGTACGGGCTTCAGGCGACAGGCGCGGGAGGCGGCTCGTCGGGCAAGGTCGGTTCGCCCGGCTCGGTGGGTTCAAGGGGTTGCGGGGAATCGGGATCCGGCTGGCCGGGAATGCCACCGGCCATGCTGACGGGAGGATGCGCCAGCAGGGTCCAGGCCAGTACGCCAACCTGATTGGGTTCCAGCCTGGCCAAGGTGGCACTGATTCGCGGATCTATCTTCATGAGGGCACTCCTGAGCTGTGCCGGGTACGCCTTGCGCGTACCGGCAGTACCTCCAATAGAGTGCCTGCCGGCTCAGGAATTCCCGCTATTCGTCAGACAGACGAACTCAGGTGCGTGGCAGGGTCACGCCGCGCTGGCCCTGGTATTTGCCGCCACGGTCCTTGTAGGACACTTCGCACTCTTCGTCCGACTCCAGGAACAGCATCTGCGCCACGCCCTCGTTGGCGTAGATCTTCGCCGGCAAGGTGGTGGTGTTGGAGAATTCCAGGGTCACGTGGCCTTCCCACTCGGGCTCCAGCGGGGTCACGTTGACGATGATGCCGCAACGGGCATAGGTGCTCTTGCCCAGGCAAATGGTCAGTACGTTGCGCGGAATGCGGAAGTACTCGACGGTGCGCGCCAGGGCAAAGGAGTTCGGCGGGATGATGCAGACGTCGCTCTTGATGTCGACAAAGCTCTTTTCATCGAAGTTCTTCGGATCGACGGTGGCCGAATTGATGTTGGTGAACACCTTGAATTCGTCGGCGCAACGCACGTCGTAGCCGTAGCTCGACACCCCGAAGGAGATCAGCCGATCCTGGCCTTCGCCACGCATCTGGCGCTCTACGAAGGGCTCGATCATGCCGTGCTCTTGCGCCATGCGGCGAATCCACTTGTCCGATTTGATGCTCATGGCGGGTGTCCTGAAATAGCGAGGTGAAAAAAAACGGTCTGGCATCTTACCGGGGCGCGAGGTCGGGTTCAAAGTCTGGGACGTTTTTCTCGCCCCACGCCACGATTTTCAAGGGCCCAGCGACGAACAACGGGCCGTCAGTCACGAAAACCGAGAAACCTTCGCACTGGCCATTGGCACGTTCAGGAAAAAGGGTTAAGGTGGCGCCACTGTGCTGCTTGTGTCACTGAGAATCTCTACACGATGTTGAATTTCGATCCAACCATCTCCAAGAATTTTTCCTGCTCTTTGCACTCAGTCTCGGCCAGGGCTTTTCCTGAGTCGCAGTTAACTTTGTCCAAGGAGATACACCATGTCTAATCGCCAAACCGGTACCGTTAAGTGGTTCAACGATGAAAAAGGCTTCGGCTTCATCACTCCACAATCCGGTGACGACCTGTTCGTACACTTCAAAGCTATCCAATCCGACGGCTTCAAAAGCCTGAAAGAAGGCCAACAGGTTTCTTTCATCGCTACCCGCGGTCAGAAAGGCATGCAAGCTGAAGAAGTTCAAGTTATCTAACTTGTACTGATCCAGTAAAAAGCCCCGCCCTCAACAGCGGGGCTTTTTTGTGCCCGTCACTTTTGTCGGCGCCCTCGCTGAAAAAGGCGCCCATGCGTCCCGAGTTACCAGGTCACGCCAAAGCCCACGGTGTAGCGGGTCTTGTCCAGATCGCTGTCTTCGGTACCACGGATCAGGTCTTTTTCCGCCTTGAGGTTCAACGAAGCCCAGTCGGTGACCTTGTAGCGCAGCCCCATCTCGGCATCCAGCGCATAGTCGGCCACCCCCGAAAGCGGCCGCCCCACCTCGCCATTGGTGAAGAACTCCACCCGCTTGCCAATCAGGTAACGGTTGTAGTCCCACTTCATCGCCAGGGAATAGAAGTTGTCCTTGCCGCCATCGGCGTACTCGTAATCCGTACGGTTGAGCAGTGAGCCCAGGGAGAATGCACCCAGCTCATCATCCCAGAACTGGTAGCCGGGACCGGTACCCACCACCCGCTGCCGCGCCAGGTCCTCGACTTTGTCCCGCTTGTAGGTCAGGCGCCCTTCCCAGAACCACTTTTCCGTGATGAAACGGTCCAGAGCATACTCGGCGCTCCAGTTATCCGTGGTCACCACATGATCCTGGAACTCACGGTTGTATTCGCCCTGGGCATTGTGGCGCCAGGCCCCATGACGCGCCGAGGTCTTGAAGTCGATGTCGTAGTCATCAGTGTTCTTTTCGGCGCGCTTGTAGTCCATGGCCACATCGACGTTGCCTTTCCAGACCATGTCCTCCACCAGCGGCTTGGGTTTCATGATCTGCTGGATGCTTGCTAGCTCCACCGTCTTGGGCGCCTCGCCGTTGGCCAGGATCACCTTGCCCTCATCCGCCGCCTGCAGCGACTTGGCCCTCTCCCCGGTGTAGGCATCCTGCTTGACCAGCAGCTCCTGGTCGCTCTCCAGAGTCTTGACCTGCTTCCAGTCAATATTGATGGCGCCGCCATAGTCGGTCTGGATCAACAGCTTGCCACCGTCGAACACCTTGATCTTGCCACTCAGGCGATCACCGTTCTTCAACCACACGGTATCGGCCAACACAGGCATGGAGGCGCTGAGCACCGCAAAACACAGCAAAGTTCTAGGCAACATAAGCAATACAGGACTCGATCTTGCGAAAAAAAACGGCATTATTCGTGCTGAACAAGCCTCAGTCAGGACTGACCCGGGTATTGAGAGTGAGTTCAATACTCATCCGGCTTTGATCACCACAACCGACCAGCGCCCCTCCTCTATTATCTGGAACCGCGAATGTGACCGAACACAGCGAAGAGCCGCAAAGCCCTGCACAGATCCGACGCACGGCGCTGTACCTGACCCTGGCCCAGGTTCCCGAAGGCAGGGTGGTGAGCTACGGCCAACTGGCGGAAATGGCAGGCCTGGGGCGGGCGGCACGCTGGGTCGGGCGCACCCTCAGCCAGTTGCCCGCCGACACCAGCCTGCCCTGGCATCGGGTGCTCGGCGCCGGCGGTCGCCTGAGCTTGCCAGCCGGCAGCCCCTCAGGCGACGAACAGCGGGCCAGACTGCGCGGCGAAGGTGTCTCTATCCTGAACAATCGCGTGGATATTCAGCGCCATGGCTGGCGCCCGGTGGAGCACAGCGGTTAGAGTGCGCGCTTTGTTTCCGTAATCTGAGGCAGACTTCAGCCCATGCCCCGTAAAACCTGGCGCGCCGCACTTGCCGCCTATGCCAGCCCCTCGACGCTCGTGCTGTTGCTGCTTGGTTTCGCCGCCGGCATGCCTTACATGCTGGTGTTCTCGACTCTTTCGGTGTGGTTGCGCGAGGCCGGTGTGGCTCGTGAAACCATCGGTTACGCCAGCCTGATCGGCCTGGCCTATGCCTTCAAGTGGGTATGGTCACCGCTGCTCGACCAATGGCGCCTGCCGCTCCTGGGCAAGCTCGGCCGACGTCGCTCCTGGCTGGTCCTGGCGCAGACCCTGGTGATTCTCGGCCTGATCGGCATGGGTTTCTGCGATCCGCAAAAGCACCTTTCCTGGCTGATTGCCATTGCGGTGATCGTGGCATTCGCCTCGGCCACCCAGGACATCGCCATCGACGCCTACCGCCTGGAAATCGCCGACGACAGCCGCCAGGCCGCCCTGGCCGCCAGCTACATGTCCGGCTATCGGGTTGCCGTGCTGCTGGCCACTGCCGGCGCACTGTTTTTCGCCGAAGGCTTCGGCTCCACCGGTTTCAGCTACAAGCATTCAGCCTGGACTGGCACCTACGTGCTATTCGGGGTGCTGATGATCCCGGCCCTGATCACCACCTTGCTGATGCGTGAACCTGCGGTACCGCTGCGCACCCAACTCTCCGCGGGACGCTACAGCTTCGCTCACCAGTTGATCTCGGTGTTCGTGCTGATCGTGCTGCTGGTTTCCGTTCCCGCCACCTTCACCCAGCTGTACAACACCGACTTCGCCAGCGTGATCTTCAATGGCATGAGCCTGCTGGACCTGCTGCTGGAAGACCGCGCCTTCCTGCGGGCCATCCTCTACATCACCCTCAGCACCCTGTGCCTGTCGGCCATGGGCCGCCGTGGGCTGGCGCCGGTGCTGACGCCGGTCAACGACTTCATCCTGCGCTATCGCTGGCAAGCCTTCCTGCTGCTGGGGCTGATCGCCACCTATCGCATGTCGGACACGGTCATGGGCGTCATGGCCAACGTGTTCTATATCGACCAGGGCTTCACCAAGGACCAGATCGCCGGAGTCAGCAAGATCTTCGGCCTGATCATGACCTTGCTCGGCGCCGGCATGGGCGGCCTGCTGATCGTGCGGTTCGGCATCCTGCCGATCCTGTTTATCGGCGGCGCCGCCTCAGCCGCCACCAACCTGCTGTTCCTCATGCTCGCCGACATGGGCCCTAACCTGAAGATGCTGATCGTTACCATTTCCCTGGACAACTTCAGTTCAGGCATGGCCACTTCAGCCTTTGTCGCCTACCTGTCGAGCCTGACCAACCTCAAGTTCTCCGCCACCCAGTACGCCCTGCTCAGCTCCATCATGCTACTGCTGCCGCGTCTGATCGGCGGCTATTCCGGGGTCATGGTGGAAAAGTTCGGCTATCACGACTTCTTTCTCATCACCGCGATCCTCGGGGTGCCGACACTGATTCTGATCGCCATTCACTGGTTCCAGGAGAGCCGCCGCGCCGGGCCGAAATCCGAGCCCGAAAGCCCCGCCAACAGCACCGCAGTCGGCGAAGAGTCGTAGAAAATCCCGGGGGTTGCGCACTTTTCGCAGTAGCCCCCGGCCCCTCCGAGCGCAATCCTGTACGCCAGCGGAACTCGCCCGTACAATGCTCCGTCACTTCCAGTCTTCAGCAACCGACAACGGCCTACCATGCGCACCAGTCAATATTTGCTCGCCACACAGAAAGAAACGCCTTCCGACGCGGTCGTGATCAGCCATCAGCTGATGCTGCGCGCCGGCATGATCCGTAAACTGGCTTCCGGCCTGTACACCTGGCTGCCGATGGGCTTGCGGGTGATGCGCAAGGTTGAAGCCATCGTTCGCGAAGAAATGAACGCCGCGGGCGCGCTTGAAGTGTTGATGCCGAGCACTCAGCCGGCCGAGCTGTGGCAGGAATCCGGTCGCTGGGAAGAGTACGGCCCGGAGCTGTTGCGCTTCAAAGACCGTCACGGTCGCGATTTCTGCGCCGGCCCGACCCACGAAGAAGTGATCACCGATCTGGCGCGCAACGAGCTGAGCAGCTACAAGCAGCTGCCGCTGAACCTGTACCAGATCCAGACCAAATTCCGCGATGAAATCCGTCCACGCTTCGGTCTGATGCGTGGCCGCGAGTTCATCATGAAGGACGCCTACTCCTTCCACGCCGACCAGGCGTCCCTGCAGGTCACCTACGACCGCATGCACCAGGCTTACTGCAACGTCTTCACCCGCCTGGGCCTGAAGTTCCGCCCGGTTGAAGCGGACAACGGCTCCATCGGCGGCGCCGGCTCCCACGAATTCCACGTGCTGGCCGAGTCCGGTGAAGACGATATCGTCTTCAGCAACGGCTCCGACTACGCGGCGAACATCGAGAAAGCCGAAGCCGTGCCACGCGAAACCTCCCGCCCTGCGCCAGCCGAAGAACTGCGCCTGGTCGATACGCCAGACACCAAGACCATTGCCGCGCTGGTGGAAAAATTCAATCTGCCGATTGAAAAGACCATCAAGACCCTGATCGTCCACGCCGAAGAGCCGGGCAAGCTGATTGCCCTGATCATCCGTGGCGACCACGAATTGAACGAAATCAAGGCGGCCAACCAGCCTGGCGTTGCCAGCCCGCTGGTCATGGCGTCCGATGCCGAACTGCGTGACGCCATTGGCGCCGGTGCCGGTTCCCTCGGCCCGCTGAACCTGCCGCTGCCGATCATCATCGACCGCTCGGTCGAGCTGATGAGCGATTTCGGGATCGGTGCGAACATCGACGACAAGCACTACTTCGGCGTCAACTGGGAACGCGATCTGCCGGTGCCGACCGTGGCCGACCTGCGTAACGTGGTGGCCGGCGACCCGAGCCCGGACGGCAAGGGCACCCTGGAAATCAAGCGCGGCATCGAAGTCGGGCACATCTTCCAGCTGGGCAACAAGTACAGCAAGGCGATGAAGTGCGAAGTGCTGGGCGAGAACGGCAAGCCGGTGACCCTGGAAATGGGTTGCTACGGCATTGGCGTGTCCCGCGTGGTGGCTGCTGCCATCGAGCAGAACAACGATGACAACGGCATCATCTGGAGCGACACCCTGGCGCCGTTCCAGATCGCCCTGGTGCCGCTGCGCTACGAAACCGAGCAGGTTCGCGAAGCCACCGACAAGCTCTACGCCGAACTCACCGCTGCCGGCTTCGAAGTGCTGCTGGACGATCGGGACAAGAAGACCAGCCCGGGCATCAAGTTCGCGGACATGGAGCTGATCGGCATTCCTCACAGGATCGTAGTCAGCGACCGCGGCCTCGCCGAAGGCAACCTGGAATACAAGAGCCGTACCGAAGCCGAGGCGCAAGCGCTGCCCGTGGCCGACGTGCTGTCCTTCCTTCAAGCCCGTATCCGTCGCTGAAACCAGATAGAGAAGTCATGTTCAAGCGAAACACCTTAAGCCTCGGGGGCGCCGCCTTGTGCGGTGCCCTGCTGGTCAGCGGCTGTGCCAACCAGATGTCGCAACGCAGCGAACACGAGGAACGTGTCGAACGCAAACTGCTCGACCACAGCCTGCAGATCGATGTCGGTGAGCCTAAGGTGCTTGAGCTGCCGCAGCGCCGAGTGCGCATTCACGAACAGAAGACCTTCGAAGTCACCGAGTTCGAGGTCACCCGCCGCTACGATCGCTACACGCCCTACCAACCCTGGCGCGAGATCTACGAGATCCCGCTGGGCGCGGTAGCCCTGGTGGCCGGCGTGGGTGCCAATGTGGTCAACGTGTTTGCTCTGGGCAACCTGCCGGACAGTGTCACCAAGGACTGGGTCAGCTACGGCGTGTCCGGGCTCAACCCGTTCATGAATATGCCGTCCCACGGTCGTGCCCAGCAGAACCTGGCGGCCATCGATGAAGTCCAGCGTGACAAACGCCTGGAGTATTCGAGCCTGCCCTGGAGCGAGCGCCCGGTGCAGGTCAAGGCCGGCAAGCAGACCTACGACATGAGCACCGATCGCAATGGCGTGCTGCGCTTGAACCTGCTGGACGCGCCGTTCTCCGAACAGGACCTGAACCACATCGGCAAGCTGCAGATCAGTGTCGAAGACGCCCAGGACGAAGTGCATTCCGACTCCTCCCTAAGCCTGAGCAGCAGCCTGCGCGGCAAGCTGGTGGAAGCTCATGCACTGATCTACGACGACCTGGAAGATGACGAAGTGAGCCAATGGGTGCACCGAGTCAAGCGCCTGTCGGAACTGGGCCTGGAGGAAGAAGCCAGCGAGCTGGAGCAGAGCCTGATCGAGCTGACCCGCAACGACCCGGAGCTGCAGAGCGAGTTTCTCAAGTCCCTGACCAAGAATGCCGGCCGCCTGGTCGCCGACCCCGGCAACAACTGACACACCCTGTAGGAGCCGGCTTGCCGGCGAAAGCGATGCACCGGATGGATCGCAACCGACCGGCCCCTACAACACCCCTCGGAACAGCTCCAGCTGTTCATGACCGCCGCGCATATCCTGCAAACGCACGCCAATTCCCAGCAAGCGCACCGGCTTGCCGCCGCGCTTGAAAGCCTGGGTCAGCAATTGCCGATAACTCTCCAGGTCACGCCCCGCCCCCGCCTGCTCCAGGGTGGTCTGGGTAAAATCATGAAACTTCACTTTGACGAAAGGCTTGCCCGGCCGGTAGCTGCTGTCGATGCGCGCCATGCGCCCCGCCAGGGTCTCCATCAATTCCGGCAATTTCTGCAGGCAACTGTCCAGATCCGGCAGGTCCACGTCGTAGGTATTTTCCACGCTGATCGACTGCCGCCGGCTATCGTTCTGCACTGGCCGCTCATCGATTCCCCGGGCCAGGCTCCACAGGCGCTCGCCAAAACTGCCGAACTCGCGCACCAGCGCCAGCTTGCTCCAGTCCCGCAATTGCAGGCAGTCGACAATGCCCAGGCGCCCCAGCTTGTCCGCCGTGACCTTGCCCACGCCGTGCAGCTTGCTCACTGGCAACTCGGAGACGAAATCCTCCACCTGGTCTGGGGTGATCACAAACAGCCCGTTGGGCTTTTTCCAGTCACTGGCGATTTTCGCCAGGAATTTGTTCGGCGCCACCCCGGCCGACACGGTGATGTGCAACTGATTGGAAACCCGGCGGCGAATGTCCTGGGCGATACGTGTGGCGCTGCCGGCAAAGCTCGGGCTTTCGGAAACATCCAGGTAGGCCTCGTCCAGCGACAAGGGCTCGATCAGGTCGGTGTAGTCGCGAAAGATCGTATGGATCTCTTTGGAGGCTTCCCGATAGGCCTCCATGCGCGGTTTGACGATCACCAGGTCCGGACACAGGGTCAGGGCGTGCCGGGAAGACATGGCCGAGCGCACGCCATAGGCTCGCGCCTCATAATTGCAGGTAGCAATCACCCCCCGTCGATCCGCGGACCCGCCCACCGCCAGCGGCTTGCTGGCCAGGTGCGGGGCATCACGCATTTCGATGGCGGCGTAGAAGCAATCGCAGTCAATGTGAATGATTTTGCGCTGCATCATATAAAGGCAGAGGTCATGGAAGGCACAGGTCGCAATGGAAGCAGAAGGCAAGTATCTACCGACACCTGTATATAGCACCAGTACCTTGCATCTTCGCGCCTACCTTCATCAGGGCCGGCTGAATTTATTTGCTCAATGACAACAACGCCGTCAATAGAGCTGCAAGCCCCGTTCTAGCTAGGCCTGAGCCTTCCGAAAAGCCTCTTCCAGGAAGCTAAGCGATTGAACCGGAAGCAATTTTCAAAATTTAATGATTGACAGAATCTGCCAGCTCTGTAGAATTTGGCCACACAGACGCGGGATGGAGCAGTCTGGTAGCTCGTCGGGCTCATAACCCGAAGGTCGTCGGTTCAAATCCGGCTCCCGCAACCAAACATCGAAGAAGGCCACTTGAAAAAGTGGCCTTTTTTGTGTGCGTGAGTTTTTAACTTACCCGCCCCTTGTAAAACTCCTTGCATGTCCATGACTTAAGCTTGCCAGCTGGCATTTCGACGTTAATTTGACCAATTGGACCATTAACGGTTGACACTCAGTCGTTCGCCTGTAGAATGCCGCCACACAGACGCGGGATGGAGCAGTCTGGTAGCTCGTCGGGCTCATAACCCGAAGGTCGTCGGTTCAAATCCGGCTCCCGCAACCAAACATCAAAAAAGGCTGCTCGAAAGAGTGGCCTTTTTTGTATCTGTCGAAAAAGTCCTTTGGCAACAATGATCTGGCAATGTGTTGCGAACCTTTAGCAGCGCGTCGACTCTTCACCATGCAAGCTATGCTCTGTCTCGGGGCAACCATCTTGCGTTGATCGCGCAGGCTCGCCGGCCCCCGGTGAGACGCGTTAATATTTGAAATTATTTTTTCTACAGGGATTGGTAACTTGGCTGGATACCCCCATCCTGTCGCGCACAATCCACGAGGTGATTGATGCGCGCCAACATGTCTGACTCACAAGACGCCGATACCGCTACCGCCACTCAACCCATTACAGTCACTCGCTTGCGCTGGCTGGACCTGTTGAGCAAATACCGCCAGCCGCTGGGCCTGGCCGTGACCCTGCTGCTATTCGCCATTGCCCTGATCGCCTGTCGCCACCTGCTCAGCGAGCTGGACTTCTACGCGCTGCACGATTCGATCCTCGAAGTGCCCAAGCCGGCCCTGCTCGGTGCATTGGGCGCGACCATCGTCGGCTTCATCATCCTACTGGGCTACGAGTGGTCGGCCAGCCGCTATGCCGGGGTCAATCTGCCTGGCCGCACCCTGGCCCTGGGTGGCTTCACGGCCTTCGCCATCGGTAACGCCATTGGCCTGTCGCTGCTCTCCGGCGGTTCTGTGCGCTACCGGCTGTACGCCCGCCATGGGCTGGGGGCCGCCGATGTGGCCCACATGACCCTGTTCGCCAGCCTGTCCCTGGGCTGCGCCCTGCCTCCGCTGGCGGCCCTGGCCACACTGAGCAACCTGCCGGCAGCCTCCGCGGCCCTGCGTCTGCCGGAAAGCCTGCTGGCGGGCATCGCCCTGGCCATCCTGCTGCTGGGGGCAGTGCTGGCCGTTGGCATCTATCGCCGACGTCTGCCTGAGCAGCCCCTGCGCGACAACCTGCTGGTGCGGGTTGGCCGCCGCACTTTGCGCCTGCCCGGGCGGCGCCTGACCTTCCTGCAACTGATCATCACCGCCCTGGACGTCGCCGCCGCCGCCACCGTGCTCTACCTGCTGCTGCCGGAAGCACCGCCCTTCGGCGCCTTCCTGCTGGTGTACCTGCTGGCCCTGGCGGCCGGGGTACTCAGCCACGTGCCCGGTGGTGTCGGAGTGTTCGAAGCGATCCTGCTGGCGGCCTTCGCGGACAAGCTCGGTGCCGCCCCCCTGGCTGCGGCACTGCTGTTGTACCGGTTGATCTACGTGGTGCTGCCGATGCTGGTGGCCTGCGTCCTGCTGCTGATCAACGAAGCCCAGCGCCTGTTCCAGACCCGGCAATCGCTGCGGGTGGCGTCCGGCCTCGCGGCCCCGATCCTCGCGGTGCTGGTGTTCCTTTCCGGCGTGGTCCTGCTGTTTTCCGGCGCTACCCCGGAAATCGATACCCGCCTGCAACACATCGGCTTCCTGATTCCCCATCGCCTGGTGGACGCCTCGCACTTCGGCGCCAGCCTGATCGGCGTGCTCTGCCTACTGCTGGCCCAGGGCCTGCGCCGGCGCCTGTCGGCGGCCTGGATGCTGACCACCATTCTCTTGCTGGTGGGTGCCCTGCTCTCCCTGCTCAAGGGTTTTGACTGGGAAGAAGCCTGCCTGATGACCCTCACCGCCAGCCTGCTGGCCGTGTTCCGCCGCTCGTTCTATCGCCCCAGCCGCCTCACCGAATTGCCGTTCTCGCCGCTGTACCTGGTGGCCAGCGTCTGTGTACTGGGGGCTTCAATCTGGCTGCTGCTGTTCGCCTATCAGGATGTTCCCTACAGCCATCAGCTGTGGTGGCAGTTCACCCTGGACGCCGACGCCCCTCGTGGCCTGCGCTCCTTGCTGGGTGCCGCGGTGCTGCTGCTGGTGGTGTCCCTGACCTGGCTGCTGCGCACCGCACGCCCGGTAATCCACCTGCCCACCAGCGAGGAACTGGACAAGGCGGCGAAGATCCTCATGGCCTCCTCCCAACCCGATGGCGGCCTGGCCCTGACCGGTGACAAGGCGCTGCTATTCCACCCCAACGACGACGCCTTCCTGATGTACGCCCGCCGCGGCCGCAGCCTGGTGGCGCTGTACGACCCCATCGGCCCTACCCAGCAGCGCGCGGAAATGATCTGGCAGTTCCGCGACTTGTGCGACGTGCACCACGCGCGCCCGGTGTTCTACCAGGTACGGGCAGAGAACCTGCCCTACTACATGGACATCGGCCTGACCGCGATCAAGCTCGGCGAAGAAGCCCGGGTCGACTTGCAGCGCTTTGATCTCGAAGCCAAAGGCAAGGAGATGAAGGACCTGCGCTATACCTGGAACCGCGGTACCCGCGACGGCCTGTCACTGGAGATCCACGAGCCTGGGCAAGCACCGATGGACGAGCTGAAGGTCATCTCCGACGCCTGGCTGACCGGCAAGAATGTCCGCGAGAAAGGCTTCTCCCTGGGCCGCTTCAGCGACGAGTACCTCAAGCACTTCCGCATTGCCATCATTCGTTTCGAAGGGCGCCCGGTGGCCTTCGCCAACCTGCTCGAGACCTACAGCCACGACCTGGCCAGCCTCGACCTGATGCGCGCACACCCGGACGCGCCGAAGCTGACCATGGAATTCATGATGGTCGGCCTGATCCAGCATTATAAAAACCATGGATACGCCCGCTTCAGCCTGGGAATGGTGCCGTTGTCAGGCCTGCAACCACGGCGTGGCGCACCGCTGACCCAGCGCCTGGGCTCGATGGTCTTCCGCCGTGGCGAGCAACTGTATAACTTCCAAGGTTTGCGCCGCTTCAAAGACAAGTTCCAGCCCGACTGGGAACCCCGTTACATGGCCGTGCCGGCCGGGCTTGACCCGCTGGTGGCACTGGCCGACACCGCCGCCCTGATCGCGGGCGGCCTGACTGGATTGGTGAAACGCTGATGATTCAACGCTCTTGGCGGTATCTGCTGGCCACACTGGTGGTGCTGGCTGTGATTGCGGGTGGCGGCTACTGGTGGTGGAACCGCCCCGCCCCTGAACCGACCCTGGAACAACTGACCCAGGCCGACGGCTCGACCCTGACCCGTGTGACCCCGGGTACCAAGGCCAAGGCCCGGGTGGTAGTGGCGGTGCTGCCTGACGCCACCCTGACCGACAAGCAACTGCTGGCCCTGAGCCGCAGCGGCGCGGCGCAGATCGTCCAGGTGGTCCTGCCCAAGGACGACTGCAAGCTGCAGGAACAAGCCCTGCAAGACGCCCTGCCCCAGCTCAGTGGCCCGGCCACCCTGGTCAGCGGCATCGGCCCGGGCGCGGCCCTGGCCTGGCGCTGGATCGCGACCCAGAACGACGACAAGGCCCAGGCCGTGTCGGTGGGTTTCACCATCAACCCGGCACCCGGCTGTACCGACCCACTGCCCAAGACCCTGGCCCACGGCCACTGGCTGGTGGCCTGGAACGACAACCCGGATGACGAAAGCGCCGGCTTCGTGCGTGACACCCCCAACGCCACCACCAGCATCAGCGACTACGACATTCACCTGCCGCAAGTGCTGAACAATGAGTTGCGCAAGCTGCTAGTGGGTTCGGAAAACGGCGGCCTGAGCATTCCTGTCGTAGAAGTCCCGGCCGGCCAGGCCAAGGACACCGTGACCCTGTTCCTTTCCGGCGACGGCGGCTGGCGCGACCTGGACCGCGACGTGGCCGGCGAAATGGCCAAGATCGGCTACCCGGTGGTGGGCATCGACACCCTGCGCTACTACTGGCAGCACAAGACCCCGGAACAGAGCGCCATCGACCTCACCGAGCTGATGCAGCACTACCGGCAGAAGTGGGGAACCAAGCGCTTCGTGCTGACCGGTTACTCCTTCGGAGCCGACGTGCTACCGGCCATCTACAACCGCCTGCCGGAAGCCGAGCAGCAGCGGGTCGACGCCATTATCCTGCTGGCCTTCGCCCGTACCGGCAGCTTCGAGATCGAGGTCGAGGGCTGGCTGGGCAACGCCGGCAAGGAAGCCGCCACCGGCCCGGAAATGGCCAAGCTGCCAGCCGCCAAGGTGGTGTGCATCTACGGCGTGGAAGAGGTCGATGAAAGCGGTTGCACCGACAAGACCGCCGTGGGTGAAGCCATGAAGCTGCCAGGGGGCCATCACTTCGATGAGAACTACCCGGCGCTGGCCAAGCGTCTGGTGGATGCCATCGAGAAGCGCCAGGCCAAGGATCAGGCCACCGCTCAAGAGTGAGCTGAGCCTCGCCCGACAAAAGCCCCCGCAGCCTTGAGGTTGCGGGGGCTTTTTTACACCGATGGTCTAAATGGCCTCGCGGATTAAAAACCAGGGGAGGTCTCGCGAAAACGTTCTGTTATCGGCATTGATGTTGGCTGTCGGGCCGCTATCGCGAGCAAGCTCGCTCCTACAGGGTCCGTGAAACGAAAAAGCCCCCGCTGCCGCAAGGCAACGGGGGCTTTTAGGGGCTCGGGTTTATATCTCGACCTGGGTGCCCAGTTCGATCACCCGGTTCACCGGCAGTTTGAAGAAGCGCAGGTTGCCGTTGGCGTTCTTCAACATGAAGGCGAACAGCGCCTCGCGCCAGCGGGCCATGCCTTCGAGCTTGGAGGCGATCACCGTCTCGCGGCTGAGGAAGTAGGTGGTGCGCATCGGGCTGAAGTCCAGTTCATCCAGGTGGCACAGCTTCAGCGCTTCCGGCACGTCCGGCTCGTCGGTGAAACCAAAATGCAGGATCACCCGGAAGAAGCCTTCGCCGTAGGAATCCACCTCGAAACGCCGCTGCGCAGGGACCCGGGGAATGTCCTCGTAGACCACGGTCAACAGCACCACTTGCTCATGCAGCACCTGGTTGTGCAGCAAGTTGTGCAGCAAGGCGTGGGGCACGGCGTCCGGGCGGGCAGTGAGGAACACCGCGGTGCCCTGGACCCGATGCGGCGGCTGCACGCGGATGCTGCCGATAAAGATCGGCAGCGGCAGCCCGCCTTCGTCCAGGCGGTCCACCAGCAGCTCCTTGCCGCGTTTCCAGGTGGTCATGAGGATGAACAGCACGATCCCCGCCAGTACCGGGAAGGCACCGCCCTGGACGATCTTCGGCACGTTGGCGGCGAAGAACAGCCCGTCCACCAGCAGGAAGCCCACCAGCACCGGCACCGCCAGCACCGGCGGCCATTTCCACAGCAGCAGCATCACCGCCGCTACCAGGATGCTGGTGATCAGCATGGTCCCGGTCACCGCCACGCCGTAGGCCGAGGCCAGGGCGCCGGAGGACTCGAAGCCCAGCACCAGCAGGATCACGCCCACCATCAGCGACCAGTTCACCGCGCCGATGTAGATCTGCCCCTGCTCGGCACTGGAGGTGTGCTGAATGTACATGCGCGGGATATAGCCCAGCTGGATCGCTTGACGGGTCAGGGAGAAGGCCCCGGAAATCACCGCCTGGGAGGCAATGACCGTGGCCAGGGTCGCCAACACCACCAGCGGAATCAGGGCCCAGCCCGGAGCCAGCAGGTAGAACGGGTTGCGCGCCGCGTCGGGGTTTTCCAGCAGCAGCGCGCCCTGTCCGAAGTAGTTCAGCACCAGGGCCGGCAGCACCAGGGCAAACCAGGCACGGGCAATCGGCTTGCGGCCGAAGTGCCCCATGTCGGCGTACAGGGCTTCGGCCCCGGTCAACGCCAGCACCACCGCACCAAGAATAGCCACGCCCATGCCCGGATGGACGATGAAGAAACGCACGCCCCACACCGGGTTCAGCGCCTGCAACACTTCAGGATGCTTGAGGATGCCATTGACCCCCAGACCGCCCAGCACCAGGAACCAGGTCACCATGACCGGGCCAAACAGCTTGCCGATACGGTCTGTGCCGTGCTTCTGGATCAGGAACAGCGCCACCAGCACCACCAATGCCAAGGGCACCACCCAACGCTCCAGGCCGCTGAACGCCAGCTCCAGCCCTTCCACCGCCGACAATACCGAGATCGCCGGGGTGATCATGCTGTCGCCATAGAACAGCGCGGCGCCGATCAAACCGAGAATCACCAGCACCGAGCGCAAACGCGGATAGGAACCGGACGCCCGTCGAGCCAGAGCAGTCAGGGCCATGATGCCGCCCTCGCCCTGGTTGTCGGCGCGCAAGATGAACAGCACGTACTTGATCGAAACGACCCAGACCAACGACCAGAAAATCAGCGCCAGGATGCCAAACACCCCATCGTGATTGACCTGCACACCATAACTGCCGGAAAACACCTCTTTGAGGGTATAGAGCGGGCTGGTGCCGATATCGCCGTACACCACCCCGACCGCCGCCACCAGCATCCCCAGAGGCTTGACCCCGGAGTGCTCGCCACTCGCCGCCTGACTACTTGCCTGACCCATCAATGACTCCTACTACCAAGACCGGGGCTTCTTATATAGAAAGCGCAAGGTTATACAAGCGCTATTCTCTAAACTTGTGCAGTTTGCCCTGCAACTTGCAGATTTTTATTACCACTAAGGCTCTAACTAAAGCCGTATGAAAACCACCGGGCATAACGCGAAGTAGCATAGTCCAGCGCTCGTCGTATTTCCCCTGCATAAAGCTGGTCAAGCGCCTCGACCACCGCTAGAATTGCGCACTTTTTGATCAGAGGCGCAGCCAGCGCCCAACTGTCGCACTTGCCCCCCAAGTGGCTCGACACCCAATACCGAGGTTAGACATGTCCACCCCCTCCGCGCCGGCCAACCCGAAAGTCGGCTTCGTATCCCTGGGTTGCCCAAAAGCTCTGGTCGACTCCGAGCGCATCCTCACTCAACTGCGCATGGAAGGCTATGACGTGGTGTCCACCTACCAGGACGCCGATGTCGTGGTGGTCAACACCTGCGGTTTCATCGACTCGGCCAAGGCCGAATCCCTGGAAGTGATCGGCGAAGCCATTAAGGAAAACGGCAAGGTCATCGTCACCGGCTGCATGGGCATCGAAGAAGGCAATATCCGTGACGTGCACCCCAGCGTGCTGGCTGTCACCGGCCCGCAACAATACGAGCAGGTGGTCAACGCCGTGCACGAAGTGGTTCCACCCAAACAGGACCACAACCCGCTGATCGACCTGGTGCCGCCGCAAGGCATCAAGCTGACCCCACGGCACTACGCCTACCTGAAGATTTCCGAAGGCTGCAACCACAGCTGCAGTTTCTGCATCATCCCGTCGATGCGCGGCAAGCTGGTCAGCCGCCCGGTGGGAGACGTGCTCGACGAGGCGCAGCGCCTGGTCAAGTCCGGGGTCAAGGAACTGCTGGTGATCTCCCAGGACACCAGCGCCTATGGCGTCGACGTCAAGTACCGCACCGGCTTCTGGAACGGCGCGCCGGTCAAGACCCGCATGACCGAGCTCTGCGAAGCCCTGAGCACCCTGGGTGTGTGGGTGCGCCTGCACTACGTGTACCCGTACCCGCACGTGGACGAGCTGATTCCGCTGATGGCCGCCGGCAAGATCCTGCCGTACCTGGACATCCCGTTCCAGCACGCCAGCCCGAAGGTGCTCAAGGCCATGAAGCGCCCGGCCTTCGAAGACAAGACCCTGGCACGAATCAAGGCCTGGCGCGAGATCTGCCCGGAACTGATCATCCGTTCGACCTTCATCGTCGGCTTCCCCGGCGAAACCGAAGAAGACTTCCAGTACCTGCTGAACTGGCTGACCGAAGCCCAACTGGACCGCGTCGGCTGCTTCCAGTACTCGCCGGTGGAAGGCGCTCCGGCCAACGACCTGGACCTGGAAGTGGTCCCGGACGAGGTCAAGCAGGACCGTTGGGAGCGCTTCATGGTGCACCAGCAGGAAATCAGCTCGGCACGCCTGCAACAGCGCATCGGCAAGGACATCGAAGTGCTGATCGATGAAGTGGATGAGAATGGCGCCGTGGGCCGCTGCTTCTTCGACGCCCCGGAGATCGACGGCAATGTGTTCATCGACGGCGCGGGCGACCTGAAGCCGGGCGACAAGGTCTGGTGCCGGGTGACCGACGCCGACGAATACGACCTCTGGGCCGAGACCCTGTAAGGCGTAAAAAAACTGCCAAGCCCCGCTCTCGCCACGAGATGCGGGGCTTTTTTCGGTCTATCGTTTGCTCTGCCAGGCCTGCAATCTCTGCGGCCGATCACTTCAGGGGCAGGCGGCATGCGCCAACACTCGGTCGTGCATACACCCAAACTCAGCGATTACCCGGAACTGACCCAGGTCTGGGAAGCCTCGGTGCGTGCCACCCACGACTTTCTCCCGGACAGCTATATAGAGTTGCTGCGCAACCTGGTGCAGACCCGCTACCTGGATGCGGTGATGCTGATCTGCACCCGCGATGCTCGCCAACGCATCACCGGCTTTGCCGGGGTCGCGGCGGGCAAGGTGGAAATGCTGTTCATCGCCCCGGCTCACCGAGGCCAGGGCCTGGGCCGGCAACTGCTGCGCTACGCGGTGGAACACCTCAATGCCCAGCAACTGGACGTCAACGAGCAGAACCCCCAAGCCCTGGGCTTCTACTTCAGCCAAGGCTTCGAAGTGGTTGGGCGCTCGGAGCAGGACGGCATGGGCCAGCCCTACCCCCTGCTGCACATGCGCCTCAAACAGCCGCAGCGACAGTCCTTGCGCGGCTAAAAGCCACAGCCAGCAAATGGACCCGCGATTAACCGGCGCCAGGCAGGTACAATAGCTGCCCTCTTTTGTTACGGCCCCTGTCATGACTGACCCGATTCGTCTCTCCAAACGCCTCATCGAACTGGTCGGCTGCTCCCGCCGGGAGGCTGAGCTGTTCATCGAGGGCGGCTGGGTCACCGTAGACGGCGAAGTCATCGACGAACCGCAGTTCAAGGTTGGCACGCAAACCGTTGCTCTGGACCCCGAGGCCAAGGCCACTGCGCCGGAGCCGGTGACCATCCTGCTCAACGTGCCCGCCGGCCAGGACCTGGACAGCGCCCTGCAGTCCATCAGCGCCGACAGCCTGTCCGAAGAACACCGCTACGGCAAACGTCCATTGCGCGGGCATTTCCTGCGCCTGACCGCCAGCGATGACCTGCAGCCCAACGCCAGCGGCCTGCTGGTGTTCACCCAGGACTGGAAAGTGCTGCGCAAGCTGACTGCCGACGCGGCCAAGATCGAGCAGGAATACGTGGTCGAGGTCGAAGGCGAGATGATCGACCACGGCCTCAACCGCCTGAACCACGGCCTGACCTACAAAGGCCGCGAGCTGCCACCGGTAAAAGCCAGCTGGCAGAACGAGAACCGCCTGCGCTTCGCCATGAAGAACCCGCAGCCGGGCGTGATCGCGCTGTTTTGCCAGGCCGTCGGCCTCAAGGTCGTCGCCATCCGCCGCATCCGGGTCGGTGGCGTGTCCATCGGCAAGGTGCCGCTGGGCCAGTGGCGCTACCTGTCGGCCAAAGAGAAGTTCTAAAGCCGCCCCCATTTCAGACGCCGTGCCCTTGCGCGGCGCTCCACGCGCATTGATCAGGACTGTAACCATGATTCATAACGATGTACTGCGCAGCGTGCGCTACATGCTCGACATCAGCGACAAGAAGGTCGTCGAAATCATCAAGCTCACCGGTTTCAAGGTCAGCCTGGACGATATCGTCAGCTACCTGAAGAAGGATGAGGAAGAAGGTTTTGTGCATTGCCCGGACGAAGTCATGGCGCACTTCCTCGATGGCCTGGTGATCTTCAAGCGCGGCAAGGACGAAAGCCGCCCGCCGCTGCCGATCGAACTGCCGGTCACCAACAACATCATTCTGAAGAAGCTGCGAGTGGCCTTTGAACTCAAGGAAGACGACATGCACGCCGTGCTCAAGGCAGCCGACTTCCCGGTGTCCAAGCCCGAGCTGAGCGCGCTGTTTCGCAAGTTCGGCCACACCAACTACCGCCCCTGCGGCGACCAACTGCTGCGCAACTTCCTCAAGGGCCTGACCCTGCGGGTTAGAGCTTAAGACAGCTGCACGCTTCAAGCTGCCAGTTCAACGCTTGTAGCTTGCGGCTTGTAGCTCAAGGCTTGAGGCTTGCCAAATGACCTATAGCGTTTCCCCCATCGGCTTCGTGCGCTCCTGTTTTAAGGAGAAGTTCGCCATCCCGCGCCAGCCGCAACTGGCGCCGGCCGCTCGCGGCATATTGGAACTGGTGGCGCCCTTCGATCAGGGCGAGGCGGTGCAAGGGTTGGAGCAGGTCAGCCACGTCTGGCTGCTGTTCCTGTTTCACCAGGCCCTGGAGGACAAGCCGCGGCTCAAGGTGCGCCCGCCGCGTCTGGGGGGCAACAAGTCCATGGGGGTCTTCGCCACCCGCGCCACCCACAGGCCCAATGGCATCGGCCAGTCGGTGGTGAAGCTGGACAAGGTCGAGGCCAATCGCCTGTGGATCTCCGGCATCGACCTGCTGGATGGCACGCCGATCCTCGATATCAAGCCCTACGTGCCCTACGCCGACATCATTGCCACGGCGAGCAATGAGATCGCCAGCGCCGCGCCGCAGATTATTCCCGTGCAGTGGCAGGACAATGCCCTGCAACAGGCTCAGATCCACGCTCAGCGCCTGCAAGAGCCCTTGGTGGAGCTGATCGAACAGTGCCTGGCTCAGGATCCGCGTCCGGCCTATCAGGTGCCTACTGCAGAGCGGGAATACGGCGCGCAGTTCTGGGACCTGGAGGTGCGCTGGCATTATCCCGAGCCGGAGCTGATCCGGGTGCTGGAAGTGGTCCCGGCGGGCTGAACCCCGGAAACGAAAAAGCCCGCGTTGCCTGGGAAGGCAACGCGGGCTTTTCTGTGTCTGGGAGCAGGTGCCCAGTCAGCATGAACAGGCTGACTGGACAGGCTTCGCGAGCAAGCTCGCCCCTACTTTTCGACGAAGGCGCGCTCGATCAGGTAGTCGCCCGGTTCGCGCATGCGCGGCGAAACGGTCAGGCCGAAGCTGTTGAGCACTTCGCTGGTTTCTTCCAGCATGCTCGGGCTGCCGCACAGCATGGCGCGGTCGTCCTGCGGGTTGATCGGTGGCAGGCCGATGTCGCGGAACAGCTTGCCGCTGCGCATCAGGTCGGTGAGGCGGCCTTCGTTCTCGAACGGCTCGCGGGTCACGGTGGGGTAGTAGATCAACTTTTCACGCAAAGCCTCGCCGAAGAACTCGTTCTGTGGCAGGTGCTCGGTGATGAACTCGCGGTAGGCGACTTCGTTGACGTAGCGTACGCCGTGGCACAGGATCACTTTTTCGAAACGCTCGTAGGTTTCAGGATCCTGGATCACGCTCATGAACGGCGCCAGGCCGGTGCCGGTGCTGAGCAGGTACAGGTGTTTGCCCGGCTTCAAGTCATCCAGCACCAGGGTGCCGGTTGGCTTCTTGCTGATGATGATCTCGTCGCCTTCCTTAAGATGCTGCAATTGGGAAGTCAACGGACCGTCTGGAACCTTGATGCTGAAGAATTCGAGATGCTCTTCCCAGTTCGGGCTGGCAATGGAGTAGGCACGCATAAGCGGACGGCCATTGGGCTGTTGCAGGCCGATCATCACGAACTGACCGTTCTCGAAGCGCAGACCCGGGTCGCGGGTGCACTTGAAGCTGAACAGAGTGTCATTCCAGTGATGAACACTGAGGACACGCTCGTGGTTCATGTTGCTCATGTACGGGGGCTCCTAGAAATTGCCTGCGCTGACCATGAGCGCAATTGCACAGCATTCTAATGGCGGCGACAATATCTGTTAACTGGATTATTAAGATAAGGGTTATCGGTTATATCGATATGCGATTTACTCTCCGTCAACTGCAAGTCTTCGTCGCCGTCGCCCAGCAAGAGAGTGTTTCTCGTGCTGCGGGGCTGCTCTCCCTATCGCAATCCGCGGCGAGCACCTCGATCACCGAACTCGAGCGCCAATCCAGCTGCCAGCTGTTCGACCGTGCCGGCAAGCGCCTGAGCCTCAACGCCCTGGGCAAACAGCTGCTGCCACAGGCAGTGGCCCTGCTGGACCAGGCCAAGGAAATCGAAGACCTGCTCAACGGCAAATCCGGCTTCGGCTCGCTGTCGGTGGGCGCGACCCTGACCATTGGCAACTACCTGGCCACCCTGCTGATCGGCAGTTTCATGCAGGTACACCCGGAGAGCCAGGTGAAGCTCCATGTGCAGAACACTGCGCATATCGTGCAACAGGTGGCCCACTACGAAATTGATCTGGGTCTAATCGAAGGCGACTGCAGCCACCCGGACATCGAGGTGCAGACCTGGGTCGAGGATGAGCTGGTAGTGTTCTGCGCGCCCCAGCATCCCCTGGCCAAACGCGGCCACGCCAGCATGGAAGAACTGACCCACGAAGCCTGGATCCTCCGCGAACAGGGCTCCGGGACGCGGCTGACCTTCGACCAGGCCATGCGTCACCACCGCAGCGCACTGAACATCCGCCTGGAGCTGGAGCACACCGAAGCCATCAAGCGTGCAGTGGAGTCAGGTTTGGGGATTGGCTGTATTTCCAGGCTGGCCCTGCGCGATGCGTTTCGCCGCGGCAGCCTGGTGCCGGTAGAAACCCCGGGCCTGGACCTGGCCCGGCAGTTCTACTTCATCTGGCACAAGCAGAAGTACCAGACCTCGGCCATGCGCGAATTCCTGGAACTGTGTCGCGCCTTTACCGCCGGGGTGCAACGCAGCGACGAAATCGTCCTGCCGAGCATTCCCTGATTCAGATCAGGATCACTGCCCAGACGAGGGTGATCATGCTCAGGGCGACAAATTGCGCCGCGCTACCCATGTCCTTGGCGTTTTTCGACAAGGGATGACGATCCAGGGAGATGCGGTCGATGGCCGCTTCCACCGCCGAATTGAGCAGCTCGACGATCAGCGCCAGCAGGCACACGGCGATCAACAGCGCACGCTCGACCCGGCTGACATTGAGCAGGAAGCTCAAGGGGATCAGGATCACATTGAGCAACACCAACTGACGGAATGCCGCCTCGCCAGTGAACGCCGCGCGCAAGCCATCGAACGAATAGCCGGCGGCGTTAAGGATACGTTTAAGACCGGTTTGACCTTTGAAAGGCGACATAAGCTGGGCAACTGAAGAAAAAGAAGTGGGGAAGCTAGTTCAACCAAAGTCAAAAAAGCGTGAACAAACAGCCGGTTAATGGCTGGAAATTGACTCAAGTTGTTGCAAGAGCAGCGCTGCCTGGGTCCGGGTGCGCACCCCGAGCTTGCGGAAGATCGCCGTCACATGGGCCTTGATCGTGGCTTCCGACACGCTCAGCTCGTAGGCGATCTGCTTGTTCAGCAACCCTTCGCAGACCATGGTCAGAACCCGGAACTGCTGGGGCGTCAGGCTGGCCAGGCCTTCGCTGGCGGCCTTGGCTTCCGCCGAAACACTGACTTCTTCAAACGCCTGGGGCGGCCACCAGACATCACCGTCCAGCACACTGCGCACCGCCTCTTGAATGACTTCCAGGGAGCTGGACTTGGGAATGAAACCGCTGGCCCCAAACTCGCGGGAACGGACCATGACGGAGGCTTCTTCCTGGGCCGAGACCATCACCACGGGAATCTGCGGGTATTGCCCGCGCAGCAGCACCAGGCCGGAAAAGCCGTAGGCGCCGGGCATGTTCAGGTCCAGCAGGACCAGGTCCCAGTCGGCTTTTTCGGTAAGGCGGGTTTCCAGTTCGGCGATGCTCGCCACTTCCACCAGACGCACATCAGGCCCCAGGCCCAGGGTGACGGCTTGATGCAGCGCACTGCGAAACAGCGGGTGGTCATCGGCAATCAGGATTTCGTATGTGGCCATTTTTAAATGATCCTGTTCTTCATGGCAGGACTGATGCATTCAGCCCTCACCCAAGCAACACGGGGGCACGCCAGAATACCGCACCCAAAGAGCACGAACGCCGCGAAAAGCCTGAGCAAAACAGTGGTTCAAACAGCGCCGGCGCCCTAATCGGCGCCAAGCATGCCCAGCCAAGCCAGGGTGGTCAAGCGCGAAGCTTTGCGGCATCTTAGCTGGCTAACTAATAAGAGAGCCATCATGCGCAGCCAAGCCTTGCGTGCCGATGTCCTGATGCTGATTACCGCGGTGATCTGGGGCTCGGCGTTTGTCGCACAAACTTCCGGTATGGATCATATCGGCCCCTTCCTTTATTCCGGCCTGCGCTTCGCCCTGGGCTCACTCTGCCTCTTGCCGCTGGTGCTGCGTAAAACACCCACGGATCGTCAGCCCGAACCCTTGCTCAATCGTGGCCTGCTACTGGGCGGCGTACTCATGGGGCTGGCCCTGGCCCTGGGCATCAATCTGCAACAGGTGGGGCTGATGTTCACCACCGTCACCAACGCCGGTTTCATCACCGGGCTCTATGTCATTGTAGTGCCGCTTCTGGGGCTGCTGATTGGCCACAAGACTGGCCTGGGCACGTGGCTCGGCGCCGTGCTGGCGGTGGTGGGCATGTTCCTGCTGAGCGTCAGCGACAGCTTTCACGTTGCCTCGGGAGACTGGCTGCAGTTGATTGGCGCCTTCGTCTGGGGTGGGCACGTGATTCTGGTGGGAGTTTTCGCCGGCCGTCATGACCCGATTCGCCTGGCATTCCTGCAATTTGCCACCTGCGCGGTGGTCAGCCTGATCCTGGCGTTATGCCTGGAACCGGTTCGCTGGGAAGCGATTGTCGGCGCCGGGCCGGCCATTCTCTATGGCGGGGTGGTGGCCGTCGGTATCGGCTACACCTTGCAGGTGATTGCCCAAAAGGATGCAATTGCCTCTCACGCGGCAATCATTCTGTCCCTGGAAGCGGTATTTGCCGCCATTGCCGGGGCCTGGTTGCTGGATGAGTCGCTGCAGGCCCGCGGCTACTTCGGCTGCGCGCTAATGCTCAGCGGCATGCTGGTAGCCCAGCTATGGCCACAAAAGCCTCATTCCAGCACGACTACACAAAGGGCTTGAGCCGGGTATGCACCTCGTCATCCGGATCGATGGCCTTCTGGAACTTCGCCGACAGGTAATGGGTGCTGAACACATCGAGGTAGGCATCCAGTACCTGGCTGACTTGCTCATCGCCAGCCAGCTCCAGGCATAACGCCGCCACTTCAGCGGTACAGAAGTGGTCATCACGCTTGGAGCGACGCAGCTTGTAGCGCGAGAGTTTCTCCGGGGACAGGCTGAGAACCGGCAAGTGCTCCAGGTAAGGGCTCTTGCGAAACATCTTGCGCGCCTCGCTCCAGGTAGCGTCCAGCAGAATGAACAGCGGCCGCTTGCCCTCCTCCTGCCTGACTTCGCTGACCACACGTTCGGGCGCGACAAACTCCCCCGGAAACACGATATAGGGCTGCCACTGCGGGTCGGCCAGCAACGCCAGCAGTTGCGGATCGACCTCGGTACGCGACCAGCTGAACGCCGTCGTGTCGCCAATCACATCGGCAATCAGCCAACCGGTATTGCTCGGTTTGAGCGGTTCGACGTCGTGCATCACCAGGCACATGGCTGACCGGGCAACGACTTTCGGTCGCCAGGCACACAGGCAATGGCTGGGAATCACTCGACAGCGGGGGCAGCGTTCAGCCCGTGAGCCGCGTGCGAAAAAGGGCTTGGCCACGCGCGCCATCCGCAGATCACGTAGACGGGAAACCGCATGACTCATCGCAGGACGTGCCAGCAAGGAACAGAAATCAACACGACAAACACTCAAGAAGGGAATAAGTCGGACAAGTTTATCAGAGCTATCCGTTCAAACCTGTACCGCCCTGCGGCCTCTCCCCCTATAATTCGTCGCCACTGAACGCACAGTCGAGTGGCTGGTCGAAGCATCAGTCACTGCACCAGGAGAGTTTCATGTTGCGCTTTACCATTCCTACCGTCGCCCTTCTGCTGGCCCTGCCCCTGGGTGCCCAAGCTGCGTCCCTGCAAGAGTTCGAACTGGGCAAAATGCTGGAGAAGGTCGCTGCGGAAAGCAACGTCGGCACTCCTCGGGAAATCAACGAGAACATTCTCGACCAGGGCTATACCGTTGAAGGCAAGGAACTGATCAACCACCTCAGCGTGCAGTCTGGCCATGCCGAGCAGATGCGCGCCAACCCCAAGGCGGTCTACCTGCAACTTGGGGCAAGCGTCTGCCGCAACCCCAACTACCGCAAGCTGATGGCCAAAGGCGCCATCATGCGTTACGAGTTCACTGAAAACCGCACCAATCGCCCGGTGGCCTCAGCGCGCTTTCAGGAGTCGGATTGCCCGGCGCAAAGCACGCCCAAGAAAAAGTAATCACGAACGAGCGGCGCGCCGCTGCTGATCATCGGCGCGCAGTTCGGCAACCAGGGCCTGTAGGTATCGCGATGGCCGCTCCTGTGCTGCCAATCGGCGCCGGCACTCATCCTCCAAGCTTATTTGATGGTCAGCGGCGGCGGCTTGCAGCAGCTGATACAACTTCGGATCAATCTCCAGCGTGACAATGGTCATCCCCTGCCTCCCTGCTCTGGGCCTGCATGGCCCAGAACCCGCTTGCCTCTCTCCTGCTCCAGACGCTGCACCTTAGTAAATCAGAGCCGCCGCCCCCTGCCGCTCCTCCTGACCAGCGGTGCCAGCCTGGGGAAAACCACGAACAAGCGGTTGCCAGCCAAGACTCTATGGGCACATGATCAAGCCATGTCCGAAACGGCTTGCGGACGGTTGAGGAGGCCGTCCTTGTGCGTCTTGCTGTGCAAATGTTCTCAAATAAAGGAAAGCAGAACCTCTGTGGATGACCCCAACACTGCCCAGCGACTGTCAGCTGTGACCGGGTCCGGAAATTCGCTCATTCGCTGGGCTGAGCAGGCAGCGACACAGGCAGTGTCGTGGCACATTCGAATATCTCGATCGTGCGCAAGGTTCTGTGCAGAAGGAGAAGCTGAATGCCTTACCAATCGAATGACCTGTTAAGTCGTCATTTTCAGAGCAACGGCGTCGACCTGACGAACCAGGTCGAAGCGCAACTCAACCAGATAGCCCCCAACAGCCCGAATCTTCCTCTTTACCGCGACATGGTGCTCACCGTCCTGCGCATGGCCGAGGATGACCTCAATCGCTGGAATGCCAAGATAACCCTGCAGGCCCTGCGCGAACTGGAGCACGCCTTCCGCGTCCTGGAACAGTTCAAGGGCCGACGCAAAGTGACGGTCTTCGGCTCGGCACGCACCCCCAGTGAACACCCGCTATACGCCATGGCCCGAGAACTGGGGGCTGCCCTGGCCCGCTCGGATCTGATGGTCATCACCGGTGCCGGCGGAGGCATCATGGCCGCCGCCCACGATGGTGCAGGCCTGGAGCACAGCTTGGGGTTCAACATCACCCTGCCTTTCGAGCAGCATGCCAACCCCACCGTTGGCGGTACGGATAACCTGCTCTCGTTCCACTTTTTCTTCACCCGCAAGCTGTTCTTCGTCAAGGAGGCCGACGCACTGGTGCTTTGCCCAGGCGGCTTTGGCACCCTTGATGAAGCCCTGGAAGTACTGACCCTGATTCAGACCGGCAAAAGCCCGCTGGTACCCGTGGTACTGCTGGACATGCCGGGTGGACAGTTCTGGCAAGGCGCCCTGGACTTCATCCACAACCAGCTGGAAGCCAATCGCTACATTCTGCCCAGTGACATGAAGCTGGTACGCCTGGTGCACAGCACTGAAGAAGCCGTGCAGGAAATCCAGCAGTTCTATGCCAACTTCCACTCCAGCCGCTGGCTCAAGCAGCAGTTCGTCATCCGCATGAACTACAACCTCAATGAGCAGGCGCTGGAGCAGATGCAGACAGCATTCGCCGACCTGTGCCTGAGTGGCCAGTTTCAACAGCATGCCTACAGCGGGGAGGAACACGACGAAGTGCAGTTCAGCCATCTGGCGCGGCTGTCATTCGCCTTCAATGCTCGCGACAACGGTCGCCTGCGCGAGCTGATCGACTTCATCAACCTGCCGGAAAACTGGGCCAGGCCTCAGCCTCAAACAACGCAACGGGCACGAGAGACCAGCAAAGCCAACTGACCCCAGCCATAGCCCGCTGCGTTATGCAGCGGGTACGGCTTCAGTCGTCCATGCCCCGGCCACTCAACAAGCGGCTGATCATGTCCATGGAATACCCGCGATAACTCAGGAAACGCCCTTGCTTGGCGCGCTCTCGAGCATCCGCAGGAAACTGCCCGGCAAACTTGCGCTGCCAGACGTCACGCAATTGTTCCTGCCAATCGATACCGCACTCGCGCAGCGCAAGATCAATATCGCTGCGTTGCAAGCCGCGCTGGCCCAGTTCTTCGCGAATACGCATGGGCCCGTAACCGGACCGGGCACGATAGGAAACAAAGCTTTCGAGATAACGGGATTCAGACAGCAGGCCTTCTTCCGTCAAACGGTCAAGGGCTGCCTCGATCATTTCAGGAGGGGCGCCGCGCTGACGCAGTTTACGCGTCAGCTCGACTCGACCGTGCTCGCGTCGCGCGAGCAGGTCCATTGCGGTTCGCCGCACCGCGACGAGGGTATCGAGTACGGCGGTCATTGGATCAATCAGATATCAGCGTCGGCCATGTCGTCTTCGGTCTCTTTGACCGGGTTGGCTTTGACGTCTGGCGATGCCGTCAGCAGTTTTTCACGGATCTGTTTCTCCAGCGCGTTGCCGATTTCCGGGTTGTCCTGCAGGAACTTGGCCGAGTTGGCCTTGCCCTGACCGATCTTGTTGCCCTGGTAGCTGTACCAGGCACCGGATTTCTCCAGGAAACCGTGCAGCACGCCCAGATCGATGATTTCACCGTTAAGGTAGATGCCCTTGCCGTAAAGAATCTGGAACTCGGCCTGACGGAACGGCGGAGCCACCTTGTTCTTGACGATCTTGACCCGGGTTTCACTGCCCACCACTTCGTCGCCTTCCTTCACCGCGCCGGTACGGCGGATGTCCAGACGGACCGAAGCGTAGAACTTCAGCGCGTTACCACCGGTGGTGGTTTCCGGGCTACCGAACATCACGCCGATCTTCATGCGGATCTGGTTGATGAAGATCACCAGGCAGTTGGCGTTCTTGATGTTACCGGTGATTTTACGCAGCGCCTGGGACATCAGGCGGGCTTGCAGGCCCACGTGCATGTCGCCCATTTCGCCTTCGATTTCAGCCTTGGGCACCAGGGCCGCCACGGAGTCGACAATGATCACGTCAACCGCGTTGGAACGCACCAGCATGTCGGTGATTTCCAGGGCCTGTTCGCCGGTGTCCGGCTGGGAAACCAGCAGGTCGTCAACATTCACACCCAGCTTGCCGGCGTATTCCGGATCCAGTGCGTGCTCGGCATCGACGAACGCACAAGTGGCACCGGCTTTCTGCGCCTGGGCAATAACCGACAGAGTCAGGGTAGTTTTACCGGACGACTCAGGGCCGTAGATTTCAACGATACGGCCTTTTGGCAGACCGCCAATGCCCAGAGCAATGTCCAGACCCAGAGAGCCGGTGGAAATGGCCGGGATCGCCTGACGGTCGTGATCGCCCATACGCATTACGGCACCCTTGCCGAATTGACGTTCGATCTGACCCAGGGCCGCAGCCAAGGCTTTCTTCTTGTTGTCGTCCATTAAAGTCCTCACGTAATCAATAAGGCCTGACGGCCAACACCTGTATAAGTAGCCAGTATTATTCCACAGCGCTCGAGGATCGCCTACCCCTGATTTGCGATTTCTGCCGCAGCATGTTGCAGCAACCCCTCTAGCGCGGCCTTCACCGTTTGTCGGCGGACCTCATCGCGATTCCCCGGAAAGTGCCGGCACTCGGTAGTAAGTGTCTCTCCCGCTCCCCAGGCCAGCCACACCGTGCCCACAGGCTTCTGCGCAGAACCGCCATCCGGCCCGGCGATACCGCTGACCGCCACGGCAAAATGCGCATGGCTCTTGGCCTGCGCCCCCCGGACCATGGCCTCGACCACTTCACGACTGACCGCGCCGACCGAATTGAACAAATCGACCGGCACATTCAATTGCAGGGTCTTCTGGCGGTTGGAATAGGTGACATAACCGGCCTCGAACCAGGCCGAACTGCCAGGAATCCGCGTGATCGCCTCGGCAATCCCTCCACCGGTGCAGGACTCCGCGGTGGTGACGTGGGCATTCAGAACCTGCAAACGCCGGCCGAGTTCAGCGGCAAGCTGGGTGATTTCTTTCACAATCCTCTCCTGATGGGGCTGGCGTGTGCTTACCGTACACCAGGCGAGGTGGCTTGCAAGTGACAGGCTGTCAGATCGGAATCAGAGTTGAGTACTCTTGGACCGGTCTATCTCCCTTGCGCAGCTTCGACAATCACGCGCGGCCTCCAGAACCACTGATAAAGGCACGTCACTTGGTGATCAGCATGTCGATGGTGCTGGTATCGCAAGAGTAATTGGCCTTCTTGTCCAGGACAAAATAGATGGACGACAACTTGCTGACAGGCACCTTGCTTACCGAAAAAACAGCTCCCGTACCTCTGGCCAAGCTACCCGACTGAAGAACCGAGTCATCCAAATTCAGGGACCAGGCAACCCCATCACCACAGCTGTCGTGAATGCTGTTGACACGCCCGAGAACATTTACCTCACCAACGACCGGGCTGCTCCAGCGGATAACCGTCTGGCTATTTTTCCCGGGGTGAAACGCCACATTGCCCGGAGCGATAACAAAACTGCCGTTTCCAGTGAATGTATAAGTCTTGAAGTGGACCGATACGTGAGCCCCTGATACCGGGTCCTGCCAACAGGTCACAGGTTGAGCAGTGCAGTCGTCCGCCTTGAAGAAAGGTAGCAACGTATAGTTTTCAGGCTTATTCACCCCTGATGTGTTCTGCATGAATGTCCAGGGAGAGTTCGCCACGACACTTTCCTTGGCCAGCATTACATCCCTTGCCAGGTTCCACGACATGGCCGTCTCTGCACTCACATTGAAGGAGATCCCCATCAGTGCAAACAAGCTCATCAGCAAGATGGTTTTAGTATTCTGCATAATTTCTCCATTAGTTCTCATTCCGAGCATACATGCTCATTTTTCAAACAAAGCCGTGCGCATTCGGCAATCCTGAAACGGCCAAATAATGCGTACTTCATATAAATCCCCAAGTATCCGAGGCCATAAGCCAATGTCATCGGTGATGCGATAGCACTTTTACTGGCTGTCACTGGCCGCCACTTTGTCACTCCTCCCTTCCACCTGGATGCATCCCAACCCGGTCGGCTCCAATGGAACCTGAGAGTTGATCGAAAACCTGCTCTCAGGGCTGCAGCAACGTCCCCGTAGAGATGCGCAGCAAAGCCTGGGATTCGCGCACCCACTGCTGCAACGCCTTCAATTGCTCGGCATTGGCGTGGCATTCGCTGTAGTTGTCGACGACGCTGGCGGCGACGGTAGAGAGTGCAAGGCCCGAGGCGGCGCCATCAGTGACGCTGGGGCCTGCGGCCACGGGCAGGTTGGCGGCGCCGGCGTCGTGCACCCGGACAAAACCAGCAGGCACAACGCAGGCTCTATCAGCCGCTTTCGAGACATAGACAGGAACCTCCTTGGTGATGGTGGCGCCCGCCTGATAGACCTTGACGATACGGTCGACGTACTCGACCACCACCTTTTCCCTGACCGTGCCCAGGGCCCGGCCTTGTTCAAAGGATTGTTTGAGACGAGCCTCATCGAGGCGTTGGTTGTTACTGCGCTCACTGCCGGCACCGCTGAGGTAGCCGAGTGCATAAAGCAACCCGGCCGCCACCGCGATGGCCAGCCAGCCACGGATATTCATCAAGCCCTCCTGAGGCGAGCATGAAATGAATCACCCAGCCTGCCAAAAAACCTGTAGCCGCTGCCACAGGCTGCGAAAAGGTCCGCAGGACCTTCAGACGGCAGCCCTCACACCACCGGCAAACACAGCACCGCCCGCGCCCTGGCCCAGAGTTCCAGGCGGTCCTGCAAGCCATTCAGGCCCCCATTGATCCGCCGGGTAATGCTGTTGAACTCATCGCGGTCAGCCAGGGCATTGAGCCCACCGCGCTCCCAGAACCAGGCCGCCGACTCGGCGGCCCATTGCGGCTGCTCCAGCAGTTCCGGCAACTCCAGCAGGCGCTCATCGCCAAACAGCCCGAGGCTGCACTGGCGATAGTTGCTGCGCCCGGTGATCTGGATCAGCCCACGCCCGCGATACCGCTGGCCGTCACCATCCGCCTCGGGGGTATTGCCCAGGCGCGCGGCGAGAGGGCCCGTGTCGTACTTGCCAAGGTATTGATCACTGCCCAGCTCGCGCACCCACTGCAACTGGCCCGACTCGTGGCCGATCTGCGCGATGAACGCCGCCATGCGCAGGCGGGTGACGATGCCGTACTTGCTCATGGCGGCGTTGAGAGCCGGAACAAAAACGCCGGCTTTAGCGCCGGCGTTGGGGAGGATCTGCAGCAGCTGTTGCGGTGTCATAGGCATAGGTAAAACCTCATAGGTCAGAAATAAGAACGCCCCGTTAGTGCGGGGCGTTTACTGGGCTTCACCTGGCTGCCGAGGCCAGTCAACCGAACCTGGGTATCCCTGCTGCTCGGGCACACGATTGACCGCAACACGGTATTGTTTCCAAGCCTTAAGGCTTGCAAGCTCAGCGGCGGTTACCTCGTCTAAATCAACGGCATCCTGAAGCGGGGCAATACGTAACCCCGCGAAAGCGAGCAACCTATCGCGCTGTGCATTTACATCCAGCAATACTTGCTCGGGCGTTGGAATCAATGCAGCCTCTTGCGCCTGTCTGATTTTCGCGAATTCGCTATCGGTCAGGCGCTCAAGGCCTTCCTTTATAAATTCGTCTTGAGAACCATCAGACTCATACGCGAATACCGTGCCTGAAGTGCGTTCAATGTAATATTTCATCAGCGTAGCTCCGACCATTTACCTATGTATGAAGCAGTTGTCGATGTCACCATGTATGAGCTTCCAGGTGGGATAATTGCACTGATAGTACTAATGGCACCTAAAGATGAGTCGTTGATAGTAGATCTTGAAACCTCAACCCCATCAACCAAAAGTTGCATTACGTTGCGGGTGTTATTCGAAGGCCATACGGAAACCGCAATTGATCGTCCGGTCGTGTTGGTATAGGCAACATCTCGCGCCCGCGCTGCAGTTACGTCCTGCCATGTTTGGCCAACACCAATTCCTTTAGGCAGCGTTGCTACATCAGCTTTAGTCGCGGGATTAAAATTCCCTGCATGCCACAAAACATAGGCATTTTTGCCCATCGACCAGCCGCCAACTTTAAATTGATTATCAGTATCAAGACCAAAGTAAGATGCAAATTTTCCAGGCCGGTGAAATGCAATGACTGCAGACGCCTCGCCTGCCCCGCCACTGACCTCCATACTTCCTGTATTACCAGGAATTGAAGCAATATCGGATGATAAATTCGAGTTAAATATGGGATTTGAGTAGGCCGGAACGTCCTGACCGACTTTTATACACTTATTTAGTTCGCCATCCGTCTGAGCCTTAGTATAGGCATCATTGATACCGTACTCCGCCAAAGTAGTTTTGTTTTCTTTAGGGGGGATAGCAGCTCTAACAATCGAATTAATTGCACCTAACAACTGGTCATTATTGTTCTCTGCAGGCTGCTTACCGCCGGCCCGAATGACGTTCAACAGTTCATCAGTAACCCCGTTGCCCCAGGTCGCCGGAATCAGAGAGCCGACTTGCCCGGTGGTGGTGTTCTCATCAACAAACTTGCCGTTGACCAACCCCACGTTGGGCACACTCTTCGGATAATCCATTTACACACTCACCCCATAATTGATTGATTCCAGTGCATGCGCCGGAGCGCTGCGACGGATAACGCATTCAAGAGCGCCGCTCGGGTTGACCCCGAAGCGCTCACCCCAATAGCTGGCACCGAAGCGCCGACCCAAACGGCGGCGCGGCCCCGTGTTGAGCGTCCACATAAACTGAGCGGACCAGGTACCGAAGTGGGCTGCGCCAAATCGGGAGCGGCCAAACCTCGGCGCCCGGCGTTCCGTGATGGTGGCCTCGGGATAGCCGAGGCGCACCGCGATCTCGATGAAGTAGCCACAGGATTGCCCGCCGACCGCCATCAGCCGTTGGCGCACCGCCAGACGGCGGTCCTCAAATACCGGTTCAAGCCCGATGCAGGGATCCGGCAGCCCCATGACCCGCTCCCAGTCAGGCACCAGTTCATTCACGCCGCCGGCATCCATCTCATTCAGCAGGGCGAAGGCCCGGGCATCCATGCGCGCCAGCTCCTGCGACAAGCCCGTCAGCACTGACGCCAACTCAGGGACGCGCTCAGGCTCCCAGGCCGGCCCCGCGGGGAGCAACGCCCTCAACTGGGCGCGGTATTGATCCGCTGTTCTTAAGCCAGCCATAGGCAGCCCCCATACGTCAGCAACTCGTTAGGCTTCGCTGTTACATCAGCAACCGGCGCCACCAGTTGGTGGTCCCACTCACCAGCGGCCCCGCTGATGGCTTCGGCGATGTGAGTCAGCAAAAGGGGCTCCCCCAGGGCCGCCTCCCGCGCATGCAGATCACGCAATTGCGCAGCGACTGCCGCCCGAACTGCAGAGGTATCCGGATTCAGCAGGATGCTGTACACCACCGATTTGCGTGTGGGGGCCAGGACATACACCTCAGCCGTTACCGGGCGCCGCGGCTCGATGTACTGCTTCACCTCGGCCAGCTGTTCAGCTGTTGGCACCGGATCGATATCGTCGTCGCGCATTACGAACACCGCCACGGTGCCCGGCCCCAGGTAGTTGCGCCGGGTCCAGGCCCGGGTAATTCCGGGGCACTCCATGGCCCAGGTTTCGTAGTCGTCCGCCGAGCCGCCATGGGGAATGATCCGATAGGAACGGATCACCCGGGAGCGCAGGGATTCGAGGCTTTCCCGGGCCACGCCACCGCTCAGGCCCGGGGCCAGGACGGTGAACGAGTTGCTGATGCCCTGTACCGGCTGCACCGCGGTCAGCTCCAGGCCGGCATCGGCATTGCCCAGGGTACCGCCGTCGACGGCCTGGATCGTGGTGCTGTTGAGGCCTGCGCTGGTGGTGCGGGCGGCGGTCACCTTGTAGCTGCGACCGTCGCTGCTTTGCAGCAGGGTGTCGACATCCAGCACGGCACCGGCTGCCGCGTTGAAACTGACGCTGCCACTGGCCGCCTGGGCGGCCTTGCGCGGCTGGTTCAGGCGCAGCGCGGCGATGCGCTCCAGGGTCGACTCATCGGCCTTGTCCGGAAGGATCTGCTCGGCGATCCAATCCAGGTAGCCATACAGGCCAAAGGCGGCGCCGCTCAGGGTGCGGGCCAGCACTTGGGCATCGGACTGGCGCAGCGAATCGCTGGCCAGGTCGCTTTGGGTGCGCTGAATCAGCACCGGCAGCGAAGGCGTTTCAAACGGCATAGGTCACCTGCCAACTGTGAATGGGGTTGAGGTCCAGGCGTTCGCCGTCGGCCAGGATCAGCACCGTGCGCAGGTTCAGGCGCTGAGCATCGAGGCGCTCGGTCATGATCTCCACGGCGTTGCAGTGGCCATCGTCGATCAGCCATTGCAGGGCCTCGCGGGCATAGAACTCGGCATCGAGCTGAGTCTGCCGGCTCAGCTTGACCCGGCGCAGCAGCCACAGCCGCGAGCCGATGCGGTCGTCGGCCACGCTGGGAAAACTGTCGCCCCACCAGCCATAGCGCTGGTCGTCATCCAGGGCGTCGTCATCGGCGGCGCGGCGCCAGGTGAACAGGCTGATTTCCACGGCCCGGGTCAGGGCGTTCTTCAGGTCATAGGTGGCGAACATGCTTAACCTCCCACGGGTACGCCGGTCTGGCCCGGACCGGGTTGCACGCCGCTGTGGACGTGGTTGATCTGGCTGATGCCGGCGGCGACCTGATCGCCCTGGGAGAGGATCTTGCCGCTCATGCTCAGGGTCGGGCTGTCGATGGTGACGCCGCTGCTGGCGCGGATATTCAAGGTCGCGGTGTCGATGTCGATGACCCGCCCGCGCTTGAAGTGGATCTTGTCGCCCTCATCGGTGTAAATCGCCACTTCACCGGCGGCCAGGGCCTTGAGGCGGTAGCGCCGGTCGGCCACCACCAGCACCACCCCATGGGAGCGATCGCCACCGAGGAAGGTGGCGATGCCCTCGGCGCCGGCCAGGGGATTGCTGGTAAAACCGTAAGGCTCGAAATGCTCCATGTCGTCGTTGACCTCGCCGGCGGTGAGGCGCATTTGCAGCGATTGCAGTTTGTTGGCCGAATGGGCGAGCACCACGGTGCCCCGCGCCAACAGGCGTGTCAGTAGGCTCATGCTGAGTTCCTTGGAGGGTAGGAGCCGGCTTGCCGGCGAACAGGGGTTGCGCGGTTTCGTGCCGGGTGACTTCGCCGGCCAGCTGGCTCCTACGGTTGGGCGCAGGTTTCAGGTTTTGGCGGGGGTCGGGTTGGCGTCGAAGGTCTGCGGCGGCGCCACCTGCAAGGTGGTGATGGAGCCCTGGTCGGACAGCGACCAGGTGACCTTGGAGATCAGCATGTCCTGATCAAACCCCAGCACCGGATCGATCACTCGCACCAGGGTGTTGTGCTTCCACAGGTCGCCATTGCTCTGGCGCCAGCCCTGCACCTGATAGGTGGTGGTCAGGGCCTTGCCGGTGCGGGTGCCGCACTCCCAGTCAGCGCGCTGCTGAGCCAGTTCGGCGCTCAGTTGGGCGGCTTCGTTGATCAGCGTGACCCGCTTGCGGGAAACCCGGGCATCGCTGGCCCGGCCAGACACCTCGCTGACCGCCGCCCCGCTGCTCTGGTCGCTGCCCTTGTGCTGGCCGATCACCCGGTACTCGGAAAACACCGCGGAAAAATCCATCGCTGCATTGGCCGAGAGAATGTTCTTGCCCAGCTCCAGAGCATCGCTGGCGCGCCCGCCGCTGCCCGGTGCCGCCAGCAGCAGGTAACCGTCGGCGTCATCGGTGGAGAACACCCGGTACAGCGTCAGCAAACGGTCGATGGAGGCGAACACCGTCTCCCCCGGCACGATGCTGTGGGTGTGCAACTTGCCGGTTGGGGCGATCTCGCTGCGCACCCCGACCCCGTAGGATGCAGCCAGGGCGCGAACGATGCTCAGCACGTCCTGCTGGCGCCACTGGCTCGGCCGGTTGATGGCCGCGCAGTCCACCAGATCCTGGGTCAGCGAACCGCCCTGGATGCTCAGGCTGATCTGCTTGCCGTCATAACTGATCGGCGCCTTGTAGACATGCCCGGTGAGCACCAGGTCGCAACCGATGCGCACCTGGCAGCGAGCGCCCGGGCGGATCCGCACCTGCGAGTCCTGCCCCGGCCATTGCCAGGTGATGTTGAGGCTGAAGGTGCGGAACTGGCGCTCCAGGTCTGCCGTGATCTCCACGCTTTTCCAGCCGCTGTAGTCCAGCCCGTCCACCGTCAGGGTGACGATATTTGCCAGTTCGTCCATGGGTCACTCCCGCGCAATCTGCAGATCGGCCGGCGGCAGGAAGCCCGGATGGGCCACCCGGTTGCGCTGTACCACTTCACCGACCCGCGTCGCATCGGCAAACCGCTCATAAGCCAGGACCAGCGCCGGCATGCTACTTTTGGGGCTGAGACTGACCAGCCGCACCCCCGATGAAGCCACGGCATTGAGGTGGCCCTGCAGTTGCTGGCGCAGGGTGTTGAGCGCCTGGTAATGCATCGGGTCGGCCTTGAGCGCGGCTTGCCAGATCACTTCGTTGAGCTGGTCACGCAGGGCCAGTACATCGTCGGCCACCGGTACCTCCAGGCGCTGCACCGGCTGGCTGGCCTGCTGCGCCAGGGGCGGCGTGCTCTTGAGCTTCACCACGGGCGTGGCCACCGGCAAGGCCGACACCAACCGGGCGATCTGCACCAGCAACGCATCCTGGACCAGGTTCGCTACCGCCTCGGCCGCCGCGGTGGTGTCCTTGCCGGAGGTCAGCTTCGGCGCATCGATGCGCCGGGCCGCCTCCACCTGCTGGGAAATATCGGCGAGCATCTGCCGATAGCCGGTGCGGGCAAAATCCTTGAGCCCGCGTACCTCCTCCAGCACCCCCTTGAACTCCGTGCTCAGCTCCTTGGGTATTTCCTTGACCGCCGTGACCAGGGTGTTGAGGTCGCCATAGAACTCGATCAACGGTTTGAACTCGTGTTCGATGACCGCGTACACCTCGGTCAATCCCTTGCGCAGCGAATCCACGCCGATCCGCGCCTGCTTGATCAGGTTGGTGGCGAACTCGAAGCGCAGCACCGCCGAGCCCAGCAAGGTATCGCTGGCCACCAGCACCTGCTGCTGGGTGTTGACCACCGCCGAGGGAAAGCGCAGCGGCTGGTCCGGGTAGAACTTCAGGCTGAAGGTCACCAGGCCGCCGTCCTGGCGGCTCTGGGTCATCTCACACTCGCCGACCTTGACCTGCATCCGCCCGAGCCAAGGGTGCACCAGCTCGCCGCTGCCCTCCTCCAGGGCCTTGAACAGCCTGTCGCGCAGCTCCAGGCAATCGGCGCCGACGATGAAGGCCGTCAGGTCATGGACTTTCGCCTGCTGGCCAAGGCCCTCGAAAAACGGCTGGTCGCGCTGTGGGTACTCGTGCAACTGGCCTTTCTGGCCCACCGGGGTTTTCGCCTGATCGACCCAGAACGGCACGCCGCGAAAGGATGCGGGCAACAAACGATCACGCCAGTTATCCGCCATGGGAACCTCCTAGGGAAAGTGAGCGATAGCCCAGGGTCGAAGCCACGTTCAAGCCTGGTTGATTGGTCTTGGCCTGTTCGGCGCGCAGGCCTGCCGGGGCGTTTTCGAAACGCAGGGTCAACCCGCCTTCGAGTTGGGTGCGGTTGTTCGCGGCGTTCTGCTGGATCAGGGCACTGGAATTCTGGGTCAGCGAGCTGCCCTGGGTTGCGGCAAAAGGTGATGCCAGCCCGCCTTTACCCTCGGCGTTGATCTGCTTTTGCGCTTCGGTAAAGCCTTCGACCTTACCGGTGACCGTGGCAATCAGCCCTCCGAAACCTCCCTCGAACAGCTCCTTGATTGGCACCATCAACTCTTGAAGCTTGCTCCACAGCCCGGAAAACCAATCGGCGATAGGGGCCCAATTGGTCATGATCAGCTCCATCGGCGACCAGTCGAACAGGACCTCAATGGCCTTCCTGATCGAGTCGATACCCGGTTGCAGCTCGGCCCAGATCGAACCGAAGAAGCCCGTAACCGCGCCCCAGTTGTTGTAAAGAATCACCAGCGGAGAGAAGTCGAATAGCGTTTGCAGGACCTTCTTGATCGCATCGATACCCGGTTGCAGCGCCGCCCAGATCGAGCTGAAGAAGCTGCTGACAGCCCCCCAGTTGTTGTAAAGCAACACGGACGGAGAAAAGTCGAACAGCGTCTGGAACACCGTTTTGATCGCCTGGATGCCCGTTTGCAACGCTCCCCAGATCGACGCGAAGAAGCCGGTGACGGCCCCCCAGCTCTTGGTGATCATGTCCATCGGCACCCAGTCGAACAGGCCTTTTAGAAAGGCCATTGCCGGTACCGTCAAAGCCTTGAGCAACTCCCAGATCGACGCAAAAAGCCCCGTCAACCCAGCCCAGTTATCGATAATCAGCCCCAGAGGCGACCAGGAGAACACCTCCTTGAGGAAGCCGACGATCGAAGCCGTCATCGCCTGGATACTGTCCCAGAGCCCGGCAAAGAACGCCGTGATCGCCCCCCAGTTGCCAATCAGCATGCCCAGGGGCGTCCAGCCAAACAGGGTACTGAGCACCTCCATCGCCTGCGCTGCGAAGCTCTTAACACCTTCCCAGAGGCTGACGAAAAAGGCCGAGATCGGCGTCCAGTTGGCAATGATCACCCCGGCGGCCAGCGCAATGCCCATGGCAATCAGCATCAGCGGGTTGGCCTTGGCCACCGTGCCCATCAGGTCGAGCACCTGGGTCGCACCGGTCACGGCCGTTTGCATCGCCGAGAAGGCAATGGCGCCCATCGCCAGTCCTTCGACCAGTTTCGGGTTGTCGTCGAGCAATGTCCCCACGCTGTTGAGCATGGGCTCCAGACCGACCACCAGCGCCCCCACCGCCGGCGCCAGCGCGGCATCAATGGCCGAGGACACCTTGGCCATGGACTGACTGAATACATTCATGCCTTTGGCCGCGTCGGCCGGCGCGCTGGAATCGCCGACCTCGGCCAGTTTGCCCTTGAACGCATCGCAGGCTTTGATCCCGTCCAGAAACGGGGTGATCAGGCTGCCGCCCTTGAACAGCCCCCTGATATCCAGCTTGCCCAGCCCGGTCTGCTCAAGGTTTTTCTTGAACGAGTCGACCTTGCCTTGAAGGGCGACGAGTTTGGGTGACAGCTGGTCGATGCCGGTCAACAGCACCGACTTCTTCTCTACGGTTTGTGTGTCTGCCATCACTGCACCTGCTGCATCGCATTGATCCGTTGCGCGTGCTCCAGGGATTCACGGAGCACATCCAGTGGCCTGGCCATCATCTGTTCGGGGTCGACCTTCCAGAACCAGGCCAGGTCATAGGCGACAGCGATCAGGTCGGCGATGGCTGCGATGCCGCACTCATGAAAAAACTCGCCACCGCCCAGCTCAAGGCGTTGAGGTCCACCAGGTCGAGCTGGTTCACCGAGGACGGTGGAATGCCGGCGCAGACCGCGATGTATTTGGCCGCGACGTCCATGTCGAGGCTGACTTCTTCGCTCTTGTCGATCTTGTACGGCAGCGCCTTGATCGCCCGCACTTCCTGCACCGTCGGGCGGCGCAGGCTGAGTTCGGCCAGGGGCTCGCCGTGAGCCTCGATCGGCACTTGCAGCTTTACCGTATTGCTCATTGCCAGGTCCCCTTCTGCCCTTGGAAGTTCAGCTCGATGCTGGCGTCGTCGCCCTTGGCAATAGGCTCGTCCACCAGGTAGGCGCCGGCCAGCACGTAGACCTTGCCGTTGGCGAATTCGCAGGTGACGGTCATGTCGGAACCCGCAATCAACTGCTTGAGCGGAAAGTCCGGGGTGTGCAGCGCGGTGACTTTGAACGACGGCGTCAGGTCGGTTTCCTTGTAGAAACCCGGAACCACGGTTTCCCGCTTGACGGCCATCAGTGGTGCTTCGCAGCCGCCGCTGATGGTCAGTTGAGCGCCGTCCACTTTGACGTAGCAGGTGCCCGCGATCAGTTGACCCATGTTGTTTCTCCCAAAAAATAAGCCCGCTCAAGGCGGGCTGAAAAAGCGCAGTGATGCAGGTCCGGCTCAGGCCGCCGCGTCGTACTGCAGGCGGAATTGGTTGAGCAGCGCGAACACTCGCAGGCCGTTGATGTAGTCCGGCGGGAACAGCACGTTGACCCGGCTCGGGTCCTGCACATCGCGTTCGACGATCAGGTGCTCGGCGAACAGCTCAGCATTCTCCACATGGCCCTCCAGCTCCAGCTTGGCGTACTGGGCAATCAGCTCACCGCGAATGGTGCTCGGGGTGACGATCGGCTGGCCGGCGCCGAAACGGGTGCCGTCGGCAGCCAGCTTGTGGCGCCCGTACTTGCTGGTGATCACGCTTTGCAGGCGACGCACGATGAACGCCGACTGGTGCATGGTTTCGCTGTCCAGGTAGGAGTTGTCGGCCTGGCCGTAGGCGTTCTTCTGGTAGGTGGTGATCGCCCGCTGAATGCGCATGTAGCCGCCTTCGTAGTAGGCGGTGGCGATGCCGTAGCTCAGCAGCGACTGGCGCTCGGTCAGGGTGAAGCGCTCGCTGGCCGTGGCCGGATCGATCCCCGGCAGGCTACCGCTCTGGGTCGGACGGCTGGCATCGGCGGAGATGAACACCGAGGTCCGCGCCGCCAGCGCTGCGGCCTGGATCCACACCGGCTGAGGCACGCCGGTTTCCAGGGCCTGGATGGTGATGTGCTGATCGTTGCGCGCCTGGCCGGCCGCCACCAGGGTGCCGACGGTGCCGCGCTTGGCGCTGTAGACATGGCCAAACAGCTGCTTGGCCCAGGACCAGCGGCCGGTGTTGTCGTCCATCACCGCTTGCCAGGCATTGAGGCTGGCGGTGTCGGTCCAGGGCATGCAGATGAACTCGAACGGCTCGTCGCCCAGGGCCGCCAAGGCCGCGACCTGATCCGGCACGCCGGTGCCGCCGGCCATCTTGCCCAGCACCAGGGTCAGGCCGGCCGGGGTTTCTTCGCCATTGCTCTTGCCCAGGCGATTGAGTTGCAAGCTGATGTCGTTGCCGCTGTCGCCGGTCCACTTGGCGCTCAGGGTCACAGTGCCCTCGGCCGCGGTGGCGGTCACCGGCAGATCTACTGCAGCGTTGACCTTCAAGGCCAGGGCGCTGGCCGCTTGTGCGGCACTGGCGCCGCTGACGATAGAGGCTTGCACCCGCACCCCACCGACATACAGATTGAGCAGGCCGGCGGCGCTGGCGCTACCGCTGATCTTCAGCTCGGCCTTGGCCACGCTGCCCTCGGTGCTGTGCAGCGGCAGGCACCAGATCTCGCCCACCGGGTCGGTCTTGCGCCAGGTTTCGTACATAGAAGCGAGCATCGAACCTTGCCCGCCGATGCTCTTGGCCAGGGCCACGCTGGACACCAGCACCAGCTTGCCGAGGTCATCGCCAGCCTGGTTGTCGTTGACCTGGGCGACGATCAGACGGCGCATGGCCGAGGACGCGCTATTGGCCGCCGAGTTGTCCATCTCGGCATAGAACAGCGGCACACGGATGTCCGCCGGGATATTACTGAAACCGATCGCCATTATTTGGCTCCTTGAGATTTCGCCGCTTTCACGGCTTTGCTAGTGATATCGCCATCGGCCAGACGCCGGCGCCACCAGGCGCTGTCCGACACTTCACGGCCAGAGGCGGGCAGCAGATCGCCTGCTTCCGGGTCCGGTACGGCGCGGCCGGCGACCGGCAGCACGGTGATGCGTTTGCTCATTGCTTCAGCTCTCCTGAAAAAGTCAGCTCCAGGCGCCCGTCGGGCCCTGGGCGTTGCAGATTGGGGTCCGCCGGATCGATGGCATCGACCCGCACCGTGACCCCGGTCAAGGACGGCAAGCCGTCGAGTTCACGCTCATGCCAGGTTTCCGCCGGCTGGCTGGGCAAGTTGCGACCGAGTTGGAACTCGGCGAAGAAACGCAGGCGGTAGAGCAGGCGGGTGGCGTCGAGCGACACCAGTTCACCGCCGTCGTATTGGATCGGGTTGTACTCGGCGCCGGGCTTGAAACCGACCAGGGCGCGCCAGAGTTCGGCACGCAGGTCGTGCAGCGGATTCAGCGCTTTTGCAGGCTCGGCGGCGCCCAGCGCCAGGACCACGTCGAAGCGGTCGCGGATGGTCTGGCGAATGATGTTCTGCCCGGCGCTGGCACTGGCCAGATCGTTGCTGGGCGCCAGATAGGCGGCTGGCATTGGCGCACCAACATCTGAAGCAGAATCGGCATGGGTGCCGACAACGATGCGCCCGGTAAAGCTCGGGCACTGTGCTTGTAGCTGATCGAGAACAGCCGAGAGTTTCATGACAAGGCTCCTGGAACGGGATGAGGCTGCGGTGAGGCTTGTTTCTGACGAGCATGAAAAAACCCGTCGAGACGGGTTTCGCAAAAGCGCCCTGGAATCACGGCCCCAGGCGTGCTGCAAAATCTGTGGCAGCCAGTTCCAGAGCCCATTCGGCCAGTCACTCCCGCCCCGCCGGCAAGAGCTCATTGCTGGCCTTGAACCCGGCCTGCAACGCCGTCCAGAACTCGGCATTTTCATAGCCCATGGCCCAGACGCTGGTGCCGCCCAGGCCCAGCTGGGCCACCAGTGCGGTCTTGGTCTTGATGCTGGCGGCATCGTCGTACCAGAGCACGGGTTGCGCTCGTTCCGGGGTCCATTCCACGCCGTCGGCGAAGCTCTTGACCGGCCCCCAGGTGGCATAGGGTGTCGCAGAGGCGGCATCCCGGTGAGTGGCTGCCCGGTGCTCGGCAATGATTTCCTGATAGGCCGACCAGTGCACCCGGTTGCCGATGCTGTAGTCCTGGCCGTATGCGGGCAACCCCGCCAGGACCTTGCTCGCCGGGACTCGGGAAACGGCGTAACTGAGCAGCGCCTGCTGCCAGTCCAAGCCCGATTCGGGGCCAGGCCAGGCTTCATTGTGAAAGCCGCCGCTGCTCCAGCCCGGCCCGACCTGGTCGTAGGTCATCACCTGGAAGTAGTCCACCGCCGCGCCCAGGGCCTTGTAGTCGTAGCCCTGCAGGTACTCAGGCTCGGTGTCGCTGAGCTTGGGCGGGATGCTGATGATCAGCTTCTTGTTGCCGGCATGCAGGGCGTCGCCCAGGGTTTTGACGTAGGCGCAAAACGCGGCGCGGTTCCTGGGTTCGACCTTCTCGAAGTCCAGGTTGATGCCGGCGAATCCGCCCTCTTTGGCCAGCTTGACCAACTGTTTGACGGTGCCGGCGCTCAAGGCCCGGTCGTTGAGGATGGAGAGGGAAATAGCCGGATCGAAGGCGCCGATGTCTTCGTTGTAGTCGGAAACAGTCGGGTACAGCGGCAGGGATTGGCTCTTGGCAAAACGGATGATGTTCTGCGTGGTTTCGTTCATGCCGTCCTGATGCAGTTTGCCGGTGACGGTCAGGCCGTAGGTGCTGCCCAGGCCGACGGCGGACAGGTTGCGGTGGAACGCCTGCAGGTTGCTGTAGGACGCTTCGACCTGGCCGTCGGTATAGGCCAGGACAAAGGGTGCCGCATGGGCGCCAATGGCCAGCAGCAAGCTGCAACCGGCGATCAAGGTCCGGAGAAAATGCCGGATCGGCAGGATGATGCCTGGTTTCATGAATACTCCTGTGGGCGGGTTGCCCCGTCAGTGGGAATGGGATCAAGGCTCAAAGCTGCTCGACCCTGAGGGGTTTGCGGGCCTGGGGCGGCTTGCCCTTGGCCTTGGCTTTGCCTTGCTTGCCGCCGTTGCACTCGACCGTGGTCGTCCAGCCGGACTGGGTGAACAACTGTTCGACCGAATCCACCAGATAGTCACCGTCGAGCCCGGCCTTAAAGCCCTGGGCATTGATCATTCGCTCGGCGAACAAATCGGTGCGCCCCGCAAGGTCCAGGCGCAGGCTGGCGGTGCTGCGGTTGAAGGCCGCCAGGCGCGCCTTGGCGGCCTGCTCGGCGGCAGACTGGTTCGGGTAGAGGTGGCGGTCGGTGTGCACGGCGGGCGAATCATCCGGCGAGCCATCGTTACCCAGGTCGATGACCCGCAGCTTTCCGCTCCTGGGGTCCTGGTGCCGGGTCTGCACTGCCTTGTGGGTGCTGCCGTCACTCAGGCGGAACTGGTAGCGGCTGACATCGCCACGCCCGAGGGTGACAACCCCCAGGGCCTTGCCGCTGGCGCTCTGTCCGGCCTGGCGGGGCAGCACCAGCAACTTGCCTTCGGCCACCTTGGCGGTGCAGTCGTACTGTCGGGCCAGGCGGGTGATGAAGTTGAAATCCGACTCGTTGAGCTGATCGATGCGCGGTACCTTGATAGCGAGCGGGCAGACCGGCTGCCATCCATTGCGCGCCGCCAGGTCACGGACGATGAGCTGCAGCGCAACGTTCTCCCAACTACCGCTGCGGGTGGTCTTGCCACTGCCGCGCATGTCGCTGGCCTTGCCACGGATCTCAAGCGTATCGGGTGGCCCGTTCACCACCACTTCGTCCACCGTGTAGCGCCCCAGGCGAGTCAGCTCCTGGCCGGCGTAACCGAGGAACACTTCGATGCTCGCGCCGCGCCGGGGCAGCACCACGGCGCCGTCGCGGTCATCGATGCGCAGCTCGAATTCGTCCGACTCCAGGCCGGGCTTGTCCGTGGTGCGCAGGCTCAGCAAGCGGTCGTTGATCTGCGCGGTGATGTCCCGGCCATCAGCGACGATGCGAAACGCTGGGGTCATGTGCCGTACTCCAGAAAAAGCCAACCCCGTGCTCGACGGGGTTGGGTAAAGGGGTTGGGGCTCAATCCCATAGCTGGACCATGGCGTCGGCCCGGGCCGGCAGCGCCGGCAGCCGGATCAGCAGCCCGGCGCGAAACGGCTGTACCTCGTCGGCCAACCCCTGGTTGGCGTCCAGCACCGCCTCGACACAGCCGTTGAGGTGGCCGTAATACTGGTAACACAAGGTATCGAGCAGATCCCCGTCAGACGTTCTGCAAGTCGTCGCCATAGCTTACGAACTCCAATGAAAAACCTTGTTTGCGCGGGATACCGCCGGCCAGCAGGTGGCTCTGATCTTCCTCGATGCTGGTCAGGCACCAGGTGCCCAGCACTTCGCCGTAGCCGGTGGTCAGGCTCAGCGGCTGCAAGCGCCGCCCGATGCTGCGCAAGGTCTGCAACTGCCCCAGGCCGCCCTTGAACCCGGGAAACACCGTGCCCTTGAGGGAGATCCGTTCTTCACCCTGGCCCACTGCCTGCTGGGCGACACTGCGGCTCAAGCGCTCCTGAGCGGCCCAGCGGAATCCGCTCTGCCGGCGCAGCGCCTCGAAGGCTGCGGTATCGACGTTGAAGTAGTAGGGCTGAGCGCCCGCCCCGAGCGGTTGCAGGATCAACAGGTGCGCGAAGGGCTTCACCGCCTCGGCCGCCGGTGTGGTCTGTTCGGCAAATGCGGCGGTCGGGAAGATGTTGCCCAGGGAAGGACTGATCTGCCCGCCGATCCGATTGATCGCCGCGCCGGCCTTGGCCACCTGTTCCTGCAGGGCGCCAAGACGCTGCTGCATCTGCCCGGCCACGGTCACTGCCTGGCTGTACTTGGCCGCGACTTCCCCCACCACCGACTGCGCCGCACCGATACTGCGCATCGTGCGTTGCAGCTTCGCGCCCAGCGCCGGCCCGACCACGGGCAGGCTTTCAAGCTCCAGGGCGGCGCCGCTGATGTCGCTGATGGCGCCGTTCATGGGCCCGAGCATTTCATCGGCGCTGCGCCGGCCCGCTTCCGCTGCCGCCACCAGGGAACCCAGCCCCGATTGCAGCTGTTCCATGTAAGCCATGCGATCTCCTTAGACGTGTGCGGCGTCGAACAGCTGGCGAGCGGCAGCCTGGCGGCTGAACTCGTCGAACTGCCAGCGCAGGTGGGGTTCCAGTTCCCGGGCCAGTTGCGCGGGGTCGCGCACATCACCCTGAACCGAGATCGACAAATAGGGCGCGAAGCTGAACTGCTGCTCGATGACAGGAGGTACCTGGGGTTTGAGCGACTCAGGCACAGTGATCGTGGCCGGCGCCGCAGCAGACGACGATGGGCTAAGCATCGAGCGCGCCGCCTGCCCCATCAGCGGGGGCGTCTGGCCTTTCTGGAAGGATTTGGCGATATCGCCCATGACCGGCGGGATGTTCTGTCCAGCGTTGCCCATCATCAGCGGACCGGCGGCGGGCAAGTGCTTGAGCGACTCGTCGGAGCCGAACAGCTTTTTACCCAAGGCACCACCGGCGGCCGAGCCGCCCCAGGCACCCAGGGCGCCGCCCACTAGCCCGCCAATCACCGTACCGATCACCGGCACCACGGAGCCGATGGCGGCCCCTGCTGCTGCACCCGCGGCGGCGCCAGCAAGATTGCCCGCCGCCTCGCCGTAGCCTTCGGCTTTTTCATCCTGGGTCTGGGCATTGAGGTAAGTGTCCGCCACCTGGAAGCCTGCACCGAGCACCGAAAGGATCGCACCGCCCTTGAGCAAGGGGGCGACTCCCTTGGCCAGGGAGCCGGCGCCTTTCATTACGGCACCAGAGGTGGCAGCCCCTCTGGCCACTCTCTCCAGGCCGCTGGGCGTCAAAGGGCTCTTGAAGCCTTTGCTGCCCATGCCCCTCGAACGAGGCTCGCGCCGGGGCGTCTTGCGCCCGCCACGGCCCTTGCGGCGTTTTTTGTCCGGGCCGCAATCGAGCATGGGCGCACAACAGTCGATACCGCTCGCAGTGCCACCAGAGGAGCGCTTCGCCATTTTGCGGCCAACCTGCAGTGAACCTCGAGCGACATTCAGCAGGCCCTTGCCAATGGTGTAGACAGCCATCAGCTTTTGCACCGCGACATAAGCGGCGCCCAGGGCTGTCACCCCCAGTACCAATGAGGGTTCCTTCTCCGCCAGTTCGGTCAGTTTGCCGACCACCAGCGTGATGCTTTGGGCCACCAAATCCGTGGCCGGTTGCAGGGCCTTCCCCACGGCAAGCATGCCACCGTCGACCGCCTGCTCGGTTTCCTTCCACAGCTGGGCGGAGGCTTGCCGACGCTCGGCCAGGTTCTTGTCGATAACCCCCGAAGCACTCAACGAGTCCTTCTTCACTTGCTCGTACTGCTGCCGGCCCTGGGTGTGAGCCAGCAAGGCCGCCTTGATCTGCATATCGGTGAACAGGTCACCGGTGCGCAGGGACTCCTCCAGAGCCTCGAGCGTGTCCTTGGCCTTCGCCGGATCGGTTTCCTGGCTGATCTGCGCCAGGGCCTCGGACATCTTCGCGGCCTTGGCCGGATCGATGGCCCTGACATAGCGCATGGCCAGGGCAAAGCTCGCCTCCAGGCTCGACATACCCTTCTGAATGCCGGTGTTCAGCGAGGCCTGGTAGTCAATACCCGCATCTTCATAAGCCTTGACTGCCTCACTGGAGCCGATTTTCTCGATCCAGTTTTGCAGTTGGCCTGCGGCCTCATCAGGACTTGCCGCGTTGCTCATCTGCACTTGCAGCATCGATCCCAACTGGCTCACCGCCTCCATGCCGGTGAGTTTCAAGTTGCTCGCACTCGCGAGCAGCGCCGGGAGCAAGCGCGCCATGTCGGCCGCCTCGAAATTGCCCGCCTGCCCCTGCAAGGCGATGGCCTCCAGGGCCTGCTCCATGACCTTGGGATCGCTGATCCCGGCCTTCAGCTCCAGGGCCCGCATCAACTTCGCCGTGTCGTCGACACTCGCGCCCTGCCCCACCGCAAACTTGGCGGCCAGCCCTGCGTAGCCCTGCGCCTTGTCCAGCGACATACCGCTGGCCATCATCTGGCTCACCAAAGCCGCCACATCGTTACGGGCCATGCCCGTGTCACGGGAGGTCTGAATCACCGTACGGCTCAGCTGCGCTTCCTGAGGCTGGTTGACCACATTGGCCTTGATCGCCATGTCGCGGATCAGCGCCTGATAGTCGGCGCTGATCTTGACCGGGGCACGCAGTTTATCGACGCCGAACTTTGCCCAGTCATAAGCTGCCTTGAATTCGGCCTTGCCCTGGGCGACCTGCTGCAGTCCTCGGGCCTGAAGCTCAGAACCCCGGGCCACCTTGCCCAGCGCTTGATATTCCTGGCGCAACTTGTGCACCTGAATACCCTGCTGGCGCAGGCCATCACGGCTCTGTTCCAACCGGCGCAACAGCCCGGCGGCAGAAGCGGCGCCGGTGTCATGGGCCTTTTTCCATTCATCCTGCAGGCGCAGGGTCTGGCCAATGGTCTTTTCCAGCCCCCGGGCCTTGCTGCCCTGCAGCTCCAGCTGCTTGATCCGGCCTTCCACCGTCTTGAAGGCAGCGTCCCACGTCGAACTGAGGGCAGTACCCACCACCACCAGCCCTGATTCCAGCTTGCTCGCCATCTGCTTCTCCTGATCCTTGGGTGACGGGCTCAATCCGTGAGCCACCAGACCATGTCGGAAAACCTCATGGTCATGATTTCCTCGGCGGAAAAATGCAGCTCGCTGGCGAGCCGCTTCGCCACCATCTTCATCACCGCAGGGTCAAAGCTCGTCGTCTTGCACCAGGCGAAAATAGCCAGCCTGCAGGCGCTGATAGTCCTTGAGCGCCATGCCCTCCAGATCCTTGGCACTGATTTGCGCCAGGCTGGCAAACAGCATCAGTTCGCGCTGCTCATCATCGCCGGCAGCCCCGGAGTTGGCCGCACGCACATCACGCACGGTGGGGGTGCGCAAGGTGACCTTGTCGCAGACCACGCCGTTCATCTCCACCGGCTTGCTGAGGCTGATCACGACGTTTTCCGCGCTCAGGGTCATCCACGCCGGGGTCTTGTTGATTGCTTGAGTCATGCTGGTGGTTTCCTTACAGGCCCAGGGCCGAACGTTGCGCGGCCAGTTGGTCGACACCGTTGATCACGCGCTTCATGCCCAGGGCATCGATCTCGTAGATCAGGCGACCGTCGACTTCCAGCTTGTAGTAGGTCAGGGCCACGTTGTGCTTGATCTCGGCCTTGTCGCCGGATTTCCAATCGCCCATGTCGACTTCCTTGAGCAAGCCGCGCAGGGTCACGATCACCGGCGTGACCTTGCCCTTGAGGCCCTTGAAGGCACCACGGAACACGCCATTGAAACCGCTACCATCGGCCAGGCCGAACAGCTTCAGCGACTCACGCCGCACACCGGTGGTGGTGAAGCCGGCATCCTGTTTTTCCATGCCCATGTCCAGCTCGACGGGCACATCCATGCCGCCGACCCGATGTTCCTCGGTCTTGAGGGTCAACTTGGGCAGGGTCAGGCTCGGTACGTCGCCTTGAAAGCTGATGCCATCGACGAACAGGTTCATGTTCGCCAGGGTTTCGGGAATCATTGCCATTGCTGCTGCTCCTTAAGCGGTGTGTTCGAGGACTTCGGTCAGCCACTGGTTGGTGACCTCGACGCGGAAGTTGGGGTTTTCGGCCGGTGGCACGTCGGTGAAGCGGATGTTCCAGTACACCTTGCCCTGCTCCAGCTGGCTGGCGGTGTTGAGTTCGGCGTCGGCGTAGACCTCGAAGTTGATGATCGCGCCCTGGTTCTTCAGATCACGCATGAACGCCTGCAGGCCCTCGGTAACGTCCTTGACGTAGGTCGCGGTGATCGAGCGGTCCACGGCCCATTTGTGGCCGTAGAGGATCGCGTCCATGACGATGTCCATGGTCCGTACCCGGGTAACGAAGGCCCACTTCGGATCGCTGGACAGCGTGCGGTTGCCCCACAGGCGGAAACCTTCATCACGAATGATGGTGGTGATGTTGGCGTTGTTCAGCAGGTTGGCGCGGCAGGTTTCATCGCCGTCCAGGAACTCGATGGCACGCGAGGTGCCGGTGATGCCGACAAACTCCTTGTTCGACGGCGAAGCCCAGAAGCCGTACTCGTTGTCGGTCCAGGCGAACAGACCGGCGACCCAGGCCGAAGCCGGCGCATCGACGGTGGCGCTGGCGCCGTTGTCCCAGTACTGGATGCCCGGGTCGACCATATAGGCGCGCTTGGCGCCGAAGTGCTTGGCGTACGCCATGGCCGCTTCATCGGTGCTGTTGGGGCCATCGATGATCGCCAGGCCACGCAGCTTGTCGGCCAGGGCCACCAGCGCAGTACCGACCGCCTGGGTCGAGCTGTGCTTGGGCGCCACCAGCAAGCGCGGCTGGGCGTTGAAACGGCTCTTGCCATCCAGCAAGGCTTGCAGGCCGGTACGCTTGCCGTCCGCCAGCACCCCACCGATGATCGCCGAGGTCTGCTCGGCCGCATCCGCCACCTTGGCCACGCCGCAAGCGACGATCACCGCCTTGGCCCGCTGGTAGATGGCCTGGCAGGCCTTGGTGATCGCCGCATCCGGGCCCCAGGCCGCGATAGCCTCACGCTCGTTAGTGATCAGCAGCAGGTCGTTGGCCTTGGCGCTGAAGTCAGGGCCTTCGGTAAAGGTGTCCACCAGGCCGATGATCGAAGACGTGGGCAGCGAGATGGTGCGTGCGCCGGTGTCGACGTTGGTGACAGTAACGCCGTGAAAGAATCCAGCCATGTTTACTCCAGATGTGGAAAAGCCCTGCACAGCAGGGCCAGGTAGTACAACGGAAATGAAAACGCCCCGACTGTGCGGGGCGTCATTGCGTTTGATCGGCGATCCAAGGCGGGGCCGCGGGACGTTCGGCGACGTCGGGAAAAACATCTGACTGCGGCCAATCCCGCAGTGCCTGTAGGTAGCTCAGCAGCTCAGTAAACTGCGCATCACTCAATGTCGTGGTCTTCTGCAGATCCTGTTCGTCACGATGGCGCTCCCGCAACCACTTCACGTTGTCGACCTCACCGTTTCGCCAAACGCGCTCAGCATCCGCCAGACGAATCGACCTGGCTTCTTCATCCAGTACCCACCCCTTGTCGGACCACGCAAAGTCCTCGCCTGGAGGGACAAGGTGAGTGAAGCCCTCGGGCAGGTCGCCCAGGTCGAAATGCTGCACGGCACTGCCGTCGGCGGTAGAGTAGACCAGGCCACGATAGTCAGGCTTCAACAGCCACTCACCGGCCTGCAGGACGGCCGCCTGATGCCCGCTGGCGGCCGGAGGCTTCGCCTGCGTGGCATGCGCCGGGATCAGCAGAAAACTGTCTTCGATCGGATCCAGCCGCGCTTCGCCCTCGCCTAGAAACTCACCCGTTTCAGGGTGAGCGTGGTAGATCGTGCGATCAATGGGTGTATCGGCTTGCATGTTCACCTCACTCTCAGTATTTGATGCACCAGAGCATCGCCACGTTGCGCATACGGGTTTCACTGGCGACACGCACGGCCCCGTAACCCGCGAGATCCACAGGCCCCAAGATCCGCGTGGTGCTAGTGGAGCTGCTTATGCCGTTGTTGTGAGACAGGAACTCCCCCGACCCGCCGGACATACCGATGATCTGGTTGGTATTGGCATGACCGTGCCCCTGCATCGCATCCAGCTCGATGGAGCCAAGAGCCCGTCCAGGGTTGATACCGCGCCCCAGGTCCAGCCCTCGGATTACTTCGCCGCGCATGTCGGGCAGATTGAACGTGGTTGAGCCATTGCCCCACCCGAACGCGCCATTGATTGCCGCCAGCAGGGCGGGATAATTGGCGCGTAGCACTTGCGAGCCGTCGGCCACAAGCCAACCAGTCGGCGGTACGGTCGACGCAAAGGCCTGGACCGCTCCCACCATATTTGTGACAACCTCGATCCAGGGGCCAAATGCATAGGCATCACTGGCCCGGTGCCACTCACGCGCCGTCAAGTGCTCACGAAAAGTCTGTTGAGTGACGCCCGGAGCCAACACTTCATGGCGTACTTGCGAGCCTTGCGTATTGGCTCCGGGCGGTGCATTGAGACAACCTGCGATGGTTCGGAACCACGATGTGCCGTCGTACTGCTTGTTCAAGTCGTTACCCGGGAACAATGGAGCATACCCACCAAGCCCGAAATCGCCTGCCTTGAGTCGGTCGGCCAAGAGAGTTAATACTTCGTCCTTGGTGAACGCTAGGCTGCTGTCGAGCAGCCCACTGCTCGTCCAGGCGATCGGCCCCGTACCCGCATCCGCCCGGGCAACAAACAGCCCTTGCGAACGGGAAACCCCAAGGCAGATAGCACTCTTGGTCGTATCACGACGCAACCATTTCTGGCCCGTGTAGTAGCAGTTGAGCGCAATCGACGCTTCGGCATTGGCCGTCAGGAATGCCAAGTCGCCGCCATAAACATCCATACCGTTGGCAATGGGGTTTCGATTCGGTATGGCATCGATTATGCCGTATTCCCCGAGCGTCGTGCCCTTGCTGGCTTTGCCCGCCAATGCCAACAGCATGTTTGCGGAAAACTGCGGGTCATTGTTGAGCGAAGCGGCGATTTTGCTCAGTTGGTCCAGATTGGCCGGAACTGGTCCACGAAGTGTGCTGATTGCATCTGCGACTTTCTGGTTCGTCTCGGCCATCGTGAAGGCGTCAGCAATGCCATGGCCGGCAAGCGTGACCGGACTCTCTCCTCCGGTCACAATACCCCGTGCGTCGATGGTGACCTTGCCATAGGTCCCCGCGGGCTTGTTCCTGGGCAGCACGGCAAGAATTGCGGCATCTACATACTCGCGAGTTGCGAGCACCACGGACGGGTCGATCTTGAGCTGCACATTGCTGGAGCTGCTGACGATCAGATTCATCCGCACTATCTGGGTGCGTCCCGAACCTTGACTGAGCAGAGGCTTGTAGGTCGGTGCACAGTTGGCCACGGCGATCATGTCGCCGTCGGCGTCATACAATGCAATCTCTCGAATCCAACGCCCCCCCACATCCGCCGGAATGACTTGTTCGGCGATGATGATCGAAGAATCCTTATCATCGACCTTGAGCTGATTCAGAGGCGCCCGGCGCCACTCACTAATTAGCGCGGTTTGCGTCGCGTTGGGGGCAGGGTCGGTGCCGTTGGCGTCGCCCACGCCCATCTGTGTGATCTTCCACGGGATGCCCAGGGCATCGGCGTTGGCTTGCTTGGCCGCCCCTACGTTCGTGAGGATGGCGTAAAACTGGGAATTCTGGTCAACCATGTGCAATGTCCAGGGTGTCAATGGTGTGTTCACGACCACCGCGACCGATTCGGCCTGTGGCCTCGATCTCACGCGGGATCGGCGGATATACGTCAAGCACGTCGCCCTCGCTTACAGAGCCGTTGATGTAGTACCCGCCGGCCGTGTCTAGGCTGATGGCCAACCCGATCATGTGCCTACTGACGGGACGGGCGTCATCGAGCAGCGCTGCCAATTCGCGATAGGTTTCTTCGCTGATACCACCGTCAGAAACGCCGACCTTGAGCATGAAAGTTCCGGGAACGCCTTCAGGCTCCAGGTTGAACCACTCGACCACTTCAATCAGGTAACCCAGCGGCTCCACCACACGGCGCAAAGCGCCGATGGTGCCCTTGCGGGCATGGATGAAGAACGAGGCGCGAATGGCATTGCGCTTGACCGTCTCGCTCCAGCGCGGGTCCCAGCGATCCACCGACCAGGCCCAGGCCAGCTGGGGCAGCAAGTGCACCGGGCAGGTCGAGGGGTTGTACAGGGTGCGCAACATGGTGGCGGCGTCGCTGCTGTTGGTCGCCTCCAGGGCGCGTTCCAGGAATGTGCTGTTGCTTGGCAGCAGGCTGGTCATATCAGCTCCCCAAGGTAACGCTGTAGCCGGTGCAATACGCGGCCTGGGCCTTGCTCGGGACTATGTCCTGCCAACCCCGCAGTTCAACCCGGGCCACGCCGGCCACATGCAGCTGGGCATCGATGGCTGAGCGCGCCACCTCGATGCCCAGGCGCCGACGTGGGTTGACCCAGGCGGCCAGCTTGCGCTCGGCCTCTGCCAGGGCGGCATCGCTTTCCGGGCCCGGCCCTTTCATGTACAGCACCGCGTCGATGCGATACGGCAGTATCTGGGCGCTGTTCACCGTGACCCGATCCCCCAGCGGTCGCACGTCCTCGTCATTGAGGGCCGCAGCGACCGTCGCCAGCAGTTCAGGCTCTGCTGCACCGTCACCTTCCAGGCTCAGCACCGTAACCGTGACGCAGGCCGGTGACGGGCTTTCGGCCTCGGCGTCCGCCACCCGGGCCGAGGCATTGCGGGCATGCAGGATGTAGCTGTTGCGCGGCCCGGCGGTGGTCAGGCCTTCATAGGCCAGTTGGACACGCTCGCGCAGTGCGTCGTCGGCTTCCTTGACCTGCACTACAGGCGGCACCGTTTGCGGGTCGCCAGCCTGGATCACCAGGCGCTGCAGATTGACGTTGGCCGCCAGCTGATCCAGGTCCGTGCCTTGGGCATGGGCCAGCAGCAGCGCCTTGGCCGCATCGTTGACCCGGGCCCGCAACAGCATGTCGCCGTAGGCCGATAGCTCCAGTTGCTTGGTGACCGGATCGCTTTCCAGATTGGCCGTCCAGTTGTCGCCCATATAGCGGCGAAAGGTCGCCAGCTTGCCCTGATACAGCGCTTCAAAATCCAGGGCTTCCAGCACCTGCGGCGCCGGCAGTGCCGATAAATCCAGCATGCTCATGCCGTCACCTCCAAAACCGCGTCATTACCCAGGTAGCGGCCCGTCAGTTGGAAACTGACCTGGCCCTCCACCACCGCTACAACCTTTACCCGCTCCAGTTTCAAGCGGGGCTCCCAGCGCAACAGCGCCCGGGCGACTTCGGCCTGCACCGCGCTTTTCCAGCCACCGGTCACCGGCAAGTCGACATAACGGCGCAGGTTGCAGCCATACTCCGGGCGCATCCGCCGGCTGCCCAACGGCGTGGTCAGGATGTCCTCGATGGACTGCCGCAAATGCTCGATGCCGGACAGCGGCAAGCCGGTACGGCGATCCATTCCGATCATGGTGTTACTCCTGCAACTGAAGGTCCGGGTGCTGCTCCAGGTAACCTCGGGCGAGGGTGTCGCTGACCGGTACCGATACCTCGCCCTGGGCCACCGACAGCGCGCGGCCGTCCGCCAGGATCAGAATGCGCGAGGTGTAGAGGGTGTCGCGAAAGACCGCAGTGCCACTGGTGGCCGTGCGGCCGGGCTTTTTTTTCGGGATTGCCATGCTTTTCTCCGGGTACAAAAATCCGCATTCGGCGGATTGATCGGGTTTATCGGCGTTGCAGGTTGGGTGGCCGGCGTTGATCGCCAAGGCGTCACTGCGGTGGAGCAGTTGCTCCGGGGCCGGGCATCACGCCCGGGTGGATGTGGGTCGAGCCGACATTCACCCCGTTATGCTTCAAGCTCGCACCGTTGATTTGCACCTCGCCATTCAAGGTGATTGCCCCCGTCAGGGTGATGCTGTCGGCCTTGCCGGTAATGCTGTTGTCCGTCACCACGGCGGAACTGGCGCCGACCTGAATCGTCACGGTGCCGCTGGGCAGGGAGATGCTGTAGCTCCTGGCCTGCCAGTCGTAGACCAGCGAGCCGCCATCATCGAAACGCCAGACCTCGACGTGGTCGCGGTTATCCGGCTGGGCACCGGCATCGCCATAGAGGCCGGGAACGAAGGTGCCCTGGGCCGGCTCGCCACTGGGGCTGATCAGCACGCCCTGCTCGCCCAGGCTCGGCGCCCGCCAGTGCCGGGCCTTGCCGGCGGCCTGGCTGTGCCAGCGAACCCAGGCGCTGGTCCAGCCGGCGCCATCGGATACCCGCACTCTGCCCGCGGCAAGGTCCACGCCGACCACTGCGCAAGGCAGGATCAAGCCAGAAAGCATTCGGTCGTGAGTTGCAGTGACGTAACTCACGACATCTGCTCCGGCGCCTGGTAGTGCCCCTCGTGACCGGGGCCGGTCTCGGGGCTGAAACCCAATACCAGGGTTCCCGGGGGTTGCTCGGGCCAGGGCCATTGTTCCTCGCCCAGGTAGATGGACTGCTGCCATTGCACGGTCCACTCGGTTTTCGGCGCCGAATCCACGGCCGTGCCGGCAGGTTTGGCCCACACCGCCTTCGCACTATCGACAGAATCAAGATTCCAGTACTGGCAACGCAGCAGGTCCATGAGCTGCGCTGCCAGAACGACCGCCTGCAAAGAAGCTTGCGCAAGGCTCGGGTCAACCCGCACCCGGGCCTCGAAGGTCGCCTGCAGGCAACTCCGGCCGTCGCCCGGATCAGCTCCCGGGTCAATGCCGGTGATTGCAACGTAGATTGCTGTCTCGGCGGAGCCATCAACGGTCTCGGGAAATGCCTCGACCCTATGCAGATGCGGCATGGCCGACTTGATCGTGGACGTGATGGCCTCGGGTAGCTGCGTCAGTACGCTCATTGTCTGCTTCCAGAATCAGGTCGAAACGGCCCCGGCTGCGACAGCCCGGGGCGCACGACCGTGTTGAGGGCGGTAGCCGCCCGGTGAGTCAAGGCTGGTCCGAATGGGAATCCCGCGAAGGCGGTTCGCATACCCCGATGCGCTTGGCCGCCCAGCGCTCATAAAGGCCGATGGCGACGTCGGCGCCGGCCATGGCGGTCAGGCAACCGAAGGCGCAGGCGGTCCAGATCGACACGCCAGCGGCATACAGCAGCATGATCGCCGAGACCCCGCAGACCACGCAGGCTCCGGAGCGCAGCGCCAGGCGCCGCAGCAGCGACCAGCCACGGGCGCCCTCCTTGTCGGCGCGCCACATTTCGCCGGAAACGCCACCGACCAGGGCCAGGACGATGACCAGCCAGATCGGCATGTCCAGCAACGCTTGTTGCTCGTTTGTCATTCACGTCTCCCGTGCGGATTGAGGCCAGCGAAATGGCCGGTTGATAGAAGGCTGATAACGATGTTTCAAAGGGTCCCTGTCTGTCGGTGGCCCACGTTAGGCAGGCATTCCAAAAAGCCCGGTCGCCCGGGCTTTTCAGTAATGCAAACCTTGGTCTTTCGGCACTACTGGTGCGGTACGGACCCATTCAAATTGTTCCTCCGACCGCGACCCTGTCCGCCGGATAACTGCTTCTGGTGCTTTACGCTGCACACCCGGGCCAGTTGCCAACCCTCTGAACCGTCGAGGCCGATTCATCGCTGCCTTTGCTTTGCCACTAAAGAGCGTCGTTGCAGCCGTAGTTGAACGGCTTGAGATGGATAATATGCATCCATGCATATCCAGTCAATGCGTAAATGCATTTATTTATGCGCAGGATTTGCACGAACGCATGGAGGCCGCATAAATGCAGGGTGGGAGGGTTTTCGAAGGCGAAAAAAAGCCCGCTCAGTGGCGGGCTTTGTCTGACAGAGAGGGCTTAGCGGGCGTACATGCCCCACCAGAAGACGTGACCGAGGATGCTGATCTGCTCCTCCTGGATCTCCTGGAAACTGTAGTCCTCGTCCGGGTGCTCATCGCGGTTGAAGCTGCGCAGGCGAATCCCGGTGGGCAGGCGATACAGCTGCTTCACTCGCAGCTGGCCGTTGTGGTTGATGGCGTAGAGGTCGCCATCGACGATGTCGCCAATTGCGCATTTGCCCGCATTGACGCCCACCGTCGCGCCGTCCCGCAGCACCGGCAACATGCTGTTGCCCCGCACCGTGACGCACTTGGCCTGGTCGAACTGCACGCCGTTGTGCCGCAGGCTGCGCTTGCCGAAGCGCAGGCTGGCGCGCTCGCTTTCCTCGATGACGAATCTTCCTGATCCAGCAGCCAATTCAACCTCGCGCAGAAAGGGAACCGACACCTCGTCGTCATCGACAGGGGTATCGTCGTCCCACAGGCTTATGTCCTTGAGTTCCGAATGAATCTCGTCACGGGGCGCAGCAGCCCGGGCAGGCGCGATATCCACGCGCCCACGCAACTGGTCGGTGCTCACCTGGAAGTATTCGGCGATCCGCGAGATGTGTTTATCCGACGGATCGACGATCTTCCCGCTGAGAATCCGCGAGAGGGTGGATTGAGGCACACCGGTGCGACGGTGAAGCTCCGTGGGGGAGATTCCGTCACGATCCAGCAGCTCTCTTAAGACGGTAGAAACATTGCGTATTTGCATAGAACGCATATTGCTTGATCTTTTGCGCAATGACAAATGCTGATTTGCATATATGTAATGCATTTACCGGACACCCACCGGAGCGCCTTGGTGCCTGCGAGGCTGGGGCACCCATGGTAACCTTGCCGCCATCTGCAAAAAGCCGAGCTCAGCGCTCCTTTGCTTCACCCATTCAACGAATCCGCCTGAATACCGATGAGTAAAAATACCTCCGATCTGTCCTCCCACACGCCGATGATGCAGCAGTACTGGCGCCTCAAGAACCAGCACCCTGATCAGTTGATGTTCTACCGCATGGGCGACTTCTACGAGATCTTCTATGAAGACGCGAAGAAGGCCGCCAAGCTGCTGGACATCACCCTGACGGCGCGCGGGCAGTCGGCGGGCCAGGCGATTCCCATGTGCGGCATTCCCTACCACTCGGTTGAGGGTTACCTGGCCAAACTGGTGAAGCTCGGCGAGTCGGTGGTGATCTGCGAGCAGGTGGGGGACCCGGCGACCAGCAAGGGCCCGGTGGAACGCCAGGTGGTGCGTATCATCACGCCAGGCACCGTGAGTGACGAGGCTCTGCTGGATGAGCGCCGCGACAACCTGATCGCCGCCGTGCTGGGCAACGAGCGTCTGTTCGGCCTGGCGGTGCTGGACATCACCAGCGGCAACTTCAGCGTCCTGGAGATCAAGGGCTGGGAGAACCTGCTGGCCGAGCTGGAGCGGATCAACCCAGTGGAACTTTTGATCCCCGATGACTGGCCACAAGGCTTGCCGGCGGAAAAACGCCGCGGTGTGCGACGCCGTGCCCCCTGGGATTTCGAGCGGGACTCGGCGCACAAGAGCCTCTGCCAGCAGTTCTCTACCCAGGACCTCAAGGGCTTTGGCTGCGAAACCCTGACCCTGGCCATCGGCGCCGCCGGTTGCCTGCTCGCCTATGCCAAGGAAACCCAGCGTACCGCCCTGCCCCACCTGCGCAGCCTGCGTCATGAGCGCCTGGATGACACCGTGGTGCTGGACGGCGCCAGCCGTCGCAACCTGGAACTGGACACCAACCTGGCGGGCGGGCGCGACAACACCCTGCAATCGGTGGTCGACCGTTGCCAGACCGCCATGGGCAGCCGTTTGCTGACCCGCTGGCTGAACCGCCCGCTGCGCGACCTCAAGGTCCTGGAAGCGCGCCAGTCCTCTATTACTTGCCTGCTGGACGGCTACCGTTTCGAACGGCTGCAACCGCAGTTGAAGGAAATCGGCGATATCGAGCGGATTCTGGCGCGGATCGGCCTGCGCAATGCCCGTCCACGGGACTTGGCCCGCCTACGTGATGCCCTGGCCGCACTGCCGGAGCTGCAAGAAGCCATGACCGAGCTAGAGGCCGCTCACCTCAATCAGCTGGCCGCCACCACCAGCACCTACCCGGAACTGGCCGCTCTGCTGGCCAAGGCCATCATCGACAACCCGCCGGCGGTGATCCGTGACGGCGGTGTACTCAAGACTGGCTACGACGCCGAGCTCGACGAGTTGCAGTCGCTGAGCGAGAACGCCGGACAGTTCCTGATTGACCTGGAAGTCCGCGAGAAAGCCCGTACCGGCCTGGCCAACCTCAAGGTCGGCTACAACCGTATCCATGGCTATTTCATCGAGCTGCCAAGCAAGCAGGCCGAACAAGCCCCGGCAGACTACATTCGCCGCCAGACATTGAAAGGCGCCGAGCGCTTCATCACTCCGGAACTCAAGGAGTTCGAAGACAAGGCGCTATCGGCCAAGAGCCGTGCCCTGGCCCGGGAAAAGATGCTCTACGACGCGCTGCTGGAAACCCTGATCAGCCATTTGCCGCCGTTGCAGGATACCGCTGGTGCCCTGGCTGAGCTGGACGTACTGAGCAACCTGGCCGAGCGCGCCTTGAACCTGGACCTCAACTGCCCACGTTTTGTCAGCGAGCCTTGCATGCGCATCACCCAGGGTCGTCACCCGGTGGTGGAGCAAGTGTTGACCACGCCGTTCGTGGCCAACGACCTGAGCCTGGACGACAACACGCGGATGCTGGTGATCACCGGCCCGAACATGGGCGGTAAATCTACCTATATGCGCCAGACGGCCCTGATCGTGCTGCTGGCCCATATCGGCAGTTTCGTCCCTGCGGCGAGCTGCGAGCTGTCCCTGGTGGACCGGATCTTCACCCGTATCGGCTCCAGCGACGACCTGGCCGGCGGCCGTTCGACCTTCATGGTGGAAATGAGCGAAACCGCGAACATCCTGCACAACGCCACGGAACGCAGCCTGGTGCTGATGGACGAAGTGGGACGCGGTACCAGCACCTTTGATGGACTTTCCCTGGCCTGGGCTGCGGCAGAACGTCTCGCCCACCTGCGCGCCTATACCCTGTTCGCCACCCACTATTTCGAACTGACGGTCCTGCCGGAAAGCGAGCCGCTGGTGGCCAACGTGCACCTCAATGCCACCGAGCACAATGAGCGCATTGTGTTCCTGCACCATGTACTTCCAGGCCCGGCCAGCCAGAGCTATGGGCTGGCGGTAGCCCAGCTGGCCGGGGTTCCCAGCGCGGTCATCACCCGCGCCCGGGAGCACTTGAGCCGCCTGGAAACCACCAGCTTGCCCCATGAAGTGGCGCCTCAGGCACCGGGCAAACCCCAGGTTCCGCAACAAAGCGACATGTTCGCCAGCCTGCCGCACCCGGTGCTCGATGACCTGGCCAAGCTGGATCTGGATGACATGACGCCACGCCGAGCGCTGGAAATGCTCTATACATTGAAGACACGCATCTAACGCGAACGCCTTCAAGCTGTTAGAATCTCGCGCGGTTTGGGATGCTGCGGACTATTAGCCTGGTTGCGCAGACTATCGCTCCCAAACCTGGCGACCCCGTCACGTAGGGGCTCCGCTGCCGCCGCCTGAGGAGAGAATTAGAAATGACCTTCGTCGTCACCGACAACTGCATCAAGTGCAAGTACACCGACTGCGTAGAAGTCTGTCCGGTGGACTGCTTTTACGAAGGCCCGAACTTCCTGGTGATTCACCCGGATGAGTGCATTGACTGCGCACTGTGTGAGCCTGAATGCCCCGCTGTAGCGATTTTCTCCGAGGATGAAGTCCCGGAAGAGATGCAAGAATTCATTCAGTTGAACGTCGAGCTGGCAGAGATCTGGCCGAACATCACTGAAAAGAAAGATCCGTTGCCGGATGCCGAAGAGTGGGATGGTGTCAAAGGCAAGATCAAGGATCTCGAACGCTGATTCCCCCCCGCGTTCCCAAAAGGCCCCTTGCGGGCCTTTTTGCGTTTCTGGGGCAAGGAAACACCCGCGGGACTTTTCGACAGACGAAAAAAAGGGGCGGTATGACCCGCCCACATTTTTCCCTAGTCCCTGTGTTCCTTTTCATCGTCCTGATGAATCGCTTCCTGCGATGTCCTGACCATCGTCCTTGATGGTTGTGTCTATCCGTCGACACAGGACTGATATTAAAGAGTTCCCCGGCAAGAGCAATCGCACTATTGGTGTGAAACTTTGTCAAAACCCTTAGTCACTCTTAAAAAATATTATATAAATCAACAACATAAAAAACAGCCTACGCAAAACTAGACAACGCAGAAGTGGCCGAGAACCGAATGCGTACGAAAAAGTAATCTTTGGCTTACATGACGGTTGAGAGTTAAGCCAACTTCGTTGGCAATAGCCCATTCAAAATCAAAACCTGCATGCAATAAAAAGCCCCGAGTCGATCGGGGCTCTTGTGAATCGATCCAGCGGCTACTGAAACAGCGACTCACTGGACAATCCATTCTTCTCGAGAATCTCCCGAAGGCGCTTGAGACCTTCAACCTGGATCTGCCGGACCCGTTCACGGGTCAGACCGATCTCCAGGCCCACATCTTCAAGGGTACTGCTCTCGTGTCCTCGCAGGCCGAAGCGTCGAACCACCACTTCGCGCTGCTTCTCGGTCAATTCGGAAAGCCACTGATCAATACTTTGTGACAGATCGTCGTCCTGCAACAGCTCACAAGGATCTGTCGGGCGGTCGTCGGTCAGGGTATCCAGCAGGGTCTTGTCCGAATCCGGGCCCAGGGAGACATCAACCGAAGAAACCCGCTCGTTCAGGCCGAGCATGCGTTTGACTTCGGCCACCGGCTTCTCCAGCAGGTTGGCGATTTCTTCGGGGGAGGGTTCATGATCGAGTTTTTGCGTCAGCTCACGGGCGGCGCGCAAGTAGACGTTGAGTTCTTTGACCACATGGATCGGCAGCCGGATGGTCCGGGTCTGATTCATGATGGCCCGCTCGATGGTCTGACGAATCCACCAGGTGGCATAGGTCGAGAAGCGGAAACCGCGTTCCGGATCGAACTTCTCCACCGCTCGGATCAGCCCGAGGTTGCCCTCTTCGATCAGGTCCAGCAGCGACAGGCCACGATTGACATAGCGCCGGGCGATTTTCACCACCAGCCGCAAGTTGCTTTCAATCATGCGCTTGCGCCCGGCCGGATCACCACTTTGCGACAACCGAGCAAAGTGCACTTCCTCTTCGGGGGAGAGCAATGGAGAAAAACCGATTTCATTGAGGTACAGCTGCGTCGCATCGAGTGCTCGCGTGTAATCAATGTATTTGTGTTGCTTTAATGAAGCGGAGCTTTTGGATTTGGTGCGAACGGAAGGTGGAGTTGCCCCCTCATTATTCGACATCGAATCCATATCGATGCTGCTCTCCATAAGGAGAACCTCATCGTCGATGTCAAACTCCGGCACTTCTTTACTGAGAGCCATTGTTATAGTCCTTTGGTGAGTTCGACCTCAGGCTCAAGCGGCGCCTTTATCCCTGGCAACGCTGGAGCCTGTTCCCTCTACGTGAGCGGAACAGGCTGGTAACGGATCAACGACGTGGCAGGAATTGCAGCGGATCTACAGGTTTACCTTGTCGGCGAATCTCAAAGTGCAGTTTCACCCGGTCTGTACCAGTTGATCCCATCTCGGCAATTGTCTGTCCGACTTTGACCTGCTGTCCCTCCCGAACCAATAGCTTGCGGTTGTGGCCGTAAGCACTGACGTAGGTTTCGTTGTGTTTGATGATGACTAATTCGCCGTAGCCCCTTAAGCCACTCCCGGCGTAAACCACCGTCCCATCAGACGCAGCTAAAACAGGCTGTCCCAAATCTCCGGCGATATCAATGCCTTTATTCAAACTACCGTTTGAAGAAAATTTTCCAATCAGAACACCGTTCGAAGGCCAGCCCCAACCGGTAGGAGCGGGGCCTGCGGGCGTAACCGGAACAGGCGCTGGTTTGCTCGCTGGGCTGGTGGTGGTGACCGTTGCAGGCGTTGTCGTGGCGCCTGCCGGGCGACGAATGACCGTGGTCTTGCTGGAAGAAGAGGCACTGGACTGGGTGCTGGTAACGACCGTCGCCGGCGTAGTACCAGTGCGGCCGTCAAAGCGAATGACCTGCCCGGGATGGATGGTATAGGGCTCGGCGATGTTGTTACGAGCGGCCAGCGCCTTGTAGTCCCAGCCATAGCGGAAGGCAATGGAAAACAAGGTGTCTCCACGACGCACGGCGTACTGCCCGGTGGTCACCGTAGGACGCTGCGGCGCAACAGTGTTACTGCGCTCGACCACCCCCACGCTGCTGGATTTGGTGCTGGAGCAACCGACCAACAAGGAACTCAAGGCAAGGCCAATCATCAGTCGCTGAAAGCTTGTTGTACCTATACGCTGCGCAATGACTGTGAGACTCACCCGCCGCTCCCTTTGTGGTGGTTGACGATATAGATTGCCTGACTCAGGCGTGAAGTGACGCAAGTATAACTGGACACAGGCGCTTTACCGCTGGCCCAGCACAAGGAGAGCCGCAAGAACCTGCCTCTGACCGTCGCATCACTCATTGACGATCGATACGGCACTAAGACACAGCCCGCCGGACAGAATTCACCCCAGCCTGATAAATGCCTTCAGGCCAGGGGACCATTGAGCAACGGCACAAAACGCACCGCCCCCAGGACGTGCCGGGCAAAGCCCTGTTCTTCACGGATGATCAGCATCAGCTGCTGCACCTCCCCTGCCCCCACCGGAATCACCAGGCGCCCGCCAGGCGCGAGTTGATCGAGCAGGGCCTGGGGGATATCGGTGGCGACGGCAGTGACGATGATGCCGTTATAAGGTGCCAGCGCCGGCCAGCCTTCCCAGCCATCGCCCCAGCGAAATACGACGTTGCGCAGGTTCAACTCCTGCAGGCGCTCCTTGGCCCGGTCTTGCAGGACCTTGATCCGCTCCACCGAAAACACCCGCTCCACCAGTTGCGACAACACCGCCGTCTGGTAGCCCGAGCCGGTGCCGATCTCCAGCACCTTGTCCAGCGGCCCGGCCGCCAGCAGCAGCTCGCTCATGCGGGCCACCATATAAGGCTGGGAGATGGTCTGGTTGTGGCCGATCGGCAGTGCCGTGTCTTCATAGGCACGATGGGCCAGGGCCTCATCGACAAACAGATGCCGCGGTGTGCGCCGAATCACTTCCAGCACCTGAGGGTTGGACAGCCCCTCGTCATACAGGCGCTGGATCAGGCGTTCGCGGGTACGCTGGGAAGTCATGCCGATTCCCCGCCGCAGCAGGTCGTCTTGCTCGCGAGCCATCAGCGCAGCCCCTCCAACCAGCCATCCAGGCTCCTGAACGCCTCATTGAAGGTGCGATCCAGCTGCAGCGGCGTGACCGATACATAGCCCTGCATCACCGCATGAAAGTCGGTGCCGGGCCCGCCATCCTCGGCGTCGCCGGCGGCAGCGATCCAGTAACCCGCCTTGCCGCGGGGGTCCACCACCTTCATCGGTGCCGCAGCACGGGCGCGATGGCCCAGGCGGGTCAGTTGGATGCCCCGAATATGATCAAGCGGCAGGTTGGGAATATTCACGTTCAACACCGTCCGTGGTGGTAAATCCAGCAAGCCCTGGGCTTGCACCAGCTTGCGCGCGAAATAGGCTGCGGTCGCAAGGTTCTCCACCTGGCGCGAGACCAGTGAAAAGGCGATCGCAGGGCGTTGCAGGAAGCGCCCTTCCAATGCCGCGGCGACCGTCCCGGAATACAGCACGTCATCACCGAGGTTGGCCCCCAGGTTGATGCCCGACACCACCATGTCCGGGTCATGCTCCAGCAGGCCGTTGAGCCCCAGGTGAACACAGTCGGTGGGGGTGCCATTGATGCTGATAAAGCCGTTGCCAAGGGTATGCGGATGCAACGGACGGTCGAGCGTCAGCGAGCTGCTGGCGCCGCTTTTGTCTTGATCCGGAGCGATAACCACGCACTCGGCGTAATCCGCCAGCGCAGCGTGCAACGCCGCGATACCGGGTGCAGTTACCCCATCATCGTTAGAAATCAGAATGCGCATGAGCTGTCCGTCTGCCCCACCGGCACCAGATCGACGAGTTCACGCACCAAGGCGGTGGCGAAACATCCGGCCGGGAGGACGAATTCCAGTTGCAGAATATCAGGCTCGGGATAATGCCACGTCAAACCGCCAATGGGCAGCCGCAGGATGCGTCGTTCGTGGCTCATGCCGGCTTTTATCAGCCATTCGCACAGCGCCGCCTCGCGGTCGGCCACCTGCTGTTCAAGTTCATGAGTCGCACCACCCGCCGCAGACTCGCCTTCGCCCCACAATGGACCAGTGGGATGCAAGTCTAGAATCGCCAGGCGCGGATCCGAGCATTCATCCGGACCGGCCATGAAAAAACTGCGGCTGTCGGTAAATGCCAGCAAGTCGCCCACTTGCGCCTGCTGCCAAGTGCCGTCCGCCACTCGCGCCGCCAGCACCTGGTTGAACAGGTAGCTGCGGGCGGTGGACAGCAGGCGCGAACGCACATTGCGCTGCTCCGGCAGCGCCTGGCGGGCAGCCCAGCTACGGGCGTCCACCAGGTTGCCACCGTCGTGGCCGAAGCGTTGGGCGCCGAAATAGTTGGGAATACCTTGAGCGGCAATGCACTTCAGGCGCTCATCGATGGCAGCCTGATCCGCCTTGAGCTCTGTCAGGCGCAGGGTAAAGCCATTGGCGGCATGAGCCCCGCGCTGCAATTTACGCTTATGGCGGGTGGCCTTGAGAATCTTCAGAGTGTGGTTTTCCGCTGCGCCAAGATCCGGGTCGGCCTTGCCCGGCAGTTGCACACTGAACCACTGGCGAGTCAGTGCCTGACGATCCTTGAGCCCGGCATAGCTGACGGTGCGCAACGACACCCCCGCCGCCTTGGCAATCCGTCGCGCCGCTTCCTCGGTGTTCAAGCCGCGTTTTTCCACCCACAGCCACAGATGCTCGCCTTCCCCGCTCAGCGGGATATCGAGTACTTCGTCAACCTGGAAGTCTTCGGCAGTGGCCTTGAGTATGGCGCTGCCCAGGGCATCGCCATAGGCCCGCGGACCCAACAATTGCAGTTCATTCATGGGCGTTGCAACAAGGCCACGGAATGCACGGCGATGCCTTCCTCACGGCCGACAAAGCCGAGTTTTTCGGTGGTGGTTGCCTTCACGTTCACCTGGTCCAGCTCGACCTGCAGGTCCTCGGCAATCAAGGCCCGCATGGTTTCAATGTGAGGTGCCATTTTCGGTGCCTGGGCGACGATGGTGTTGTCGACGTTGCCGATCTTCCAGCCCTTGGCATGAATCAGCGCGACAACATGACGCAGCAGGACACGGCTGTCGGCGCCCTTGAATTGCGGATCGGTGTCCGGAAAATGCTTGCCGATATCACCCAGCGCCGCAGCGCCCAGAAGGGCATCACTGAGCGCGTGTAACAGCACATCACCATCGGAGTGCGCGAGCAGCCCGAAATGGTGGGCAATACGCACCCCCCCCAACGTGATGAAATCGCCCTCAGCGAAACGGTGCACATCGTAGCCGTGGCCAATACGCATAAAAAAACGCCCCGAAAAAGTCAGGGCGTGATTCTACCTGCTTTGGCGGGTATTAGGCGTTAAGAGCACGTGCATGGTGCTGCAAGTGGTCGTCTATGAAACTGGCGATAAAGAAGTAGCTGTGGTCATACCCCGGCTGCATCCGCAACGTCAGCTCATGCCCGGCGTTCTTTGCCGCTTGCTGCAGCACTTCAGGCTTAAGCTGGCCGGCGAGAAAGTCGTCACGATCCCCCTGATCAACCAGCAACGGCAGCTTCTCGGTGGCCTCGGCGATCAAAACGCTGGCATCCCACTCGCGCCAGCGTGAGCGCTCCTCCCCCAGGTAACGGGAAAACGCCTTCTGCCCCCAGGGGCAATCCATCGGGTTGCTGATGGGAGCGAAGGCCGAAACCGACTGATAGCGCCCCGGATTACGCAGCGCGCACACCAAGGCCCCGTGGCCGCCCATGGAATGCCCGCTGATCCCACGCTTGTGCGAAGCGGGAAAATGCGCCTCCACCAACTCCGGCAGCTCGTTCACCACATAATCGTGCATCCGGTAATGCTGGGCCCAGGGCTCCTGCGTCGCGTTCAGGTAGAACCCGGCCCCCAGACCGAAATCCCAGGCACCGTCCGGGTCACCAGGGACGCCGGGGCCACGCGGGCTGGTATCCGGAGCGACGATGATCAAGCCCAGCTCGGCAGCCATGCGTTGAGCCCCGGCCTTTTGCATGAAGTTCTCGTCGGTACAGGTCAGGCCGGACAACCAGTAAAGCACCGGCAGCTTGCCGCCCTGCTCGGCCTGGGGCGGCAAATACACGGCGAACACCATGTCACAGCCCAGCACCTGGGAATGATGCTTGTAGCGTTTATGCCAGCCGCCGAAGCTTTTCTGGCAAGAAAGGTTTTCCAGACTCATGGCAGACCTCCAGCGGCACGTCGCAAGCCATGGGCCGCAAGCGGGAACTCCCGCTTGGCGCCTGTGGCTTGCCGCTTGCCGCTGCTCTTAGAAGTGAATGACGGAGCGAATGCTCTTGCCCTCGTGCATCAGGTCGAACGCCTTGTTGATATCTTCCAGGCCCATGGTGTGGGTGATGAAGGTATCCAGGGGGATCTCGCCGGTCTGGGACATTTCCACGTAGCTCGGCAGCTCGCTGCGCCCGCGCACGCCACCGAAAGCCGAACCACGCCATACGCGACCAGTCACCAACTGGAAGGGACGGGTCGAAATTTCCTGGCCGGCACCGGCCACGCCGATGATTACCGATTCGCCCCAGCCCTTGTGGCAGCACTCCAGGGCCGCACGCATCAGTTGCACATTGCCGATGCACTCGAAGGAGAAATCCACGCCGCCGTCGGTCATGTCGACAATGACCTCCTGGATCGGACGATCGAAATCCTTGGGATTGACGCAATCGGTGGCGCCCAGTTGCTTGGCGATCTCGAACTTGGCCGGGTTGATATCAATGGCGATGATGCGCCCGGCCTTGGCCTTGACCGCACCGATGACCGCCGACAGGCCAATGCCACCGAGGCCGAAGATGGCCACGGTATCACCGGCCTTGACCTTGGCGGTGTTGATCACCGCCCCGATCCCGGTGGTCACGCCGCAACCCAGCAGGCAGACCTTTTCCAGCGGCGCTTCCTTGGGGATCTTGGCCACGGAGATTTCCGGGAGCACGGTGTACTCGGAGAATGTCGAGGTACCCATGTAGTGGAAAATGGGCTGGCCCTTGTAGGAAAAGCGCGTGGTGCCATCAGGCATCAGACCCTTGCCCTGGGTGGCACGAATGGCCTGACAGAGGTTGGTCTTGCCCGACAGGCAGAATTTGCACTTGCCGCACTCCGGGGTGTACAGCGGAATCACATGGTCACCCACAGCCACCGAGGTCACGCCCTCGCCCACTGCTTCTACGACTGCACCACCCTCGTGGCCGAGGATCGCCGGAAAGATGCCTTCCGGGTCGGCGCCGGACAGGGTGTAGGCGTCGGTGTGGCAGACGCCGGAGGCGACGACCCGCAGCAGCACCTCGCCCGCCTTGGGCATGGCGACATCCACTTCGACGATTTCCAGCGGCTTCTTGGCCTCGAAGGCTACGGCAGCACGTGACTTGATCATCCTGACTCTCCAGCGAATAAAAACGAGGCGCAGAGTGTAAAACAGCGCAATGCGATGAATAATCCAGGCAAAAGCAAAACATTATTGCTGTATGGGGACAATCAATGAATGACAACCGTTGGGAAGGTATCGACGAATTTGTCGCGGTCGCCGAATGCAGCCAGTTCACCGCCGCCGCCGAGCGCCTGGGGGTTTCTTCGTCCCATATCAGCCGTCAGGTGGCGCGGCTCGAGGAACGCTTGCAGACTCGCCTGCTGTATCGCAGTACCCGCCGGGTGACCCTGACCGAGGCCGGGCAGACCTTTCTCCAGCATTGCCAACGCTTGCAGGATGGTCGCGAGGAGGCCCTGCGGGCCGTGGGGGACTTGACCAGCGAGCCCAAGGGCATGCTGCGCATGACCTGTGCAGTGGCCTACGGCGAGCGCTTTATCGTGCCGCTGGTTACCCGGTTCATGAGCCTTTATCCGCAGTTGCGAGTGGATATAGAGCTCAGCAACCGCCCCCTGGATCTGGTGCACGAAGGGCTGGACCTGGCGATTCGCTTGGGGCGCCTGCAGGACTCGCGCCTGGTCGCCACTCGCCTGGCCCCACGCCGCATGTACCTATGCGCCTCGCCCTCCTATCTGGAACGTTATGGACGCCCGCACAGCCTGTCGGAATTGAGCCGGCACAACTGCCTGATCGGCAGCTCGGATATCTGGCAGTTGGAAGTCGATGGGCGCGAATTCTCGCAACGGGTGCAGGGTAATTGGCGCTGCAACAGCGGGCAGGCGGTGCTGGACGCGGCCTTGCAAGGGGTGGGGCTGTGCCAGTTGCCGGACTACTACGTCCTGGAGCACCTGCAGAACGGCACGCTGATTTCCTTGCTGGAAGCTCACCAGCCGCCCAACACCGCAGTCTGGGCGCTTTACCCGCAGCAACGGCATCTGTCACCGAAGGTGCGCAAACTGGTGGATTATCTGAAACAAGGCCTGGCGCAGCGCCCGGAATACCGCGATTTGTAGCCGCTGCCGCAGGCTGCGAAAAGGCCCGCAGGGCCTCAAAAATCGTTCGCAGCCTGCACCAGCGGCTACAAGGCGCAGCGCAAGCCAGCAGTCAGCGGCGGTTGGACCAGCGCTGGCGCAACCATTCCAGGTCTTCGGGACGGGTGACCTTGAGGTTATCCGAGCGGCCTTCGATCAGACGCGGCGCCTGGCCGGCCCATTCCATCGCCGAAGCCTCATCAGTGATCGCCACATCGGCTACCAGGCTGTCGGCCAGGGCACGATGCAGGGCACCGAGGCGGAACATCTGCGGTGTGTAGGCTTGCCAGATCAAACTGCGGTCAACGGTTTCCAGCACTCGACCGTGCTTGTCCACACGTTTCAGGGTGTCCCGGGCCGGAACTGCGAGCAGCCCCCCCACAGGGTCATCCACCAACTCACCCAACAGTTTGTCCAGGTCATCCCGGGAAAGATTGGGCCGGGCGGCATCGTGAACCAGCACCCAGTCGTCATCGGCAGCGCCCTGGGCGTGCAGATGGAGCAAGGCATTGAGCACCGAGCCGGAACGCTCAGCACCACCTTCGACCCGCTGGATCCGCGAATCATGGGCGCAAGCCAGGGCCGGCCAGTAAGGATCATCAACCGCCAGGCTGACCACCAGCCCCTTGAGGCCGGGGTGGTCGAGAAAACAGCCCAGGCTGTGTTCAAGAATTGTGCGTCCGCCCAGTTGCAGGTACTGCTTGGGGCGGTCCGCGGCCATGCGGGCCCCAACGCCCGCGGCAGGAATCACGGCCCAGAAGGCCGGCAATACGTCGCTCATTGGGCCAACTGGTAGAGGGTTTCACCCTCCTTGACCATACCCAACTCATGGCGAGCCCGTTCTTCCACGGTCTCCATGCCTTTTTTCAGCTCCATGACTTCCGCATCGAGTACGCGATTTCGTTCCAGCAAACGCTCGTTTTCAGCGTGCTGGTCGGCAATCTGCTGAGTCAGGTCAGCAACCTGGGCCAAGCTGCCGTTCCCCACCCACAGGCGGTACTGCAAGCCAGCCAGCAGCAAGAGCAAGACCAGGAACAACCAATTGGGACTGCGCATCGAATATCGGGTATCCAGTGAAAAAAGACAGCCATGCCAACAACTTCGGACCTACTGATAGCACGAAGCCTGGAAGACCCAGGCTTGTGCTCTTAAGGCATCAGATTAGTGGCAAAAAACTCGCTGTAGCGATTTTCCCGACACAATCCGGTGTCTTTTTACCATCTACTGCTTAGCCGCGAAACTCACCACGACCGTTGTACTTGGCCTTGCCGTTCAATTGCTCTTCGATACGCAGCAATTGGTTGTACTTGGAAACGCGGTCGGAACGGCACAGGGAGCCGGTCTTGATCTGGCCAGCCGAGGTACCCACGGCCAGGTCGGCGATGGTCGAATCTTCGGTTTCACCGGAACGGTGGGAGATCACCGCAGTGTAGCCGGCAGCCTTGGCCATCTGGATGGCTTCCAGGGTTTCGGTCAGGGTGCCGATCTGGTTGAACTTGATCAGGATCGAGTTGGCGATCTTCTTGTCGATGCCTTCTTTCAGGATCTTGGTGTTGGTCACGAACAGGTCGTCGCCGACTAGTTGAACCTTCTCGCCGATCTTGTCGGTAAGGATTTTCCAGCCGGCCCAGTCGGACTCGTCCAGGCCGTCTTCGATGGAGATGATCGGGTAGCGCTGAGTCAGGCCTTTGAGGTACTCGGCGAAACCTTCGGCGGTGAACACCTGGCCTTCGCCGGACAGGTTGTACTTGCCATCTTCATAGAACTCGCTGGCAGCGCAGTCCAGGGCCAGGGTCACGTCGGTGCCCAGGGTGTAACCGGCGTTGGCCACGGCTTCGGAGATCACTTTCAGAGCGTCTTCGTTGGAAGCCAGGTTCGGTGCGAAACCGCCTTCGTCACCCACTGCGGTGTTCAGGCCACGGGCCTTCAGCACGGCTTTGAGGTGATGGAAGATTTCGGTGCCCATGCGCAGGCCTTCCGAGAAGGACTTGGCGCCAACCGGCTGCACCATGAACTCCTGGATGTCGACGTTGTTATCGGCGTGCTCGCCACCGTTGATGATGTTCATCATCGGTACCGGCATCGAGTAGACGCCCGGAGTGCCATTGAGGTTGGCGATGTGGGCGTACAGCGGCAGGTCCTGGTCCTGAGCGGCGGCCTTGGCAGCAGCCAGGGACACGGCAAGGATCGCGTTGGCGCCCAGGGTGGCCTTATTCTCGGTACCGTCGAGCTTGATCATGGCCTGATCCAGGGCCTTCTGATCGATCGGGTCCTTACCCAGCAGCAGGTCGCGGATCGGACCGTTGATGTTGGCTACTGCCTTGAGCACGCCCTTGCCCAGGTAACGGCTCTTGTCGCCATCACGCAGCTCCAGCGCTTCGCGCGAGCCGGTGGAAGCACCGGACGGCGCGCATGCACTGCCGATGATGCCGTTGTCGAGAAGCACGTCCGCTTCGACAGTGGGGTTGCCACGGGAGTCGAGAACTTCACGACCTTTGATGTCGACGATTTTTGCCATTGTTGTAAACACTCCAAAGTTGACGAAAACGACGCAGCTGTAGGAAATCTTTTACCGTCGGCAAGGCGGGGAAAGCGGGCAGTCTTGCAGACGAGAAGGCTCAGGCCGGGGGGCCTGAGCAATAATCGTGCGGTACTTTACCGGAGAAATCGGTTTTACGCGGTTTCTACCGTCGGAAAACTCTTGACCAGCTCGTCCAGGGCCTTGAGCTGGGCCAGGAACGGCTCGAGCTTGTCCAGGCGCAAGGCGCAAGGACCGTCGCACTTGGCGTTGTCCGGATCCGGATGGGCTTCGAGGAACAGCCCGGCAAGAGACTGGCTCATGCCGGCCTTGGCCAGGTCGGTGACCTGGGCCCGGCGACCGCCAGCGGAGTCGGCGCGACCACCCGGCATCTGCAGGGCGTGGGTCACATCGAAGAACACCGGGTATTCGAACTGCTTCATGATGCCGAAGCCGAGCATGTCCACCACCAGGTTGTTGTAGCCGAAGCTGGAACCACGCTCGCAGAGGATCAACTGATCGTTGCCCGCCTCTTCGCACTTGCTCAGGATGTGTTTCATTTCCTGGGGGGCGAGGAACTGGGCCTTCTTGATGTTGATCACCGCGCCGGTCTTGGCCATGGCCACCACCAGGTCGGTCTGCCGTGAAAGGAAGGCCGGCAGCTGGATGATGTCGCAGACTTCGGCGACCACGGCAGCCTGGGCCGGCTCGTGGACGTCGGTGATGATCGGCACGCCAAAGGCCTGCTTCACGTCTTCGAAAATCCGCATGCCTTCTTCCAGGCCCGGGCCACGGTAGGAGGTCACCGACGAACGGTTGGCCTTGTCGAAACTGGCCTTGAACACGTAGGGGATACCGAGCTTCTCGGTGACCCGCACGTATTCTTCACAGACCTGCATCGCCATGTCGCGGCTTTCCAGCACGTTCATGCCGCCGAACAGTACCATCGGCTTGTCGTTGGCGATCTCGATGCTGCCTACGCGGATGATCTTCTGCGCCATCAGGGTCACGCCTTCTTCTGGTGTTGAGCCAATGCTGCTTTGACGAAACCGCTGAACAGTGGGTGACCGTCACGGGGAGTCGAGGTGAACTCGGGGTGGAACTGGCAAGCGACGAACCATGGATGATCCTGGGCCTCGACCACTTCAACCAGCGCGCCGTCACCCGAGCGACCGGAGATCTTCAGGCCAGCCTCGATCAGTTGCGGCAGCAGCTTGTTGTTCACTTCGTAACGGTGACGGTGACGCTCGATGATCACGTCCTTGGCGTAGCAGTCGTGAACCTTGGAGCCCGCTTCCAGCAAGCATTCCTGAGCGCCCAGACGCATGGTGCCGCCCAGGTCGGAAGCTTCGTTACGGACCTCAACGGCACCGGTGGCGTCTTCCCACTCGGTGATCAGGCCGACGACCGGGTGGCCACTGGCGCGATCGAACTCGGTGGAGTTGGCGTCTTTCCAGCCCATGACGTTACGGGCGAACTCGATGACCGCCACTTGCATGCCCAGGCAGATACCCAGGTAGGGCACCTTGTTCTCGCGAGCGTATTGCACCGCGGTGATCTTGCCTTCCACGCCACGCAGGCCGAAACCGCCTGGAACCAGGATCGCGTCGACGCCTTCGAGCAGCGCGGTGCCCTGGTTCTCGATGTCTTCGGAATCGATGTAGCGCAGGTTGACCTTGGTGCGGTTGGTGATGCCGGCGTGACTCATCGCTTCGATCAGCGACTTGTAGGCGTCCAGCAGCTCCATGTACTTGCCGACCATGGCGATGGTGACTTCGTGCTCTGGGTTGAGCTTGGCGTCCACCACCTTTTCCCACTCGGACAGATCAGCACCGTTGCATTGCAGGCCGAAACGCTCGACGACGAAATCGTCCAGGCCCTGGGCATGCAGCACGGCCGGGATCTTGTAGATGGTGTCGACGTCTTCCAGGGAAATCACCGCACGCTCTTCAACGTTGGTGAACAGCGCGATCTTGCGGCGCGAGGACACATCCACCGGATGGTCGGAGCGGCAGATCAGCACGTCCGGCTGCAGGCCGATCGAGCGCAGCTCTTTTACCGAGTGCTGGGTCGGCTTGGTCTTGGTCTCGCCAGCGGTGGCGATGTACGGAACCAGGGTCAGGTGCATCAGCATCGCGCGCTTGGAACCGACTTCCACACGCAGTTGACGGATGGCTTCGAGGAACGGTTGCGACTCGATGTCACCCACGGTACCGCCGATTTCCACCAGGGCCACGTCGGCATCGCCGGCGCCCTTGATGATGCGACGCTTGATCTCGTCGGTGATGTGCGGAATCACCTGGATAGTGGCGCCCAGGTAATCACCACGGCGCTCCTTGCGCAGTACGTGCTCGTAGACACGGCCAGTGGTGAAGTTGTTGTTCTGGGTCATGGTCGTGCGGATGAACCGCTCGTAGTGGCCCAGGTCCAGGTCGGTCTCGGCGCCGTCGTGGGTGACGAACACTTCACCGTGCTGGAACGGGCTCATGGTGCCCGGGTCGACGTTGATGTACGGGTCCAGCTTGAGCATGGTGACCTTAAGCCCCCGCGCCTCCAGGATGGCCGCCAATGAAGCCGAGGCAATGCCTTTCCCCAATGAAGAAACAACACCGCCCGTGACGAATATGTAGCGCGTCATGAAAAACCCTAGAAGTCTGCGTTAAAGCGGTCAGTGCCGCCGGGGAAAGCGAAGGAAGGCCGAAGCCCCCGATCACCTGCATTAATCACAGTGCACCTTTCAAAAAAACCGCCGCGTGGTGACAGACCGGATGCAAAAACACCGGTAGGTTGCTCGCTACACATTTTTTGGAATCGCCCAGCAAAGACTGCTTGGTAATCGGCAACTCCTGCAATTCAGGCGAATCCACAGAAGTTGTATCAAGAAGGGAGCGTAGTCTACCGGAAAGCCCCTTTCAGCTCAAACCTTGATCGCTGGTTGGTGGCAGCCATTGCAATGTCCAGCCGGCCTGGGGGTTTGTCGCAAGTGCCGGCAGGTTCGCCACCGCGAGCAAGCGGTCATCCTGATACAGCAGCGGCAATCTGCCACGGACGAAACCCGGCAACCCATTTTCATTGAGCAAGCGTTTCAAGTCCCGATGGCCGCGCCCGTCCAGGTGCATGATCTCGCCACCCCGGCGATAGCGGATATGCAGCGACCCGGTCGGCACTGGCCCAAGGAACGACACCTGACCGTTGCCCGGCAGATGCAAGGGCTTTTGCGGATCGAGCCACTGCAACCGTCCGTCGACCGGTTGCAGCCAACTGCCGGACAGCCACCAGATTCGCCCTGCCGCACGATGCAACTCGCCATCGGCCAAACGCCACACCGGTCGTCCTTCGGCACCCGCATCTCGCAGGCTGTCCCAGCCACGCCAGTGATCGGTATCCGGCAAACGGCCAAACCGGCTCAACCAATGGCTCAAGGCATTGCGCTGACGCGCGCCGGACAAAGACTGCAAAGGTGCCAGGGCCAGTGAGGGCAGATCCAGCCAGGGCCAGACACTAGCCCCCCGGGCTGCCTCCAGGTCCATGATCGCCAGCTCATCGAGCAGGCCCTGGGCTTCATTCAAGTGCGCGGCGCTGCGGCTCATGCTGAGTGCCGCCTGGGGCCAGCGCGCGGTAATCGCCGGCATGACCTGGTGGCGCAGGTAATTGCGCGAATACTGATGATCGGCGTTGGATGGGTCTTCGACCCAGCTCAACTGATGCTCCGCGGCGTAGCACTGCAGGTCGGCACGTGACACATCAAGCAAGGGTCGCAGCAGGTGCCCGTCGCCCAGCGGCCGCGCTGACGGCATTGCCGACAAGCCCCTGACTCCGGCACCGCGCAGCAGGCGAAACAGCAGCGTTTCCGCCTGGTCGTCACGATGCTGCGCCGTCAGCAGCACTTCACTGCTCGCCGTGAGCCGCGCGAAAGCGCCATAGCGTGCCTCGCGGGCGGCGCGCTCCAGGCTGGCACCGGCTGGCACCTGGACGCGAAGCACCTGCAGCGGCACCCCCAGCGCATCGCAGAACGCCTGACAATGCTCCGGCCAGGCGTCGGCCGCAGCCTGAAGCCCATGATGGATATGCACGGCCGAAAGTGGAGGAAAGCGATGGTGTTGCGCCAGATCGGCGAGCAGATGCAAGAGGACGGTGGAATCCAGACCACCGGAGAACGCCACGCGCCAACGCCTGGAGTCGCGCCAGGGCGCTAGGCTGTGCAGCAGTTTGGCGGCGAGAGCGTTCATGAGGTGTTCAAGACCTGTAGGAGCGGCCAGGTGGCATGCTGCTTGCCCGTATAAACAGCAACGCCGCCATCGAATCGATGGCGGCGCCTGGGTCGCGAACGAGCGTGCCGCTACAAGAGGAGGCAGTGCTCGATCAGAGACCGTAGCTCATCAGGCGGTCATAACGACGGGCCAGCAGGGTGTCGTTATCCATTTCCTTGAGCATTGCCAGTTGCGAGCTCAGTTCGGCACGGATCGAGGCTGCCGCAGCGGCCGGATCACGATGGGCGCCGCCCAACGGCTCGCTGATGACTTTGTCGACAATGCCCAGGCCTTTCAGACGCTCGGCGGTAATGCCCATGGCTTCGGCGGCATCGGCAGCCTTTTCCGAGGTTTTCCACAGGATCGAGGCGCAGCCTTCCGGCGAAATCACCGCGTAGGTGGAGTACTGCAGCATGTTCAGTTGGTCGCAAACGCCAATAGCCAAGGCACCGCCGGAACCACCCTCGCCAATCACGGTGGCGATGATCGGGGTCTTCAGGCGCGCCATGACCCGCAGGTTCCAGGCAATGGCTTCGCTCTGGTTGCGCTCTTCAGCGTCGATGCCCGGGTAGGCGCCCGGCGTGTCGATGAAGGTCAGGATCGGCATCTTGAAGCGTTCGGCCATTTCCATCAGGCGGCAGGCCTTGCGGTAGCCTTCCGGACGCGGCATGCCGAAGTTGCGGCGGACCTTCTCCCGTACTTCACGGCCTTTCTGGTGCCCGATGATCATCACCGGCTGCTCGTCCAGGCGAGCAACGCCACCCACGATGGCCGCATCGTCGGAGAAATGGCGATCGCCATGCAGCTCGTCGAACTCGGTGAAGATGTGCTGGATGTAGTCCAGGGTGTACGGGCGACGCGGGTGCCGCGCCAGACGTGCGATCTGCCAGCTGGTGAGCTTGCCGAAGATGTCCTCGGTCAGGGTGTTGCTCTTGTCCTGCAGGCGGGAAATCTCATCGCCGATATTCAGCGAATTGTCATTACCGACCAAGCGCAACTCTTCGATCTTGGCTTGCAGGTCGGCGATCGGCTGTTCGAAATCAAGAAAATTCGGGTTCATAGGCGTCCGTCTGGGCTCGACGTCCAAGGGAGCTTGGGCCGGCCGGTTGTCTATTCGCGCCCTACCTTAAGGGACGGACGCGTTGAGGTCGAGATTAAAAATTCAAGTGACGATGAGGCGCAATGATGGCACCTCACCGTCAACGGTATTGGAGGAAGACGTTGTCTCGCCCGAACTGGTCACGCAGGGCTTGAATCAAGCTGTCCGCCGGATCGATCCGCCAGTTCTCGCCAAACTGCAGCAGGGCCTTGGCGTCATCCCGGGTGTACTCCATGGTGATCGGGCATGCGCCGCGGTGACGCTTGAACAGATCACCCAGCCAGCGTAGCTGATCGCCCTTCAGGGCATCGCTGTGGACTTTCAGGCGCAGGCTTTCCGCCAGGTTGGTCCGCGCATCCTCCATGCTCATCACCCGCTTGACCCGCAGGCGCAGGCCGCCGGAGAAGTCGTCGTTGCTGACCTCGCCCTCCACCACCACCATGGCGTCGGTCTGCAGCAGTGACTGCGCCGAGTGGAACGCATCGGCAAACAGCGAGGCCTCAATCCGCCCCGAGCGGTCGTCGAGGGTGATGAAGCCCATCTTGTCGCCTTTTTTGTTCTTCATCACCCGCAGGGCGATGATCATGCCGGCCACGGTCTGGGTATCCCGGGCCGGCTTCAGGTCGATGATGCGCTGGCGGGCGAAACGACGGATCTCGCCTTCATACTCGTCGATCGGGTGCCCGGTCAGGTACAGCCCCAGGGTATCTTTCTCGCCTTTCAGGCGTTCCTTGAGGGTCAGTTCCTTGGCCTTGCGATGGTTGGCGTAGACATCCGCATCCTCATCGACGAAGACCCCGCCGAACAGGTCGGCGTGACCACTGTCGTGGGTACGAGCGGTCTGCTCCGCGGCCTTGATCGCCTCTTCCATGGCCGCCAGCAGCACGGCGCGGTTCTGGTCGATATTGGCCTGGTAGGCCTTGGGCTCATCGAAGAAGTGCGGCCCCAGGCGGTCCAGGGCGCCGCTTCGAATCAAGCCGTCCAGGGTCCGCTTGTTGATGCGCTTGAGGTCGACCCTGGCGCAGAAATCGAACAGATCCTTGAAAGGCCCTGCCTCGCGGGCTTCGGTGATGGCTTCCACCGGCCCCTCGCCGACGCCCTTGATCGCCCCCAGGCCATAGACGATGCGACCTTCGTCGTTCACCGTGAACTTGAACTCGGAGGTGTTCACGTCCGGCGCGTCGAGGCGCAGCTTCATGATCCGCACTTCCTCGATCAAGGTCACGACCTTGTCGGTGTTGTGCATATCCGCGGAGAGTACCGCCGCCATGAACGGCGCCGGGTAGTGCGCCTTGAGCCAGGCGGTCTGGTACGACACCAGGCCGTAGGCGGCGGAGTGGGATTTGTTGAAGCCGTAGCCGGCGAACTTTTCCACCAGGTCGAAGATGTTGCCCGCCAGGTCCGCATCGATGTTGTTGCTGGCGCAACCTTCAATGAAGCCGCCCCGCTGCTTGGCCATCTCCTCGGGCTTTTTCTTACCCATGGCTCGACGCAGCATGTCCGCACCGCCCAGGGTGTAGCCGGCCATGACCTGGGCGATCTGCATCACCTGTTCCTGGTACAGGATGATGCCGTAGGTCGGCGCCAGTACTGGCTGCAGGCCGTCGTACTGATAGTCCGGGTGCGGGTAGGCCAGCTCGGCGCGGCCGTGCTTGCGGTTGATGAAGTCATCCACCATGCCCGATTGCAGCGGCCCCGGACGGAACAAGGCCACCAGTGCGATCAGGTCTTCCAGGCAGTCGGGCTTGAGCTTCTTGATCAGCTCCTTCATGCCCCGGGATTCAAGCTGGAACACCGCGGTGGTTTCAGCTTTCTGCAACAGGCTGTAGGTCGGCTTGTCGTCCAGCGGGATAAAGGCGATATCCAGCGGTTCCTCGCCGACCTTGGCGCGGTCGCGGTTGATGGTTTTCAGCGCCCAGTCGATGATGGTCAGGGTCCGCAGACCGAGGAAGTCGAACTTCACCAGGCCGGCCGCCTCGACGTCATCCTTGTCGAACTGGGTCACCAGGCCGCCGCCTTCTTCGTCGCAGTAGATCGGCGAGAAGTCGGTAAGCTTGGTCGGCGCAATCACCACGCCCCCGGCGTGCTTGCCGACGTTACGCACCACGCCCTCGAGCTTGCGCGCCATCTCCCAGATTTCCGCCGCCTCTTCATCGACCTTGATGAAGTCCCGCAGGATCTCCTCCTGCTCGTAGGCTTTTTCCAGGGTCATGCCGACTTCGAAGGGGATCATCTTCGACAGACGGTCGGCCAGGCCGTAAGACTTGCCCTGGACCCGCGCCACGTCACGCACCACCGCCTTGGCCGCCATGGAACCGAAGGTGATGATCTGGCTCACCGCGTTGCGGCCGTATTTCTCGGCCACGTAGTCGATCACCCGGTCGCGGCCGTCCATGCAGAAGTCGACGTCGAAGTCGGGCATGGAGACCCGTTCCGGGTTAAGGAAACGTTCGAACAGCAGGTCGTATTCCAGCGGGTCGAGGTCGGTGATCTTCTGCACATAGGCCACCAGGGAACCGGCACCCGACCCCCGGCCCGGGCCTACCGGTACGCCGTTGTTCTTGGCCCACTGGATAAAGTCCATAACGATCAGGAAGTAACCGGGGAAGCCCATCTGGATGATGATATCCAGTTCGAAATTCAACCGGTCGACGTAGACCTGACGCTTGGCCTCGTAGTCCTCGGTGGTGTCCTTGGGCAGCAGCACGCTGAGGCGCTCTTCCAGGCCGTCGAAGGAAACCTTGCGGAAGTACTCATCGATGGTCATGCCATCGGGAATCGGGTAGTCAGGCAAGAAGTGCTTGCCCAGCTTGACCTCGATGTTGCAGCGCTTGGCGATTTCGACAGTGTTTTCCAAGGCCTCAGGCAGGTCGCTGAACAGCTCGGCCATTTCCTCGGCACTTTTCAGGTACTGCTGATCGCTGTAGTTCTTTGAGCGCCGCGGATCGTCCAGGGCCCGGCCTTCACCGATGCAAACCCGGGTTTCGTGGGCTTCGAAGTCTTCCTGCTTGATGAAACGCACATCGTTGGTGGCCACCAGCGGCGCGCCGATCTTGTCGGCCAGGGCCACCGCGGCGTGCAATTGCTCTTCGTCGTTGGGGCGGTTGGTACGCTGTACTTCCAGGTAGAAGCGCTCGGGGAATACCGCCATCCACTCCCGGGCCAGGGTCTCGGCAACCTCGAGATCGCCGGCGATGAGGGCCATGCCGATCTCGCCCTCCTTGGCCGCCGAGAGCATGATCAGGCCTTCCGCGGCCTCCGCCACCCACTCACGCTCGATGATGATCTGGCCGTTGCGCTGGCCATCGATGAAGCCGCGGGAAATCAGCTCGGTCAGGTTGCGGTAACCCACGGCGTTCATCACCAGCAGGCTGATGCGGCTCAGGGGGTTATCCGGGTCCTTGTTCGACAGCCACAGGTCGGCGCCGCAGATCGGCTTGATCCCCGCGCCCATGCTGGTTTTATAGAACTTGACCAGGGAACACATGTTGTTCTGGTCGGTGACCGCCACCGCCGGCATGCCCATGCCGGCCAGCGCCTTGACCAGCGGCTTGATCCGCACCAGACCGTCGACCAGGGAATATTCAGTGTGCAGGCGCAGGTGAACGAATGAAGCCGGCATAGTGATCCTGTAATAAGCGCGAAAACAACAAGGCCCGGATTGTACCGGGCCTCGACTAAAACATCAGCCTCAGGACTGAATCTCGCCCAGCGCCTCGCGGGCTTCGTAGGCTTGCCGCACCGGAGCGAAAGAGCGCCGGTGAATCGGCGTCGGCCCCAGGCGGGCCAGGGCTTCCAGATGCACCGGGGTCGGGTAGCCCTTGTGGCCACCGATGCCATAACCCGGGTAGATCAGCTCGAAAGCGGCCATTTCGCGGTCACGGCTGACCTTGGCCAGGATCGATGCCGCGGCAATCGCCGGAACCTTGCTGTCGCCCTTGACTACAGCTTCAGCCGGCATCGCCAGCTTCGGGCAACGGTTGCCATCGATCATCGCCAGTTTCGGGGTCACACTCAGCCCCTCCACGGCGCGCTGCATGGCCAGCATGGTGGCATGGAGGATGTTCAGCTCGTCGATTTCCTCGACCTCAGCCCGAGCGATGCACCAGCTCAGGGCTTTTTCGCAGATTTCGTCGAACAGCTTCTCGCGCCGGGCTTCGGTGAGCTTCTTCGAATCGTTGAGGCCGAGAATCGGTCGCTTCGGGTCAAGAATCACTGCCGCGGTGACCACTGCCCCACACAAAGGGCCACGACCGACCTCATCGACCCCGGCCACCAGGTCCTCGGCATCCGCCACCAGGGTGAAATCCAGGCCCATTTGCATTTTCGGGTTACTCACAGTCATTTGCCGATCAGCCCAAGCACGGCTTGCGCGGCCTGGTTGGATGCGTCGCGACGCAAGGTTCGGTGGATCTCGTCAAAGCCGCGAGTCTGCTCTTGGCCACCTTCGATCAGCGGCGACAAGGTCTGGGCCAGGGCATCGGCCGTGGCATCGTCCTGCAGCAGCTCAGGCACCAGGAGGCGCTGGGCCAGCAGGTTCGGCAGGGAAATGTACGGGCTCTTGACCATGCGCTTGAGAATCCAGAAGGTCAGCGGCGCCAGGCGATAAGCCACGACCATCGGGCGCTTGTAGAGCAAGGCTTCCAGGGTCGCGGTACCGGAGGCGATCAACACCGCATCGCAAGCAGCCAGGGCCTTGTGGGACTGGCCATCGAGCAACGTCAGTGGCAGATCACGATTGGCCAGCAACTGCTCCAGCTGTACCCGCCGCTCCGGGCTGGCGCAAGGCATGATGAAACGCACGCCGGGGCGCATGGCCCGCAGGCGCTGAGCGGCATCGAGGAACAAGGCGCCCAGGCGCCCTACTTCGCCACCGCGACTACCGGGCATCAAGGCCACCAACGGCCCGTCCGGCAACCCCAGCTCCGCGCGTGCAGCGGCCCGGTCGGCCTCCAGCGGAATGGCATCGGCCAGAGAGTGACCGACGAACTTCACCGGTACCCCCTTCTCTTCATAGAAGCGGGCTTCGAAGGGGAACAGGGTCAGCATCAGGTCGCAGCCTTCGCGGATCTTCAGCACCCGCTTCTGCCGCCAGGCCCAGACCGAAGGACTGACGTAGTGCACGGTCTTGATCCCGGCCTGACGCAGCTTGAGTTCGATATTCAGGGTGAAATCCGGGGCATCGATACCGATGAACACATCCGGTTTTTCAGCAATCAGGGTCTGGATCAGCTTCTTGCGTCGAGCCAGCAGCTCACGCAGGCGCCCAAGCACCTCTACCAGCCCCATGACCGCCAGGCGCTCCATGGGGAAGTAGGAAACAAGGCCTTCGGCCTCCATCAGCGGACCACCGACCCCTATGAATTCGACAGCCGGGTGCTGAGCCTTGAGAGCTCGCATCAAACCGGCGCCGAGAATGTCGCCGGAGGCTTCGCCAGCCACCAGCGCAATACGCAGAGTGCTCATGATTAACGGGTGATGCCGCGAGTCGAGGACTGGATCGAGTCACGAAAGACTGCGACTTCAGGGAACTGTGCAGCCGGCTCGGCCAGCTCGGCCAAGGCCTGATCAACCGTCAACCCTTGGCGATAGACCGTCTTATAGGCACGACGCAGCGCGTGGATCGCATCTTCGCTGAAGCCGCGGCGGCGCATGCCTTCGAAGTTCATGCTGCGGGCTTCGGCGGGGTTGCCGAATACGGTGACGAATGCCGGCACGTCCTTGCCGATCGCGGTGCCCATGCCGGAAAAGCTGTGGGCGCCGATATGGCAATACTGATGCACCAGGGTGAAACCGGAGAGAATCGCCCAGTCATCCACATGCACATGGCCGGCCAAGGCGGTGTTGTTGACCAGGATGCAGTGGTTGCCAATAACGCTGTCATGGCCGATGTGGGCATAGGCCATGACCAGGTTGTGATCACCCAGAGTGGTTTCGGAACGATCCTGGACGGTGCCACGGTGAATGGTCACGCCTTCGCGGATCACGTTGTGGTCACCGATCACCAGGCGGGTTTCCTCGCCCTTGTATTTCAGATCAGGCGTGTCCTCACCTACCGACGAAAACTGGTAGATGCGGTTGTGCTTACCGATCCGGGTAGGGCCCTTGAGAATCACATGGGGCCCGATCACTGTACCCTCGCCGATTTCCACACCAGCGCCGACGATCGACCACGGGCCAACCTCAACGTCGTCGGCCAGGACGGCCGTCGGATCGATGATTGCGCGAGGGTCAATCAAACTCATAGTTTGCGTTCCGCACAGATGATCTCGGCAGAGCACACCGGCTTGCCGTCGACCGAAGCCTGGCATTCGAACTTCCAGATCTGGCGCTTGCAGCTGATGAACTTGGCTTCAAGGATCAACTGGTCACCCGGCAGCACCGGCTGGCGGAAGCGCAGCTTGTCGGAACCGACGAAGTAATAGAGGGTGCCGTCGGCGGGCTTCACGTCGAGCATCTTGAAACCGAGAATGCCCGCAGCCTGAGCCATGGCCTCGATGATCAGCACGCCCGGCATGATCGGGTGCGCAGGAAAGTGACCATTGAAGAACGGTTCGTTGATGCTGACATTCTTGTAGGCACGAATGCACTTGCCTTCAACATCCAGGTCCACTACCCGATCCACCAACAGGAAAGGGTAACGGTGAGGCAAGTATTCGCGAATCTCGTTGATGTCCATCATTTCGGGGGGAAGCCTGTAGTAAAGAGTGGGAGCGCGCGACTAACGCACGCTCCTCTAGCAAATCAAGGAGGCAGTCTAGCGGCTGTGCACACTTGATATGGAAATGGTATCAGCCATCAGATGAAGCATTGCCGTCGGGGGTCACGTCCCCAACGCGCTTTTCCAATTGACGCAAGCGCCGTGCAAGGTCATCCAACTGGCGGATGCGTGCCGCGCTTTTGCGCCACTCGGCAGCAGGCTGCATGGCCGTACCGGAAGAGTAGGCCCCCGGCTCGGTAATCGAGTGGGTCACCATGGTCATCCCGGTGAGGAATACGTTGTCGCAAATATCGATATGCCCAACCAGGCCAACGCCACCGGCGAGCATACAGTGCTTGCCGATCTTGGTACTGCCGGAGATCCCCACACAAGCAGCCATGGCGGTGTGATCACCAACCTGGACGTTGTGGGCGATCTGGATCTGGTTGTCCAGCTTCACGCCATTGCCAATGACGGTATCGGCCAGGGCACCGCGATCGATCGCCGTGTTGACGCCGATTTCTACATCGTCACCGATGGTCACGCCGCCAATCTGGGCGATTTTCTGCCAGACGCCTTTTTCATTGGCAAAACCAAAACCTTCACCCCCCAGCACAGCCCCCGACTGAATGACCACACGCTTGCCGATACGCACGTCGTGATACAGGGTCACCCGTGGTGCCAACCAGCCACCTTCGCCGATTTCGCAGCGGGCGCCGATAAAGCAGTGAGCGCCAATGGTCACACCGGCAGCAATCCGCGCACCGCTCTCGATCACGGCAAAGGGGCCAATGCTGGCCGCAGGATCTACCTGCGCATCAGCGGCAATCACCGCAGAAGGATGAATACCTGCCTGTGCCTTTGGCTTGGGATCGAACAAATGGGAAATGCGCGCATAGGCCAGGTAGGGATCGGCCACGACCAGTGCGTCACCGGCATAAGTTTCGGCATCCGCGGCCTTCAACAGCACCGCGCCGGCCTGGCAGTCCACCAGGTACTTGCGGTACTGGGGATTTGCCAAAAAGCTCAACTGAGATGGGCCAGCCTCCTGCAAGGTGGCTAGCCCAGTGATTTCCTTCTCCGCGTCGCCACTCAAGGTGGCGCCGAGGAACTCGGCCAACTGGCCGAGTTTTATGATCGCAGTCATGGCTTACTTCAGCTGATTCATACGCTCGATAACCTGGCGAGTGATGTCGTACTGAGGTTTGACATCAATCACTGCGCCACGCTCGAAGACCAGGTCGAAACCGCCTTTCTTGATGACTTCTTCCACAGCGCTGTCCAGCTTCGGCTTCAGTTGCTTGAGCATTTCGCGGTCGGCAACGGCCTTGGCTTCGTTCAGCTCCTTGGACTGGAACTGGAAGTCACGGGCCTTTTGCTTGAACTCGAGCTCCAGGCGTTCACGCTCGCCCTGCTGCATCTTGTCGCCACCGGCAACCAGTCGATCCTGGATGCCTTTGGCGCTGCTTTCCAGAGTCTTCAGCTTGGTCAACTGAGGGCCGAACTTTTTCTCGGCATCCACGGCGTACTTCTTGGCCGCGTCGGATTCCAGCAGGGCCATCTGATAGTTCAGGACGGCGATTTTCATTTCGGCAAACGCCGGGCTCGCGACCAGAACGGTGGCCAGGAGAACCAATTGAGTCAACTTACGCACGATGCACTCCTACAAAATCCATTGTCGTTATCTTGGATCAGGCTGTTAGAAAGTCTGACCGAGAGAGAATTGGAACACCTGGGTTTCAGCGTTATCCGGTTTCTTCACTGGCATTGCCAGGGCAAAGCTCAACGGGCCCAGAGCGGTGACCCAAGTCACACCGACACCAACCGAACTGGCCAGATTGCTCAGGCTGATATCGTTGCACTGCGTTTTCACGTTCGACGCCGCAATGGTGTTGGACGTGCTTTCACAGCGAGAGTTGAAGACGTTACCCACATCCCAGAACAAGGAAGTACGCAGCGAGCGCTGATCCTTGACGAAAGGCAGCGGGAACAGCAACTCGGCACCACCCTGGATCAATACGTTACCGCCGAATGGCAGTGGATCCTGGTCCGGGTCGGCAGCCGTACCGACGTTACCGGTTACACCAACGCCACGACTAGGAGTACTGCGTGGGCCCAGAGTGCTGTCCTTGAAGCCACGTACCGAGTTGAAGCCACCAGCATAGTAGTTCTCGTAGAACGGCAAGCCCTTGGTATCACCAAAGCCGTCGCCATAACCCAGCTCGGTATGGAAGCGCATGGTGTAGTTCTCACTCAACGGCGTGAACAACTGGCCACGGTAGTCGAGTTTGAAGAACGACAGGTCGCTGCCCGGGGTAGTGGTTTCCAGCACCAGGCTTTGCGAATGACCACGGGTCGCCAATACGCCTTTGTTCAGGGTCGATTCGGACCAGCCGGCCGAGGCCTTGAAGTTCAGGTAGCTGTCGCCCTGCTTGTTCACGAAGTCGAAGATTTCGTCGACGGTGTACAGGCCGGTCTTGATCTTGTCCTGCTGCGCAGTCAGGCCGAAGGTCAGACGCGAAGTCTCGCTGATCGGGTAGCCCACGCTGACGCCGGCACCCAGGCTGTCCACCGCATAGCTGGCCACGTCGACGTCGAGGTCTTTGTAGTCAGTGGTGCGATAGAAGGCGTTGTAGCCCAGGCTCACGCCATCGGCGGTCCAGTAGGGGTCTACGTAGCCGAAGTTGTAGCGGCTCTGGTATTCGCTGCGGGTCAGGCCGATGCTGACCTTGTTACCGGTACCCAGGAAGTTGTTCTGGGTGATCGAACCACCGAGGATCAGACCCGCGCTCTGGGCGAAGCCGACGCTGGCGGTGATCGAACCGGATGCTTGTTCTTCAACCGCGTAGTTCACGTCAACCTGGTCATCCACACCCGGCACGGCCGGGGTCTCGACGTTGACTTCCTTGAAGAAGCCCAGGCGCTCAAGACGAGTCTTGGACTGGTCGATCAGGTAGGTCGAAGCCCAGCCGCCTTCCATCTGACGCATCTCGCGACGCAGCACTTCGTCCTCGGACTTGGTGTTGCCACGGAAGTTGATGCGGTTGACATAGGCACGCTTGCCCGGGTCCACCACAAAGGTGATGTCCACGGTGTGGTCTTCATCGTGAGGCTGAGGCACGCCGTTGACGTTGGCGAAGGTATAACCCTCGTTGCCCAGGCGGCGAGTGATGAGTTCGGAAGTGGTGGTCATCAGCTTGCGCGAGAACACCTGGCCTTTTTCCACCAGCAGCAGCGCCTTGACCTGGTCTTCAGGGACTTTCAGGTCACCGCTGAGCTTCACGTCACGAACGCTGTACTTCTCGCCTTCGTTGATGTTGACGGTGATGTAGACATGCTTCTTGTCCGGGGTGATGGACACCTGGGTCGAGGCGATATCCATGTTGATATAGCCGCGGTCCAGGTAGTAGGAACGCAGGCGCTCCAGGTCACCGGAGAGTTTTTCACGGGCGTACTTGTCGTCGTTCTTGAAGAACGACAGCCAGTTGGTGGTCTTGAGTTCGAACAGGCCGATCAGGTCTTCATCGGGGAAGACGGTGTTGCCTACCACGTTGATGTGCTGGATGGCTGCGACTGTGCCTTCGTTGATCTTGACCTTCAGGCCAACCCGGTTACGTGGCTGCGGCACGACTTCGGTTTCAACGCTGGCCGAGTAACGACCCTGAGCGACATATTGACGCTGCAGCTCGTTGCGCACGCCTTCGAGGGTCGCGCGCTGGAAGATTTCACCTTCCGCCAGACCGGACTGCTTGAGCCCTTTCATCAGGTCTTCAGTAGAGATCGCCTTGTTGCCTTCGATCTCGATACTGGCAACCGACGGACGTTCGACTACCGTGATGACCAGGACGTTGCCATCGCGGCCCAGCTGGATGTCTTGAAAGAAACCGGTTTTGAACAGCGCACGAGTGGATTCCACCAGGCGACGGTCGTCCGCCTGCTCGCCGACGTTCAACGGCAAGGCACCAAAGACGCTACCCGCGGAAACGCGCTGGAGGCCGTTGACGCGGATATCGGAGATAGTGAAGGACTCGGCGTGAACTTCGGCGATCATCAATACGGTGAGAACCGCAGTTAGCAGCAGACGTTTCATGAAGTCCTTTCTTATTCCAACTGGCAATAAACAAACTGCCGCAAAATGCGGCAGATTCGCAATTCAGCGAAGCGTTACAGACGACCCAGATCGTTGACCAGAGCAAGCAACATGACTCCGACCACCAAGCTGATACCGATCTGTATCCCCCAACCTTGCACCCGATCCGACAAGGGACGACCACGCGCCCACTCGATCAGATAAAACAGCAAATGCCCCCCATCCAGTACCGGGATGGGCAACAAATTCAGAACACCCAGGCTAATACTCAGATAAGCAAGGAAATTCAAGAAATCAGCAATGCCCGACTGGGCAGAAGCGCCCGCCACTTTAGCAATGGTTATCGGTCCACTCAAGTTTTTTACCGAGAGCTCGCCGAACAACATTTTCTTCAGTGATTCGAGGGTCAGGACGCTCATGGTCCAGGTCCGTCGGGCACCTTCACCAATGGCTTCCAAGGGCCCGTAGCTGACCTCGCGGAGCATCTGCGGCGGCCAATCCACTGCTTTCACCCCTGCCCCCAGGTAGCCATTTGGCGCTTTGCTTTCGCCGCGGCTGGCCAAGGTCACGGGGACGTCGATTTGAGCACCATCGCGCTCGACATGCAGCACAATTTTCGTATCAGGGTGCACACGGACCCAATCCACCACTTGCTGCCAGTCATTGAGCGACTGGCCATCAAGGGCCAACAGACGATCGCCGGTCTTCAGGCCAGCGGCCTGGGCCGGGCCCTTGGGGTCAAGTTCAGCCAGCACCGGCGGCAGGGCCGGACGCCACGGACGAATGCCCAGGGAGCGAATCGGATCCGGCTCATCAGCCCCTTTCAGCCATTTATCCAATTCCAGCTGGCGTGGCGAATCCACAGTGGCACCCTGCTCACGCACCAGCACCTGCAGTGCGCCGCTTTCACCCAGGCGCCGCACCAGTTGCAGGTTCACGGCCGCCCAGCCGGTAGTCGGCTCGCCGTCGACGGCGACGATTTCCTGGCCGGCACTGAGCCCGGCCTTGGCAGCAATACTGCCAGCCTCTACATCACCGATGACCGGCCGCACCTGCTGGCTGCCCAGCATCGCCAGGGCCCAGAAAAACACCAGTGCAAGGAGAAAGTTGGCAATCGGACCGGCAGCAACGATCGCGATACGCTGGCGAACCGACTTGCGGTTGAAGGACTGATCGAGCTCCTCGGCAGCCACCTCACCTTCACGCTCATCCAGCATCTTCACGTAGCCGCCCAGCGGGATAGCGGCGATGACGAACTCGGTGCCGCGACGATCATGCCAGCGCAACAAGGGCATGCCAAAGCCCACGGAGAAGCGCAGAACCTTGACGCCACAGCGACGGGCGACCCAGAAGTGACCGAATTCATGGAAGGTGACCAGCACACCCAGGGCTACCAGGGTGCCGACAATCATATAGAGCGCGCTCATCTACTTTCTCCGCAATCCTATTCGCCGCCACTCGCCCCGGTCGCGAATCCTATCGCCCGTTACGCTGCAACCATTGTTGCGCCAGGACTCGAGCCCTGGCGTCTGCCGCAAACACTGCGTCGAGTTCATTGACTGCGACCACAGGCTCACGGGTTAAAACTTCATCGATGATACTCGCGATCTCCGGGTAGCGGATGCGCCGCTCGAGAAACGCCGATACCGCCACCTCATTGGCCGCATTCAGCATGGCCGGAGCGCTGTTACCCGCCTCGGCAGCTTGCCGTGCCAGACGCAGGCAAGGGAACCGCTGCTCGTCGGGTGCCTGGAAATCCAGGCGAGCAATGGCGAACAGATCCAGCGGCGCCACACCGGAATCAATGCGCTCAGGCCAGGCCAGGGCATTGGCGATCGGGGTGCGCATATCCGGGTTACCCAACTGCGCCAGGACCGAACCGTCGACGTAATCCACCAGCGAGTGGATCACGCTTTGCGGGTGCACCACCACTTCGACCTGAGAAGGCCTGGCATCAAACAGCCAGCAGGCCTCGATCAGTTCCAGCCCCTTGTTCATCATGCTTGCCGAGTCCACGGAGATCTTGCGCCCCATGGACCAGTTCGGATGGGCACAGGCCTGTTCGGGGGAAACATGCTCAAGCTCTTCCAAAGGCGTCTGACGGAAAGGACCACCCGAAGCCGTCAGAAGAATACGTCGCACACCGACCCGGCTCAGCCCGCGGGAAAAATCCGCGGGCATGCATTGAAAGATCGCATTGTGCTCACTGTCGATAGGCAACAACACAGAACCACTCTTGCCCACTGCCTGCATGAACAGCGCGCCAGACATCACCAGCGCTTCCTTGTTGGCCAACAGGATCTTCTTGCCAGCCTCAACCGCCGCCAGCGTCGGGCGCAGCCCCGCCGCACCGACAATCGCCGCCATCACGGTATCGACTTGCGGAGCCGAGGCCACCTCGCACAACCCCTGCTCTCCCACCAGCACCTGGGTAGCCAGGCCGGCGGCGCGCAAGTCTTGCTGAAGACGGCTGGCGGCCGCGGCCTCGGGCACCACCGCAAAACGGGGCTGATGCTTTACGCACAACGCCAGCAGCTCGGCCAGACGTGTGAAGCCCGTCAGGGCAAACACTTGGTAACGATCCGGATGACGGGCAATCACATCCAGGGTGCTCAGACCGATAGAACCGGTAGCCCCCAAAACCGTGATCTGTTGTACAGCCGTCACAGCGCAGCCATCCACAACAGCACGGCAAACACCGGAATGGCCGCGGTCAGGCTGTCGATGCGGTCCAGCACCCCACCATGACCGGGCAGCAGGTTGCTACTGTCCTTGATACCCGACTGGCGCTTGAACATGCTCTCGGTCAGGTCGCCGACCACCGAAATGAATACAACGATCGCTGCACCCAGCAACCCCAGGATCATCTGCCCCAGGGTCCAGTCACGCACAACCCCCACTACCGCAGTGATCACCAGGCTCAGCGCCAGGCCGCCGTACACGCCCTCCCAGCTCTTGCCCGGGCTGACCTGGGGCGCCAGCTTGCGCTTGCCGAAGGCCTTGCCGGAGAAGTAGGCACCGATATCCGCACCCCACACCAGCACCATCACCGCCATGATCAACCAGTTGCCCAGTGGCAGCTGCTTGATGAACACCAGCCCTTGCCAGGCCGGCAGCAGGATCAGCAGACCGATCAACAACTTGGGTGCGGCACCGGACCATTGCTCACTGGAACGCGGATAGGTCAGCACCAGGTAGGTCGCCAGCGCCCACCAAAGCACCGCAGCACCCAGCACCCAGGGCGCAACGCCCGGAACCAGATACATCAGGAACAACAGCGCCGCCACCACCACGGCGAAGACCACCCGAGCCGGCTGCGCCTCGAAGCCCGCCAGGCGCGCCCATTCCCAGGCACCCAGGCTTACCACCAGGCCGATGAACAGGGCGAACCCCGAGCCTTCGAGCAGGAAGAACCCGCACAAGGCGATCGGCAGCAGGATCAGCGCAGTAATGATTCGTTGTTTAAGCATTAAACCCGGGCTCCAGCCTCGACCTGCTCGCTCGTCTTACCGAAGCGCCGCTGGCGAGATGCGTAATCGGCCAGCGCATTGCGCATGGCTTCGTGTTTGAAGTCCGGCCAGAACAGGTCGGAGAAATACAACTCGGCATAAGCCAGTTGCCACAGCAGGAAGTTACTGATGCGATGTTCGCCACCGGTACGGATGCACAGGTCCGGCAGCGGCAGATCGCCGGTCGCAAGACAAGTCTGCAACAGGCCCGGCGTGATGTCCTCGGGCCGCAGATGACCGGCCTGGACCTCCCGCGCCAGGCGCTGGGCGGCCTGGGCGATATCCCACTGCCCGCCATAGTTGGCGGCAATCTGCAGGATGAAACGATCACTGCCCGCGGTAATGGCCTCCGCCTCGCGCATCGCCGCCTGCAACTCGGGATGGAAGCGTGAACGGTCGCCAATGATCCGCAGGCTGATGTTGTTCTCATTGAGGCGTTTGGCCTCACGACGCAGGGCCTTGAAGAACAGATCCATCAAGGCACTGACTTCGTCAGCCGGGCGCTGCCAATTTTCACTGGAAAAGGCAAACAGGGTCAGCACCTCGACCTTGGCCTCAGCGCACACTTCGATCACTGCACGTACCGCATCGACACCCGCCTTATGCCCGGCGACACCCGGCATAAAGCGTTTTTTTGCCCAGCGGTTATTACCGTCCATGATGATCGCCACATGGCGCGGCACCGAGGACAACACGGACTGCTTGGTCTTTTCCATGAAAACGCCTGACCCTTATACGGCCATCAAGTCCTTTTCTTTTTCCTCAGTCGCCTTGGCGATCTGAGCTTCAAAGTCCTTGATCAGCTTATCGATTTCGGCGCTGCCACGGCGCTCTTCGTCTTCGCTGATTTCCTTGTCCTTGGTCAGCTTCTTCAACTCACCCAGGGCATCACGGCGAATGTTGCGCACAGCAACCCGCGCATCCTCGGCCGCAGCACGCGCCTGCTTGGTGAAGCCCTTACGGGTTTCCTCGGTCAGCGGTGCCATCTTGATCAGCAGCAGCTCGCCCAGGTTGGTCGGGTTGAGGTTAAGACCGGCACTGCCGATGGCCTTGTCGATGGCTCCGAGCATATTGCGCTCGAACGGCACGACCTGCAGGGTCTGGGAATCCTTCACGGTAACGTTGGCAACGCCACTCAACGGTGTGTCGGTACCGTAGTAAGGCACCATCACACTGCCCAGAATGCTGGGGTGTGCCTTGCCGGTGCGAATCTGGCCGAATGCATGGGCCAGGGACTCCAGGGTTTTCTTCATGCGCTCTTGAGCGTCTTTCTTGATTTCGTTGATCATTGCTCGCCTTCCTCGATCAGGGTTCCTTCAGCGCCACCATGCACGATATTCAGCAGGGCGCCGGGCTTGTTCATGTTAAATACCCGCAGCGGCATCTTGTGGTCGCGGCACAGGCAGATTGCCGTCAGGTCCATCACTCCCAGCTTGCGATCCAGCACTTCATCGTAAGTCAGATGATCGAACTTCTCGGCATGCGGGTCCTTGAACGGGTCTGCAGTGTAAACACCATCGACCTTGGTTGCCTTGAGCACCACGTCGGCATCGATCTCGATGGCGCGCAGGCAGGCTGCGGAGTCGGTGGTGAAGAACGGGTTGCCGGTACCGGCCGCGAAGATCACCACCTCTTTGGAGTTCAGGTGGCGCATCGCCTTGCGACGGTCATAGTGATCGGTCACGCCGACCATGGAAATAGCCGACATCACGATGGCCGAGATATTCGCACGTTCCAGCGCATCGCGCATGGCCAGGGCGTTCATCACAGTGGCCAGCATGCCCATGTGGTCGCCCGTGACCCGATCCATCCCGGCCGCACTCAATGCAGCGCCGCGGAACAGGTTGCCACCACCGATCACCAAGCCTACCTGGACGCCGATACCAACCAGCTGGCCGACTTCCAGCGCCATGCGATCCAGCACCTTGGGATCGATCCCGAACTCTTCCGAGCCCATCAGGGCCTCGCCGCTAAGCTTGAGTAGAATGCGTTTATAGCGAGCTTGATAACCACTGCCCTGCTGAGCCATTGCGAATCTCTCCTGCGGCGTATTTAAAAAATTCTTTGCGGGCTGTTTACAGCCTGCGTTCACTCTAGCTTGACGCTGTCACAGCGCCATCAGAACACGACTTTGTAAGGCGGTTCCGAGGATAAACAACTAAATTACCCTGCCCATTTGAAAAGAGGCTGCGCGCGTGAGCGGGCAGCCTCTTCTGGGCGACAGTTGAAAAAACCGTCTTACTGTTGCTTGGCAGCAGCCAGTTGTGCAGCAACTTCTTCGGCGAAGTTGTCTTCTTTCTTCTCGATGCCTTCACCTACCGCGAAACGGGTGAAGGAAACGATTTCAGCGCCGCCTTTCTTGGCCAGAGCACCTACGGTGACTTCTGGGTCCTTGACGAAAGCTTGCTCAACCAGGCTAGCTTCGGCCAGGAACTTGCTGATACGGCCAGCGATCATTTTTTCAACGATTTCGGCTGGCTTGCCTTTCATCTTGTCTTCGTTCAGCTGCAGGAACACAGCCTTTTCACGCTCAATCGCTTCAGCCGAAACTTGCGATGGCAGCAGGAACTCAGGGTTGCTGGCCGCTACGTGCATGGCGATGTCTTTGGCCAGTTCAACGGAACCGCCTTTCAGAACAACCGCAACACCGATCTTGTTGCCGTGCAGGTAGGTACCCACCACGTCGCCTTCAACGCGAGCCAGGCGACGGATGTTGACGTTCTCGCCAGTCTTGCCAACCAGGATCAGGCGGGCAGCTTCTTGAGCTTCGATCAGCGGAGCGGCGTCGGTCAGCTTGTCAGCGAAAGCCTTTTCCACGCTAGCGGCAACGAATGCCTTGAAATCGTCCTGCAGAGCCAGGAAGTCGGTCTGCGAGTTGACTTCCAGCAGGACAGCGGCTTTACCGTCGTCCTTGATGGCGATAGCGCCTTCAGCAGCCACGTTGCCTGCTTTCTTGGCAGCCTTGATGGCGCCGGAGGCACGCATGTCATCAATGGCTTTTTCGATGTCGCCGCCGGCCTTGGTCAAGGCCTTTTTGCAGTCCATCATGCCTTCGCCGGTACGCTCGCGCAGTTCTTTGACCAACGCTGCAGTAATCTCTGCCATTTTCAAAATCCTCTTGGATAGGTTTTCAACCATTCCACCCGATCGAACGGGCGCTCAATTCTTGGGCATTGCCCCGAAACCACTTCATAACAGCCCCGCATTACAGAAACTGTCGGGGCGCGACGACGAAATGATTTTCGAGTTGGCAAAAAGGGGGCCAAGCCCCCTTTTTGCGTGCTGAGTCAACGCTACGCGTCAGTTACTCAGGCTTCAGCCGCCGGTGCTGCAGCTTCTTCGAACACTTCGGTGCCGCCAGCAACGTTGTTGCGACCACGGATCACGGCGTCAGCCATCGAACCCATGTACAGCTGGATGGCGCGAATGGCGTCATCGTTGCCTGGGATGATGTAGTCAACGCCTTCCGGGCTGCTGTTGGTATCGACAACGCCGATGACCGGGATGCCCAGCTTGTTGGCTTCGGTGATCGCGATGCGCTCGTGGTCAACGTCGATCACGAACAGTGCGTCAGGCAGGCCGCCCATGTCCTTGATACCACCCAGGGAACGATCCAGCTTTTCCAGATCGCGAGTGCGCATCAGCGCCTCTTTCTTGGTCAGCTTGGCGAAGGTACCGTCTTCTGCTTGCACTTCAAGGTCACGCAGACGCTTGATGGAAGCACGGATGGTTTTGTAGTTGGTCAGCATGCCGCCCAACCAGCGGTGATCGACGTACGGCGAACCGCAACGTGCTGCTTCTTCAGCAACGATCTTGCCAGCGGAACGCTTGGTGCCGACGAACAGAATCTTGTTTTTGCCCTGGGCCAGACGCTCTACGAAAGTCAGAGCTTCGTTGAACATTGGCAGGGTTTTTTCAAGGTTGATGATGTGGATCTTGTTGCGCGCGCCGAAAATGTACTTGCCCATTTTCGGATTCCAGTAACGGGTTTGGTGACCGAAGTGCACACCGGCCTTCAGCATATCGCGCATGTTGACTTGGGACATGATAGTTCCTTAATAAGTCGGGTTAGGCCTCCACGTATCCCAATGACCAACCAACAGCTTGTGCTGAGGGCACCCAGGTCATCGTGTCGACACGTGTGTGGGTTTGAGCTTTTCGGGGCATCCCCGGAAAGCGGCGCATTTTATACCACAGCAAGGGCAAAAACGGAACCCGGATTCACACTCGGCGATCCGCAGGCATTTTGCCCGCCTCTTGGAATCGGTCCAGAATGCACCATTGTATAGAGAGAAGCGCCAGCAGAACCTCAGATTTGCGCTGAGCCTCTGTTAGAATCGCACCTTTGCGGCTTTTGAAAACCTTGCTGGCCCATCGTTGGCCAAGCCTTGCGCATGCGGGTTTTCGAGCCATTTCCGTGTTTATCGCGCCCCTGGGCGTCAAGAGAGCCTGTATGACCGTCACCCTCAAAACTCCCGAGGACATCGCCAAAATGCGTGTCGCCGGCAAACTGGCCGCCGACGTGCTGGAAATGATTGCCGAGCATGTCAAACCCGGTGTCACCACCGAAGAACTGGACCGCATCTGCCATGACTACATCGTCAATGTGCAGGGTGCGATCCCTGCCCCGCTGAACTACAAGGGCTTCCCCAAATCCATCTGCACCTCGATCAACCACGTGGTGTGCCACGGCATTCCCAACGAGAAGCCGCTGAAGGATGGCGACACCCTGAACATCGACGTGACCGTCATCAAGGACGGTTACCACGGCGACACCAGCCGCATGTTCCACGTCGGCACCGTGCCGGTCTGGGCCGAGCGCCTGTCGCAGGTCACCCAGGAATGCATGTACAAGGCCATTGAACTGGTGAAGCCGGGCTGCCGCCTGGGCGACATCGGCGAAGTGATCCAGAAGCACGCGGAAAAGAACGGTTTCTCGGTGGTTCGCGAGTTCTGCGGCCACGGCATCGGCAAGGTGTTCCACGAAGAGCCGCAGATCCTGCACTACGGCCGTGCCGGTACCGGTATGGAACTCAAGGCCGGCATGACCTTCACCATCGAGCCGATGATCAACCAGGGCAAGGCCGACACCAAGGTCCTGGGCGACGGCTGGACCGCCATCACCAAGGACCGCAAGCTCTCGGCGCAGTGGGAACACACCCTGCTGGTGACCGAGACCGGCTACGAGATCTTCACCCTGCGCAGCGATGACACCATCGCCCGGGTGTCTGCCTGATCCACAACGCTGCGTCCCGACCTTATAGATAGAAAGGAAAGCCAATCGATGCCGCAGGTGGACCCCGAACTCTTCGACCGCGGCCAGTTCCAGGCGGAACTGGCACTGAAGGCCAGCCCCATCGCCGCCTTCAAGAAGGCCATCCGCCAGGCACGGGAAGTGCTGGATACGCGCTTTCGCAGTGGGCGGGAGATCCGCCGGCTGATCGAAGACCGCGCCTGGTTCATCGATAACATCCTGCAAAAGGCCTGGGACCAGTTCAGCTGGAGCGACGACGCCGACATCGCCCTGGTGGCGGTCGGCGGCTACGGTCGCGGCGAGCTGCACCCCTATTCCGACATCGACCTGCTGATCCTCCTGGACAGCGCCGACCACGAAATTTTCCGCGACTCCATCGAACGCTTTCTTACCCTGCTCTGGGACATTGGCCTGGAAGTCGGGCAAAGCGTGCGCTCGGTGGACGAATGCGCCGAACAGGCGCGGGCCGACCTGACGGTGATCACCAACCTGATGGAAAGCCGCACCATTGCCGGCCCCGAGCACCTGCGCCAGCGCATGCTGCAAGTGACCAGCACCGAGCACATGTGGCCGAGCAAGGATTTTTTCCTGGCCAAGCGGGCCGAGCAGAAGGCCCGCCATCACAAGTACAACGACACCGAATACAACCTGGAGCCCAACGTCAAAGGCTCGCCGGGCGGGTTGCGGGACATCCAGACCATCCTCTGGGTCGCACGCCGCCAGTACGGCACCCTGAACCTGCGCGCACTGGCCGGCGAAGGCTTCCTGGTGGAAAGCGAAAATGCGCTCCTGGCCTCGTCCCAGGAGTTCCTGTGGAAGGTTCGCTACGCGCTGCACATGCTCGCCGGACGCGCCGAGGACCGCCTGCTGCTCGACCACCAGCGCTCCATCGCCACCCTGCTGGGCTTCGAGGGCGAAGATGCAAAGCAGAGCATCGAAAGCTTCATGCAGCAGTACTACCGGGTGGTGATGAGCATCGCCCAGTTGAGCGACCTGATCATCCAGCACTTCGAAGAGGTCATCCTCGCCCCCGAGAACGAGGCACCGCCGCAGCCGATCAACGCCCGTTTCCAGTTGCACGATGGCTACATCGAGGCGATCAACGACAACGTGTTCAAGCGCACGCCGTTCGCCATGCTGGAGATCTTCGTGCTGATGGCCCAGCACCCGGAGATCAAGGGCGTGCGCGCCGACACCATCCGCCTGCTGCGCGAACACCGGCACCTGATCGACGACGACTTCCGCCACGATATCCGCAACACCAGCCTGTTCATCGAGCTGTTCAAGTGCGAGATCGGCATCCACCGCAACCTGCGGCGGATGAACCGCTACGGCATTCTCGGACGCTACCTGCCGGAGTTCGGCTTCATCGTCGGGCAGATGCAGCACGACCTGTTCCACATCTATACCGTGGACGCCCACACGCTGAACCTGATCAAGCACCTGCGCAAAATGCAGTACACGCCGATCTCCGAGAAATTCCCCCTGGCCAGCAAGCTCATGGGCAAGCTGCCCAAGCCCGAGCTGATCTACCTGGCCGGCCTGTACCACGACATCGGCAAGGGCCGTCATGGCGACCACTCGGAAATCGGCGCCGTGGATGCCGAAGCCTTCTGCGTGCGCCACCAGTTGCCGCAGTGGGATACCCGGCTGATCGTCTGGCTGGTACAGAACCACCTGGTGATGTCCACCACAGCTCAGCGCAAGGATTTGTCCGACCCACAGGTGATCCACGATTTTGCACAGATCGTGGTCGACCAGACCCGCCTCGACTACCTCTACGTACTGACCGTCGCCGATATCTACGCCACCAACCCGACGCTGTGGAACTCCTGGCGCGCCAGCCTGTTGCGCCAGCTCTACACCGAGACCAAGCGCGCCCTGCGCCGCGGCCTGGAAAACCCGGTGGACCGCGAAGAGCAGATCCGCCAGACCCAGAGCGCGGCCCTGGACATCCTGGTGCGCAACGGCACCGACCCGGACGAAGTGGAACAACTCTGGTCCCAACTGGGGGACGACTACTTCCTGCGCCACACCGCCGGCGACGTGGCCTGGCACAGCGATGCGATCCTCCAGCAGCCGGCCGATGGCGGTCCGCTGGTGCTGATCAAGGAAATCACCCAGCGCGAATTCGAGGGCGGTACCCAGATCTTCATCTACGCCCCGGACCAGCACGACTTCTTCGCGGTGACCGTAGCCGCCATGGACCAGCTCAACCTGAACATCCATGACGCGCGCATCATCACCTCCAGCAGCCAGTTCACCCTCGACACCTACATCGTCCTGGACAACGACGGCGAATCCATCGGCAACAACCCGCAGCGAGTCGAGCAGATCCGCAAGGGCCTGACCGACGCCCTGCGCAACCCCGATGACTACCCGACCATCATCCAGCGCCGGGTGCCGCGCCAGCTCAAGCATTTTGCCTTCGCCCCCGAGGTGACTATCCACAACGACGCCCAACGCCCGGTGACCGTGCTGGAACTCAGCGCCCCGGATCGCCCGGGCCTGCTGGCGCGAATCGGCAAGATCTTCCTGGAGTTCGACCTGTCGTTGCAGAACGCCAAGATCGCTACCCTGGGCGAGCGCGTGGAAGACGTGTTCTTCATCACCGACGCGCACAACCAGCCCCTGTCCGACCCCCAGCTGTGCAGCCGCTTGCAGGATGCGATCGTCGAGCAGTTGAGCGTCAGCCACGAACCGACTATCGAAATGACCCGCCTGAGCATCTGACGGGTCCGAACCACCGCTTTGAGTGAGATACCGCCTCCATGAACCACGCTCTGAACCAGTTGCAGCCCTACCCGTTCGAAAAGCTGCGCGCCTTGCTCGGCACCGTGACACCCAACCCGGACAAGCGCGCCATCGCCCTGTCCATCGGCGAACCCAAGCACCGCTCGCCAAGCTTTGTCGCCGAAGCCCTGGCCAGCAACCTCGATCAGATGGCGGTCTACCCCACCACCCTGGGCATCCCGGCCCTGCGCGAAGCCATCGCCGGCTGGTGCGAACGGCGCTTTGGCGTGCCCGCGGGCTGGCTCGACCCGGCGCGCAATGTGCTGCCAGTCAACGGCACCCGCGAGGCGCTGTTCGCCTTCACCCAGACCGTGGTCAACCGCGGCGAAGACGCCCTGGTGGTCAGCCCCAACCCCTTCTATCAGATCTACGAAGGCGCGGCCTTCCTCGCCGGGGCCAAGCCGCACTACCTGCCGTGCCTGGACGAAAACGGCTTCAACCCGGATTTCGACGCCGTACCGGCCGAGATCTGGCAGCGCTGCCAGATCCTCTTCCTGTGCTCGCCGGGCAACCCCACCGGCGCACTGATCCCGCTGGACACCCTGAAAAAGCTGATCGCCCTGGCCGACGAACACGACTTTGTGATCGCCTCCGACGAGTGCTACAGCGAGCTGTACTTCGACGAACAGACCCCGCCGCCAGGCCTGCTCAGCGCCTGCGTCGAACTGGGCCGCAAGGACTTCAAGCGCTGCGTGGTGTTCCATAGCCTGTCCAAGCGCTCCAACCTGCCGGGCCTGCGCTCGGGCTTCGTCGCCGGTGACGCCGAGATTCTCAAGGGCTTCCTGCTGTACCGCACCTACCACGGCTGCGCCATGCCGGTGCAGACCCAACTGGCCAGCGTCGCCGCCTGGAACGACGAAGTGCACGTGCGCGCCAACCGCGCCCTGTACCGCGAGAAGTTCGACGCGGTGCTGGCGATCCTCGCGCCCGTGATGGATGTGCAGCGCCCGGACGGCAGCTTCTACCTGTGGCCGAACGTGGCCGGGGATGACGCCGCCTTCTGCCGCGACCTGTTCGAGCAGGAGCATGTGACCGTGGTTCCAGGCTCTTATCTGTCGCGGGATGTGGACGGCACCAACCCCGGTGCCGGACGTGTACGCATGGCGCTGGTTGCGCCGCTGGCGGAATGCGTGGAAGCCGCGGAGCGGATTCGCGATTTCGTGTTGCGTCGCGCTTGAGGCCTTTCGCCGGCAAGCCGGCTCCCACAACAGGAGCCGGCTGCTGGCGAACGCCTCACTTCACCTGCCCCAGATTGGCCTCGCTCATATCCAGGTCGGCCAGCACTTCGCGTAGAACATCGTCGCCAATCTGATGCTGGCGGCTCAGCCGATACAGCTCCAGCCGTTGCGCACGCAGGGCCTTGAGCCGCAGGCGGCGCTCCAGCAAGTCCATCTGGAACGCCAGGGCCTGGGCCTCGGCGGAATCGTTGTAGACCTCCAACTGATGCCGGTACTCGGCCATCAAGCGCCCCTTGAGTTCGGTGGCCAGGGCCGCCTGGGCGGCATCCGGGTTTTCACCGGTGTCAGCCACCTCTTCGGCTTCCAAGGCATGGATCGCCGCTTCGGCAGTTTTGCGCCAGGCATCCCGCACTTCCCCACGGCGCTTGTCGTCAGGGCTCTTCACAATGCCGCGCAGCAGCAGCGGCAGGGCAATGCAGGCCGCCACCAGGGACAGCAGGATCACCCCGGCCGCGATGAAGATCAGCAGGTCGCGCTCCGGAAAGGCTTGGCCGGCACCGAGAAACAACGGTACCGACATCACACCGGCCAAGGTCACCGCCCCACGCACTCCCCCCACGGTCAGCAACCAGCAGGAACGGGCGGTCGGCACCAGGGTCAACTCGCCCTTGCCGCGCCAGCGCCGCAGCAGGCCGGACAGGCGCCAGATGCTCTGCACCCAGATGAAACGCAACACCAACAGCACCAGGAAAATCGCCAGCACATCCAGGCAACGGTAGAACAGGGTCGGCCACAGCGAGGTCTCGTGGCTGACCACGGCCTTGATGATGTCCGGCAGCTGCAACCCCAGGAGCAGGAAGATCAGGCCGTTGAAGGCGAACTCCAGCAGTGACCAGACGCTGCGATTGAGCAGCCGGGTGCTGGTCTGGCGCGGCAACAGGTCGAGCCAGCTCTGCATCATCCCCGCCGCCACGGCCGAGAGAATGCCCGAGGCCCCCAGGCGCTCGGCCAACACATAGGCGGCGAACGGCAACAGCAGCATGAACACCACGTGGGTTGCCGGGTCGTCCCAGCCTCGGGCGATCATCCAGGCCCGCAGGCGCCCCACCAGCCAGCTCAGTGCCACGCCGACCGCCAAGCCGCCCACCGCCACCAGGACAAAGGTCAGGCTGGCGTTGGCCAGGGAGAACACCCCGGTCACCGCCGCTGCCAGGGCGAACTTGAAGGTCACCAGGCCCGAGGCGTCATTCATCAGTGCCTCGCCCTGGAGCATGTGCATCAGGGGCGTGGGCAAGCGGTTCTGGGAAATCGCCGACACCGCCACGGCGTCGGTGGGCGAAAGCACGGCAGCCAGGGCAAAGGCCACCGGCAACGGAATGCTCGGCAGCAGCCAATGGATGAAGTAGCCGGCGCCCACCACGGTGAACAGCACCAGCCCTACTGCCAGGGTCAGGATCGGCCCGCGCAGGCGCCAGAATTCGCGCTTGGGCATGCGCCAGCCATCGGAAAACAACAGCGGCGGCAAAAACAGGAAGAGAAACAGCTCCGGGTCCAGGGCCACGTGCAGCCCCAGGGTCGGCCAGGCCAGCAAGGCGCCGGCGGCAATCTGCACCAGGGGCAGCGGCAGAGGAATCACCCGTCCGACAAGACGCGAAAGGCTCACCAGCATCAGCAGGATGAGGACGGTATAGGCGGTTTGCATAAAGCGGGCTTCCCGATCTGAAACTTCAAAGCAGACACACAACGGCGGCAGGAATTCACCGCAGAAGTGCCATATTAGCCGCTTAAGCTGCGTTTACGCCGCTGCACAAAAGTCGCAACGGCGCCCGGGCGCGGAAACACAATGCGACAAAGCCCCGCAGCAGCCGACGCCGAATCGGCGCGGTCGTGGCATAATCCGTGACCTTTCATCTCCAGCATCTCCAAAGGGGGCAATTCCTTGACCGCTTCAAGCAAAACGTTGCACCTTTTCGGCATCAAAGCCTGTGACACCATGAAAAAGGCGCGCACCTGGCTCGATGAACACGCTGTCAGCTATGACTTCCATGATTACAAAACCTCCGGCATTGACCGTGAGCACCTGAACCAGTGGTGCGACGAGCACGGCTGGCAGGTGGTGTTGAACCGCGCGGGCACGACCTTTCGCAAACTCGATGACGAAAGCAAAGCCGATCTCGACCAGGCGAAAGCCGTTGAACTGATGCTCGCGCAACCTTCGATGATCAAGCGCCCGGTGCTCGATCTCGGAGACAAGACCCTGATTGGCTTCAAGCCAGACCTTTACGCAGCGGTGCTCAAGTAAGCCTGCTCCATCAATTTCGCAAGAGGTAACTGCATGTCCACTACCCTGTTCAGCCTGGCATTCGGTGTCGGCACCCAGAACCGTCAAGGCGCTTGGCTGGAAGTGTTTTACGCATCGCCCCTGCTCCAGCCTGCGGCTGAAATCGTCGCTGCCGTAGCGCCGATCCTCGGCTACAGCGAAGGCAACCAGGCCATCACGTTCACCACCGCCCAGGCCGCGCAAATGGCCGACGCACTGAAAAGCATCGACGCCACCCAGGCCGCCCTGCTGACCCGCCTGGCTGAAAGCCACAAGCCGCTGGTAGCGACCCTGCTGGCCGAAGATGCCCAGCTGACCTCCACTCCAGAGGCCTACCTGAAGCTGCACCTGCTGTCCCACCGCCTGGTCAAGCCGCACGGCCTGAGCCTGGCCGGCGTGTTCCCGCTGCTGCCGAACGTGGCCTGGACCAGCCAGGGCGCCATCGACCTGGGCGAGTTGGCCGAGCGTCAACTGGAAGCCCGCCTGCGCGGCGAGCTGCTGGAAGTGTTCTCGGTGGACAAGTTCCCGAAAATGACCGACTACGTGGTGCCCAGCGGCGTGCGTATCGCTGACAGTGCGCGGATCCGCCTGGGCGCCTACATCGGCGAAGGCACCACCGTGATGCACGAAGGCTTCGTCAACTTCAACGCCGGCACCGAAGGCCCGGGCATGATCGAAGGCCGGGTTTCCGCTGGCGTGTTCGTCGGCAAGGGTTCGGACCTGGGCGGCGGTTGCTCCACCATGGGCACCCTGTCGGGTGGCGGCAACATCGTGATCAAGGTCGGCGAAGGTTGCCTGATCGGCGCCAACGCCGGTATCGGCATCCCGCTGGGCGACCGCAATACCGTGGAGTCGGGCCTGTACGTGACCGCCGGCACCAAGGTGGCGCTGCTGGACGAGAACAACCAACTGGTCAAAGTGCTCAAGGCCCGGGAACTGGCCGGCCAGCCGGACCTGCTGTTCCGTCGCAACTCGGAAACCGGCGCCGTGGAGTGCAAGACCCACAAGTCGGCCATCGAGCTGAACGAAGCGCTGCACGCTCACAACTAAGCAGCGATTCGGTTTCACTGGAACCGGCCAGGCGCTTATCATCGGCGCCCGGCCTGTTCAAACGAGTTCTGCCACCATGCTTGTAGCCTCCCCCTGGCGCGCCGACTTCCCGGCCATCGCCGCCCTGCATCGCCAGGACCAGACGTACCTGGACAACGCCGCCACCACGCAAAAACCCCAAGCCCTGCTGGACGCCCTGGCCCACTACTACGCCAATGGCGCGGCCAATGTGCATCGTGCGCAACACCTGCCCGGCGCCCACGCCACCCAAGCGTTCGAAGACAGCCGCAGCAAGGTCGGCCAATGGCTGAATGCCGGTGACAGCGGGCAGATCGTCTTCACCCACGGCGCGACCTCCGCGCTGAATCTTCTGGCCTACGGCCTGGAGCACCAATTTTCCCCGGGCGATGAAATCGTCATCAGCGCCCTGGAGCACCACGCCAACCTGCTGCCCTGGCAGCAACTGGCGCAACGTCGCGGGCTCAAGCTGCTGGTCCTGCCCCTGGACCCGGACGGCCTGATCGACGTCGACGCGGCAAGCCACTTGATCGGCCCGCGCACCCGCTTGCTGGCGGTGAGCCAGCTGTCCAACGTGCTTGGCGCCTGGCAACCCTTGACCCCACTGCTGGCCATGGCCAGGGCCCAGGACGCACTGACGGTGATCGACGGCGCCCAGGGCGTGGTCCATGGCCGCCACGATGTGCAGGCCCTGGGCTGCGACTTCTATGTGTTCTCCAGCCACAAGCTGTACGGCCCGGATGGGGTCGGTGTGCTGTTTGGCCGTCATGCAGCACTCAAGGGCCTGCGCCACTGGCAGTTCGGCGGTGAAATGGTCCAGGAGGCCGATTACCAGCACGCCAGCTTCCGCCCCGCCCCATTGGGGTTCGAGGCCGGTACGCCGCCGATTGCCGGGGTCATCGGCCTGGGCGCCACCCTGGATTATCTCGCCGGCCTGGATCAGCAAGCACTGGCCGACCATGAAGCCGCACTGCACGCCTACCTGCTGCACGGCTTGCAGGCGCGCAATGGCATCCGCCTGCTGGGCTCACCGCAAGTGGCGCTGGTCAGTTTTGTCGTGGATGGGGTACACAACGCCGACCTGGCGCACCTGCTGACCGAACAAGGCATTGCCGTACGCGCCGGGCACCACTGCGCCATGCCGCTGATGAAGAGCCTGGGGCTGGCCGGAGCGATCCGCGTGTCCCTGGCGCTGTACAACGATTCCGAAGACCTGGAGCGTTTCTTCGAGGCCCTGGATCAGGCCCTGGAGCTGCTGCGATGAGCCTGCCGGCAGATGCCGTCGCTGCCCTGGAGATTTTCCAGGGGGCTGCCGGCTGGGAACAGCGGGCGCGCCTGCTGATGCAATGGGGCGAGCGCCTGCCGCCCCTGAGCGAGGCCGACCGGGTCGAGGCCAACCGGGTGCACGGCTGTGAAAGCCAGGTCTGGCTGGTGGCAGCCCTGGAAAACGGTCATTGGCAGTTTGCCGCGGCCAGCGACGCGCGGCTGATTCGCGGGCTGGTGGCCCTGCTCCTGGCTCGGGTCAATGGCCTGACGGCAGAGCAGCTGCGGGAAGTGGACCTGGCCGACTGGTTCAACCAGTTGGGCCTGTCGCGCCAGCTCTCGCCGTCGCGCAGCAATGGCTTGAACGCGGTACTACAGCGCATGGGCGAACTGGCTCTATAAGCCCTCCGCGCCCTACCGTAGGAGCCGGCTTGCCGGCGAACAGGGCCTCAAGCCGAGCATCGCCCTCTGGGTCCCTTTCGCTGGCAAGCCAGCGCCTACAACAGCAAGCGTCCGTGCAAGCCGGCCTTATGCGGTGGGCTTGCTGCGTTCCGACGGGCGGCGCACGCCGGCGACAATCTTGTCCACCGCCTTGGTCGCCGCCACCATGCCGAAGGTCGCTGTCACCATCATCACCGCGCCAAAGCCGCCGGCACAGTCGAGCTTGACGCCATCGCCGACAAAACTCTTCTGCAGGCAGATGCTGCCGTCCGGCTTCGGATAACGCAGCTGTTCGGTGGAAAACACGCAAGGCACGCTGTAGTGCCGGGTTACGGTGCGCGAGAAACCGTAGTCGCGGCGCAGGGTGGAACGCACCTTGGAGGCCAACGGGTCATTGAAGGTGCGGTTCAGGTCACAGACCTGGATCAGCGTCGGGTCGATCTGCCCCCCCGCGCCGCCGGTGGTGATGATCTGGATCTTGCGTCGCTTGCACCAGGCAATCAGCGCCGCCTTGGCATTGACGCTATCGATGCAGTCGATCACGCAGTCGATGTTCGGGGTGATGTACTCGGCCATGGTGTCACGGGTGACGAAATCCGCCACCGCGTGCACCTTGCAGTCCGGATTGATGCCGCGCAGGCGTTCGGCCATGACCTCGACCTTGGGCTTGCCCACGGTGCTGTCCAGCGCGTGCAACTGGCGGTTGCTGTTGCTGACGCAGACGTCATCGAGGTCGAACAGCGAGATCTCGCCCACCCCGCAACGGGCGATGGCTTCCGCCGCCCAGGAACCGACGCCGCCGACGCCGACGATCGCTACATGGGCCGCCCGCAGCCGCTCCAGGCCTTCAATGCCATACAAACGGGCGACGCCGGCAAACCGCGGATCTTCTGTACTCATGACCATCACCTAAAAAACCGGCGCGCATTATAGGGCCTCAAGGCGACAAGTTTTAACCTTGAAGCTACAAGTAAAGAACTTAAACCCGAATACAGTGCCCAAGGTCTGGCTTTCCTCTGTGCGCTGTACGCTCAGTTGAGGGCCGGTGTAGGATGCCCGCCGTTTGGCGCCTGCCAACCCTTCCCTCGTTCCACACCTTTTGGAACCCGAAATAGCTATGTCATCGCGTAAATTTGGACTCAACCTGGTGATAGTGCTGGCCATTGCCGCGCTGTTCACCGGCTTCTGGGCGCTGATCAATCGCCCGGTCTCGGCCCCCGACTGGCCGGAACAGATCTCCGGTTTTTCCTACTCGCCTTTCCAGCAGGGCCAGTTCCCGCAGAAGGACCAGTACCCGTCCGACGATGAAATGCGTCGCGACCTGGAGATCATGAGCAAGCTGACCGACAACATCCGTACCTATTCGGTGGACGGCAGCCTGGAAGACATCCCGAGGCTCGCGGAAGAGTTCGGCCTGCGCGTGACCCTGGGGATCTGGATCAGCCCGGACCTGGAGCGCAACGAGCGGGAAATCATGCGCGCCATCGAACTGGCCAATACCTCCCGCAGCGTCGTGCGAGTGGTGGTGGGTAACGAGGCGATCTTCCGCAAGGAAATCACCGCCGACCAACTGTCGGTGATTCTCGACCGGGTGCGTGCCGCGGTAAAAGTTCCGGTCACCACCTCGGAGCAATGGCACGTCTGGGAGGAAAACCCGGGGCTGGCCAAGCACGTCGACCTGATCGCCGCGCACATCCTGCCCTACTGGGAGTTCATCCCGGTGGACAAGGCCGAGCAGTTCGTCCTCGACCGCGCCCGGGACCTGAAGAAGATGTTCCCGAAAAAACCGCTGCTGCTGTCCGAGGTCGGCTGGCCGAGCAACGGCCGCATGCGCGGTGGCGCCGACGCCAGCCCGGCGGACCAGGCAATCTACCTGCGTACCCTGGTCAACAAGCTCAACCGCCAGGGCTACAACTACTTTGTCATCGAAGCCTTCGACCAGCCGTGGAAGGCCAGTGACGAAGGTTCGGTGGGCGCCTACTGGGGCGTGTTCAACGCCGCGCGCCAGCAGAAATTCAACTTCGAAGGCCCGGTGGTGGCCATCCCGCAATGGCGGGTGCTGGCCATCGGCTCGGTGGTGCTGGCACTGCTGTCGCTGACCCTGCTGATGATCGACGGCTCGGCCCTGCGCCAGCGCGGCCGGACCTTCCTGACCTTTATCGCCTTCCTCTGCGGTTCGGTGCTGGTGTGGATCGGCTACGACTACAGCCAGCAATACAGCACCTGGTTCAGCCTGACGGTGGGCTTCCTCCTGGCCCTAGGCGCGCTGGGGGTGTTCATCGTGCTGCTGACCGAGGCCCATGAACTGGCCGAAGCGGTGTGGATCCACAAGCGCCGGCGCGAGTTCCTGCCGGTGGAAGGCGACTCCAGCTACCGACCGAAAGTCTCGATCCACGTGCCCTGCTACAACGAGCCGCCGGAGATGGTCAAACAGACCCTCAATGCCCTGGCCAACCTCGATTACCCGGACTTCGAAGTCCTGATCATCGACAACAACACCAAGGACCCGGCGGTCTGGGAACCGGTGCAGGCCTACTGCGAAACCCTGGGCCCGCGCTTCAAGTTCTTCCACGTCGCGCCCCTGGCCGGCTTCAAGGGCGGTGCGCTGAACTACCTGCTGCCGCACACCGCCAAGGATGCCGAAGTGATCGCGGTGATCGACTCCGACTACTGCGTCGACCGCAACTGGCTCAAGCACATGGTGCCGCACTTCGCCGATCCGAAGATCGCAATCGTGCAGTCGCCCCAGGACTATCGCGACCAGAACGAAAGCACCTTCAAGAAGCTGTGCTACGCGGAATACAAGGGCTTCTTCCATATCGGCATGGTCACCCGCAACGACCGTGACGCGATCATCCAGCACGGCACCATGACCATGACCCGGCGCACAGTGCTCGAAGAGCTGGGCTGGGCCGACTGGTGCATCTGCGAGGACGCCGAACTGGGCCTGCGGGTGTTCGAGAAAGGCCTGTCGGCGGCGTACCACCACGAAAGCTACGGCAAGGGCCTGATGCCCGACACCTTCATCGACTTCAAGAAGCAGCGTTTCCGCTGGGCCTATGGCGCGATCCAGATCATCAAGCGCCACACCGCCAGCCTGCTGCGCGGCAAGAACACCGAGCTGACCCGTGGCCAGCGCTACCACTTCCTCGCGGGCTGGCTGCCGTGGGTAGCGGACGGCATGAACATCTTCTTCACCGTCGGCGCCCTGCTGTGGTCGGCGGCGATGATCATCGTGCCGCAACGGGTCGACCCGCCGCTGCTGATCTTCGCCATCCCGCCGCTGGCGCTGTTCGTGTTCAAGGTGGGCAAGATCATCTTCCTCTACCGCCGTGCGGTGGGGGTCAACCTCAAGGATGCGTTCTGCGCGGCCCTGGCGGGCCTGGCCTTGTCCCACACCATCGCCAAGGCAGTGCTGTACGGCTTCTTCACCAGCAGCATTCCGTTCTTCCGCACCCCGAAGAACGCCGACAATCACGGCTTCTGGGTGGCGATCTCGGAAGCCCGGGAGGAGCTGTTCATCATGCTGCTGTTGTGGGGCGCGGCGCTGGGGATCTTCCTGGTGCAGGGCCTGCCGAGCAACGACATGCGCTTCTGGGTGACCATGCTCCTGGTGCAGTCTTTGCCTTACGTGGCAGCGCTGGTCATGGCCTTCCTTTCGTCGTTGCCAAAACCTGCGGAACATCCCGAGCCGGCTCCAGCCGCCTAAATCGATCCAAAGCACTAAACGGCGGCCTCAGGCCGCCGTTTTGCTTTAAGATATCCGCCATTTTGCGCGCCTCGCCCAACCCTGTAGGAGCTGGCTTGCCAGCGAACCAAGCAACGCGGTGTATCGAATAAACCGCCCTCGCCGCCCCGCCGGCTCCTGCACAATGCCTTGCACCGGAGTTACCCATGACGGCCCATGCCGAGCTTTCGCCGACCCTGCAACTTGCCTGTGATCTGATCCGTCGCCCCTCGGTGACGCCGATCGACGCCGACTGCCAGAAGCTGATGATGCAGCGCCTGGGGGAGGCCGGCTTCAAGCTGGAACCGATGCGCATCGAGGACGTGGACAACTTCTGGGCCAGCCATGGCCAGCATGAAGGCCCGGTGCTGTGTTTTGCCGGCCACACCGACGTGGTGCCTACCGGCCCGGTCCAGGCCTGGCAGAACGACCCGTTCGACGCTCTGATCGACGAGCACGGCATGCTCTGCGGCCGTGGCGCCGCGGACATGAAGGGCAGCCTGGCGGCCATGCTGGTGGCTGCTGAGCGTTTCGTCACCGACTACCCGGACCACAAGGGCTCGGTAGCCTTCCTCATCACCAGCGACGAAGAAGGCCCCGCGCACCATGGCACCAAGGCCGTGGTGGAGCGCCTGGCCGCACGCAAGGAGCGCCTGGACTGGTGCATCGTCGGTGAGCCTTCGAGCACCAGCCTGGTGGGCGACGTGGTCAAGAACGGCCGCCGCGGCTCCCTCGGCGCCAAGCTCACCGTGCGCGGGGTCCAGGGCCATGTGGCCTACCCGCACCTGGCGAAGAATCCGATCCACCTGGCGGCGCCGGCCCTGGCGGAACTGGCGGCCGAGCACTGGGACGACGGCAATGCCTTCTTCCCGCCCACCAGCTTCCAGATCTCCAACCTCAATTCCGGCACCGGCGCCAACAACGTGATCCCCGGTGATCTGGTGGCGGTGTTCAACTTCCGCTTCTCCACCGAATCCACGGTAGAAGGCCTGCAGCAGCGGGTCGCGGCCATCCTCGACAAGCACGGCCTGGACTGGCACGTGGACTGGGCCCTGTCCGGGCTGCCGTTCCTCACCGAACCCGGCGCCCTGCTGGACGCGGTATCGGCCAGCATCAAGCAGGTCACCGGGCGCGACACCAAGGCCTCCACCAGTGGCGGCACCTCCGACGGGCGCTTCATCGCCACCCTGGGCACCCAAGTGGTGGAGCTGGGCCCGGTCAACGCCACCATCCATCAGGTCAACGAGCGGGTACTGGCCAGCGACCTGGATGTGCTGACCGAAATCTACTACCAGACCCTGATCAAGTTGCTCGCCTGATGCTCGCCTGTCCTCTCTGCAGCGCCCCGCTGAACGCGGTGGACAATGGCGTGGTCTGCCCGGCCGGGCATCGTTTCGACCGGGCACGCCAGGGCTACCTGAACCTGCTGCCGGTGCAGCACAAGAACAGCCGTGACCCGGGCGACAACCAGGCCATGGTCGAGGCCCGCCGCGACTTTCTCAACGCCGGGCACTACGCCCCGGTGGCCCGGCGCCTGGCGGAGCTGGCGGCAGAACGCGCGCCCCAGCGCTGGGTCGACATCGGCTGTGGCGAGGGTTACTACACCGCGCAACTGGCCCAGGCCCTGCCCGCTGCCGATGGCTACGCCCTGGATATTTCCCGAGAGGCGGTGAAGCGCGCCTGCCGCCGCGCGCCGCAACTGACCTGGATGGTCGCCAGCATGGCGCGCATCCCCCTGGCGGACGCCAGCTGCCAGTTCCTGGCCAGCGTCTTCAGCCCCCTCGACTGGCTGGAGGCCAAGCGCCTGCTCAGCCCCGGCGGCGGCCTGATGAAAGTCGGCCCTACCAGCGGCCACCTGATGGAGTTGCGCGAGCGCCTGTACGACGAGGTGCGCGAGTACACCGACGACAAGCACCTGGCCCTGGTGCCCGAAGGCATGGCCCTGGCCCACAGCGAAACCCTGGAGTTCAAGCTGCATCTGGAACGCCCGCAAGACCGCGCCAACCTGCTGGCCATGACGCCCCACGGCTGGCGCGCCAGCGCCGAGCGCCGCGCCGCGGTGATCGAGCAGGCCGAGCCTTTCGAGGTCAGCGTATCGATGCGCTACGATTACTTCGTGCTGCAATAACCCACTAAAACCCACGGCCCCGAGCCAGCGCTCGCGGCCGAAGAAATCCGCGAATGGATTTTTCAGACCGGCAATGAGGACATCCATGCGCCAGCCCGATATCGAGATTTACCTGAAAGACGCCGACGTCGACTACAAGGCCATCGCCGCCTGGCTTGGCGCCGTGCTTGGCCCGTGCAGCGACTGGGTACAAAAAGGCCAGACCTACAAATGCACCGCAGGCCAGGTGCCCGTGACCTGGCTGCCCAAGGCCGTGGGCAAGTGGAACAGCCTGTACCTGGAAAGCGACCAGACCCCGTGGGATGACGACATCGCCTGCGCCCGCGCCGCCTTTGCCGCATTGAATGTGGAAGTGCGCTGCGCACCGGGCAGTTGGGTCGAGGAAGAGGGTGAAGAGTCCGCCGATCGCTGGATTCGCATCAGCGCCGACGGTGAAGAAGAGATTACCTGGCGCACTGCCTGAACAGCGCGATCCGGTAGGAACCGGCTTGCCGGCGAAGAGGCCTTCAAGACTTGCGTTCGATAGACGTGCGCCTTCGCTGGCAAGCCAGCTCCTACAAGGAGGGTTACAGGCCGACGACGTCTTCGGCCTGCAGACCTTTCTGGCCTTCGACCACAGCGTATTCCACCTGCTGGCCTTCGGTCAGGGAGCGGTGGCCTTCGCCACGGATCGCCCGATAGTGGACAAATACGTCCGCCCCGCCTTCACGCTGGATAAAACCGTAGCCCTTGGCGTCGTTGAACCACTTCACGTTGCCTGTCTCACGAGTAGTCATGAATCCATACCTCATTTTTTTATTATTGGATTGGCGCACTGCAACCAAACCCTGAGAACTTTCCCCCAGCCGGCCTCTCTATGAGTGGAAGCCATACGACCGCGGGAGAGTCGGCCGAGTATATGACAGGCGTAAAAACTCTCAACTCAATCTTGTTTCGGTGCTTTTTTGCCGATTTTCGACGAATCCGGCACACTACCGGCCCCGAGCAGGTGCTCGGTTTTGTGTTCATCCACATATTCACTCACGCAGAAGCCGTATGACCCGCTCCCCGATCCGCCGTCTCGTGTTTGGCACCTTGCGCCGCCTGCTGTACCTCTGGGTGCGCTCGGAAACCATCAACCAGTCGTCCTTCACCCTCGACCTCGACCGCAGCCGGCCGGTGTTCTACGTCCTGCAAAACCCGTCCCTGACCGATCTCGCCGTGGTCGATACCGAATGCACCAAGGCTGGGCTGCCACGCCCGGTACTGCCGGTGTCGGTGGGCAACCTGCTGGAACCGGCGGCCTTCTTCTACCTGACCCCGGAGCCCGACTGGCTCGGCCGCCAGGACAAGCGCGGCGCACCACCGACCCTGACCCGGCTGGTCAGCGCCCTGGCCCAGAATGCCGCCGAAGATGCGCAGATCATTCCGGTCAGCGTGTTCTGGGGCCAATCCCCGGACAGCGAGTCGAGCCCGTGGAAGCTGCTGTTCGCCGACAGCTGGGCGGTGACCGGTCGCCTGCGCCGGCTGCTGAGCATCATGATCTTGGGGCGCAAGACCCGGGTGCAGTTCTCCGCACCGATCAACCTGCGCGAGCTGATCGAACACAACAAGGGCCACGAGCGTACCGTGCGCATGGCCCAGCGCATCCTGCGGGTGCACTTTCGCAACCTCAAGGCGGCGGTCATCGGCCCGGACATTTCCCACCGGCGCAACCTGGTCAAGGGCCTGCTCAACCAGCCCCTGGTGAAACAGGCGATCCTCGACGAGGCCGAGCGCGAGAAGATTTCCCCGGAAAAGGCCAAGGCCCAGGCCCTGCGCTACGGCAACGAGATCGCCTCGGACTACACCTACACCGCGATCCGCTTCCTGGAAGTGGTGCTCAGCTGGTTCTGGAACAAGATCTACGACGGGATCAAGGTCAACCACCTCGAAGGCGTGCAGAAGATCGCCCAGGGCCACGAAGTGATCTACGTGCCCTGCCACCGCAGCCATATCGACTACCTGCTGCTGTCCTACCTGCTGTTTCGCAACGGCCTGACCCCGCCGCACATCGCCGCCGGAATCAACCTCAACATGCCGGTGATCGGCGGCCTGCTGCGTCGCGGCGGGGCCTTCTTCATGCGCCGCACCTTCAAGGGCAACCCGCTCTACACCTCGGTGTTCAACGAATACCTGCACACCTTGTTCACCAAGGGTTTCCCGGTGGAGTACTTCGTCGAGGGCGGCCGTTCGCGCACAGGGCGCATGCTGCAACCCAAGACCGGGATGCTGGCCATCACCCTGCGCAGCTTCCTGCGCTCCTCACGCATGCCCATCGTCTTCGTGCCGGTGTACATCGGCTATGAAAGAGTGCTGGAAGGGCGGACCTACCTGGGCGAGCTGCGCGGCGCGAGCAAGAAGAAAGAGTCGATCTTCGACATCTTCAAGGTCATCGGCGCCCTCAAGCAGCGCTTCGGCCAGGTGGCAGTGAACTTCGGCGAACCGATCAAGCTGGCGGAATTCCTCGACCAGGAACAGCCGGACTGGCGGACCCAGGAGCTGGGCCCGCAGTACCGCCCGGCCTGGCTCAATGAAACCACCAACCGTCTCGGCGAGCGGGTGGCCCAGCACCTCAACGAAGCCGCGGCGATCAACCCGGTGAACCTGGTGGCCCTGGCCCTGCTCTCCACCACCCGCCTGGCCCTGGACGACCGCGCCATGGCGCGGGTCCTGGACCTGTACCTGGCACTGCTGCGTCGCGTGCCCTACTCGCCCCACACCACCTTGCCCGAAGGCGACGGCCGGGCTCTGATCCAGCACGTCAAGGACATGGACCTACTGGCCGAACAGAGCGACGCCCTGGGCAAGATCCTCTACCTGGACGAGCAGAACGCCGTCCTGATGACCTACTACCGCAACAACGTGCTGCACATCTTCGCCCTGCCGGCGTTGCTGGCGAGCTTCTTCCAGAGCTCGTCGCGCATGAGCCGCGATCAGATCCTGCGCTACACCCGCGCGCTCTATCCCTACCTGCAATCGGAGCTGTTCATCCGCTGGCCGCTGGAGGAACTGGACGCGGTGGTGGACCAGTGGCTGGAGGCCTTTGTCGAACAGGGCCTGCTGCGCTTCGAGAAGGACCTGTACCAGCGTCCGGCCCCGAGCTCGCGGCATTTCGTCCTGCTGACCCTGCTGTCCAAGAGCATTGCCCAGACCCTGCAACGCTTCTACATGGCCATTTCCCTGTTGCTCAACAGCGGCCAGAACAGCATCAGCGCCGAGGAGCTGGAAGACCTGTGCACGGTCATGGCCCAGCGCCTGTCGATCCTGCATGGCCTCAATGCCCCGGAGTTCTTCGACAAGAGCCTGTTCCGCCACTTTATCCAGACCTTGCTGGACCAGGGTGTGCTGCGCCGCGACGAAGCCGGCAAGCTGAGCTACCACGAAGCGCTAGGGGAGCTGGCCGAAGGTGCCGCCAAGCGCGTGCTGCCGGCAGACATTCGCCTGTCGATCCGCCAGGTCGCCCTGCACCGCAGCGAAGACGCCGCCGACCAGCTCGCGGCACCTGCGCAAAACGACTAGATTCTTACGGGCGCCGGAGCAACTGCGGCGCCCTCGATACGGAGATCCGCGATGAAAAAGCTCAGCCTGCTGGCCGCCACCGCGCTGCTCGGCGCTTGCCAGTCCATGAATCCCGCTGCCAAGGCCAGCCTCGACGGCGAAGTCTTCTACTTGCAGCGCATTGCCCTGCCACCGGCGGCCACCCTGAGCGTGAGCCTGCAGGACGTGTCCCTGGCCGACGCCCCTGCCGTGGTCCTGGCCGAGCAGAACGGCCCGGTCAAGGGCCAGGTGCCGCTGCCCTTTCATCTCAGCTACGACCCGGCCCAGGTCAAGCCCGGCCACCGCTATTCGGTCAGCGCGCGGATTGAAGTGGCTGGCCAGCTGGTCTTCATCACCACCGAAAACAACGCCGTTAAACTCGACGGCAGCGACCCGCAGCCCTTGAAGCTGCGGGTCGACGCTGTTCGTTAATGCTTATTGCACAAGGAAGCCGCCATGCTCCGTACTTCGCTTCGTTTCACCAGCCTGTGCGCTGGCCTGTTGATCTCTGCCAGCGCCCTGGCCCTGTCCCTGAACGACCTGTCCCAGGGTGATGCCAGCGGTGGCCTGAAAGATGCCCTGACCCAGGGTGCGCAGATCGCCGTCAAACAGCTGGGCACCCCAGGTGGTTTCAGCAACAACCCCGAGGTGCGCATCGAGCTGCCGGGCAACCTGGGCAAGGTCGCGAAAAAAATGAAACAGTTCGGCATGGGCGACCAGGTCGATCAGCTGGAAACCAGCATGAACAAGGCTGCCGAGGCCGCTGTCCCGCAAGCCCAGGCCCTGTTGGTGGATGCCGTGAAGAAGATGACCGTGGCTGACGCCAAGGGCATTCTTGCCGGCGGCAAGGACTCCGCCACCCAGTACCTGGACAAGAGCAGCCGCGAGCAGATCCGCGCCAAGTTCCTGCCGATCGTCAAGCAGGCCACTGACCAGGTCGGCCTGGCCAAGCAGTACAACTCCTTCGCCGGCCAGGCTGCGACGCTCGGCGTGCTGGATGCCAAGAGCGCCAACATCGAGAGTTACGTGACCGAACAAGCCCTCAATGGCCTGTTCGAAATGATCGGCAAGCAGGAAGAAACCATTCGCCAGAACCCGGCGGCAGCCGCCACCAGCCTGGCCAAGAAAGTCTTCGGCACCCTGTAAGCCTTCCCACCACCTGTAGGAGCCAGCTTGCTGGCGAAGACCTCGCCAGGACAAGCACCTGCCCCAAGGGCCTCTTCGCCGGCAAGCCGGCTCCTACAGGATGTATTCCCGCATACCGGTTCCTAGGTTTTCTTGACCCTGAACCAGGCCGCATACAGCGCCGGCAGGAACAACAGCGTCAGCGCCGTCGCCACGATCAGCCCCCCCATGATGGCCACTGCCATCGGCCCGAAGAACACACTGCGCGACAGCGGGATCATCGCCAGCACCGCCGCCAGGGCGGTCAGCACGATGGGCCGGAAACGCCGCACCGTGGCTTCGATGATCGCGTCCCAGGGCTTCTGCCCTGCCTTGATGTCCTGCTCGATCTGGTCCACCAGGATCACCGAGTTGCGCATGATCATCCCCGACAGGGCAATGGTCCCGAGCATGGCCACGAAGCCGAAGGGCTGGCGGAACACCAGCAGGAACAAGGTGACCCCGATCAGTCCCAGGGGCGCGGTGAGGAACACCATGGCCGTGCGCGAGAAACTGCGCAGCTGGATCATCAGCAAGGTCAGCACCACCACGATGAACAGCGGCACGCCGGCCTTCACCGAGTTCTGGCCCCGGGTCGAATCCTCGACCGTGCCACCCACTTCCAGCAGGTAACCATCGGGTAGCTCGGCGCGAACCGGCTCCAGGGTCGGCAGGATCTGCTGCACCAGGGTCGCCGGCTGCTCCTTGCCGTAGATGTCGGCGCGCACGGTGACGTTGGGCAGGCGGTTGCGGTGCCAGATCACCCCTTCCTCGAAGCCGTACTCCAGGGTCGCCACCTGGGACAGGGACACGCTCTGGCCATTCTCGGTAGGCACCGCCAGGCTCGGCAACAACGACAGCTCGGTGCGTTCCTCGCGGGTGCCCCGCAGCAGGATCTCGATCAGCTCGTTGTCTTCCCGGTACTGGCTGACGGTGGAACCGATCAGCGAGCTCTGGAGGAATTTCGACAGGTTGGCGGTGCTCACTCCCAAGGCCCGGGCCCGGTCCTGGTCGATGTTCAGGTAGACCACCTTGCTGGGCTCTTCCCAATCCAGGTGCACGTTGACCACATGGGGGTTCTCTCGCACCTTGGCCGCTACCTTGCGCGCCAGGGCGCGGACTTCCTCGATGTGCTCGCCGGTGACCCGGAACTGCACCGGGTAGCCCACGGGCGGCCCGTTCTCCAGGCGCGTGACCCGCGAGCGCAGCGCCGGGAACTGCTCATTGAGGGTTTCGATCAACCAGCCGCGCAGCTCTTCACGCTCCTCGATGCTCTTGGCCAGCACCACGAACTGGGCAAAGCTGGTGGCCGGCAGTTGCTGGTCCAGCGGCAGGTAGAACCGCGGCGAACCGGTGCCCACGTAGGCCACGTAGTTGTCGATGCCCGCACGCTCCTTGAGCAGGGCTTCCAGGCGCTTGACCTCATCGGCGGTATTGCTCAGGGACGCGCCTTCGGCCAGCTTCAGGTCGACCATCAGCTCCAGGCGGCCCGAGGCCGGGAAGAACTGCTGGGGAACGAAACGAAACAGCATCACCGAGCCGACGAACAGCAGGATGGTCAGGACGATCACGGTCTTGCGCCGCTCCACGCACCAGCCCACTACCCGCCGTACCCGCTGGTAGAAGGGTGTGCCGTGGGGATTGGATTCGGCGCCATGCTTGGCCGCGTGGATCTTCGCCAGGTCCGGCAGCAGTTTTTCCCCCAGGTACGGCACGAACACCACGGCTGCAATCCACGAGGCCACCAGGGCAATGGTCACCACCTGGAAGATCGAACGGGTGTATTCGCCGGTACCGGACTGGGCCGTGGCGATCGGCAGGAAGCCCGCCGCGGTGATCAGGGTGCCGGTGAGCATGGGAAAGGCGGTACTGGTCCAGGCGAAGCTGGCGGCCTTGATCCGATCGAAGCCCTGCTCCATCTTGATCGCCATCATCTCCACCGCAATGATCGCGTCGTCCACCAGCAAGCCCAGGGCCAGCACCAGCGCCCCCAGGGAAATCTTGTGCAGGCCGATCCCCAGGTAGTACATGGTGGCGAAAGTCATCGCCAGCACCAGGGGAATCGCCAGGGCCACCACCATCCCGGTCCGCACTCCCAGGGAGAAGAAACTCACCAGCAGCACGATGATCAGGGCCTCGGCCAGCACCCGGACGAACTCGCCGACCCCGGTCTTCACCGCCGCCGGCTGGTCGGACACCTTGCGCAGTTCCATCCCCGCCGGCAGGCTTTTCTGCAGGCGCGAAAACTCGCCTTCCAGGGCCTTGCCCAGCACCAGGATGTCGCCGCCTTCCTTCATCGCCACCGCCAGGCCGATGGCGTCTTCACCCATGAAACGCATGCGCGGCGCGGGCGGATCGTTGAAGCCCCGACGCACCTCTGCCACATCACCGATGCGGAAGGTACGACCGGAGACGCGGATCGGGAAATCGCGGATCTGCTCCACGGTCTGGAAATTGCCCGACACCCGCAGTTGCACCCGCTCGCTCGGGGTCTCGAAGAACCCGGCGGTGGAGACAGCGTTCTGTTCTTCCAGGGCCTGTTGCACCGCCGCCAGGGGCAGGCCCAGGGTCGCCAGCTTGACGTTGGACAGCTCGATCCAGATTTTCTCGTCCTGCAGGCCCAGCAGGTCGACCTTGCCCACGTCCTTGACCCGTTGCAGCTGGATCTGGATGCGGTCGGCGTAGTCCTTGAGCACCGCGTAGTCGAAGCCCTGCCCGGTCAACGCATAGATATTGCCGAACGTGGTGCCGAACTCATCGTTGAAGAACGGCCCCTGGATACCGGGCGGCAGGGTCTGGCGGATATCGCTGATCTTCTTGCGGACCTGGTACCACAGCTCGGGAATCTCGCTGGAGTGCATCGAGTCCCGGGCGATGAACGTCACCTGGGATTCCCCGGGGCGGGAAAAAGACACAATGCGGTCGTACTCGCCGGTCTCCATGAGTTTCTTTTCAATGCGCTCGGTAACCTGGCGCGACACTTCCTGGGCCGTGGCCCCGGGCCAGTTGGTGCGGATGACCATGGCCTTGAAGGTGAAAGGCGGATCCTCGCTCTGCCCCAGCTTGGTGTAGGACAGCGCACCGACAATGGCCAGCAGCAGCATCAGGAACAGAACGATCTGGCGATTGCGCAACGCCCAGGCGGAAAGGTTGAAACCCATCGGGTATTACTCCTTGGCCGCCAGATTGACCACGCGGTTGGAGCGATCCACCGGGCGCACCTGCAAGCCCTCATGGAGCACATGCACCCCCGCGGCCACCACCCAATCGCTGGCGCTCAGCCCTTCGAGCACCGGCACGCTCTTCTCGCCGAAGGCGCCGACCCGCACCGGGGTCTTGTGCAGGGTATTGTTGGCATCGACCCGCCAGACATAAGTCGCCCCGCCTTCCGCGGACAACGCCGACAGCGGCACCGACAGCGGCACCGCATCACCGCTCTGGATGAACACCCGGGCGCTCTGGCCCAGCTCGGCGGGCACCTTGCCGGCAGTGAAGGCAATGCGCGCGGCGAAGGTCCGGGACTTGGGATCGGCAGCGGGCGACAGCTCGCGGATGCGCCCGTCGAAGCGCTGGCCCGGCTGGGTCCAGAGTTCCACCGAGACCGGCTGGCCGACCTTGAAACGGCCGTAGTTCTGCTCGGGGAAGCTGATCAGCACCTCACGCTCGCCATCGGTGGCCAGGGTGAAGACCGTCTGCCCGGCCGCCACCACCTGCCCCACCTCCACCGCACGCTTGGCCACTACACCGTCCTGTGGCGCGCGCAGCACCGCGTAGCCGGCCTGGTTGTTGGCCACATCGAACTCGGCCTTGATCTGCTTCAGGCGGGCTTCGCCGGAACGGTAGAGGTTCTCGGCGTTGTCATATTGGGAATGGCTGACCATCTGCCGCTCCAGCAGGGTCTTGTAGCGATCACGCTCGGCGCGCACCAGGTTGAGGTTGGCGCTGGCCGCGGTGACCTGGGCCCGGGTGGCTTCAAGTTGCAGGCGCACGTCCTGCGGGTCGAGCTCCGCCAGAGGCTGGTTGGCCTTGACCCGCTCGCCCTCCTCCACCAGCCGTCGGCTGACCTTGCCGCCGATACGGAATGCAAGGTCCGGCTCGTAGCGGGCTCGCACCTCGCCCGGGTAACTGTCAGAAGCCCGTGCCGAAGGCTCTGGCTGGACCACCATGGCCGGCCGGATGCCAATTTGAACGGGCTCTTCGTGCCCACAAGCAGACAGAAAAAAAGCCAGGCTGACTGGCAAGGCATAGCGGAACATGGCGGCGACCTTTCGCTAATGGTGCTTGGAATATTTATACTGGCCGGTATGTTATTAATAGCAAACTCACCAGTCCAGTATTAACAGCGAAAAAATGTCCGACAATATTTCCGCAAACGTTGGGCCAGGCAGGCCCAAGGATCTGGCCAAGCGCCAGGCCATTCTCGAAGCAGCCAAAGTCCTGTTTTTGAGCAATGGCTACGCCAGTACCAGCATGGATGCGGTCGCCGCTGAGGCCGGGGTTTCAAAGCTCACGGTCTACAGCCATTTCAACGACAAGGAGACCTTGTTCACCGCCGCCGTGGTGGCCAAATGCGAAGAACAGCTGCCCACGCTGATCTACGAACTGACCCCCGACACGCCGGTGGACAATGTTCTGCTGAATATCGCCAGGGGCTTTCACCATCTGATCAACAGCGACGAGTCGGTGAACCTGCACCGCCTGATCATGACGCTGGGCAGCCAGGACCCCAAGCTCTCGCAGATCTTCATCGAGGCCGGTCCCGAACGGGTACTGCTGGGGATGGAGCGGCTGCTGGCAAAGATCGATCAGCTGGGCACCCTGCGCATCGACAAGCCGCGCAACGCCGCCGAGCACTTCTTCTGCCTGCTCAAGGGCGGGGCGAATTTCCGCCTGCTCTACGGCTGCGGCGAACCCTTGAGGGGCGCCGCCGCAGAGGAGCATGTGCAGGAAGTGGTGGCGCTGTTCATCCGCGCCTACCGGCCGTAGAAACCGGCAGGTGCAGCGCTGGCTGATGTAGGAGCGGGCTTGCCAGCGAAGCGGACTGAAAACCGCTTTCGCCGGCAAGCTGGCGGCTACAGGGGGCTCAGGCCTTGAGGGCCTTCTTCGGGTAGATGTCGTAGCGGCTGGATTTGCCCTCCAGCCCATGGCTGGGCTTGGGCCCTTCGATGCACGGCGCCTTGCGCGGGCGCTTGACCACCACCCGGTGGCTGGCCAGGGCCAGGGCCGCGGCAAGCAGGGCCGGGGCGTCGTTGTCATCGCCCACCAGTGGCCGGAACAAGCGCATTTCCTTCTTCACCAGGGCACTTTTCTCCCGGTGGGGAAACATCGGGTCGAGGTAGATCACCTGGGGCGGTTCACCCTGCCAGTTGCGCATCAGCTCGATGGAATTGCCCTTGAGCAAATGCATGCGGGCCACGATAGGCCCTACCTCGGCGTCCAGCGCAGCGCGGGCCAGGCCGTCTTCCAATAGCGCACCAATCAATGGCTGGCGCTCGATCAGGCTCATCTCGCAACCCAGGGTCGCCAGCACGAAGCCGTCCTTGCCCAGACCGGCCGTGGCATCCAGCACCCGTGGCCGCACGCCCTGGGCCACCCCCACCGCCTTGGCGATCATCTGCCCGCTGCCGCCGCCGTACAGCCGCCTATGGGCCGCACCGCCCTCGACGAAATCCACCCGTACCGGCCCGGGCGCGTCCGGCCCCAATTGCTGCAACTGCAGGCCCTGCTCGCCCACTTGCAAGGCGAACTCGGCCTCATCGACCTGCAGCGCCAGCCCCAGGCGCTCGGCCCATTGCTCGGCCGCCGGGGCGAATCCGGCGCCCAGGGCCTCGACTTTGATGCGGCAGGCTGCGGGTTGCTCATTCATCTGAAAACACACTCAAAAAATTAATGATCGGCAAAAACTGCCGATAACAGGACTATCGGCCATTTTGCCAGAGCTCAAGCGTCGACCGAGAGCAATGTCAGACATTCAACGCACATCGATAGGTTATATCTCGCCCCACGGCGACTATGGCCTGCGCAACTCCCAGGCACTGAGCGGCGTCAGCCATCTGTGGCAGGACTTCTTTGCCCAGGCCCTGGCCGAGCAACGGGGTGAAGGTGCGAGCGTTGAATCGGTACCGGCGGTGGCCATCGATGGCCCGGTTGAACCGGCTGGCGGCAGCGATGTGCTGGCGCAGATCGTCAACCAGCGTCATTGCGACGTGCAAGACACCGAGGTCCGCCCGCCGGAGCCGCTGTTCCTGCCTATCGCCGAGTTTGAAATGGACCTGCTGGATAAACCCGCCCCGCCCTTCCCGCCAGAAGAGATCGTGGCCCAGCAGCGCCAGCAGGATTTCGAAAGTGGCTGGGTACGCCCAATCGTGCTCAACGCCGGCCAGCCGATTCCTGCTCCAGGCCCTGCGCCGGAGCCCCGCCCACTGCACCTGCCGATCGCCGAATTCGAACTGGACCTGCTGGACAAACCCGCCGAGCCGTTCCCGCCTCAGGAACTCATCGAGCAACAGCGGGCGATGGACTTCGATATCGGCTGGGCCCGCCCACTGATCCTGCAGAACCTGCGCATCGCCGCCTGAGCCCAGCCTCAGCGACACACCCACCAAGGCCCTACATCCAGATGAAAGTGGTTGCGATGGGCATTGTTGTAGTCCGGCCCCAGCACCACGTTGAACGCGTCACAGGCGCCATCCCGGGCCAGGCGCAGAAACCGGCCTTCATTGCTGTCCTTGGGCCAATCCCGGAGCACGCTGATGCTGCGCCCATCCACCAGGCGAAAGCCGGCGATGTCCAGGGCATTGGCACTGGCATGCTGGCTGCGGGCACCGCTCTGGCGGCTGTACATGTTGCGGCAGGCGAAACTGCCCAGGTGATCGACTCGCGCCACCCGCTGGCCGTACACCGCCTGCGCAGCCGACTGCAGGCCATGGCGCTCATACAGGGCAAAGGCCACCGCCAGCGGGCAACTGGCAAGAAAGCTGCTGCTCAGGGCCACGTCGCCACCCTGTACACGCAGGGTATTGCTCAATGGGCAAGCAACGTCGGTGCGGCTGTCGGGCTGGCGGCTGGTACGCAAACCCGAACCTGCTAGCACCTGGTCGCACAGTTGCGGGTCATCCCGCAGCCGCGCCAGCTTGAAACGGGTCAACAGGTTGGGCTTGGCCCGCACGTCCAGCGGCGCCCAGGGATTGCAACTGTCCGCGACGGGCAGCCAGCCCAGGCGGACACCGATCAACAACAGGGCACCCAGCAACAACAAGGCGCCCAGGACTTTCACTACCCGCACAGACACTCCCGTTTCACGGCTGCTTGAACATTTGATTGATCTGCCCGAACGGCATCGCCCGGTCGGCAAAATCGAAACGCCCGTGGCTATGGATATCTTGCGCAGCCCGGTAGAAGGCTCCGTAGGCGGCCCGCGCCAGGGCCGAACCGACACTGATGCGCTTGACGCCCAGCTCCGCCAGTTGCGCCACGCTGAGGTTGAGGCCTCCCGACATCAGCACGTTCACCGGCTTGGGCGCCACCGCCCGCACCACCTGCTGGATATCCTCGGCACTGCCCAGGGCCGGGGCATAGAGCACATCGGCACCGGCCTCGGCAAAGGCCTGCAAGCGGCGAATGGTGTCTGCCAGATCATCACGCCCGTGCAGCAGGTTTTCCGCCCGGGCGGTCAGGGTAAAGGGAAAGGGCAGACTGCGAACGGCCGCCACGCAGGCCTCGATGCGTTCCACCGCCAACTGGAAATCGTAGATCGGCTGCTCGGCATGGCCCGTGGCGTCCTCGATCGAAGCACCGACCACACCGCTGGCCGCCGCAAGAAGCAACGCCTGGGCACAGCCTTCGGGGCTGTCGGAAAACCCGTTTTCCAGGTCCGCCGCCACCGGCAGGCTGCTGGCGCCGACGATGCTGCGCACGTTGTCCAGCGTGTTCTCCAGGCTGAGTGCACCTTCGGCATCCGGGCGCCCCAGGGAAAAGGCATAGCCGGCGCTGGTGGTGGCCAGGGCCTCGAAGCCGAGGCTGGCGAGCATCTTCGCCGAGCCGGCATCCCAGGGGTTGGGAATGACGAAGGCTCCGGCACGTTCATGCAGGGCCCTGAAGGTAGTGGCTCGAAGGGTTTGCGCGTCCATTGGCTCGCTCCTGAAGAAGGCCTTGAAGGCGCTTCAGAGCAAGCCGAGTTGCTCCGCAGCGGGCTCTCTGTATAACTCAGGCAATGCGGGCAAGCCAGGCAAACGTTGCATCAGCCGGGCGTGAAAACGCCGCGCCAGTTCGGCCGCCAGACGGTTGTCCGAGGTGTGCAGGAACACGTAGGGCGTACGCCCCTCTTCGATCCATCCGGCGACCTTATCGATCCAGGGCTCGAGGAAAGGATCGTTGGCCTCAAGCTCCGGATGACCGATGAAGCGCACCTGGGGAAACTGGGTGAAGGCTGCGGGGCGCGGTGGCACCTTGGGCTTTTTCGACTGCGCATGCAGCACCGCAGGAGCGGTCGACGTGCAGCTGAACAGGGCCCGCGGGTCGAGGCAGATGCGTTCCACGCCACGCTCGCGCAGCAGCCGGTTGAGCATGCGTTCGGCATCGCCCTTGGTGAAGAACTCCGGGTGTCGCACTTCCACCGCCAGCGGCCGCTCCAGGCCATCGATGAACCCGGCCAGTTCCGCCAGGCGCTGTGGCGCAAAGCTGGCCGGCAACTGCAGCCACAGCGGCGACACCCGCTCACCCAGGGGGCTGAGCAACTGGATAAAGGACTCAGCGGCGCTCAACTGCTCGCGCAGGTCGCCGCCGTGACTGATGTCACCGGGGAACTTGGCGGTAAAGCGAAAGTGCTCGGGCATGATCTCGGCCCAGCGCTGCACGGTTCCGGGCGCCGGCCGTGCATAGAAGGTGGTATTGCCTTCGACGGCGTTGAAGACCTGGCAATACAGGCCGAGGAAATCGTTGGGCCGGGCATCTTCCGGGTACAGGTACTCACGCCAGGCGTTTTCGCTCCAGGAAGGACAACCGAGGAAATAAGGCAGCATCAGATATGCAGGTCGAGACCCACCACTTCCATATCCCAATCGACAAAGCCAGCGGTGGTCAAGTAGCTGGCCAAGGCGTTGGCCACGCTCTTTTTCATCGCCCGCTGGAAGATCATGTCCTGGGGGCGGGCGGGAAGATTGCCGGTACGTGGGGAAGAAGCCTGGGAACGGCTCTGGGTCGAAGGCTCGGGCTGCACTTCAATGGCGTCGGCATCGTCCAGGGACTCGTCTACCAGCGCACGGCCTTTGCGAGGCTTGCGCTTGATGGGGTAGGACTGAGAGGAGAAGCCGTCTATACGCATACAGAAAAGCCCGGGGTCGATGATGGCAATTTAGCGGCACCGCTTCGACTTAGCAAATGCCCAAGTGATAACTAGAACACAGAAAAGCCAAAAGGTTTAAAACCGGGCAGGTTCAGGCTGAAAAAACGGATGATTGGCGGGCGTATGCGAGAATTATCAGCATGACCGCGCCCATTTTCTCTAGGTTCAACGGGCCTTGGGAGTAGCGACCTTGTCCCGCAGATAGACGGGTTGAGCCTGGTCGGCAACGATCGCCTCGCCGCGCTCCCAGGCAAATTGCGCCAGGGTCAGCAGGTCGACCGCATGGGGCAGCATGCCGGCGTCCTGGCCGCTGAGTTCGACGGCAATGCGCTCGCCATACCCCCAACCGGTGCCCGCGCCGAACCAGTCGCCGCTGGAACCTTCGGGCAGGGCCGCGACTTCCGGCGGCAATACCGCTTCCGCGCCCACCAGGCGCATCTCGCCGGCCACCTCCTGGTAACAGCCCCAATAGACTTCATCCATGCGCGCATCGATGGCCGAAGCCACCTGGGTCGCGCCATGCTCGCGCAGAGCCCGCTGGGCCAGCACCGCCAGGTTGGATACCGGCAGCACCGGGCGCTCCAGGGCAAAGGCCAGGCCCTGCACCACGCCGATGGCGATGCGCACCCCGGTGAAGGCGCCCGGGCCACGGCCAAAGGCAATGGCTTCGATCTGTTGCAAGGTCACCCCGGCATTGGCCAGCAGCTCCTGGATCATCGGCAACAGCTTCTGCGCATGCAGGCGCGGGATCACCTCGTAATGGCTCGTGACCTTGCCGTCATGCAGCAAAGCAACGGAGCAAGCTTCAGTCGCGGTGTCCAGGGCCAGCAAGGTGCTCATTCGGGGTTCCATAGGCATTGAAAAAAGTGACGCATTATAAACAGCAACGGCCCGCAAGCGGGCCGTTCAACGATCAAACGCTCAGGCAACTCAGCTCAAGGCTTCGAGTACCTTGCCGGTGATCACTTCCACCGAACCGACGCCAGGGATATGGCTGTACTTCGGCTTGCCCTGGGTGGCAGCCAGTTGCTGGTAGAACTCCACCAGCGGCTTGGTCTGCGAGTGGTAGACCGACAGGCGATGACGCACGGTTTCCTCGGTGTCGTCCTTGCGCTGCACCAGGTCTTCACCGGTGATGTCATCCTTGCCGGCGATCTTCGGCGGGTTGTAGACGGTGTGGTAGACCCGGCCCGAAGCCTCGTGCACACGGCGACCGGCGATGCGCTGGACGATCTCTTCATCGTCGACGGCGATTTCCACCACGTTGTCCAGCTCGACACCGGCCTTCACCAGCGCTTCGGCCTGGGGAATGGTGCGCGGGAAGCCGTCGAACAGGAAGCCATTGGCGCAGTCGGCCTGGCTGATGCGTTCCTTGACCAGGTTGATGATCAGGTCATCGGACACCAGGCCACCGCTGTCCATCACGCTCTTGGCCTTCAGGCCCAGCTCGGTGCCGGCCTTGACCGCAGCACGCAGCATGTCACCGGTGGAGATCTGTGGAATACCGAACTTTTCGGTGATGAACTTTGCCTGAGTACCTTTACCGGCCCCGGGAGCTCCCAGCAGAATTACGCGCATCGATGTGCTCCTCAATTTTTTATTTAGAAACGCTCGGATTCGCCTCGTGGGGCCAATCTCAAAAATGGGGGTGTGGCCGCCCAAACGGCCAAAGGCTGATCAAGATACACAGCCGACACAGCGCACACAAGCAGTCGAAAGTCGGAGGAACCCGGCCCTTTTGTGCCCCATTGGCCGGGTAGAACAAGTCGCAACCCGACAACAAAGTGTCGCCAGATGAACCAGAACGACACCTCGCAATTGCCTTGATCGGGGCTGCCGCGCAGCTGGCCGGCAGCCCTCTCGCACCTCAGCCGGTATTGCGCAAGCCAGCGGCGATACCGGCCACGGAGACCAGCAACGCCTGCTCCACGGGGCTTCCTTGCGGCGCCTGCTGCTTGCGCGAGCGCGCCAGCAGCTCGGCCTGCAACAGATGCAGCGGGTCGAGGTAGGTGTTGCGCAGGCGGATGAACTCCAGGGTATCGGGGCTGTGCGCCAGCAGTTGCGACTGCCCGGTCAGGCCCAGGACCACCGCGCAAGCCTGCGACAATAGGTCGCGTAAATGCTCGCCCAATGGCAACAGTTCGGCCTCCACCAGGCGCTCGTCATAGGAGCGGGCAATGTCCGCATCGGCCTTGGCCAGCACCATCTCCAGCATGTCGATGCGGGTGCGGAAGAACGGCCATTGCTCACGCATCTGCCCCAGCAGGTCGCCCTCGCCACGGGCCAGGGCCTTGCTCAAGGCCGCTTCCCAGCCGAGCCAGGCGGGCAACATCAGGCGGGTCTGGGTCCAGCCGAAGATCCAGGGGATCGCCCGCAGGCTCTCGATGCCCCCGGCACGGCGCTTGGCCGGGCGGCTGCCCAGCGGCAGGCGGCCCAGCTCCTGTTCCGGAGTGGACTGGCGGAAGTACTCGACGAACTGCGGATTGTCCCGCACCACCTCGCGGTAGGCCCGGACGCCATCGCTGGCCAGCTCGTCCATCAGGTGACGCCAGGCTGGCTGCGGTGGCGGCGGTGGCAACAGGGTCGCCTCCAGTACCGCGGCCAGATAGAGGTTGAGGTTCTGCTCGGCGATGTCCGGCAGGCCGAATTTGAAGCGGATCATTTCCCCTTGCTCGGTGGTGCGGAAACGCCCCGCCACCGAACCCGGCGGCTGCGACAAAATGGCCGCGTGGGCCGGGCCGCCGCCGCGCCCCACGGTGCCACCGCGGCCGTGGAACAGCAGCAGTTCCACCTGTTGCTCGCGGCAGATGTCCACCAGCCGCTCCTGGGCCCGGTACTGGGCCCAGGCCGCAGCCGTGGTGCCGGCATCCTTGGCCGAGTCGGAGTAGCCGATCATCACTTCCTGCGGCCCTTGCAGGCGCGAACGATAGCCCGGCATGTGCAGCAGTTTTTCCATCACCGGGCCGGCGTTGTCCAGGTCCGCCAGGGTCTCGAACAGAGGCACCACGCGCATCGGCCGCAGCACACCGGATTCCTTGAGCAGCAACTGCACCGCCAGCACATCGGAGGCCGCGCCGGCCATGGAAATCACATAGGACCCCAGGGACGCCGCTGGCGCACCAGCGATTTCACGGCAGGTGGCGAGCACTTCGGCGGTGTCCGCCGAGGGCTTGAAATAGCCTGGCAACAACGGCCGACGGCTGCTCAGTTCGCGCATCAGGAAGGTGATGCGATCCTCCTCGCTCCAGTCCTCGTAGCGCCCCAGGCCCAGGTAATCGGTGATTTCGGTCATGGCCGAGGTATGCCGGCTGGAATCCTGGCGTACATCCAGGCGCACCAGGAACAGACCGAAGGTCACCGCCCGGCGCAGACAGTCGAGCAGCGGCCCGTCGGCAATCACTCCCATGCCGCACTCGTGCAACGACTGGTAGCACAGCTGCAGCGGCTCCAGCAGGTCACGGTTGTTGTGCAGCACCTCGGCGCCCGCCGGCACCGCCGCGCTGAGCGCCGCGTGGGCCCAGTTGCGGGTGGCCCGCAGGCGTTCGCGCAATTGCTTGAGCAGCGCCCGATAAGGCTCGGCGCTATCCCCGGCCCTGGCCAGGAGCGCCGGGCTGGCCTGCTGCATGGACAGCTCGGCCGCCAGGTGGTCGATGTCCCGCAGGTACAGGTCGGCGGCCATCCAGCGCGCCAGCAGCAGTACTTCGCGGGTGACCGCAGCGGTGACATTGGGGTTGCCATCACGGTCGCCGCCCATCCACGACGCGAAGCGGATCGGCGCCGACTCCAGCGGCAGGTGCAGCCCGGTGGCCTCGAACAAGGCCTTGTCGGCCTTGCGCAGGTAATTGGGGATGGCCTGCCACAGCGAATGCTCGATCACCGCAAAACCCCACTTGGCTTCATCCACCGGGGTGGGTCGGGTCCGGCGGATTTCCTCGGTGTGCCAGGCCTCGGCGATCAAGCGTTGCAGGCGCTCCTGGATCTGCCCGCGCTCGGCGCTGGTGAGGTCACGGTGGTCCTGGGCCGCCAGTTGCCCGGCAATCGCATCGTATTTCTGGATCAGGGTGCGGCGCGCCACTTCGGTGGGGTGAGCGGTCAGCACCAGCTCGATTTCCAGGCGCCCCAGTTGCCGGGCCAGAGCATCGGCGCTGTGCCCTTCGGCCCGCAGGCGAGCCAGCAGTTCCGGCAGCACCCGAGCCTCGAAGGGGGCCGGCTGCGACTCGTCGCGGCGGTGGATCAACTGATACTGCTCGGCAATGTTCGCCAGGTTGAGGAACTGGTTGAAGGCCCTGGCCACCGGCAGCAGTTCGTCCTCGCTCAACTGGTCGAGGCTGGCGCTCAGTTCGGCCCCCGGCGAACCCCGGCGATCGGCCTTGGCGCCTTTGCGAATCTGCTCGATCTTGTCGAGGAAAGCCTCCCCGTACTGGTCGCGGATGGTATTGCCCAGCAGTTCCCCCAAGAGGTGAACGTCTTCGCGCAAGCGCGCATCAATATCGGTCATCGAGGTGTTCTCCAGCGGACTCAAGGCGGCACGGAAGGCTCAAGAGTGCCGCCTGCACACCTCGCTTAGCAAGCGTGGGGCAAAGCGCACCAAACCTTCGCCGATGCAGCTAGTCTCAAGCATAGGCCGCACGAGGGCCGTCCACCGGCCCAGGCCGGTCCACTCAACCCAGCCTGCCACGAGCAGGTGTTCATTGAGGTCATCATGAAAATCCGTGAACTTGCGCAACACTGGGAAGAAAACGCCAAAGGTCGCCTGACCCGGACCGGCTACCGGATTCACCTGGATGTGGAAGCCGCCGCACGCCTGGCCGCCCTTTCCGAGATGTACCCCAAACGCCAGACCGAAGAACTGCTCGGCGAACTGATCGGCGCCGCCCTGGAAGAGCTGGAGGCGAGCTTCCCCTACATTCAGGGCCAGCACGTCGTGGCCACCGATGAAGAGGGCGATCCACTGTACGAAGAAAGCGAGCACGCAATAGGAAAAACTCAAGGTCTCTTGAAGGCCGCGTAGAACATGGGTTTGCGATCATTTCAGCGAACCATGAGCGGTAAAGACAGTCACAGATTTACGAACATATGTAGCCAAGCCGGAGATACCCCATGGACACCTTCAAGACCATGCTCAGCAACTGGGAAAACAAGGCTCACGAAGCCTCGGAGCTTGCTGAAATCACCCTGACCATCCGCAAACAAGACCTAGTGAAAATCAAAGCCTTTGCGGAAGCCTACGAACTGGATGAAAGCGTCATCACTGAGGGGCTAATTCACACTGCTATAAAAGAAGCGGAAACAGCCATGCCCTACGTCAAAGGGTCTGAGGTGATCCGAGTGGAGGAAGGTGAAGAGATTTTTGCCGACGCTGGTAAGACACCCGCCTACGTCGAAGCTGAACAAGCAATTTCAAAGACCCTACGGGGATAGGGTCTGAAATCCTGAATCGAGCCTCGCAAGAGGCTATTCAGGTTGACCTTGTTGACTAGCCAGTTTCTGAACTGCCTGAGCATAAAGCGTTTCGTAACCTTGAAATTTGCTCATTCTGGCCTTATTGAGCAAAGAACCTTCCGACATTTTCATTAGGCAGTGGTAGGTTTTTACAAAAACATTCTGATAGCCGTCCTGAATATCTTTATCAGGAGAACTAACCTGACCACACTTCAAACACATTCTCACATAATTTGTAAAATTATAATCATTGAGGTTAGAGAAATATTCTAAATACTCGGCTTCGGTTTTTTTTGCGACGCTATTCCTTACGTCAGCACTATCAAATCCAGAAACGTTGTAAGCGTAATCCATTAGTTCAGATAAACTTTTCTCTATCACCAAACTATCAAAATACTCTTCAAGCTTCTGCTGAATATACACATTTGAAGGCCAGCGAAAAATATCACTTTTTTCACGTATGTCGCTAGGAATGATCACTTCAGAAAAATACACGTCAATAGCTTCATTAATTTTTACTATTTTCCCCACATCATAGTAAATAGAAGCGATTGAATCCAAATCATTTATTGTAAACTTTACAAGAGCGACATCCATAGCCAAATCGAAAGCTGCAAAAACCTCATCATCATTATTCAAAAAAGAAGCATGAAAAACATTCCATGCCTTTTGCAACAGAGCAATATCTTCTTCATGCTTTATCTTAGACTCCAAGGTCTGGACTAGATTCTGCAATGACTCATCATCAGCATAACCTTTTTTAACCAAATCTATGATTGCAACATCAAACTCATCACAGGCTCCAAAACCGTATGATTCAAGATATTCTATCTTTGAATCTATCACTGCTTGTGCCGCTAACTCTTCTGGTGTCGGTTCATCACCGGGCAAACGATAGCCTGACATATTGCCCTCATAATTCAATACGAAATCAATATCTACGACTGCTGATTTCCCACCATATATTGAGAGTATAGCGAGGGGCAATATCTTATAAGCCTGCTGTTTTATTTGTTCCTGACAGCCATTAAGCCGATCATGAAGAAGCCCCGCAAAGTAATCAACCTTCTTCAACAATCGCACATTATTTATTTTCAGCTTAGCAACATTACCGGAAACGATCTTGCGTGTTTCATCCGACGGATTAAAAACCAAAGAAACAGATTCTTGCACTGACGGACTGAAAACAACTTCGTAATCGAAAACCTTTTCACTATAGGTAAAAAATTCATCATCAGGCTTCAAAGAACCTTCATTGAGAATAAGAATTACAGAGCAATTCTTTTTTTCAATCAAATTTGAAACCAACCCCAAAACATCCCGAGCGGCTAGGGAGTTACCACGACGCTCGAAATCATCAATACATACAATTGTTTCTGTCACCAGTGAATATTGAATTGAATCAATAACCCCACCAAAACTTCCAACAAATGGAATTTTAGCTTCTCTGCCATGGCCGAAATTTCTTCTCAGCCATCCAACCCCATCGCTGAAATCAAGCTTCTTCAAATTCTCTACAACAGAATCTTTACTGGTAACATCACCAGCCTTTTTGCTGGGAACTGTATTCTCAAAAATTGAACGTTTTAAGTCCGCTAATGAGTTAATTCCAAACAGTGAAACATAGGAATAATTAGCGTGAGCAAAATCAGCTCTATACTTTTCAATTACCGAATTCCAGAGAAAGGTTTTACCCGTGCCCCACTCTCCTTTCAGAACAATTGCAGAACCCATTTTCTTGACTGAAAAATCATGAAGTGCTTTTTCTACCTGAATGATTGACACCAGAATAATGCTCCTTTAAAAACTTACACACTTCAAAGAAAACCTGAATGAATTTAATTTTCGATCAGGACAGGTGAACTTTCATCCTCAATTGAAATCACTGATTCGCTAGAGTTATTCGTCCTACCTAGGCACCACAAAGACTTGAAGTCAGATTCTCGTATACTTGAATAGAAAACGATATCGTAAGAAGAAACCTTCTTCGTCAATTTGGGCAGTCGGATAGTATTACCAAAAAAATCAATTTTAGGTGAATTTGTAATCGTAACCTCTGTGTGTTCTTCCGAGCAGAAAACATTTATGGCCTTGCTTTCCGCTTCGTCAATACGAGCGGAAAAAATATATTCGCCATAATCAAGTTTACGAATTACATCACCTTTCAATAGTTGAGCATACAACTCTATATAGCGTTCATCTTTCACTGTCAAATCAAGAGTTTTCAATTTTAACGACTTAGAAATTTTTGCGGCGATGATTCTAGACCACTCAGCTATTTCCACTATTCTTTTCAAGCGGTTGAACAGTTCGGTAAAATCCGAATGCGTTCCATCCCAAAGACGCATGGGATGCCCATTCAGCACAATTTCAATAGAGACTTTAGACTTCGGATATTTCACAACGAAGTCATATGCTCTTTTAATCCGATGATAATGTCTCAGATTATTGATCGACTGCCCGAGCCATCCAGCAACGTCGAACGTATACGTTGCGTCCACCTTGTAGCGGTCATGAATAAAATAGCGATAAGTAAAAAATCCATCTAACGCAGATCCTTCAATGTCAAATTGTTTTGACCCCTTCCCCATAAATGATTCAGTAGCAGCAAGCTCGAATTCCGCATCATCACTGACAAAATAGATGCACGTTTCTAGTCGTCGTTTACTGGGAGTGAGCGTAAGAGTTCCACCTACGATGACATCATTAAGATGTTCGAATAGTTTTGAACCTACGAATTTGAAATCATTTGTAGGGATGTGGATACTCTCCCCTACCTCAATCATTTTCTGCCAAGCGAGATCAGCAGAAATGTTAGCATCATCATCATTAAAAACCATCTGAATTGGCGGTGCAGGGCTGGTGACTGGGACCAATTCATGCACAACAGAATCGCTCGTGGCGGTAACGACAACCTTAAAATTTGGATCGATATTGTTTATTGTTTGTTCATAGCCTTCTACGACTGCAGAGACATCGAAATTTGCCGGACTGCCTGCCTTTGTAATCAAGAAGATGGTTGCTTCAAGAATCCCCGCACGAATTTCAGATTTGGCTTCGAATGGTGCCATTGGCACTACACCGACCCATCCAGACACATAGACTTGATGGCGAGCCTTCATTTCTTTTAAATGAGCTACTGTGTGAAATGTCTCTTCGTTGTCGATCAGCTTGGAGCACGAATAGCAAAGCCAGATACCGTTATCGAAATGTCTTCTCTGGGCTTTCGTTTGGCTCGCGTCAAACCGCTTGGCACCCGGCCCACTCGCAGCCGCACAAATGTGTGCAGCGACACCAATGCTATTTTTCCTGTCGCCAGCATCTGTGGAGCCAATCGTGAAGACATGGCAACGCGAACAGAGGTTCGCCGCTCTCACAAGCAGCTCAATCTTAGTCACATCAGAAAAGTCGTCGCGGGTGCTTACGCTGATTCCTTCTTCAACAACCTTTGGTGCTCTGTTCTTCCGTGGTGCCATCGTTCATAACTCGCTATCGTATGAGCGGAATCCTGTACAGGCGTTTTAACATCGAACGCTCAAGCACACCAAGTAATGGTGCTGGGATTGCCGCCCGGATACGACCACTACCCTCGACCGATTTGGACTGAGCTGGATTGTGAGGGACAACCTCGGCCACGAAATTTTCCTTTGTATAACCTATATCCGAGGATGTGGGTCCCACCCCTCGCTTCCTGGCATTGTCGCGCCAGCATCTGCACCTGCTGGCGAGCCAGTCCGACAAGCCCAAGCACTGAACTTCCACACTCCCGCGCACACCTGACAATCATCCTTCCCGGCCCTGCAAAGGGTCGGGGATACCCCTGCGCGCGGCAAAAGTTCCCGGTCTAGAGCCTTGTCCGATGCGTCAGATTTTTTTCCGGCCAATCGCCATCTTTCTCTGAACTATTCAAAAAAGCCTCGGGTCACACCCATTAGCCATCACTGGAACGGCCGTTTCAAATTTTGCCATCAGCGCTCGTCGTCACTGAAGCGTCACGGCGCCAGAACCAGGATGGATTTTGATGTTTTCCAGGAGTTACCCAATGGAGTTGAAGACCATGAAGATCAGCACTGCCAAATCCTCGTTCACCTCTCTGCGCGGGCTGAAGCTGGCCGCGCTGGCCCTCGGTAGCAGCATGGTTCTGGCCGGTTGTGCCGGGAACCCGCCCACCGAGCAGTACGCGGTCACGCAATCTGCGGTCAATAGCGCAGTGAGCGCAGGCGGTACCGAATTTGCTGCCGTGGAAATGAAGTCGGCGCAGGACAAGCTCAAGCAAGCCGAGATTGCCATGCACGACAAGAAGTACGACGAAGCCCGCCGCCTGGCTGAACAAGCCGAGTGGGACGCCCGCGTAGCAGAGCGCAAGGCCCAGGCCGCCAAGGCCGAGCAGGCGCTCAAAGACTCGCAGAAAGGCGTTCAGGAACTGCGTCAGGAAGGTATGCGCAGCGTGCAATAAGAAGCCGCCGCCGATTCCCACGTACTCGTATTTGATTGAAAGGACGAACCATTATGCGCAAACAATTGATGATCCCAGCCCTGTTGGCCATGAGCGTAGCCCTGGCGGCCTGCTCCACCCCGCCTAACGCCAACCTGGAAAACGCCCGCACCAACTTCTCCGCCCTGCAGGCCAACCCGCAGGCCAGCAAGGTCGCCGCCCTGGAAACCAAGGACGCCGCCGACTGGATGGACAAGGCCGACAAGGCCTACCTGAACAAGGAAGACGAGAAGAAGGTCGACCAACTGGCCTACCTGACCAACCAGCGGGTTGAAGTGGCCAAGGAAACCATCGCCCTGCGCACCGCCGAAGCCAAGCTCAAGGACGCCGGCGACCAGCGCGCTCGCGCCATCCTCGATGCTCGCAACGCGCAGATCAAGCAGCTGCAGGACAGCCTCAACGCCAAGCAGACCGACCGCGGCACCCTGGTGACCTTCGGTGACGTGCTGTTCGCCACCAACAAGTCCGACCTGAAATCCAGCGGCCTGGCGAACATCAACAAGCTGGCGCAATTCCTCCAGCAGAACCCCGATCGCAAGGTGATCGTCGAAGGCTACACCGACAGCACCGGCAGCGATTCCTACAACCAGTCGCTGTCCGAGCGCCGTGCCGGCTCGGTGCAGATGGCTCTGATCCGCATGGGTATCGACCCGGCGCGCATCGTCAGCCAGGGTTATGGCAAGGAATATCCGGTGGCCGATAACGGCAGTGTTTCCGGCCGCGCCATGAACCGTCGTGTGGAAGTCACCATCTCCAACGACAACCAGCCGGTAGCACCACGTTCGTCGGTCAGCCGCAACTGATCGGACGCCCTGCCTATATAGGCAGGTAAGACAAAACGCCGCCGACCTCTTCAGGTCGGCGGCGTTTTTTTATGCCCTTATCCATGTAGCAGCCGGCTTGCCGGCGAACAGATCACTGCTCCAGTTGCGGAGTTTCCTGCCCCATGCAGCGCACGGCCTGCTTCTTCTTGTTCACCAGCACCCCGGTCAGGCCTTTCTGCTGAGTGTCGAACAGCACCAGGACACCGTCGATGCACTGGGCCACTTCATCGGCCGGTTGCAGGGAGATCTTGTAGTCCTCCCCGGGCACGGTCTTGAGCATGGTGAAGTCGCTGAGCAGCAATGCATCCTCCGGTTTGGCGAAGTGCAGGTAGCCGTAGTACCACAGGCTGCCCACGGTAACGATGATGCTGCAGATACCAGTGATGATCATGGGAATGGCGTTGCGTTCTTCACTCATTGCGGACTCTCTGGAGGTTCAACTGCTGAATTCGGGGGCGTCGGGTAATTGGGGATCTCCCCCAGGCGGCGCAACCCGTCGAAATGCTGCGGATCATCGAGGTAGCGCAGCATCACGCGGCGCCAGGTCGGATCGGCAAAGGTTTGCACATGGCCGCCGCGGGTCAGCTGCAGGACCCTGGGCGGGGGCGCAGCTTGATACACACGGATGCCATTGGAAAGGGGCACGATGGGATCGTCGATGCTGTGGTAGATCAGTTTCGGTACCCCGGTCAGGCGCGGCATCGAGTGAATCGCGCTGTCGGTGTCGGGCACCAGCCACGACAACGGCACCTGCAACGGCCAGGTCAGCCAGGAAGTACTCAAGGCATAGCGCCCGACGTCGCGATAACTGGCCGGTACCCCATCCAGGACCATTGCCTTGAGCTGGGCCTGACGTTCGGGGTGCTGTACCAGGTAGTGGATGGCCAGGGCGCCGCCCAGGCTTTGCCCCAGCACGATCAATGGCTTGCCCTGCACTTCGGGGGCCTGGTCCAGCCACTTGAACGCGGCATCCAGGTCCTGATAGATCGCCGGCAGGCTCGGTGCACCTTCGGACAGGCCATAACCGCGATAGTCCACCAACAGCACCTGATAGCCCTGCTCCGGCAGCCACCAACTGCCCCCCAGGTGCCAGGCCAGATTGCCGCCGTTGCCATGCAGGTGCAGCACCGTGCCCTTGACCGCCACTCCGGGTTTGGCCGGCAGCCACCAGCCGTGCAGCTTGAGGCCGTCGGCGGTAGTCAGGGTCACGTCACGATATTGGAGCCTGGCCCGCTCAGGGGTGAAAGGCAGCCCGGGCTCGGGATAGAACAGCAACGAACTGCAGCCGTGCAGGCCCAGCAGCAGGGCAAACACCGCGCAACACTTCAGAAGCCGGCTCATCCGCAGCCCCCTGGCCTGTACCCGGATGGGCGCTCAAGGCCCTGCAGGCCTTGTCGCAGCCTGTACCAGCGGCTGCAGCTGTCTGTGGATACGTCCATGTGCGCCCCCCGGCAGAAGTCAAAGAATGTTGGAGTAGTCCGCCTCGATCCGGTCCAGGCTCAGATGGTTGAGGAAGTTGGAGAAACACATCCAGGCCGACAGCGCGTTCATGTCGCGAAACTGTTCGGGCAGGTACTTGGGCGCCACCACCAGCCCTTCGTCCACCAGCTGGCGCAGGGTGCGCATGTCCTCAAGGGTGGTCTTGCCGCAGAACAGCAGCGGCACCTGCTCCAGCTTGCCCTTGCGCACAGCCAGCTGAATGTAGTTGTAAACCATGATGAAGCCCTTGAGGTAGGACAAGTCTTTGGTAAACGGCAGCCCCGTGGGCACCGACCCGCGGAACACCCGGCTGGCATTGCCGTAGCTTTCGGCCATCTCGAAGCCCTGCTCGCGAAAGAACTCGAACACCTGCAGGAAGTCCGCGCCCTCCTCCACCATATGGATGGCCCGGGTGCGGTTGGTCAGCTTGCGCAAGCGGCTGGGGTAAGAGGCAAAGGTGATGATCTCCATCAGGATCGCCAGCCCCTCCTGGGTCACCGTGGACGAGGGCGGGCCCTTGGCCAGGAAGGTGCAGATCGGCTGGTTGAGGCCGTTCAGGGTGGTGCCCACGTGCACCAGCCCCTCATGGACTTCCAGGGCCCGCACGTCACGGTTGTTGAACATCGCATCGCTGCGGATCTTGATGTAGTCGGCCCCCGCCGCGGCGTCGGCGACGATCCCGTCGGACTCGAACACCCGGATGGTTTCCTCGGCCTCGCCAAACACCTTGTTCAGGCGGCTTTGCAGCAGGCTCACGGCATCCTTGGCACTCAGGGTCTTGGGTTCGTCCTTGAGATCGCCCCGACCGTCGATGTTGTTCAGGTAGTCGGACATCATCAGCCCCAGGTCCGCCAGGGTCGGGTCGCCGGCGTGGAAGGCATCGGATGCTGCGCCGTACAGCTCCTGCGAGATCAGGCCGAAGTCGCCGGTGCCCCGTGCTTCGAGCATGCGCACCACCATGCGGTATTCCTTGCACATGCGGCGCATGATCTGCCCCACCGGGTTGAACTGGCCCAGTTGGCGGGTGATGTCACGCTCGATGTTCTGGAATTCCAGCTTCACCGCGCCAGAATCGAAAGACAGTGGCCGCCCCTCGTAATAGGCGCGATCCACCGCCGGCATTTCCTTGCCCTTGGCCTTGAGAAAGCCTTTGCGGACGTTCTCGTCCCACTTCACCGCATCCAGCACGCGGATCGGTGTCTGGGCCAGCACTATGCGATCGGACAGGGTGCGTATCGTCTGCTGGTAATCGTCCACCAAAAGCTCCTATTGAATGGGTCTGTAGCGCGGGGTCACTTGCCCACGCGCTTGAAGCGCGCCGCCTCGACGAACAAGTCGGAATTGGCGGGGTCATCAAGGTAGGCGAAGACCTCGGGCAAGGGGCTGCTGATCAGCACGCCATCGCCTTCGGCCGTGGCCATGGGCTCACCGCTCAAGGCCTTTTGACCCAGGGCCTGGCGAATCTGTTCCAGGTCCAGGGTGTAAAGCACCAGTTCGTGCCTTGCCGTCAACTCGAAGCCGGCAAGGCTGTAGTGCCCGCCAAACGCCTGGGGCACCGCCGCCGACAGGTACCAGCGGTTGCCATGCCGGGAAACGGTGAAATCATAGGTGTCCCGCGGGCGCGCCGTGCCGCCTGGGTAACTCGACGCGCGGTAGCGGTTGGCGCCGATCTGGCTGAGCTGGATGTTCAGCGGCTCGCCCCAGGCATTCTTGCTGGCCCACTTGCCCAGCAATTGGGCAGGCGCCGCTTGCGCAGCCGGCAGCGGCTCCTTGAAGGCCACCAGGCAACCGCTGAGCAGCAGGAACGACAGGGCAATCAGGACGCGCCAGGCTTGCATGCAACTCTCCCATGAACACCAGAATCACTGTAGCCGCTGGCGCGGGCCACGACCGACAGGCCGCAGCCGACAAGCCAGGCCGGGCGGCTCAGACCGAAGCCAGAACCAGATGCATGTAGCGCGTAAGGATGCCGAGCATCTCTTCTTCCACCAGCGGCTCGGCGCCGTTGAGCAGGCCCTGATATTCCATCCGGCCGATTATCGACGTCAATACCTTGGCATCCTGCTGCGGCTCCCGCGAGCCCAGGACCTGGAAAAACTGGCAAGTGCCGTGCAGCAGGATCTGCTGGTGCGAGCGCACCAGCTGCGCCAGGCGCGGGTTGAGCAAGGCTTCCTGGCGGAAGGCCTGTTCGGCCATCAGGTGTTCACGACGGGTGTCCAACTGGCGCCGTACGTAATCGGCGGTCATACGCGCGATATCGTCGGCCAGTTGCGAGCGCGAGGCGGCGCTGCCGTCGCCATAGGCGACCATTTCCCGCAGCAGCCCCTCGTTGCTGGCCCACAGCTTGGCCATGAACGCCGCGCTGCGCTCCACGTACTGGGCGAAGGTATCGGTGAGCAGGTCATCGATATCCTTGAAGTAATAGGTGGTGGCCGACAAGGGCACACCGGCTTCGGCGGCCACCGCGCGATGGCGCACGGCCCGCACTCCGTCACGCACGACAATGCGCATGGCGGCATCGAGAATGTCCTGTCTACGCTGCTCACTGCCTTGGCGGCTGGCCTTGCGGCCCTGGTACTGAACACTTTCAGCCACCGCAGTGGCGATGCCAGCTGCACCTTCTTGAGCAATTGCGCGGTTCACGACAGGTATTCCCTCTTAAAAATCACACAGAATTAGAAGCGGTACGTCAGTTCCAACCAGACAATAAAAAGCCGCCTGATTAAGGCGGCTGATTATTCAGAGCACTTAAGCTTGCGGCCGCATGTGCGGGAACAGGATCACGTCGCGAATCGACGGCGAGTTGGTCAGCAACATCACCAGGCGGTCGATACCGATGCCCTCGCCGGCGGTGGGCGGCATGCCGTATTCCAGGGCACGGACGAAGTCGGCGTCGTAGTGCATGGCTTCGTCATCACCGGCGTCCTTGTCCGCCACCTGGGCCATGAAGCGCTCGGCCTGGTCTTCCGCGTCGTTCAACTCGGAGTAGGCGTTGGCGATTTCACGGCCACCAATGAACAGCTCGAAACGGTCGGTGACGTTGGGGTTATCGTCGTTGCGACGGGCCAGCGGCGACACTTCGAACGGGTACTGGGTAATGAAATGCGGCTGCTCCAGCTTGTGCTCCACCAGCTCCTCGAAAATCATCACCTGCAACTTGCCCAGGCCTTCGAAGCCCAGCACCTTGGCACCGGCCTTCTTGGCGATGGCGCGAGCCTTGTCGATGTCGTTCAGGTCATCAGCGGTCAGCTCGGGGTTGTACTTGAGGATCGAGTCGAACACCGACAGGCGCGCGAACGGCTCGCCGAAGTGGAACACCTTGTCGCCGTACGGCACGTCGGTGCTGCCCAGGACCAACTGCGCCAGTTCGCGGAACAGTTCTTCGGTCAGGTCCATGTTGTCTTCGTAGTCGGCGTAAGCCTGGTAGAACTCCAACATGGTGAATTCGGGGTTGTGACGGGTCGAAACGCCTTCGTTACGGAAGTTGCGGTTGATCTCAAACACTTTCTCGAAACCGCCAACCACCAGGCGCTTCAGATACAGCTCAGGGGCGATACGCAGGAACATTTCCATGTCCAGCGCGTTGTGGTGGGTTTCGAACGGCTTGGCCGCAGCGCCGCCAGGGATGGTCTGCAGCATCGGCGTTTCGACTTCGAGGAAGTCGCGCTTCATCAGGAAGCTGCGGATGTGGGCGATCACTTGCGAACGCACACGGAAAGTCTGGCGTACTTCTTCGTTGACGATCAGGTCGACGTAGCGCTGACGGTAGCGCTGCTCGGTGTCGGTCAGGCCGTGGTGCTTGTCCGGCAGCGGGCGCAGCGACTTGGTCAGCAGGCGCACATTGGTCATATCAACGTACAGGTCACCCTTGCCGGAACGGGCCAGAGTGCCTTCGGCAGCGATGATGTCGCCCATGTCCCAGGTCTTGACGCAGGCCAGGGTCTCTTCGGACAGGGTCTTGCGGTTGACGTAGACCTGAATGCGACCGGTCATGTCCTGGATCACCATGAACGAGCCACGGTTGAGCATGATGCGACCGGCAACCTTGACCGGGATTGCAGCCTCTGCGAGCTCTTCCTTGGTCTTGTCCGCGTATTTCTTCTGCAGATCGTCGCAGTAGTTTTCGCGGCGGAAGTCGTTCGGGAAGGCATTGCCCTTGGCGCGCTCGGCAGCAAGCTTTTCCTTGCGCAGGGCGATCAGGGAGTTTTCTTCCTGTTGCAGTGCTTGCGGGTCGAGTTGTTGGTCGCTCATGTCTTTTGAAATTCCATCACAGGTTCATTGCCCCCAGGCCTTCGGCCTGGAGATCGCCGGCAAGCCGGCTCCTACGGGATCGCACCGTGTCAGCCGATCCCGTATTGCAGTATTACAAGCCCGATTTCAGGCTGGCTTCCAGGTATTCGTCGATGTCGCCGTCGAGTACCTTGTCGCAGTCGCTGCGTTCGATGTTGGTGCGCAGATCCTTGATCCGCGACGCATCGAGCACGTAGGAGCGGATCTGGTGACCCCAGCCGATGTCCGACTTGGTGTCTTCCAGGGCCTGGGAAGCGGCGTTGCGCTTCTGCATTTCCTGCTCGTACAACTTGGCCCGCAGCATTTTCATGGCGGTGTCCTTGTTGGCGTGCTGGGAACGTTCGTTCTGGCAGCTGACCACGGTGTTGGTCGGTACGTGGGTGATACGTACGGCCGAGTCGGTGGTGTTTACGTGCTGACCACCCGCACCGGAGGAACGATAGGTGTCGATCCGCAGGTCTGCCGGGTTGATTTCGATTTCCACCTTGTCGTCGATCTCTGGCGAGACGAAAACGGCGGAAAACGAGGTGTGGCGACGGTTGCCGGAGTCGAACGGGCTCTTGCGCACCAGACGGTGCACGCCGATCTCGGTGCGCAGCCAGCCAAAGGCGTATTCGCCCTTGATGTGCACGGTCGCACCTTTGATACCGGCGACTTCACCGGCCGACAGTTCCATGATGATTGCGTCGAAACCGCGTTTGTCGGCCCAGCGCAGGTACATGCGCAGCAGGATGTTGGCCCAGTCCTGGGCCTCGGTGCCGCCAGAACCGGCCTGGATGTCCAGGTAGGCGTTGTTCGGGTCCATTTCGTGGCTGAACATGCGGCGGAATTCGAGCTTGGCGAGGTTTTCCTCGAGACGGGCCAGCTCGGCGACGACATCGCCCACTGCGCCTTCGTCCTCTTCCTCGACCGCCATGTCCAGCAGATCGCGGCAATCGGCCAAGCCGCCGTTCAGTTCGTCCAGGGTCTCGACGATCTGTGCCAGCGCTGCGCGCTCGCGGCCCAGTTCCTGGGCGTATTCGGGTTTGTTCCAGACACTCGGATCTTCAAGCTCGCGATTGACTTCGGTCAGACGCTCATGCTTTTGATCGTAGTCAAAGATACCCCCGAATAGTTTCGGAGCGCTCGGACAGGTCCTTGATGGTGTTCAGGATCGGGTTGATTTCCATGGGGGGCGGCACTCGTTGGCGAACTTTTGAAAGCCGGAGATTATAACGGAATCACTGATTCACGGCAGCCCGCTTAGCGGCTTTAAGCGCAATTAGACCCGCTAATTTAAGCGCCAGGACCTATACAATCCGAGCGTGAATGCCACTTCTCGCACTCGATTGCCAGCAGAACCAGGAAACAGCCCGCCATGGAGAGAACCCTCAGCGACTCGCAAATCCGCTACATCAAGGCCCGCGAGCGTCGCAATCTCAGGGGAGCGCAGGCATTCATATGCCTGTTCCTGAGCCTGTTCGTGCTGATCCTGCTGCAAGGGGTCTGGCTGTTGATCTCCCCACAGCTGGCCTGCGCCCTGCTGGTGCCGTGGGCGATCTTCCTGTGGTGGTGGGTCTTGCATCGCCTGAAAGGCCAGCAAAGCGAGGTGGCAGCCCGGACCCAGTGGCTGCAAGGTCAATTCAGCGCCACCTGGGTCTCCAGCCACCGAAATGGCAACTTCAGCTACAGCTTCGGTGACTATCCCATCGCTGCCTGCTGCCGGCTGAACAACCTCTTCAACGAGAAAAGGCTCGACCTGCACACCCGATACCGGGTCGAAGCGGCCCTTCTCACCTGCTCGCAAACCGCAAGCCACAGCTACTACCTGTTCGGCGACACCCTGGTACCCGTCACTCGGGCCCCGGAGACCGACGAGCAGCCTGGAAGCTGAGGCGGTTACTCGATACCGACCTGGTTGCGGCCGTTGTTCTTGGCCAGGTACAGCCCCTTGTCCGCCGCCGAAATCAACTGCCGGCAATGGCTGTTGGGCTGTGGCGTTATGGTGGAAAGACCGATGCTGATGGTCAGGCTCGCGCCCTCCACCGGCGCGATATGGGGGATTTTCAAAGCCTCCACGGTCTGGCGCAGCTTCTCGGCCACCAGTCGCGCCCCGCCCGGCGAGGTATTGGGCAGCACCAGCACGAACTCTTCGCCGCCGTAGCGGGCCGGCAGGTCGGAAGGCCGGCTGCTGGCCTCGCGAATCGCCGTGGCCACCTTGCGCAGGGCTTCGTCGCCCTCCAGGTGGCCGAAGGTGTCGTTGTAGGTCTTGAAGTAGTCGACGTCGATCATCAACAGCGACAGCTGGCTCTGTTCGCGCATCGCCCGCCGCCACTCCAGCTCCAGGTACTCATCGAAATGCCGGCGGTTGGAAAGCCCGGTCAGGCCGTCGGAGTTCATCAGCCGTTGCAGCACCAGGTTGGTGTCCAGCAGCTGCTGCTGGCTGACCCGCAGGGCGCGGTAGGCCGCGTCACGCTGCAACAGGGTCATGTAGGAACGGGAGTGATAGCGAATGCGCGCCACCAGCTCGATGTTGTCCGGCAGCTTGACCAGGTAGTCGTTGGCCCCGGCGGCAAAGGCCGCGCTCTTGATCAGCGGGTCTTCCTTGGTGGAGAGGACGATGATCGGAATGTTCTGGGTCGCCGGGTGGTTGCGGTACTCGCGCACCAGGGTCAGGCCGTCCAGGCCCGGCATCACCAGGTCCTGGAGAATTACCGTAGGCTTGATGCGGATCGCCTGGGCAATGGCCTGGTGCGGATCGGCGCAGAAGTGGAAATCGATGTTTTCCTCGTTCGCCAACCCACGCCGCACCGCTTCGCCGATCATGGCCTGGTCGTCCACCAGCAACACCATGGCGGCATTTTCGTCGGTCTTGAATTCGTCGAGCTGTAAATCATTCATGGGTTGTCACCTGAATTGCTACCTGGCCAAGACCGCTGCGTTTATCAGTCATTTGGCAAATATCTCCAGCAAACGTGGAGCAATCTTGTCCAGCGGGCGAATCTCTGAGGCGGCGCCGATGGCAGCGGCCGCCTTGGGCATGCCATACACCGCACTGCTGTTCTGGTCCTGGGCGATGGTCAGATAACCCTGATCACGCATCAGCTTCAAGCCCTGGGCGCCGTCGCGGCCCATGCCGGTCAGCAGCACCCCCACCGCATCGCCATTCCAGAAACTGGCAACGCTCTCGAAAAACACATCGATGGAGGGCCGGTAGATCTCGTTCACCGGCTCGGCGGTATAGGCCAGGGTGCCGTTCTTCAACAGACGGATATGATGGTTGGTGCCCGCCAACAGGACCTTGCCGCTTTGCGGCGGCTCGCCTTCCCGGGCCAGGCGCACCTCCAGGCCGGAGGCACTGCTGAGCCATTCGGCCATGCCTGCGGCAAACACCTGATCAACGTGCTGGACCAGCACGATGGCGGCGGCAAAGTCCTTTGGCAAGCCCTTGAGCAACACTTCCAGCGCCGCCGGCCCACCCGCGGAGGAGCCAATGGCCACCAGGCTCTGGCGTGGCGCACCGCTGCGCAGTGGCTGGGGCGCGGAACGCACCCGACTACCGCGCTGGCCGATCAGCCAGCCGATATTGAGGATCTTGCGCAACAGTGGCGCCGCCGCTTCCTGGGCATTGCCCGCGCCCAGGGCCGGGGTGTCTACCACATCCAGGGCGCCGTGGCCCATGGCTTCGAACACCCGGTGCACATTCTGCTGGCGATCGACAGTGACGATCACGATGGCGCACGGCGACTCGGCCATGATCCGCCGCGTAGCCTCGACGCCATCCATCACCGGCATGATCAGGTCCATGAGAATCAGGTCCGGGGTCAGTTCGGCACAGTACTTCACCGCTTCCGCACCATTGGTGGCGACCCACACCACCTCGTGGCTGGGGTCGAAGGCCAGGGCACGGCGCAGGGCCTCCACGGCCATGGGCATGTCGTTGACTATCGCTATCTTCATGCCCGCGCTCCTCCAATCAGTTCCACCACCGCATCCAGCAGGGCGTCGTCATGGAAACTGGCTTTGGCTAGATAATAGTCGGCACCGGCATCCAGTCCACGGCGCCGGTCTTCCTCACGGTCCTTGTAGGACACCACCATCACCGGCAGGGACTGCAGGCGATTGTCACGACGCAAGAGTGTGACCAATTCAATTCCATCCATTCGCGGCATGTCGATGTCGGTGATCAACAGGTCGAAACTTTCCGAACGCAAGGCATTCCAGCCATCCATGCCATCCACTGCCACCGCCACGTCGTAACCGCGATTGATCAGCAGCTTGCGTTGCAATTCACGCACCGTCAGCGAATCGTCCACCACCAGAATACGCTTGCGCGCGGCCTGCGCGTGCTGCTGATGATTGCGCGCAATGCGCTCAAGGCGCCCGGTATTGAGCAGTTTGTCCACCGAGCGCAGCATGTCCTCGACGTCCACGATCAGCGCCACCCGGCCGTCATCGAGCAGGGCTCCGGCGGAGATGTCCTGAATCTTGCCCAGGCGGTCGTCCAGCGGCAGCACCACCAGGGTGCGCTCGCCAATGAAACGCTCCACGGCAATCCCGTACACCGCATCGCGCTCGCGGATCACCACCACTTTCAGAGTTGGCGCGCTTTCCTGGGTTGCCGGCCGCTGCAGCAACTGGCTGGCAGCGACCAGGCCGACATGCCGGCCTTCGTGCCAGAAATGCTGGCGCCCTTCCACCTGGACGATGGCCTCGGGCTCCAGGTCGCACATGCGTTCGATATGGGCCAGCGGGAAGGCATAGGCCTCATCGCCGACCTCCACCACCAGGCTGCGCACCACCGACAGGGTCAGCGGTACCTCCAGGTGGAAACGGCTGCCCTGGCCAGTGTCCTGTTCCAGCACCACCGCCCCGCGCAACTGACGCACCATGTGCTGCACCGCATCCAGGCCAACGCCGCGACCGGAGACCTCGGTGACCTTGTCCCGTAGGCTGAAGCCCGGCAGGAACAGGAAGGTCAGCAACTCTTCCTCACTGAGCTGGGCCGCGGTCTGCGCCGGCGACAACTGGCGCTCGACAATGCTCTGGCGCAAACGCTCCAGATCGACCCCATTGCCGTCGTCACTGAGTTCCAGCACCAGCAGACCGGCCTGGTGGGATGCCCGCAGGCGAATCACCCCTTCCGCCGGCTTGCCCGCCAGCAGGCGCTGCTCCGGCAGTTCGATGCCGTGATCGACGGCGTTGCGCAGCAAGTGGGTCAGCGGCGCTTCGAGTTTCTCCAGCACATCGCGGTCGACCTGGGTCTTCTCCCCCTCGATCTCCAGGCGTACCTGCTTGCCCAGGCTGCGGCCCAGGTCGCGAACCATGCGCACCTGGCCGGTGAGTACGTCGGCAAAGGGCCGCATGCGGCAGGCCAGCGCGGTGTCGTAGAGCACCTGGGCGCGCTGGCTGGCCTGCCAGCCGAATTCGTCGAGTTCGGCGGTTTTCTCCGCCAGCAGCTGCTGGGATTCGGCCAGCAGGCGCCGCGCATCCGCCAGGGCCTCCTGAGCCTCCAGGCTCAAGGCATGTTCCTTGAAGTGCAGGTTGAGGTTTTCCAGGGCGGTCAGGCTGTTGCTCTGGATCCGCCGCAGGCGCTGCAAGGTGGCCAGGTAGGGCTTGAGCCGCTGGGTTTCCACCAGGGATTTGCTCGACAGGTCCAGCAGGCTGTTGAGACGCTCGGCCGTGACCCGCAGCACCCGCTCGCCGCCTTCGGTCATGCGCTTGCCCGGGCGAGCGGGCTCATGGGCGGGTTCGCTGGCAGCCAGCAGCACAGGTTCGGCGTCGGGTTCAGCCTGGGACGCTTGCGGTTGTGCGATCGGCAGCTCCGGCGCTGGCGCTTCCGGCGTTTGCGCCACCGGCATCGTGGCCCCTGGGGTCAACAGGCGCTCCATCAGGGCCACGTACAACGGAATGTCCGCAGCGACCAGCTCCGCACCACCCGGGGTGGCGATGCGCATCAGCAGGTCGGTACCCTGCAGCAGGGCATCGATATGCTCGGGCTGCAGGTACAACCGCCCTTCCTGGGCGCTCACCAGGCAATCTTCCATCACGTGGGCAACACTGACCCCGGCATCGACCCCGACAATCCGCGCCGCCCCCTTGAGGGAATGGGCCGCGCGCATGCAGGCTTCCAACTGGTCTGCCTGGGTCGGATTGCGCTCCAGGGCCAGCAGCCCGGCGCTGAGCACCTGGGTCTGGGCTTCGGCTTCCAGGCTGAACAGCTCCAGCAGCGAGGCGTCGCGCATCTGATCGGGGGTCATGTCAGGCTCCGGGTCACGGCCGCGAGCAATTGATCTTCGTCCAGCAGGCGCAGGCTGCGCCCCTGCCATTGCAACACGCCACGGGTGTACTTGGCATTGGCCTGCTCGCCGGAGGCCGAGGCGCCGTTGAGGATGCGCTCGTCAATGGCGTGGATGCCGTGCACTTCGTCCACCGGCACCACCACCGGGCCACCAGCGGCACCGATGATCAGCATGCGCGGCATCACCCGTCCTCCTGCCGGCGCGGCCGGGGCAGGATCCAGCCCCAGCAGTTCGGTCAGCGACAGGCAGGCCACCAGCGCCCCGCGGACATTGGCCACCCCCAGCAGGGCACGCGAGCGCTGGTGCGGCAAGGAATGAATCGCCTGCTGCGGTGCCACTTCCAGCAGGCAACGGGTCGGCAGGCCCAGCCACTCTTCGCCGAGGCGGAACATCAGCAGCGAACGGGTGACCACATCGCTGTCGGCCTCCAGCACCACCGAATGCTCGCGGTCCTCCTGGCGCAACGAATAGCGGTCCAGCAGGCGGATGGCCGCAGCCGAATACACCGAGCAGTTGCGGCAGTGAATGTGCTCGGCCAGCAACGGGCAGGACTTGTCGCCATGGATACCGATGCGGTTCCAGCAATCATCGATGGCCTGCGCATCTTCACGGGTGACGTCCAATGAATAGGGGTGGCTCATCGTTTCAACTCACTGTCGGCAGAGCGAACGCTGCGGGCGGCGCGCTCCTGCAATCGTTGGGCCCCGGCCACATCCCCCTGGGAAGCCAGCAGCGCGCCCAGGTGCGCCAGGGCTTCAGGGTGCTGGGGCGCCAGGTACAGGGCCTTGCGGTAGTAACCCTGGGCCTCCATGGCATTGCCGGCCACATCACTGAGCAGGCCCAGCCAGTAGAACACCTGGGCCACCGGCTCGTGCTGCTGCAAATAACGCTCGCAGGCGGCGCGGGCCTCGGCGCTCTTGCCCTCGTTGGCCAGGGCGGCAATGGTGGCCAGCAGGCTGGCGGCATCGCTTTCCATCAGCGCGCCGTCGCTCAACGGCGCCGCTACCGGGCGGCTGGCGAACGGCCTTGGGCGCGGCGCCGGGGGCACCACGCTGCGCGCAGGAACCGGCAGCGGCAAGGGTTGCGGCAGCGCCACCGGAGCCGGCTCGGGCTCATGGTGGCGGCTGAAGGCGAAGGACTGCGGGATGCCGATGGAGCGCATGCCCAGGCGCCCTAGGAGGCTGCCTTCGGCGGGGCCGATGAACAGCACGCCCTCTTCATGGGTCAGGCGCTTGAGCACCTCGAACACCTGACGCTGGGTCGGCTGGTCGAAATAGATCAGCAGGTTGCGGCAGAACACGAAATCGAAGGCCGGTTCACTGGCCAGCAAGCCCGGATCCAGGACATTGCCCACCTGTAATCGCACCTGCTCACGGACCCGCTCGCTCAGGCGATAACGCTCGCCCTCTTCAGGGTTGAAATGCCGCTCGCGAAACTCGATGGGCTGGCCACGAAAGGAATTCTTGCCGTATAGCGCAGCCTTGGCCCGCTCCACCGACAACGGGCTGACGTCCAGGCCGTCGACCTTGAACTGATGCGGCGCCAGGCCGCCATCGAGCAGGGCCATAGCGATGGAATAGGGCTCCTCGCCAGTGGAGCACGGCAAGCTCAACAGGCGCAGGGCCCGCATGCCCTTGATCTGCGCCAGCCGCGCCTTGGCCAGCTTGACCAGGGTCGCGAAGGATTCCGGATAGCGGAAAAACCAGGTTTCCGGAACGATCACCGCTTCGATCAGGGCCTGCTGCTCATCCCGCGAGCCTTGCAGTTTCTGCCAGTACTCATCGCTGCTGCGGGCACACAGCGCATTGCAGCGCTGGCGTACCGCGCGCTCGATGATCGCCGGCCCCACGGAGGCGACATCCAGGCCAATACGCTCCTTGAGGAAATCGAAAAATCGTTGCTCCTCGCTCATCGAGGCTCCTCAAGCGATGCCGGATCCAGGGGCACGGCGGGAAACAGCAGCTCACGCACCTTGAGGGGCAGCAGGTCGTCGACCCGCACCCATTGCAGCAGGCCCTGGGCGTCTTCGCGCACCGGCCCCAGGTACGGCGCCTGGCGGTTGTCCAGGCCATAGGGCTGGAACTGCGCCGGGTCGCAGCGCAGGGTGTCGTTGGCCTGTTCCAGCAGCAACCCGAGAACCCGTGCCGGCTGCGCGGCATCGCCACGGTAGTGCACCAGCACCAGCCGGGTACTGGTTCGCAACTGCGCCGGGCGGCCAAAGGTCAGCTCGCACAGGTCGATGACTGGCACCACCACGCCACGATAGGCAAACACCCCGGCCACCCAGGACGGTGCCTGGGCAATGGGCTTGAGCTGCAGGCGCGGCAACACCTCCACCACATCCACGGCCTGCAGCGCATAGCGCTCCTGGCCGATGCGGAACACCAGGAACAGCGCATTCTTGGCGCCGGTTGCGCCGTTGCGCTTGTGCGCGAGCTCATCCATCAGACTTTGAAGCGCGAAACGCCGCTGCGCAGCCCCACCGCCACCTGGCTCAGCTCGTCAATGGCAAAGCTGGCCTGGCGCAGGGACTCGACGGTCTGGCTGCTGGCATCCCCCAGTTGCACCAGGGCATGGTTGATCTGCTCGGCCCCCGTGGCCTGGGCCTGCATGCCCTCATTGACCATCAGCACCCGCGGGGCCAGGGCCTGGACCTGATGAATGATCTGCGACAGCTGTTCGCCCACTTGCTGCACCTCGGCCATGCCGCGGCGCACTTCCTCGGAAAACTTGTCCATGCCCATGACCCCCGCCGACACCGCTGACTGGATCTCGCGGACCATCTGCTCGATGTCATAGGTGGCCACTGCGGTCTGATCCGCCAGGCGCCGCACTTCAGTGGCGACCACGGCAAAACCGCGGCCGTACTCGCCGGCCTTCTCCGCCTCGATGGCGGCGTTCAGCGACAGCAGGTTGGTCTGGTCGGCGACCTTGACGATGGTCACCACCACCTGGTTGATGTTGCCGGCCTTCTCGTTGAGGATCGCCAGCTTGGCGTTCACCAGGTCTGCCGCGCCCATCACCGAGTGCATGGTGTCTTCCATGCGCGCCAGGCCCTGCTGGCCGGAGCCGGCAAGCACCGAGGCCTGGTCGGCGGCGCTGGACACTTCGGTCATGGTGCGCACCAGGTCCCGGGAGGTCGCGGCGATCTCCCGCGAGGTGGCGCCGATTTCCGTGGTGGTGGCGGCCGTCTCGGTGGCGGTGGCCTGTTGCTGCTTGGAGGTGGCGGCGATCTCGGTCACCGAGGTGGTGACCTGCACTGAGGAACGCTGGGCCTGGGACACCAGGGCGGTGAGCTCGGTCATCATGTCGTTGAAGCCGGTTTCCACGGCGCCGAACTCGTCCTTGCGGTCCAGGTTCAGGCGGCCGCTCAGGTCACCGGTGCGCATGATTTCCAGAATGCTCACGATGCGGTTCATCGGCGCCATGATTGCGCGCATCAGCAGCAGGCCGCAGAGCCCGGCAGCCAGCACCGCCAGCAGCAACGACACGCCCATGCTGACCTTGGCCGCGGCCACTGCATCGTCGATGGCGGCGGTGGCGGAGTCGGCCACGGCCTTGTTTTCGCTGATGATGTCGTTGAGTTTCATCCGCCCGGCGGTCCAGGCCGGGGTCAGTTGCTCATTGAACAGGCGGATCGCCTCGTCTTCCTGGCGACGCTGGTGCAGATCGAGCACGGCGGCCTGGATGCGGTTGAACTCCTGGTGGTCCTTCTCGAAGGCAGCGAACTCGCTCTCGTCCTCGCGGCTGTTGATGGTCTGCTTGTAGTTGGTCATCTGGGTCTGCAGGCGTTCTTCGAAGGCCTTGAAGTCCGCCTTGTCCTCGGCGCTGATGTCCTGATCCTGCTTGAGGCCGATGATTTCCTGGGTCTGCAGGTAGGTGTCGACCCAGGCGCTGCGGATCATCGAACTGAAATAGACCCCGGGCACGGCGTCATTGCGCATGCGCTCCTCACCGGACTCGATCTTCAACAGCCGCGAGTACGAGACGACGACCATCAACAGCATGATGGCGATAATCACCGCAAAGCTCGCCAAAATGCGTTGGCGCAACGTCCAGTTCTTCACAGTCAGTCCTCGGGGCCATTCAAAAATGTGGGGAGTATAGCCGAGGACGATGCAGGTTTTATGGGTGGTTTAGCGCCGCGGTTGGCACTTTCGATAAATTTGTGCACCCGCTCTGGATGGCGGCTCAGCGACGGTTTTCATCACCCTGGCCAAGGCAATTCGGCAAATCCACCCGGCAGAACCGCCATCCCTGGCCAGCGGCACTCCCAACGCTGCTTCAGAGGTTGTTCTGGCGCACCTGGTTCTCCAGTTCGGCCTTGAGCCCCGGCGCCAGTTGCAACTGGCGCGCCAGCTCGTCCAGGTAGGCTTTTTCCATGAAGTGTTCTTCATCCACCAGCATCACGCTGGCCAGGTACATTTCCGCGGCCATTTCCGGCGTGCTCGCGGCCCGGGCGACGTCCGCCGGGTCCAGGGGCTTGTTCAGCTCGCTGTGCAGCCACTGCTGCAATTGCGGGTCATTGTCCAGTTTGCGGAACTCGCCCTCGATCAGCGCCCGCTCGCGCTCGTCCACATGGCCGTCGGCCTTGGCCGCCGCCACCAGCGCCTTGAGGATCGCCTGGCTGTGCAATTCCACCTGCTGCGCCGGCAGGCGGTCCAGGGTCTGGGGTTCGCTGCGCGGGGCGGCGCCCTGCTGCGCCTGCCAGTTGCCGTAGGCTTTGTAGGCCAGCACGCCGAGGGCCGCGAGACCGCCGTAGGTCAGGGCCTTGCCGCCGTACTTGCGGGCCTTCTTGTTGCCCAGCAGCAGGCCCATGGCCCCGGCTGCCAAGGCACCACCACCGGCGCCGGAAAGCAGCCCACCGAGGCCGCCGGACTGGCCACCGAGCAAGCCGCCGAGGCCGCCCTGCGAGGCCTTGCCGTGCTCCACCGGCGCTGCGCCTGCCTTGTTCTGCAGCATTTCCTGGCCGGACCTGAGTAATTGATCGAGCAATCCACGGGTGTTCATCTGCTGCCTCCGGAAAATAGGTGTCATGTCGACACATAAGGCTGTAAGCCTAGAGAGAAGTGCCCGGGTCGATGCGGCGATAGTGCTTCTGAATGTTGCTTTGCCCGGCCTGAAACACCGGCGTCGCCCCACTGGATTAGCACACCGAGTTACGGCACTATCCGCCGCCTGAAAGCACCGGCGCCACTGCCCGGGCTCCCCCCTGAACTTCCGGCAGCAAGGATGCGCCCATGCCCCGTAACAACCCCGCCACCGCCTGCGAGTGCCGCCCATGAGCCTGGACGCCGCCAGCCGTTACCAGGTGACGCGAATCCTCACCGGCCTGGCGCCCCATTGCCTGCCACCGCTGCTGTTCTACTACGCCCATGTCTGGGGCATACCGGTGTACCGCAGCCACTTTGGCGCTCTCGCCAAGGGCTTCGGTCTGGTGATGATGGTGGAACTGCTGCTGCAGCTGCTGATCGTCGTCAGTTTCCTGCAGGTCCTGGTGCCCCAGCTCAAGGTCAAGCTGGTCCTGATTGGCACCCTGGCGCTGTTCACCGCCTGGGCAATGTTTCCCGACCATCCGATACGCGGCTACGTCTATTGCTTCCTGATGACCGTGCCGCCATTGCTGGCGATCTGGCTGGCGCAGGGTCTGTGCCGGCTGTGCCTGCCCGGGGAGCAGTTGCATGCCCAGTAGAAACACCCCAATTGCGCGCTTCTGGCTGGCGCTTGTACTGCTGATCATGGGCCGCCCCTGCCTGGCCATGAGCCTGGAGCAGCAGTTCGCCGGGCTTGCCGACTGCTCCATGGAAAACGTCTACCTGGACGCCAGCGACCACCAGCCCCGGGGCGCGTACTTCAGCGAACGCCAACTGCAGCCCTGCGAGCTGGACGAAGCCGCCCGCTATTGCGTCGACGACCAGTACCACGGCCTGGCAGTCAGCGCCGTGATGATTCCCTATCGCGGGCCGTTCTCGGTCCACGCCCTGTATCTCAAGGACAGTGTCGACAGCGTGCGCCAGCACCTGGGAACCGCCTTCTTCGGTGATGGCCGGGAACGCCCGCTGCTCACCGAAGACCGCCATACTCCCGGCAGCTCGGTGCTGTATTGCGACCCGCAAAGCCAATGAGCCTGCTTGCCCACATGCCTGTTCTGTATCGCCCCCGGATGACCCTGCCGATGCCCACCCCCCGTCGCTGTTTGCACCTGATCGCCCTGAGCCTGATGCTCGGTGCCGCCGCCCATGCCGCCGCCGCACCTGCCTGCCCGTCCAGCGACCTGAAGGTCTTTGCCCAGGCCTTTGCCAGCAGCCCGGAACTGCAGCAGGCATTCACTGCCGTGCCACTGGTCGAGCAACGGCCGATCACTGACGAGCGCGGCCGGGAAGTCACCGCGCGATACAAGCTCACGGGCGACACCCGCCACCTGCTGACCCGGCTCGCCCCCAAGGCCCAGGCCGAAGCTGGCCTGCAGAGCTTCTGGGAGGGCAATACCCTGGTGGTCAACGATTCCCTGGGCGATGTGGTGCAAGCCTTCGTCTTTGAACAGGGTGCCTGCTGGCAACTGGTGCGCGTCGAGCAGTGGTCCATGGACCAATTGCTCACACACAACGCCCCCGCAGGCGAAAGCGCCCTGCAGCGACAGATGCGCAAGGCTGACCTGTTCCTGGGCTACGGCGGACGCGAGCAGTACCCGCTGACCGCGTACTTCTTCGAGCTCGGGCAACGCATCCTGCTCGATGCCGCCCGCCACGGCTCCCCCAAGGCCGCGGTGCAGGCGGTCAGCCTGGGCTACTCGGGCATGGCCCCGGCGCTCAAGCCGGGGGAGCCGGAAGAACTGCTGCTGCCCTACGCCAAGACCGATGCCGAGGCGGCGCTGATGTTGTCCATGTACTACTGCGACCCGGTCGGCGATGGCTCGATCACCCAATGCCAGCAGCCGCGCAAGTCCGAAGAGCTGGTGCTGCGCACCGCCAGGGAACTGGATTCAGGCAGCGCCTTCTACTACCTGGGCAGTGGCTATGCCGATGGCCAGTGGGGCGTCACCGACAGACCCAGGGCCCTGGCCTGTCACCAGGAAGCACTCAAGCGCGGTGACCTGCATAGCCTCTGGCCCCTGACCTGGTGGAGCAAAAAGAACGAGATGCCGGCCAGCGGCGCCCAGTGCCTGGAACCTTCAGCGCCCGCACAGGCGGGAAGCTGAGCCCGCCTCTTGACGCTTTTTAACAAAATCCCCATAGCTGGGCCCCGGCCTGATCGGGTTAATTGAGCCTCTGGCTCGATCAACCCCGGAGGTCCGTTCCATGCGCTGTACCCCGCTTTCACCGCTGCTGTTGCCGGTACCCCGCAGATGACGGCCTTGGGAGCGACGCAAGCAGCGCGCCTGGAGCAGGTGGACGCCCTGCGCGGTTTCGCCCTGCTGGGCATCCTGGCGGTGAATATCTGGTCCTTCGCCGATCCGTACTACGCCTCGTCGGTGAGCAACCCGGGCTACGCCAGTAGCCTTGACCACCTGGTTCGCTGGCTGGTGTCGGTGTTCTTCGAGACCAAGTTCTACCTGCTGTTCTCGTTCCTGTTCGGCTACAGCTTCACCTTGCAGATGACCTCCGCCGAACGCTCGGGGAAACGCTTGGTGCCGCGCATGTTGCGCCGGCAACTGGCCTTGCTGGTGATCGGCCTGATCCACGGCGCCCTGCTGTTCTATGGCGAAATTCTCTCGCTGTACGCCGTGCTGGGGCTGGTCCTGCTGATGCTGCGCGGCTTGTCGGTCCGCTGGGCGGCGGCCCTGGCAGCATTGTTGATCAGCGGCACGGCGGCGCTGTTCCTGCTGTTCAGCATCACCCTGCTGGAGGCCGGCCTCTACACCGGCGCCGCCGATGGCGGGCCGCTGCTCAAGGACCTGGCCCTGAGCGGCAGCGCCCTGCAAACCCTGGCCTATAACGCCTCGCACCTGCTGGAAACCGCCTCCGCGCTGTGGCTGCTGCAGGGCCCCAGCACCCTGGCAATGTTCCTGCTGGGTTATGTGGCGGGGCGCAACAAGCTGCTGGTGGCGCCCTACGCCTTCGAACCGCACCTGACATGGTTGCTGAGGATCAGCCTGCCACTGGGCCTGGGTGGCGCCCTGCTCTACGGCTACTGGGCGGCCTATGCGCCCGGTGGCGGCCTGGAAGTGCTCGGCTACGGCATCAGCCAACTGACCGCACCACTGCTCTCGGCCAGCTACGCCATGCTGCTGCTCAAGGCCTTCAGCTCGGCCCCGGGCCAACGCCTGTGCCGACGGCTGGCGCCGCTGGGGCGCATGTCGCTGAGCAACTACCTGCTGCAATCGCTGATTCTGGGGCTGCTGTTCACCGGCTACGGGCTGGGGCTGGTCAACCACTTGCCGCCGTTGTGGATTGTGCTGCTGGTGGTTGCCATCTACCTGCTGCAGATGCAGCTCAGCACCCTGTGGTTGCGCAGCCACCAGTACGGTCCCTGCGAGTGGCTGCTGCGGGCCGTGACCCTCGCGGCCTGGCCAAGCTGGCGCAAGCGCCTGGTGGCCTAGGCCAGGCGCAGGTACAGGTGGATGTCCTCGGGCTCGCTGCGCAGCAGTTCCGGGGCGGGCGTGGCCAGCAGTTCACAGCCCAGGCCCATGTAGAAATCCACCGTATGCCGCGACGGCGTGGCCGACACATACAAGCCCTGCCCCCCCAGGACCAGGGCCTGCTCCCGGGCCAGGGCAAACAACTGACGGCCCAGGCCAAGGCCGCGATAGGCCTGGCTCACATGGAGGAATTTCAACTGCCGCAGATCCAGCCCGGCACAGGCGATCGGCAGGCAATCCACCACCACCGCGGCCACCAGCGCCGGGCCGTCGAACACCCCGTACAGCCAACCGCCACGCCGGTAACACTGCTGCAAGATCAGCGCGTCATGCTCGGCCTCGCCCTCCGGCCAGCCCTGCACCACTTCATGCTGGGCGTAGCGGCTCAATTGCCCATTATCCAGGCGGTAGAACTCATCGATGACCTCGGCGCGGTCGATCCATTTGAGCAAGGGGATATCGTCTTCGCCGAGCAAGCGCGGGTGCAGCATGGGAGCAGTTCCTGAAGGTGATCGGGCGGTTACCAATGGACACAAGCTAATCATTTTTCTGCGCTTGGCGAACCGTTTATTCTATCCAGCGTCTGTTTATAGTCCGTTGCGTTTGGCCGATGGCATGACCGAACCACCCCTCGCGATCCCCCCACGCAGCCAGGAACGGCTTGGGATCTTTCTCTGATCAAGGTTCAACCATGCACCGCAGGAATCTCCTCAAAGCCTCCATGGCCCTGGCGGCCTATACCGGCCTCTCGGCCAGCGGTCTGCTGGCCGCCCGCGCCTGGGCCGGCGCCGCTGATGGCCAGGCCCAGGCGTTCGATTTCGACCAGCTCAAGGCCCAGGCCAAGCAACTTGCCGCCAGCCAGTACGTGGACACCAAGCAGGTGTTGCCGCCCACCCTGGCGAAGATGACCCCGCAGAATTTCAACGCCATCCAGTACGACAGCAAGCACTCGCTGTGGAACGAGTTGAACGGGCAGTTGGACGTGCAGTTCTTCCACGTCGGCATGGGCTTCAAGCAGCCGGTGCGCATGCACAGTGTCGACCCCAAGACCCGCCAGGCCCGGGAGGTGCACTTCCGCCCGCCACTGTTCAACTACCAGAACACCAGCGTCGACACCGCCCAGCTCAAGGGCGACCTGGGCTTTGCCGGGTTCAAGCTGTTCAAGGCCCCGGAACTGGACAAGCACGACGTGGTGTCCTTCCTCGGTGCCAGCTACTTCCGCGCCGTGGACGCCACCGGCCAGTACGGCCTCTCGGCCCGTGGCCTGGCCATCGACACCTACGCCAAGCGCCGCGAGGAATTCCCCGACTTCACCCAGTTCTGGTTCGAGACCCCGGACAAGGACAGCACCCGCTTCGTGGTCTACGCCCTGCTGGATTCGCCGAGCGCCACCGGTGCCTACCGCTTCGACATCGACTGCCAGGCCGAGCGCGTGGTGATGGACGTCGACGCCCACATCAATGCCCGCACCGCCATCGAGCAACTGGGCATTGCACCGATGACCAGCATGTTCAGCTGCGGCACCCACGAACGGCGCATGTGCGACACCATCCACCCGCAGATCCACGACTCCGACCGCCTGGCCATGTGGCGCGGCAACGGCGAGTGGATCTGCCGCCCGCTGAACAACCCGGCGAACCTGCAATTCAACGCTTTCGCCGACAAGGACCCGAAAGGCTTCGGCCTGGTGCAGACCGACCACGAGTTCGCCAGCTACCAGGACACCGTGGACTGGTACAGCCGCCGCCCGAGCCTGTGGGTCGAGCCCACCACCGCCTGGGGCGAAGGCAGCATCGACCTGCTGGAAATTCCCACCACGGGCGAAACCCTGGACAACATCGTGGCCTTCTGGACGCCGAAAAATCCGGTGGCCGCCGGGGACTCGCTGAACTACGGCTACAAACTCTACTGGAGCGCCCTGCCACCCGTGGGCACGCCCCTGGCGCGGGTACACGCCACCCGCTCCGGCATGGGCGGTTTCGTCGAAGGCTGGGCCCCGGGCGAGCATTACCCGCAAGCCTGGGCACGGCGCTTTGCCGTGGACTTCACCGGCGGCGGCCTCGACCGCCTGCCAGCGGGCACCGGCATCGAGCCGGTGGTCACCGCCTCCAATGGCCAGGTCAAGGACTTCAGCGTGCTGGTGCTGGACGAGATCAAGGGCTACCGCATCCTCTTCGACTGGTACCCGACCAACGACAGCGTCGAACCGGTGGAGTTGCGGCTGTTCATCCGCACCAACGACCGAACCCTGAGCGAGACCTGGTTGTACCAGTACTTCCCGCCGGCACCGGACAAGCGCAAATACCCATGACCCGCTGCCAGCCCCGGCCCGCTGCTCCCCGTAGGAGCGGGCTTGCCCGCGAAGGCGTCGGTACCTAAAGCGCCCGCCTCCAGGGCCTCTTCGCCGGCAAGCCGGCTCCTACAGGCCACACTCCCCGCGCAGGAGCTGGCTTGCCAGCGAAGCCAGGCACAAAAAACGGCCCAAACGGGCCGTTTTTTTACATCGGCAAAAGCCTAATCGCGCAAATCCGACTCATGAATCGGCTGGTCCCTGTGGGTGGCCCGCTGGTACTGCGCCGGCCAGGTCGCCTTGCGCCCGCCCAGGTCGTCATCGGCATGCAGCGGCCAGTACGGGTCGCGCAGCAGCTCCCGGGCCAGGAAGATGATGTCCGCCTGGCAGGTGCGCAAAATGTGCTCGGCCTGGGCCGGTTCGGTAATCATTCCCACGGTGCCCGTGGCAATCCCCGACTCCTTGCGCACCCGCTCGGCAAAGCGCGTCTGGTAGCCCGGCCCGGTGGGAATCTCGGCATTGGCCGCGGTGCCGCCGGACGACACATCGATCAAGTCCACCCCCAGGTCCTTGAGGCGTCGCGCCAGCTCCACGGTCTCGTCCGGGTTCCAACCGTCTTCCACCCAATCGGTGGCCGACACCCGCACAAACAGCGGCAACTCCTCGGGCCACACCTTGCGCACCGCCTCGGTCACCTGTAACACCAGGCGGATGCGGTTTTCAAACGAGCCACCGTATTGGTCCTGGCGCTGGTTGCTCAGGGGCGAGAGGAACTGGTGCAGCAGGTAGCCGTGGGCCGCATGCACTTCCACCACCTTGAAACCGGCCACCAGAGCGCGCTTGGCTGCCGCGACGAAGGCCTGGATGATCTCATCGATCTGCCCTTGGTCCAGCTGGGTGGGCGGCGTGTGCTGAGGGTCGAAGGCAATCCGCGAGGGCCCCACCGGCACCCAGCCGCCGTCCTCGGGCTTGACGCTGCCGGACTTGCCGAGCCAGGGCCGGTGAGTACTGGCCTTGCGTCCGGCATGGGCCAGTTGGATGCCGGCCACGGCGCCCTGGGCGGTGATGAAACGGGTGATGCGCTGCAAGGGTTCGATCTGCGCGTCGTTCCACAGCCCCAGGTCCTGGGCGGTGATCCGGCCTTCGGCGGTAACCGCCGTGGCCTCGGTGAAGATCAACCCGGCGCCGCCGACGGCGCGGCTGCCCAGGTGCACCAGGTGCCAGTCGTTGGCCAACCCGTCCACCGACGAGTACTGGCACATGGGCGACACGGCGATGCGGTTGAGAAGGGTCAGTTGACGCAGGGTATAGGGTTCAAGCAGCAGACTCATGGGGCACCTCTCGGTCAATGGTCAGGCTCCAGGGTTCTGTTTGAACGGTCGACGAGTGACTGCGAAGTGAAGCGCCCGCCCCCGCGGGTAGAAGAATGACAAAAGGTCACAAGGCCAATCAGACAGTGCTTAGAGACTAGTCGACAACACTGTCGCCGGCAGGGTTCCTGATGCGTGCCCGGGCAAAAAAGGCGCTGCTCCCCTTGTAGCCGCTGCCGCAGGCTGCGATCGGCTGCGTAGCAGACGTGGGGCTTCAAAGGCCCTCAGAGGTCGGCGCAAGATTGCCGGCAAGGCCCTGCGGGCCTTTTCGCAGCCTCGCCACAGGCTAGGCAGCGGCTACAGGGGTTGCCAGCAGAGGCGGGGGAAGGTGGTGAGGACGCACAAGGCAAGGCCCGGCGCCCTTTCGTAGGTCAGCGCGGTTCGATGTGGGCAATCATCAACTGCACGGTTTCCTGGCCACGGAACTCGTTGAGGTCGAGTTTGTAGGCCAGCTCCACCCAGCGGATGGTCGGGTTGGGCCAGACTTCGCGGTCGATGCCGAAGGCAATGCCGTCCAGCTTCAGCGAGCCGCATTCGCTGCGCAGCACCACTTTCAGGTGGCGTTCGCCAACGATGCGCTGCTCCACCAGTTCGAACACGCCATGGAACATCGGCTCGGGGAAATGCTGGCCCCAGGGGCCGGCGTGGCGCAGGGCGCGGGCCAGTTCCAGGTGGAACTCTTCCACCGCCAGGGTGCCGTCCGACAGCAGGCGCCCGGTGAGGTCTTCTTCGCGCAGCTGGCGCCGCACTTCTTCGTCGAAGGCCTCGGCAAAGGCCGGGAAGTTCTGCTCCGGCAGCGACAGGCCGGCGGCCATGGCGTGGCCGCCGAACTTGCTGATCAGTTGTGGATGGCGCGCGGCCACGGCGTCCAGGGCGTCACGGATATGGAAGCCCGGCACCGAGCGCGCCGAACCCTTGAGCATGCCGTCGCCGGCATCGGCAAAGGCGATGGTCGGCCGGTGGTACCGCTCTTTCAGGCGCGAGGCGAGAATCCCGATCACCCCCTGGTGCCAGTCGGCATCGAACAGGCACAGGCCGAACGGCATGGATTCCACCGGCAGCTCCTTGAGCTGGGCCAACGCTTCGCGCTGCATGCCCTGCTCGATGGACTTGCGATCCTGGTTCAGTTCGTCGAGCTGGGCGGCCATGGCCCGGGCAGCGGAAACGTCGTCGCTGAGCAGGCATTCGATGCCCAGGCTCATGTCGTCCAGGCGCCCGGCGGCGTTGAGCCGCGGACCGAGGATAAAGCCCAGGTCGGTGGAGGTGATGCGCGAATGATCGCGCTTGGCCACTTCGAGAATCGCCTTGAGCCCCGGCCGCGCGCGACCGGCGCGAATCCGCTCCAGGCCCTGATGCACCAGGATGCGGTTGTTGGCATCCAGGGGCACCACGTCCGCCACGCTGCCCAGGGCCACCAAATCCAGCAGCTCGCCGATGTTTGGCTGCGGCCGGGTTTCATAGCGCCCCAGGCTGCGCAAACGGGCGCGCAGGGCCATCAGCACGTAGAAGATCACCCCGACCCCGGCCAGGGCCTTACTCGGGAACTCGCAGCCCGGCTGGTTGGGGTTGACGATGGCGTCCGCCGCGGGCAGTTCATGGCCGGGCAAGTGGTGGTCGGTGACCAGCACTTGCAAGCCTGCTGCCTTGGCCGCCGCCACGCCTTCGACGCTGGAGATGCCGTTGTCCACGGTGATCAGCAACTGCGGCTCGCGCTGCAGGGCCACGGCAACGATTTCCGGGGTCAGGCCGTAGCCGTATTCGAAGCGGTTGGGCACCAGGTAATCGACATGGGCCGCGCCCAGCAGGCGCAGGCCCAGCAGGCCCACGGTGCTGGCAGTGGCACCGTCGGCGTCGAAGTCGCCGACGATGAGGATGCGCTGGCGCTGGTCCAGGGCGGTCACCAGCAGGTCCACCGCGGCATCGATGCCCTTGAGCTGCTGATACGGGATCAGCCGCGCCAGGCTCTTGTCCAGCTCCTCCACCGACTGCACGCCACGGGCGGCATAAAGGCGGGTCAGCAGTGGCGGCAGATCGCCGAGAAAGGGCAGGACGGCGGGCAACTCACGGGGTTCGATACGCATGGGCTAACAGCAACTTCTCTGGGGGGACGGTGGATCGTTCAGGGGCGGAGCGGGCAATCAGCCGCGCTCGCCCAGCAGCCATTCCAGCTGCACTTCGTGCTGGCCGCGATCATCGGTGACGAAGATCGTGCCTTCGCTGATCATCACGTCCCACTTGATGACGCGTGGCATGTCCTTGGCCAGGGTTTCGAGAACCTCCTGGGGCACGCCGGCGATATTGAGGTTCTTCAGGTTCTTCACCGCGTCCAGCACCCGGGTCTGCCAGACCCGCAGGCTGCCGTAGGCCAACAGGCTGGTGCGCTCGGTGCGGCGCGAGCACCAAGTCAGGCGATCGGCGTCCGGCTGGCCGACTTCGATCCAGTGCAGCACGCGGTCGTCCAGGCTCTTTTCCCACAGTGCCGGCTCGTCCACATCCGACAGACCCCGACCGAACGACAGGTGCTCGTTGTACCAGAAGGCGTAGGCCAGCAGCCGCACGGTCATGCGCTCTTCGGTTTCCGAAGGGTGACGGGCGATGGTCTGCTTGACGCTTTCGTAGACCCCACGGTCGAGGTCGGTCAGGTTCAGTTCGAATTTGTAGGTGGTGGACGGCTGGGCCATGTGCGGGCTTCTTGAGTGTGCGAAAAGGCGGCAAGTCTAACCCGAAACCTGCCGCCCTGCCCGACCGCTGACCGGCCAGCGGCCCTGGCGCTGAAATCCGCTGAAATGCATTGCCTCGGTAAAGTCGGTTGCCAGCCTGCCGCCCGGGTTTTATAAACCCCGCGCGAATCAGCTGGCGCGCATCGCTCCAACGCCGCAGTTCAATAGAAAAGGACGTCCATGACCCTCTTTGTCACCCTGCTTGTCATCGTGCTGCTGTTCATCGCACTGATTTTGTACTTGCGCCAGAAAACCGCCGACCAGCAGCAGTACCTGGAACAGACCGGCAACCTCACCGCGCAGATCAATCAGACCCTGCTGCTGAGCAAGGCCGAACCGCTGCTGGCGCTGAAACTGGCAGAGACGCTACCCGGCGAAGCCCGGGAACTGGCCTTGCAACTGGTGGCCAGCGAGCTCTACCTGGCAGGCCACAAAACCCAGGCCCGGGAGCTGTACCAGCAACTGCCGTCTCACGCCCGGGACTACGTGCTCAATACCCTGATCGAAACCCTGCTCGACAGCGACGATACCCAGGCCTGCCTGGAACTCCTGGAGAACTGGGGGGAGTCCCTGCCCAGTTGGCCGCTGCTGCAAGTGCGTATCCTCCAGGCCCGTGGCGAACAGGAGCGGGCCCTGGCCGTGCTGGGCGAACTGAGCGACCCGCGCCAAGCGGCCGCCCATGAACGCCAGAGCATCGGCAACCTGCTGATCCTGGCGCGCCTGCAGCATCAGGCCGGGATGCAGGACGCGGCGCTGGCCAGCGTCGAGCTCGCCTGGTCGGCGTTTGACCAATCCGAGGACGGACATCGCCAGTCGACGCTGCGCAGCCTGTTCGAAGCCTGCGCAACCCTGGGGCAGTTCGACACGATCCTCACCCGGGCCGCGCCACTGCCGGCAGAAGAACGGGCCCAGGCAGTCGCCGCCCTGATCAAGGCCGCTCAACTGGACGCTGCCCTCAACCTGCTGACCCCCATCAGCGAAGACCTCTACTCCACCACCCACAGCGAACTGATGGACCTGGCCCTGGCCATGCCGCCCATCGACAACGCCCTGCGCCTGCTGGAGAAGGCCCCCGACCTGCATCGCTACAGCCTGCTGCTGAGCCTGCTGAGCCATCTGGCGACACAAGGCCGGACCGCAGAGGCCGAAGCGTTGCTGCTGAGCCTGGAACCTGAACCGAGCCAGCATCCGGGGCTGATGCTCAGTCTCTGTGAACAGCACCACGCCACCCAGCCGCAATGGGCCGAGGCACTGCTGGCCAAGGCACTGCAACAGATCGACGGGTACAAGAATGACCAGGAGTTCTGGAGCGGCATGCGCATGCAGGCCCTGCACACCCAGCTACAGCTGCAAAGCCGACTGCCGGCCCATCGCCGGGACAGTTGGCTGGTGCGCAGCAGCCTTGAGGAATGGCAGCGCTTGCATCAGCAGCAAGACGGCGAACAGCAATTGCTGTGCATTCGCGAGCAGACCAGGCTGCTGCACGACCTGGGGCAAACGGCCCAGGCCAGGACCCTGCTGGAGCAGGCCCTGGAGTTGCTGGACAGCGACCGCCTGCCGGAGGTCGATGAGATGGACAAAACCTTCTACCTGGAGGACATCGCCAGCGCCTACCTGAGCATCGACGAGGCGCAGCAGGCCCAGGTCCTGCAGGATCGATTGCACAGCCTGGAGGCCGGTAGTCGCGACCTGGAAGAGGACCTGCTGCTCAATCACATCGAGCACCAGCGTTACGCCCAGGCCATCGAAGCCCTGAACCTGAGCGTCCTGCTCAGCGACAAGAAGCCTTTATCGCGCCTGTATCAGGCCCTGGAGGAGCTGCACCAACGGGCCCCCGAGCGGGCCAGCGAACTTCAGCAACAGCTGATGGAGCGGTTCAGCAGCGGGATGGCCTGGCGCACCTCTCAGGCGACTTGACCGCCCCACCCCCGAGCTGACATACGCCTGGCTGCAACCCGGTCGTCCAGGACGACCCCATGCAACGCGCCAGGCCACGACCCGCCGCCAAGGAAAACCGAATCATGGAAGTGCTTATCATCCTGCTGCTCATTACCGGCGTGATCTCGCTGCTGGTGGTGTATGCCCACAAGAGCCGCAGCTCCGCCAATGACCTGGGCATCACCCTGGACGAGGCAGCGCAGATCAATCGCGCGGCGCACCTGAGCGCCATCGAACCGCAAGTGGGCTTGCAACTGGCCCAGCGTCTGACGGGCAAAGCCCGGCAACTGGGGCTGATGCAGATACCTGCGGCGCTGTACCGACAAGGCGACCAGGAGCAGGCCCTGGAGGTTCTGGCCGAACTCGATGAAACCTACCAACCCATGGCCCTGAACCAACTGCTCGAAACCCTGCTCGACAAGGACGGCCCGCAGGCTGTGCTGAGCCTGCTGGAGCGCCTGCATCAACCTCTGCCGTCAGCGCCCATGCTGCGCATACCATTGCTGGTGGCCAGCGGTGAACACGAGCAGGCCCGCGCCTTGCTGGTGACCTTCGGTGTCGAGCAATTGAGCCAGGACTCCGCCAGCGAGCATCGGCAGTTGGCTGCCCTGCAACGCAGCTTGGGCCTGGCCGACAAAGCCGCCATCAGCATCGGCCTGGCCTGGCAACTGCTGCTGAAGCAGCCGGCCAATGAACTGGACCTGCATGAAGTGGAACAGACCCTGCGCGAGTACCGCGCCCAGGGGCAGGACGCGCAGTTCCCGGCCATGGCCGCGCAGTTGCCCGGATCGGCCCAGATCATCGTCGTGACCTTGCTCATGGAAACCGGGGAGTTCGATACCGGGTTCGAACTGCTGGCGCAGAACCCCGAGCCTGACGACTACTTCGGTTTCCCGCCGTTGCTCAAGCTGATCCTGGACGCCAACCGCCCGGATCTGGCTCCACGGCTGATCGCCCAGGTGCCGGAAAGCTACGCCAGCGAGCTGCTGTTGAGCCTGCTGAACTGGCATGTCGGGCGCAATGAAATGGCCGAGGCCGAGGCGGCTTTGCAGGCCTGCGCCGTTTCGCCCTCGCAGCGTATCTGGTGCCTGGTCTGTCTGTGGGGGACCTACGTCGAGGAACACTCGCAATGGTGCGCCCATCTGCTGGAGCAAGCCTTGCTGGCACTGGAGACCTTGCGTGGCGATGAGCAATGGCCGTGGTTGCGCCTGCTGATCCTGGAAACCCAACTGCGGGTGCAGGCCGCCCTGCCGCGCCTGCGCCGCGACAGCTGGCTGATCCGCAACAACCTGGAGGAAATGGCGCATCTCAACACCCAGCTCGAATACGCCGATCGTCCGATGAAACTGGCGTTGCAGGCCAAGCTGCTACACGACCTGGAACACACCCGGCAAGCCGGCGAACTGCTGGATCAGGCTGTGCAAGCGCTCGACGACGACAGTCAAAATGCGACGCTGGACCCTGCGGAAAAAACCTTCTTCCTGGAACAGCTGGCGCTGAGCTACGTCTACATCGACGATCAGGCAAAAGCCGCCGAGATAAAGACTCGCCTGGAACAGCTGGCGGCCTATGCCAGCCAGTTGAGCCAGGCCATGGTGTTGAACCATATCCGCCAGCAACGCTTCGAGGAGGCGATTGCCGGCCTGGAACTGCGCAACCTGTTTATCGGCGAAAACCCGGTGCAGCAGTTGCACCTGGCCCTGGAAACCCTGAGCCAGAGTGCACCGGAAAAAGCCCATGAGCTGCGCCAGAAGCTGATCGACAGCCTAGCCGCCGAGAGCGCCTGGGGTTACCCGAACGCCGCCTAAGGCCGTATGAGGCCCGCCGCTGCACGCCTTAACGCGGCGCGTAGCGGCTCCAGAGTTCGTTGAACTCCTTGAGGTAACTGGCCACCAGTTGCGGATGGTCGATCACCAGCAGGTTTTCCTCATTACCGGTGGTGGCGCTGCGGGTCCAGTTGAAGCTGCCGTTGAGCAGGGTCCGGCCATCGAATACGGCAAACTTGTGGTGCATGTGGAACGGCGTGTCGTCGATCCGCACTGGCACCCCGGCTTCGCGTAGCGCAGCAATATCGCTGCCGACGTCGTACTGTTTTTCGCTGTCGCTGATCACCCGCACGGCCACGCCGCGCTGGTGGCAGGCGCGGATTTCGTCGCTCAGTTGATCGTCGGAAATGGTGAACACGCAGATATCCACCGAGACTCGCGCCTGGCGGCACAGGTCGCGGATCTTGCGCCGGCAATCCTCGCCCGGGCTGAAGTGGGCGCTGGCCATGTCCCGCACCGGGGCGCTGTGGGTGTCCAGGGTCTTGATCACCTGCTCCAGCCATTTCAGCGCCGGCAGCACATTGGCGCTGTCTGTCAGCGCCAGCTCGCGCACCAGATCAAAGGCCCGGTTGCGCAGGTAGCGCACCTGGTCGCTGCCCAGTTCGCTGCCCAGCTGGCGCAGTTCGTCGCGCTCTTCGTTGCTCAGTTTCAGGTCCAGCAGGCTGTCGCGCAGTTGCTGGTCCAGGTGGGCAAAATCCATGTCGTGATCCTTGGCTGTTCGCCGGCAAGCCGGCTCCTACGGTTGGGAGTCCTTGAGGGTCGGAACCTCGCCGTTACTGAGCATCTGGCTCAGTTCGTCGAGGCGCGTGGCAATGTCGCCAATGCGCTGGTGGCTGTGCAGGTCGACGTCGATCTTCTTGTGCATGACCTTGAGCAGCGGCAGGAAACTCTGCTCCAGGTGCTCGGCGAGGTTCTCCAGCACTTCACGCATGCCTTGCTGCGGCGCGGGCCGGGCCAGGCCGCGCACGCCTTCCACCAGATCGTTGAGCTGGGCCACGACGCGGGTACCGACATCGCTGTCGCTGCCGCCCATGGAACGGTTGCGCACGAAGTCGCGCTTGATCTGGGTCCAGCGCTCCTTCTGCTCCGGGGTCTGGTTGCCCCGCAGTTCGGCAAGCTTGAGCAGGTTCTCTTCGGCACCGGTGGTCAGCAGCTGGGATTCGCCCTGATAGTGGTCGGCCAAGAGTTGCAGGAGCTCGGCGTCGTTCATCACCGCCGAGATCTTCTCGGCCATCTTGTTCATGTTGCGGTAGCTGCCCTGCAGCTTGAACGGCGGCTCGCTGCGGTACTGGTCGGCCTGGGCGGCGCTGGCGATGTACTGCTGGTTGACCCGCAGCACCACGTCGCGCACCTGCATCAGGCGTTGCAGGGTGGTGGTGATCTCGTTGATCTCGGCACCGCTGTAGCTGTGGCTCAGCTCGTTGCTGGAGAAGGCCTTGCCCTCGGCCTTGGCGACGAAGCGGTAGACGTCCGCCATGTCGCGGGTGGCCAGGGGCGCCAGTACCGGGTTGGAGGTCAGGCCGTTCTCGATGTAACTCAGGGCGAAGGCTTCCTGCATGCCGCCCAGGGTGTCGCCGAGGTTATAGATGTCGGCCCGGTTGGCCAGCATGTCGGGGATCTTGAACACCTCGCCGGACTCGGTGTACGGGTTGCCCGACATCACCACGCAGAACTTCTTGCCGCGCATGTCGTAGGTCTTGGTACGGCCTTTCCACACGCCTTCGATGCGCCGGGTGCCGTCGCACAGCGAGATGAACTTCTGCAGGAACTCGGGGTGGGTGTGCTGGATGTCGTCGACATAGAGCATCACGTTGTTGCCCATCTCCAGGGCCAGGTTGAGCTTCTCCAGTTCCTGGCGCGAGGTGGCGTCCGGCGCCTGGGCCGGGTCGAGGGAACGCACCTGGTGCCCCAGGGCCGGGCCGTTGATCTTCATGAAGATCAGGCCCAGGCGGTGGGCCACGTACTCCATCAGGGTGGTCTTGCCGTAGCCCGGTGGCGAAATCAGCATCAACAGGCCCATCAGGTCGGTGCGCTTGTTCTCGCCCACGGTGCCCATCTGCTTGGCCAGGTTGTCGCCGATAAAGCCCAGGTACACATCGTTGATCAGCTTGTTGCGCACGAACGAGCTGAGCGGCCGCGGCTTGAATTCGCTCAGGCGCAGGGCCGTGCGCTCGCGGCTGATGATGCCCTGGCGTAGCGCCTGGTAACGCTGCAGGCCAGGCAGGAATTGTTCGCGGTGGGCCCGCAGGCGGGCAAAGAAACCGTCCACGGTAAGGGAGAGGCTGCGCTCCTGGATGCGCGGGTGTTCGCCCATCAGGTTGCCGACACTGAAGCGCAGGTCGACTTCGGTGATGCGCTTGGCAAAGTCGTCCCGCAGCAGTGACAGGGCCACGGCCTCGGGCACGTAGTCGCTCCATTCGGCGAACTCGCCCTCGGCGCACAAAGCCGACAGCCAGTTGCCGGCCAGGGCCCATTGCGCGGCGGGCCGCTCTGCCAGCTGCGCCAAGGCCTGCTGATAGTCGTCCCACATGCGCGCGCCTTGCAGGCGCAGGGTCAGGGCTTCCTGCAACTGCCTGGCGTACTTGCTGAAGGTGAATTCGATACGCTCCGCCGCCAGCTCCTGCACCAGGTATTCGGCGGCTTCCGGCAGCAGCTCCGCCGGCAGGCTGAAGGCCTGCTGCTGGCGCCAGTCCTGCAGCGCCAGGAAGATTTCCTCCTGCAACTGCAGCAAGCCTTCACGACGGCCGAACAGTTGCTGGATATGCCGGCTGGTGCGGGCCCGCTCGGCCCATTGCTGCGGTTGCGGCTGGTGCTGCTGGCGGTCCCAGAACAGCGCGGCGAAGGCCCGCGCCGCCGCGCCGAAACGCAGCAGGCCGGCGCTGTCACGCAGGGGCAGCAGTTGCAGCAGGATCGCTGCGGCGTCGTGGTCGTGGATGCCCTTCTCGTAGCCTTCCTTGTAGCGCGGCGCGGCGAAGTCGCGGATCACCCGCGCCAACTCCTCGGGGTGCGCCAGCAAGGGTTTCAGGCTTTCCAGGCTCAGGCCTTCCTGGCCCTGGTCGGCGGCGTCCAGCACCTGCCCGGCCAGGTATTCGGCGCGGTACAGCTGGGCCGATTCCGACTCCAGGGCTACCTGCCAGAAGTCGCGCAGGGCTTCCAGCTCGGGGTCGCGCAGGGGTTCGAGGAAATCCGTGCCGGTCAGGTGCAGGTGCAGTTCATCGCCCCGGGGCATCAGGGTCAGGTCCAGCTCCTGGGTGTTGACGCTGAAGCGATGGCGCGGCCCCAGCTTGATGACGTTGCCACCCTCCTCGAACAGCTCGGTCTTGTCGCGCAGGGCACGCACGGCCTGGTCCCGGGCGCCCTTGAGGCGCGACTCGACATCGTCGGCCTTGACGCTGTCCTTGAGCTCGCGCAGGCGCTCGGCCAGCTCCCGCAGCTTGAGGATCAGCGGGTCGGCGGCGAAGAACGCATTGAGCTCCTCGGCCTGGGTGAACTTGGCGGTGCGCCGGCCAAGGCTGTCGAGAATCCGCCGCGCCGCATCCAGCAGGCCCTGGGCCTTGCGCTGGCGCTCGTCGAGCAGCGATTGCTTGTGGGCCTCGAAGGTTTCCAGCAATTCCTCGCGTTTGCCGAGGATGTCACCGAGGAACTGTTCGTGATCGCCAAAGCGACTCTCCAGCTCCTCAAGCTGCACCAGCAAGCGCGACAGCTGCTCGTCGCAACGCTCGGGGTCCTGGGCCTGGGCCAAGGCGTTGGTGATGCCCTGGCTGAAGAGTTTGAACTGGGCGCCGAACTGGGCCACGGTCTCGGTCGAACCCAGGGCCTTGCGCCGCTGTTCGGCGCGGGCCTTGGCCTGGTTCAGGCGGGCGTAGATCTGCGAGATGGATTCGATGATCCGGGTGCGCTGGGTGGCGTCGTCGATCTGCAACGAGGCCATCAGGCTCGACAGCATGTCCAGGTCGCCGGCCATGGCTTGCAGGGCGCCCAGGGGCTCGCTGAGCTGGGCCACGGTTTCGGCTTTCTGCGCCTGGGCGTCGAGGGTTTCGAGCTGGGTGACGAAGGGTTGCAGGGCCTGATCGCTGGCGAGGAAGGTCGCGGTGCCGGCGGCGGTGCGTTCCTGGGCCTTGAGCAGCTCGGCTTCCATGGCGTCGATGCGCGCTACGTCGATGTAGCGGTAGTCGCGAATGGTCAGCAGCAATCCGCGCTGGGTGGTGATGCCGTTCAGCGCATCGACGAAGCTCTGCACCTGATCCCAACTATCCACCAACAGACTGTCCAGCAGGGCTTTCTGCTTGGCCTCGGCGGCCACCATGGCCTGGTCCGACTGGCGGCGGATGCTTTCGACCTTCTCGTATTCGTCCAGCACCAGCTCCGAGGTGGACGCCACCTCGCGCAGCAACGGGGCCAGGCCGTCCAGCTCGTCGCTGCCCAGCCAGTGGTACACATCGAACAGCCGCCGGGTGTTCTGGCACAGCAGCGAATAGCGCTGCACCGACACTGCCGGGGTGTCGATCTCGCGGCACAGGTCGTAGAGGTCGGACACGCTGCGCACCAGTTCGGCGTTGCCGATGCGCCCGAGGAAACCGCTGCGGGTCGGTTGCCGCGCGGCGTATTCCTCGGTGAAGAACGGTGTCTGCCAGACCTGCATCGGGTGAACCCGGGTCGGCTCGTCGCCTTCGGCAGCGAAGATCACCATGCGCCCGTCTTCCAGCCGCGCATAGCCGTGGCCGAACAGCGGGTTCTGCAACTGGCGGTTGATCATGTTGTAGGTCAGCAGCACCGAGCGGCCCTGCTCCGGGTGGTAGAAGATGTACTGCACATCCTCACCGTTGGGCGAGCGCACCGAGCGCTTGTAGCGCATGCCCTCCATGGACTGCTCGAAGGTCTTGTACTCGCCGCTTTGCAGGTAGTAGCCGCCGGGGAAGATGATCCCGTGGTCTTCCGGCAGCTGCACACAGGCCAGGCCGATGGCGTCGATGCGCTCCACCTGGCGGGTCAGGCTGTTGAACACCAGGTAGCGCCACTGCTCTTCGCGGTACGGCAGGACCTTGAGCAGGATCAGGCTGCCCAGGCGGGCGAACTCGATCTGCGAGTCGTCCAGCGACTGGGTCTTGTCCAGCACCTCTTCGCGATAGATGCCCAGGCCCGACTCGGTGTTGTTCTCGACCTTGATGGTCAGGTCGCCGCCGATGGTCTCGACGAACACCGTGTCGAGGATGTTCAGGTGCGGAAAGCGGCCTTCGACCACCATCTCGCGGGTGGCTTTCTTCCATTCGAAATCGAAGGGCGCCGGCAGGGCGATATCCCGTTCGCCCCGGTTGTCGATGTAACGGACGTCCCGTCCGTCCACCGAGATCGACCAGCGGAACACCCGCACATCGGTGACGCGCTCGCCGATCTGGAAACTTGCCAGCAGCTTGCCGTCACGGATCGCCAGCTGCAGCAGGCGGGTGTTCTTGTAATAGGTATAGAGCTCGTTGAAATCGTTGAGGAAGCCCTGGGCCGCCAAAAAGCTGCCTTCCAGGGGCACGGGCTCGGCTTCGTAGCCTTCGCCCTCTTCCACCAGCCGGTAGAGGGAAAACACGTCGGCGACGCTGGTTTCCTTCTTCAGGCCGATGAACACGTTGTAGCCGAACAGCAGGCAGTCGCCCACCTGGACGATGTCCCGGGCGATGCAGTTGTTCTCGGTACGGATGCGCACCCGCCCGACCACTTCCATGCGGCTGTTGCCGAACTCGTCGAGACGCCTCTGGTTGAGGCCATCCGTGGTCTGCCGCAGGCGTTGGCCCTGGTCCAGCAGGCGCTTGTGCAGCACCTCATAGGCGCCGCCTTCGGCGACGGCCTTATCCAATACGTCCTGTGGGGGAGTTGCGACTTGAGCGTCCGACATCGTGGCCTTCCTGGATCTACGGCGGTGTGCAAAAAAGCGGGCTCCTCAAACCTGGAGCCCGGCACCTGAAGCCAGCTGAAACCCGCCGCCTGACACCTGCCCTGCAGCCGTCGATAAAAACGACGGCTACAGGATCAGGCGAGGGCTGGCGAATCAGATGTGGTCAGGCATTTCAGGCTTCGGCAGACGGAGCGTCGGCCTTGCGCGTAACGGCAGCGGCGGCCAGCTCAGCGGCTACGGCCGGAGCGCCCTTGCCGTTGAGCAGGCGTGCCAGCACGTCCTGGACCACCGGGCTCTTGCCCACCACGCCCTCAATGGCCTTGCCCACCGACAGCGACTTGGCAAAGGAATTGAAGAAGTCGCCTTCGCCGCCGACGATCTCGATCTTGGCCTTGCTGAGGGCGGCCGACAGCACTTCGGCCTGGTCCTTGGCGATTTCCTTGTTGGCGGCGATGGCAGCCATCGCTTCCTCGAAGTTCTTCTCCAGTTGCATGCGGAACTCTTCGTGGGACCGCGCGCTGTCGCTGAGGGAGTCCAGGGCACCGAACTTCTTGCCCAGGCCTTCGGCCTCGGCGTTCAGGCGCTGCAGCAGCACTTCGGCTTCGGCCGAACCCAGGTCCTTGGTGGCCTTGGCCTTGGCCGCGCCCAACTGTTCTTCGCCACGGGCCTGGGCACCGAGCTTCTCTTCCATGACCTTGGCTTCGGCCAGGCCGTCCTTCTCTTTGGCAACCGCCTGGGCTTCCATGATGCGGGCGTCTGCCAGGCCTTTTTCCTGCTCGCCACGGGCTTCGGCAATCAGTTGCTCGGTGCGTACGCGAGCCTGGGCCAGGCCTTCTTTTTCCTGGGCCGCCGCGGTGATTTCCAGCACCCGGGCATCGGCCAGGCCAGGCGCGGCGCGCTCGGCTTCCAGGCCTTCGGCCAGGCGTTTCTTGGCTTCGGCCTGCTTGGCCGCTGCTTCCAGTTCGGCCTGGGCCAGGTTGTTGATTTCCACGGCCTTGTGCTTGGAGCGGGTTTCGTCGGCTTCGGCCTGTTTGACCTGGCGCACCAGGTCCTGCTCGGCTTCGGCCTGGGCCTGGATCACCACCACTTGCTTGGCGCGCTCGGCTTCGGAGACTTCGCGCACTTCCTTGATCCGCTCTTCTTCCTGGGCCACGGTCTTCTCCACCGCTACCCGCTCACGGATCACAGTGGCGATGTTCTTGCGCTGCTCTTCCAGGGCCTTTTCTTTCTCGATGCGTTGCAGTTCCACTTCACGCTCGCGGGCCACCACTTCCAGGTCCTTGGCGCGGGTGACTTTCTCCACTTCGATGACCACCGCGCGCTGGCGGTTCTGCTGGGCCACTTCGACTTCGCGCTGATGGTTCTCGGTGCGCACGTCGATTTCCTGCTGCGCCTGAATGCGCGCCTGTTCGGCCTTCAGCCGCTCTTCTTCCTTGACCTTGGCGGTCTCGGCTTCCTCGCGGGCGCGGATGGTTTCGATCTCGCGCTTCTGCCGGGCTTCGGCATCGGCCTGCTGGCGTTCGAGGGACAGCGAGGCTTCGCGGGTCTCGACGTTCTTTTTCTGGATCGCCAGTTCCTGGTTGCGCTCCAGTTCGTTGGTGATGACGTTCTGCGCCGCGGTCAGCTCGGTGATCTTGCGGATACCCTCGGCGTCGAGAATGTTGCTCGGGTCCAGGGAGTGCTTGGCGGTCTGTTCCAGGTAGTCGATGGCCACGTCTTCCAGCACATAGCCGTTGAGGTCGTTGCCGATGATCTCGATGATGCGGTCGCGGAAGTCCTGGCGGTTCTCGAACAGCTGGACGAAGTCGAACTGCTTGCCCACGGTCTTCAGCGCTTCGGAGAACTTGGCGTTGAACAGTTCGTTGACCGCGGCGCGGTCGGAGGCACGGTCGACACCAATGGCCTTGGCCACCTTGAGCACGTCTTCCTGGGTTTCATTGACCCGCAGGTAGAAAGCCACGGTGATGTCGGCGCGCATGTTGTCGCGGCAGATCAGACCATCCTTGGCCCGACGGTCGACTTCCAGGGTGATCAGCGAGATGCGCATGAACTCCTTGAGGTGGATCACCGGGTACACCAGGGCGCCGGTAAAGTGCACCTTGGGGGTCGAGGACATGTCGTTGACGATCAGTGCCGTGCCTTGGGGGACCTTGATATAGAAGGCCTTGAACAGGGCCAGCAGGCCGAAGACCACCAGAACGACGAGGCCGATCCCGAGCAGGATGGGCAGCAGCGACGGTAAATTCATGCAATCAATCTCCTTTGATTCTGAGGAAGCCCGGGCTCAGAGGCCGCGAAACTCGTCCTCGGTAATGACCCGATAGGCGTGTTGCGCCTCCAGATACTCCAGTAACACGACGCGATCGCCGCGTTTGAAAGCTCGTGCCTCATCGGCACGCACACGCAGGATCAGGCCCGCGCCGCCGTTCTCGAGCACGGCTTCGCCGTGTTCCAGGGTGACTCTGCCGCTGCGTACCACAGCGGTCTGCCCCAACACCGACTGGCTGCTGGTGGCTTCCATCTTGTGAAACAGCGGACGCAGCGGGCGGCAGATGGCCGCGCTGATGGGGGCCGCCAGAAACAGCGCAAGCACCGCCAGCAACAGGCCCAGGGGATAGCGCAGCCAGCCCAGGGGCAGGTGACTGAGGACGTAGAGTTCGGCGAAATAGGTCAGGAACCAGCTGAAGAACATCAGCAGGGTCAGCACCAGGGTGACCGGCACCCCGTTGAGCTTGAACTTGATCAGCAGCCCGGCCAGGCCTTCGCCGGCGTGGGCGCTGTCGAGCAGCGAGTCGGCCTCGAAGTCCAGCAGGTCGACTTCAAGCATGCCCATGGCCACCACCGCCCAGTAGATCACGGCCAGGCAGAGCATGAAGCTGAACAGCACTGTGGGGAACGACAACACTGTCTGCAGGAAGATTTCCATTGCTTTCCTATCCCTGAAAAAGCCGGGCAAGGCCCGACGGCCCCGCCCCTACAACACAACGGTGAATCAGGACTTGCTACGGTCCTTGAGGCGCGCCAGCACGCTGTCGGCGCTGGTGCTGCCGGCAACGATTCCGGCTTCACGCAACTTGGCGTCCAGGGCATCGTCCGGGCTGCTGGTATTGGCCAGCTCGGCCGCGGCGTCCATCTTTGCCGCGCGCTCGGCCTGCTTCTGCTTGATCCGCTCCAGGGACTCCACGGCGGTGTGCAGCTTGCTCTGGGAGCCGCCGTAGCGCTGGGCCACGGCCTGCTGGGCCTTCTGCACGCTTTCGGTGGCCTTGACGGTATCCACCTGTTGTTTCAAATGCTTGATATTGCCCTCGGCCTGGGTCACGGCCTTGCGCAACTGCGCGACGCTGGCGGCAAAACCATCGGCCTGCTCACGCTCCACGGCCAAGTCATTTTCCAGGTTGGCGATCTTTTGCGCCACTTCCTGGGCAAGGGCTTCGTTGCCCGCTTCCAGGGCCTTGAGGGCGTAGCTTTCATACTCGGCGACCTTGGCCGCGCTGCCGTTGGCGCGCTCGGCGGCGAGTTTCTGGCGGGCCATGATCTCGGCCAGGGCTTCCTTGGACTTGCGCAGTTCCTGGTCGGCGTCGCGGATCTCCTGATCGAGAATCCTCAGTGCCTGGCTGTCCACCAGGGCCTCGCCCGCCTCATTGGCACCACCGCGCAGCGCGGTGAGCAGCTTGCTCCATACGTTCATGTGCATTCCTCCAGGTCAGGCCTGAGCCTTCAGGTAGCCTTCGTAGGCCTCGGTTGCCCTGATCACGTTGCTGGCCAGGGTTTCGATCTCGTAGAGCACGTTGGAGAGAATCGAGGTGGCGCTGAGCGCACCGAACATCATGTAGAAGCGCTCACCGCCAAAGCGGGTTTCCAGGCCGATGCTCGACAGCGGGAACAACTGGCGGCTGAGCAACACTTCCTCGTTGAACGCGGCCACATCGGTCACTTCGCTTTGCGGCCACAGCAGCGCCTCCACCAGGATCTGCTCACCGGACAGGGCCACGAACAACGGCAGGTCGCCGTATTCGCGCATGGTCACGTGCAAGCTCGGCTCGGCGCCCTCCAGCAGTTCAACGCTGGCTTCGCCGCTGCTGAACAACTCGGTGGCCATCAGGGCCTGGCACAGCGATCGGGCATTCCAGATCTGCGGCATGCTCATTTCTCCATCCTTTTCCACAGGAGCCAGCCCTTCTGAGGGCTGACGCAGTTTGCGTTCAACCGCCAGCAACGCCTGGGCGTTCTCCGGCAGTATCCAGACTTCCTTTTTCACCAAGCCCTGATCACGCAGGCGCTGGCGGAATAAACGTTGGTAATGGGCTGAGGATTTGTTTTCCATGACGCACAGACTAGAGCATCACATGTAAGGAGTTCAATTCATCACATGTAAGTTTTTGACCGGGTATTTGTAACGAGATTTATCAGAAATGCCGCCCAAGCAAGCGTCGCGGGCATAGACCAGATTGCGTCCTTTGCAAGGGCTTTTTCTCGGAAGACGTCATTAAACCTGTCACCCAAGGGAATGAGAAGCACAATTATCCCCTCATGCACTTGGAAATAATGAATGCAGGCCAACGCCAGGCGCTGCCTTAATGGCGACCAATGGTCTAGGCTAGGCGGATTTTCCTGCCCAGCGGATGCCCCATGAACAGTCTCAGCAAGCCCCTCGCCGGATTGAAAGTGATAGAACTCGGCACCCTGATCGCCGGCCCCTTCGCCTCGCGCATCTGCGCCGAGTTCGGTGCCGAGGTGATCAAGGTCGAATCCCCGGACGGCGGCGATCCGCTGCGCAAATGGCGCAAGCTGTATGAAGGCACCTCGCTGTGGTGGTTTGTTCAGGCGCGCAACAAGAAGTCCCTGACCCTGAACCTCAAGCACCCCGAAGGCCTGGCGGTGCTCAAGCAGTTATTGGGCGAAGCGGACATCCTGATCGAGAACTTTCGCCCCGGCGTGCTGGAAAAACTCGGCCTGGGCTGGGACGTACTGCACGCCCTCAACCCCAAACTGGTGATGGTGCGGCTATCGGGCTTTGGCCAGACCGGGCCGATGAAGGACCAACCGGGCTTCGGCGCGGTGGGCGAATCCATGGGCGGCCTGCGCTATATCACCGGTTTCGAGGACCGCCCACCGGTGCGCACCGGAATCTCCATCGGTGACTCCATCGCTGCCCTGTGGGGGGTGATCGGCGCGCTGATGGCCCTGCGTCACCGCGAGGTCAACGGCGGCCAGGGGCAGGTGGTGGACGTGGCGCTGTACGAGGCGATCTTCGCCATGATGGAAAGCATGGTCCCGGAGTTCGACGTATTCGGCTTCATTCGCGAACGCAGTGGCAACATCATGCCCGGCATCACCCCTTCGTCGATCCACACCAGTGCCGACGGCAAGCACGTGCAGATCGGCGCCAACGGCGATGCGATCTTCAAGCGCTTCATGCTCCTGATCGGCCGCGAGGACCTGGCCAATGACCCGGCCCTGGCCAGCAACGACGGGCGCGACACCCGCCGCGACGAACTCTATGGGGTGATCGACCGCTGGGTGGGGGCCCTGCCCCTGGAGCAGGTGCTGGAGCAGTTGAACCAGGCCGAAGTCCCGGCGAGCCGCATCTTCAGCGCCGAGGACATGTTCCACGACCCGCAATTCCTCGCCCGGGAAATGTTCCTCCAGGCCAGGCTGCCGGACGGCAAGGCCTTCAAGATGCCCGGCATCGTGCCAAAGCTCTCGCAGACTCCGGGCTCGGCCGACTGGATCGGCCCCGAGCTCGGCGAACACTCCAGCGAAGTTCTGGCCAGCCTGGGCTACAGCAGCGAGCAGATCCAGGACCTGCGCAACTCTGGGGCAATCTAAACTGAAACAGCCGCCTCACACTGACAGCCCACAACGGGCCCAACGACGCTCGAGCCCAGGCCTTGGCCGGCTGACGATGGCGCTCGCGACCTGCCTGCTGTGGCTGCCCTGCGCCACCGGCCACGCCGGCGAAATGCTCACCTGGCTGCTGCGCGACCTGCCGCCGCTGAACATTTTCGAGGGCCAGCAAAAAGGTCGAGGGGTGGTCGACCTGCTGATGCCGCAATTGATTGCCAGCCTGCCGGAGTACCAGCACGAACTGGTACGGGTCAATCGAGCCCGGGGCATGCAGATACTGCGCGACCCCAGCTTCACCTGCGATCCGGCGCTGATCTGGAACAAGGAGCGTGCGCAATGGGTAGCCTTTTCCATCACCAGCTTTCGAGTGCTGAGCAATGGCCTGGCGATCCGCCGTACCGACCGTGAGCAGATCGCGCACTTCATCCATGACGGCAAGGTCGACCTGCATGGCCTGCTCGACAGCGGCAAGGAACTGATCGGGGTGGTGGCCGAACGCAGCTACGGACAACAGCTCGATAACCTGCTGCAGCAGGTTGCTCCGCAGCAGATCCGCGCCCACTACGGCAACGACGCCCTGGGCAGCCTGCTGCAGATGCAGCGCCTGGGGCGCCTGCAACTGCTGCTGGGCTACTGGCCGGAAATCCGCTACCAGGCCGTGCAGCAGGGTATGGACCCGCAGGATCTGGAGTTCTACCCGGTCGAAGGCACCAGCAAGTATCAGGAAATCCACGTTGGCTGCTCCGACACCCCCCAGGGCCGCAAAGCCATCACCCGGATCAACCAGGCCCTGCTCAAGCTGCGCGAAGAGCGGCTGGTGGAGCTGTATGCCGCCTGGCTGGACCCCGGAATGCGCGATGAATACCGCGCCGACGCCCGAGCCTACTTCCAGCAATTGAAGGACCACTGACAAACGCCAGGCAAAAAGAAACCCCGAGAAGTGGGGAGACGACTCGGGGTTAAACGTGGTCTTTGCAGACCCGTACCAGCAGGCCACAAGCACCGGAGCACAATGCCTGATCCTGCTGATACTGAGTCTGACTGACGAGCCTGGCGGAAGGTTCCATAAAATTTCAGTTCAAGTGCGCCGGGCGAACGCCTTGTCTTCGGCGGCATGGCGCAGGGCGGCGATCACGCAGGGTTCGAGCCGGCCTTCGGCGATCAGCACATCACGGTGCAGGCCGTCCACCACATCAGTGAGCAGGCGCTTGTCAGCGAGCTGGGCCCGATTGACCTCACGCTCCACCACGATGGCGCCGGCAGCATTCTTCAAGGTCACCAGGCATTCGCCCCGAGCCCCGCAAGGCGTCAGAGCAACCTGGTAAGGGCTCAGGGCCTCACTCAATAAAAGACTGATACTTTCCATCTAGATCACCACTCAATAGCTCGAATTAAAGGTTCGAAAACAAAAATGCCGGTAGCTTTCTGACATTCAAGTGACCATCGCTCAGAGAAGAAAGTTCGCCACACCTACTGCTGCCGACCTGAGTCAACCGAGCATGCACGGGTAATATGACAGCTGAAAAACGGCCGACCAGGCGCAAACAACGCCGCCTTTGCATTGGAGCTCAGCTTTGAAAGCAACGACGAACAACAAATTGCGCATCATCCTTGCCGACGACCACCCGATCTTCCTCATTGGCCTGCGCGCCGTCCTGGAACAGGACGACAGCCTGGCCATCGTCGGCGAGGCCAGCTCGCCCTCCGCCCTGGCGCAACTGATGCAGGAGATCGAGTGCGATGTGCTGGTGACGGATTTCATGATGCCCGCCGAACAGCAGAACGACGGCCTGCGCCTGATCGAACAGCTGCGCCGCCACCACCCCGACCTGCCCATCGTGGTGGTGACCATGCTCAACCACCCCGGGCTGTTCCGCTCGATCCTCGACCTGGGGGTGACGGGCCTGCTGAGCAAGGCCAGCCTGGCGGACGAGCTGCCGACCGCCATCGCCCGGGCGCGACAACACAAGCCCTACATCGCCCAGGCCATCAAGCAGGCCCTGAGCCTGGCCGGCGAAGTGGGGCCGGACCGCCTGGTTTCCAGCGATCAGTTGTCGCCGCGGGAGCTGGAAGTGATCCGCCTGTTGGCCGCCGGCCATGCGGTGGGGGAAATTGCCGCGCAACTCAACCGCAGCAAGCAGACCGTCAGTGCGCAGAAGGTCAGTGCCATGCGCAAGCTCGGCCTGTCCAGTGAAGCCGCGCTGTACATCTACGTGCAGGAGCACGGGCTGTCCTAGGCACACAGGCCCTCAGCGCCAGCTCCCTCTGTACCCCGGTCCAGCGCCTGCGCCAGCCACTGGCGCATCTGGGCGGCGCTCATCGGCCCGGCCAGGAAACAGCCCTGCAGATGGGCCGCCCCCAGGGCCTTGGCTGCCTTAAAGTCGGCCTCGCTCTCTATTCCGGCCACCACCACTCCCAGGGACATGCGCCGGGCCATGTTCATCGCACCGCCGACCAGGGCCACCTTGCGCTCGTCGGCCGCCATGCCCGCTACGAACACCGGGGGAATCTTCAACTCGGTAAAGGGCAGTTCCAACAGACGCTGCAGGCTGGTGCCGCCGATGCCGAAGTCGCCGATGGACAATTTGCAGCCGATCATCCGCAGGCGCAGCAGCGCCTCCACATGGGCGGTATCGGTCTGTAGCCGGGTGGTGTCGATGATTTCCAGGGTCAGTAGCCGGGCTGGCACTTCGAAACGCCTGAGCAAGGCCTCCAACTGACGGGGAAACAGCGGCCGCTCAAGGATGCCGATGGGAATGTTCACTGCCACCGGCAAGGAATGACCCATCACCAGCTTCACCCCGGCCGCCAGCTCCAGGGCCTGTTCCAGCATGTGCCAGGTAAAGATCTCCTGCAGGCCGGCGAACTCGATCAATGGCAGAAACTCCCCAGGCATCAGCAGCCCGCGCTCGGGGTGCTGCCAGCGAGCCAGGGCCTCGACTCCCTGGAGCTCGCCGTGGGGCTGGATGACCGGCTGGAAATACGCCACGCCGTGGCCCAGGATCGCCGCCAGCCCTTCCTCCTGGGTGACGCTGTCGAGGGAAAACGGCTCCAGCGCCAGCAACTCCCGCAGCAACGCCTGGTCCGGCGCCGGCGCCCCCTGTCTGGAGTGCTGCTGGTAGGCGGTGAGCAAGTCGCCGATCACCGCCACCGAGGCCGGCTTAGGCAGGCAGCCCAGCACTTTCAGGCCCAGCTCCCGGGCCATGCCGGCCGCCCCCTCCAGCACATCCTCCTCGGCATCGCTGAGGATGATCAGCGCCCGGGCCCGCTCCTGGCGGGCCAGGTCACGGATCAACTCCAGGCCGTCGGCCTGCTCCAGGTACAGGTCGCAGATGGCGATATCCACCGGCCCCTTGCTGTCCAGCGAACGCCGTGCGGCCTCGACACTCTCGGCGGTCAGCACATTGAACACGCCATTGGCGTTGAGCATCTGGTGCAGGGCCATCAATTGGAACGAGTTATCTTCGAGAATCAGCACTTTAAGCGAATGCATGGGGCAACCTCCGGTACGACGTGCGTGGCAAGTATCCACAACGAGCCGGCAGGTTAATCAGACATTTCCCACACACACATAGGACAAGTCCTAATCGTCCAGGGCAGCCTGGATATCACTGCGCAAGCTGGCGATGACCTCCAGCAGCAACGGCCAATAACGATCGATGGCCTCGTCCTGGCGCCCCTTGACCAGCCCCTCGAGCTCGATACAGGCCCTGGCCAGGGGCAGCGCATCGATCAGGCAGCACACACCCTTGAGCCGGTGCAGGGTACCCCCCAGGCGTTCCCGGTCGCGGGCCTGGTGCGCCGCTTCCAGTGCCTGCTGCTCCTCGGCGAGGTTGCGCAACAACTCGTGCAGCATGCGTTGCAGCACCGGGTCGTCGGCCTGGGTCATGCTGCGCAAGGTCTGGATGTTGAAGGATGGCGGCGGCAGGAAGCGCGCCAGGGCCTGGGCCAACTGATCCAGGGTTACCGGTTTGACCAGCAGTTGATCCATTCCGGCCTCCTCGCAGCGCTCGCGCTCGTCTTCGAAGGCATTGGCGGTGCAGCCGATCACCGGACAGCGCCCGCGCCCCTCCTGTGCCTCGGCCTGGCGGATCGCCTCGGCCAAGGCGTAGCCGCTCATGTCCGGCATGTTGCAGTCAGTCATCACCACGTCGAAGGTGCCGCCACGCCATTGCTGCAAGGCTTCCCGGGCATTGTCACAGGCCTCCACCCGGTGCCCGAGGAACATCAGTTGCTGGCACAGGACCATGCGGTTGGCGCTCAAGTCATCCACCACCAGCACCTCCATGCTCCGGCTCGGCGGTCGCTCCTGCGTCGACGCCGGTCCCGACTCGAAGTCGTCACTGACCCGCTCCAGGTACAACTCCAGCGACACCACGGTACCGACCCCGGGCTCGCTGAGCAGATCAATACGCCCGCCCATCAGCTCCACCAGTTGCCGGCAGATACTCAACCCCAGCCCGGTGCCGCCATAGGCTGACGCGGTCATGGCATCGGCCTGGACAAAGGGCGTGAACAGTTTGGCCTGCTGCTCGGCGCTGATACCGCGGCCGGTATCCGCAACGCTGATACGCAGGCACTCAAGGCCGGACTCGCCAGGCTGGCACTCCACCGTCATCCGCACCTCGCCCTGGGCGGTGAATTTCAGCGCGTTGCTCAACAGGTTGTGCACTACCTGGCGCAGGCGCGCCGGGTCGAACAGATAACGGCCCTTGGCCCGCTCACTGAACACCAGTTGCAACTGCACGCCCTGGTTACGCGCCGTAACCTCGAACAACTGCCGGATACTCTCGAAAAACGGCTTGAGGGCGGTGACCTGGGGCACCAGGTGCATATACCCGGCCTCGATCTTGGCCAGGTCCAGGCTATCGCCCATCAGGCCGATCAACTCCTGGGCGGACTGGTAAGCCACCCGCAGGGCTTCGGAAAAGGGCACGCCGCGCAGCCGCGCCTGCTCTTTCTCCAGCTCCAGCAGGCCAAGGATGGCGGTCATCGGTGTGCGGATCTCGTGGCTCATGGTGGACAGGAAAGCCGTCTTTGCCGCGTTGGCCTGATCGGCCGCCTGGCGTGCCTCCACCAGCTGGTTCTCCAGGCGCTTGCGCTCGGTGATGTCGATCCAGCCGCCCAGCAAGCCCTGCAACTGCCCTTCTGCGCTGTAGAACGGCACCGCCCACTGATAGACATCGATAGGGCCATTCCTGGACTCCACCTGTCGGTCGGCGAACACCGACTCACCGGAGGCCAGCAACTGCATGAACTCACCATGCAACTGCTGGGCGGTGGCCGGCGGCAGGATGTCCAGTTCGGTCAGTTGCCGCCCCTGGATCTGCGCCAGGCTGGTGCCCAATTGCTGTTCATAACTCTTGTTGCAGGTCATCAAACGCCCCTGCAGGTCGCGCACGAAAATCGGGTTGGGAATACCATCGAGCAAGGCCCGCTTGAACACCAGTTGATCATTGAGCCGCTGTTCGGCCAGCAATCGCTGCTGGATCTGGCGCTTGAGGCGACTGTTCCAGGCCAGGGAAATCAGGCCGAACAGCAGCGCTGTGGCAATCGCCCAATACACCCAGTTCGGCACGCGCTGCCAGGCAGGCACCGGCACGGGCGTAGCCCCCAGCCATTTCAGGCGCAGAGCACTGAGCTCCGCTACCGGCAAGGCTTCCAGTGCCTTGTTGAGAATGCTCAGCAGCTCGGGCTGGTCCTTGCGCACGGAAAACTCGTCGGCCGACCAAGTGCCCTCGACACTACGCCCCACCATCACCCCGGTCTCGGCCGGCCCCAGGGCCTGCACCTCGCTCTGGATAGTCGCCATGGCCTCGCCACTGCTGACCAGGGCCCGGGCCTCTTCATAGCTGGCAACGCTGCGCAGGCGAATGTCCGGGTAGTTGCGCCGGATAAAGCTCTCCAGGGTATGCCGGGCCGGAAGCACCAGCACCTTCCCCGCCATCTGCTTCAGGCTGCTCAGGCGCCGGTCCTCGGGACGCACCACGAACACCCAGGCCGCGCCCCCGAAGGCATGGGAGAAGTTCAGGAACAGCCGCCGGTCGTCGCTGGCGGTGAGGGTGGTATTCATTTGCGCCTGCCCGCTTTCCAGCAGTTCCAGAGTCTGGGCAGTGGTCTGGCTTTCCTTCTGCACGAAATGCAGCCCGGTCATGCGCGAGATACGGTTGAGCAGGTCGATATTGAGGCCGCTCCATTGGCCGTCCTTGTCCTTGAACACATGGGGCGGGTATTGCTGGGAGGCCACCACCACATGCTGGTGCTGGAGGATCCAGGCCTGTTCCTGGGCGCTGAGCTCGATCGGCTCAGCGAAGTTGCTCGCCCCAAGGCCAGTGGTCCAGCGTGCCTGGATTTCCCGGCGTATGGATTCATCGATGCTTTGCAGGGCCTTTTCCAGCAACTGTGCCAGCAGCACATTGCTGTCGCGGGTGGCGAAGGCAAAGCCGGTGGGTGGCAGGCGGCTTTCCACGTGGATCTGCAACCCCAGGTAGGGTCGCAGGGCCTTGTAGGCGCGAACGATCACCTCGTTGCCGATGAAGGCATCGGCATCCCCCTGCTTCACCGCTTCCAGGCCACTGTAGAGGTTCGGTGAAAGCATGATCTGGCTGTCGGGATAGGCCGCATGGATCTGGGCGGCATTGGCGTAGCCGTCCAGCAGCACCACCTTCTTGCCCGCCAGGTCGTCACTGGGCTGCGGCTCGTCCCGACGCACCACGACCACCGCCAGGTCCGGCATGTAGTCGCTGGTGAAACGCAGCCCCGGCGCTCCGCGCTCATAGCCGTTGGCACTGGTCAGCACATCGATGGTGCCGTTGCGCAGCGCTTCCACCGCCTGCTCGCGCTCGGAAAAGCCCACGACCTCCATGGACGTCCCCAGGCGCTCGCCCACCAGGCTCAGGTAATCGGCGCTGATGCCCTGGTAACGGTTGCGGTCGCGAGTGATGTCGATGGGCTGGTAGTCATCGATGGAAATCCCCACCCGTAGGGTCCGGTGGCTTTTCAGCCATCGCTGCTCGGCGGGCGCCAGGGGCAAGGGGTCGAGATCGACAAAGGCCGGCACCAACTTGAAGGACAGGTTCTGAGCGGCGTAGGCAGGTGCCATCCAAGCGAATATTGCGCAGACCAGCACAGGCCCGCACAGCCAGCGCTGGACGGGCAGTTTCCGATAGGTTCGACGGCGTATCATCCGGGCCTCCCGGCGTCTTGCGGGCCACACTCATGCCACTGGGGCAAGAAAAAACAAAGCCCGTCAGAAGACGGGCTTGTTAGTCGGCAAAGCCAATGAATCAGAGCGGCTTGCCACGATTGCCGTGCTGGCTGACAAAAGCCTGCACCGCTTTCAGGTCGTTGGCCAGGACCGTGCAGCGCTCTTCACGCTGGAACAGGTCGGACAGGTGCGCCGGCAGCTCCAGAGCCTTGCCGACACCGGCCTTTTCCACCGCATCCGGGAACTTGACCGGGTGCGCGGTGCCCAGGACCACCATGGGTGTATCCAGGCTGCGCCGGCATTCACGGGCGGCCTTGACCCCGATCGCGGTGTGCGGGTCCAGCACTTCGCCGGTCTGGGCGAAGACTTCGGCGATGGTTTCGCAGGTCTGCTCGTCGTTCACCGCCAGGGAGTCGAACAGCTTGCGCGCTTCGGTCCAGCGATCCTGTTCGACGCTGAAACCGCCGCCCTGCTTGAAGCTGTCCATCAAGGCCGCCAGGGCCGCGCCGTTGCGACCGTGCAGGTCGAACAGCAGACGCTCGAAGTTCGACGAGACCATGATGTCCATGGACGGCGACAGGGTCGCGTGCAGGGTTTCCTTGACGTACTGATTGCCGCTCATGAAGCGGTGCAGGATGTCGTTGCGGTTGGTGGCGACGATCAGCTGGCTGATGGGCAGGCCCATGTTGCGCGCCAGGTAGCCGGCGAAGATGTCGCCGAAGTTGCCGGTGGGCACCGAGAACGCGATGGAGCGCGCCGGGCCGCCCAACTGCAGGGCCGCGTGGAAGTAGTAGACGATCTGGGCCATGATCCGCGCCCAGTTGATCGAGTTCACCGCCACCAGGCGAGTGCCCTTGAGGAAGCCCTGGTCGGCGAAGCTGGCCTTGACCATTTCCTGGCAGTCGTCGAAGTTGCCTTCGATGGCGATGTTGTGGATGTTCTCGCCGAGGATGGTGGTCATCTGCCGGCGCTGCACTTCCGATACACGGTTGTGCGGATGCAGGATGAAGATGTCGACGTTGTCGCAACGCTTGCAGCCTTCGATGGCCGCCGAGCCGGTGTCACCGGAGGTGGCACCGATGATCACCACGCGCTCGCCGCGCTTCTCCAGCACGTAATCCAGCAGGCGACCCAGCAGTTGCAGGGCGAAGTCCTTGAATGCCAGGGTCGGGCCATGGAACAGCTCCAGCACCCACTCGTTGCCGTTGAGCTGGCGCAGCGGCGCAATGGCGTTGTGGGAGAAGGCGCCGTAGGTTTCTTCCAGGATCTTCTTGAAATCGGCGTCCGGAATGCTGCCGGTGACGAACGGGCGCATGACCCGGAACGCCAGCTCGTGATACGGCAGGCCAGCCCAGGAAGCGATTTCTTCCTGGGTGAAACGCGGCAGGTTCTCTGGCACATAGAGGCCGCCGTCGCTGGCTAGACCTGCCAGCAGCACATCTTCGAAATTCAGGGCCGGTGCCTGGCCACGAGTACTGATATAGCGCATGGGGACAAACCTTCGGTTTGAGCCTCAAGCCGCAAGCTTCAAGCCTCAAGTCAAAGCCGATCAGCTTCTGACTTGGCGCTTGTCGCTTGCCACTTGCGGCTGCTTCATTAATTCAAATGTTCGACGCGGATACGCACCACCGGGCCAACGACGCCCTGCAGGGCCTCCAGGGCGGTGATCGCATCGTTGATGTGCTGCTCCAGAACACGGTGGGTCAGCAGGATCATCGGCACCAGGCCGTCCTGCTCTTCCACTTCCTTCTGCATGATCGATTCGATGTTGATGCCGCGCTCCGAGAGGATGCTCGCCACCTGGGCCAGGACGCCGGGATGATCCTTGGCCTGGATGCGCAGGTAGTAGGCGCTCTCGCAGGACTCGATCGGCAGGATCGGATGATCCGACAGCGAGTCAGGCTGGAACGCCAGGTGCGGCACGCGGTTTTCCGGGTCGCTGGTCATGGCGCGAACCACGTCCACCAGGTCGGCCACCACCGAGGAAGCGGTCGGTTCCATGCCCGCGCCGGCGCCGTAGAACAGGGTCGAACCGGCGGCATCGCCATTGACCATGACCGCGTTCATCACACCGTTGACGTTGGCGATCAGGCGATCGGCCGGGATCAGCGTCGGGTGCACCCGCAGCTCGATACCGGCCTCGGTGCGGCGCGCCACGCCCAGGTGCTTGATGCGGTAGCCCAGGGCCTCGGCGTAGTTCACGTCGGCGGTGGTGAGCTTGGTGATGCCTTCGGTGTAGGCCTTGTCGAACTGCAGCGGGATACCAAAGGCAATGGAGGCCAGGATGGTCAGCTTGTGCGCGGCGTCGATGCCTTCGACGTCGAAGGTCGGATCGGCTTCGGCGTAGCCCAGGGCCTGGGCTTCGGCCAGCACGTCTTCGAAGGTGCGGCCCTTCTCGCGCATTTCCGAGAGGATGAAGTTGCCGGTGCCGTTGATGATCCCCGCCAGCCAGTTGATGCGGTTGGCCGACAGGCCTTCGCGGATCGCCTTGATCACCGGGATGCCACCGGCCACGGCGGCTTCGAAGGCCACGATCACGCCCTTCTCCTGGGCCTTGGCGAAGATCTCGTTGCCGTGCACGGCGATCAGCGCCTTGTTCGCGGTGACCACGTGCTTGCCGTTCTCGATGGCCTTGAGCACCAGGTCACGGGCCACGGTGTAGCCGCCCACCAGCTCGATGACGATATCGATTTCAGGGTTGGTGGCCACGGCGAAGACATCGTTGGTAATCGCAATACCGGTCGTTTGGAACTGCGGCTTTGGCGTACGGGTAGCAATTTGCGCTACTTCGATTCCACGCCCGGCACGGCGGGCAATCTCCTCGGCGTTGCGCTGAAGTACGTTTAGGGTACCGCCACCGACAGTACCCAGCCCACAGATGCCTACTTTGACCGGATTCACTCTGAACTCCCCATAAAACGGCCGACTCTAGGCCGGCCGTGGAATACAGCCGCAAACTGCGCGGCTCTCTATTAATGGCCCGCCGGCTTGGCCGGCGAGCCATGATCGTCAAAGGCTAGCGTGACGATGCAGGATTATTTCGCACCCAGGGCCAGTTTGGCGATCTGCGGTGCCGGCTGGTAGCCGGGAATCACCTGGCCATCGGCCAGAACGATGGCCGGGGTGCCGTTGACACCGATCGACTGGCCCAGGGCGAATTGCTTGGACACCGGGTTGGCGCACTTGGCGGCCTTGATTTCCTTGCCGTCGACCATCTTGTCCATCGCGGCCTTCTTGTCCGCCGAGCACCAGACCGCCTGCAGCTGTTCGTCACCCGGCGAGCCCAGGCCCTGGCGCGGGAACGCCACGTAGCGCACTTCCACACCCAGCTTGTTCAGCTCGGGCACTTCGGCGTGCAGCTTGTGGCAGTACGGGCAGGTGGTGTCGGTGAACACGGTGATGTGGGTCTTGGTCTCGCCAATGGCTGGATAGACCACAGTTTCCGCGACCGGAATGCCGTTGATCAACTTGGAAATGCCCAGGCGCTCGGTTTTTTCGGTGAGGTTGACCGGCTTGCCGTCCTTGAGCTGGAACAGGTAGCCCTGGACCACGAACTGGCCGTCGGCGCTGGCGTACAGCACACGGCTGCCCTTGAGCTTGACTTCGTACAGGCCGCCCATGGGGCTGGCGGTAATGCTTTCCACAGGCGTTTCGAGCTGCAGGGTCTCGAGGCTCTTGCGGATGGCTTTCTCGGCACTGTCATCGGCCATGGCAAAAGTGCTGAGCAGCGCCAGGGAGGCGGCGGCAAAAATCTGGGTCAAGCGCATGGGAACTCCTGAAGGCGGGCAAATGGGCCATTCGCAGCGATCACCATGGCAACCGCTCGCAAACAGCCGTTTTGCAAACCGGCAAAGCCTATCACATCTGTTTGCCCGCACCGACTACGGGCGACGCAAAGCACGGCCCGCAAGGCAACTCAACCGCGCGGATGGTGCTTGGCGTGCAGATCCTGCAGCCGGGCACGGGCCACATGGGTATAGATCTGGGTGGTGGACAGGTCGCTATGGCCCAACAGCATCTGCACCACTCGCAGGTCGGCGCCGTGATTGAGCAGATGGGTAGCAAAGGCATGGCGCAAGGTGTGGGGCGACAGCGCCTTGCCGATCCCGGCGACCTTGGCCTGGTGCTTGATCCGATGCCAGAAGGTCTGGCGGGTCATCTGCTCGCCACGCAGGCTGGGGAACAGCACGTCACTGGGACGCCCGCCCAGCAGCTCGGCGCGGGCATCACGCATGTAGCGTTCGACCCAGACGATCGCCTCCTCGCCCATGGGCACCAGGCGCTCCTTGCTGCCCTTGCCCATGACCCGCAGCACGCCCTGGCGCAGGTTGACCTGCTCCAGGGTCAGGCTGATCAGCTCGGTAACCCGCAGGCCGCAGGCATAAAGCACTTCGAGCATGGCCCGGTCGCGCTGGCCGATGGCCTCGCTCAGATCCGGCGCGGCCAGCAGCGCTTCCACATCCGCCTCCGACAGCGACTTGGGCAACGGACGCCCCAGTTGCGGCATGTCGATCTGCAAGGTGGGGTCGATTTCAATCAGCTTTTCCCGCAGCAGATAGCGATAGAAACCACGCACCCCCGAGAGGAATCGCGCTGTCGAGCGGGGCTTGTAGGCTTGCTCCACGCGCCAGGCCAGGTGATCGAGGATCAGCTCGCGCCCGGCCCGAGGCAACTCCAGCCCCTGCTCCTGCAACCAGCCGTTGAACAACGCCAGGTCACTGCGATAGGCGTTGCGCGTGTTATCGGACAGGCCTTTCTCCAACCACAGGGCGTCGAGAAAACGGTCGATCAGGGGGTGGTCGATGGCAGGCATAGAGACTCGAAAGGCGCGGCCCAGAGGCCAGGCGTAAAAAAATAGTGAACTGCGCGCAGGGTCGCTAGTCTTTCATAGCCAGCCATTTTCAGGAACAGGGTGCATTGATGAGTGAACAACAGATTCTGCTGGCCTTCGGCGGCATCGGCGTGGCCGCGCTGGGCTGCCAGTGGCTGGCCTGGAGGCTGAAACTGCCGGCCATTCTCTTTCTGTTGCTCAGCGGCATTCTGGCCGGGCCGATACTGGGCTGGCTCGACCCGCAAGAGATGTTCGGCCCGCTGCTGATGCCCCTGGTTTCGCTGGCCGTGGCGCTGATCCTGTTCGAAGGCAGCCTGACCCTGCACCTCTCCGAGTGGCGCGAGATCGGCAGCGTGGTGCACCGCCTGGTGACCATCGGCGCACTGTCCACCTGGGCCGTGATCACCCTGGCCACCCACTGGCTGCTGGGCTTCGACTGGATGCTGGCCCTGCTGTTCGGCACCCTGACCCTGGTCACCGGGCCGACGGTGATCGTGCCGATGCTGCGCGTGGTGCGGCCCAAGGCTTCGATCGCCAACATCCTGCGCTGGGAAGGCATCGTCATCGACCCTATCGGCGCCCTGCTGGCGGTGGTGGTCTACAGCTTCATCATCGCCAGCGCCGAGGGCGCCGGCCTGAGCCAGAGCCTGCTGACCTTTGGTGGGGTGATTCTGTGCGGCAGCCTGTTCGGCATCGCCGGCGGCTGGGTGCTGGGCAGCATCATGCGCCGCCAGTGGCTGCCGGAATACCTGCACAACCTGGCAACCCTGGCGGCAGTGCTGGGAATCTTCATCGCCTCCAACCAGGTGATGCACGAATCCGGACTGCTGGCGGTGACCCTGATGGGCATGTGGATGGCCAACATGAAGGGCGTGGATGTGCGGCACATCCTGCACTTCAAGGAAAACCTCAGCGTGCTGCTGATTTCCGGGCTGTTCATCCTTCTGGCGGCACGCCTGGACCTCAACGCGCTGATAGCCCTGGGCCCGCTGGTGCTGATCCTGCTGCTGGTGATCCAGTTCATCGCCCGGCCACTGAACGTGCTGCTGTCCACCGCCGGGTCGAGCCTCAACTGGCGCGAACGCGCCTTGCTGGCGTGGATTGCCCCACGGGGGATTGTTGCGGCAGCGGTGTCGGCGATCTTCGCCATCCGCCTGGATGAAGCCGGTCATCAGGGGGCATTGCTGCTGGTGCCACTGACCTTTGCCGTGATCATCGGCACCGTGGTCCTGCAAAGCGCCACCGCACGCCCCCTGGCGCGCCTGTTGAAAGTCGCCGAGCCAGCGCCCAGCGGCTTTCTCATCGTCGGCGCCAACGGCCCGGCACGGACCCTTGGCAAAGCCTTGCAGCAACTGGGCAGCCGGGTGCTGTTGACCGACTCCAGCTGGGAAAACATTCGCGCGGCGCGCATGGAAGGGCTGCCCACCTATTTCGGCAACCCCGCCTCGCAGCACGCCGATGCCCATCTGGACCTGGTGGGCCTGGGCCACTTGCTTGCACTCTCGCCCTCAGGAGAGCTGAACACCCTGGCCGCCATGCGCTTTCGCCACGACTTCGGCCACCAGCGCCTGTTCGCCCTGGCCAACAGCCAGGAAAGCCGGCGCACCGACAAGCACCGGGCCAGCCACGAACACCGCGGCCAGTTGCTGGGCAGCGAGGCCCTGACCTACACCAAGTTGGCCAGCCTGCTGGGCCAAGGCGCGGAGCTGTACAGCACCAACCTGACCGAAGCCTTTGGCTGGGACGATTACCAGGCCCTGCACGGCGAACGCGCCACCCTGCTGTTCGCCCGCGACAATAGCGGCTGGGTGCATGTCGTTACCCCAGACAGCAGCCTCAAGCCGGCGGCAGGCTGGACGCTGCTGGCCCTGATCCAGCCCGAGTCCCTGTAACGCTCCCCCTTGCAGCAGGAACTGGTTTGCCAGCAAGAAGGCCCGACGGCCTCTGCGCCGGCAAGCCGGCTCCTACGTCGCAAACCCTGGAAGCACCGGCACCGGGCGCTTGTCATCGTCGATGGCGACAAAGCTGAACAAGCCATGGATGGCCTTTTCCCGACCATCACAGCTCATGCTCTCTACAAACACCTCGACTTCGACCTTGAGGCTGGTGTTGCCCACCTTCACCACTCGCCCCACCAATTCGACGATCGAACCCGCGGCAATCGGATGGTTGAAATCAATGCGGTCGGTGGACACCGTCACCAGCGGCAGCCGGCAGAAACGGGTCGCTGCAATAAACGAAACCTCGTCCATCCAGGCCAGGGCAGTGCCGCCGAACAGGGTGTTGTGATGATTGGTGGTGGACGGGAATACCGCCTTGGTCACGCGGGTCACCGAGAGTTCGGTACGGCGCTGGATTTCTTGCTCACGAAGGGTCATCGGACTACTGCCTGAATGGATGGATCCGCGCACGGGCACGCTGCGGGCATGGAGCGCCAATGGGCGCTGCCGGGCAGCGAGCCAAGGCTGGATGGGAATAATCGGGGGCGGCCTGCCTGTGGATAGAACCAGGCCAGGATTGCCGGGAGGATGTGACGCACCCTGGGCGTCCGTGCAGGCTGCACAGCTCGGGCGATCACACTTTATTGGGCCGGCGAGTATATCGCCGCCCGGCAGGGGCTGAAAGAACCCGCCAGGGGCCAGAGGCCACAACCGGCGATAAAAAATGCGATTATCCGCGCACTGAAAAAGGAGACCCACCGCCATGGATGCCTCGCTCGCGCCTTCGCTCGTCGCGCACCTGCAACAACGCCTGAACGCCGACCGAGTGGATCATCCGAACTTCATCGGCCCGCCGCCCGACATCAGCCCATTGACGCCCGCTCAATTGGGCAGCCTGTGGCCGGCCATCCGCCGGGCCCTGCGCGACCATGCCAACCCGGCGGCGCAGCAACTGGCGGCTGCGATCGTGCGGCAGGCCATGCAACTGGAGCTGAGCCCAGCCCTCGATCAAGCCACTTTGCTGGAAGCGCTGCGCAGTTGCGTGAACTGGCAGGAGGCGCTGGAACAACTGGCCTGTTTCAGCGGTACACCGAGCCCCGCCCTGGCCGAGGAACTGCGCAGGATCCTTGCGGAGCCGGGCCCACAGTGGGCGCTGCACTACCACCAGGCGTACGTGCTGGCGCAATGGGTGGATGAAGAAACCCGCACGGCGCTGCGGCATTGCGTGGAACAACACTACGCCAATGCGCCCTACGCCCGGCAGGAGTTCGAACTGCTCAGGCAACTGGAACCTCGCTCACGGCAGGCCCTGGCCGGCAGCGAGTACTGGACCGGCCACCATCACCTGAGCGCCGATCCGGCCAGGGTGCTGATGGATGACGTGGCGTACGTCGAATTCTCACAACAGATCCTCAGTACTGCCGCCCAGCGCCTGGACGCTATCCACAGCGGCGCCACGCCCTATGTGGCCGATGGCGCCTTTACCACCGATGACACCCCGGTGATCGCCCGCGCCGCGCGGGTCGCCCTGCTGCGCGATGCCTCCTGGCTGCCGCCACTGATGGACATTTTGCTGCCCAAGGCCTGCGTCGCCCCGACCCAGGCCAAGACTGCGCCGTCGCAGTCCCTGGCCATTGCCCTGGGGCACTGCATCGAGCAGGTGCCAACCCCGGAAAGCGTGCAAGCACTGCGCAGCGCCCTGGGCCTGGTGCGCCATGCCAGCATCCAGAAAAAACTCACCCGCAACCTCAAACCTGCAGAACGCGGCCTGGCCCAACGCCCCGAGATCGCCCTGCGCCTGGCCCCCACCAGCACGCCCGGCAAGGCTCAGCACGGGCTTCTGGCCAGTTGCCTGGAATCCGGGCTGTGGCAAACCTTCGAGTTGTCTTACAGCGACTGGCGAGCACAACTGGCGGACTCCGCCGTGGGCTCGCCCTTTGCCCGCTCACTGGTTTGGGTTGCCCGTTGCGCAGATAGCCAACGCCGCAGCTTCCTGCTGGACGCGGATGCTCAAGCGCTAGACTGCCAGGGCCAACCGCTGAGCCTGGATGGCGGGTGCAGGATTTCGCTATGGCACCCGCTGTCAGCCAACGCCGCGGAGCGCCACGCCTGGCAGGCCCTGATCAGCGCGCGCCGGATCAAGCAGCCGCTGCGCCAAGTGTTTCGCGAGTACTACCTACCCTCTCAGCAAGAGCTGGAAAGCCACACCTGCCAGGCATTCGCCGGATACAGCCTGGCCATCCGCCCCCTGATCGGCCTGGCCCGCCGCGAAGGCTGGAAGATCGACAGGGACAGCGGCCTGAGCCGAAACCTGGGGGATATCCGGGTGAGCTTTGCGGTGGACGCGGCACTCTATCCTGGGCTGCAGGGGCACTGCCTGTCCGGCAGCGCAAGCTTCGCTCGGCGCACCGATAAACACTGGCAGCCGATGCTGCTGCAGGACGTGCCGCTGCAAGTGTTTTCAGAAGCCTGCCGGGCCATCGACCTGCTGGTGAGCGTCAGCAGTTTCGCCATCGAAGAGCTGGCACAGAGCGCCACCGGCCAGCCCCTGCCGCAAATGCCGGCCGCCAGGCGCGAGCAACGCCTGAATCTGTTGGCCGGACAGAATCTCACCCAGATGACGCTGATGCGCCGCCACGTGCTGGGCATGGCCTTCGCCACGCTGATCGAGGAGGGGAAGTTGTCGCTGGAGGGGCGCCATGTCCGCATCGGCGACCATGCGGTGCATCTGGTCACCGGGCGCGTGACACGCGATGGCGAACCCGTGGAGATGGCCCTGGCGGCGCAAAGCGGCAAATTGACCGCCCTGCCCTGGCTGCCTTATGACGAGGTACTGCTGGAACGGATCGCCAACACGGTCTGCGCCCTGCTGAACCGCTCCGGGCATTAAATGACAGGCAACAAAAAAGCAGCCCGTAGGCTGCTTTTTTCTGCATCGGAAGCTGGACTTAAGCCAGTTTTTCCTTGATGCGAGCTGCTTTACCCGACAGGTCGCGCAGGTAGTACAGCTTGGCTTTACGCACGTCACCGCGACGCTTGACAGCCATGCTGTCGATCTGCGGGGAGTAGGTCTGGAAAGTACGCTCTACGCCAACACCGTTGGAGATTTTACGTACGGTGAACGCGCTGTTCACACCGCGGTTGCGCTTGGCGATAACTACGCCTTCGAACGCCTGCAGACGGGAACGATCGCCTTCCTTCACTTTCACCTGAACGACAATGGTGTCGCCCGGGGCAAAGGCTGGGATCTCTTTGGTCATCTGCTCTGCTTCGAGTGCAAGGATGATTTTGTTGGTCATGCTGTGCTCCTAAGGTAAATCGTCGGATCTACCATCGATACGTTGTTAACTATCGTCCCGCTCGCGGAGATATTCCTCGAGCAGCTTCTTCTCTTCTCCAGAAAGCGAGCGGCTTTCCAGAAGATCGGCGCGTCGTTCATAGGTCCGACCAAGGGACTGCTGTAAACGCCAACGCCGGATGTGTGCGTGATTGCCACTTAGCAATACGTCGGGAACACGCTGATCCGCATACACCTCCGGTCGGGTGTAGTGCGGGCAATCCAGCAGACCGTCCGTGAAGGAATCTTCCTCCGCGGAATCCACATGCCCTAAAGCTCCGGGCAGCAGTCGCGTAACCGCATCAATCAGGACCATCGCCGGCAGCTCGCCACCGGAGAGTACATAGTCGCCAATCGACCACTCTTCATCGACATGAGCCTCAATAAAACGCTCGTCAATGCCTTCATAACGACCAGCAATCAGGATCAATGCATCCTCATTCGCCAACTCGCGCACCGCCGACTGATTCAGTTGACGGCCCTGGGGCGACAGGTAGATCACCTTCGCGCCCTCCCCGGCTGCGTTTCTGGCCTGAACCAGTGCATCCTCCAGGGGCTTGATCTTCATCACCATGCCCGGACCACCGCCAAACGGGCGATCGTCCACAGTGTGATGTCGATCCGTGGTGTAGTCTCGCGGATTCCAACAGGTCAGCTGCAACAGCCCCTGTTTCACCGCGCGGCTGGTTATGCCGTACTCGCTGATGGCGGAGAACATCTCGGGAAACAAACTGATCACTTCTACGCGCAAGTTAGCCACGCTTAGAAGTCCGCATCCCATTCCACCTTCATCTCGCCCGCGGCCAGGTCGACAGCCAACACGCATTGCTCGGTATAGGGCAACAGGCGTTCGCGATCATCCAGGCTGCCAGCGCAAGGCTTGACCACCATTACATCGTTCGAGCCGGTCTCCAGCAGGTGATCGATCTTCCCGAGCAGTTGCCCGAGGCCGTCGATAACCTTGAGACCTTGCAGCTGGTACCAGTAGTACTCGCCGTCGGTCAGTTCAGGGAACAGGCTGCGCGGCACGCAGATCTCATAACCGGCCAGAAGACGAGCTTCCTCGCGATCATCAAGACCCTTGAGCTTTGCGACCAGGAACTTGTCGTTCCCGCGTCCGCTGACCAGCTCAACCTGCTTCACGCTACCTTCGCGCTTGAGCGTCCAGGTTTTGTAGTCCAACAGGTTTTTAATCGGATCAGTAAAGGAAAAGACCTTCACTTCGCCGCGAACGCCATGAACAGAGTAGATTTTGCCGATAACGATCAAATCATCAGCAGGAGCTGGCGTCGCGTTCATAGGGTTCAGGCTGCAGCCTTAGCCGATTCCTTCAGCAACTGAGCAACACGCTCAGAAGGCTGTGCACCAACGCTCAGCCAGTAGGCTACGCGCTCTTGGTTCACGGACAGGCGGACTTCTTGACCACGAGCGATCGGGTTGAAGAAGCCAACTTGTTCTTTGTGCGAACCGTCGCGTGGGTTGCGGCTGTCGGTCACGGTCAAGTGGTAAAACGGGCGCTTTTTGGAGCCGCCAAGGGCAAGACGGATTGTTAGCATGTGAACATCGTTCCTGTAGTCGGTGCTGCAAATCTAAATGCACAGCGGGCATGGGTGCCCGAAAGGCCGCATATTCTAAGGAATATCCGGACTTTTGCAAATGACTTTTTCCGGCGCCCGTCGGCTGCCATTCAGATTTGCCATGGAGCTGCCGCAAGCGACAGCGAGTGAGCACACCCCAATCGAGGGTTTGCCCGGGATTCCACGTCCCCGTGGAAAAAAGCGCCGGCATGACGGCCGGCGCGGATTCTTCAGATCTTCGGCATGCCGCCGCCGGGCAACATACCGCCCATGCCGCGCATCATCTTGGCCATACCGCCCTTGGCGGAGAACTTCTTCATCATCTTCTGCATCTGCTTGTGCTGCTTGATCAAGCGACCGATGTCCTGCACCTGGGTGCCGGAACCCAGGGCGATCCGGCGCTTGCGCGAACCGCTGATCAGCTCGGGGTCGCGGCGCTCGGCCGGGGTCATGGAGTTGATGATGGCTTCCATCTGCTTGAACTGCTTCTCTGCCGCGCCCTGGGCATTGCCCATCTGCGCCAGGTTCACGCCACCGATGTTCGGCAGCTTGTCCATCAGGCCGCCCAGGCCGCCCATGTTCTTCATCTGTTGCAACTGATCGCGGAAGTCTTCGAGGTCGAAGCCCTTGCCCTTCTTCAGTTTCTTGGCAAGCTTGTCGGCCTTGTCCTTGTCGAGGGTCGCTTCAGCCTGTTCGATCAGGCTGAGCACGTCGCCCATGCCGAGGATGCGCGAAGCGATACGCTCAGGGTGGAACGGCTCCAGGGCTTCGCTCTTCTCGCCCATGCCGATGAACTTGATCGGTTTGCCGGTAATGGCCCGCACCGACAGCGCGGCACCGCCACGGGCGTCACCATCGACCTTGGTCAGGATCACCCCGGTCAGCGGCAGCGCGTCGCCAAAGGCCTTGGCGGTGTTGGCGGCGTCCTGGCCGGTCATGGCATCGACCACGAACAGGGTTTCCACCGGCTTGATGGCCGCGTGCAGCGCCTGGATCTCGTCCATCATCTCGCTGTCGACGTGCAGGCGACCGGCGGTGTCGACGATCACCACGTCGATGAACTTGAGTTTCGCTTCCTTAATAGCCGCTTCGGCGATGGCCACCGGCTTCTGGCTCAGGTCCGACGGGAAGAAGGTCACGCCAATATCATTGGCCAGGGTTTCCAGCTGCTTGATCGCCGCCGGACGGTAGACGTCCGCGGAGACCACCATCACGCTCTTTTTCTTGCGCTCTTTAAGGAAGCGCGCAAGCTTGCCGGCGGTGGTGGTTTTACCCGCACCCTGCAGACCGGCCATCAGCACCACGGCTGGTGGCACGGCGCTGAGGTTCAAATCTTCGTTGGCCGCGCCCATCAGGCTTTCCAGCTCGGCCTGGACAATCTTCACAAAGGCCTGGCCCGGAGTCAGGCTGCGGGACACTTCGGTGCCGACCGCACGCTCTTTCACCGAGTTGACGAAGTCCTTGACCACCGGCAACGCAACGTCGGCTTCGAGCAGCGCCATGCGCACTTCGCGCAGGGTGTCTTTGATGTTGTCCTCGGTCAGCTTGGCCTTGCCGGTGACATGGCGCAGCGTCTGCGAGAGACGGTCGGTTAGGTTTTCAAACATGCTCGATCCTTTCAGGCCCAAGGTAGACCGGGGTAATGGCGGCCCAGAGCGTAATAAACAAGTGCTCGATGAGCCTGCGGCGTGGGCAGGTCGCGGATTATAGCGAAGACTGTGCGTGGCGGACACCTCGCCGTCTGCTTGCCTGGTCTTTCAGGGCTCTGGGTTCTATGCCAAACTCAGCGACTTTCGGGCCTGCCTAACAGGATTTATGCTCCCCTTGTCACCCAGTTTGCTACCCACCCTCGCCGCCGCCGTCCTTTATGCCGCTGCGACCTTCTACCAAGGCTCCCGCCTGGCCACAGGCGCCAAGGCGAACAAGCGCCTGCTGGTTACGCTCGGCATCCTGGCCTTGCTGGCCCATGCCGCCAGCCTGCTGACCCACTTGTTGACTCCGGTGGGCCTGGGCCTGGACTTCTTCAGCGCCGCCAGCCTGATTGCCGCTGCAGTCATCGCCCTGACCCTGCTGGCCTGCTGGCGCATCCCGGTGGAAAACCTGCTGGTGCTGCTGTTCCCGCTCGGCGCCCTGACCGCGCTACTGGCGCAATTCGTCCCCACCGGCACAGTGCCGGTGATCGATGAGGAACCCGGGATCCTCGCCCATATCCTGTTGTCGATCCTGGCCTACGGCATGTTCACCATCGCGGTGTTCCAGGCCTTGTTGCTGCTGGTGCAGGACCATCAACTGAAGAACAAGCACCCGTCCGGGCTGATCAGGAACTTCCCACCGCTGCAAACCATGGAAAGCCTGCTGTTCGGTTTTCTCTGGGCCGGCTGGACCCTGCTGTCGCTGTCGCTGATCTCCGGCTGGCTGTTCGTCGAGAACCTGTTCGCCCAGCACCTGGTGCACAAGACCCTGCTGGCCTGCCTGGCGTGGGTGGTGTTCAGCGTGCTGCTCTGGGGCCGCAATCGCCTCGGCTGGCGCGGACACAAGGCAATTCGCTGGACCCTGGCAGGTTTCTGCCTGCTGATGCTGGCCTACTTTGGCAGCAAGCTGGTTCGTGAATACATCCTGCACATCTGACGACCGGCCATGACCGACTCCCTGCCCACCGGGCCCATGCTCGCGGTAATCGCCCTGCTCATCGTCTGGTCGGGCCTGTTCACCGCTATCGATGCCGCCCAGCAGCACCTGCTGACCCTGCGCGGCAACTCGCGCAATGGCGACAAGTCCCAGGCACGCCTGGCTTTCCCCAAGGAAAGCCTGATCCTGTGCAATACCCTGTGCCGGGTCCTGGCGGTGGTCATCAGCACCCTGCTGGCGCTGTTCTACTGGGCGGAAAATGGCCCCTGGCTGGCCTGCCTGATCAGCACCTGCGCCCTGCTGGTGCTGGCTGAATACCTGCCTCGGGCCCTGGCCGTGCGCTACCCGGAAGGTACCTTGGGCTTTGGCAACAGCCTGCTGCTCATCCCGATGAAAATCGTCTATCCCCTGGCCTGGCTGCTCGACACCCTCAGCCAGTTGCTGCTGCGCCCGTTTGCCCGCAAGGCCGGCGCGGTCAAGCACAGTGACGACGACCCGGCGCTGCTGGACGACGAGCCTACGCCGCAGGAGCCACACGCCCTGTCCGGCATCCACGCCCTGGACAACATCACCGTCAACGACATCCTGGTGCCCCGCAGCGAAGTGGACGGCATCAACCTGGACGACCCGATCGAAGACATCATCGCCCAACTGCGCCTGAACAGACGCACACGGCTGCCGGTGTTCCACAGCGATATCAACCAGGTCGAAGCGGTGCTCAACACCCGGCAGATCCGTCACCTGCTGCCGGACGCCAGCCTGACCAAGGACGCCCTGCTGGCGGCCTGCCACGAGCCCTACTTCGTCCCGGAAAGCACCCCGTTGCAGTTGCAACTGCTCAACTTCCACAAGCAGCAACGGCGCCTGGGCATGGTGGTGGACGAATACGGCGAAGTGCTGGGCATCGTCACCCTGGAAGACATCCTCGAAGAAATCGTCGGCGAGTTCGAAAGCGAGCACAGCCTGGACAACCCGCACATCCACCCCCAGGCCGATGGCCGCTATGTGGTGGAAGGTGCGGCATCGATCCGCGAGCTGAACAAGAGCCTGGGCTGGCACCTGCCCAGCGACGGTCCCAAGACCCTCAACGGCCTGGTCACCGAAGCCCTGGAAACCATCCCCGACAGCGCGGTGTGCCTGAAAATCGGCCGCTACCGCCTGGAAATCCTCGAAACCGAGGAAAACCGCGTCAGCCGCGTACTGATCTGGCACACCAGCAGCGTCCCCGCCCGCATCTGATCGCCTGCCGCCGCGGCCAATGGCGCCCCGAAGCTCGAAAACCTTCTCGCCAGCCCGGCAGCCGCCAAGCCCCTTGTTGAATCGTTAGCCGCCTTTCTATAATCGATCCGCTTACCCAAGCCCTGTGCAGACCCGCGTGCTACCCGCACCCAGCGCAAATCTGCCGATAACCAGCCCTTCTGTTCGACGTCACTCCCATCCCGAGGGACGACCGCGCCAAACCCACATCCCTGGGTGCTCGACCATAATAATTCGCTCCACCGGAGCACAGACTGTCAGGGATAACCGCATGACGACCAGCACCGCCTACAGCGCCACCACGCCTGCCCAACCGAGCAATTCCACCTCGCGGGTAGCCACTGCCAGCTTTATCGGCACCGCCATCGAGTTCTACGACTTCTACGTCTACGCCACCGCCGCCGCACTGGTGATAGGCCCGGTGTTCTTTCCCCAGACCTCCGGCACCGCCCAGATGCTCTCGGCGTTCCTGACCTTCGGCATCGCCTTCCTTGCCCGCCCCCTGGGCTCGGCACTGTTCGGCCACTTCGGCGACCGTATCGGACGCAAGTCGACCCTGGTTGCCTCGCTGCTGCTGATGGGCGTGTGCACCACCCTGATCGGCGTCCTGCCAGGCTACGCCAGCATCGGTGCCTGGGCGCCCATCCTGCTTTGCGTGCTGCGTTTCGGCCAGGGCCTGGGGCTGGGTGGCGAATGGGGCGGCGCCGCGCTGCTGGCCACGGAGAACGCACCGGAAGGCAAGCGCGCCTGGTTCGGCATGTTCCCGCAGTTGGGCCCCTCCATCGGCTTTCTCGCGGCCAACGGCCTGTTCCTGGCCCTGGCCATGGGCCTGGATGACGAGCAGTTCCGCTCCTGGGGCTGGCGCATTCCCTTCCTGCTCAGCGCCGCCCTGGTGATGGTGGGCCTGTACGTGCGCCTGAAGCTGCACGAAACCCCGGTCTTTGCCAACGCCGTGGCACGCCAGGAACGGGTGAAGATGCCGCTGGTGGAACTCTTCAGCCAGTACTGGCTGCCGGTACTGCTCGGCGCCGCGTCGATGGTGGTGTGCTACGCCCTGTTCTACATATCCACGGTGTTTTCCCTGAGCTACGGCGTCGCTACCCTGGGCTACAGCCGGGAAACCTTCCTCGGCCTGCTGTGCTTCGCCGTACTGTTCATGGCCGCGGCCACCCCTCTGTCGGCCTGGGCCAGCGACCGCTTCGGGCGCAAGCCGGTGCTGATGGTTGGCGGCGTGCTGGCGATTGTGTCCGGCTTCACCATGGAACCCCTGCTGACCCAGGGTTCCACCGCCGGCGTGGCGCTGTTCCTGTGCATCGAGCTGTTTCTGATGGGGGTGACCTTCGCCCCGATGGGCGCCCTGCTGCCGGAGCTGTTCCCGACCCACGTGCGCTATACCGGCGCTTCGGCGGCGTACAACCTGGGGGGCATCGTCGGAGCTTCGGCCGCGCCGTTCTTCGCCCAGAAACTGGTGGCGATGGGCGGGCTGAGCTGGGTTGGGGGGTATGTGTCGGGGGCGGCGATCCTGAGTTTGATCGCGGTGCTGTGCTTGAAGGAAACGCGGAACAACGATTTGAATCGGGTCGTGTGAACAAAGGCTTCGCGAGCAAGCTCGCTCCTACAGATTCAACGCAAACCTTGTAGGAGCGAGCTTGCTCGCGATGTTTTTTTTACAGCTCGACCACCACCGCTTGCGCAGCGCGGGTCGCCTTGGCCCGGGCGGCTTCGATCGACTCGTCACGCGCCAGGGCCACGCCCATGCGGCGCTGGCCATTGACTTCCGGCTTGCCGAACAGGCGCAACGCAGTGTCCGGCTCGCTCAGAGCGGCGCCAAGGTTGGCGAAAGCGGTCTGGGTAGATTTGCCTTCCACCAGGATCACCGCCGAGGCCGAAGGCCCGAACTGGCGGATCAGCGGAATCGGCAAGCCGAGAATGGCCCGCGCATGCAGGGCGAACTGGGACAGGTCCTGGGAAATCAGGGTCACCAGGCCAGTGTCGTGGGGGCGCGGCGACACTTCGCTGAACCACACCTGATCGCCCTTGATGAACAGCTCCACGCCAAACAGGCCGCGGCCGCCCAGGGCCTCAGTGACGGCCTTGGCCACACGCTCGGACTCGGCCAGGGCTTTGGGGCTCATGGCCTGCGGCTGCCAGGATTCCTGATAGTCGCCCTTTTCCTGACGATGGCCGACCGGCGCACAGAAGGTCGTGCCGCCCACATGACGCACGGTCAACAGGGTGATTTCGTAGTCGAAGTCGATAAAGCCTTCGATGATCACTCGGCCCTTGCCGGCACGGCCGCCTTCCTGGGCGTAGTCCCAGGCTTTCTGCACGTCGTCGACGCTGCGCAGCAGGCTCTGGCCCTTGCCCGAGGAACTCATCACCGGCTTGACCACGCACGGGAAGCCCAGGTCTTGCACGGCCTTGGAATAGTCTTCGAAGGTGTCGGCGAAATGGTATGGCGAGGTCGGCAAGTCCAGCTCTTCAGCGGCCAGGCGGCGGATGCCTTCGCGGTTCATGGTCAAGGAAGTGGCCCGGGCGGTGGGGATCACGGTGAACCCCTCGGCTTCCAGCTCCACCAGGGTCGCGGTGGCGATGGCTTCGATTTCCGGCACGATGAAGTGTGGCTTCTCGGCTTCGATCACGGCCCGCAGGGCCGCGCCGTCGAGCATGTTGATCACGTGGCTGCGATGGGCAACCTGCATCGCCGGAGCGTTGGCGTAGCGGTCCACGGCAATCACCTCGACACCCAGGCGTTGCAGCTCGATCACCACCTCCTTGCCCAACTCACCACAGCCACAAAGCAAGACGCGGGTCGCAGTTGGCGACAGTGGAGTTCCGATACGAGTCATCTGAAGGTCCTCAAAGGAGCGGATCATCGAGGGCCGAGCGCCAGGCGGGCGACCCATGGGGAGCGGCATTTTACATGAAGCGCGGGCTTTGGCTCAGCCGGCACACGCCGCTTTGCGCAAACGCCAGGCCATGGCCAACCAGACCACGGTGACCCCGGCGAACTTCGAACCCAGGGCGGTCAGCACGACCCCGGGGGTCAAGGCATCGATCATGCCGTAGAAGATGAAGGTATCCAGGGGAATGCTCAGGGCCGAACTGATCCACAGGCGATCATGCAGGGGCCGCTTGGTGATGCTGAACACCAGCCAGTCGATGCATTCCGAGACGGCGAATGCCGTGGCGCTGGCCAGGGCGATGGTCGGATCGGAGGTCACATAGGACAGCACCAGGGCCACCAGCATGGCGACGATGGCGCCATGGCCGAAACGAGTCTGCACCATGTCCCGCAGGACAAACACCAACCCACCCCAGGCCGACCAGACGATGTCCAGATGCGGGGCAGACGAAAAGGCGTAGTTGATCAGCACGACGCTGCTGATATAGGCGATCAGGAAGAACATGGGGGCCAAGGGTACCTGTCAGGAAGGTGCACAGGTTACTGCAGGCCCGGGGCAGGGCCAAGAAACCCTTTCGCCAGCAAACTGGCTCCTGCACAAGATTGCAGGAGCCAGCTTGCGGGCGAAACGAGCGGATCAACTTGCCGAGCTGGTGCCGATCATCCACAGCAACCCACTGGACTTGGCCCGCTCATGGCACAGGGCCAGGACCGCACGCCGCTCGGCGTTGTCCATGCGGCTCCAGCGGGTGATCTCGTCCACGGTGCGCTGGCAACCGGTGCAGGTATCCTGCTCGTCCAGGGCACAGATGCTCACGCAGGGTGAAGCAACGGGTCTTTCAGGGGTTGTCATTGTTCTTGCTCAACCAGATCTCGGGCATAACGCTGGGCATTATGAACGTAGTGCGCAGCGCTGGCTTCGAGCATTTTCTTCTGCGGTTCGGTCAGCTCCCGCACCACCTTGCCCGGCGAGCCCATGACCAGCGAACCGTCGGGGATTTCCTTGCCCTCGCCGATCAGCGAGTTGGCGCCGATGATGCAATTCTTGCCGATCTTGGCGCCATTGAGGATCACCGCGTTGATGCCGATCAGGCTGTAGTCGCCCACGTTGCAACCGTGCAGCATGGCGTTGTGGCCGATGGTCACGCCGGTACCGATGGTCAGTGGAAAGCCCATGTCGGTGTGCATCACCGTGCCATCCTGGACGTTGCTGTGCTTGCCGATCAGGATCAGTTCGTTGTCCCCGCGCAGCACGGCGTTGAACCAGACGCTGGCTCCCTCCTCCAGCTTGACCTTGCCCACCAGCGTGGCATTCGGGGCAACCCAGCTCTGTGGATGGGTCTCGACTCGGGCGTCGCCCAGGCGGTATTTCATCTTATTGTCCTCATGGCTCAGGCAGCCGCGGGTTTATGCCATGCGAAGTGATGGCTTCAGGTATCGATATAGTTTTTCGGCGGGCGATGCAGGCTGATTCCGGCGTCGTACAACAGGTTGACCAGCTCGACGATCATGATCGCGGTCAGGCCCCAGATCTTGTACTCGCCAAAGCGGTAGCTGGGGACGTACCAACTGCGCCCCTGATAATCGATGCGATGGGTATGTTCGCGGGGGTCCTGGCGAAAGAACTCCAGGGGCACGCTGAAAACGGCGGCGATCTCGGCGTCATTGGCCTGGTATTCGACATAGTCGGGAATCACCCCGACGTAAGGCGTGACCTTGATTCCGTGCAGGGAAATCAGCGGGCTCAAAGGCCCGATGACCTCCACCAGCCCCGGCGGCAGGCCGATTTCCTCCTGGGCCTCGCGCAGCGCGGTGAAGATCAGGTCCGGGTCTTCCGGATCGCGCCGGCCACCAGGGAAAGCCACCTCGCCGCCATGGGTCGACAGCCCACTGGCACGCAAGGTCAACACCAGCTCCGGTTCTTCGCTGCGGGTGATGGGCACCAGCACCGCAGCTTCGGGAAAACGTCGGTCGGTCTCCAGCGTACGCGGCGTGTAGTGGCTTACCCGATGAAGTAGCTCGTCCAGCATGAGGCATCTCGATCTGTTGGCTACCGTGCATCATGCACCAATCCAATCTTCGGCCCAACCCCTGCCCCCGGGCATGTCGCTTAACGACAACTTGCCGACAACGGGGCTGGCGCGCCAAGATAGCCCCAGCCTTTTCGGATACCCCACATGAAATTTTGCAGCCAGTGCGGCAACCCGGTGACCCAGCGCATTCCCGAAGGCGATTCACGCCTGCGCTATGTCTGCGACCACTGCCAGACCATCCATTACCAGAACCCCAATATCGTCGCCGGCTGCCTTGCCACCTGGGAGGGCAAGGTGCTGCTGTGCCGTCGCGCCATCGAGCCGCGCCTGGGCTACTGGACCCTGCCGGCAGGCTTCATGGAGAACGGCGAGACCATCGAACAGGCGGCCATTCGCGAAACCTACGAGGAAGCCTGCGCCCGGGTGCGCGGCCTGAGCATCTACACCCTGATCGATGTGCCGCACATCAGCCAGGTGCATGTGTTCTTTCGCGCGGAACTCGCCGACCTGGACTTTGCCGCCGGCCCCGAGAGCCTGGAAGTGCAGTTGTTCGACGAAGCCGATATCCCTTGGTCCGAGCTGGCTTTCCGCACCGTCGGCCGTACCTTAGAATGCTTCTTCGCTGACCGGCGGGCCGCAGCCTTTGAAGTGCGCTCCGAATCCATTCCGCCGCTCTCTCAGCCTGCCATCAGTTAAACAATAAAACGTGCACGGGATCTGTGCGCGCCTGGGGATATCGTGTCAATGCGCTGGTTGCTTGCCCTGCTGTGCTGTTCCGTCGTTGCTGTGTGCCAGGCCTCCACCGTGGAAACCCTGGACGGCAAGGTCATCGAAAAGGTCCTGGTACTCAAGTCCGCCCATCAACTGCAACTGATCAACGGTGGCAAGCCACTGAAGACCTACCGCATCTCCCTGGGCAAGAAGCCCAAGGGGCCCAAGCTCATGGAGGGCGACAAGCGCACCCCCGAAGGCCTCTACTGGCTCGACTGGCGCAAGACCAGCGACCGCTACAACCTGGCCATGCACATCTCCTACCCGAACATCACCGATGCCGCCCGCTCGCGTCGCGAAGGGGTCAATCCCGGCGGCATGATCATGATCCACGGCACCCCGGACACCGAAGAGTTTCCCGAGCAGTACTTCCACACCCTGGACTGGACCGATGGCTGCATCGCCATGCGCAACGTCGACATGCGCGAGGTCTGGGGCCTGGTCAAGGACGGCACCATGATCGAGATTCGCCCTTAATTTCCCTCCCGCAAAAAATATTTTTACCCCCGCCAGCTCTTCCACTGCGCCCATACCACTTGGCGACCCGCAACGGGTCGCCACTCGGCGCCGTGGCGATGGCTGTCAGACCTGCCTAATACCACTTTAATCATTTACCCTTCAAAGCCCCCCGTAAATGCTGGATTTACGCCGTATCCAGCAGACCAGTGGCGTTGACATGGTATCTAAGTGGTATTAGTTTTTTCGGCACTACCGGGCGACAACAACCTAATAACCGCATCGGAAAACCTACAGATGAATCACCTACTGGCCCTGCGCCCCGACGACTCCCAACCCACTCCGCTGTACCTGCAACTGGCCCGCAACCTGGAAGCGGCAATCCATGCCGGCCAGTGGAAAGCCGAGCAGGCACTGCCGTCGGAACGCAACCTCAGCGAATTGCTGGGGATCTCCCGGGTCACCGCGCGCAAGGCCCTGGAAGTGCTCTTCGAACAGGGCCTGATCCGCCGCAGCCAGGGCTCGGGGACCTTCATCACCCCGCGCCTCGAACAACCGCTGTCGCGCCTTTCCGGCTTCAGCGAAATGCTGCGCCTGAAGGGTTTCGTGCCTGGCTCCCAATGGCTGGAACGCACCCTCACCCCGCCCACCCATGAAGAACTGATCCGCCTCGGCCTGTCGCCCAACGACAAGGTGGCGCGGCTCAAGCGCCTGCGCAAAGCCGACGACACCGTAATGGCCATCGAGATGAGCACCCTGCCCGCCAGCATCATCGCCCGCCCCGAAGCGGTGGGCGATTCGCTCTACGAATACCTCGACGGCATCGGTCGCCCCGTGGTGCGGGCGCTGCAACACATCCAGGCGATCAATGCCTCGGACGAATTCGCCGCCCTGGTGGGCATCGCCCCAGGCACCGCCATGTTGCTGATGACCCGGGTCGGCTACCTGGAAGACAACACACCCATCGAAGTCACCGACACCTACTGCCGCAACGACTACTACGACTTCGTCGCTGAACTGCGACGCTGAACCCGCTTCCGGAGCCAGAGAAACGCCATGTCCGAAGACAACATCCTCACGCCCCAAGGCTGGGTCCGCGGCCGTCTGCTGCATCAGGACGGCAAGGTGACCGCCATCGAAGGCAGCCCCTGCAACCCGGCGGACAACGACCTGCCCTACCTGCTGCCCGGCTTTATCGACCTGCATGTGCACGGCGGCGGCGGCAAGGACATCATGCAAGGCCGCGATGCCTTCCAGACCATCACCCGCACCCATGTGCGCTTCGGCACCACCTCGTTGCTGGCCACCACCATGACTGCCCCCAGCGAGGAAATCCGCCAGGTGCTGGAGCAACTGGGCAGCTATGCCCAACAGCGCCCCAAAGGCTGCGCCCGAGTGCTCGGCGTTCACCTGGAAGGCCCCTACATCAACCCCGGCAAACTTGGCGCCCAGCCCAACTTCGCCCACACCGCACTGCTGGCGGAAGTGGAGCAGTACCTGGCGCTGGCGCCGATCCGCGTGATCACCATCGCCCCGGAAGTCGCTGGCCACGACGGCCTGATCCGCGAACTCAGCGCCCGCGGCGTGCGCATGCAGATCGGCCACACCCTGGGCAGCTACGAGGAAGGCGTGGCGGCCCTCGCCGCGGGCGCCACCAGTTTCACCCACCTGTACAACGCCATGAGCCCGCTGCATCACCGCGAGCCGGGGATCGTCGGCGCGGCCCTGGCCCACGCCCAGTACGCCGAGCTGATCCCGGACCTGCTGCACGTGCACCCCGGCGCCATGCGCGTGGCCCTGCGTTCGATCCCCTGCCTGTACTGCGTTACCGACTCCACCGCCGCTGCCGGCATGCCCGACGGTGAATACAAGCTGGGCAGCCACACCGTGACCAAGTGCCTGGGTGGTGTGCGCCTGGCCGACGGCACACTGGCCGGCAGCACCCTGACCATGGACCAGGCCCTGCGCAATCTGGTGAAAATCGGCCTGCCCCTGGCCGAAGCCTCGCAGCGCCTGTCGCAATTTCCCGCCGACTACCTCGGCATTCCCCAACGCGGCCGCCTGCAACCTGGCAGCTGGGCCGACAGCGTGCGCCTGGACCGGGCACTCACACTGACCGCCGTCATGGTCGAAGGAGAAGACATTGACTTCAAAAATGCTTGAAGAGGCGCTGTCCTCGCACCTGGCCGCGAGCAACCAGTTGCAGCACCTGGACCCGGCGCTGATCGAGGTCGCCGGCCGCCTGCGCCGCCAGCCGCCACAAGTGGCAATGACCGTGGCCCGGGGCAGCTCCGACCACGCCGCCAGCTACTTCGCCTACCTGACCATGCAGCAAGTGGGTATTCCCGTGGCGTCGCTGCCGATGTCGGTGGTCACCATGCAACAGGCGCCCCTGCGGGTCAGCGGCCAGGCGGTGTTCGCCTTCTCGCAATCGGGGCAAAGCCCGGACCTGGTGAACAGCGTGCGCCTGCTACGCAAGCGCGGGGCCCTCAGCGTGGCCATGGTCAACGCGGAAAACAGCCCGCTGGAAGCGGCCAGCGAATTCTTCCTGCCGTTGCACGCCGGCGCCGAGCAGAGCGTGGCCGCCACCAAGAGCTTTATTGCCACCCTCAGCGCCAGCGCGCGACTGATCGGCCACTGGAATGATGACGAACGCTTGCTCGAAGCCGGCCTGGCCCTACCCGAAGGCCTGCGCCAGGCCGCGACCCAGGACTGGAGCCCGGCCGTCAATGCTCTGTGCGATTGCCAGCGGCTGATGGTGATCGGCCGTGGGGCGGGATTTGCCATTGCCCAGGAAGCCGCGCTCAAGCTCAAGGAAACCTCGGCTATCCAGGCCGAAGCCTTCAGCAGTGCCGAAGTCCGCCACGGTCCCATGGCGCTGATCGACCACGACTATCCGCTGCTGGTGTTCGCCCCCCGCGGCGCCGAGCAGGGCGGCCTGCTGAGCCTGGCCGCCGACATGCGCCAGCGCGGCGCCAAGGTGCTGCTGGCCGCTCCGGACGACATCGGTGAACGGGACCTGACCCTGAGTCGTGCCGAACACCCGGCACTCGACCCGATCCTGGCGATCCAGAGTTTCTACGTCATGGCCGCCGGCCTCGCCCAAGCCCGCAGCATGGACCCCGACCAACCGCGCCACCTGAGCAAAGTGACCCGCACTCACTAAGCCCCATCGCCAACGAGTACTGCGCCATGCACAACAACAATAACGAACTGACGCTCGGTGCCCCGTTAAGCGGGCCAGTGCTAACCCTGCGCAGCGTGCCCGACCCGGTGTTCGCCAGCGGTGCCATGGGCGACGGCATCGCCATCGATCCTCTCAACGACACCTTGCATGCGCCCTGCGCCGGCCAGGTGATCCAGGTCGCACGTACCGGGCACGCAATCACCCTGCGCGCCGCCAATGGGGCCGAACTGCTGCTGCACCTGGGCCTGGACACCGTCGAACTGCAGGGCGAGGGGTTTGCCCTGCTGGTGAAGGAAGGCCAGCAGGTGCGTGCCGGCCAGCCCTTGCTGCGGGTTGATCTGGACCACGTGGCACAGCATTGCCGAAGCCTGATCAGCCTGCTGATCCTGACCAATGGCGAGGGTTTCGACCTGCGCCCGCTGACCCTGTCGACGGTCCAGGTGGGCGAGCCATTGCTGCACATCAGCCGGCGCGCCAACGCGGGCCCGCAGCCGCTTACGCAAGAGCAATCCGGGCAGCAGGCCAGCGCCCGGATCAAGGTCGCCCATCGCGGCGGCCTGCATGCCCGCCCCGCCGCCCTGGTGCGCCAGACCGCCCTGAGCTTCAACAGCCATTCGCAGTTGACCTTCAAGGACAAGAGCGCCTCCTGCACCAGCCTGATCGCCCTGATGAGCCTGGGCATCGGTGAACAGGAAGAAGTGCTGGTCAGTTGCCAGGGCGACGATTGCCAGGATGCCCTGCAGGCGATGCTGCAGACCCTCGGCACCGCGATGGCCACAGATACCCATGGCGAAACCCCGGTACCGGCCGCGGCCGCCCAAGGCCCCGTGGAAGACGGCATGCTGGCGGGCGTCTGCGCCGCGCCGGGCCTGGTGTGCGGGCCACTGGTGCGGCTCAACGCCATGGTCCTGGCGGAGGATCATGGCCAGCATCCACCCGAGCCCCAACGGCAAGCATTGAGCGCCGCCCTGGACCAGGTGCGCGGGGAAATCCGCCACACCCTGGAGCAGGCCCGGCAACGCCGCGACCAGCAGGAACAGGACATCTTCAGCGCCCACCTGGCGCTGCTCGAAGACCCGACCCTGCTGGACGCCGCCGAAGCCTCCATTGCCCAGGGCCGCGCTGCCACCCATGCCTGGAGCGCGGCGATTACCGAGCAATGCCAGATCCTGCAGCAACTGGGCAGTACGCTGCTGGCCGAACGCGCCAACGACCTGCGGGACCTGCAGCAGCGCGTTCTGCGCGCCCTGCTGGGAGAGGCTTGGCACTACGATCTGCCAGCCGGGGCGATCGTTGCCGCCGAGGAGTTGACCCCTTCCGACCTTCTGCAACTCAGCGCCCAGGGCGTGGCCGGGCTGTGCATGGCCGCCGGCGGTGCCACTTCCCACGTGGCGATCCTCGCCCGGGGCAAGGGCCTGCCTTGCCTGGTGGCCCTGGGCCCGCAAGTGCTGCGCATCGACAGTGGCCGCCAGGTGGTGCTGGATGCCAACGGCGGGCGCCTGGAACTGGAGCCCGACCCGCAGCGCATCGCACAGGTGCAACAGGCCGGCGAAACCCAGCGCCAGCGCCGTGCGCTGCAACAGCAAAAAGCCCATGAGCCCGCCCTGACCCAGGACGGCCAGCAGATCGAGGTGGCGGCCAATGTGGCGTCCAGCGATGAAGCCCGGGACGCCCACCAGGGTGGCGCCGACGGCGTCGGCCTGCTGCGCACCGAGTTTCTCTTCGTTGACCGCCAGACCGCCCCGGATCAAGAAGAACAGCGCCAGGCCTATCAGGCAGTGCTCAACGCCATGGGTGACAAGCCGGTGATCATCCGCACCATCGACGTCGGCGGCGACAAACAACTGGATTACCTGCCCCTGCCGGTGGAAGCCAACCCGGTACTTGGGCTGCGCGGCATCCGCCTGGCCCAGGCCCGCCCTGAGCTGCTGGACCAACAACTGCGGGCGCTGCTCCAGGTCAGCCCCGTGCAACGCTGCCGGGTGATGCTGCCGATGGTCACCGAAGTCGCCGAGCTGCTGCACATCCGCCAGCGCCTGGACCTGTTCGCTGCCGAACTGGGCCTGAGCCAGCGCCCGGAACTGGGGGTCATGATCGAAGTCCCCGCCGCCGCCCTGATGGCCGAGCAACTGGCCGAACACGCCGACTTCCTGTCCATCGGCACCAACGACCTGTCCCAGTACACCCTGGCCATGGACCGTGATCACGCCGGGCTGGCGGCACGGGTCGACGCCCTGCACCCCGCCCTGCTGCGGCTGATCGCCCAGACCTGCGCCGGCGCCCGGCGCCATGGTCGCTGGGTCGGGGTCTGTGGCGCCCTGGCCTCCGATCCCCTGGCCACACCCGTACTCATTGGCCTGGGCGTCAGCGAGCTGTCGGTCAGCCCGCCACAGGTGGGCGAGATCAAGGACCGGGTGCGCCAGCTGGACGCCAGCCAGTGCCGCCAGCTCAGCCAGCCGCTGCTCAACCTGCCCGGTGCCGCCGCAGTCCGTCAGGCCTGCGAACGGCTTTGGCCTCTGCACTCATAACAAGAATTCCAGGAGAGACGCCATGTACCAGTATTTCATCGAGGGCCTGCAACGCCTCGGCCGGGCGCTGATGCTGCCCATTGCTATCTTGCCCATCGCCGGTCTGCTGCTGCGCCTGGGCGACACCGACCTGCTGAACATCGCGATCATCCACGATGCCGGGCAGTCGATCTTCGGCAACCTGGCGCTGATCTTCGCCATCGGCATCGCCGTGGGTTTTGCCAAGGACAACAATGGCACCGCCGGGCTGGCCGGGGCCATTGGCTACCTGGTGATGATCTCGACCCTCAAGGTGCTGGACGCCAGCATCAACATGGGCATGCTCGCCGGGATCATCAGCGGGCTGATGGCCGGCGCGCTGTATAACCGCTTCAAGGACATCAAGCTGCCGGAGTACCTGGCGTTCTTCGGCGGCCGGCGCTTCGTGCCCATCGCCACCGGTTTCACCGCCGTGGGCCTGGGGGTGGTGTTCGGCCTGATCTGGCCGCCGATCCAGCACGGCATCAACAGCTTCGGCCAGTTGCTGCTGGAGAGCGGCAGCTTCGGCGCCTTTGTCTTCGGCGTGTTCAACCGGCTGCTGATCGTCACCGGCCTGCACCACATCCTCAACAACATGGCCTGGTTCATCTTCGGCAGCTTCACCGACCCGAGCACCGGCGCCGTGGTCACCGGCGACCTGACCCGCTACTTTGCCGGCGACCCCAAGGGCGGCCAGTTCATGACCGGGATGTTCCCGATGATGCTGTTCGGCCTGCCCGCCGCCTGCCTGGCGATGTACCGCAACACACCGCCGGAACGGCGCAAGGTAATGGGCGGGATCTTCCTGTCCATGGCCCTGACCTCGTTCCTGACCGGGGTCACCGAGCCGATCGAATTCGCCTTCATGTTCCTTGCCCCCCTGCTGTACCTGGTGCATGCCCTGCTCACCGGGCTGGCCATGGCCCTGACCAACCTGCTGAACATCCACCTGGGCTTTACCTTCTCCGGCGGCGCCATCGACATGGCCCTGGGCTGGGGGCGCTCCACCAACGGCTGGAAAGTGTTCCCGGTGGGCCTGCTGTACGCAGTGGTGTACTACCTGGTGTTCGATTTCTGCATCCGCCGCTTCAACCTCAAGACCCCGGGCCGTGAAGACAGCCCCTCCAGCGAAAAGACTGAACTGAGCGTCGACCAGCGCGCTGCGGCCTACATCAAGGCCCTGGGCGGCGCCGGCAACCTGCTTACCGTCGGTGCCTGCACCACGCGCCTGCGCCTGGAACTGGCAGACCGCAACCTGGCTTCGGACAGCGAGCTCAAGGCCCTGGGCGCCATGGCCGTGGTGCGCCCCGGCAAGGGCGGCAGCTTGCAGGTGGTGGTGGGGCCGCTGGCAGACAGCATTGCCGACGAAATCCGCCTGGCGTCACCTGCTTCGACCAGGGCTGCGGTGACACAGGCGCCTGTTGCAGAAAACCCGCAGGTCGACATTTCCATCCACGAAGCCCAGCAGTGGCTCAACGCCCTGGGCGGGCGGGACAACCTGGTACAGATGGACTGTGTGGCGCTGACCCGGTTGCGAGTGCAAGTGAACAATAGCCGCAGCCTGTCGGAGCCGGCGCTCAAGGGGCTGGGCTGCCAGGGCATGCGGCGCATGGAGGGGGACGTCTGGCACGTGCTGATTGGCGAAAAGGCCGGGGGCTTGCAGGTGGCACTGGCAGGCTTGCTGCACCGAGAAGTCGGCGCAGGTGCCTGAAGGCATTTTCGCTGGCCAGCCGGCTCCTGCAAGGCTCCTGTAGGAGCCGGCTGGCCGGCGAAGGCCCACAAAAAAGCCCGCTGACCGTTGCCGGTTCAGCGGGCTTTGTGTCTGTGGATAACCTCAGAACGCTTCGAGGCGCCAGACTTCATAGGCCGGCGTTTCGTAGGGATGGCTCTGCTTGAGGGCCAGTACCACGTCGTGAATCAATTCGTCGGCCACCACCAGCTCGACCTTCCACTCCTCCACCCGCTCCACCTGGCCGGTCTGCCCGAGAAACGGCTGGCTGCCGTCCAACGGGCGAAACTGGCCCTGGCCGAGCACCTGCCAGGCGCACTGGTCGTAAGCGCCGATGCGTCCGCCGCCCGCGGCGAACACAGCGCTCTTGACCGACTCCACATGGCTGGGAGGCACGAAGAAGCTGAGCTTGTACATCAGCCTCAGTTCACCCAGACCCGAGCGTTGCGGAACATGCGCATCCACGCCCCATCTTCGTTCCACTCATCCGGGCTCCAGGAGTTCTGCACGGCACGGAACACCCGCTCAGGGTGCGGCATCATGATGGTGACGCGACCGTCGCGGCTGGTGAGGCCGGTGATCCCGCGGGGCGAACCGTTGGGGTTGGCCGGGTAGCGCTCGGTGACCTTGCCGTGGTTGTCGACGAAACGCAGGGCCACGCAACCGGACAGGTCGGCTTCCAGCAATGCCTCTTCGCTTTCGAATTCCGCATGGCCTTCACCGTGGGCGATGGCGATCGGCATCCGCGAACCGGCCATGCCCTGCAGGAAGATCGAGTTCGATTCCTGCACCTGGACCATGGCCACCCGGGCTTCGAACTGCTCGGAGCGGTTGCGCACGAAGTGCGGCCAGAACTCGCTGCCCGGGATCAGCTCGTGCAGGTTGGACATCATCTGGCAACCGTTGCACACACCCAGGGTGAAGCTGTCGGTACGCTCGAAGAAGCCCTGGAAGGCGTCGCGGGCGCGGCTGTTGAACAGCGCCGACTTGGCCCAGCCTTCACCGGCGCCCAGTACGTCACCGTAGGAGAAGCCACCGCAGGCAACCATGCCCTTGAAGTCGTTGAGGTCGACGCGACCGGCGAGGATGTCGCTCATGTGCACGTCGATGGCGTTGAAGCCGGCGCGATCGAAGGCCGCGGCCATTTCCACCTGGCCGTTGACACCCTGTTCACGCAGCACCGCCACTTGTGGGCGCACGCCTTTCTTGATGTAAGGCGCGGCGATGTCCTGGTTGACGTCAAAGCCCAGCTTGACGCTCAGGCCCGGGTTGTCTTCTTCCAGTACCACGTCGAATTCCTGCTCGGCGCAGTCGGCGTTGTCCCGCAGACGCTGGATCTGGTAGCTGGTTTCTGCCCACTGACGCTGCAGCAGGCGACGCTGGCCGGTGAACACGGTTTCGCCGTTGTAGGAGATGCTCACTTCACCGTTGTTGATCGGCTGGCCGATCACGGCCACGCAATCGCCCAGGCCGGCGGCGCTGAACTGGGCCAGCACGTCCGGAGTAGCGTCCTGGCGCACCTGGATCACCGCACCCAGCTCTTCGTTGAACAGGATGGCGGCGATTTCGGCGGTGTTTTCCGCCACGGCGTCGAGGCTCAGGTTCAGGCCGCAATGGCCGGCGAAGGCCATTTCCACGGCGCTGACCAGCAGGCCGCCATCGGAGCGGTCGTGGTAGGCCAGCAGGTGGCCGTCGGCGTTGAGGCCCTGGATCACCGCGAAGAAGGCTTTCAGGTCTTCGGCGTCATCGACGTCCGGCGCTTGCTTGCCGAGCTTGCCGTGGGTCTGGGCGAGGATCGAGGCGCCCATGCGGTTCTGCCCGCGACCGAGGTCGATCAGGATCAGGTCGGTGGTGCCCTTGTCCATGCGCAGTTGCGGGGTCAGGGTCTGGCGAATGTCCGCCACAGGTGCGAAGCCAGTGACGATCAGCGACAGCGGCGAGGTGACGCTCTTGTCCACGCCCTCTTCGTTCCAGCGGGTGGCCATGGACATGGAGTCCTTGCCCACCGGGATGGTGATGCCCAGCTCGGGGCACAGCTCCATGCCCACCGCCTTGACGGTGTCGTACAGACGCGCGTCTTCGCCCGGGTGGCCGGCAGCGGACATCCAGTTGGCGGACAGCTTGATGTCGCTGATCTTGTTGATGCGCGAGGCCGCGATGTTGGTCAGGGTCTCGCCAATGGCCATGCGGCCGGACGCCGGGGCATCCAGCAGGGCCAGCGGCGTGCGCTCGCCCATGGCCATGGCCTCACCGGTGTAGACGTCGAAGCTGGTGGCGGTCACGGCCACGTCGGCCACCGGCACCTGCCAGGGGCCGACCATCTGGTCACGGGCCACGAGGCCGGTGATGGTGCGGTCGCCGATGGTGATCAGGAAGCTCTTGCTGGCCACGGCCGGGTGGTGCAGGACGCGCTCGATGCTCTCGGCGATATCCAGGGTGCTTGGATCGAAATCGTCACCCAACTCGTTTTCCCGCACGGCCGAACGGTGCATGCGTGGGGCCTTGCCCAGCAGCACTTCCAGCGGCATGTCCACCGGGCTGTTGCCGAAGTGGCTGTCGGTCACGGTCAACTGTGGTTCGGCAGTGGCTTCGCCGACCACCGCGAACGGGCAGCGCTCACGCTCGCAGATGGCCTTGAAACGTTCGAAATCCGCAGCACCTACCGCCAGGACATAACGCTCCTGGGATTCGTTGGACCAGATTTCGTGCGGGGCCATGCCCGGCTCGTCGTTGGGGATGTTGCGCAGTTCGAAGCGACCGCCACGGCCGCCATCGTTGACCAGCTCCGGGAAGGCGTTGGACAGGCCGCCGGCGCCGACGTCGTGGATGAAGCTGATGGGGTTGTTATCCCCCAGCTGCCAGCAACGGTCGATGACTTCCTGGCAACGGCGTTCCATCTCAGGGTTTTCACGCTGCACCGAAGCGAAATCCAGGTCCGCCGAGCTGGTGCCAGTGGCCATGGAGGAAGCGGCGCCGCCGCCCAGGCCGATGAGCATCGCCGGGCCGCCGAGCACGATCAGCTTGGAGCCGACGGTGATCTCGCCTTTCTGCACGTGCTCGTCACGGATGTTGCCCATGCCGCCGGCCAGCATGATCGGCTTGTGGTAACCGCGAACTTCATCACCACGAGGCGTGGTAATGGATTGCTCGAAGGTGCGGAAATAACCGGTCAGGGCCGGACGGCCGAATTCGTTGTTGAACGCCGCGCCACCCAGTGGGCCTTCGATCATGATGTCGAGGGCGGTGACTATGCGCTCAGGCTTGCCGTACGGCACTTCCCACGGCTGTTCGAAGCCCGGGATCTGCAGGTTGGACACGGTGAAACCGGTGAGGCCGGCCTTGGGCTTGGCGCCGCGCCCGGTGGCGCCTTCGTCGCGGATTTCGCCGCCGGAACCGGTGGAGGCCCCCGGGAACGGCGCGATGGCGGTCGGGTGGTTGTGGGTCTCGACCTTCATCAGGATGTGCACCGGCTCCTGCACCGCACCGTACTGGCGGGTCTCGGGGTTCGGATAGAAGCGCCCGGCAACCGAACCGACGATGACCGCGGCGTTGTCCTTGTAGGCGGAGAGCACACCTTCGTTGTGCATCTGATAGGTGTTCTTGATCATGCCGAACAGGCTTTTTTCCTGGCTCTGGCCGTCGATATCCCAACTGGCGTTGAAGATCTTGTGGCGGCAGTGCTCGGAGTTGGCCTGGGCGAACATCATCAGTTCGATGTCGTGGGGATTACGCTTGAGGCCCTGGAAGGCGTTCATCAGGTAATCGATTTCGTCTTCGGCCAGGGCCAGGCCCAGCTCGCTGTTGGCCTGCTCCAGCGCGCCACGGCCACCACCGAGGATGTCGATGGCAGTCAGCGGCTTGGGTTCGGCGTGGCTGAACAGGCCAGCGGCCTGTTCCAGGTTGGCCACCACGATCTGGGTCATGCGGTCGTGCAAGGCATCGGCGATCAGTTGGGCCTCGGCCTCGCTGAACTCACCGGCCACATAGAAGGCAATGCCGCGCTCCAGGCGCTGGATCTTCGCCAGGCCACAGTTGCGGGCGATGTCGCTGGCCTTGCTCGACCACGGCGAAATGGTGCCGAAACGTGGCAGGACCAGGAACAGGCGGCCGGTCGGCTCTTGTACCGGAACGCTGGGGCCGTACTTCAGAAGGCGCGCAAGCACCTGCTGTTCGTCGCCGGTCAGGACGCCGGTGACTTCGGCGAAGTGAGCGAATTCAGCATACAAGCCACTGACAGCCGGTACTTTCTGGCTCAGTTGCTCAAGGAGTTTGCTGTGGCGAAAGGCAGAAAGGGCAGGAGCGCCGCGCAGGATCAACATCTTCGGGACAGCCTCGGGAAGGGGGTGTGCTTTGAGGCCGTGCATTCTAACGTAAACCGCTGGCATCGGCACTCGAAACGCAACCCCCGGGCGCCTCCGGACGTCGGCCCGGGGCCAGCCCCCTATAACAAAGCCTCATCAGGGTCATTGCCGGTGGTTATTTTAAACGTCACATTCAGCGCCCAGGCCCCATTCCTGAGGCCTTCAGCCCGGCTCGAGCATCGCTAGCAGACAAGCCCTTCGCTGTCGAGATATGGCGGCCGTTATCCTTTGCGTATACTGCGCCAATGTTTTCCCCTATGGCTTTACGTCCACGCTGCGCCAAATGGCTCATCGTTACCGGACTCTTCCTGATGCTCGGCGCCTGTGTTGAGAAACCCAGCACGCTCGAGCGCGTAAAGGAGGATGGTGTGCTGCGGGTGGTCACCCGTAACAGCCCTGCTACCTACTTTCAGGATCGCAACGGTGAAACCGGCTTCGAATACGAGCTGGTGAAACGCTTTGCCGACGATCTGGGGGTGGAGCTCAAGATCGAGACCGCCGACAACCTCGACGATCTGTTCGACCAGTTGGGCCAGCCCAAGGGCCCGGTCCTGGCCGCCGCCGGTCTGGTGAGCAGCGAGCAGCGCAAGCAGCAGGTGCGGTTCTCCCACCCCTATCTGGAAGTCACGCCCCAGGTCATCTATCGCAATGGCCGTTCCCGCCCCACCACCGCGCAAGACCTGGTGGGCAAGCACATCATGGTGCTCAAGGGCAGCACCCACGCCGAGCAACTGGCGGAACTCAAGCTCAAGTACCCCGGCATCGAATACGAAGAGTCGGACGCCGTGGAAGTGGTGGACCTGCTGCGCATGGTGGACGAAGGGCAGATCGACCTGACCCTGGTGGACTCCAACGAACTGGCGATGAACCAGGTCTACTTCCCCAACGTGCGAGTGGCCTTTGACCTGGGCGACGCCCGCAGCCAGAGCTGGGCCGTGGCCGCAGGCGACGACAACAGCCTGCTCAACGAGATCAACAGTTTCCTCGACAAGGTCGAGAAGAACGGCACCCTGCAACGCCTGAAGGACCGCTACTACGGCCATGTGGACGTGCTCGGCTATGTCGGCGCCTACACCTTTGCCCAGCACCTGCAGCAACGCCTGCCCAAGTACGAGAAGCACTTCAAGGCGTCGGCCAAGCAGGAAAAGCTCGACTGGCGCCTGCTGGCGGCCGTGGGCTATCAGGAATCGATGTGGCAGGCCGAGGTCACCTCCAAGACCGGGGTGCGCGGGCTGATGATGCTGACCCAGAACACCGCCCAGGCCATGGGCGTGTCCAACCGCCTGGACCCCAGGCAGAGCATCAGCGGCGGGGCCAAGTACCTGGCCTATATCAAGGAACAGCTGGACGACAAGATCGAGGAACCGGATCGCACCTGGTTCGCCCTGGCCGCCTACAACGTCGGCACCGGCCACCTGGACGACGCGCGCAAGCTGGCCGAGAAAGAGGGCCTGAACCCGAACAAGTGGCTGGATGTGAAGAAGATGCTGCCGCGCCTGTCGCAGAAGCAGTGGTACAGCAAGACCCGCTACGGCTATGCCCGGGGCGGCGAGCCCGTGCATTTCGTCGCCAACATCCGTCGCTACTACGACATTCTCACCTGGGTGACCCAGCCGCAGCTGGAAGGCGACCAGGTCGCCGAAGGCAACCTGCACGTACCCGGGGTCAACAAGACCAAGCCGCCGGAAGAGAATCCGCCGCTTTAAAAGCATTCGCCGGCCAGCCGGCTCCTGCACAACCTGTGTAGGAGCCGGCTGGCCGGCGAAGGCGATTCAGGCCTTGGCCGCAGCCGCCAGGATCAAGGCCTTCATCTCAGCCACCGCACCTTTGAAACCGACAAACAGAGCGTGGGCCACAAGGGCATGGCCGATGTTCAGCTCGTTGATGCCCTTGATCGCCGCCACCGCCTCGACGTTGTGGTAATGCAGGCCATGGCCGGCGTTGACGATCAGGCCCTGGGCCAGGCCAACAGCAACGCCGTCGACGATACGCTGCAGCTCCTCGGCCACTTCACTGGGCGTCTGGGCATCGGCATAACGCCCGGTGTGCAGTTCGATGGCCGGCGCGCCGACCCGCTTGGAGGCCTCGATCTGACGCTCGTCGGCGTCGATGAAAAGGGACACCTCGGAACCGATTTTCGACAGCCGCTCTACCGCCGCCTTGATCCGCGCCTCCTGCCCCGCCACATCCAGGCCGCCCTCGGTAGTGAGTTCCTGGCGGGTTTCCGGTACCAGGCAGATGTGCGCCGGGCGAATGCGCTCGGCAAAAGCCATCATCTCTTCGGTGACGCCCATTTCGAAGTTCATGCGGGTCTGCAGCACGTCCTTGAGCAGCAGCACGTCGCGCTCCTGGATATGCCGGCGATCTTCGCGCAGGTGCACGGTGATGCCGTCGGCGCCCGCCTCTTCCGCGTCCAGCGCTGCCTTGACCGGGTCCGGGTAACGGGTGCCCCGTGCCTGGCGCAGGGTGGCAACGTGGTCGATGTTCACGCCAAGAAGAATGCGATTGCTGGTGGTCACGGAAGCGCTCCTGAATAAATGAAGATTCGGCGCACAGCATACGGGGAGACTAAGGCTTGCGAAACAACTCACGACTGACCAGGGGCCGGCCGCCCAGGTGCACCGCCAGGGCCTGGCGCATCAGGCGCTTGGCCGCCGACAGCGCGCCGGGAGCGCTCCAGTCGGCCTCGGCCATGGCCAGCAACTCGGTGCCGTTGAACAGCCCCGGCTGCAGCAGGAACACCTGCTCCAGCCCGGCATCCACCTGTAAACGGTACAGGCCGTCGGCAGCGATGGGCGCACCATGGATGTCGCTGTCCAGGGCAAAGCCGTAGCCCAGGTCATCCAGCAGGCGCCATTCGAAAGCCCGCAGCAGGGGCTCCAGGGGACGGCCTTCGGCCAGGGCCAGCAGCGTGGCAGCGTAGTGGTCGAATACCGCAGGATGGGGATCTTCCGCCGGCAGCAGGCGAATCAGCAGCTCGTTCAGATAGAGGCCGCTGAACAACGCCTCGCCATTGAGCCAGGCGGCGACGCCGGCACTCTCCATGCGCCCGACGTTCTTCAGTTCGCCGCGGCCGCGAAACTCGACTTCCAGGGGCACGAAGGGCCGCGCCAGGGTCCCGGCCTTGCCCCGCGCATTACGCAGGACAGCACGCAGGCGACCTTGGGGGGTAAGAAAATCCACCAGGGCACTGCTTTCGCGGTAGGCGCGGCTGTGCAGGACGTAGGCGAGTTGGCCGACTGGGGCGTTGCTGGACATGGTTGCGAGGGATCTCAGGGGAAGAGAGGGAACCGGGTCCGGAAAAGGGGTTGCAGCTGTTCGCCGGCAAGCCAGCTCCTACAGGAAGGTGCAGGAGCCGGCTTGCCGGCGAAGTGCATCAGAGGTCGCCGTAGCCCAGCGAGCGCAGGGCGCGTTCGTCGTCGGACCAGCCGCCCTTGACCTTGACCCAAAGGTTGAGCATGACCTTGGAATCGAACAGCAGCTCCATGTCCTTGCGCGCCTCCATGCCGATGCGCTTGATCCGCTCACCCTTGTCGCCAATGATGATTTTCTTCTGGCCGTCGCGCTCGACGAGGATCAAGGCATGGATATGCAGGGTCTTGCCCTGCTGCTTGAACTCTTCGATTTCCACGGTGATCTGGTAAGGCAGCTCGGCACCGAGCTGGCGCATGATCTTTTCCCGCACCAGTTCGGCGGCGAGGAAGCGGCTGCTGCGGTCGGTGATCTGGTCTTCCGGGAAGAAGTGGTCGTTCTCCGGCAGGTGCTTGGCGATCAGGCCTTCCAGGGCTTCAAGGTTGTGCCCCTGCTGGGCGGAAACCGGCACGATCTCGGCGTTCGGCAGTTGCTCCTGCAGCCAGGTCAGGTGCGGCATCAGCTCGGCCTTGTCCTCGATGCGATCGGTCTTGTTGATCGCCAGGATTACCGGGCCCTGCACGTACTGCACACGCTCCAGTACCAGTTGGTCTTCGTCGGTCCACTTGGTGCGATCGACCACGAAGATCACCACGTCGACGTCTTTCAAGGCCGCCGAGGCGGTCTTGTTCATGTAGCGGTTCAGCGCCTTCTCGTTGCTCTTGTGCATGCCGGGGGTGTCGACGTAGATCGCCTGGATGGCGCCTTCGGTCTTGATCCCGAGCATGTTGTGACGAGTGGTCTGGGGCTTGCGCGAGGTGATCGCCAGCTTCTGGCCGAGGATGTGGTTGAGCAGCGTCGACTTGCCCACGTTGGGGCGGCCGACGATGGCGACATAGCCACAGCGTGTTGCAGTTGAATCAGTCATGGCCATTCTCCACGCCCAGGGCAATCAGTGCTGCGGCGGCCGCTACCTGTTCGGCAATACGGCGGCTCACACCCTGACCTCGGCTTTTTTCATTCAATAAGGTGACTTCACATTCAACGAAGAATGTCCGGCAATGCGGCTCGCCCTGGATATCCACCACTTCGTAGCGTGGCAGTTCGCAGGCGCGGGACTGGAGGAACTCCTGCAGCCGGGTCTTGGGGTCCTTGTTGGTGTCCACCAGGGTCAGGCTCTCGAACTCCGAGGCCAGCCAGGACAGCACGCGGTCACGGGCAGTCTCCATGCCGGCGTCCAGGTAGATCGCACCAATCAGGGCTTCCAGGGCATCGGCCAGGATCGACTCACGACGGAAACCGCCGCTCTTCAATTCGCCGGAGCCCAGGCGCAGGTATTCGCCCAAGTCGAAACCGCGGGCCAGCACCGCCAGTGTTTCACCTTTCACCAGGCGCGCGCGCAAGCGCGACAGCTGGCCTTCGCGGGCCTGGGGAAAGCGCTCGAACAGCGCCTCGCCGGCCACGAAGTTGAGAATGGCGTCACCGAGAAACTCCAGGCGTTCGTTGTTGCGCCCGGCAAAGCTGCGGTGAGTGAGGGCCAGCAGCATCAGCTCCTGGTCCTTGAAGGAATAACCGAGCTGACGCTCGAGACGGCTCAAAGAAACGCTCACGGTTTACCCACGCTGGTTTCGTTGCCGAAACTCGCCATCCCAGGGGCCGCGCACGAGGTGCGGGTAGCAATTAACGCTGTGTTCAAATTTACATCCTGAATATCGTTGACTGCATGCTTCTGGCGATAAGGCTGTTACGGGTCGCCCAAGGGCAAGGCCGTTTTATACAAGAGCCAGAAAAGCATTCGGCGCTGTGTTCAACAGCGCCGCGTGTGATTACTTGATCAGGCCAACCCGCGAGAAATTCGGCAGGTGGCTGAGTTTCGGTTCGGGCCAGCTCATCCAGACTGCGAAGGCCTTGCCGACGATATTCTTGTCGGGAACCATGCCCAGCAGGTCCTTGGGAATACTTGGATCGTCCCAGTAGCGACTGTCGTTGGAGTTGTCGCGGTTGTCGCCCATCATGAAGTAGTGCCCGGCCGGCACCACCCAGCGACCGTCCGGGGTTGCCCGGTAACGGCTCATTTCCTTGCGGATCAAGTGCTCGGCGGCGCCCAGTTTTTCCTTGTACAGCTCGGCGCTGCCCAAGGTGCCGGGTTCAGCCCCCACCAGTTGCTCCGCCACCGGCTGACCGTTGACGAACAGATGCTTGTCACTGGTGTAGCGCACTTCATCACCCGGCAGGCCGACCACACGCTTGATGTAGTTGACGTTCGGATCGCTTGGGTAGCGGAACACCATCACATCGCCGCGCTGCGGATCACCGACTTCGATGACCTTCTTGTCGATCACCGGCAAGCGGATCCCGTAGGAAAACTTGTTCACCAGGATGAAGTCGCCCACATCCAGGGTCGGCTTCATCGAGCCCGATGGGATCTGGAACGGTTCCACCAGGAACGAACGCAGCACCAGGACGATGAACAGCACCGGAAAGAACGACTTGCCGTATTCAACCAGCAGCGGCTCTTTGCTCAGCTTCTCGACCACCAACCCGTCCGGCTGGCTGACGCTGCCCTGATAGTTGGCAATGGCGGCACGCCGGCGCGGCGCCAGGAACACCAGGTCGAGCAACGCCAAGAGACCGCAAACGAAGACAGCGATGACCAGCAACAGCGGGAAATTTAGTGACATAGGACCTAACTATCCAACCTGAGCACGGCAAGGAAGGCTTCTTGTGGAATTTCCACGTTACCCACTTGCTTCATGCGTTTCTTACCGGCCTTCTGCTTTTCCAACAGCTTGCGCTTACGGCTAACGTCGCCGCCGTAGCATTTGGCCAGTACGTTCTTTCTGAGCGCCTTGACGGTTGTCCGCGCCACAATCTGCCCACCGATGGCGGCCTGGATTGCCACGTCAAACATCTGCCGAGGAATCAGTTCTTTCATCTTTTCGGTCAGCGCACGCCCTTTGTAGTGGGCGTTGTCACGGTGCACGATCAACGCCAAGGCGTCGACCTTCTCACCGTTGATCAGCACATCCAGTTTCACCAGATTAGCCGACTGGTAACGATCGAAATGGTAATCCAGCGAAGCATAGCCGCGACTGGTGGATTTCAGACGGTCGAAGAAGTCCAAAACCACTTCGTTCATCGGCAGGTCGTAGGTCACCTGGACCTGGCTGCCGAGGAACAGCATGTCGTGCTGCACGCCGCGCTTCTCGATACACAGGGTTATGACGTTGCCCAAGTGCTCTTGCGGCACAAGAATATTGGCCCGCACGATCGGCTCGCGCATGTCTTCGATCGCCGACAGATCCGGAAGCTTGGACGGGTTGTCGACGTAGATCGTGTCACCGTTCTTCAGTTGCAGCTCGAAGATTACCGTCGGTGCGGTGGTGATCAGGTCCAGGTCGTACTCGCGCTCCAGGCGCTCCTGGATGATCTCCATGTGCAGCATGCCGAGGAACCCGCAGCGGAAGCCGAAGCCCAGCGCATCGGAACTTTCCGGGGTGTATTGCAGGGAAGAGTCGTTCAGGGTGAGCTTCTGCAGGGCTTCGCGGAAATCCTCGAAGTCGTCGGAGCTGACCGGGAACAGGCCGGCGTAGACCTGGGGCTGGATGCGCTTGAAACCCGGCAGCACTTCAACGTCCGGGGTCGAGCTCAGGGTCAGGGTGTCACCCACGGGCGCGCCGTGGATGTCCTTGATGCCCGCGATGATGAAGCCCACTTCACCGGCCTTGAGGTCGGTGGTGGCGGTGTGTTTCGGGTTGAATACACCAACGCTGTCCACCAGGTGGATCTTGCCGGTGGACTTGACCAGGATCTTGTCGCCCTTCTTCACCCGGCCATGACGTACACGTACCAGGGACACGACGCCCAGGTAGTTGTCGAACCAGGAGTCGATGATCAGGGCTTGCAGCGGGTCTTCGATATTGCCGGTCGGTGCCGGAATGGTGGTCACCAGGCGCTCGAGCACCTCGTCCACGCCCAGGCCAGTCTTGGCGCTGCAGGTCACGGCGTCGGTGGCATCGATGCCGATGATCTTCTCGATCTCTTCCTTGACCCGCTCCGGATCGGCCTGTGGCAGGTCGATCTTGTTCAGCACCGGCATCACTTCCAGGCCTTGCTCGATGGCGGTATAGCAGTTGGCAACCGACTGGGCTTCGACGCCCTGGCCGGCGTCCACCACCAGCAATGCGCCTTCACAGGCCGCCAGGGAACGGCTGACTTCGTAGGTGAAGTCCACGTGGCCCGGGGTGTCAATGAAGTTCAGCTGGTAGGTAATGCCGTCGCGGGCCTTGTAATAGAGGGTGACGCTGTGGGCCTTGATGGTGATCCCGCGCTCACGCTCAAGGTCCATGGAGTCCAGAACCTGGGCTTCCATTTCGCGCTCGGCCAGGCCGCCGCACATCTGGATGAAGCGATCGGCCAGAGTCGACTTGCCATGGTCAATGTGGGCGATGATGGAGAAATTGCGGATATGACTCAAATCACTCACGGATGAACACTCAAAAAGGCTGCAGGCATGGCCCGCCGAAAAATAGCCGGGAATTGTACCTGATACTCGGCACAAGCGTCACGCTCGCCTGTCAGCGTTTGTCAAATGCAAAAACGCCCCGATCCAAGGACCGGGGCGTTACCTCAAAACCCTGGCAAAGCCGCAGAATCAGCCGGCCCGGCGCAACAGCCAGACACCCGCCACCGCACAGATACCCGCAGGCACCAGCACCGCGAACAGCGGCGAAAAGCCAAATACCAGGCTCGAAGGGCCCAGCAGGTCCTGGGCGATTCGGAAGGTGAACCCCACCAGTACGCCGGTGAATACCCGCTGCCCCAGGGTGACCGAACGCAGCGGACCGAAAATGAAGGAAATGGCCATCAATACCAGCGCTGCCGTCACCAGCGGCTGCAGGACCTTGACCCAGAATGCCAGCCAGTAGCGACCGTTGTTCAAGCCCTGGTCGGCCAGGTAGTGGATGTACCCCCACAAGCCGCTGATGGACAGCGATTCCGGCGCCATCACCACGGTACTCAGCAGTTGCGGGCTCAGAGCCACGTCCCAACGTTCGTCGGGCACGCTGATGACTTCGGTATGACCGTCGCGGAAGTAGGTGGTAGTGACGTCCGTCAACTGCCAGTAGTCCTCGTGGAAACGGGCCTGGCGGGCAAAGCTCGACGACAGCATGTGGCGCTGGCCATCGAAGTGGTAGCGGGTCACGCCATACAGCAGGCCATTGGGCTGAACTGCGTTGATATGAATGAATTCATCACCCTGGCGATGCCACAGACCGTGCTTGGAACTCTGGGCATCGCCGGAACCCTGGGCCAGGGCACGACTGGCCTGGGCCTGAGTCTCGGTAGCCGGGGCCACGTACTCGCCCACCAGCACACCCACCAGCATCAGCACCAGCATGGGCTTCATCACCGCCCAGACGATGCGCCCCACCGACACACCAGCGGCGCGCATGATGGTCAGCTCACTGTTGCTGGCCAGGGTGCCCAGGCCGATCAGGCAGCCGATCAGGGCGGCCATGGGCAGCATTTCATAGACCCGGCGCGGCGCGGTGAGGACGACGTAGCTCATGACATCCATCACGGTGTAGGTATCGCTGACGCTGCCCATCTCATCGATAAAGGCAAACAGCGAGGCCAGCCCGAGAATGATCCCCAGGACCGCCAGGATAGCCATGAACACACTGCTACCGATGTAGCGATCGAGCTTAACCACGAGCCATCTCCTTCACGCTGCGACGACTCGCCATTTTCAAGCGCATCGGCTCCCAATACATCAGGCCGAGGCCGATCAACAGAAACAGTAGGTGCACCCACCACAGCCCCAGGGTCGGGGACATCTTGCCCTTCTCCATGGCACCGCGCACGGCGATCAGGATGGTCAGGTAGGCCATGTACAGCAGGATGGCCGGGATCAGCTTGAGGAAGCGGCCCTGACGCGGATTGACCCGGGACAGTGGCACCGCCATCAGCGTCACGATGAACACCAGCAACGGCAGGGACAGGCGCCACTGCAGCTCGGCACGGGCCCGCAGGTCATCCTTGCCGATCAGCTCGGAGGTCGGCATGGCGTCGCGGTCGGTCACTTCGTCGCTGACATCCGGACGCTCCAGCAAAACACCGTAGGTGTCGTACTTGATCACCCGGTAGTTGGCCTCGCCCGGGTTGCCGTCATAGCGATAGCCGTTTTCCAGGATCAGGTAGCGATTGCCGTCGGGGCGAATGTCCTGATGGCCCTTCTCGGCCACCAGCACCGAAATGCCCTCGTCCTTTTTCTGCTGGCCCAGGCGCTTCTCGGAAATGAACACCCCGCCCAGGTTGGCCCGATCTTCGGACAACTGCTCGGTGTAGGTGACCCGGGTACCGTCGTTGAGCGCCTGGAAGCGCCCGGCCACCAGCGTGTCGAACTCGGTCAGGGCATCCTGCTTGTTCAGCAGCAGCTGGAACTGGTTGGCGCCCTGGGGCGCCAGGCTCAGGCTCAGCCAGGCCACCACCAGGGCCACCAGGGCCGCCGGAATCAGGGTCATGCCCAACAGGCGTTGCTGGCTCATGCCGGTAGCCGACAGCACCGTCATCTCGCTTTCGAGATAAAGCCGGCCATAGGCCAGGAGAATGCCGAGGAACAGCCCCAGGGGCAGGATCAGTTGCAAGAAGCCCGGCAGGCGATAACCCATGATCAGGAACAGCGAGCCCGGATCCAGGGCTCCCGAGGCGGCTTGCGCGAGGAACTTGACGAAGCGCCCGCTCATGATAATGACCAGCAATACCGCACTCACGGCACTGAGGGTCAACAGGATTTCGCGGGACAGATAACGAAAGACGATCAAACCAGACACTCCAGGGTTGTCAGGCTAAGGCGGCCGAACAAGCAAACGTATCGAGCCGGCCCCAGACGCAGGGCCGCCGAAAAAAGATGGCGCATTATCCTGTGATTGCGCGCGCCTGTCACGGAGGATGCTCACCCAGCGCTCTCATGCACCGAAACTGGCCCATGCGAGGGTTGTCAGCCGCGACCGGCGAGGTTCAAACTGGCGGCTTTGTCGTCGGCAGCATGCGGCGTCTTCTTCTATATAGATAAGCTCGGCGCAGGGCAGCTTCCTGCGCTCTTTGACCATTTATTCAGGGACCCAGACATGGAACTGGTTGTAAAAAGCGTTAGCCCGGAAACGTTGAAGACCGCCACCCTGGTGGTCGCCGTCGGTGAAGGCCGCAAACTCGGCAGCGTTGCCAAGCAACTGGACGAACTCAGCGGCGGCGCCATCAGCGCCGTACTCAAGCGCGGCGACCTGGCCGGCAAGGTCGGCCAGAGCCTGTTGCTGCACGGCGTGGCCAAGCTCAAGGCCGAGCGGCTGCTGCTGGTAGGCACCGGCAAGGACGGCGAACTGGGCGACCGCCCGTTCCGCAAGATCATCAGCGGCGTGCTCGCCACCCTCAAGGGCCTGGGCGGCAGCGACGCCGTGCTAGCGCTGGATGAAGTGGTGGTCAAGGGCCGTGACAGCTACGGCAAGACCCGCCTGCTGGCCGAAACCCTGGTGGACGGTGGTTATGTCTTCGACCGCTACAAGAGCCAGAAGGCCGAACCTCGCGCCCTGAAGAAAATCACCCTGCTGACCATCAAGGCCGCCGAAGCCGAAGTCCAGCGCGGCGTGACCCATGCCCAGGCCATCGCCAATGGCATGGCCTTTACCCGCGACCTGGGCAACCTGCCGCCGAACGTCTGCCACCCGACCTTCCTCGGCGAACAGGCCAAGGCCCTGGGCAAGGAGTTCAAGGGCCTGAAGGTCGAGGTCCTCGACGAGAAGAAGATCAAGGAACTGGGCATGGGCTCGTTCTATGCCGTGGGCCAGGGCAGCGACCAGCCGCCGCGCCTGATCGTCATGCAGTACAACGGCGGCAAGAAGTCCGAGAAGCCGTTCGCCCTGGTGGGCAAGGGCATCACCTTCGACACCGGCGGCATCAGCCTCAAGCCGGGCGCCGGCATGGATGAAATGAAGTACGACATGGGCGGCGCCGCCAGTGTGTTCGGCACCCTGCGCGCCGTGCTGGAGCTCAAGCTGCCGATCAACCTGGTGTGCATCCTGGCCTGCGCCGAGAACATGCCCAGCGGTGGCGCCGCGCGCCCTGGCGACATCGTCACCACCATGAGCGGGCAGACCGTGGAGATCCTCAACACCGACGCCGAAGGCCGCCTGGTGCTGTGCGATGCCCTGACCTACTCCGAGCGCTTCAAGCCACAGGCCGTGATCGACATTGCCACCCTCACCGGTGCCTGCGTGGTCGCCCTGGGCGCCCATACTTCGGGCCTGCTGGGCAACAACGACGAACTGATCGGCCAACTGCTCAGCGCCGGCCAGCAAGCCGACGACCGCGCCTGGCAACTGCCGTTGTTCGACGAGTACCAGGAGCAACTGGACAGCCCCTTCGCCGACATCGCCAATATCGGTGGGCCGAAGGCCGGCACCATCACCGCCGCCTGCTTCCTCTCGCGCTTCACCAAGAACCTCAACTGGGCGCACCTGGACATCGCCGGCACTGCCTGGACCAGCGGTGGCAAGGACAAGGGCGCCACTGGCCGTCCGGTCCCCCTGCTGACCCAATACCTGCTGGACCGCGCCAAAGCCTGAAAACCATGACCGCAGGGGGCGCCGCATGAAGGCGGCGCCCTCCTCGGCTCAGGAAGCCCAATGACCAAAGTCGACTTCTATATTCTTCCCAGCGCGGACCCTGCGGCGCGCCTGGATTTTGCCTGCAAGCTCACCGACAAGGCCTGGCGCATGGGCCACCGCATCTACCTGCATTGCAGCGATGCAGAGCAAAGGGACGAGCTCGATGCCCGCCTGTGGCGCTTCAAGGGCGAAACCTTCGTCCCCCACGGCCCGGCAGAAAGCGAACCCGAAAGCCTGATCGTCCTCGGCCTGGGCCAGGACCCCGGCCCCCACAATGACCTGCTGGTGAACCTGGACCTGAAAGTGCCGGCCTTCGCTCCGCGTTTTGCCCGGATTGCCGAGGTGGTGGTGGAAGACCCCGCTATTCGTCAGGCGGCCCGCGAGAGTTTCCGTTTCTATCGCGAACAGGGCTATCCTCTGCAAGATCACCGTTTACAGCGACTCTGAGCACCCGATGGACACTCCCAATCCGCTGCAAAAGCCCGCGCACCTGCTGGATGACCTCGAGTCGATCCGTAAACTGCTCGGCGATGAAAACCTGCAACCGCCACTGCTGACCGAGACCGTCAGCAGTGAAGTACAGATTCCCCTGCTGTTCGACATGGTGGGCAGCCAACAGCCTGCCGCCGCGCCATCTGCTCCCGTAGCCCCTGTCAAACCGCAACCCGCGCCAGCCCCGGCGCAAGTGGCCGCACCCGCACTGCCCCCGGTTCCCACCCCTGCCCCGGCACCTGTTGCTGCACCCGTCGCCAAGCCTGCGCCCGCCGGCACCCATGCCGATGCCTTGCTGCACCTGGACAGCGAGCTGCGCGCCGCCGCGCAATTGATCATGCAGGACGTGATCGACGACTTCGCGCCGCATATCGAAACCGAGATCAAGCGTCGCCTCGACGCCCGCCTGGAACGCCTGCTCGCAGCGGCCACCAGCGGCAAACCATAAGCCACACGCAAAAGCCGGGCATGGCCATCTTGTCGCTTGCCGCTGGTGGCTTGCTGGCGCCGCCCTCCGCTATACTTCCCGGCTTTTCCTGAATAAATGCCAATAGGGTCCCGCCGCGCATGGATAAGACCTACCAGCCGCACGCCATTGAAACTTCCTGGTACCAGACCTGGGAGTCCGAGAACTACTTCGCCCCGCAAGGCGCGGGCGACTCCTACACCATCATGATCCCGCCGCCGAACGTCACCGGCAGCCTGCACATGGGCCATGGTTTCAACAACGCGATCATGGACGCCCTGATCCGTTTCCGCCGCATGCAGGGTCGCAACACCCTGTGGCAGCCGGGTACCGACCACGCCGGTATCGCCACGCAGATGCTGGTGGAGCGCCAGATCGAAGCCCAGGGCCAGAATCGCCATGATCTGGGCCGGGAAAAATTCCTCGAGAAAGTCTGGGAATGGAAGGATCAGTCCGGGGGCAACATCAGCCGCCAGATCCGCCGCCTGGGCTCCTCCGTGGACTGGAGCCGCGAGCGCTTCACCATGGACGACGGCCTCTCGGAAGCGGTGAAGGAAGCCTTCGTGCGCCTGCACGAAGACGGCCTGATCTACCGCGGCAAGCGCCTGGTCAACTGGGACACCAAACTGCACACGGCGATTTCCGACCTCGAAGTGGAAAACCACGACGAGAAGGGTTTCCTGTGGAACCTCAAGTACCCGCTGGCCGACGGCGCCAAGACAGCCGAAGGCAACGACTACCTGATCGTCGCCACCACCCGCCCGGAAACCATGCTCGGTGACTCCGCCGTCGCGGTGAACCCTGAAGACGAGCGCTACAAAGCCCTGATCGGCAAATTCGTCGAGCTGCCCCTGGTGGGCCGCCGCATCCCGATCATCGCCGACGACTACTGCGACCCCGAGTTCGGCACCGGTTGCGTGAAGATCACCCCGGCCCACGACTTCAACGACTATGAAGTCGGCAAGCGCCACAACCTGCCATTGCTCAACATCTTCGACAAGAACGCCGCCGTGCTGCCGGCCTGCCAGGTGTTCAACCTGGACGGCAGCCTGAACGACAGCATCGACGGCAAGATCCCGGCCGAGTACGTGGGCCTGGACCGCTTCGAAGCGCGCAAGCAGATCGTGGCCGCGTTCGACGCCGCCGGCCTGCTGGTGAGCGTCGACGACCACGCGCTGAAAGTGCCGAAGGGCGACCGTTCCGGCACCGTCATCGAGCCGTGGCTCACCGACCAGTGGTATGTTTCCACCAAGCCGCTGGCAGAACCTGCCATCGCCGCCGTGGAAGACGGCCGCATCGCCTTCGTGCCCAAGCAGTACGAGAACATGTATTTCTCCTGGATGCGTGACATCCAGGACTGGTGCATCAGCCGCCAGCTGTGGTGGGGCCACCGCATTCCGGCCTGGTACGACGAGTCGGGCAAGGTCTATGTCGGCCGTGACGAAGCCGAAGTACGGGCCAAGCACAACCTCGGCCCGGACGTTGCCCTGCAGCAGGACAACGACGTGCTCGACACCTGGTTCAGTTCGGGCCTGTGGACCTTCTCTACCCTGGGCTGGCCGGAGCAGACCGAGTTCCTCAAGACCTTCCACCCCACTGACGTGCTGGTCACCGGCTTCGACATCATTTTCTTCTGGGTCGCCCGGATGATCATGCTCACCATGCACCTGGTGAAGAACGAAGACGGCACGCCGCAGGTTCCGTTCAAGACCGTGTACGTGCACGGCCTGGTCCGCGACGGCCAGGGCCAGAAGATGTCCAAGTCCAAGGGCAACGTCCTCGACCCGCTGGACATCATCGACGGCATCGACCTGGAAACCCTGGTGCAGAAGCGCACCACCGGCCTGATGCAGCCCAAACTGCAGAAAGCCATCGAGAAGCAGACCCGCGCCGAATTCGCCGAGGGCATCGCCAGCTACGGCACCGACGCCCTGCGCTTCACCTTCTGCTCCCTGGCCACCACCGGTCGCGACATCAAGTTCGACATGGGCCGCGTCGAGGGTTACCGCAACTTCTGCAACAAGATCTGGAACGCCGCGCGCTACGTGCTGGACAAGGGCGAGGACTGCGGCCAGAACGGCGAGGCCTATGAGCTGTCCCTGGCGGACCGCTGGATCATCTCGCAGCTGCAGCGCACTGAAGCCGAAGTCACCCGCCAGCTCGACCAGTTCCGTTTCGACCTGGCCGCCCAGGCCCTGTACGAGTTCATCTGGAACCAGTACTGCGACTGGTACCTGGAGCTGTCCAAGCCGGTGCTGTGGGACGAGAACTCGCCGGTTGAACGCCAGCGCGGCACCCGGCGCACCCTGGTCCGCGTACTGGAAGTGGCCCTGCGCCTGGCCCATCCGTTCATGCCGTTCATCACCGAGGAAATCTGGCAGCGCCTGGCTCCGCTGGCCGGCGCCGAAGGCAAGACCATCATGCTGCAGCCTTGGCCGGTGGCCAATGAAGCACGCATCGACCAGGCCGCCGAAGACGACATCGAATGGCTCAAGGGCCTGATGCTCGGCACTCGCAACATTCGCGCCGAAATGAACATCGGCCCGGGCAAGCCCCTGGCCCTGTTCCTGAAGAATGTCAGCGCCGAAGACCAGCGTCGCCTGACCGAGAACGAAGCCTTGCTGAAGAAGCTGGCCCGGCTCGAATCCATCACCGTACTGGCTGCCGGTGACGAAGCGCCGCTGTCCGCCACGGCGCTGGTGGGCGAGATGGAAGTGCTGGTGCCCATGGCCGGCCTGATCGACAAGGGCGCCGAACTGGCGCGCCTGGACAAGGAAATCCAGCGCCTGCAAGGTGAAGTGCAGCGAGTGGGCGGCAAGCTGTCCAACCCGTCCTTCGTCGACAAGGCCCCGGCCGAAGTGATCGAGAAGGAACGCGCCAAACTGGCCGAAGCCGAACAGGCTCTGGGCAAGTTGGCAGAGCAGCACGCCCGGATCTCCAGCCTGTAACGGCGATTCGCGCAGTGTGAAAGAGGGAGGCCCGCAAAGGCCTCCCTTTTTTATTGGCGGCACATCGCTTTCGCTGGCAAGCCAACTCCTAGCCTTACGCGGTGGTTTGCCGGAGGCGAAGCCTCCCGCCCCAACGCCGCAAGATATGGGACAATGCTCGCCACTTTGAACCACCCCGAATCGATCCCCCATGACCGCCCCCAGCACACCCAAGCCTTCGCGCAAAAAGCCCAAGCCCGCCGCCCCCGCCAAAGCCGCCACGCCCCGGGAAAAGGCCAGCCTGCATCCGCGCAATCGTCACCAGGGGCGTTACGACTTCCCGCAACTGATCAAGAGCACACCGGAGTTGAGGCAGTTCGTGATCCTCAATCCCTATGGCAAGGAAAGCATCGACTTCGCCGACCCGGCCGCCGTACGGGTCTTCAACCGGGCCCTGCTCAAGGCCTTCTACGGGATTGCCCACTGGGACATTCCGGCGGATTTCCTCTGCCCGCCCGTGCCGGGTCGTGCCGATTACGTGCATTTCCTCGCCGACCTGCTGGCCAGCCACAACCAGGGGGAAATCCCTCGTGGCGCGGCGGTGCGGGTCCTGGATGTCGGGGTCGGCGCCAACTGCATCTACCCGCTGATCGGCTACAGCGACTACCGCTGGCAGTTCCTCGGCTCGGACATCGACAGCACCGCCCTGGCCGCGGCCAAGGCCATCGTCCAGGCCAACGGCTTGAACAAGGCCATCAGCCTGCGCCAGCAGGGCAACCCCAAACAGATCCTCGGCGGCCTGCTCGACAGCACCGAGCGTTTCGACCTGACGATGTGCAACCCGCCCTTCCACTCCTCTCTGGACGAAGCCACCCGCGGCAGCCAGCGTAAATGGCGGGCCCTGGGCAAGGCCGACCCCAAGCGCAAATTGCCGGTGCTGAACTTTGGCGGGCAGGCCCGGGAACTCTGGTGCGAAGGCGGCGAGATCCGCTTTGTCAGCCAGTTGATCAGTGAAAGCGCCAGCGTCGGCCAACAGGTGCTGTGGTTCAGCACCCTGGTGTCGAAGGCCTCTAACCTGCCGGCGATTGAAAGCGCGCTGAAAAAGGCCGGAGCCCTGGAAAGCCAGGTGGTGGAAATGTCCCAGGGGCAGAAACAGAGCCGCTTCGTCGCCTGGACCTTCAAGGACAAGGCACAGCAACAGGCCTGGAGCCAGGAACGCTGGACGAGGAAGAACTAAAGAGGCGGGGGAGTCAAAGACGATTCACCTTGCGTGAATCGGTGTTACACAAACCGTGCCCGGAAAACTTCTGAGCACGGTTTCACTGCAAGTATTACTTGTTAACAGCGTCGGTCAGGCCTTTAGCCACAACCAGCTTGATAACTTTCTTGGCAGCGATTTCGATGGCAGCGCCAGTCGATGGGTTACGGCCAGTACGGGCAGGACGCTCGGTCACTTTCAGTTTGCCGATACCTGGCAGAGTGATTTCGCCGCCATTTTCCAATTGATCAGCAACGATCTGAGCCAGTTGGTCCAGGGCGTTACGCGCGGTGGTTTTCGGCGCGTCGATAGCTTCAGCGATATCAGCGATCAGTTGGTCTTTAGTAATAGCCATTGTGGTGTTCCTTCCCTATCAAATTCATTTGGATTGCAGAGTGCAGTGTCAGCCATCGAGCCAGATCTTTTGAATCTGGCACCCCGGTTACAACCACGACAGATCGGGGTTATAGATACCGAAATCAGGGTTTGGTTCGACCCGACAAATGCTGAATGCACGCTTAACGCTGAGACATCGCGTAAGACGGGGCAAAACTAGCACACAGACGGGGAAATATCCGCCTCTACCTAGCCATTTGGTCAGCTTTATTGCGCTAAATCGGTAAAAAAATGCATAAGCCTTACCGACGAGCCGTTCATCACCCGGCAAACCGCGCCAAAACCAGTGGGTGCGGTACACTGGGCACTTTTTCGGGGAGCCCGCCCTCCCCCTTCAATCAGCCGAGAAGCCCATGCCGATCCGTCATTGCATCGTCCACCTGATCGACAAAAAACCCGACGGCAGCCCAGCAGTCCTGCACGCCCGCGATTCCGAACTGGCAGAGTCCGCGGCCATCGAGAACATGCTCGCCGACCTCAATGAAAGCTATAACGCCAAACAGGGTAAAGCCTGGGGCCTGTTCCACCCCGAGTCCGGCGCGTTCCCCTTCAGCGGCTGGCTGAAGGAGTACCTGGACGGCGGCCAGGACTTCACCGCGTTCAGCCGGGTAGCGGTGGAACATCTGCAGAAGCTGATTGAAGAGTCCAACCTGTCGGTCGGCGGCCACGTGCTGTTCGCCCACTACCAGCAGGGCATGACCGACTACCTGGCCATCGCCCTGCTGCACCACAGCGAAGGCGTGGCCGTGACCGACGAGCTGGACGTGACGCCGTCGCGCCACCTGGACCTGGGCCAGTTGCACCTGGCGGCGCGGATCAACATCTCCGAATGGCAGAACAACAAGCAGTCCAAGCAGTACATCTCCTTTATCAAGGGCAAGAACGGCAAGAAGGTCTCGGAGTATTTCCGCGACTTCATCGGCTGCCAGGAAGGCGTCGACGGCCCGGGTGAAACCCGCACCCTTCTCAAGGCCTTCAGCGACTTCGTCGAAAGCGAGGACCTGCCGGAAGACTCGGCCCGGGAAAAGACCAAGACCCTGGTGGACTACGCCAGCAGCCAGGCCAAGCTCGGCGAACCCATGGGCCTGGAAGAGCTCTCGGAACTGATCGACGAGGATCGCCCCAAGGCGTTCTACGATCACATCCGCAACAAGGACTACGGGCTGTCACCGGAGATCCCGGCGGACAAGCGCACCCTGAACCAGTTCCGCCGCTTCACCGGTCGCGCCGAGGGCCTGTCCATCAGCTTCGAGGCCCATCTGCTGGGTTCGAAGATCGAGTACGACGAAGAAGCCGGAACCCTGATCATCAAGGGCCTGCCAACCCAGCTGACCGACCAGCTCAAGCGCCGTAACTGATGCTCCAGGGGGTATTGAAGAAGTTCTTGCTGATCCTGCTGGTGGTGGTGATCTACCAGCACTGGGGCAAGATCGAGCGCCTGTTCAACCCTTCGGCGGTGGTCAGCGAAGAGATCCGCGGCCAGGCCCGGGTGGTGCTGTACGCCACCGACTGGTGCGGCTACTGCAAGGCCACCCGGCGCTTTCTCGATCAGAAGGGCATTCCCTACCGCGAGTTCGACATCGAGAAAGATGCCGAGGCGCGCAAGGCCTACACCGCCCTGGGTGGTGCCGGGATTCCGATCCTGGATGTCAATGGCACCCTGATCCGCACCTATGATCCCGACGCCATCATGGCGGCGCTGAAGCCCTAGGAGCCGTTTCGCTTGCCGGCGAAAGGGGGCGGCAGATCATGCACCGATCTTGAGGACGCCTTCGCTGGCAAGCCAGCTCCTACAGGTGTGGATCACTGCGCCTGGATGCGAAAGCCCAGCCGTGGGAAGTGCACGTGGACCACACCGGCGCGTGGATCTTCACGGCGCAGGATCAACTCCTCAGTACCGGCGAACAGCAACTCGCCCGCCACCGGGTCGACACCATAGTCAGTGGCGGCAATCACCACCTGCTGGCCCGCCTTGAAGCCGTTGGGATCGACAAACCGCTCATCCGGCAGCGCCGCCGGGGTAGCGCTGCGCGAGACCTCAAGGGCCTCTTCGGCGCTCATCTCGGTGAAGGAGCCATGGCCAAAGCCCAGTACCCGCGCCAACCATGCAGATACCGCCGGATACTCGTCCACCAGCGGCGCAGTCACCGGCGTGCCCTTGAGGAACCACAGCGGGTGAGCCAGGGCGATATCGGCAATCGACGGCTCGCCAAACAGGAAGTCCCCCGGCTCGCGCTGCAACTGCTGCTCCAGACGCGCCATGAGGGTTGGCCACTGATGCTTGGCCACCTCCAGAGGCAGCCGGCTGGCGCTGCCGCCACTGAACAGTCCGGCACGGTCGGCCATGAAGGCCTTGACCGCTTCCGGCGGCAGCTTGCCAAAGCGCACGGCCGCCGATTCGGGCTGGAACACCAGGGTTACCGCATGCTGGAACACTACCGAATCAACCCACGCGGCGAAGGTCGCGCTGATCATTTCCTGGCCTTCGGGAAACAGTGCCGGTGAGGCTTTTTCCTGCTCCAGGCGCCGGGCGATCAAGGCCGTGTCGCAATAGATATCCGCGCCGATCTGCAACACCGGGGTCTTGCGATAGCCGCCGGTCAGGGCCGTGAGATCAGGCTTGGGCATGACCGGGGAGATCTTCACGGAGCGCCAGGACAGGCCCTTGAAACCCAGGAGCAAGCGGGCTTTTTCCGCGAATGGAGAAGTTGGGTAATGGTGCAGGATCAACTCTGACATGCTGGGGTCCGCCACAAGAGGGAGAGCGCTGAAGCTTAGCGTGCAATCCGTGGACGGCCTACAGATCCAGCTGATGAGAACCTATCAGTCAGATTGATGCCGTGGCGCTGGCCGTAGCCACCAGGCATTCCTTCGCGCTCTTCCTGAGCTTCTTGATCAGCCGCTCCTGGCGCAGGGCTTCGCCCTTGTCGCGGCAGGCCTCGGTATAGACCAGCGCCACCGCTGGGCTGGAGAGAAAGAAACGCGCGCCCTTGCCGCTCTGGTGCTTGGCGAAGCGCTTCACGGGGTCGTCGCTGATGCCGCAGTACAGAGCGCCGTTGGCCGCGCGCACCAGGTACACGAACCAGGGCTTGGCATCGGTGGCAGGCTGCGCCGTTTCGGCACTGGAGGATGAAAGAGGGCTGGTCACAAAAGGTATCGAGGCCTGTGGATAACAAGCCGCGATCTTAGCAGAGGATGGCTTTCAGCGACCGCTCTGGAAGGCCTTGAGCCCCTTGCGCGCCTGGGCTCGAACAGCATTCCTGAGCAGCGGCGTCCAGCCCAGCAGCAGGCCCTTGGTGCCCAGGGCCTGGCGCGCCCAACGCCACATGTCGAACTGATCGTGGTGCTCGCAGATCTTGCCGTCGCGAAACACGAACCGGGCCTGGATATCGTTGACCACCGTGTTGCCGGTCTGGCTGAACAGGTAAGTGGCAACCCAGTGCGCGCTACCGGAGTTCGAGTCGGCACGCACCTGATCAAACGTCAGGGAAAAATCCTTGGCACGGGAGGTGAGCATGCGCCACATATCGCCGGCATCACGCCCACGCAACTGGCCGAACGCCGGGTCACTGAACAGCACATCCTCGGTGTAGCAGGCGCTCATGGCCTCGGCATCCAGGCGCTGGAAAGCCTGATAGAACTCGGTGATCAGGGCACGATGGGCATCACTCATGAACGGACTCCGAAAGGGCAAGGGGGATGCAGCACAATAATCCGCAACCCCGGCGAACACTATCGGCATTTACCGGGCAAATACCGCAAGCAAGGCCCGTCAGATTCTCTCGCTCTGCACCTGCACATGCAGCGAACGACCGGCGCCCAGCCCGGCGATGATTGCACCGCAGCCCAGCACTGCGAAAATCCAGCCCACAGCATTCCAGCCCCCGGTCCAGTCGTGCACCAGGCCCACCGCAAACGGCCCCATGGAAGCCAGGGTGTAGCCGATGCCCTGGGCCATGCTCGACAGGTTGGCCGCCACATGGGGGTCCCGGGAGCGCAGCACGATCAGGGTCAAGGCCAGGCTGAAGGTGCCACCCTGCCCCAGGCCCAGCAGGATCGCCCAGCCCCACAGGCCCTCGATGGGCGCGTACAGGCAACCGAACAGGCCGCCCAGGGTCATCAGCATGACAATCACGATGGCCAGGCGCTGGTCCTTGCCCCGGGTCGCCAGCCAGGGCGCCGCCAGGGAGCTGGCCAATTGCACGATCACCGAACCGGACAGCACCAGCCCGGCCTGGGTCGGGGTCAGCCCTCGGCCGATCAGGATCGACGGCAACCAGCCAAACACGATGTACGCCAGGGAGGATTGCAGGCCCATGTACAGGGTTACCTGCCAGGCCAGGCGGTCCCGCAGCAGACCACGCACGCGAAAGGCCACATGGTGAGCACCGTGCTGGTGCCCGACCTGTGGCAACCAGAACAGGGCCGCCACCAGCGCCGGCACCACCCAGAAGCCCAGGCCCATGGCCCAGCTGCCCCCGAAATGCTGGCTCAGGGGTACCGTGGCCCCCGCCGCCATCGCCGCCCCCAGGCACAGGGCCATGGTGTAGACCCCGGTCATGGTGCCCGCGTGCCGAGCGAAGTCACGCTTGACGATGCCCGGCAGCAGCACCCCGATCACGCCGATGCTGGCCCCGGCCAGGACGCTCCCGGCAAAGACGCCGAACTCACCGAGCGAGCTGCGCAGCACAATGCCCAGGGCCAGGGTCAGGAGAATCCCCAGCACCACCCGCTCGGCACCGAAGCGCCGGGCCAGCAGCGGCGCCAAAGGCGCGAACAGCCCCAGGCACAACACCGGCAAGGTGGTCAGTAACCCCGCCTTGGCCGCCGACAGGCCCAGGCTCTGGGATACGTCACTGAGCAGTGGCGCCATGCTCGACAGTGCCGGACGCAGGTTCAGCGCCACCAGAATCAGTCCCAGCAGCAACAGCCAGGGCCGGCGCAAGGGTGCAGGGGCCTGCTGGACTTGTTCGTCATCGGCCTCGGCGTCGATCAACAATTCTGGAGGCGACGGGGTGTTCGGAGGGGCCTGGTGGTTGGACATAAAGGTCTCGGATTCAGGATTCGTTGATCAACTGGCGTGAAAGGTTCTTGGCCCGCTCGGGGTCGCCTTGCTCGATGGCATCCAGCAGGTGCTGATGGAGATCGAAAACGTCCTGGCGACGCGGAGTCAGGGTCAGGGTCTGGCGCAACTGGGCGCCGACCACGCTGGAGAAATAGCGATACAGCTGGCTGAGGGTCGGGTTGTGGGCGGCGTCCACCAGGCGCTGGTGAAACACCAGGTCGCAGGCGATGTAGCTTTCCAGGTCGCCATGAAAATGCCCGCTGCTGGTCTGCAAGGCTTGCTTCAGGGCCTGCAGGTCCTCGTCGGTGCGGCGCAGGGCCGCCAGGCCGACTGCCTCCACTTCAAGGATCTGCCGGGTTTCCCGGGCCTGTTCCAGGGAGCACTGGGACAGGGCCTGGAGCATGTCCAGCGGATCGGCCACCGCTCGCAGGTAACTACCGTCACCCTGGCGGATTTCGATCAGCCCGGAAAACGCCAGTACCCGCATGGCCTCGCGCACGGTGTTGCGGCTGATGCCCAGCTCACTGGCCAGTTCCGGTTCGGTGGGCAGGCGTTGGCCCACGACCCAGGCGCCATTGGTGATGCGCAGGCGCAGTTGCTCCAAGGCCTGGTCGACCAGGGAACGTTTGATCAGGGGGGATATTTCGCTCATTGAACTCACTCTTTCATCCAATCATCGGATGAATTGCCTGGCATGGTATTCAGACCTTTCGCAGAGTTCAACGTTTTAGGCTGGAGCAGGCACTTTCGCCATTTCAAACAGGTCTTGACAAAAAACCCTATAAGGGTAATTTCGATCAAGCCTCAAGGGTGTCTTATGGAAAAGAAAACACCTCACCATGACCTGTCGCTGATCAAGGCGCAGGTCGCTCGGCAAGGAGCACAAGCCTTCACTCGAAGCGCATTGCGCTGGGGCAAGGAACTCGGATTGTCCCTGGCGGCCATGCAACGAGTGATAGCCGGACTCCAGGGCAGCCTGTTCTACAAATCGATGACCACCTATAGCGATCATCGGCTGTGGCAGGGCGTGTATTACACCCGCACCGATAACTGGGCGCTCTACATCAAGGTCACTTACCGCCCCGGCGCAGGGCCTCCCGTGATCTCCTTCAAGGAGGCAGAGACATGAAACGGCAACAATGCTACAGATGCGGCGCTCCCACCGGCATGCTGGCGTTCGAGCAGCGCAGCGAGCTCATCGACTATCGGCACCTGCAGCGTCACCTCCATGGCCTGGCGGGTTGGGAATGCCAGGAGTGTGGTGAAATCGAATTCGACGCCGCCAGTGCAGAACGCTACACCGCCGCGGGCGACCAATTGCTGGAGGAGTACCGGCAGAGCGTCGCCGCCGACATGAAGCGCATCCGCCGCAAGCTGCACCTCTCGCAGAAGGAAGCGGTCAAACTGCTGTCCGGCGGCGGGCACAATGCCTTTTCCCGATACGAGCGCGGCGAAGTCGGCGTGCCCCAACCGCTGTACGTGCTGATGCACCTGCTGGACCGTCACCCACGGTTGATGAAGGACGTACTGGCCCTTGGCGAGCCACGGCTGGCGCCCTCGGCCTTGAGCGACCAACCCGAACCACAGCTCGGCGCTGCTGGCAGTTGAACGCCGGGCAAAAATAAACCCGGAGCCAGTCCGGGTTTATCGTCAGCGCAGGCCCCTCTGCAGCATCAATGCAGGATCTGGCTCAGGAACAGCTTGGTGCGATCGTTCTGCGGGTTGTCGAAGAAGTCGTTGGGTGCCGCCTGCTCGACGATCTCGCCCTTGTCCATGAAGATCACCCGGTTGGCCACGGTGCGGGCAAAGCCCATTTCGTGGGTCACGCAGAGCATGGTCATGCCGTCTTCGGCCAGGCCGATCATGGTGTCCAGCACCTCCTTGACCATCTCCGGGTCCAGGGCCGAGGTGGGTTCGTCGAACAGCATGATCTTGGGCTTCATGCACAACGCACGGGCAATCGCCACCCTTTGCTGCTGGCCGCCGGAGAGCTGGCCCGGGTACTTGTTGGCCTGCTCCGGAATGCGCACCCGCTCCAGGTAATGCATGGCGATTTCCTCGGCCTTGCGCTTGGGCATCTTGCGTACCCACATCGGCGCCAACGTGCAGTTCTGCAAAATGGTCAGGTGCGGGAACAGGTTGAAGTGCTGGAACACCATGCCCACTTCCCGGCGGATGGCCTCGATCTGCTTGAGGTCGTTGGTCAGTTCCACGCCATCCACCACGATGCGCCCCTGCTGGTGTTCTTCCAGGCGGTTGAGGCAGCGGATGGTGGTGGACTTGCCCGAACCCGAAGGCCCGCACAGCACGATGCGCTCACCTTGGCGGACGTTGAGGTTGATGTCCTTCAACACGTGGAACTGGCCGTACCACTTGTTCACACCCTGCATCTGAATAATGCCTTCAGGGCCCACAGGCTTTTTGCTCGCTTGACTCATGGAGGTACTCCTAACGCTTGTGGCCTGTGTCCAACTTACGCTCCAGGTGCATGGAGTAGCGGGACATACCGAAACAGAAAATCCAGAACACCAGGGCCGCGAAGACATAGCCTTCGGTGGCCATGCCCAGCCATTTGGGGTCGGCGGCGGCCTGCTTGACGCTGTTGAGCAGGTCGAACAGGCCGATGATGATCACCAGGCTGGTGTCCTTGAACAGGGCGATAAAGGTGTTGACGATGCCGGGGATCACCAACTTCAGGGCCTGGGGCAGAATCACCAGCCCCATGGCGCGCCAGTAGCCCAGGCCCATGGCCGCAGCCGCTTCGTACTGGCCCTTGGGAATGGCCTGCAGGCCACCGCGTACCACCTCGGCCACATAGGCCGACTGGAACAGGATCACCCCGATCAGCGCCCGCAGCAGCTTGTCGAAATTCATGCCTTCGGGCAGGAACAGCGGCAGCATCACCGACGACATGAACAGCACGGTGATCAGCGGCACGCCGCGCCAGAACTCGATGAAGGTCACGCAGACCACGCGGATCGCCGGCAGGTTGGAGCGCCTTCCCAATGCCAGCAGGATTCCCAGCGGCAGTGCCCCGGCGATGCCCACGGTGGCGATCACCAGGGTCAGCATCAGGCCGCCCCACTGGCTGGTGGCGACATTGCTCAGGCCCAGGTAGCCGCCGTGCAACAGGCTGTAGGCAATGATCGGGTAACCCACCAGAAAGCACAGCCCGTAGATCGCCTTGCGCGGGAAGCGCGAGATGAACAACGGTGCGGCACCGATCACCGCCAGCCACACGGTCAGGTCTACCCGCCAGCGCAGTTCAACCGGGTAGTAGCCGTACATGAACTGGCCGAAGCGTTGCTGGATGAACACCCAGCAGGCGCCCCCCCTGGTGCAGTCGGCGCGGGTGGTACCGACCCAGTTGGCGTCGAGAATCGCCCAATGCAGCAGCGGCGGCACCACCAGGTAGATCAGGTAGAAGGCAAACAGGGTCAACAGGGTATTGAGCCAGTTGGAAAACATGTTGGCGCGTATCCACGCCAGCACGCCGATACTGCGGCTGGGCGGCGGCATATCGGGCTTGAAGGTATGAGTCGTCATGGGCGCTTCCTCACCGCTCGATCAGCGCAATGCGCTTGTTGTACCAGTTCATCAGCAGGGAAATGCTGATGCTGATCGCCAGGTACACGCTCATGGTGATGGCAATGACTTCGATGGCCTGTCCGGTCTGGTTGAGCACCGTGCCGGCGAACAGCGAAACCATTTCCGGGTAGCCGATACCGGCGGCCAGGGACGAGTTCTTCGCCAGGTTCAGGTATTGGCTGGTCAGCGGCGGAATGATCACCCGCAGGGCCTGGGGAATGATCACCCTGCGCAGGGTCGGGCCGTTGCGCAGCCCCAGGGAGCGGGCCGCCTCGGTCTGGCCGTGGCTCACCGACTTGATCCCGGACCGCACGATCTCGGCGATGAACGCCGCGGTGTAGACAGTCAGGGCCAGGGTCAGGGCCAGCAGCTCGGGAATCAGCACCCAGCCGCCGACGAAGTTGAACCCCGCCAGCTTCGGCATCTCCCAGTGCACCGGCGAGCCAAAGATCAGCGTGCACAACGCGGGAATCACCAAGAACAGGCCCAGGCCGCTCCAGAACTTGTGAAAAGGCACGCCGGTGGCTTCAAAACGCCGGTTGGCCCAGCGGCACATCAGCACGATGGCGCCGATGGCCAGGACCAGGCTTGCGACAAACGCCCAGAAACCGGGGGCCATCTGCGCCGCCGGCATGTTCAGGCCGCGGCTGCTGACGAAGAACATATCGCCGAAGTTATGGCTGTTGCGCGGCCCCGGCATGGTCAGGAATACCGCGAAGTACCAGAACAGGATCTGCAGCAGCGGCGGAATGTTGCGGAACACTTCCACATACACCGTCGCCAGCTTGCTGATGATCCAGTTCGGCGACAGCCGCGCCACACCGATGATGAACCCCAGCAGGGTCGCGAGGATCACCCCGATAAAGGTCACCAGCAGGGTATTGAGCAGGCCGATGACGAACACCCGGGCATAGCTATCCGCTTCGGTGTAGGCAATCAGGTGTTGCGCGATGCCGAACCCGGCGCTGCGCTCGAGAAAGTCGAAACCCGAGGTGATCCCTCGGTGCTGGAGGTTGGTCTGCGTGTTGTCGAACAGAAACCAGCCCAGCGAAACCACCGCCACCAGGGTGATGATCTGGAACAGCCAGGCGCGCACACGGGGATCGCTGAGGCTGAGCCTCTGCTTGGGTGCGCCGATTGTATTTTGCATGAAGTGCCCCAGGAATAATGGAACAGAACATCACCCGGCGGTTGGCCCGCCGGGTGATAGAACCATCAGCGCACAGGTGGTGCGTATTGGATGCCGCCGTTGTTCCACAGCGCGTTCAGGCCGCGGTCGATGGCCAGTGGCGTGCTCTTGCCGAGGTTTTTCTCGAACACTTCACCGTAGTTACCTACTTGCTTGACGATCTGCACTACCCAGTCCTTCGGCAGTTTCAGGTCTTTGCCGTATTCACCGTCCGCGCCCAGCAGACGTGCAACATCAGGGTTCTTGGTGGATTTGGCTTCAGCCTCGACGTTCTTCGAGGTGACACCCGCCTCTTCGGCGTTGAGCATGGCGAACAGGGTCCACTTGACGATGCTGAACCACTCTTCATCACCCTTGCGCACCACCGGGCCCAGGGGCTCCTTGGAGATGGTTTCCGGCAGTACGACATAGTCGGTGGGGGTTGCCAGCTTGCTGCGCTGCGCGTAGAGCTGGGATTTGTCGGAGGTCAGCACGTCGCAACGCCCGGACTCCAGGGACTTGGCGCTTTCATCTGAGGTATCGAAAGTGATCGGGGTGTATTTCAGACCATTGCCGCGGAAGTAGTCCGACACGTTCAGTTCGGTAGTGGTACCGGCTTGAATACAGATAGTCGCACCGTCCAGCTCTTTGGCGCTTTTTACACCCAGCTTGTTGTTCACCAGGAAACCGATGCCGTCGTAATAGGTGACGCCGGTGAACACCAGGCCCATGCCCGCATCGCGGGAACTGGTCCAGGTGGTGTTGCGCGACAGCACGTCGATCTCGCCGGACTGCAGCGCAGTGAAGCGCTCCTTGGCATTCAACTGGCTGAACTTGACCTTGGTCGCATCGCCGAACACCGCAGCAGCCACCGCGCGGCAGACGTCGGCATCGATGCCGAGGATCTTGCCGGTGGCATCCGGTACCGAGAAGCCCGGCAAACCGTCACTGACGCCGCATTGCACGAATCCTTTCTTCTGTACTGCATCGAGGGTCGCACCCGCCTGTGCGAAACCGCTCATACCCAGCACCGTTGCTGCCGTGACGGCAGCCAGGGTGGATTTCAACATCTTCATTCAAACCTCCAATTTTGCTCTTGTTGTGTCGGAGCTTGAGTCCTGCCGCGCCCTTATGAGGCACTGACCCGTGTAGGCTTTTTTATGGGGTCAAGCGGCGTAAGACCTTAGCTATGAGTCTAGTAGGAGAAATCCACGTAATAGGGGACCTACATCTCACCAATCGGCCGAACGGGCTGTAGCCCTTCGCAGTTCGCAAAGCCCGTAGCGGCCAGTGGCGAACCTTCATCAGAGGAGGCTGGCTATCCCATCGCCTGCGGTAGCCTGTTAGTGTTACCGCCGGCGGGCAGGGCTTTCACCCGGGCTCCTCTTTCTGAGCCATAGCAAAGCCCGTACCACAGTCCCGGCTAAAGCGTTTCAGCCGCTGATCAACAGTAAAACGTTCAACCGTGCGACATCTTCTTCACCGATCAACCGGGCGCGCCCTTCCCTCACGCACACAATCAGCGCGCACGCACATAAATGGAGCAGCCATGACCGAGCCCTTGATTCTTCAGCCCAGCAAGCCCGCAGATGCCTGTGTGATCTGGCTTCATGGCCTGGGAGCGGACCGTTACGACTTCCTGCCAGTAGCCGAAATGCTGCAGGAAACCCTGCTGAGCACGCGCTTCGTATTGCCCCAGGCACCGACCCGGGCAGTGACCATCAATGGCGGATATGCCATGCCCAGCTGGTACGACATTCTGGCCATGAACCCGGCCCGCGCCATTAGCCGTGAACAGCTTGAAGAATCGTCTGACGAGGTCATCAGACTGATCGAAGAACAACGCACCAGCGGAATAGACGCATCGCGAATTTTCCTCGCCGGTTTCTCCCAGGGTGGCGCCGTTGTACTGCACACCGCCTTCCTCAAATGGCAGGGTCCATTGGGTGGCGTACTTGCCCTGTCCACCTATGCCCCGACCTTCAGCGATGAACTGCAACTGTCGGCCAGCCAACAGCGGATTCCGGTGCTTTGCCTGCACGGCCAGTACGACGAAGTGGTGCAGAACGCCATGGGCCGTACCGCTTATGAGTACCTGAAGCAACATGGTGTCACCGTGACATGGCAGGAATACCCAATGGAACACGAGGTGTTACCAGAGGAAATCCGCGACATCGGCTCCTGGCTGAGCGAGCGCTTGCGCTAGAAAATCCGCGCGCCGCGCCCCCGGTGAGCAACAGACTACGCCGCGCCCGTTTCTTGCATTACACTGGCCGGCGTACATTCCTTAACCAATTGATGAGATGACCGTGCTCAAAGCACTCAAGAAAATCTTCGGTAAAAGCGAGGCTGAGCCGCTCGCGCCAAGCCCCAGTGCCCCCTCCCCCAGTTCCAGCAGCCGTCATGACGGCCGTCAGCCGGAACGGAGCGCACCCGCTACCGCAGCTAAAAAAGAACCGGTGAACACACCGGCCACCCCTTCCGCTCCCAAAGCCCCACGCCAAGAGAAGCCCAAGGCCGAGCAACCCAAAGCCGAGCAGCCGCGTCGCCCGCGCGCGCCGAAACCGCCGGTCAGCACCTGGAAGCTCGAAGACTTCGTGGTCGAACCCCAGGAAGGCAAGACCCGCTTCCACGACTTCAAGCTCGCTCCGGAACTGATGCACGCCATCCAGGACCTGGGCTTTCCCTATTGCACGCCAATCCAGGCCCAGGTGTTGGGCTATACCCTGGCGGGCAAGGACGCCATCGGCCGGGCCCAGACCGGTACCGGCAAGACCGCCGCGTTCCTGGTGTCGATCATCACCCAGCTGCTGCAGACCCCGCCGCCCAAGGAGCGCTACATGGGCGAACCACGGGCGCTAATCATCGCTCCGACCCGGGAGCTGGTGGTACAGATCGCCAAGGACGCCGCGGCGCTGACCAAGTACACCGGCCTCAACGTCATGACCTTCGTTGGCGGCATGGATTTCGACAAGCAGCTCAAGCACCTGGAAGCCCGCCACTGCGACATCCTGGTGGCCACCCCGGGCCGTCTGCTGGACTTCAACCAGCGCGGCGACGTGCACCTGGACATGGTCGAAGTGATGGTGCTGGACGAAGCCGACCGCATGCTCGACATGGGCTTCATCCCGCAGGTACGTCAGATCATTCGCCAGACCCCGCCCAAGAGCGAGCGCCAGACCCTGCTGTTCTCCGCCACCTTCACCGAAGACGTGATGAACCTGGCCAAGCAATGGACCACCGACCCGGCGATCGTCGAGATCGAAGCCGAGAACGTCGCCAACGCCAACGTCGAACAGCACATCTATGCCGTGGCCGGCGCCGACAAGTACAAGCTGCTGTACAACCTGGTCACCGACAACGGCTGGGAACGGGTGATGGTCTTCGCCAACCGCAAGGATGAAGTGCGACGCATCGAGGAACGCCTGGTACGCGATGGGGTGAACGCCGCCCAGCTGTCCGGCGACGTGCCGCAGCACAAGCGGATCAAGACCCTGGAAGGCTTCCGCGAAGGCAAGATCCGGGTCCTGGTGGCCACCGACGTGGCCGGCCGCGGCATCCACATCGACGGCATCAGCCACGTGATCAACTTCACCCTGCCGGAAGTGCCGGACGACTATGTGCACCGCATCGGCCGGACCGGTCGCGCCGGTGCCGACGGCGTATCCATCAGCTTCGCCGGCGAGGACGACTCCTACCAGCTGCCATCGATCGAAGCCCTGCTGGGCCGCAAGATCAGCTGCGAAATGCCGCCCGCCGAACTGCTGCGCCCGGTGGAGCGCAAGCGCCCGCAAGCCTGACGGCCGGCGCTCGCGCAGCGCCCCCGGCAACCTGAAGAAACGCAGCCCGACCACAGGCTGCGTTTTTTTTCGCCTGGATATTGCCCACAATAACTAAAAGTCCATAATAGACAAATTAGTTTAATTCCTGGGAGTCCTTGCATGTCCAGCACGCCTTACGTGATTGCCCGCCCCGAGGCCCGTCAATTGCTCGAACGCATCGACGTGCCGCAGATCCTGCGCAAACTGTTCCGTGACCTGGCTGCCGGGCTTGCCGTGCAACCGGCACAACAGCTGGTGGAGTTTCCCCAGGGGGCCGGCGACTTCATCAATTACCTGGGGGTGCTGGCTGAAGATCGGGTGTACGGGGTCAAGACTTCGCCCTACATCGTCCGCACCGAAGGCGCACTGGTCACCGCCTGGACGTTGCTGATGTCCATGGACAGCGGCCAGCCGCTGCTGCTGTGCGACGCCGCCGAACTGACCACCGCCCGTACCGCCGCCACCACTGCAGTCGCCGTGGAGGCACTGGCCATGCCCGAGGCCCGGCACCTGACGATCATCGGCAGCGGCGCGGTGGCCCAGGCGCACTTGCGCTATGTGCAGGGCCTGCGCCCCTGGCAGAGCATCCGCCTCTATTCCCCGAGCCTGGCGAACAAGCCCGCCGCGGAGCTTGCCCACTTGCAAGCCCTCGACCCGCGCTTGCAACTGGTGGCCCGGCTTGAAGACGCCACCGAAGGCGCCGACGTGATCATGCTCTGCACCTCGTCCGCCGGCCCCGTGCTGGATCCGAGCAGCCTCGGCAAGCCGGCGCTGATCACCTCCATCAGCACCAATGCGCCACGGGCCCACGAAGTGCCGCCCGCGGCCCTGGCACAGATGCAGGTCTACTGCGACTACCGGCGCACCACGCCGGGCTCGGCCGGCGAGATGCTGATTGCCGGCCAACAGCACGGCTGGGACAGCGCGGCGATCCTCGGCGACCTGCCGGAGCTGCTCAGCGGCCAGGCCCGGCGCCCCAGCGCCGAGCGCCATGTGTTCTTCCGCTCCATCGGCCTGGGTCTGGAAGACATTGCCCTGGCCAATGCCCTGTACCACTTGCAACGCCAGCCATAAGCACCCGTCACCTGTATTTTTTGCGGAGTTATCAATGACCCAGGCAGATTTCATCATCATCGGCGGCGGTATCGCCGGGGCCTCCACCGGCTACTGGCTGTCGCCCCATGGCCGGGTCATCGTGCTGGAACGCGAGTCGCACCCGGCCTATCACTCCACCGGCCGTTCCGCCGCGCTCTACACCGCCGCCTATGGCACCGCCCAGGTGCGAGCCCTGACCCTGGCCAGCCGGGCCTTCTTCGACCACCCGCCAGAAGGTTTCTGCGAACACCCACTGCTGACCCCACGGGGTGAAATGACCGTGGACTTCAACGGTGACCCGGCCGAACTGAACAGCCAATACCTCAGCGCCAAGGCCTCGGTGCCGGAGATGCAACTGCTCAGTGCAGACGAAGCCTGTGCACGCCTGCCGATCCTGCGCCGTGAAAAGGTCCATGGCGCCCTCTACGACCCCAGCGCCAGCGATATCGACACCGACGCCCTGCACCAGGGCTACCTGCGGGGCATCCGCCGCAACCAGGGCCAGGTCTGCACAGACCACGAAGTGCTGGGGATCGAGCGCGACAGCCAGGGGCAGTGGCAGGTGCGAACGGCCGGTCAGACCTTCAGCGCGCCGGTGTTGATCAATGCCGCCGGGGCCTGGGCCGACCACATCGGCACAATGGCCGGAGCCCGCGCCCTGGGCCTGCAGCCCAAGCGCCGCGCGGCTTTCATCTTCGCCGGCGCCGAAGGCCTGGACTTCCACCACTGGCCAATGCTGGTGAGCCTGGACGAATCCTTCTACATGAAGCCCGACGCCGGTATGTTCCTCGGCTCGCCGGCCAACGCCGACCCGGTCGAACCCCACGATGTGCAACCCGAAGAGCTGGACATTGCCCTGGGCATCTACCAGATCGAAGAAGCCACCACCCTGAGCATCCGACGTCCGACCCGGACCTGGGCTGGCCTGCGCAGCTTTGTCAGCGACGGCGATCTGCTGGCCGGCTTCGATCCCCAGGTGCCCGGCCTGTTCTGGGTCGCCGGGCAAGGCGGCTACGGCATCCAGACCTCGCCGGCCATGGGCCAGGCCAGCGCCGCCCTGGTGCGAGGTGCCCCCTTGCCGGAACACCTGACCCGCTTCGGCCTCACGCCTGCCATGCTGTCCCCGGCCCGCCTCGACCGAACCACCGGTTGAGGCGCCCCCAACGATTGCGGCACACTCCCAGCGCCCGCTGCCGGCGGGCACTGAAGCTGCCTGGAGTACGACCATGACCTCACCTGCAAAGGACCCTGCCCTGGACAATTTCCGGGCGATTGCCGATGCCATTGCCACCTTGTTCTTCCCCCATGCCGAGGTGGTGCTCCACGACCTGCGTACACAGAAGATCGACTACATCGCCAACAACCTGTCCAAGCGCGAAGTGGGCGACGATGCGGCCCTGGAAGACCTGCTCAGCGGCGACAGCGACGAACGCAATATCGGCCCCTATGAAAAACTCAACTGGGACGGTCAGAAGATCCGCAGCCTTAGCAGCGTGCTGCGCGACAGCCAAGGCCAGCCCCAGGCGGTGCTGTGCATCAACCTGAACATCTCGCTGCTGGAAAATGCCAAGGCGGCACTGGACCTGTTTCTGTCGCCGAGCAAGCTGATTCCCCAGCCCGACTCGCTGTTTCGCGATGACTGGCAGGAGCGGATCAACACCTTCCTGCACAACTGGCTGCGCGAGCGCCAGCTGGGGCTGAACCTGCTGACCCGCGATCACAAACGCGAACTGGTGCTGGCGCTGCACGCCGAGGGCGCCTTCAAGGGCAAGAGCGCCTCCAACTACGTGGCCAACGTGCTGAACATGGGCCGGGCGACGGTGTACAAGCACCTGAAGGAATTGAAGGGCCAATAAAGGTTCGCGAGCAAGCTCGCTCCTACACGGCTTGCACCACACCTGTAGGAGCCAGCGCGCTCGCGAAGACGCCCTCAAGAATGCCGCAACGTCTCAATCCCCATAGATATCCGACTTGAAGTACTTGGCCTGGATCTTCTGATATTCACCATTGGCCCGAATATCATCGATGGCCTTGTTCAACTCGCCCACCAGTTCACTGTTGCCTTTGCGCACGGCAATCCCGGCGCCCTCGCCGACGTACTTCGGATCTTTGAGCTCAGGCCCGACAAAGGCGTAGTCGGCCCCCCGGGGCATCGACAGAAAGTCGGCCAGCGGAATGCTGTCGGCAAAGATCGCGTCCAGGCGCCCGGCCGCGAGGTCCATGTAGATCTCTTCGTTGTTGCTGTAGCGCACCACCTTGATGCCCTTGGGTTCGAACACCTCGGTGGCATAGCGGTCGGTGGTGGTGGAGCGCTGCACGCCCACGGTCTTGCCCTTGAGGCTGGCGTACTGGTCGTCCACCTCGGCGCCCTTCTTCATCACCAGGCGCGACGAGGTGAAATAGTACTTGTGGGTGAAATCCACGGATTTGCGGCGCTCGGCGGTAATGGTCATGGAGGACAGCGCCGCGTCGATCTTCTTCACTTTCAACGAGGGAATCAGGCCGTCGAACTCGCCCTCGATCCACTCGCACTTGACCTGCATCTGCGCGCACAGGGCATTGCCGATGTCGTAGTCGAAACCACCGATCTTGCCCTCGGCGGTCTTGAAGGCAAATGGCGGGTACGCCGCCTCGATGCCCAGGCGCAGGGTCTTTTCGGCCGCGAACAGGCTGCTGCACGCCAACAGGCTCAAGGCCAGGCCACTGATGAGGGGGAGTTTTTTCATGTTCGTTCTCTCGCGGGTTGTTGTTGGTTTGGCAAGACAGAAAGAAGAGGAGAAACAGGCGACGCTTTATTTGTACTTGTTAATCCATACTGGACTTTTATGTACATATCGTCAACGACGCGAACAGGTGCATTTCCCCAATGGTCACTGGGGAAATGCACACTCGCTTGAGGGGATCAGCAGGCTGCCTGCCCTGGACGCTGCCTCAGGGGGTCAGGCTTTCCAGCGCTGCGCCGCCGCATGGTCGCTGTCGCGACCTTCGACCCAGCGCGGGCCGTCGGCGGTGTTTTCCTTCTTCCAGAAAGGCGCCCGAGTCTTCAGGTAATCCATGACAAAGGCGCAGGCCTCGAATGCCGCCTGGCGATGGGCACTGGCGGCACCGACAAACACAATGGGCTCGCCCGGCTCCAGGGCGCCGATGCGGTGCAGCACTTCCAGTTGCAACAGTGGCCAGCGCTGCTCGGCTTCGGCGGCGATCTTGCCCAGGGCCTTTTCGGTCATGCCCGGGTAGTGCTCAAGAAACATGCCATGGACATCCTGCCCATCATTGAAGTCGCGCACGTAGCCGACAAAGCTGACCACCGCGCCCACCCCGGTATCGGCGGCGTGCATGGCGTTGACTTCGGCGCCGGGATCGAAGGCCGCGGATTGCACACGGATCGCCATCTCAGCCTCCGGTCACGGTGGGGAAGAACGCCACTTCATCGCCGTCCGCCAAGGGCTCGTCCAGCTGGCACAGCTCTTCGTTGCGGGCGCACATCAGGTTCTGTTCGGCCAATACGCTGGCGCCCTCACGGGCCAGCAATGCCTGGCGCACATCGTCGACACAGGCAAAGTCACCCTCGATAGGCAGGCCATCGAGCCCCAGGGCCTCACGGTAACGGGCAAAGAACTTCACCGAGATCCTCATGCGTCAGCCACCCGGTAATCGCCGCTTTTGCCACCGCTCTTCTCCAGCACCCGAACGCCTTCGATGGTCATGCCGCGGTCCACGGCCTTGCACATGTCGTAGATGGTCAGCGCGGCGACGCTGGCGGCGGTCAGCGCCTCCATTTCCACCCCGGTCTGCCCCGACAGCTTGCAACGCGCCACGATGTGCACGCTGTCCTCGCCCTGGGCACTGAGTTCGACTTTGACGCTGGTCAGCATCAGGGGATGGCACAGGGGAATCAGGTCACTGGTCTTCTTCGCCGCCTGGATCCCGGCGATGCGCGCCACGGCAAATACATCGCCCTTGGGGTGACCGCCACTGACGATCATCTGCAGGGTTTGCGGGAGCATGCGCACCCGCGCTTCGGCCGCCGCCTCGCGAAAGGTCACGGCCTTGTCGGTGACGTCGACCATATTGGCGCGCCCTTGGGAATCGAGATGAGTCAGCACGGCGTTACTCCTGATCAGGTGGGCCGATTGTAAACCCGCGGGTCAATTTTTCGCACGGGGCATCTGCCCGCGCCAAACGGCAATCAGCCCGACGAATATCCCGCATCAGAACAACGAATTGGAGCCCGACGGCGGATAAACGTACAACAGTGCCTACCTTCAAAAAAGGAAGTCGCTCCATGGCCTTGTTCGTTTCGATCCTGCTCAGCCTGCTCGCCGGTTTCGCCGTGCCCCTCCAGGCCGGCACCAACGCCCGCCTGGGCACCGTGTTGGGGCATCCACTGTGGGCCACAGGCGTTTCGCTGCTGGTCAGCCTGCTGGTGCTGGGGGGCCTGCTGCTGGTGATCAAGGTGCCCAAGCCCAATCTCGTGGCCGCGCTGCAAGGCCCCTGGTGGATCTGGATGGGCGGCCTGGCCGGGGTGCTCTACATCACCGTCGCACTGTTGATGGCGCCCCGCCTGGGGGCGCTGAACTTCATCATGGCGGTGATCATCGGCCAGTTGCTGATCTCGCTGATCATCGACTACTTCGGGCTGGTGGGCCTGCCACGCAAGGACATCAGCTTGCAGAAACTGATCGGCGTGCTGGTGGTGATCGGCGGTTTCGTCATCACCACCCGGGGCTGAGGGGCCGTCTCAGTCCTGGGCCACGCTGGCCAGCCGGACCTGCTCGCGCAACCAGCGATGGGCCAGGTCATCGCTGAAACGCGAATGCCAGATCTGCACGAACTTGAAAGGCGCAATATTCAGCGGTGGGGTCAAGCGCAGCAGCCCGGTCTGCAGCGGGATCTCGTCCAGGGTGCGGCTGGCCACGGTGAGGATCAGGTCGGTGCCGCGGATCAGGTTCGGCGCCGCGCCCCAATGAGGCACGCTGACCGCAATCTGCCGCTGCAGGCCTTCGTCTGCCAGGCGATGATCGACCTCACCGTTGAAGCAACCATCCATCGATACCTGCAAATGCGGGCGCGCCAGATAGGTGCTCAAGTCCAGGCTTTGCTCCTCGCCCAAGGTGCTGCCATCCACCAGGCAGGAGAAGGTCTCTTCAAACAGCACCTCCTTGACGATCTCTCCCCCGAGACTGGGAAACACCCCCAGGGCCAGGTCGATCTGGCCCTGGGCAATCTGCTCGGACATCTGGTGCCGGCTGCCCTGGGTCACCACCAGGCGCATCAGTGGCGCCTCGCCGCGCAGGCGCACCAACAACCGGGGAAGGACAATGGCCGCCGCGTAATCCGACATCGCCAGGTGAAAGATCCGCTGGGAGGTGGCCGGGTCGAAATCCAGGGATTTACCGAGCAAGGTTTCGATCTGGCTGAGAATCTCCTTGAGCGGTGCCTGCAGGCTGCGGGCCAGCGGGCTAAGCAGCACGTCATTGCCCTGGCGGATCAGCAGCGGATCGTCCAGCAGCACCCGCAGCTTGCCCAGGGAATGGCTGATGGCCGGCTGGCTCAGGTGCAGGCGCTCGCCGGTGCGGGTCACGTGTTTTTCTGTCAGCAAGGCATCGAGGATTACCAACAGATTCAGGTCGATATTGCGCAGGGAAACGCGGGTCATCCGGTGTTTTCCAACTGGGGAACGCTCGGCGGCGGGAGCGCAGGATAACCCGAGGCCCGGGCCCGGATGCAAAACGGGCGACCCGAAGGCCGCCCGTGCTGGAAGCAAATGGCGTTACAGATGGCTCTCCGCGTACTCGGCCAGGATCGAGCGCGGCACCCCTTGCAGGGTGATGTGCACGCCGTTGGGGAAGTCCTTGAAGCGTTCGGTGAGGTAGGTCAGGCCCGAGCTGGTGGCCGACAGGTAGGGGGTGTCGATCTGTGCCAGGTTGCCCAGGCACACCACTTTGGAACCGGCGCCGGCACGGGTGATGATGGTCTTCATCTGGTGCGGGGTGAGGTTCTGGCATTCGTCGATCAGGATCAGGCTCTGCTGGAAGCTGCGACCGCGGATGTAGTTCAGGGATTTGAACTGCAACGGCACCTTGCTGAGGATGTAGTCAACGCTGCCATGGGTGTTCTCGTCGTCCATGTGCAGGGCTTCGAGGTTGTCGGTAATGGCGCCCAGCCAGGGTTCCATCTTCTCCGCCTCGGTGCCCGGCAGGAAGCCGATCTCCTGGTCCAGCCCCTGCACGCTGCGGGTGGCGATGATGCGCCGGTAGCGCTTGCTGACCATGGTCTGCTCGATGGCGGCGGCCAGGGCCAGGATGGTCTTGCCCGAGCCCGCGGCGCCGGACAGGTTGACCAGGTGGATATCCGGATCGAGCAGCGCGTACAGCGCCAGGCCCTGGTAGATGTCCCGCGGTTTCAGGCCCCAGGCTTCCTGGTGCAACAGGGGTTCCTGATGCAGGTCGAGGATCAGCAGCACGTCGGCGCGGATCTCCTTGATCCAGCCGACAAAGCCCTGTTCGTCGATGATGAATTCATTGATGTGCACCGCCGGCAGGTTGTCGATCAACTGCACCTGGTGCCAGGTGCGGCCGTGGTCCTGGCGGGTTTCGACCTTGCTCACGCGATCCCAGAACGAGCCGCTCATGTTGTGGAAACCATTGGGCAGCAGGGACACGTCGTCCACCAACTGGTCGGTGCTGTAGTCCTCGGCGGCGATCCCGCAGGCCCGCGCCTTGAGGCGCATGTTGATGTCTTTGGTCACCAGCACCACGGGCAGGTCCTTGTTGCGCGCGTGCAGGTCGATCAACTGGTTGATGATGATGTTGTCGTTGAGGTTCTCCGGCAACAGGCTGGTGGGCTCGTTGCGCTTGCTCATCAGGATCGACAGCAAGCCCTTGGGCCCGCTCTTGCCACGCTGGATCGGTACGCCCAGCTCGACGTCCTCGGGCGAGGCTTCACCCAGGGTCTTGTCGATCAGGCGGATGGCCTGGCGGCATTCGGCGGCCACGCTGTGATGCCCGCTCTTGAGCTTGTCCAGCTCTTCGAGGACGGTCATGGGAATGGCAACGTGGTGTTCTTCGAAATTCAGTAAGGCGTTTGGATCGTGAATCAATACATTGGTATCGAGTACATAAAGGATTGGCTGGTTGGAAGAAGAGCTACGTCCGTGGTCATCCATACTCGGTCACCTTATGTGGGAGCCAGTCGACGCAATACCATGGGGTATCGCGCCTCGAAGGGCCACCGAATTCACCCGCGGGGGTTCAGGTGACCTGCACACACAAGGAGTCTTGGGAGACGCCACCTGTGTCGCAGGTTTCGGCGGTCTGAGTTCGTAATACTCCAAAAACCGTGACAGGAAAAAGCACTTTGACGCTTTTTTGATGTTTATTTTGCAGAGTGACGAATAGCCCTTGGCGAGTGGCCCGGGCACCGTTAAAGTCGGAAGTCAGCCTGCCTCGAAATCCCGCTGTTTTTCCCCCTTCAGCCACCATTTCTCCCTGTTTGCGCAGGCTGTTTCGTTTCAGCGAAATGCATCCTGGCAGTCCTCCCAACCGATGCCGCTCTGCGCGGTCTGGGCCAGCAACCAGGGCAGGCTGCTCTTGACCCCATCCTGCTTGGCATTGAAGGCAATCACCCCGCGTCGCCACAACAGCATCAAGGTCAACACTCTTTGCCCGCTGTCCTCGGCCTTGAGCTTGCCGGCGCCATCCTGGGCGTCGATGTCCCATAGCGCCACTTGCATGCCCTGGGCATTGAAGAAGCCCTGGGCATCGGCGCGACGCTGGCCATAGGGCGGGCGGAACAGCGGCACGTAGTTTTCCGGCAGCTTGCTTTTCACCAGGTCGGCGCTGCGCTGGATCGAGTACTGCCAGTCCTGCCAATGGCTATGGGAACGGAATTCCCACCCCTGGACCCCAACGCACTGCCGGGAATACAGGGACTGCAGGCTGGCCACCGAAGCCTGGTTGAGACGGTTCTGGATATCGTTGCCGAGAACGAAGAAGGTGCCGCTGAGGTTGGCCTTGCGCAGGTAGTTGGTGAGCCAGGGCGTGTTGTCCGGCGCCAGGTTGGCGGCGCTGTCGAAGGTCAGCAGAAACAGCCGGTCATTGAGCTCGTCGCCATTGCGCTCGTAGTCGCCGTACCGCAGCACTTCACTGCTGGTCTGCGGTGACAGCGCGGCCTTGCGCAACAATTCGTCCAGGTACTGCTCGTGGAAGCTGCGGCTCGGCTCGGCCCAGCGGGCGTAATAGGAGTCCTCCCCAAGATGGAACTTGCCGGCCTGCTTGCGCAGCTGCTGCATGTTTTCCACCAGATAACAGAAGGACGCATCCTGGTCGCAGCTCTGCTGGGCGAAGTTGTAGTTGTCCAGCAGGCGCTGCCACAGATGCTCGCGCAGCTCAGAGATCGCCTCCATGTTGATCATCCGCAGGCCCAGGCGCTGCTTCATCGAGGCCTCGTCCCAGGCTTCACTGATCAGCAAGGCGCGAGCGAAGGTGAGGATCTCGGCCCGCGAGGCCACGTCGAACAGGGTCGGGCTGTCGAGCTTTTCCGGCCAGGTGCTGCGGTCCAGGGTCGCCACATCATTGGGCGCTGCCAGCACGCTGACACTCAGAAGCCAGGCCGAGAAGAGAAACGCGATACGCAAAAGGGATGCCTCCAGAACAAAACCCGCGCCGCACTATAGCCGATCTGAGCCAGGAATCAGGGCCTCTTCGCCGGCAAGCCGGCTCCTACAGGCGCGTGCAGGAGCCGGCTTGCCGGCGAACCGCGATCAGCGGTCATGACTATCGCCATCATAGGTGGAGTCCGGGCGCCCGAGCCCCTAGAATCCCCCGACGCTTAAAGGAGACGACCCCATGCTGATGGTGATTTCACCCGCCAAGACCCTCGATTACGAAACACCGCCGGTTACCCAGCGCTTCACCCAGCCGCAATACCTCGACCACTCCCAGGAACTGATCCAGCAACTGCGGGAACTGACCCCGGCGCAGATCAGCGAGCTGATGCACGTATCCGATAAGATCGGCGGGCTCAACGCCGCGCGCTTCGGCAGCTGGACCCCGGCCTTCACCCCAGACAACGCCAAGCAGGCGCTGCTGGCGTTCAAGGGCGACGTCTATACCGGGCTCAACGCCGAAACCCTCAGCGAGGCGGACTTCGACTACGCCCAGCAACACCTGCGCATGCTTTCCGGCCTGTACGGCCTGCTGCGCCCCCTGGACCTGATGCAGCCCTATCGCCTGGAAATGGGCACCAAGCTGGCCAACGCCCGGGGCAAGGACCTGTATGCCTTCTGGGGCACCCGCATCAGCGAATGGTTGAACGAGGCCCTGGCCGAGCAAGGTGACGACCTGCTGCTGAACCTGGCTTCCAACGAGTACTTCTCGGCGGTCAAGCGCACGGCCCTGAACGCACGGATCATCAATACCGAGTTCAAGGACCTGAAGAACGGCCAGTACAAGATCATCAGTTTCTATGCCAAGAAAGCCCGTGGCCTGATGAGCCGTTTCGTCATCCAGGAACGCATCAACGACCCCGCCGAGCTCAAGCAATTCGACGCCCAGGGCTACCGCTTCAGCGCGGAGCAGTCCAAGGCCGACAACCTGGTATTCCTGCGCGACCACGCACCGGAATAAAGCGTTCCCCTGCCGCGCTCGCTTCCCACCGGCGAGCGCGCCAGAATGTGATCATCCGCACATTCCCCGCCTTTAATAAGCCAATTTTCTGGCGCCATAGAACTTTCAGTGTTTTGCCTAACTTTTATTTCACTCGACAGCGCTGATTTTTTTCAGTAGTGGCACCACTTTTTTTATTCGGTAGTGGCACAAAAATATCCCCTCGCTTCAACTCCCCATAACTAAAGGCCCAAACCGTTAGTGCTATCAGTTTGAGAGCAGTGCCATCTTTCTCAATATTTCAAGAAATTTCGAAAAACAGGATGAGTGGGCTGGAACTATGCCTTCAGACACCGCTCATACCACCGGTAACGATTCTCAACGAGGTTGTAGGAGATGACTTACACGGACTCACGAGAAACTAATCAAGTTGCAACATTGATTTGACCAACGAGTCACAAACTTGAACTAAAGGGTAAACAAACGGAGATAAGGCACCTCAACTATCCCCTAACGAGCCAAGGAACAGCTGGCCTTCAAGGCCCCCGAAAACAAATGGAGAGCCCGTACTACGCGGCATCCAGCCACCCACAGGAACGCGGATGGTTTTTCTCGAGGGACCTGCAGCAGGAGCCGCCGGCAACATTCACGGGCAAGTCGAAACAACATGGATCGGTTGCGCACAACTTGAGTGCATTTATTTAGTCACTCGGAACTTAGTCTGCCTTGCACACGGCACTACAGCGTACTTCGCTGGACTTCCGAGTGCGCAACAACAGCTGGCAAACATTAACTCCGGCCATCTAATGGCGTGAATAACACAGAGGTAAATGCGATGCGCATCAGCATATTTGGTTTGGGTTACGTCGGTGCAGTATGTGCCGGTTGCCTGTCCGCTCGGGGCCATGAAGTGGTTGGCGTAGATATCTCCAAAGACAAGATCGACCTGATCAACGCCGGCAAGTCGCCGATCGTCGAACCGGGCTTGGGTGAACTTCTGGCGCAAGGCATCCAGACCGCTCGTCTGCGTGGCACCACCAACTTCGCCGAGGCCATTCGCGATACCGACCTGTCGATGATCTGCGTCGGTACCCCAAGCAAGAAGAACGGCGACCTGGAACTGGACTACATCGAATCGGTGTGCCGCGAGATCGGTTTCGTCCTGCGCGACAAGGCCACCCGCCACACCATCGTGGTACGCAGCACCGTGCTGCCGGGCACCGTGAAGAACGTGGTGATCCCGATTCTCGAAGACTGCTCGGGCAAGAAGGCCGGGGTGGATTTCGGCGTCGCGGTGAACCCCGAGTTCCTGCGTGAAAGCACCGCGATCAAGGACTACGACTTCCCGCCCATGACCGTGATCGGCCAGTTCGACCAGGCCTCCGGTGATGTGCTGCAAGCGCTGTACGAAGAGCTCGATGCACCGATCATCCGCAAGGACATCGAAGTCGCCGAGATGATCAAGTACACCTGCAACGTCTGGCATGCCACCAAGGTCACCTTCGCCAACGAGATCGGCAACATCGCCAAGGCGGTGGGTGTGGACGGCCGTGAAGTGATGGACGTGGTCTGCCAGGACAAGACCCTCAACCTGTCCCAGTACTACATGCGCCCGGGCTTCGCCTTCGGCGGCTCGTGCCTGCCCAAGGACGTGCGCGCCCTGACCTACCGCGCCGGCTCCCTGGACATCGAGGCGCCCCTGCTCAACTCGCTGATGCGCAGCAACGAATCCCAGGTGCAGAACGCCTTCGACATCGTTTCCAGCCATGACAAGCGCAAGGTCGCCCTGCTGGGCCTGAGCTTCAAGGCCGGTACCGACGACCTGCGCGAGAGCCCGCTGGTGGAGCTGGCGGAAATGCTCATCGGCAAGGGTTTCGACCTGAGCATCTACGACAGCAACGTCGAGTACGCCCGGGTCCACGGCGCCAACAAGGACTACATCGAGTCGAAGATCCCCCACGTGTCGTCCCTGCTCAACTCGGACTTCGACGCCGTGATCGGCAACTCCGACGTGATCATCCTCGGCAACCGCGACGAGAAGTTCCGTGCCCTGGCCGAAGACGTGCCCCACGGCAAGCAGGTCATCGACCTGGTGGGCTTCATGTCCAAGGCCACCAGCGCCCAAGGCCGTACCGAAGGGATCTGCTGGTAAGGCCTCGCCGGCCAGCCGGCTCCTACCCCATCCCCGTAGGAGCTGGCTTGCCAGCGATCTGGCCTCCCAGATCTCCATGCCTGCCTTAACCCCCCTCGGGCCACCCAACAGGCTCGCCCGAGACCTTGATGGACGCAGATTATGCACAGGCTAAAGCACGGCCTGCTTCAGGCCGCCGGTTGGCTGTTCTACTTGAGTTTGCTGATGGGCATGGCCTTGTTGCTGCCCGCCTCGACCTTCGACTCACAGTCCAAGGACTTCATTTTCCTGATTGGCGCCGTGGGCATCTGGCGCTACTCGATGGGTGCCACGCACTTCGTGCGCGGCATGCTGTTTCTCTACGTGGTCTACCCGCACCTGCGGCGCAAGGTGCGCAAGCTCGGCAGCGCGGCGGACCCGTCCCATGTGTACCTGATGGTCACCAGCTTTCGCATCGACGCGCTGACCACCGCCCAGGTCTACGGCTCGGTCATCCGTGAAGCCATCGACTGCGGCTTCCCCACCACCGTGGTCTGCTCGATCGTGGAAATGTCCGACGAGTTGCTGGTGAAAAGCCTGTGGGCGCGGATGAACCCGCCGGAGCGGGTCACGCTGGACTTCGTGCGCATCCCCGGCACCGGCAAGCGTGACGGCCTGGCCTTCGGCTTTCGGGCCATCTCCCGCCACCTGCCGGACAGCCGCGCCGTGGTGGCGGTGATCGACGGTGACACCGTGCTCGGCGAAGGCGTGGTGCGCAAGACCGTGCCCTGGTTCCAGCTGTTCGGCAATGTCGGCGGCCTGACCACCAACGAATTCTGCGAAGTGCGCGGCGGCTACGTCATGAGCGAGTGGCACAAGCTGCGCTTCGCCCAGCGCCACATCAACATGTGCTCCATGGCCCTGTCCAAGCGCGTGCTGACCATGACCGGGCGCATGTCGGTGTTCCGCGCCACCGTGGTCACCGACCCGGACTTCATCGCCGACGTGGAAAGCGACTCCCTGCAGCACTGGCGCCTGGGCCGCTTCAAGTTCCTTACCGGCGACGACAAGTCCAGCTGGTTCAGCCTGATGCGCCTGGGCTACGACACCTTCTACGTGCCTGACGCGGCGATCAACACCGTGGAGCACCCGCCGGAGAAGAGCTTCATCAAGGCCAGCCGCAAGCTGATGTTCCGCTGGTACGGCAACAACCTGCGGCAGAACTCCCGGGCCCTCGGCCTGGGCATGAAACGCCTGGGGCTGTTCACCAGCGTGGTGCTGTTCGACCAGCGCGTATCGATGTGGACCTCGCTGCTGGGCCTGACCGTGGCGATCATCGCCAGCTTCAAGTACGGCACCGCCTTCATCCTGGCCTACCTGCTGTGGATCGGCATCACCCGCCTGATCCTGACCCTGCTGCTGTCCTGCTCGGGGCACCGCATCGGCCCGGCCTACCCCTTGATTCTCTATTACAACCAGATCGTCGGCGCGCTGGTGAAGATCTACGTGTTCTTCCGCCTCGACCAGCAATCCTGGACCCGCCAGGACACCAAGCTGACCCGCGACCTGGCCAGTTTTCAACGTTGGTTCAACACCTGGTCGTCTCGGACCATGACCTTCTCGGCCGGCAGCGTATTCGTCGCTGTCCTGCTGCTGATGGTCTGAACCGCCTTGCCTGAATTAACTAGGAAATCGACTCTATGAACACCGCCGTGAACGTCAATGTAGTGCATGAATCCGAAGCCCAACGCCAGCACGCCCGGGTCAAGATCCCGGCCAAGCTGCGCTTCTTCGGAACCGAGGCCAAGCCACTTGAAGTGCGGGTCCACGACCTCTCCGCCGGCGGCCTGAGCTTCAACGCCGGGCAGCAGATGCTGACCGTGGGCGAAGTGCACAAGGGCCGCCTGCAATTTGTCATCGACAACCTCGGCCTGGCCATGGACGTGGAATTGCAGATCCGCTCCTTCGATCGCCAGAGCGGCCGGGTCGGTTGCCAGTTCCAGAACCTCGAACCCCAGGACATCTCCACCCTGCGCCACCTGATCACCTCGCACCTGGCCGGCGATATCGTCAGCATGGGCGACGTGCTCGCCACCCTGCAGCGGGACAACTTCACCAAGGCGCGCAAGAACAAGGACAGCGGCAGCGGCATGACCCCGCTGGGGCGCCTGCGGGCGGTGACCTTCAGCGCCGGGATCTTCATCGTCGGCCTCGCCGCCTTCGGTTTCATCCTCAAGTCGGTGTACGGCATGTACTTCGTCAGCCACGCCGAGGCCGGCCTGGTCAACGTTCCGGGGATGAACGTCACCATGCCGCGCGACGGCACCGTGCAGAGCCTGGTGCAGACCGACGGCAGCGTCGCCAAAGGCGCGCCCCTGGCCAGCTTCAGCACCAGCATGCTGGACGTGCTCAAGGGCCACCTGGACGAAAACCAGCTGCAACCGGCCAAGGTCGAGGAACTGTTCGGCAAGCAGATGACCGGCACCCTGACCTCCCCCTGTGACTGCACCGTGGCCCAGCAACTGGTGGCCGACGGGCAGTACGCCAGCAAGGGCGACGTGATCTTCCAGCTGGTGCCGCGCAATAGCCTGGCCAATGTCGAGGCGCGGTTCTCCTACCGCCAGTTCGGCGACGTGCGCCCGGGCACCAAGGTCAACTTCCAGATCGCCGGCGAGGATGAAGTACGCACCGGCACCATCGTCAGCAGCGCCAGCCTCAACAGCAACGACTTGTCCTCCGACATCCGCGTACAGATCAAGCCTGACGTGCCCCTGAGCAGCGCCTTCGCCGGCCGCCCGGTGGAAGTCAGCAGCGACCGCGGCCCGTCGATGAACTGGCTGATCGACAAAGCCATGGCTGCGGGTCTCTGAGCGGAGGACATGCCTGTGACTAGCCTTTTCATTGGCGAGTGCTGCGCACTCGATCGCGAGCAAGCTCGCTCCTACCAGAACGCCGCGGCCCTCCGTAGGAGCGAGCTTGCTCGCGAAAGCTCGCAAAGCCGCCGCCATCTGGCCCTGTGCTCCCTGGCGCTGGCCGTGAGCCTGGCCGGTTGCGCCAGCCTGCCGGACCAGCGCCTGGCCAACGAGGCCCTGAAGCGCGGCGACACCGCCCTGGCCCAGCAGAACTACCGCCAACTGGCAGACCTGGGCTACAGCGAAGCGCAAGTGGGCCTGGCCGACATTCAGGTGCAAAGCCGCGACCCGGCGCAGATCAAGCAGGCCGAGGCCACCTACCGCGCCGCGGCCGACACCTCGCCCCGTGCCCAGGCGCGCCTGGGGCGCCTGCTGGTGGCCAAGCCCGGCTCCAGCGAGGCCGAGCAGCACGAAGCCGAAGGCCTGCTGAAGAAAGCCTTTGCCCATGGCGAAGGCAACACCCTGATCCCCCTGGCGATGCTGTACCTGCAATACCCCCACAGCTTCCCCAACGTCGACGCCCAGCAGCAGATCAGCAAGTGGCGCGCCGCCGGCTACCCGGAAGCCGGTCTGGCCCAGGTCCTGCTGTACCGCACCCAGGGCACCTACGACCAGCACCTGGACCAGGTGGAAAGCATCTGCAAGGCCGCCCTCAACAGCACCGACATCTGCTACGTCGAGTTGGCCACCGTCTACCAGAAACGCGGCCAGCCAGAACAGCAGGCCGAGCTGATCCAGCAACTGCAGGCCGGCTACAGCCGTGGCAGCGTCAGTGCCCAGCGGGTCGACAGCGTGGCCCGGGTACTGGGCGATGCCAGTCTTGGCAAGCCGGACGAAAAGACCGCCCAGGCCCTGCTGGAACAGGTCGCCCCCGGCTACCCGGCATCCTGGGTCAGCCTGGCGCAACTGCTCTACGACTTCCCCGAGCTGGGTGACGTCGACAAGATGATGGAGTACCTGGAGAACGGCCGCGCCGCCGACCAGCCCCGGGCCGAACTGCTGCTGGGCAAGCTCTACTACGAAGGCAAGTGGGTGCCGGCGGACGCCAAGGTGGCCGAGGCGCACTTCCAGAAAGCCGTGGGCCGCGAAGTCGCCGCCGACTACTACCTGGGGCAGATCTACCGCCGTGGCTACCTGGGCCAGGTGTACCCGCAAAAAGCCCTGGACCACCTGCTGACGGCTGCCCGCAACGGCCAGAACAGCGCCGACTTCGCCATTGCCCAGCTGTTTTCCCAGGGCCGCGGCACCCAGCCCAACCCGGTCAACGCCTACGTCTTCAGCCAGCTGGCCAAGGCCCAGGACACCCCACAGGCCAACGAACTGGCCCAGCAGCTGGATGAACAACTGCCCCCTGGCCAGCGCGCCGAAGCCCAGCGCCTGCTGCAACAGGAACAGGCGGTGCGTGGCGCCCTGACCCAGAACACGCTGCAACTGCACGCCCTGCAGGAAGAAGACGGCGAGGAATCCCTATGAAGTCCATCCCATTCAACACCGCCCCTGTAGCCGCTGCCGCAGGCTGCGACCGAGCGCGAAGCGCTCGCCACGCCTGCCCTCGCGAATCGCGGCCGCTGCGCGACCGGGCACACCCCGCCGCCACAACCACAGGCAAGCGCTTGTGCCTGTCGAAACTGGGCATGGCCCTGGGCTTTGCCATGCTCTGGTCCAACCCGACCCTGGCGGCCATCACCGACACCCAGAACTTCGGCCTGGAAGTGAAGATCACCGGCCAGTCCGAAGACGATCGCGACCTGGGCACCCAGGGCGGTGGCGACGTCAACGGCATCGGCCTCGACCTGCGGCCATGGGTCTATGGCGAAAGCGGCAACTGGAGCGCCTACGCCATGGGCCAGGCCGTGACCGCAAGCGACGTGATCGAAACCGACACCCTGCAACAGTCCGGCGACGACGCCAGCCAGCAGTCCAGCAACGATGACCGCAAGACCAAGAAGAACTACCTGGCCATGCGCGAGTTCTGGGTCGGCTACAGCGGCTTCACCGCCTACCCTGGCGAGCAGTTGAAGTTCGGCCGCCAGCGCCTGCGCAACGATGACGGGCAATGGCGCGACACCAACATCGAGGCGTTGAACTGGACCTTCGACACCACCCTGCTGCGGGCCAACGTCGGCGCCGCCGAGCGCTTCAGCGAATACCGCACCGACCTCAAGGAGCTGGCGTCCAAGGACAAGGACCGCCTGCACCTGTACGCCGACGCCGCCTACCAGTGGACCCCCGGCCAGTGGGTGGGCATCCGCGCCCACCATACCCACGACGACGGCAAGCTCGACTATGCCCAGCCCGGCGTGGCCAGCGACCCGCTTGACAAGAAGGAAAACGGCGACCTGACCTGGCTCGGCCTGCAAGCCAACAGCGACGCCTTTAACTGGCGCAACACCAATACCGTCAACTACTGGGCCAGCCTCACCGGCATGCGCGGCGACCGCGATACGGTCAACCCGCTGAACGCCGACGGTAGCCGCCCGACCCAAGCCAAGCGCGGGGACAACCTCAACGGTTGGGCCACCGACCTGGGCGTGCGCCTGCGCCTTGACCCGAACTGGCAAGTGGGCGCGGCCTATGCCCGGGCCAGCGCCGAGTACGAACAGAACGGCCTGCAAAGCAACCGCTCCAACTACACCGGTACCCGCTCCCGGGTGCACCGCTTCGGCGAAGCCTTCCGGGGCGAAATGAACAACACCCAGAGCGCCACCCTGTTCGGTTCCTGGCAACTGCGCGAGGACTACGACGCCAGCCTGGTCTACCACAAGTTCTGGCGTGTGGACGGCAACAAACCGGTGGGCAGCAACGGCATCAACGCAGTGGACAACAACTACGACGACACCACCGGCGCCCTGCTCAGCAGCACCTCGCTGCCGCTCATGGATGGCAAGAAGGACCTCGGCCAGGAGATGGATCTGGTGGTCACCAAGTACTTCAAGCAAGGCCTGTTGCCCGCGGCCCTGAGCCAGTCGATCGATGAACCTTCGGCCCTGGTGCGTTTGCGCGGTGGCGTGTTCAAGCCCGGCGACGCCTACGGCAAAGAGGTCGACTCCTACATGCACCGCGCCTTTATCGACGTGATCTGGCGCTTCTGATGCAAGCCGCTAAAGGAGTGCCCGACATGCCTAATCAAACTCTCCAGAGCCCGTTGTCCAGAGGCTCCCTGAGCCTCCTGGCCGGCGCCCTGCTGCTGGCCAGCAGCAGCGCCTTCGCCACTGCCGAAACGGCCAAGGCACCGATCATCGCCAAGGAGCTGCAACAGGCCAAGACCTACACCGTCAGCAGTGCGCCCACCGAGCCCCTGGCCCTGGCCAAGCCGACCCTGCCCGACCTCTCCGGCTACACCGCCGAAGCGGCCGCGGCGAAGATCGTGCGCAGCAAGCCGGGCAAGATCAGCGTGCGCCGGATGATGCAGGAAGACGCCCTGAAGGACTTTATCGGCGGTGACAACAAGATGGCCGAATGGGTGGTGCGCCAGCACGGCATACCCCAGGCGATCTTCATCGACGACGGCTACGTCAACCTCAAGGAGCTGGTGGGCAAGCTGCCCAAGCAGTACATCAGCGAAACCGCGCCCGGGGTCTACCTGGCCCGCCTGCCCATCGTCGTCGGCCGCCACGGCATCCTGGAAATCGATAAACAGACCCAGGAGCTGCGCCTGTCCCAGGAAGGCGGCTCGTTCCTGGTCAACGATGGCCAGCTGTTCGTGCGCGACACCAAGGTCACGGGCTGGCGCGAGAAGGACAACGGCCCGGCGACCTTCCGCTCGCCCAAGGAATTCCGCCCGTTCCTGCTGGCCTGGGGCGGCACCGAGACTTACATCGTCAACAGCACGATGGCCAGCTTCGGCTACGCCAACTCCAAGTCCTACGGAGTGAGTATTTCCCAGTACACGCCGAACATGGCCAAGGTGCTCAAGCGCCCCGAGCCCACCGGCTGGATCGTCGGCTCGACGTTCTCGGACATGTGGTACGGCTTCTACTGCTACGAGACCCGGGACTTCGTGCTCAAGGGCAACACCTACAAGGACAACATCGTCTACGGCATCGACCCCCACGACCGTTCCCATGGCCTGATCATTGCCGACAACACCGTCCACGGCACCAAGAAGAAGCACGGCATCATCATTTCCCGGGAAGTGAACGACAGCTTCATCTTCAACAACCGCAGCTACGACAACCACCTCTCCGGGCTGGTGATCGACCGTAACAGCATCAACAACCTGATCGCCTACAACGAGATCTACCGCAACCACACCGACGGCATCACCCTCTACGAGAGTGCCGACAACCTGATCTACGGCAACAAGGTGATCAGCAACCGCCGCCACGGCATCCGCATTCGCAACAGCGTGAACATCCGCCTGTACGAAAACATCGCCATGGCCAACGGCCTGACCGGGGTCTACGGCCACATCAAGGACCTTTCCGACACCGACCGCGACATCAAGCTCGACCCGTTCGACGCCCAGGTCTCGCTGATCGTGGTCGGCGGCGAACTGGCCGCCAACGGCAGCGGACCGATGTCCATCGACTCCCCCTTGAGCGTGGAGCTGTACCGGGTCTCCATGCTGGCGCCGACCAAAAGCAGCGGCATCAGCTTCTCCGGGGTCCTGGGCGAGCGCCAGGATGAAATTCTCGACCTGCTGGTGCGCCAGCAGAAAGCCGTGTTGATCGACCCCGTCGAACGCCAGACCGAATTGCGGGATTGAGGATGACTTTCATGCACCCACACTGGATCAAACTCCTGGGCCTGTCGGCCCTGACCGCGGGGATTCTCGCCGCCAGCGCCGGCGCCCGTGCCGACCAAACCAGCGCCACAAGCGCCGCGCCGAGCTTCAAGGCTGAGCCGTGCTGCAACCTGTGCCCGGCCGCCCACGACGCAAAGAATTACGTGACCCGCTACCAGCAGAACTTCACCACCCTGGTGCAAGCCCAGGGCGACTGGCTGTTCCGTACCCAGGAAGATTTGCGCACCGAGTTCAACACCACTCCCGAAGGCTACCGCCGCCTCAAGCAGTTGCACGAAGCCTTCAAGAGCAAGGGCGTGGAACTGGTAGTGGTCTATCAGCCCACCCGCGGCCTGGTGAACCGCAACAAGCTCAACCCGGCGGAGAAAGCCCGTTTCGACTATGACAAGGCGCTGAGCAACTACAAGGCCATGCTCGGGCGCTTCGCGCAGATGGGCTACGTGGTGCCGGACCTCTCGCCGCTGACCAACGAACAACTGCCCGACACCCTGCCGGCCCACGACTTCTACTTCCGCGGCGACCAGCACTGGACCCCTTATGGCGCCCAGCGCACGGCGAAGATCGTCGCCGACAAGGTCAAGCAGTTGCCGGCCTTTGCCGACATTCCTCGGCGTGAATTCGAAACCCACAAGTCCGGGCGCATGGGCAAGACCGGCACCCTGCACAACATGGCCGGGCAATTGTGCGGCACCAGCTACGCCATCCAGTACATGGACCAGTTCACCACCGAGCCCAAGGGCGAGGCTGGCGACGGCGACCTGTTCGGCGACTCCGGCAACCCGCAGATCACCCTGGTGGGCACCAGCCACAGTGGCAAGAACTACAACTTCGCCGGCTTCCTGGAAGAGGCCATCGGTGCCGACATTCTCAACGTCGCCTTCCCCGGCGGCGGCCTGGAAGGCTCGATGCTGCAGTACCTGGGCAGTGATGAATTCCAGAAGAGCCCGCCCAAGATCCTCATCTGGGAATTCTCGCCGCTGTACCGCCTGGACCAGGAAACCATCTACCGGCAGATGATGGCCCTGCTGGACAACGGCTGCGAGGGCAAGGACGCGCAGATGAGCGCCAGCACCACCCTCAAGCCCGGCAAGAACGAATTGCTGGTCAACAGCAAGAACATGGACCTGCGCAACAGTGGTCATCAGGTCGACATCCGCTTCGCCGACACCTCGGTGAAAACCCTGCAAGCCACCCTCTGGTACATGAACGGGCGCCACGAGGACATCAAGATCGAAAAACCGGAAACGTCCGACACCGACGGGCGCTTCGCCTTCGAACTGCGCACCGACGAAGACTGGGCCTCGCAGAACCTGCTGGCGGTCGAGATCCAGGGCCCGGAAGCGGGCACTGCGGGGCAGAAGGTCGAAGCGAAAATTTGCAAACGCAACGTATTCCCGAGCGCCGAGCAACGCACCGCGCAGATCGGGCAATGAGGTTACCTATGCAAAGCACAGACTTGAAACGCTTGTTGATACCCAGCCTGCTGGGGCTGGCCATCGTCACCGGCAGCGCCCAGGCCGCCGCGCCGCTGCGCCCGCCCCAGGGCTATTACGCCCCGGTGGACAAGTTCAAGAGCGGCGACCACAGCGAGGGCTGCGACGCCATGCCGGCGCCCTACACCGGCGCCCTGCAGTTTCGCAGCAAGTACGAAGGCTCGGACAAGGCCCGGGCGACCCTCAACGTGCAGTCCGAACAGGCCTTTCGCGACACCACCGCCGACATCACCAAGATCGAGCGCGGCACCAGCAAGCGGGTCATGCAGTTCATGCGCGACGGCCGTCCTGAACAGCTGGACTGCACCCTCGCCTGGCTCAGCGCCTGGGCCCAGGCCGATGCGCTGATGTCCAAGGACTTCAACCACACCGGCAAGTCGATGCGCAAATGGGCCCTGGGCAGCATGGCCTCGGCCTACCTGCGGCTGAAGTTCTCCGACTCCCACCCCCTGGCCACCCACCAGGAACAGGCACAGAAGATCGAAGCCTGGTTCAGCAAGATGGCCGACCAGGTGGTCAGCGACTGGGACAACCTGCCCCTGGACAAGACCAACAACCACTCCTACTGGGCCGCCTGGTCGGTGATGGCCACCGCCGTGGCCACCAACCGCCGCGACCTGTTCGACTGGGCGGTCAAGGAATACAAGGTCGGCGCCAACCAGGTCGATGCCGACGGCTTCTTGCCCAATGAACTCAAGCGCCAGCAACGGGCCCTGGCCTACCACAACTACGCCCTGCCGCCTTTGGCGATGATCGCCAGCTTCGCCCAGGTCAACGGCGTGGACCTGCGCCAGGAGAACAACAGCGCACTCAAGCGCCTGGGCGAACGGGTACTGGCTGGGGTCAAGGACCCGGACACCTTCGAGAAGAAGAACGGCAAGCAGCAGGACATGACCGACCTCAAGGTCGACTCGAAATTCGCCTGGCTGGAACCCTACTGCAGCCTCTACACCTGCGCTCCGGAGACATTGGAGCGCAAGCACAAGATGCAGCCGTTCAAGACTTTCCGCCTGGGTGGCGACCTGACCAAGGTCTACGACCCGGCCCATGAAAAGGGCTCCTGATTCGAATCGTTGAAACGCCCCCTGTAGGAGCTGGCTTGCCAGCGAAGAGGCCCTCAAGAGCGCCTTCGCCGGCAAGCCGGCTCCTACAGGGGGGGCGCGCTGCACGCAGTACCGCTTCCCCGGTTTTTCACGGGGGGGTTTGGGGGGGCTCCGGCCTCTGACTATTGGTTAAACATGGAGAGATCGGGATGGTTTTCTCATCCAATGTGTTCCTGTTCCTGTTCCTGCCGATCTTTCTCGGCTTGTACTACTTGAGCGGGCAACGCTATCGCAACTTGCTGCTGCTGATCGCCAGCTATGTGTTCTATGCCTGGTGGCGCGTGGACTTCCTGGCGCTGTTCGCCGGGGTCACCCTGTGGAACTACTGGATCGGCCTGAAAGTCGGCGCCGCCGGTGTGCGTACCCGACCCGCCCAGCGCTGGCTGCTGCTGGGGGTGGCGGTGGACCTGTGCATCCTCGGCTACTTCAAGTACGCCAACTTCGGCGTCGACAGCATCAACGCCATCATGACCTCCATGGGGCTTGAGCCGTTCATCGTGACCCACGTGCTGCTGCCGATCGGCATCTCGTTCTACATCTTCGAGTCCATCAGCTACATCATCGACGTCTACCGTGGCGACACCCCGGCCACCCGCAACCTGATCGACTTCGCGGCGTTCGTGGCGATCTTCCCGCACCTGATCGCCGGCCCCGTGCTGCGCTTTCGTGACCTGGCGGACCAGTTCAACAACCGCACCCACACCCTGGACAAGTTCTCCGAAGGCTGCACCCGCTTCATGCAGGGTTTCATCAAGAAAGTGTTCATCGCCGACACCCTGGCGGTGGTTGCCGACCATTGCTTCGCCCTGCAAAACCCCACCACGGGCGATGCCTGGCTCGGCGCCCTGGCCTACACCGCGCAGCTGTACTTCGACTTCTCCGGCTACAGCGACATGGCCATCGGCCTAGGCTTGATGATGGGTTTTCGCTTCATGGAAAACTTCAAGCAGCCCTACATCAGCCAGTCGATCACCGAGTTCTGGCGGCGCTGGCACATCAGCCTCTCCACCTGGCTGCGCGACTACCTGTACATCACCCTGGGCGGCAACCGCAAAGGCACCCTGATCACCTACCGCAACCTGTTTTTGACCATGCTCCTGGGCGGCCTGTGGCACGGCGCCAACTTCACCTACATCGTCTGGGGCGCCTGGCACGGCATGTGGCTGGCCATCGAAAAGGCCCTGGGCATCAACACCACGCCGCGCAGCCTGAACCCGATCCGCTGGGCCCTGACCTTCCTGCTGGTGGTGATGGGCTGGGTGATCTTCCGTGCCGAGAACCTGCACGTAGCAGGCCGCATGTACGGCGCCATGTTCAGCTTTGGCGACTGGTCGCTGTCGGAACTCAACCGTGCCAGCCTCACCGGCCTGCAAGTGGCGACCCTGATCCTGGCCTACGCCACCCTGGCGTTCTTCGGCCTGCGTGACCTGTACCGCAACCCGGCGCCGGTCAAGCCCAAGCCCGAGGTCACTAGCGCCGCCGACGGCCCGGCCAGCGCCCAGCCCGGCCTGATCAAGGCGGTGCCCGGGGACAACCCCGGCAGCATCCACCAGCCGGGCTACATCGTCGGCACCGAGGCCCAGGTGCAACCGGCCTACTGGACTGCCGACTGGTCGCGCTACGCCATGCGCGCCCTGGTGCTGCTGCTGTTCATTGCCTCGATTCTCAAACTCTCGGCGCAAAGCTTCTCGCCGTTCCTTTACTTCCAGTTCTGAGGGATCTACCCATGACCCGCTCATTACGTGTGTTCTACATCGCCCTGTTCCTGCTGACCCTGCTGGTGCTGGGGCTGTGGTCGGTGCGCAGCTTCTTCGGCTTCAGTACCAACAACGACGCCACTGTGCTCAACGGGCGCTGGGCCAAGGCCGTGGAAACCCACTACGACGACCAGTTCCCGATCAAGCGCCTGGGCACCAACCTCTGGGCCGCCCTGGACTTCAAGCTGTTCAACGAAGGCCGCCCCGGGGTGGTGCTGGGCCGCGACCAGTGGCTGTACAGCGATGAAGAGTTCAACCCGGTGGTCAACGAGGAACTCAACCTGCAGGGCAACTACGCCCTGGTGGAAGGCGTGCGCCAGACCTTGAAGGCGCACGGGGTGAAGCTGGTGATGGCCATCGTCCCGGCCAAGGCCCGGCTGTATCCGGAACATCTGGACGAGGTGCGCCCGGCGCGCATCCACGCCAACCTCTACCAGGACTTCCACGCCCGGGTCGCCGCCGACAAGATCCTTGCCCCTGATCTGCTGGGCCCCCTGCAACAGGCCAAGCAACAGGGCCAGCCAGTGTTCCTGCGCACCGACACCCACTGGACCCCGGCCGGCGCCGAAGTCGTCGCCCGCCAGTTAGCCCAGGCCATCGCCGCCAAGACCCCGCTCAGCGGCCCGCCACAACGCTTCGTCACCGAGACCCAAGAGACGGTGAAGCACCAGGGCGACCTGCGACGCTTCCTGCCCCTGGACCCGCTGTTCGACAACCTGATGCCCGCCGCAGAACCGCTGCAAAAGCGCGTGACCCGCGCCAGCGAGGAACAGCCGGCCGCCGACGATGCGCTGTTCGCCGACCACGAAGTACCAGTGACCCTGGTGGGCACCAGCTACAGCGCCAACCCCAACTGGAACTTCGTCGGCGCCCTGAAACAGGCCCTGCACAGCGACGTGCTGAGCTACGCCGAAGACGGCCACGGGCCGATCCTGCCGATGCTCAGCTACCTGAAAAGCGACGACTTCAAGAACCACCCGCCCCAGGTGCTGATCTGGGAATTCCCTGAACGTTATCTGCCTGTGAACAACGAAATCGGCGACGCCGACCCGCAGTGGGTCGCAGAGCTCAAGCAAGCCGGTGCTCGCCAACAGAACCTAGCTGTTAACACCAAATCCGAGACGCCCGACCGGGCGCAAAACTGAAAAAGAGGTAACACTCATGACTTTCACTACTACTCCTCGTCGTCTCGCTGCCAAATCCCTGAAAGCTGCCGTATTGGCCGCGGGCCTGGGCCTGCTATCAGCTCCGGTATTCGCCGGTGGCGATGCCGCCCTGTACGGCCCCACCGCGCCCAAGGGCTCGACCTTCGTGCGCCTGTACAACGCCAGCAACAGCGAAGTCAGCGCCACGGTGGGCAGCACCAACGTCAATGACGTCGCGCCCCTGGCCAGCAGCGACTTCAGCTTCATGCCCGGCGGTGACTACACCGCCAAGGTGGGCAGCCAGAGCGTGCCGGTGAAACTCGCCGCCGATCACTATTACACCCTGGTCAACAACGCCAGCGGCCAGCCGCAGTTGATCGAAGAACCGCCGTTCAAGAACAAGCAGAAATCCCTGGTACGGGTGCAGAACCTCAGCGACCAGGCCCTGACCCTGAAGACCGCCGACGGCAAGACCGATGTGGTCAAGGCGGTGGCCGCCAAGGGCCGCGGCGAGCGCGAAATCAACCCGGTGAAGGTCAGCTTCGCCCTGTATGACGGCGAGAAAAAGGTCAGCGACCTCAAGCCCGTGGCCCTGGAGCGCGGCGAAGCGGCAGTGCTCTACGTCACCGGCAACGGCAGCAACCTGTCGCCGGTGTGGGTCAAGCGCCCCGTCTCCACGCGCTAACGAATTTCCGGATGCCTTGCCCGTCCCCCCGTAGGAGCCGGCTTGCCGGCGAAGGGGCCCTTGAGGACGCCTTCGCTGGCAAGCCAGCTCCTACACAGGGGCGCCGCGAGCATCCAGGCACGCCACAAAAACAAGAGTGAAACGACAGAACGCAGTAGCTCTAACCCATACGATGTTTGAAGGAGTAACAACATGATTCCGGTGATCTTGTCAGGTGGTAGCGGCTCACGTCTTTGGCCGCTTTCGCGCAAGCAATTCCCCAAGCAGTTCCTCGCCCTGACCGGCGAACACACCCTGTTCCAGCAAACCCTGGAGCGCCTGGTGTTCGAAGGCATGGACACCCCCATCGTGGTCTGCAACAAGGACCACCGCTTTATCGTCAACGAACAGCTGGCGGCGCGTAAGCTCGAAGCCCAGCGCATCCTCATGGAGCCCTTCGGCCGCAACACCGCCCCGGCCGTGGCCCTGACCGCGATGATGCTGGTCAACGAAGGCCGCGACGAGCTGATGCTGGTGCTGCCCGCCGACCACGTCCTGGACGACCAGAAAGCCCTGCAACGAGCCCTAGCCCTGGCCACCGTGGCCGCCGAGCGTGGCGAAATGGTGCTGTTCGGCGTACCGGCGACCAAGCCGGAAACCGGCTACGGCTACATCAAGTCCACCAACGATGCGTTGCTTCCGGAGGGGGTCAGCCGGGTCTCGCACTTCGTCGAAAAGCCCGACGAAAAACGCGCCACCGAGTTTGTCCAGGCCGGCGGCTATTTCTGGAACAGCGGCATGTTCCTGTTCCGCGCCAGCCGCTTCCTCGAAGAGCTGAAGAAACACGACCCGGACATCTACGACACCTGCCTCTTGACCCTGGAGCGCAGCCAGCAGGACCCGGACACCGTGACCATCGACGAAGCCACCTTCGCCTGCTGCCCGGACAACTCCCTCGACTACGCGGTGATGGAGAAGACCCAGCGCGCCTGCGTGGTGCCCCTGAGCGCCGGCTGGAGCGATGTGGGCTGCTGGTCGTCGCTATGGGACGTGCATGAAAAAGACGCCAACGGCAACGTCAGCAAAGGCGATGTGGTGATCCAGGACAGCAAGAACTGCATGATCCACGGCAACGGCAAGCTGGTGTCGGTGATCGGCCTGGAAAACATCGTCGTGGTGGAAACCAAGGACGCCATGATGATCGCCCACAAGGACAAGGTCCAAGGGGTGAAACAGATGGTCAACACCCTCAACGAACAGGGCCGCAGCGAAACCCAGAACCACTGCGAGGTCTACCGCCCGTGGGGCTCCTACGACTCGGTGGACATGGGCGGGCGTTTCCAGGTCAAGCACATCTCGGTCAAGCCGGGGGCCTGCCTGTCGCTGCAGATGCACCACCACCGCGCCGAACACTGGATCGTGGTCAGCGGCACCGCCGAAGTCACCTGTGACGAGAACGTGTTCCTGCTCACCGAGAACCAGTCCACCTACATCCCCATCGCCTCGGTGCACCGCCTGCGCAACCCGGGCAAGATCCCGCTGGAGATCATCGAAGTGCAATCGGGCAGTTATTTGGGCGAAGACGATATCGAGCGGTTTGAGGATATCTACGGCCGCTCCACCCCGGTGGAACGTGGCGTCTCGGTGAAGACCATAGCGCAGTAAGCGCAGCGGCAAGTTTCAAGCGGCAAGCTGCAAGTAAAAGCAGGGAGTCGTGCTAGCAAGACCTTTGTGCTCCCCCTTTCCAGGTGCCCGCGTCCCCTATCCGCAGGCGCCTGGACAGGGGGATTTTTTTGTAGCCACTGCCGCAGGCTGCGAAAAGGGCCGAAGGACCTTCAGCGGTCTTGAGCCCCCTGAGCCCGCTGCGCGGTCGTTCGCAGCCTGCGGCAGCGGCTATAAGAAGCAGCGATCAGTAGAGGCAACCGTAAGCTTCAAGCGGCAAGCCAGATCAACAGCCATCTGTGGATACAAAAGGTCGTTTAAGGCTACACATCTCGGGTTGACCACCCTCTTCTCGCTCCCTATCCTCGCGCCTGTCACGACTCATTCGTGATCGGGTTTGACGGCTCGGTAACACTTTCAGGACGCATAGTTCCTCGACTCTGCTTGCGCTCTTCTGCGCTCGCAAAAATGTCTTATGGCGACTGTGCGTGGGGCATCTTCGGATGCGCCGGGTTCCTGAAACCGGTCCGTCAACCTGCGTACAGTTGCCACCCAACTCGTTTGACGGCGATCAAGTGGCAGCTCTATTTATTTCAGGAGCAACACACCATGACGGACCGTATCGCGCTAACCAGCAACGAATCCTCCACTCCGACCCTGTTTATCGACACCCGCGCGCCTTTGGACGAACTGCATGCCAGCGCCGCCTACCGCATCCTCGCGGTGACTCAACTGATGGAAAGCATCGTGCACATGGACAGCCGCCACGCCGATGCCACCGATCTGACACAGATCGCCCACGCCAGCGCCATTCTGTTGCGCGATGGTTGTGATCTGCTGGACGTGTTGGGACGGCGGATTCGTGGCAGTCAGTACCTGAACTAAAACGCCCCGTAATCGTTCCCCTTCAAACGCGGGGGAACGATCGGCACGCCTGTCCCCTCTCCTTCATCTAGAACCCGCCTCATCGATCACTGCCGTACCCATCTTCGTCAGAAGATGCGCAGCCCTGTTGTGGGTGGCAGCCGTGCGCGGATTGGTCGACCGGAGATACAGGAACCCGGCAGGGACGAAGCCCTCCCACGCACAGCTGCCATTGCACGAATGCGCAGGCGCACAACCCGCCGGCAATAGCGCAATGGGGTGCTGCTGCAGCTGCATCAAAACGGGTTACCAAGCGCAGGGGTGGCAGCTGCGTGCAGGTTGGTAAACCGGAGATACAGGAACCCGGCAGGGACGCCCCCTCCCACGCACAGCTGCCATTGCACAAGTGAAATGCGGCGCTGTTGCGCCTGTATCAGAACGAGTTACCAAGCCCGGTCGCTGAATGTGCTGCGACGCTCAAAGGCTAGTCCGGGTTCGACACACAGCAACGACGAAGGCGTCGCAGTTTATGTCCAGGCCAAGAGAGTTTAGGAATGTTCAGGATGGCGGCACGCCGAGGAGGCGGGGTAGCAGTAATGATCATGAGAAGCGTCGTATTTATCCATTCAACGGTCTTCCATGCTTGGCCAGGATTTTTTCCAACGAGGCTTTTTCGTCGAAGATCGGTATGTCTATGCCTTCCAGTCTTGAACTGCTGACAAAGTTTTTAAGCTTGTTCTTTTCGAAACGCTCATAAGGATCAAACGCTGGACGAACAGCGCATTTCGACAACAGGGACAAAGCGCCTCTAAGTTCTGCAACATTCCTGGCGCACATCCTGAAGCCGATTCTTTTTGAAACTTCATTGCGCACAACCGGATAGGGCAACGCATCACTGAGTGCACGTGCGCATTCACGCCCCTCTTCTGCCTGGGCACTCAGGCGCTTTAACTTCAAAGATAAGGAGCTCCAGCCATTTGCCCCTAACTTCAAATGAAGCTGAGTTTCGACAAAGCGTTTGACCTCAAGAAACGTTCCGAGCTTCTTCAGATCGCTGATCTGTGCAGTTTGCAAGATCTGCTGCAGTGATACGTCCATCATCGCCCCATGATTGATGCCAAAGCCCGGAGATTATACACCTCATAGATCGCCACCACGGGCACGTCTCGACCTTGGCACCAGCACTCTTCACAGTCAAAAGCGGAGCCCACCCCTTCAGCTAGCATTCGCCTCGTTCGATGTTGGCAGCCCTGAGAGCCTGAGCATTTTCCAGTCCCGGTAAAGGTGTTCCAGGAATCGATAGATGACCCCGGAACATGCCAGCCACCTGCTCGGGCGGGCAGCATAGGACCACATGATGTCCACTATCGGCATAAATCCGCATTAACAGACCTTCTGTTGTCCCTAACGCCCCCATCAAAACCTGGCCTGTGGATAACGTCACAACAGCCACCCTCCATCGCCAACCCCACCTACGCTTAGGTAGGATGTCCCCTCCTTTTCCCCGAGGCTCGCGTCATGTTCATCGGCGTTCTGCTGGTCATTACCTGGCTGATCCTGCTTCTGCGCTACCCCGCCAAAGCCCTCCCCGTGTCCCTGGCTGCCGCGTTCGGCCTGGCCCTGGTGGCCTGCTGGGTGGTCTGGCTGGACAACCGCGAAGCCCAGCAACTGGCGCGCCTGGAGCTGCGCCTGACCTACGCGCCGGAGCACTGCCCCGCCGACCGTCCATTGCAGGTCAAGCTGAACAACGGCAACAAGGTGCCCCTGGTGGAATTGCGCTGGCGGGTCGCGGCCTACGCGCCGGGGGATACGGTCAACCTCGCCGACAACCAGTACAGCGCCCCGCGCTACCGTGGCCCCGGCGAGTTGCAGGCCGGCGCCAACTGGCAGGACTGCTTGCCCCTGCCGCCGCTGCGCCCCGGCTATCGTCCACAAACCCTGGAGTTTCGCGCCGAGCGTTTACAGGGTAGTTTCTCCGACTGATTCACCCCTTCCCTCATCCAGCACAAGGACCGCGCCATGCCCGTAGCGTTGATCACCGGTTGTTCCAGCGGCATCGGCCGCGCCCTGGCGGACACCTTCAAGGGCGCCGGTTTCACCGTGCTCGCCACCGCACGCAAGGCCGAGGACGTCTCTGCCCTGCAAGCGGCCGGTTTCAAGGCCGTGCAACTGGATGTGAATGACGGCCCGGCCCTGGGCGCCCTGGGCGAGGAGATCAACCAGCAGTACGGCGGCCTGGATGTGCTGATCAACAACGCCGGCTACGGCGCCATGGGCCCGCTGCTCGATGGCGGCGTGCAAGCCATGCAGCGCCAGTTCGAAACCAACGTATTTTCGGTGGTCGGGGTGACTCGGGCGATGTTCCCGGTGCTGCGCCGCAGTCGCGGCCTGGTGGTGAATATCGGCAGTGTGTCCGGGGTGCTGGTGACGCCGTTTGCCGGTGCCTATTGCGCCTCGAAGGCCGCGGTGCATGCCTTGAGCGATGCCCTGCGCATGGAACTGGCGCCGTTCGGCATCCGCGTCATGGAAGTGCAGCCCGGGGCCATTGCTTCAAGTTTTGCCAAGAACGCCGGGCACGAAGCCGAACAGCTGCTCAACGAACAATCGCCCTGGTGGCCGCTGCGCGAGGGCATCCGCTCCCGGGCCAAGGCCTCCCAGGACAAGCCGACCCCGGCCAGCGAATTTGCCGCCGGCCTGCTCAAGGCCGTGCAACAGGACAAGCCGCCACGCCTGGTGCGCCTGGGCAATGGCAGCCGCGCCCTGCCGCTGCTGGCCAACCTGCTGCCCAAGGCTCTGCTGGAGAAGGGACTGATGAAGCGGTTTGGCCTGAGCGCCAGGCTCTGACCCCCACGCACGCAAGCCATCCAGGGTGTACCGCGTGCCTCCCGTAGGAGCCGGCTTGCCGGCGAAGAGGCCCGCAAGCCTTGCATCGCCCTTGCCGGCGCCTTCGCTGGCAAGCCAGCTCCTACAGCGGTACGCCTTTGTTCATTCGCCGATCAGGGATCTGCCCCATTGAAATGTCGTAGAACACTACCGTTGGCCCTGCTCGCCTTGCTGCTGGGCTGCCATGCCTCGTCACCGGACGAAAAACTCAATGCCACCCTGCCGGACCTGAGCCTGGAACAGATCCTGCCCAAGGTCGAAGCCAACCCGTACTGCTCGCCGGAGATGGACAGCGAACGGCTGGTCGGCCTCGGCATCCGACTGATGAATGAGGACGAGGTGCTGCATGGCGCAAGCCGCACCTTGCTGGCGAGCAAGGCCATACAAATGGCCCGCGCCTGCCTGATCATGGCCGCCCCCCGCGACACCATGAGCCTGTGCCTCCTGGGCGGGATTGTCGGCTCCAGGCAGAAGGACTATGACAAAAGCGAAGCCTTCAACTACATCGCCTACGCCGCCCAGCACAATGAATCCTGCGCTGAAGCGGGCCTGTACGACATCTACAACCTTGGCAAGCTGGACCAGCCCGCGAACAAGGCACTGGCCATGGCCTGGCTGGAACGCGCCGCCCGGCACGGCGACCAGGACTCGCAACAAGAGATGCTGCGCCGCAACGAACAGGACAATTTGCCGGTGGCCTACGCCTGGGCCCGAACCCTGGATGACGCCCAAGCGCTCGAAGCGCTGAAACGCAAGATGCGCCCTCAGCAGATGGCCGAAGGCGAACAGCACTACACCCGGCTGCTCAGCCAGCTCCCCTCCAAACAGGATCTTGAGCAGGAGCTGCGCCAGAACGTCATCCTCCTGGGCACAGGGGATATCTACTACGACTACCCGGAGGTGTTCGCGGGCATGTCACTTGAGCAACAGCATGCGTTCGTCGCCCAGTTGGTGGACATGCAGGACCGCTACCCGAAGTTCCACACCCGCGGCCAACTGGTGGCCTACGCCTTGATTTCCCGCCTGGTGCAAAGCACCGGGCCGGCCGTGGACCTGTGGCAAGACCCGGCGCTGCAGGCCGTGCTGGAGGACGATGACCTGAGCGTGGAAGACAGCGTGGCCCAGGCCAAAATCCTCCTGGCCAAGCGCAAGCCATAGCAGCGGCTGGCGCTACTGCTGTCCGAGGTGTCACCGGTGCAGGGCCCCGGGGCCCTTTGCCGCAGCCCAACAGGTGCGGCGGTTTCGGTTGTATGCCCTCTCAATCCCAGTAGAATGCGCGACCTTGAGCCCCTGCGCTCATGCAGCATGGAATCGCTGGCGTCGACACCCAAGCACGGATTTGCTCAAGCTCCACCCTCTCCCGTCCTGTCCTTGCCTGATTTCATGCGCGTCTTTTTTCATTCGCCGATCAGGGAATACCCATTGAAATTGTTCAACGCGCTGCCACTGGCAGCGGCTGTATTGCTGGCGGCCTGCGCCTCCACGGCTCCGAAAAACACTGAACCGAAAGTCCCAGAACTGAATGACACCCTGCCCAAGCTGACGCTGGACAGCGTCTTGCCCAAGGTCAGCGCCAACGAATACTGCAACCCGGCCATGGAGGCCGATCTGCTGTACGGCATCGGTTACAAGCTGAACGAGATCGAGGACTACGCGAACGCCAAGGGCTGCTTCGCCATGGCCGCGCCGCACTACACCCGGGCCTTCTGCTACCTGTCCACCACCACCGACCAGGAAACGGACAAGCCCAAGGCCGAGCGCGACCGCGAGTCGTTCAACTACATCGCCTACTCGGCGTCACAGAACGACTGGTGCGCCGAGTACGGCATGTACGCCACCTACTGGTTCGGCGACAAGGACATCCCCAAAAACCGGGACCTGGCCCTGCGCTGGCTGGAGCGCTCGGCGCTGCACGGCAACCCGGAACCGCAGCAGAGCCTGGCCGACGCCGCCGAAGAATCCGGCGATCTGGTGAAGGCCTATGCCTGGCTGAAGATCATCGACAACACCGAGGACACCAGCCAGCTGGATGCCCTTAAAGGCAAAATGAGCCCAGAGCAACTGGCCGCAGGCGAACAGCGCTTTGGCGAGCTGAAGGCGCGGGTGACCAGCAAGCAGGTGATGTACGACGAAGCGCGGGATGAAGAAGTAGCGATTTTCTCCGCCGAGATCCATTTCGATCTCCCCGACCTGTTCCAGGGCATGACCACGGCCGAGCGCCAGGCCTTTGTCAAAGCGGCCATCGCCAAGGCCCGGGACAGCGGCCAGTTCAAGCTGCATTACGCGGTGACCCAGTACATCATCGTCTCGCGCCTGGCCCAGCAGCGTTACCCCGGTGTCGACGTGCTGCAGAACCCGAAGCTGGTGGCGGTCATCAACCACGTCGACGACGGCCTGGAAGCTGCGGCGAAGAAGTCCCAGGCGATCATGGACAAAAGCTACAAATAACCGCCCCCTGTAGGAGCCGGCTTGCCGGCGAAGAGGCCCGCAAGCCTTGCATCGCCCTTGCCGACGCCTTCGCTGGCAAGCCAGCTCCTACAGCAGTCAGATAGACCGTGCAGTTCCCTGTAGGAGCCGGCTTGCCGGCGAAGAGGCCCGCGAGCCTTGCATCGCCCATGCCGGCGCCTTCGCTGGCAAGCCAGCTCCTACAGAGGGTGGCGCCTACAAAGGCTCGGGGTTGACGATGACGGTGCAGGTGATGCCGGCGGCCAGCAGTACGCCGTCCGGGACTTGGTCGATGTGGATGCGCACCGGTACGCGCTGGGCCAGGCGCACCCAGTTGAAGGTCGGGTTGACGTCGGCGATCAGTTCGCGGCTTTCCGGGTTGTCGCGGTCGTAGATGCCCCGGGAAATGCTTTCCACATGGCCCTTGAGCACTTCGCCGCTCATCAGTTGCATGTCGGCCTTATCCCCGACGCGCACGTGGGGCAGCTTGGTTTCCTCAAAGAAGCCGTAGACCCAGAACGAGTTCATGTCGACCACCGCCATTTTCGGCTCGCCGATGCGCGCGTAGTCGCCACGGTGCACGTTGAGGTTGGTGACATAGCCGTCCACCGCCGCCCGCACCTGGGTGCGCGCAAGGTTGAGTTGCGCCGCTTCCAACTGGGCCTGGGCGTGCTGGTAGTCGGCCAGGGCCGAGTCGGCGATGTTGCCGGCGTCGTCGCGGTTTTCCTTGGAGATCACCAGGTTGTCCATGTCGGCGCGGCGCCGGGCATTGACCTTGCGCATCTCCCAGGTGGCTTTCTTCGACGCCACCAGCGCTTGCGCCTGCTTGACCGCGATCTGGTAGTGCTCGGGGTCGATCTGCATCAGCAGGTCGCCCTTGTGCACCAGTTGGTTGTCCTTGACCGGCACGTCCACCACTTCGCCGGTGACGTCGGCGGCGACGTTGATGATGTCCGCGCGCACCCGGCCGTCACGGGTCCAGGGGGTGTACATGTAGTGCTCCCACAGGGTGCGGCCGATCCACAGGGCCAGGGCCAGCACGAGCAGGGTGGCGAGCAGGCTGAAAAACTTTTTCATTGCGGGGGTCTCAACGGTAGACAGTGAGCGCCATGGCGCCGAACAGACAGCAGAACAGGCTCAGGCGCAGCAGCGCCGGGTGCCAGAAGAAGCGATACAGGTCATAGCCGGAGATGAACCGGTCCAGGGCCCAGGCCAGGGCCGCGGCGATGAAGAACATCAGGGTCATGGTGGGCATGTAAACGCCGTGGAAGGCGATTTCACGAGGCATGGTCAAGTCCTTGGGGTGCAGGCGCCGTTGGTTTGGCCACGGCATAGGCCGCCAGCGGCGATTGCGGGTCGAGCAATGAAGTACGGATGAAGTGCAGGTAGCTCTTGACCCGGCGCAGGGCCGAGGTGTCGAAGTGCGGGGCAAAGGGCTCGTCGGTGGCCTGGACCCGGCTGATGGCGTGGTCCACGGCGATCAGGCCGCGCTCCAGGTTGCTCTGGCTGGGCTGCAGGAACAGCCGCACCAGGGAGCGGCCCATGACCCGGATCGCCTGGCGCCAGGGCTGGGATTCGGCATAGGCCGGGTGCACCGGGAGGATGGCCTGTTCCTTGCGCAGCTCGATGATGGCGTGGCCGACTTCCAGCACCACGAACATCCAGCGCAGCAGTTCGCTCTGCACCTTGGGCTGGCCCACCGCCAGGCCATAGGCCTGGTGCAGCAAGTCGCGGGTACGGCTTTCGAAGCTCGATGCCAGGCCCTTGAGCTTGCCGCTGATGGCGTACACCACCTGGCCGCGCAGGTCCTGCTCCAGGCGCCGCCACAGCCAGCGGCTGTTGGGCGGCAGGATGATCGCCCCCGCCGCGGCGCAGACCAGCATGCCCATGACCATGGCGATGTAGTCGTTGATGAAGGCGTAGGGGTTGTAGACGGTCAGGTTGTCCGGCACCGAACCGGTGCTGAAGAAGATCAGCAAGCCCAGGCCGACCCCGGCGTACTTGGGCCTGGACGCAAGGAACGAACCCAACACGATCACCGGCGCCAGCATCAGGCACAGCAGCGGGAAGCCGTCGATCCAGGGGAACACGAAGAACATTTCGACGAAGCCCACCAGGGCGCCGATGAAAGTCCCGCAGGCCATCTGGAACGCCATGCGCTTGGGGTTCGGCGTAGCCGCCGAAAGGCCGATGGTGGCGGCGGCGATCAGGGTCATGGTGGCGCCGCTGGGCCAGGCCGTGGCCACCCAGTAGCTCCCCAGCACCACCAGCACGAAGGCCGCGCGGATGCCCGAGGCGGCGCAGGCCAGCCAGTTGGTCTGCGGCGTGTAGGGCTCGTCCCAGCGCTCGCGCTCGTGGCGGTGGTCGGCCAGGGACGCGTGGGTCTGGGCGTAGCTGTGCATCTCGTCGACAAAGCGGTAGAGCAGCTCATAGGCCGTGTGGAAATCCAACTGCTCGGCGTCGCTCGGGCCACTCTCCTGGAAGGCCGCGCGCAGGCTGCGCACCCGCGCCGGCAGCTCGGCCTTGTAGGCCGCCAGGGCCGTGGCCAGGCGTGCCGCATCGGGGCTGGTCAGGGCCCGGCCAGAGAAACCGTCCAGCAGTTCCGCCAGGTCATAGAGCCCTGGTTTGATCGCCGCCACCACATGGTCGGCGCCGCTGCTGCGCAGGCGTTCGAGCAACTGGTGCAAGGCGTTGAAGCGCGTGGTGATGCCCATGAACTCGCTGTTCAGGCGGCTCAGGCGACCGTTGCGCCGACGCATGTGCGGGTCTTCGAACACGGTGACGCTGCGCAACCCTTCCAGGCCCACGGCCTCGGCGATGAAGCGCACGTTGCTGCTTTCGAAGCTGTCGCGCTGGCTGCGCCCGCGCAGGCCGTCGGTAACGAACAGGGCGAACACCCCGAAGCGCTGGTACAGGGCGTTGCGCATGGCGGCGCTGGCGGTCTGCGGCAGGATCGCGGCGCTGACCAGGGTCGAGCAGAGAATCCCCAGGGAGATCTCCAATACCCGCCACACCGCCGCCATGAAGGCCCCTTCGGGGTGAGCCAGGGCCGGCAGGCCAACCATGGCCGCGGTGTAGCCGGCGAGGACGAAACCGTAGGCGCGAAAGTTGCGGTAGCGCGCGGCACCGGCCGAGCAGATGCCAACCCAGATCGCCAGCGAGCCTAGGAACAGCTCGGTGTTCTGGGCGAACAGGGCGATCAGCGCCACCATCACCGCCGAGCCGGCCAGGGTGCCGAGAAAGCGGTAGAAGCTCTTGGCGAACACCTGGCCGCTCTGCGGCTGCATGACGATGAACACGGTGATCATCGCCGTGCGCGGTTGCGGCAACTCCAGGCGCATGGCCAGCCACAGGGTGAGGAACGCGGCGGCCAGGACCTTGAAGATATAAACCCAGGTCACGCCGTCGCTGCGCGCCCAGTCGAAGAAACCCCGGCGCCATTCAAGGGAGTACAGCCAGCGCAAAGGGGCGGGCAAGGAAGTCATGGGGGCCTGCTTCAATGGTCGAACACGGCCAGGGCCGCGGGGGTCTTGGGTGCCTCAAGGCGGTCTTGCGCGGGGACGTCGCGGCCGGCTTCCAGCCCGCCGCCCAGGGCCGTGACCAGGTCCGCCTGGACCGTCAGGCGTGCGGCCTGCACCTGCTGCTGCACCTGTTGCTGATGGAACAGCAGGCTCTGGGCGTTGAGCACATTCAGGTAGTCGGTCAGGCCGCGCTGGAAGGCCACGGTGGCGATGTCGTAGGTCTTCTGCGCCGCGGCCACCGACTCGGCGGCGAAGGCTTGCTGCTTGTCCATGGACTCGCGGCGGATCAACTGATCGGAGATGCTTTTCAGTGCATCCACCAGGGTCTGGTTGTACCTGGCCACGGCCATGTCGTAGCCGGCCGAGGCTTCACCCAGCTCCGAGCGCAGGCGCCCGCCGTCGAAGATCGGCAGGCTGATGGCCGGGCCGACGTTGTAGTTGAGCTTCTTGCCGGTGAGGAACTCCAGGGCCCCACCGCCGGTGGCCATGAAGCCGATGCTGCCCACCAGGTCGACGTTGGGGTAGAAGCCGGCGTGAGCCACATCGATACCGCGAGCCTGGGCCGCCACTTGCCAGCGGCTGGCGACCACGTCCGGACGCTGGCCCAGCAGTTCGGCGGGCAGGGCCGAAGGCAGTTTCAGCGCGGCGCCCAGGGACAGGCTTGGCCGCTGCAATTGCGCACCCTCCCCCGGGCCCTTGCCGGCCAGGGCCGCCAGCTGGTTGCGGGTCAGGGCGATTTCTTCGTCCAGGGCGTCCAGCTGGCGATGGGTTTCCGGCAGCGGCGCCTCGGCCTGGCTGACTTCGAAATGGGTGCCGATGCCGCCGTCCAGGCGCCGTTGCGCCAGTTCGAGGATCTGTTGCTGCTGCTTGAGGGTGGCCGCGACGATATCGCGCTGGGCGAAGTGCAGGGACAGCTGGATATAGCTGCGCACCACATTGTTCACCAGTTCCAACTGGGCCTGACGGGCTTCGGCCACGCTCATGTGGGCCAGGTCCACGGCGCGCTCGGTGCTGTTGCTTTCCCGGCCCCAGAGGTCCAGGGCATAACTGAAACCCAGGGCGGCGTTGTTGTCCCAGGTGGTGCTGTTGGACAGGGCGCCGGGGCCGTAGAACTGATCGGTGGGCCAGTTGTGGCGCTTGAGGGTGGCGTCACCCTTGATCTGCAACGACTCGGCCGACTCGGCAATACCGGCCATGGCCTTGGCCTGGCGCACCCGGGCGGCGGCCATGGCCAGGCTCGGGCTGCCCTGCAAGGCGAGGCTGATCCAGCGGTCCAGTTGCGGGTCGCCATAGGCCTGCCACCACTGGGCGCTGGGCCAGTGGGCATCTCGCGCGGCGCTCTTGATCGCCTCGTCGGTGGCCAATGTATTAGCGGGAAGTGTCTTGCCTTGTGGGGCAATGCCTCCGGTTCCGATGCAGCCGCTGATTGCTAACGATAAAGCCCAAACACTGAGGGTCTTGAACCCTCTGCTGATGCGACGCGGCACTGCTGCGAATTCCTGAAGATCGGGGGGGAGTATTTCTCTCGTAGGAGCTGGCTTGCCGGCGCAGCGATACGCCTGCTACACCGCGTTGCGCGGATCGCCGGCCTGCCGGCTCCTAGGGATCGGCGCAATTCTAGGGGGCGGTCGTGGCGGCGATAAGCTGGGATTCCTGTGAATCTTTGTTACCGTAAACGCGATAATCCCTTGGTCGTATCCCTGTACGCCTGTAAAAACAGAAACTTCGTGTCACAATTTGCAATCTCCCTTGAGAGCACCCCATGGACACCTTGCAAAACATGCGCGCCTTCAGTTGTGTTGCCGAAGCCGGTAGTTTCACGGCCGCCGCGGTGCAGCTGGACACCACCACCGCCAACGTCTCGCGCGCCGTCTCCAATCTAGAGGCGCACCTGCAAACCCGCCTGCTCAACCGCACGACTCGCCGCATCGCCCTGACCGAGGCCGGCAAGCGCTACCTGCTGCGCTGCGAGCAGATCCTGGCCTATGTCGAAGAAGCCGAGGCCGAGGCCAGCGACGCCCACGCCCGCCCCGCCGGGCAGTTGAAAGTGCACACCATGACCGGCATCGGCCAGCACTTCGTGATCGACGCCATCGCCCGCTACCGCAAGACCCACCCGGACGTGACCTTCGACCTGACCATGGCCAACCGTGTGCCGGACCTTCTGGACGAGGGCTACGACGTGTCCATCGTCCTGGCCCGGGAGCTGCCGGATTCGGGGTTCGTCTCCCAGCGCCTGGGGATGACCTACAGCATCGTCTGCGCCTCGCCGGCCTATGTGAAAGCCAACGGCTGCCCGCAAAAGCCCAGCGAGCTGCTGAACCATGCCTGCCTGCGCCTGGTGAGCCCGGTGATTCCCCTGGAGAAGTGGACCTTCGACGGCCCGGAAGGCCAGGAAATGGTCACCATCAACAGCTCGCCGTTCCTGGTGAACTCCGCCGATGCCATGAAGACTGCGATCATCAGCGGCATGGGGGTCGGGGTGTTGCCGGTGTATGCGGCTATAGAGGGTTTGCGCACCGGCACCCTGGTGCGGGTGATGCCCAAGTACCGCTCCCAGGAGCTGAACCTGTACGCCATCTACCCGTCGCGCCAGTACCTGGACGCCAAGATCAAGACCTGGGTCGAATACCTGCGCGGCTCGCTGCCGGAGATCCTCACCGCGCACCAGACGGAACTGGCGGCCTATGAACTGAGCGGCAGCCTGACCGGCGCACGCCTGGCCACCTGACCACGGGGCGCCCCGCCCAGACCACCGCCCCACCTGTAGGAGCCGGCTTGCCGGCGAAGAAGCCCGCACGTCCTGTGCAAACCGGGATGCCGCCTTCGCTGGCAAGCCAGCTCCTACACGATGTACGCCCCTCCCCCAAACGCCGGCCCATCCCCCGTAGGAGCCGGCTTGCCGGCGAAGAGGCCCGCACATCCTGCGCAAGCCTGGATGCCGCCTTCGCTGGCAAGCCAGCTCCTACACCATGTACGCCCCTCCCCCAAACGCCGGCCCATCCCCCGTAGGAGCCGGCTTGCCGGCGAAGAAGCCCGCACATCCTGTGCAAACCTGGATGCCGCCTTCGCTGGCAAGCCAGCTCCTACACGATGTACGCCCCTCCCCCAAACGCCGGCCCATCCCCCGTAGGAGCCGGCTTGCCGGCGAAGAAGCCCGCACGTCCTGTGCAAGCCTGGATGCCGCCTTCGCTGGCAAGCCAGCTCCTACACATGCAGGCTCGTGGCGGGGTGCTTTGGTGGCGGCGGCAAAAATGTTAGCGTGCTTGGCATTCTCCCCGCCTGACGAGCCTTCGCGCGATGAAAAAGACTGTACTTGCCTTCAGCCGCATCACCCCCGAGATGACCGAACGCCTGCAACAGGATTTCGAGGTCATAGTGCCCAACCCCAAGCACGGGGACATCGCCGCGCAATTCAATGAAGCCCTGCCCCAGGCCCACGGCCTGATCGGTGTCGGCCGCAAGCTGGGCCGTGCGCAGCTGGAAAACGCCGCACGCCTGGAAGTGGTATCGAGCATCTCGGTGGGCTACGACAACTATGACCTGGCCTACTTCAACGAACGCGGGCTGATGCTCACCAACACCCCGGACGTGCTCACCGAAAGCACCGCCGACCTGGCCTTCGCCCTGCTCATGAGCAGCGCCCGCCGAGTGGCCGAGCTGGACGCCTGGACCAAGGCCGGGCAATGGCAGGCCAGCGTCGGCCCGGCACTGTTCGGCTGCGACGTGCACGGCAAGACCCTGGGCATCGTCGGCATGGGCAACATTGGCGCGGCCATCGCCCGCCGTGGGCGCCTGGGCTTCGGCATGCCGATCCTCTACAGCGGCAACAGCCGCAAGGCGGCCCTGGAGCAGGAGCTGGGGGCGCAGTTTCGCAGCCTGGAGCAACTGCTGGCGGAGGCGGATTTCGTCTGCCTGGTGGTGCCGTTGAGCGAAAAGACCAAGCACCTGATCAGCCATCGCGAACTGGCACTGATGAAGCCCAGCGCGATCCTGGTGAACATTTCCCGCGGGCCGGTGGTGGATGAACCGGCGCTGATCGAAGCCTTGCAGAAGGGCCAGATCCGTGGCGCCGGCCTGGATGTGTACGAGAAGGAACCGCTGGCGGAGTCGCCGCTGTTCCAGCTGAAGAACGCAGTGACCTTGCCGCACATTGGCTCGGCCACCCATGAAACCCGCGACGCCATGGCCGCGCGCGCCATGAGCAACCTGCGCAGTGCCCTGCTGGGCGAGCGGCCGCAGGACCTGGTCAACCCGCAGGTGTGGAAGGGCTGACCACGCACGGCCCATCCCCCCTGTAGCCGCTGCCGAGCCTGCGAGGCTGCGAAAAGGTCCGCAGGACCTTCAGCGATAGCCCGGCAGAATCAGGTCGCCCGGTTTTGCGACGGCTGCGCCGCCGTTCGCAGCCTCGCGAGCTCGGCAGCGGCTACAGAGGCAGGTTTGGGTTTGCGAAACACCAGGACGTTGCCCAGCATCACCAGCACCAGCCCGGCCAGCGCCGGGGCGGTCCACTGATAGCCTTCGGCAAAGGCCGAGACGTTCAGCGCCACCACCGGGAACAGCACGGTGCAGTAGGCCGCGCGCTCCGGGCCCATGCGCCCCACCAGGGTCAGGTAGGCGGTAAAGCCGATGACAGAGCCCGGAATCACCAGGTACAGCAGTGAGCCGATGTAGCGGGTGCTCCATTCCACATCGAAGGCGATGCCCTGGAACAGGCAATACACCGCCAGCATCGTCGCGCCGTAGGCCATGCCCCAGGCATTGGTGGTCAACGGCTTGAGCCCGGCTTTCTGCTGCAGGCTGGACAGCATGTTGCCCGCCGAGAAGCACAAGGTGCCCAGCAGGGCCAAGCCCAGGCCCAGCAGGGTTTGCGGGCTGGCACTGTGGCCCACCAGCTCCGGCCAGAACAGCAGCCCCAGCCCCAGCAGCCCCAGGCCGCCGCCCAGCAGCACGTTGCGGGCGATCTTCTGGCCGAAGAACACCCGCGCATTCAGGGCGTTCCACAGGGTCGCGGTGGAAAACACCACGGCGACAAGACCACTGGGAATCCACTGGCTGGCGTGCAAAAAACACATGAAGTTGATGCAGAACAGGCACAGGCCCTGGGCCAGGCAGATCAGGTGGCCACGGCGGTTCATTGGCTGCAGCTTGCGGCTGAGCAGCAACAGGACGAACAGCACCAGGGCCGCCAGGGCGAAGCGATAGACGATGGACACCGGAATCGCCACCACCCCCAGTTGCAGTTTCAGGGCGATCCAGGTGGTGCCCCAGATCAGCACGGTCAACAGGTACAGCGATAGGTTCATGGCGCGACTCCTTTGTCAGGACTGCAGTGTCACGCCCCGCCGGCCTTGTGCGCTTGCACAAACTTGCGCTTTTTATCCGCCCGGGGCTGGCAGCGCACGGGCTACGGAGTAGCATGCAGAACACCGGCAGCCGCACCCATGTTGACGCCCCACCATGCACGCACTGGATACCCTGCAAGTCTTCCAAGCCCTGAACCGCTCGCCCAATGCTCGCCTGGAGCACAGCGCCGAGCTCGGTGACGGCTTGTCCGCAGCCTTGTGGAGCAACCATCACGATGCCCAGGAGTACGAGGCCCCCAGCCATCACACCCTGTCCTGCTACCTGGCCGGCGGCACCGGCACCTTCCGCCGCGACCAGCCGGGCAGCAAGGGCGGCCCGGGCAAGTTGTGCATCCTGCCCGCCGAGCACCAGTCGGCCTGGGTGATCAACGGTGATATTCGCCTGGCCCATCTGTACTTCAGCCCGGAGCAGTTCGCCCTGGGCTGCATCACCCTGCTGGATCGCGAGCCCCGGGAACTGCAACTGCGCGAAAGCACCTTTCTCGACGACCCCGAGCAGACCCAACGCTTTGCACAGTTGGTCCGCCTGAACTGGGACGAACCCGGCGAGCGCCTGCTGACCAGCAGCCTGGCCCACGAGATGCTCAGCCATGCCTTGCTCAATCAAGTGGGCCTGCGCCAGGGGGCCCGGCTCAAGGGCGGGCTGGCCGCACACCAGCGACGGCTGCTGGTGGACTACATCGACAGCCAGCTGGACGCACCCCTGAGCCTGGGCCAGCTGGCGGGGTTGTGCGCCCTCTCCGAATACCACTTCGCCCGCATGTTCCGTGCAAGCTTCGGCCTGCCGCCCCACCAATACCTGCTAGCCCGACGCCTGAGCCGGGCCCGGCACCTGCTGCGCACCACCGCCCAGCCCCTGGGCGAGATTGCACTGGCCTGTGGTTTTGCCAGTGCCAGCCACTTCAGCAATCGCTTCCGCCACGCCTTGGGGGGCACGCCGGGAGACTACCGCCTGGCGTTCCTGCGCTAGCGCCCCAGGCCCTAGGGCGCCAGGGTGAGCACCTTGAAGGTATTGGCATGAAACAGCGGGTCCGGCTTGGGTTCGGCCGGGCTCGCGGCTGGCTGGGTGAAGTCCATGGCCGCCAGGTAGACCCGCCGGGTACGCGGGTCGAACGCCATGTTGTAGGCCATGGGCTGGGTGCTGACGCTACCCAGGAGCTGGTAGCGGTCGGCATCGAGCTGGGCGACGACGCTGAGGTTGGCGTCCACCCCGCTGGCGATCAGCAAGCGCTGGGCCTGCGGGTCGTAGGCCAGGGCGTTGACGTCCCGGGTAATGGGCAGGCTGGCTTTCAGCGCGCCGTTGTCGCGGTCGAGCACCAGCAGCACTGGCCGTTCACCACGGCAAGCGACGAACAACCGCCCCCGTTGTTCATCCTGGGCCAGGGCACTGGGCCGCGGGCAGTCGGGGTATTGCCAGCGGTCCAGGACCTTGAAGCTGCTGGAGGACAGCCGCGCGACGATGCCCTCATCGCGCATCGGCAAGAAGAAACTGCCATCGCCCTTGAGCAGCAAGGGGTCGATCTTCTTCACCGCCAGCTCGTGGGCGGCGGTGATACGCTCTTCCTTGGGATCGAAGACGAACAGGGTGGAACGATCGGCCCGGCGCCCGCTGACAATGATCACCTGCCCGGTGCGCGGCTCGTACACCGCGCTGTTGAGGTTGCTCTGGGTCACGGTGATGCGCTTGAGCGGCTTGAATGTGGATAACTCCACCACCCCCAGGCTGCCGTCGGTGTTGAGTACCAGCAGGCGGTCCAGCTCCGGTACCAACACCACACCATTGGCGCCCCGGGACTGTTCGAGGGTGCGCACCGGGCGCTGCTTGTCCACATCGAACACGCTCAGGCCGTTTTCCCGGCGGGCCAGGAACAGGTAAGGCCGGGTCGGGTCCAGGGCGATAAAGCCCCAACTGCTGCCGGAGCCCGGCAGTTGCACTTGCTGTTCGCGGTGGTACAGGCGCTCATCCGCCGGCGCGGCCGCCTGGGCCACGCCACAGAACGCCAGGAGCACACTCAGGGTCAGGGCTTTCATCAGAACTCCAGGGTGCTGGACAGCGACACTTGGCGAGCGTCCCCCAGGGACACGAAGTACTTGCTCACCGAAGAGGTGTAATAGGTCTTGTCGAACAGGTTCTTCACGTTGAGCTGGAACTTGACCTTCTGCCCTTCGACCCGGGTGTCGTAGGTGGCGAAAGCATCGGCCACGGTGTAGCCCGGCAGGTCGAAGCTGTTGGGCGCATCCCCGGCGCGTTCACCGACATAACGGGCACCGGCGCCGACCCGCAGGCGGTCGCCGCCGATCAGGCTGCCGAAGTCGTAGACCGCCGACAGCGAGCCGGTGTTCTTGGCCACGTTCTGCAGTTGCTTGCCCTTGTACTGGGTGTCCTTGGTCACCTCGGCGTCGGTGTAGGCGTAGCTGCCGATCAGGCTCCACTGGTCGGTGAGCTGCCCGGTCAGGTCCAGCTCCAGGCCCTGGGAATGCACTTCACCGGCCACGCTGGTGACAGTCTCGGAGGCCGTGGCGGTGGTCACCAGCACATTGCGCTTGGTGATGTCGAACAACGCCGCACTGGCAGTGATGCGCCCTGGAATGTCGAGCTTGGCTCCCAGTTCCCAGGACTTGGCTTCTTCCGGTGCGATGGAGCCGTCCAGCACCACGCTGCCGCCGGCCAGCTGGGCAATGCTGGAGTTGGGTTTGAACGACTCGGTGTAGCTGCCGTAGAACGACAGCTGGTCGGTGTAGCGGTACACCAGGCCGGCGCGGGGCACGAACTTCTGCCCGTTGCTGTCGGTATTGGCGTGGAACGGCCGGCCCTTGCCCGCGTACTGGTCGTACTCCTGGAAACGCCCGCCGCCCACCAGGATCCACTGGTCAGTGAGGTGGATGGCATCCTGGAAGAACAGCGAGTCACTGCGCAGCAGGTCGGTCTGGTCGCTGTCCGGGGCGCTGACGTTGGTCCCCGCCACTTGCTGGCCATACACCGGGTTGAGGTAATTGAAACTGGTGTTCTTGCCGCGGATCAGGTCGGCGCGGTAGATCTTGCGGTACTCGTCGTCCAGGCCGAACACCAGGTCGTGCTGCATGCCGCCCAGTTGCACCTTGCCTTCCAGGCTGACGGTGGCATAGCGGTCGGTGGTCAGGGCATTCTTGGTGCCGTCCATGGTCCGGGTCAGGGTGCCATTGGCGTTCACCGCGGTCAGGCGCACCTGGCTGGCGTCGTAGGTTTCACGGTTCCAGCTGTAGCCCAAGTGGGCCTTCCAGTCGTCGCTGAGCTCGTGATCGACCTCGAAACGATACAGGTCCGAACGCCCTTCCATGTTGTTGAACGGCTCGTCCAGGCGCCGGGTGGCCGGGATGTCCAGCGGGTGGTTGGTCTTGGGGTCGATGGCCGTGCCGCGGTCGAACGGGGTCAGGAATTCGCGATGCTCATAGGCCAGCAGCACCTTGGTGCGCTCGCCGTACCAGGCCAGGGACGGTGCCACCAGGGATTCGCGGTGGGTGCCGAAGTTGCGCCAGTAGTCTTCGTCTTCGTGGTCGACGATCAGCCGGTAGGCCAGCCCGGAATCCCCCAGCGGCCCGGTGGTGTCCAGGCTGCCACCGCTGCCGTTCTTGCCCGAACCGTAGGTCGAGCCGCGCACGGTCAGGGCCGTGGACTGCTGCAACTCGGGTTTCTTGCTGACGATGTTGATCACCCCGCCCGGGTCCTGGATGCCGTACAGCAGGGAGGACGGGCCCTTGATCACTTCCACGCGCTCGGCCGTGGCGTTGAGGGAGCGCCCCTGCACCACCGGCATGCTGTCGCGCATGATCGAGCCGTTGCGGTTGTCGCCGAAGCCGCGCAGCAGCACCGCGTCCTGAGTGCCGCCCAGGGTGTTGGTCTGGGTGATGCCACTGACGTTCTTCAGGGCGTCATCCAAGTTGCGCGGGGTCTGGTCGCGCAGCACCTGGGCCGGGATCACGTTGATGATCTGCGGGATTTCCTGGTTCAGCGCCTGGGTGCGGGCCACCGAGGTGGTGGCCGGCGGCTGGTAGCTGGTGCTTTCGTCGACGCCCTGGGTGGTGATGCTGGAAGTCCCCAGGTTCAGCCCGGCACCTTGGGGCAGGGGTTCGAGAACCAGGGTATGGGCGTCACTGTGGCGATAGGTGAAACCGGAATTGCCCAAGAGACGCTGCAAGGCCTGATCGGCACTGAGCTGGCCAGTGACGGCCGGGGCCTTGAGGTTGTAGGGCGCCTCGTCGGTGTAGACCACGCTGATCCCGGTGACCCGGGTGAAATCGCTCAGGGCCTGGGGTAGCGGCTTGGCTGCGATGGCGAAGTTGAACAGCGCACTGTGCTGCTCGCTGCCGGCCTGGGCCGCCAATGCCACGCTCAGGGGCAGCAGGGCCAACCCCGAAACCACCAGCGCCGAAGCGCCGAACCACCGTTTGACCGAACCGTTTACCGCCGAATTTGCCCTGGACTTCATGCTGGAGACTCGTGTGTAAAAGCACCTTGAATGCGAATTAGTCGCACTTTCAAGCACTACACGTATGTCGCAGGCAAAGACCTCAGCATTTTTTTGAAAATATTTTCAGGCCGGCAAAAACGCCTCCCGCCCGATGCATCCCCTGTAGCCAGTGCCGCAGGCTGCGATCGGGCTGGGCGGCACTCAGGCGAAGATCGAGGCGCTTGTGAGGCCGCAGGAGGCTTGACGGAAGACCGTCAAGCAAGGCCCTGCGGACCTTTTCGCAGCCTCGCAGGCTCGGCAGCGGCTACAGCGCTCGTTACAGGGATCGCTGGATGCGCCCGGCACTGGTGCTGGAACCCACGGGCTTGCCCTGCTGATCCATGTCCTTGAGGTAGTGCAGCATCGCCTCCAGGTCGCTGACCCCCAGGTCGCTGCGGTTGCGGCCGCTCTTGAACAGGCTGAAGCGGTCGCCGCCATCGGCCAGGAAGCCGTTCATCACCAGCCGGTAGTTCGCGCCGGCCTGCAGCGGCTTGCCGTTGAGGCGCACGCTGCCGGGTACGACACGGCTGTCCGGCGGGCGCTTGGGGTCCCAGCGATAGGTGAAGCCCTGGGACACTTGCAGGATGTTGGCATCGTCCGCGCCCTTCCATTGCTGGTTGAGCACCTGTTCGATCTCTCGGCCCGTGAGGTCGAAAGCGATCAGGTTGTTGTTGAACGGCTGCAAGGTCGCCAGTTGCCCGTAATTGACCTGGGTCTGCCCGGGCTCCAGGGCCAGGTCGCTACGAATGCCGCCGGTGTTCATGAAGGCGATCTGCGCGCCATTGGCCCGGCCGCCGGCCAGATGGGCGTCGGCGATCAGGTCGCCGATGGGCATTTCCCCGGCCGCGTCGGCGCGCCGGGCAATCGGCGAGGCGGCAATCGCCCCCACCGGCTTGAGCAGCACCTGGTTGCTGCGGGCCTCGACCTCCTGTTGCAACTGCGCCAGGGCCGGGTCCTGTGGATAACGGGCCGGATCGGCCACCAGGTTGAGGGCCTGGATGCTCGCCACCCGGTGCTGGCCCGGGGTCACTTGCAGGGTCAGGTGGGTCAGCAGGTGGCCGTAGGAATTGCCCTGGGTCACCAGCAGCGGCCCGACCTTGCACAGGTAGCCCTGGTGCGAGTGGGCGCTGATCAGCACGTCCACCGCCGGGTCCAGGCGCTTGGCAACGTCGACGATATCGCCGCCGAGCTGCGAGCAGTCCTGCTTGTCGAACGGCTCCGGGGTCGAGCCGCCCTGGTGCACCACGGCGACGATGGCGTTGACGCCCTGGGCATTGAGTTCGGGGATCAGCTTGTTGATGGATTCGGCTTCGTCGGCCACCTGCAAACCGCGCATGCCCTTGGCGCTGACCACCGAGGCCACGTCCCGCAGCACCGCCCCCACAAAGGCCACCTTGACCCCGCGCACCTCTTCGATGCGGTAGGCCGGCAGCAACGGCTTGCCGGTGTCGCTGTCCAGCAGGTTGGCCGCCAGGTAGGGGAAGCCGCTGCCGGCATAGTTCGGGCGGAACTGGCAGGCCTTGTCCGGCCGCGACGACTGGCAACCGCCGTTGAGCTGGCGCAGGAACTCGGCCTTGCCGTTGTCCAGTTCGTGATTGCCGATGGCGCTGAGTTTCATGCCCATCTGGCGCAGGGCGTCCAGGGTCGGCTCGTCGGCCCACATGGCCGACAGCGGCGGGCTGCCGCCCACCAGGTCGCCGGCGCCGATGAACAGCAGTTGCGGGTCCTGCTGGCGCAGTTGGGCAAGCATGCCGCCCAGGGTCGCGATGCCGCCGGCCGCAAGCTTGCGCACGCCGCCCGGAGCCTGGGGGTCCTTGTAGCTGAAGGGGTTGGCTTGCAGGTAGCCGTGCAGATCGTTGATGGCGACGATGTTCACCGCCACCGGTTGCGGCGGTTCAGACAGCGAGCTGCAACCGGCCAGGGTGACCAGGGCCAGGGTCAGTGCCCCCAGCAGCCGGGGCATGGGACGAAGACGGGACATGAAAGAAATCCTTGGTAGATCAGCGAAAAAAAAGCCGCTGGCGCAGGCCGATCAGGCAGAGAACAGCGCTAGGGAACAGCGCCGGCTTCGCCGTCGATCGCAGCCCGTGCCCGCGGCAGCGGCTACAGGTCAGGTCATCAGGCAGGTTGCAGGTTGCCGTGGACCACCTGGGATGCTGGCGGGGCTTTCAGCGCGGTGCCCATGCCGGCGCGCAGCAGCAGGATCTTCAGGTGGTCGGTGATGCGCTCGACCCGGTCCTGGAAGTGGTTGTGGAAGATCATGCTGCCCAGGGCAATGGCGATCCCCAGGGCCGTGGCGTACAGCGCGGTGCCGATGCCCTTGGACACTTCGCCCGGGTCGCTGACGCCGGTCTCGGCCAGGGCCTTGAAGGTGTCGATGATCCCCAGGATGGTGCCCAAGAGGCCCAGCAAGGGCGCAGCGGTAACCACGGTTTCCAGCAGCCACAGGCCATGCATCAGCTTGCTGCGGGTGGCGATGTAGATCGACTCGCTGAGGTCTTCCAGGTCTTTGTGGCTGGCCAGCCCCTGCTTGTGGGCAAACAGCTCGGCGACCATTTCCAGGGGCAGGCTGTTGCGCTCGCGCAGCGGGGCGGGCAGATCGTCGACGCTGTGCATCTTGGGGTTGAGCACGGTCTCCAGCTTCTTCGCCTGGCGCAGGCTGAAGCTGAAGTAGATGCCCCGCTCCACGGCGATGAAGGCGGCAATCGCGGCAGCGCCGTACATGGTGTAGAAGGTGATGTCGTGCAGCAGATTCATGTCCATCGTCATTTCCTCTTGTGCCTGAATCGAATCAGAACGCAGCTTCCAGGGAGACCATCGCGGTGCGTTCTTCACCCACGTTGTAATAGGCGGTGCTTGGCGCCAGGCCATTGGTCCTTACCGAGTTGAAAGACACGGTGCGTACCGACGCCAGGTATTCCTTGTCGAACACGTTGAGCATCGAGAAGCGCAGGGTCGCGGACTTCAGCACCTTCTTGTCCACCGGCAGGTGGATACCGGCATTGAGGTCGAACACGGTGCGCCCGGAGATCTTCTCGTCGTTGGTCAGGTCGCCGTAGAAGGCGCCGACGTACTTGCCCACCACGTTGCCGTAGTAGAGCGAATCGTCGTAGCCCAGGCTCAGGTTGAACATGTTTTCCGGAACGTTGGTCAGCTGTTTGCCGGACGTCGGCAGCAGCACGTTCTTGTTGGTCAGGTCATCCATCTGCTCGGACTTGGTGTAGGTGTACGAGGCGTAGTAGTTGAAGTTGTGTGGCAAGAGGCCGCTCCACTCCAGCTCCAGGCCACGGTTCTTCACTTCGCCGACGTTGGCCACGACGTAGTCGCCATTGAGGTCGGTGGTGGAGATCTGCCGGTCCTTGAAGGTGATGTAGAACAGGGTCGCGCTCAGGGCCATGTTCTCCTCGCTGTAGCGCCAGCCCAGTTCCTGGTTCCAGCTCAGCTCGGGTTTCAGGCTGATGGAATCACCCTTGTTGTAGAGCACGTAGTTGGGTGGCGTGCGCATGTTGCGGGTGACGTTGTAGAACGCCTGGTTGTTCGGGTCCACCTGGTACTTGGCGTTGAAGCTGGGCAGGAACTGGTGGTACCTGGCGTCGCGTTTTTCCGGCTTGTCGGTGAGGCTGCCCAGGTTGTTGCCATCGCGCTCCACGTACTGGTAAGCCAGGGCTCCGGTGAGGGTCAGGTCCGGGGTCGCCTGCCAGGTGTCCTGCACCCAGAGTTTCTGCGCCGGGGTCACGGTGTACTGGTGGCGGCCCTGGACCGTCGCGCCATTGCGGTCCACCAGTTGGTCGGAGCCGTTGTAGTCGCCCCAGACGTTTTCCGGAGCGCCGTTGCCCTTGATGCCGATGAAGGGCTGGGTCTGGCGCTGGCGGGCGCGCTCGTACCAGTAGCCCACGTCCAGGCTGTGCTCTTCGTTGAGGTCCCACTTGAGCTTGGTGGTCATGCCGGGGCGCCAGGTCTCGGTCCACGAAGGCCGGTAGTAGGTGCCGCTGGGCAACCCGCTCAGGTCATAGTTGCCGGCCCGGCTGGAGGTGCTGGACAAGGTGGTGGCGGTCTGGCCGCTGAAGCTGCCGCCGTTGGACCAGACGTAGTACGGGTTGAAGGTCAGGCTCAGGTCGTCGCGCAGCTGGAAGCGCTGGGTCACCGAGGCGGTCACGCTTTCGAAGGGGTTGCGGTTGAGCTTGTAGGACTGGGACACGCTGCCGTTCTTGAACACGGTGTTTTCCGAGTAGTCCAGGCGCCGGCCCTGGGTCTGGAACTGGGACTTGCTGACGCTGTTGTAGTTGTAGTTTTCCTGCAGGTTGTATTTGACGATGGCGTTGGTGGAGTTGCCGTTGCCGTCTTCGAACAGGGTGTTCCACTCGATCTTGTCGGCCCGCAGGGTGCCCTTGCCCTTCCACTTGTCACCTTCGGTATGGGACGCCGAGACCCAGGTCTTGAAGCCCCCCAGCTCGCCGGTGTTGAGGCGGGCAAAGGATTTGCGCAGGTTGTTGGAACCCACAGACTGCTTGACGAACACCCCGAAATCCTTGGTCGGGCGCACGGTCACCAGGCCGATGTTGCCACCGCTGGAACCGATGTGCGGGCCGTCGGCTTCGGACGAACCCTGGGTGACGAAGACTTCACTGAAGTTCTCCGGGTCGCCCATCAGGTTCGGGTAGATGCTGTAGTCGCCCGAGTCGTTGATCGGGAAACCATCGGCGGAGAGCCCGACCTGGTCGGAGTTCATCCCGCGCATGGTGAAGTTGGTGCCGCTCAGGCCCGAGGCGTCGGTGCTGGAAACGTTGATCCCCGGGGTGTACTTGAGCTTGTCCACGGCGTTGGCGGTGGGGGCCATCTGATCCATGGCCTCCTTGGTCACGGTGGAGCGGCCCTTGGCGCTTTCTTCCTTGATCATGTGGCCGTTGCCCAGGGTCTGTTTACCGGCAACGTTTACCGAACCTACGTCCACGGTATCGTCGGCCAAAACCAGTGGCGCAAAACTGCCCAGGCCCGATGCCAGAAGCAGGGCATAAAGTTTATTGATCTTCACGGGTCAATCCCTTGCTTACAACTTTCGTTAATAGGTGATGGGTTTATTCCACGTTGTAACTAAAGGTCGCGGTAAAACGTTGCTTGTTCTTGCCGGAGAACGCGTCCGAGGGAAACGGCGAAACTTTCTCCACGCGGCGCAAACTGGTTTGCGCGGCGCGATTGAGCAACATGTTCGGCGCCTTGTTTTCGATGCCACTGTCGAGCACGTTGCCGGCCCGATCGACTTCCAGCCAGATCACCACATCGCCCTGGGGACGTTGCAGCGAGGCCTCGCGGCCGCTGGGGTATTGCTTGTGCTTTTCCAGTTCCTTGCGCAAAGCGGCGGTGTACAGACTTTCCTTGATTGCACTGCTGGGCGCCGCGGGCGCGGTGGCCGGAGCAGGTACGGGAGCCGGTGCGGCCACCGGTTTCGGCGCGGCGGCCACCGCGGGCTGCGGCGCGGCGGGGGCATTCTGGGCCACGGCCGGGGCCGGCTTGGGTGGCGCAGGCTTGGCCACCATGGGCTTGGGCACCGGCGGCTTGGGCTTGACCACCGGCTTGGGTTTCGGCGGCTCGATCACCAGCGGTTCTTCCTCCGGCACCACCCGCGGCGGCTCGGGCTCGATGGGCAACGGCTCAGGCGGTGGCGGTGGTGGCTCGGCCGCCGCCAGCAGTTCGGCGGCATCGACCAGGGCGATTTCAACGGTGCTTTCGTCATACACCGGCTTGATCTGCAACTGCTGCAACTGGCTGGTATAGATCACCAGCAGCAACAGGCCAGCCGGCAGCAGGCACGCAAGCAACTTGCGAGTTCTATAGAGACTGAACATGGCGTCAGGACTTGCGTGTAGCGATGGAGACGGAAGAGAAGCCATTGCCCTTGAGCAAGTCCATCACCGAAACCAGGCGTTTAACTTCCACGCCCTGATCGCTGTTGATAATGATCACCAACTTTTCACTGCTGTCGTTCAACACTTTGAGTTGCGCCAGCAATGCACTTTCATCCAGGTCCTGGCCATCGAGTTGCAGGCGCTCTTGCAGACCCAGGGTAATCACTGCCTTGTTTTGCGGCTTCAGCTGTTGCGCGGTACTGGCGACCGGCAACTGCGTCTTGATCCCTACGGCCGGGATCACGTTGAGGCTGATGAGTACGAAGAACACCAGCAGAAACATCATCACATCGATCATCGGAATGATCTCGATATGAGCTTTTTTCTTTTTAGCTACATCCCAGCTGCGCATCGTCTTGCTCCCGCTTCAGCTATCCCTCCCTTGTGAGAGCTGAATCACAACCCTCGCCGATCCTGACCATGTGCTCAGGAATGCGCAGATCATCCCCGTCTGATGTAACGGTTTGGTGACAGAACGGAGTGATAACGATGAATGTTCGGGAGCTCTGGGACGCGGTTCTCAGCGCAGGACGATGAACCTCCCGAGCACCCGATGCTGCTGGAAGCCGAGCACCGCCTGCAGTGAGTCGAGGACCGCCTGCGGGTCCTTGCTGGAGAAACTGCCACTGATGCGCCGCGCCGCCAGTTCATCGTTGAGCAGCAGGATACGCCCGGGGAAATAACGCCGCAGGTCGTCCACCACCTCGGCCAGAGGCGCGTGGTAATAGTTCAGCCAGCCCTGGCGCCAGGCCAGTTGCGCCTCACTGTCGACAGCGTGCAGCGGGGCCGCAACGCCATGTCCGTAGGCCACTTGCTGCCCGGCGCCGAGTACCTGCTGCGCCGCGCCCTTGGCCGGGGTGACCCCCACCCGGCCAGACAGCACCGTGACCTGGGCCCCGCCCGGCTGCAGGCGCACTTCGAACTGGGTGCCCAGCACCCGCGCCTCCCCCTCTTGCGCGTTCACCACAAAGGGCTCGCCGGTGTGGCTGACGCTGAAGAAACCGGCGCCGCGACGCAGTTGCACATGGCGCTCGCCCCGGCTGAAATCCACGGCAATGGCGCTGTCGGCATCCAGGGTCACCTGGCTCTGGTCGGCCAGGGTCAGGGTGCGCACCTGGCCCGGCGCGGAAACATAGTCGGCCCCCAGGTCATCGACCCAGCGCCCGGGCTGCCAGCCGGCGCCCAGGGCCACCGCCAGCAACACACTGGCGGCCAGCGCCAGCCCCGCCGACCAGCGCCGCCGGGCCCGGCCCCTGGCAGCATCCATGGAACGCAGCAGGCCGTGCAGGGCAAAGGCGTCTTCATCGGCCAGGGTGCGCGCCGGTTGCTCGCTCAGCTCCCACACCACCTGGGCCTGGGCATAGGCCTCGATATGCGCGGGGTCGGCCTGCAACCAGTGGCTGAAGGTGGCCTGGTCGCCACTGCTGGGCTGATCGTGGAGCAGGCTCAGCCAGGCCAGCGCGGCCTGCTCCTGAGCGGGCGTCGGGCAGATACTCGTGCGGTGGTTCACGGTGCATTCCTTGGCGTGCGCGTGCCCGGGGCTTCCCGCAGGCTGGCCTTGCAGGCTTCGAGGGCGCGCATCATATGTTTTTCCACGGCGCTTTGGGACAAGCCCATGGCCTTGGCGATCTCGGCGTACTTGCGCCCGTGGATGCGGTTGAGCAGGAAGATCTGCCGGGTGCGCTGCGGCAGGCTGCGCAGGGCCGCCTCGACATGCCGCAGGTCGTTGCCGGCTTCCAGCGCCGCCTGGGGCTCGCTGCCCTGGTTGTCCTGCTGCTCCGGCAGCCAGCCTTCATTGACCCGCACTCGCGCGCCCTCGCTGCGCAGGTGGTCGATGGCGATATTGCCGGCGCAACGCAGCAGGTAGGTGCTGAGTTCCTCGACCTGCACCAGGGGCCGGCGCCAGAAGCGCAGGAACAGGTCCTGCACCAGGTCGGCGGCGGTGGCCCGGCAACCGACCCGGCGGCTGACCAGGGCCTCCATCTGCGAACGCTGGGACAGGAACACCTGGAGAAAATGCGCACGGCTGCCCTGCGGATCAGGGTGATCCGCCTCGGCAGGCTCCGGTGGCAGGGTGCTCATCATCGTCGGTCCGCTCAGAAGTAGGCCAGGGCCGCGACCGGGCTGGCCAGCAGGCTGGCCCCCGCCATCGTCAGCACCAGGCGCGGCCGATAGGGCAACAGCAGCACCAGCAGCAAGGCGCTGAACATCAGCACCGCGCACCACTGCACCAGCCCCAGGCTCCAGCCGGTGCCCTGCACTGCGGCTGCCAGCGACAGGCCCAGCAGCATCCAGCCGCCCAGACGCAGGCCGTGGCGGCGCAGGGCCGAAGGCTTGTGCCCGAGCAGCTCGCCGTGATGCCGGTCCAGGGACAGGCACAGGCCGGTAAAGCCGGCATAACAGAGCAACAGCACCAGGAGCATTCAATTCACCTCGGTTTCAAGAGCCGGCGGGCGCTGCCGGGGCACCCGGGGCGGGGCTGTGGCGGCGCCCCCCGCGCGATGCAGCTTGCGCGCCGCCCAGGCCAGGAACAGGCCACAGCCCAGGCACGCCAGGTCGAAGCTCGCCATGGCCCAGTCGCCCCGGACCATGAAGCCATCCATCAGGCTCGGGCTGGTGAGCACGCTGAGCACCGGCACCCCGGCGAACAGCAAGGCGCCAAGGCCCAGTTGTTCAACCCAGGCGCGACGGCCGGGGCGCACGCAGGCGTGCAACAGGCTCAGGCCCCAGGCCCAGAAGAAGCTGTTGACCTCCCAGTCGGCGCGTTCGGCGAAGCCTGCGGGCAACAGGCGGTTGGCCCAGAAGAACGCCGCCACCGCCAGCAGCAGCCCGGCCATGCTGGCGATGTTCAACACTTGCACCAGGCGCAGCTCGAAAGGCTGGGCGGCACTCTTGGCATGCTTGAGCTGGCGCTTGCCCAGCCAGATCACCAGCCCGGTGCCGATCATCGCGGTGCTGGCCAACCCACAGAGGAAGTACAGCCAGCGCAACACCGGCCCGGCGAAGCGCCCCATGTGCAAGCCATAGAAGCTGCCGCCGATGGCCAGCGGCAGGGATTGCTCGGCAGAGGCCTGCAACGGCTGGCCGGTCACGCCGTTGAACGCCACTTGGCTGCCGAAATCCCGGGCCACGCGGTCGGCTTCATGGCGAAACACCTGCACCGAGGCATTCAGGTCCCCCGGGTAACTGACGACCAGGCGCTGCGCATGGCCGCCCGACCAACGTTCCCGGGCCTGCTTGAGCATGGGTTCGAGGGGGGCTAGCGGGGCACTCCGCCCAGCGGCCGAGGCAGCGGCGGCAGCGGGCCGCAAGTCCTCGAAGAAGGCATCGGAATCCCCTTTGTAGGCCACCAGGATGCTCGCCGGCATGACCATGTACATGAAGATCACCAGGCTGCTGTAGGTGATCATCAGGTGAAACGGCAGCACCAGCACGCCCACCGCGTTGTGCCCGTCGAGCCAGGTGCGCTGGCCCTTGCGCGGGCGGAAGGTGAAGAAGTCCTTGAAGATTTTCTTGTGGGTGATGATGCCGCTGATCAGCGCCACGAACATCACCATGGCCGCCATCGTCGACAGCCAGCGGCCCCAGGGATAGGGCATCTGCAGCTGGAAGTGGAAGCGGTAGAAGAACTCGCCGCCGCGGGTGTCGCGCACATGCACTTCGCTGCCGGTGGCCGGGTCCAGCAGTTTCTCGGTGAAGGCACCGCGCTCGCCGGGTTTGCCGGGCGCCTGCCAGCCCACCGACAGGCTTGGCTGGCGGGCATCGGGCAGGCCGATGAACCAGCGTTGCGCGCCCTGGGCATGGCGTTCCAGGTAGCGTTGGGCCAGCCCCAGGCTGGCATCGGCGTTCAGGGCCCGGGCCGGCGCCTCCGGCTGCATCCAGTGGGTGATCTCATCCTTGAAGTAGGACAGGGTCCCGGTGAGGAAGATCGCAAACAGCAACCAGCCGAACAGCAACCCGCTCCAGGTGTGCAGCCAGGCCATGGACTGGCGAAATCCTTCCTTCATGGCAGGGCCACCCAGTAGGCACTGCCGGCGACCAGCGCCAGCACCAGGCTGGGCAGCAACAGGCCCAGCCAGGCCTGCCGGGCACTGCGACAGGCAAAGCACCAGAGCACCGCCACCAGATAGAGCAGGAAGGACGTCATCATTGCGCTGACCACCGCATCGGCCCTGGGCAGGGGCAGCAGCAAGGTCAGGCAGACACTGCCCAGCGCCGCCAGCAGATAGCCCCCCAGCACCGCGGCGAATACCCGCGAAGCCACCGCCAGACGATAGGAAGCGGAAAGACCGCCAGCCTTGCTTTTCATGTTTCGACCTTGACGCGAGGGGAGGTCCGGCACAGCACACAGGTGGCCGGGGGAAGTAGGCGGGCAAGTTTAATGATAAATATTCTCATATGCAAAAAGCAGCGACGAACCCGATGCAAACCCGTCGGTCCGGCCTGATTGCCCAATACCATGTCGCCCCACTACAATGCGAACAATTCTTGTTCTCTTATGCGCCATCTCGGTGCAGGAGCGTCCGGCTTGTCCCATACCGCTACCGTCGAAGGCCTCTACCAGGCCCATCACAGCTGGTTGAACACCTGGTTGCGGCGCCGGCTCGGCTGCCCCCACAGCGCCGCCGACCTGGCCCAGGACACCTTCATGCGGGTGCTAAGCGCCCGGGAAACACCGGCCCTGATCGAGCCCCGGGCGTTTCTCACCACCATCGCCAAGCGCGTGCTGTTCAACCACTACCGGCGCCAGGACCTGGAGCGGGCCTATCAGGAAACCCTGGCGCAGATGCCTGCACAGGTGGCGCCCTCCGAGGAAGAGCGGGCCATCATCCTGCAAACCCTGATGGAGCTGGACAGCCTGCTCGACGGCCTGCCGCGGCCGGTCAAGCGAGCCTTTCTGCTGTGCCAGCTCGATGGCCTGACCTACGGCGAAATCGCCCGGGAGCTGAATATCTCCATCGCCACGGTCAAACGCCACCTGAACAAAGCGGCGATGCGCTGCTACTTCGCCCTGTGAGTGCCTCGATGAACCCACACCCCAATGGCCAGCCCGATTTCAGTAACCAGGTGGCCGAACAGGCCGTGCACTGGCTGATCGAAATGCAGGACGGGCCCTTGAGCCCCCGCCAGCAACAAGCCTGGCAGCAATGGCACGATGCCCACAGCGAACATCAGCGGGCCTGGGAGCATATCCAGCGCGTCAACCAGCGCCTGCGTGGCCTGTCTTCGCCCCTGGCCCACGCCGCCCTGAACGCGCCGAAATCCGCCAGCCGGCGCCAGGCACTGAAGCTCTTGCTGATTCTCGGCGCCGGCTCAGCCGCCGCCTGGGGCCTGCGCGAACACAACCCGCTGCCGCCACTGCTGGCGGATTACCGCAGCCCCCTGGGGCAGCGGCGCAAACTGCAACTGAGCGATGGCAGCCAGTTGCAGCTCAATACCAGCAGCGCGGTGGATGTGCGCTTTGATGGCCAGCAACGGCTGATCCGCCTGCTGGAGGGCGAGATCATGCTCACCAGTGCCCAGGATGCCCGGCCGCTGCGGGTGCAGACCGCACAAGGGCAGGTAAGCCCGCAAGGCGCGCGGCTGAACCTGCGCCAATTCAAGCACTACACCCAACTGGCAGTGTTCTCCGGAACCGTCGGCGTGACGCCCCTGGACTACGCCACAACCCCGCCCCAGGTGGCGGCCGGGCAGCAACTGAATTTCACCGGCAACAGCTGGCAAGCTCCCCGGGCCCTGGATGCCGGCAGGGGCGCCTGGAGCGAAGGCATGCTGGTGGCAGCGCACATGCGCCTGGCGGACTTTCTCGACGAACTGGGGCGCTACCGTCGCGGCCAGCTCAACTGTGATGCGCAGGTGGCGGACCTGCTGATTTCCGGCAGCTACCCCCTGGATGACAGCGAGCGGATTCTCGACCTGCTGGAGATCAGCCTGCCGGTCAAGGTACGTCGCTTCACCCGCTATTGGGTCACCGTCCAAGCCCGCGCCTGACGGCCCTCTGTCGCCGCTGCCGCGGGCTGCAACCGGCTCCGCAGGGAACGCGCCCTTGACCCGGGCCGCACCCAAGCCCCCGCCAACCAATCGCCGCCCGCCCCGGCACCGAAAAAAAACCACCGCCCATGAGCCGTTTCCCCAGGTTCAAGTGACAGAGAAGGAAAGCCACCTTGATTCCCCCTTCTCAGGACCCACCTTCATGACCGAGCAACCCACCTGCCTCACGCCTCTGGCCCGTACCCTGCGCCACTGGCTGCTGGGGGCCAGCCTGAGCCTGGCCAGCCTGCCCCTGGTCCAGGCCGCCGAGGCCCAGGCCCAGAGTTATCACATCGCCCCGACCTCGCTGGAAAACGCCCTGAACCAGTTTGGCCGGCAAGCCGGGGTGCTGATCTCTTTCGGTTCACACGTCACCAGTGGCGTGCAAAGCCGTGGCCTGCAAGGCCAGTACAGCCCGCAGGAAGGCCTGAACGTTCTGCTGCAAGGCACCGGCCTGCAAGCCCGGGCCGAGGGCAGCAATGCCTTCAGCCTGCAACCGGCCAGCCCCGAGGCCGCTGCCCAGCCGCTGCACCTGGGCGCCTCCAGCGTGGTCGGCGACTGGCTCGGCGATGCCCAGCAAAGCGATGTGTTCGAGCACCCAGGGGCCCGGGACGTGATCCGTCGCGAGGAGTTCGAACGCCAGGGCGCCACCCAGGCACGGGACGTGCTCAATCGGATTCCCGGGGTCAACGCACCGGACAACAACGGCACCGGCAGCCATGACATGGCGCTGAACTTCGGCATCCGCGGCCTCAATCCGCGCCTGGCCTCGCGTTCCACGGTGCTGATGGACGGCATCCCGGTACCCTTCGCCCCCTACGGTCAGCCGCAACTGTCGTTTGCCCCCATCAGCATGGGCAACATGGATGCCGTGGACGTGGTGCGCGGTGGTGGCGCGGTGCGCTATGGCCCACAGAACGTCGGCGGCATCGTCAACTTCGTGACCCGGGCAATTCCCGACGCGCCGACGGTCAAGGGCGGCTTGCAGACCGAAACCAGCCCCTCTTCCAGCCATGACGGCTTCAAGACCACCGGCAACCTGCTGGCCGGCGGCACCGCCGACAACGGCCTGGGCGGCGCCCTGCTGTACTCCGGCACCCGCGGCGGCGACTGGCGCGAACACAGCGACACGCAGATCGACGACCTGATCCTCAAGGGCAAGTACCAGCTCGATGACGCCAACAGTTTCAATGCCATGGCCCAGTACTACGAAGGTGAGGCGCACATGCCCGGCGGCCTGAACGTGGCGGACTACAAGGCCGACCCGTACCAGTCGACCCGCCCCTACGACAAGTTCTGGGGCCGGCGCACGATGTTCAACGTCGGTTACCGCTACCAGGAAGATCGCCGCGAATTCACCGTCAACAGCTTCTTCACCAAGACCCTGCGCAGCGGTTACCTGGACCAGGGCAGCTTCCTCTCCCTGTCGCCTCGCGAATACTGGGTACGCGGCCTGGAAACCCGTTTCGCCCAAGGCATCGACCTGGGGGACAGCAGCCACGAAGTGGGCGTCGGCTACCGCTACATCAACGAAGCCGGTCATGAGCTGCGCTATCGCACGCCGCTGACCGCCAACCAGCAACTGCCCACCAGCAACAGCCGCAACGACCGCGACACCCGTGGCGGCACCGAGGCCCATGCGTTCTTCGTCGATGACCGGATCGATATCGGCAAGTGGACCCTGACCCCGGGCATCCGCTACGAGATGATCGAGTCGCAGCAGAGCAACAACCTCACCCACGTCAAATACAAGGGTGACTACAACACCGCGCTCCCGGCGCTGAATGTGATGTACCACCTCAACGAGAGCTGGAACCTCTACGCCAACACCGAAGGCTCCTTCGGCAGCGTGCAGTACAGCCAGATGCCCAACCGCGTGGCCAGTGGCGAGGTCAAGCCGGAGAAAGCCCGCACCTGGGAACTGGGCACCCGCTATGACGACGGCACCCTGCGGGCGGAGATCGGCGCTTTCCTGATCAACTTCGACAACCAGTACGACAGCAACCAGACCAACGACACGGTGATCGCCCGGGGCGAGACTCGCCACCAGGGTATCGAGAGCAGCGTCAGCTACGCCCTGGATGGCCTGGCCCCGGCGCTGGCGGGCTTCGATGTCTACGCCACCTACGCCTATGTCGATGCCACCATTCGTGAAGACGGCCCGAACAAGGGCAACCGCGTGCCCTTCTCTTCCAAGCACAAGGGCACCCTGGGGGTGAGCTACACCGAAGGCCCGTGGAAGCTCAACCTCGACAGTAGCTACCAGAGCAGCCAGTTTGCCGACAATGCCAACACCCGTGCCGAAAGCGCCGATGGCAGCACCGGGCGCATCCCCGGCTACATGCTGTTCAGCACCCGCGCCGGGTATGACTTCGGCCCGCAACTGTCGGACCTGAACGTGGCGGTGGGGGTAAAGAACATCTTCAACCACCAGTACTTCACCCGTTCCTTCGACGACAACAACAAGGGCAAGTACGTAGGCGAGCCCCGCACGCTCTACGTGCAGACCTCCGTGGCGTTCTGATTCATTTCCCCCACAAAGCAAAACGGGCCTGCAATGCAGGCCCGTCCGGTTGGGGGTGAAACCCGGCCGTCAGCTATTGAGCGCGGCCTGTTGGTTCTCCAGGAATTCTTCTTCGAGCAGGGCATCTGCCTCGCTGCCATCGGCTGTGGGCACCGCTGCCGCACGTTTGCCGCGCAATTTGCCGAACATGTGCTCCAGGGCACTTTCCAACTTGACGGTGGCACCGTCGAGGGCCTGCTCCAGGGTGTCGGCCTTGTGGGTCACGGAAACCGGTTGGTGACCTTTCGGACGGGCTTCCAGCTGGCAGCGCATATCGTCCGGACCCGACTTGCCGCCGTTCTCGTCCCGCAGGTGGACCACTACCCGGGTCAGGTCTTCTTCGTAGCGTTCGAGCGTGCTTTCAACGGTGCTGCGCACCCACTCCTCCATCCGAAGGCTGCTTTGAATATGGTTATCGCTATGGACTTGGATTTGCATAGTTCTTCCCTTATTTCAGCTTGCTCGTAAGAGGGTCAAGGCAATGCGTATGAACCTGCATTTCGTGACCTCTTGATTACACAATTAGGCACGGCGACGAACATTTCAACCCCTTAAAAAAGATAAATATTCATACGCAAATAAAGCCGGACAAACCGCAAAGGCGCTGTTAAGGTCGGGAGTTAGCTCGCCCCATGCGTCAGTCAAAACCGCTCACAGCTGCCCCTCGCCCAGAGGGTGCAAGCCGCGAAAGATCTCCGCTTCCTCCACCAGCCAGTCATGCACCGCGCGTACACCCGGATGGCTCAGTGCGCCCGGCGCATAGAGCAGCACGTAGCGTTTGTGGTTGGGCACCGCCAGGCCGAAAGGCACGATCAGGGTGCCGCGCTCCAGTTCGTCGTTGAGCAGGGTGCGCCGGGCAATCGCCACGCCCATGCCGGCGATCGCCGCCTCGATGGTCAGGTGGTTGCGATTGAAGGTATGGCCACGACGCACGTCCGCGCCCTCGAAGCCGATGGCATTGAGGTAGAACTCCCACTCGGCGTATTCATAGCTGCCGCGCCAGGCGGTGATGTCGTGCAACAGCGCAAAGTGCGCCAGGTCCGCCGGACCGTGCAGCGGCGGGCGCCCACGCAGCAGGCTCGGGGCGCACACCGGGAAGATCTGCTCGTCCAGCAGCGCGGTGGACTGCAAGCCGGGGTAGCTGCCGTCGTTCAGGTCGATGGCCAGGTCGAAGTCGCCCTCGTGCAGGGCCACGCTGCTGTCTTCGGCCACCAGCCGCAGCTGGATCTCCGGATAACGCTGCTGCAGGCGCGGCAGGCGCGGAGTCAGCCACTTGCCGAGAAACGACGGGATCGAGCGCAAGCGCAAAGTCCCCCCGATCATCCCCGCATCCAGGCGCCGCAGTTCCGCGTCGATGCTGCCGTAGGCCTCGCTCACTGTCAGCGCCAGCCGCTGGCCTTCGGCACTCAGTTCCACACCCCGGGGCCGCCGGTGAAACAGGCGAAAACCCAGGCGTTCCTCCAACTGGCGGATCTGCTGGCTGACCGCCCCCGGCGTGATGTGCAGCTCTTCGGCACACCGGGTGAAAGACAGGTGCCGCGCGGCACAGGAAAACACATGCAGCCAGACATAGGTCTGGGCATGAAACTGACGACTCATCGTTTAGTCCTGCTAAAGGATCTCTTAGGAATTTTCGTTGGTCAGCCGCGACCGACCCGGGCAGTATCGCCGACATTGCGCTTGGCCTACAAAAAATGGCAGCGATCCACCTTCCATTGCTTGTAAGGCTTTAGCATGGCTATCAGTGTTTTCGATCTTTTCAAAGTCGGTATCGGCCCCTCCAGTTCCCACACCGTGGGCCCGATGCGCGCCGCCGCGACCTTCGCCCAGGCGCTGTTCGAACAAGGCCTGGAGCAGCAGGTGCAGCGGGTGCAGATCCGCCTGTACGGTTCACTGTCGGCCACCGGCGTCGGCCATGCCACCGACCGCGCCAGTGTCATGGGCCTGATGGGCGAATGGCCAGACAGCATCGATCCGGGCAGCATCAACCCTCGCATCCAGCAACTGCGCGACAGTGGCCAGTTGCTGCTGGGTGGGCGCACGAACATCGCCTTCGACTGGCAGCAGGATTTGCTGCTGCTGGACGAAAGCCTGCCCTACCACCCCAACGCCATGTCGCTGACCGCCCACGGCGAGCAGGGCATCGTGCTGGAGCAGACCTATTACTCGGTGGGCGGCGGCTTCATCATCGAAGCCGCCCAGGTCGAGGCCGGAACTGAAGCCGGCGCCAGTGTCGAATTGCCTTACGACTTCAACAGCGCCGCCGAGCTGCTGGCCCTGTGCAAGACCCACAAGCTGCGGGTCGGCGAGCTGATGCTGGCCAACGAACGGGCCTGGCGCAGCGATGCCGAAATCCGCAGCGGCCTGCTGCATATCTGGTCGGTGATGCGCGAGTGCGTCGAACAGGGCCTGCGCCACGAAGGCACCCTGCCCGGCGGCCTCGATATCCCACGCCGCGCGGCCAAGCTGCACCGCAGCCTGCTGGAAATCGGCAAGCCGAATGTCATCACCTCGACCCTGTCGGCCATGGAGTGGGTCAACCTCTACGCCCTGGCGGTGAACGAGGAAAACGCCGCCGGCGGACGCATGGTCACCGCCCCCACCAACGGTGCGGCGGGGATCATCCCGGCGGTGCTGCACTACTACATTAAGTTCAATCCCCAGGCCTGTGACGACGACGTCGTGAACTTTTTCCTCGCTGCCGCGGCCGTGGGCATCCTGTGCAAGAAGAACGCCTCGATCTCCGGCGCAGAAGTCGGCTGCCAGGGCGAAGTGGGCTCGGCCTGCGCCATGGCCGCCGCCGGTCTGGCGGAAGTTCTCGGCGCCACGCCCGAGCAACTGGAGAACGCCGCCGAGATCGGCCTGGAACACAACCTCGGCCTGACCTGCGACCCGGTGGGCGGGCTGGTGCAGGTGCCCTGCATCGAACGCAACGCGATTGCCGCGGTGAAGGCGATCAACGCCACCCAGATGGCCCTGCGCGGCGACGGCAAGCACTTCATCTCCCTGGACCGGGTGATCCGCACCATGCGTGATACCGGCGCCGACATGCATGACAAATACAAAGAGACTTCACGGGGCGGCCTGGCGGTGAGCTGGGTGGAATGCTGAGGAGCCTTCCCTGACCGTCCGCACTACGTGAGCCCGAGCAAAAATAATAACGAGGCGATAACGATGACCGATGTACCGACACCTGCTGCCCAAAACCCTGCTGTAGCCACACCCCGCGACACCACCAGCGCCCGCCAGGGCTGGAGCAAGCACGACACCACCTGGATGCTCGGCCTGTATGGCACCGCCATCGGCGCCGGCACCCTGTTCTTGCCGATCAACGCCGGGGTTGGCGGCTTCTGGCCGCTGATCGTGCTGGCACTGCTGGCCTTCCCCATGACCTTCTTCGCCCACCGCGGCCTGACCCGCTTCGTTCTTTCCGGGCGCTCCGGAGACATCACCGAAGTGGTCGAGGAGCATTTCGGGGTCGGCGCCGGCAAGCTCATCACCCTGCTCTACTTCTTTGCCATCTTCCCGATCCTGCTGGTGTACAGCGTGGCGCTGACCAACACCCTGAGCAGTTTCATGGAACACCAGTTGCACATGACTCCACCGCCGCGGGCGCTGCTGTCGCTGCTGCTGATACTCGGCCTGATGGCCATCGTGCGCTGCGGCCAGGGCGTGATCGTGCGGGCCATGAGCCTGCTGGTCTACCCCTTCGTCGCCGCGTTGCTGCTACTGGCCCTGAGCCTGATCCCCAACTGGAACGGCGCGTTCTTCGCCTCGGCCGGCGAAGGCATGCCCCTGCCGCTGTTCTTCAAGACCCTGTGGCTGGCGATCCCGGTGATGGTGTTTTCCTTCAACCATTCGCCGATCATCTCGGCCTTCGCCCTGGATCAGAAGCGCCATTACGGCCCGCAGGCCGAAGCCAAGAGCAGCGGTATCCTGGCCACGGCCCACGGCATGATGGTGCTGACAGTGATGTTCTTCTGCTTCAGTTGCGTGCTGGCCCTGTCGCCGGCGGACCTGGTAGCGGCCAAGGAGCAGAACATCTCGATCCTGTCCTACCTGGCCAACCACTTTCAGACCCCGGTGATTGCCTATGCCGCCCCGCTGATCGCCCTGGTGGCCATTACCAAATCGTTCCTGGGCCACTACATCGGCGCCAGCGAAGGCTTCCAGGGCCTGATCGTGAAAAACCTGCGGGGGCGCTCGCTGTCCTCCAGCAGCCTGGAAAAGATCACGGCGCTGTTCATGATCCTCACCTGCTGGGCCGTGGCCACCTTCAACCCGAGCATCCTGCACATCATCGAGACCATGGGCGGACCGGTAATCGCCTGCCTGCTGTTCCTGATGCCGATGTATGCGATCCGACGGGTGCCTTCACTGCGCCAGTATTCGGGCCAGTTGTCGAACCTGTTCGTGGTGCTGATCGGGCTGGTCGCACTGTCTGCGATCATTTATTCGGTCGTGCCCTGAATCGGGCCGGGATAAAAAAAGCGGACCTAGTGGTCCGCTTTTTTTGTCCCCGTATTCATTGCCCGGCGCGTTTCCCGGCATGCCCCTTGCTTTGTCCCGGGGGAGGAACACGGACGTTGGCCACCCTCGGCGAACGACTGGCCAGTGGTCCGGAATCGCGAACTAATTCCGCGCCCTGCCGGTCAATGACTGCACGATCCAATCAGGCGGTGACGCATCATGGACAACCCTTTTCAACTGATTACCGACACCTTCACCCCGCAATACCAGGTCAACCTGAGCATCCAGGGCCTGGACGGCAGCATCATGCTGACCTTGTCCGAAGGTGGCCGGGTGGTGGCCAAGCGCATGATCAGCGCGGCCCAGCGCAATGACCCGCAGCGCATCAAGCGCCTGGTGCAAAGCATTCAGTTTGGTATCGCCATCGAGCAGGGCCACAGCGCCGTGGCCATTCTCGAAGCCATGACCAACGGCGACAGCCTGGGCCTGCCGCCGCCCAGCGGCCAGAAGCTCGCACCGCCGGCCCTGCGGTTCTAGAGCTCGCCCTTTTCCACTTCCGGGTGTTCGCCAGAGCCCGCGCCGATCTTGCGCTGCGGATGCTCGATCTTCACCGAAGGGAACTGCGACGAGGCGTAGCGCACCACCAGGATGGCGAAGGCCAGCAACAGGATGCCGCCGCACAGGTAGATGATGCCCAGGTCCGGCGGGTTGTGGTGCGAGACGTTGGAGATCAGCAACCGGGTCAGCGCGGTGATCGCCACGTAGATCAGAAAGCGCACCGGCATGTGGTTGGTCTTGAAGTAGATGCCGACCATCGCCCCCAATTCCAGGTAGATGAACAGCAGCAGGATGTCATCGATCTTGATGTGGCCCGCCTCGATCATCTGCAAAAATTCCATCACCGCCGCCCAGGCGGTCACCGCACCGATGGCGAACAGCGCCAGGTAGTGGAACGACTCGACGAACAGGTTGCCCAGGGACTCGGCCAGCTGGTGGACGTTCTGCCGCAGGTTCTCGGCCCAATTGATTTTCACGATGGTTTTTCCTTAGGTCGTTTCGACCGGATGATGCGGATTGGACGTGACGGTTGTTCTGCATGCAGAAAAAAGGCCAGGAGCCTTCAATGAGATGGTGGCCACCGACAACGAGGCACGGCCCCATGACAATCGGCCCGGGAAAAAAATTGCGTCTACATTAAAAAGCCACTATCCAAGGGAAAAGGTTTCGCCTATTCTCTCGACCTGTATATAGATACAGTATTTATACAGACCCATTATCGTGAAGGCATGTGAGGTGGTGAATGGCCGTCGAAGTGGTATACCGCAGCAGCCGAGATCTGGAGCGCTTGTTCATGGATAAAGCCGAAGCTGACCGTCATGACAAAATGCTCGAACTGGCTGAATTGCTCGCCGAAGTGTTGCAAAAAGCCGTGCCGTCGCTGAGCGAACAGCAGGTGGAAGAAGCCGGGATCTACATGGCCAAGAACCGCGATGTGTTCGCCAAGGCATTCAAGAGCCAGCCGGACGCGTTGTCCGAGTTGCTCAGTGCCCCCGCTCCCGTAGTGGAGGCTGTTGCCGAGCCGCAACCTGCCGAAGCCGAGGCGCCAGCCAAACCGGCGAAAGCGGCCAAGGCCGCAAAATAGGCGTTACGCGAATTGAATAAGCCCTGTGCCCCTGGCACAGGGCTTTTTTCATGCCTGCGAAGGCAAGCGTGGCCCTAGTACGGTGGCCGGTTGAAGCGCTTTCGCCCCTGGCGGATCAGGCAATTCGATAGCGTTGCGATGCAGCAGGGAAGTGATCTTGCCCAGGAAGGCCAGGGGCATACCGGTCGAGTCGCCATACAGGTCAACCATTCCCACCTCAACTGCGCTGTCAACGATGCAGGAGAACGCCTCGACCTCTTCAGGCGCTATCAAGGCGACAAGCTCCTGGGGCCAATCATCTCCGCGACCATTGAGTGCCAGCAGCGCCCCGGCTCTCTCCCACGCCAGTAGATCGCCCTTTGGCGGGTAGCCCTCAAGGTGCTTTATCAACTCATCGATGCACGGGTGAGCAATGCCTTTTCGTTCGCAATAAACCGCCAGGCATGCCGCTGCGTACAACTGCAGTTGCCTGATGGAGCAGCCAGTCAATGGTGAGGCCATATCTGGCGCGGTCATTGCGCGACGTCCCAGACCCTGGAGCCTGCGCAACAAAAACCTGATGCGATATCCATGGCTTCCAGAATTCGGTCCTCCAGCCCTTGCGATGCGCCAGGCCGCAGTGATGCCAGATGCTTGTATACGGCCTCTGCGCAAAAGCCCTTGTCCCGGTATGCCACAAGAACATCGCGAACCGCCTGAATGTCCGCCCCCGCCCGCAACAGGCAGGACAACTGCTCATCCAGCCCGGTCTCCAGCGCTTCACGCATCGTCGATACATTCCTTGTCAGTGGGCACTTCGCAGCCGGATGGTACACAGAGCCTGGCCAAGGGTTAAGGCAAGAATGCCTAGCGGTACAGCACCCGTTCCGCCAGTTCATCGGCCACTCGCGCCGGGGAGCGCTTTTCGGCCTGGGCGTGGGCGAAGATTTCCGTCAGCCGCTGACTGATCTTCGACAGGTGGGCGGTGATGACCGGCAGCTCCGTGTTGCGGTGCTTGAGGGACACATAGATCAGCCCCCCGGAATTGATCACGTAATCCGGCGCATAGAGAATCCCGCGGCGCTCCAGTTGATCGGCCACCTGCAGGTTGGTCAGTTGATTGTTGGCCGAACCCGCCACCGCCGAGCAGCGCAGCTGCGACACGCTGAGGCTGTTGAGCACCGCCCCCAGGCCGCAGGGGGCGAGGATGTCGCAAGGGGTGCTGAGCAGAGAATCGTTGGCGATGGGATGGGCGCCCAGTTGCTCCATGGCCAGTTGCACCTTGCCGGCATCGATATCACTGACCAGCAACTCCGCCCCGGCAGCGTGCAACTGCTCGGCCAGGGCATAGCCGACGTTGCCCAGCCCCTGGATCGCCACCCGCAGGCCTTCCAGGTTGTCGCTGCCCAGGCGCGCCATGGCGGTGCTGCGAATGCCGGCGAACACGCCCATGGCGGCATGGGGGGCCGGGTCGCCCGCGGCACTGGTGCTGGTGACGTAACGGGTCTGCTGGGCGATGCAGTCCATGTCGGCCACCGAGGTGCCGCTGTCGATGGCGGTGATGTAGCGCCCGTCCAGTTGCTCGACGCATCGGCCAAAGGCTTCGAACAGGGCGGCGCGGCTTTCCACATGGGCGGGGCGGATGATCACGGCGGTACCGCCCCCCTGGGGCAGGCCGGCCAGGGCGGCCTTGTAGCTCATGCCCTGGGCCAGGCGCGCGGCATCCGTCACGGCACTGCTGTCGTCGGGGTAGGCGAGGTAACGACAGCCGCCCAGGGCGGGCCCCAGGCGGCTGTCGTGGATGGCGATCACTGCCTTCAACCCGGTACAGGGGTCGACGCTGAGGTGCAGCGATTCAAGGCGGGTGCTGTGCATGAGAGCGAACATCGACGGGCTCCCGAATCACTTCTTGTAGACGCCAGTATAGGCTTGCGCCTGGAATTTGCTGCGCCGCGCAGGAATAAGCCCCGGGGTTTTGCAGGCTTTGGGAAATAACCTGCTACCACGCATTTCAACACTGGACGAAGCTTCGTCACGAGGCTAAAACGAGGCATCCGTCGGAGATCGAGATGAACCCGCGCCAAGCTTTTTTCGCCTGTCTGCGCCGCTCGCCGCCCGCCCTGCTGGAGGCTGCCCTGTGGATTGCCGCCGAGCATGATCCCCAGGTGGTGCCCGGCCTGTTGCTGGAGGAGTTCAAGCAACTGCAGCAGCAAGTGGGCAGCAGCCTGCCGACGCTGCCGGCGAACGAGCTGGGCCAGCCGCTGTTGCGCCGGCTCAACGACCTGGGTTTCCAGCAGGACGAACACCTGCCCCTGCGGCCCCAGGCGGCGCTGATGGACAAGGTCCTGGAGCGTCGGCGTGGCCAGCCCCTGGCCCTGGCCCTGATCGCCCTGGAGCTGGCGCAGCGGCTGCAGGTGCCGCTGGCGGGGGTGAACTTTCCCGGGCACTTCCTGCTGCGGGTGCCCGGTGCCGACCACCTGCTGGACCCGTGCGGCGGGCGCCGGCTGTACCCCAACGATTGCCGGGAACTGCTGCAACGCCAGTACGGCGCCCATATCAAGCTCAGCGCCGAGCACCTGGCCAGCGCCGAACCGCTGCAGATGTTCCAGCGCCTGTCACGCAACCTGCGCCAGTTGCACCTGTCCTACGACGACCACCTGGGGGCCCTGATCAATGCCGAACGGGTCCTGGAAATCGGCAACGGCAGCGCCGCCGACTACCTGGCCCGGGCCAGCCTCTACCAGCGCCTGGAATGCCCGAATGCCGAACGCTTCGACCTGGAGCACGCCCTGCTGCTCAGCGACGATCCGATCCAGCGCCTGCGCCTGACCGAACGCCTGGGGCACCTGCCGCCCAACACCATCGTGCACTGAATCTCCCCGCTGTTTCGCGCCTGCCGTGCAACGATGCCCGCCGCCCAGGTGCCTGCTGCAAGGATGAAAAAACATGAACAGCGCCGAACGCTTCCGCCAGGATTTACACCCGCGCCACCCCGGCACCACGCCAACGGCTGGGGGCTGTTGCTGATCCAGGCCAGGGCCGCATGACAGCAGCGCCCGGGCTCTGGCAGGATGGGCGGCTAACCCCAGGGAACGGACACAGCATGCTCATCAGAAAAGCCCACGGCGCCGACGCACAGCGGGTCTTCGACATTCGCAACCAGGCCATCCACCAGCAGTGCGCCGGCCACTACCCCGAAGCGGACCTCCAGGTCTGGACGGCTGGCGAACTGAGCGACTACTTCATCGAAGTGGTGGAAAACACCGGCCATGTGGCGGTCATCGACAATCAGGTGACCGCCAGCGGCATGCTCGACCTGCAGACCGGGCAGGTCGACGCGGTGTTCGTCGACCCGGCCTACATGGGACGCGGCATCGGCCGCAAGATGATGGAGTACCTCGAAGAGCGGGCGCGGGAGGCCCAGTTGCCCCACCTGATCCTGGATTCGACCCTCAACGCCGCCGACTTCTATCGCCGCTGCGGCTTCGTCGGTGAGCGCATCGCCCAGTACCAGTCACCCCGGGGCCTGACCCTGGCCTGCGTGCCGATGATCAAGCACCTGGCACGCTGAACCACCCTGCCCCTCAGGACTTGAGCGGGGCCTGCCGTTGCGCGGCCGGCCCCGCCTCACCCGAGGCCGACGCCAGGGGCGAACGCACCTGGATGATCAACAACGCCGCAAGCAGGGCCGGAATCGCGCAGAAGAAGAAAATCTGCTGCACCGGAATATGCATCGCCAGCAGCATGCTGCCGAACAGCGGACCGAGGATCGAACCGAAACGCCCCACGCCCAAAGCCCAGCCGGTGCCGGTGGCGCGCACCTGGGCCGGGTAGAAGTTGCTGGCGAAGGCATTCAGGGTCAACTGGCCACCGATGATGCAGAAGCCCGCGGCAAACACGAACACCACCAGGTAGCGCGGGTTGTCGTGGTTCAACCCCAGCAGCACGGTGCACAGTGCAGCGGCGCTAAGCACCGCGGCCAGCAGGCGCACCTTGCGTTTCAGGCGGTCGGCGAACCAGGCCATGCAGATCGCGCCGAGGGTACCGGCGAAGAGGAACATCGAAGTCACCAGGTTGGCCTGCTTCAGGGCCAGGCCACTCTCCAGCAGCAGCGTCGGCAACCAGCTGATCATGAAATACAGCAGGATCAGGCTGACGAAAAAGGTCGCCCAGATCAGCAACGTAGGCCGAGCATAGCCGTGGCGGAACAACTCCAGCACCGTGAGCTTGCTGTCCGCCTGCTCACCGCTGTTGAGCACTGCGGCCGGCGGTTGCCAGTCCGGGAGCATCTGTGCGGTGACCTTGCGCAGCCGCGCATAGGGCGGTGCGTCCCGCAGCAGGCGCGGCAGCGATTCGGGCAGGCGCCAGAGCAGGAAAGGAAACAGCAGCAGCGGCGTGAGGCCACCGGCGAGGAACACCGCTTCCCAGCCAAAGCGATCGATGAAGCCGGCCGCAACGAAACCACCCGCCGCGCCGCCAAAGGAGAAACCGCAGGCGGCCAGGGTCACCATCAGGGTGCGCAGGCGCGGCGGCGAATATTCGGACATCAGCGCCATCGCGCTGGGCATCGCCCCGCCCATGCCGATGCCACAGATAAAACGGGCGGCCATCAGGCTTTCAAGGGAATGGGCGAACACCATCAGCACCGTCAGGCTGGCGTAGATCAGCACGCAACAGAGCAGGATCCGGCGCACGCCAAAACGGTCCGCCAGGGGCGTCACCGCCAGGGACCCCAGGGTCAGGCCCAGCAGGTTGGCGCTGAACACCGGGCCGAAGGCGGCCTTCTCCAGCCCCCAGTCCTGGGCCAGGGCCGGCACCACATAGCCCAGGACCTGGGCGTCGTAGCCATCGGTAACCAGCAGCAAGGCGAGAAGCAACAAGAGCAACCACTGGTAGCGGGACACCGGGCTGGCGTCGAGCGCAGCACGAAAGCTGGCAATCTGATTTTGCATCGCAAGGTACCTGTTCGGTTTTTATGGTTATGGGCAGCGGTGTTGCGCAGGTCACAGGCGGTGACCGCTCAGGCTCCGTTGCGGGGCCTGGGTGATGCGGATGCCACGCTGCCCCGGATGCCGGGGCAGCGTGCAGGCTCAGGCTGGCGTATCCGGCTGGTTGGCCGGGTGCGCGGCCTGGAACGCCGGGTGCTCGGCGGCCAGGGCCGCGACCCGGAGGATCCGCGGATAGGCGTCCAGGGACACCTTGAAACGCTCGGCCGCATACAGTTGGGGAATCAGGAACACATCGGCCAGCCCCGGCTCATCGCCAAAACAGAAGCCCTGGTCGCCGATCAGTTGCTCCAGGGCCGCCAGCCCCTGGCTGATCCAGTGGTCGATCCACACCAGCAGTTGCGCTTCCTCATGGCCCCATTCCCGCAGCAGGTTCTGGGTGCTGGAGTTGTGCAGCGGATGAATGTCGCAGCCGATGATCGCGGCAACCGCCCGTTCCCGGGCGCGGCTGACCAGGTCCGTGGACAGCAGCGGTACCTGTGGATAACGCTCCTCCAGGTACTCGATGATTGCCAGCGACTGGATCAGCAGGTCGCCTTCATCGGTGCGCAGGGCCGGCACCCGGCCCTGGGGGTTGATCTGCAGGTACTCCGGCTGGCGATTCGCCCCGCCCTTGGGCACCAGCAGGTTGACCGGGATGGCCTGGAACTCCAGGCCCTTGAGCGCCAGGGCGATGCGCACCCGGTAGGACGCAGTGGAGCGGTAATAGGTATAGAGCTGCATGGGGGCTCTCCCTTAACGTGCCGGCTGGACCGTGCCACGGCATTCGCCGAAGCCGATGGAGGCGAAACCTTCACGACTGCAACGCCCGCGCAGGATGATTTCATCGCCATCTTCGAGGAACTTGCGCACCTCGCCGGACGCCAGTTCGATGGGTTTCTTGCCGCCTTCGGTGATCTCCAGCAGGCTGCCGAACTGGCCGTTCTGCGGGCCGGACAAGGTGCCCGAACCGAACAGGTCGCCGGCCTGCAACTGGCAGCCGTTGACGCTGTGGTGCGCAACCATCTGCGCCACGGTCCAGTACATGTACCGGGTGTTGCTCAAGGTCAGGCGGTGTGCCGGCAGGCCCTGCTCGCGCATGGTGCGGGTGGTCAGCAGCACTTCCAGTTCGATGTCGAAGCCGCCAGCGGCCTGGTCACGCTGATCCAGCAGATACGGCAGCGGTTGCGGGTCGCCTTCAGGGCGCGGGGCCTGGGCCTGGCGGAACGGCTCCAGGGCCTCGGCGGTCACCACCCAGGGCGAAATGCTGGTGATGAAGCTTTTCGACAGGAACGGGCCCAGCGGTTGGTATTCCCAGGCCTGGATATCCCGCGCCGACCAGTCGTTGAGCAGGCAGAACCCGGCAATGTGTTCGGCAGCGTCGCCAATGGCGATGGGCTCGCCCATCTCGTTGCCCTGGCCGATCCAGATGCCCAGCTCCAGTTCGTAGTCCAGGCGCGCGCAGGGGCCGAAGGTCGGTTCGGACTGCCCGGCCGGCAGGGTCTGGCCCTTGGGTCGGCGCACGTCGGCACCGGAAACCCGAATGGTCGAGGCCCGGCCGTGGTAGCCGATCGGCACGTACTTGTAGTTGGGCAGCAGCGGGTTGTCGGGGCGGAACAGCTTGCCGACGTTCTGCGCGTGTTCGATGCCCACATAGAAGTCGGTGTAATCGTTGATCTTGGCCGGCAGGTGCATCTGGCAGTCCGCGGCCAGGGGGAGCAGTTTCGCCCCCTGGGCCTCGATCTTGCCGCGCAGGCTGCTGCCTTCGCCGAGCAGTTCCAGCAGGCGCTCGCGCAAGGCGACCCGGGCCGGGCGGCCGAGTTCGAAGAACGCATTCAGCTGGCCGCCACGGGCCGCCTGCACCGCAGCCTGGGCCTGGCCTTCGAACAGCCCGGCATCCAGCGCCGCTTCCAGGTCGAAAATCTGTTCGCCAATGGCGACCCCGCTACGGGGCGCCGAGCCCTGGGTGCTGAAGACGCCCAGGGGCAGGTTCTGCAACGGGAAGTCGGGGTGACCGTTGGCGGACTCGACCCAGCTACGGGTGGTGGTGGGCAAGGTCATGGGTTATCTCCGATTCGGGTTGAAGGTGACGGGCAGCGAGGCCCAGCAAGCATCGTAGTCGTTCTGCAGCTCTGGGCACTCCAGGGCGAACTGGCTCGGGCGCAGCACCTGGCTGGTCTCGAACATGAAGGCCATGGTGTTGTCGATCTTGGCCGGCTGCAACTGGGCGTTGATCGCCTTGGTGCAGGTTTCGCCGTCCGGGCCGTGGGCGCTCATGCAGCTGTGCAGCGACGCGCCGCCGGGCAGGAAGCCTTCGGCCTTGGCATCGTAGGCGCCCTGGATCAGGCCCATGAACTCGTTCATCAGGTTGCGGTGGAACCACGGTGGACGGAAGGTGTTCTCGGCCACCATCCAGCGTGGCGGGAAGATCACGAAATCCAGGTTGGCCAGGCCCGGCACGCTGGTGGGCGAGGTCAATACGGTGAAGATCGACGGGTCCGGGTGGTCGAAGCTGACGGTACCAATGGTGTTGAAACGGCGCAGATCGTATTTGTACGGCACGTTGTTACCGTGCCAGGCCACCACGTTCAGTGGCGAATGGTCGAGCTCGCAGCCCCAGAGCTCGCCGAGGTACTTCTGGACGAGCGTGGTGGGCTGGCGCAGGTCTTCGTAATGCGCCACCGGGGCCAGGAAATCCCGGGGGTTGGCCAGGCCGTTGCTGCCAATCGGCCCAAGGTCCGGCAGGCGCAGCGGCGCGCCGTGGTTCTCGGCGACGTAGCCGCGGGCTTGCGGGTCCAGCAGTTCGATGCGGAACTTCAGGCCGCGAGGCAGCACGGCGATTTCCAATGGCTCCAGGTCCAGCATGCCCAGTTCGGTGACGATGCGCAGGCGGCCCAGCTCCGGCACCAGCAGCAGCTCGCCATCGGCATTGAAGAACACCCGCTCCATCGAGCGGTTGGCACGGTAGTGATAGACGCTGATACCCGCCGGCTTCTGCGCCGCCGAGTTGGCCACCATGGCCACCAGGCCGTCGATGAAATCGGTGGGCTCGCTTGGAATCTGCAGGGGGCTCCAGCGCAGGCGGTTGGGGGTGACCTCACCCAGGGGGCCGCCTGCCAGCTGGCGCGCCAGCTTGGTGAAAGCCGGGTGCTTGGCCGAGGGCTGGATGCGGTACATCCAGGTACGCCGGGCTTCGCTGCGGGTCATGGTGAAGGCGGTGCCGGAAAACAGTTCGGCGTACAGGCCGTAAGGGGCTTTTTGCGGGGAGTTCTGGCCGACGGGCAGCGCCCCTAGCAGGGCTTCGCTGGCAAATTCGTTGCCGAAGCCCGATTGGTAGCTGAGGGCCGACGCCGAAGAATCGAGGTTCATGGAGCCTCCTGGAAGTTGGAGTAGGCAGGGGCCCACCACTCCCTCACAAGAGCTGTCGGCACGCCCGGGTTATTTTTATCGTAATCCAATTACGCATAACGTAATTTGATTGCCCGAGAGCGTCAAGCTATAAAGACCGCCACTTGTCACGGGACCCCAATGCCTCCATGGAAAAGCCGCGCAGCACCAGCGACAGCACCGGTAAACAGAAAGTCCGCTCGGCCGAGGTCGGTACCGACATCCTCAAGGCCCTGGCCCAATTGTCGCCAGCCACTTCCCTTTCGCGCCTGGCCGAACATGTGCAGATGCCGGCAAGCAAAGTGCACCGCTACCTGCAGGCCTTGATTGCCAGCGGCTTTGCCGAACAGAACAGCGCCACCAACCACTACGGCCTGGGCCGCGAAGCCCTGCGGGTAGGCCTGGCCGCCCTGGGCAGCATGGACGTACTGAAAGTCGCGACCCTGCCCCTGGCGGAACTGCGGGACGAATTGAACGAAACCTGCTTCCTCGCGGTGTGGGGTAACCAGGGCGCAACGGTGGTGCATATCGAACCGGCGGTGCGGGCGGTGACCGTGGTCACTCAACTGGGCTCGGTGCTGCCACTGCTCAGTTCATCCACCGGGTTGGTGTTCAACGCCTACCTGCCACAGCGCGAAACCCTCGACCTGCGTCAGCAGGAACTGGCGACCGGCAGCCCCCACGCCCTGGCCGACGAGCAGGTGCACGATGCCCTGGCCGAGCAGATTCGCCAGCGCGGCCTGCACCATGTCCACGGTTTGCTGATGCCCGGGGTCGATGCCCTGTCGGCGCCGGTGTTCGATGCCACCGGCAAGATCGCCGCGGTGCTGACCGTGGTAGGGCCGACATCGCTGTTCCACGCCGATGAACATGGGCCCGCAGCCCAACGCCTGCTGGCGGCCAGCGCTGCAGTGAGCTGGCGCATGGGTTATCAGCCGCAATAACCGCGAGCGCTCAACTCATCAACCCCAGGGCCTGGGCCTTGGCTACCGCCTGGGTACGCCGTTCCACCCCCAATTTGCTGTGAATCCGGCGCCCGTGGGTCTTCACGGTATGCAGGGAAATGAACAACTGCTCGGCGATCTGCTGGTTTGAACAGCCCTGGGCGATCAGTTGCAGCACTTGCAGTTCCCGCAGGCTGAGCAGGCTTTCACGGTTTTCCAGGGGGCCTGGCGATGACGGCGTCTCAAGCGTTTCCCCCGCAGCCAGCAAGAGTGGCTGCCGCAGGCGCAGTTCGTGCAGGGCCTGTGGCAGGTTGCATCGCTGCACCAATGCCTGCCCGGCCTGCAATGCCTCTTGCGCCAGCGCCGGGTTGCCTTGCAGGTAGGCGACCTCGGCCAGGGCCAGTTGCACCTCGGCCTCCAATCCCTGCATGCCGTGGCGTTGGGCCCGGGCCAGCAGCCCCTGCAAGGTAGCGATCGGCGCCTGGGCCCGCCCCAGGTGCACCTCGGCCAGCACCAGCAGGTATTCGATCCTCGGAATCAACTCCAGGGTGGCCGGTGGCGCCTGTAGCGCCTGCGGGCCGCGAAAGTGCCGGAGCAAGCGGCTCAACGCCTCCTGAGCCAGCTCCGGTCGCCCCTGTTGCAGCCAGAGCTGGCTGCTGACCTGCAACAGCACACCCCGGTACACCGTGTCGGGAATCTGCCGCTGCTGCATCAGCCGTTCCGCATCCCGCAGGCGCACGAAGGCCTGGGCATAGTCACCCTGGTTGGCCGCCAGTTGGGCCTGGCCGAGGAAACCATACAAGGCACGCTTATCGTGGCTCAGCAGGCAATCCTCAAGGCCGCTGCGAAAGTAGCCGGCCGCCTGCTCTGCATGCCCCTGGCGCAAGGCCAGGCGACCGAGACGCAGGGCAATGCGACCGAGCAGCGGGGTCGCCCGCAGCGCCTGCGTCGACAAGCGCTCGTAGACCTGCTCCAGCAGGCTCTGGGCCCGATGCGGCGCACCCCTCTGCTCCAGCAACTGGGCATGGTCCAGTTCCAGCAGGCCTTCGAACAGCAGGGCATCCTGGGCCCGGGCCAGGCACAGGGCTTCACGATTGAGGGCCTGGGCCACATCCAGCTCCGCACTCAGCAGGGCCTGCTGGGTCAGCCCCGACAGGCACAGCAGGCGGGTGGTCCAGGCGCTGTCGGCCAGTTCGTCCAGGGCCTCGATAAAATGCTGCCGCGCCGCCACCATCCGCCCGCCCAGGTGCAGCAGCCAGCCCTGCTGGGCCTGCCAGCGGGCCAGCAACTGACGCTGCTGCGCTGCCGAGGGCTGCGGGGCGAACCGGGCCATCTGCGCCATGCACTGCCCAGCCTGCTCGAAGCGCCCGGCAAACAGCATGGCCGCAACCAGCAGCCCCACCAGGTGCGGCGACACCAGCAAGAGTTCGCCACCGTGGCGCTCATGCAGTTGCAGCAACAGCAGCGCATTGTCCTGCTGGAACAGGAACTCGAAACTGAAATGCTCCAGCAGGCTGACCGCGACTTCATACTCCTGGGCCCGCAGCGCCTGCTCAAAGGCCGACTGCCAATCCTCCTGGGCAATGAACCACTGGCAGGCCCGGCGATGCCAGGAGCGCCCGCCCGGCCAGGCCTCGTCGCGCATCAGCCGGGCCAGCGGCGCAAACACCTGGAGCCAGTCGCCGCCACCGTCCCAGGGCTCGATGAAGCAGGCCAGGTTCTGCAGGGTGCGCAGGTATTGGGCGCCCTCCCCGACGCCGAACAGATGCTCGCACAGCTCGGCATTGAAACGTGGCAGGTGCGCCAGTACTTGCCAGACTTGCGCCAGCTCCGCCGGCAGCACGCTGAACAGCTCGTGTTCCAGGTACTCCAGCAAGGTGTTGGGGCGTCCCGGCTTGCAGGGCTGAATCGTCAGTTCGCTGCCTTCCAGCAAGGCGATGCGCACCCCGGCGCACCAGCCGCCACTGCGTTGCAGAATGCGGCTGGCGGTCTGCGCACACAGGGGTTGGGGCAGCCGTTGCAGCAGTTGCTCGATCTCGGTCTGGCTGAATGCCAGTGCCGGGCCGTCCAGCTCGAACAACTGATCGTCCAGCAGCAGGCGTGGCCAGTTGCACAGGGGCCGGCGACGGCAACCCAGCCACCAGGTCAACTGCGGGTTGTCCAGGCTCAGCAGGCGATCGAGCAGCAGGTCCAGGTCCGCAGCCGCGACCCGGCAATAGTCATCAATGAAGATCCAGGCCGGCGCCTGCAGGTGCGCCAGGTGCTGCAGCACCGTGGCTTCATCATCACGCTCCAGCCCCAGGGCCCGGGCCAGGGCAACGCACAGCCCCTCTGGGCTATGCCGCCCGCCGGACAACGGCAACCAGCTCACCCGGCAAGCCTCCGGTGCCTGCTGCAGGCACTCAGCCAGCAGCGCCGTCTTGCCGCTGCCAGCAGGCGCGCAAAGCAGCTTGACCCGCGCACCGGAGGCCAGCAACGGCGCGCTCAGGCGGCTGCGGGGAAAATGATGGGAGGACAAACGGGGCATGAACCCGGGACGCTCTGGACAACGAGTCATGGCGGTCATTGCGGCGTGCCTTTTTATAGTTTTAGCCAGCGTAGCCCCACCCTAGCCCCGACCTCCCGGCCAGTTGAAGAAGTATTCAGCAGGCTGATCAGCCCCCATAAAAAATCCGACCAGGCAGTCGGATAACTGTCAGCCAAGAGGAACGCAGTATTGCCACGACGGTGGCGAGCAAGCTCGCTTACAAGGACTGGCCGCCATAAAAAGCCGCACGCCCCTAAAGAGCGTGCGGCTCGACCATTGCTCCACTGCAACCCAAGAGGCGCCTAGCGCACTCCACCGGCGCGCAGGGCAGCCGGGGTGTAGTCGGCCGCCTTGGCGGCAAAGCCGAACTCCAGGCTGTGCTTCTCTTCGTTCTTCATGCCCAGGGCCAGGTAACGGCCGGCGTTCAGGTCATACAGGGCCTCCAGGGTGTAGGCCGGTACCTGGTGGTCGTAGTAGTACTGCGCATGACCTTCGGCTACCCGCCACAGTTGGCCGCGCCCGTCATAGTGGTCCACCAGGGCCACCTGCCAGCTGTCCTCGTCGATGTACATGTGCCGAGTGGCGTAGATGTGCCGCTGGTTGGGCTTGACCGTGCCCACCACTTCCCACACCCGGTGCAGTTCATAGCGGGTCAGGTCCTGGTTGATGTGCCCGGCCTTGACGATGTCGTCGTACTTGAGGCTCGGCGAATCCAGCTTGTAGCTGTTGTAGGGGATGTACATCTCCTTCTTGCCCACCAGCTTCCAGTCGTAACGGTCGGGAGCACCGGAGAACATGTCGAAGTTGTCCGAGGTGCGCAGGCCGTCGGCGGCCGTGCCCGGGCCGTCGTAGGCCACCTGCGGGGCGCGGCGCACGCGACGCTGGCCAGCGTTGTAGATCCATGCCGAACGCGGTTCCTTGACCTGGTCCAGGGTCTCGTGGACCAGCAGCACGTTGCCTGCCAGCCGCGCCGGGGCGGTCACCGACTGCTTGAAGAAGTTCTGTACGTTGGCCGCCTTGGCCGGGTCCAGGTCCGGGATCAGTTGGGGCGCTGCCACCTCTTCCTCGAAGCGGATCGAGGTGTAGCTGCCGTTGGTCTGCGGGGTGACCTGGGTGACGATGCGCTTCTGGTTGCCGCCGTGATAACGGGTCAGGTGGTTCCACAGCACCTCGATGCCGTTCTTCGGAATCGGAAAGGCGTAGTAACGGTTGCCGGTGAAGTTGGCCAGGCCGTTGCCGTCGTTGGTGGTGGTCACGCTCAACGCGCTGCGTTTGGCCGACTCGTAGATCTCAGGTGGCAGGCCGACGCTGCGGTGAGTGGGGTAGACCGGGATCCGGTAGCTGTCCGGGTAGCGCTTGAACATCGCCACCTGGCCGTCCGAAAGCTTGTCCTTGTATTTGTCCACCGTCGCCGCGGTGATGATGAACAGCGGTTTTTCATTGGCGAACGGGTCGGCGAGAAAGCCCTTGCTGTCCACCGCCCCGGCATTCTTGGGAATGCCTCCGGTCCAGGCCGGGATCGAGCCGTCGGCATTACCGGCTTTTTCCGCACCCACCGGGGTCAGGCTGGTTCCCAGCTTGGCGGCCTCTTCCGGGCTCACGGCAGCCATCAGGTTGGCCGCCCACAACCCCAGTGCCAGGGCGCTGCATTGCAGAATCATCTTGCGCATTCAAATGCTCCTTCTTGTGCCGGTTCAGAAGTTCACGCCAAAGCTCAACGCGAGGAAGTCCCGGTCGGTCAGGGTGTTGTAGCGCCCGCCAAAAAAGTCGGTGTAGCTGAGGCTGGCGGTGTAGGTGTTGCGGTAGTCGGCATCCACGCCAACGCTCAGGGCCTTGGCGCCCTGGTTGAACAGGCCGTTGGGACCGTAGCCGTTGACGTCATGGGACCAGGACAGGTTGGGCTTGAAGTTGATGCCGGCGATCACGTTGCTGTAGTCGAGGATGGCCCGGGCGCGATAGCCCCAGGAGGTGGCCGTGACGAAACCGTCGGTGTCGCCCCCGTAGCCGTATTGGCCGTACACCGAGTCCCGGCCATAGCGCAGCTTGCTCTTGTCTTCCAGGCCTCCGACATGGACCACTGCCGCCTCTCCCACCAGGGTCAGGCGGTCGGCCCCCAGCACCTGATCGAAGAACTGGGTCATGGAACTCTGGATCTGAGTGATTTCCTTGCGCCGGTAGCCGGTGTTGTCAGCCCCCATGGAGGTCTTGATCGGCGACGCCGCGCCCCCGGAAATAGGGTTGAGCAGGGCCAGGGTCAGGTCGTTGGTGTTGACCTGCACCGGGGCGTTGGGTCGGTAGCTGATCTCGCCGGTCCAGGCGGTGCCGGTGGGCAGGGTAGTGGAGAAACTGGCGCCATACAGGCGGATGTCTTCAGGGTATTCGAGGTAGTACTGGCCACGGCCGAGCATCACGCTTTGCACCAGGCCACTGCCCGAGCCCGGGACGATGCCGTTGGCAGCGCCGGCAATCGCGCCCAGGGTCGCCGGACTCACATTGGCGGTGGTGGTACTCACCACCGGGCTGCGGGAGTGGTAGTTCATGAAGTACAGGCCGTACTCGGTGTCATCGCCGAGCCAGCGCAGGGCCGCGCCCCACTGCCCGGAGTCGCGGGCATCACGATCACCGCCGCGGGGCAGGATCACCCCTTCGCGGCTTACCTGAAAGCCCTGGCCGAAGGCCGCAGCCACCGGTTGCAATGGTGCGATGGCCGGGCTGCCGACGGTGTAGCCAGTGGTGCAGCCATCGGCCACCACATCGTTGCCGAAGAAGGTGCCGCAGTTGTCCACCACGGTCTGGTCCCACTCCAGTTGATAGAAGCCTTCCACGGTCAGCTGGTTGGTCAGGCCCTGGGAGGCGAACAGCATGTTCACCGGCACCAGGCCTTCCTTGATTTCGGCCCCGGGGCGGCGAAAGGCCGAGACGTCCACCGGGTTGATGCTGTTGATGGAGTTGCCGATGAAGGTGCTCTCGCCCCAGCTGACCACCTGCTTGCCGGCACGCACGGTACCCGGCAGGTCGGCAATGGAGTAGTTGTGGTAGACGAAGGCATCGAGGATCTGCGCCCCCGAGGACTTGGCGCCTTCCTTGCGGTTGTGGTCGCTGATGGGCTTGAACTCGCGGTCTTCGTCCTTGAGCTCGAAGTCGTACCAGTACTTGCCACGAACGAAGACCCCGGTGTCGCCGTACTTGAGTTCCAGGTCATGCAGGCCCTTGAAGATCTTCGAGAAGGTTTCGCCCTTCTTGAAGTTCAGGCGGCCATCGTCGCCGGTGGACGACTGGGCGGTACCGCCATTGACCGTTCCGACGAAGGCGCGGTCCGCATCGCGCATGCCCCAGCTGGCGCCAACCGATAGCGACGAGTCGAACTGCCCTTCGATTTCCCCGATGTTGAACGACACCGCCTGCGCCTGGGCGCAGCAGCCCAGCGCCACCGCGACGGCCAGCGCCTGCGGTTTGAAGATGGCGCGCATTGTTATTCTTGTCATGCGTCTTCCCCGGTGAGTGACAGGAGGCCTCACCCTACTGCCGGGGTAGCACGGTCGATAAGCGCACCAAGGAGGTATTCGCGCTGTCACTCGAAGGGATTAGTGCCCTTGCCATCAGGGCCGTTCAAGGGGTTATCCACCGGCTGGATGCAGGCTTATCAGGGGCGTCGATGCAGGGGGATGACCGGGGCGAAAAAACGCTCCGACTGTTGCTCAGGCTGTAACAGTCCTTGTCCTGAATCGCTATTTTTCCGCACCCGGCCAGGGCTTATTCTTCACTCGCAGTCACGGCAAACAACCGCTTGCCACTGACCCTGCAAGTACCGGGCACCAGCTGTTCCCGGGAATGATTTCCAGCCGCTTGAAGACGTATGGTTCAAGCCGCTGCCCCTGGTTCACCGACGTTGATTTTGTAGCTCCTTGATCTAACGTCTTACTTCGGCCGCTGCTCTTGCAGCGGCCTTTTTTATGCCTGGAACACCAGAGGAAAGTGGCGACTACGCCGCGTCGTCCTCGCTCTCGTCGTAATGAAACTTGTGCAGCAGACGGTGCGCCACTGGGGACAGGATCAAGCCCAGGGTGGCAGCGAAGACCAGGTTGGTATAAAGCCCGTAACTGGCAAAAAACAGTTTGCCACCAGGGGTTTGCGGCATGTTGATGGGGCCGATGCCGCCGAGGATCATGGCCGCGTCATACAAGGCGTCATGGAAGGAAATGTCTTGTTCGAAGTACAACAGGCCGCTGATACCCAGCAGCACCGAGAAGATGATCAGCGCCAGCACCACCAGCCCATGCAGACATAAACGGCGGATGAACAGCAGCCGCGACAATACCGGCTGATCCTTGGACTCATACATATGCAGCACTCCCTGTTCGTTCGCGGACCGTCGAGCATAGTGACGAACGCTGCAGGAGTAAAACCGCCGGAGCCAGGGCCCGGCGGGGTGATGCGTCCACTGCTGAAAACCCGGCGCACCTGGCGCCGGAAGCCGGCCCCTATCCCCCTGGCACAGGCGATAGGGGGCGGATAAAGAGGCGCTTCAGAGGGCGTACTTTTGCAGATTCTGCATCATCTGCTTCAACGCCTCGATATTGTCCTTGGGATGCGCCGCGCCCTCGAAGTCGCAGATCTGCTGCCAGTGGGCCGCCACGTCGTCCGGGGAAAAGCCCTGGCGGGGATCGAAGCCGGCGCCAAGGCTGCGCTCCCAGCGCACCTTGCCGATCCAGCCGCCGCCCACTTCGAACAGGCCGGAGGTTTCCTGGCACTGCTCGCTGCCCAGGTACACCACCAGCGGGCTGACCAGTTCGGGCTTGAGCTGCTCGAACACCTGGGGCGGAATCAGCCCCTCGGTCATCCGTGTGCCGCCAGTGGGCGCGATGGCGTTGACCAGGATGTTGTTCTTGCGCCCTTCGATGGCCAAAGTCCGGGTCAGGCCGTACAGGCCGAGCTTGGCCATGCCGTAGTTGGACTGGCCGAAGTTGCCATAGATGCCCGAAGTGGAAGCGGTGAAGATCACCCGGCCATACCCCTGGTCGCGCAGGTGTGGCCAGGCGGCGCGGGTGACCTTGTAGGCCCCCTCGACATGCACCCGATACACCAGGTCCCAATCGGCGTCCTCCATCTTGTGGAAGGTCTTGTCCCGCAGGATCCCGGCGTTGTTGACCACCACATCGACCCGGCCAAACACATCCAGGGCGTTCTGCACGATCTTTTCACCGTCGGTGACCGAGTCATGGCTGGCTTCGGCGATACCGCCGGCCTCGCGGATCTGCGCCACCACGCGGTCGGCGGCCGAAGCGCTGGCGCCTTCGCCCTGGGCCGAGCCGCCGAGGTCGTTGACCAGCACCTTGGCGCCGTGCCGGGCGAACAGCAGTGCATGGGCCCGGCCCAGGCCACCGCCGGCACCGGTGACGATCACCACTTTATCTTCCAAGCGCACAGACTCACTCATACCGAACTCCAGCAGGGCCAATGGACAATGCTTCGAGTGTCAGGCAGGCGGCTCTTGGTCACAATAAAAACGTTTTGAGCTGAATGGTGCGCAATAAGGCAGCGGGATAATCGCCTTGCTCGCTCAAGGCCGCGGGGCTCAGGAACACGCCAAGCGCGATGATGGCGACAGCAGATTGTCGCGAAACTCCAGGTAATGCTTGAGCACCGCCAGGGGCGCCTCGATCTGCGGGTAATGCCCGATGCTCGGCAACAGCACCGTGTCGGCCCGAGGGATCAACTGCCGATAGCGCTCCACCATGTGTGCCCCGGAGATCGGGTCCAGGGCACCATCGATCACCCGCAGGGGCACCTCGCCACGCTGCATGGCACTGACCCACCGCTCACGCTGGGCCCGACGTTCAGGGATGTAGCCGATCAGCTTGTGCAGGATTCGCGGGCCATCGTTGCTCTGCACCAGGCTCCAGAAATCATCCAGCACCGACTCGCTGGGGCGGTTCTGGGGGCCGAATATCTGCCGGAAACTCTTGGCCAGGCCCTGGCGGCTGAACGTGCGCCCGAGCATCCAGCCCAGCGGGCTGAGCAGCAGTTTCTGAGTCAGCACCGGGCGATGGGTTTCCGGGAACAGGCCGCCGTTGAGAAACACGCAACTGGCGATATCGATCCGCTCTTCGTAGTGCCGGGCCAGCAACTCCTGGGCAACGCTGTCGCCGTAGTCGTGGGCCAGCAGATGCACCGGCTCGGCGATACCCAGGTGGGCCAGCAGCGCCTGCTGCAGGTCAGCCTGCTCCAGTAGGCTGTAGTCATGTTCCAGGGGCTTGGCCGAATCACCGAAGCCCAGCATGTCGCAGGCAATCACCTGATGATGCCGGGCCAGGGGCTGCCACAGGAAGTGCCAGTCCCAGCTGGCGGTGGGAAAGCCATGGATCAGCAGCAGCGGCTCGCCCTGCCCGGCCACCCAGTAACGGATGCGCTGGCCGCGAAAGAGCAGGTCATGTCCGCGTGTACGCCACACGCACAGCGGGATCTCGGCAATAGGCATCAGAGTGTGTAACCCGGGTCGAGTTGATCGAGTTTGCGCAGCAGGGCCGGCCAGGCCAGAGCGCCGCCCATGCCCTGAGCGCTGCGGGTGACGCCGGCGATCATCGCCCTGGCCCCGGCCAGGATCGGCGCAGGGATGGCAATCAGCTCGGCGCCGCCGTTCTGCGCCAGCACCTGGATCTCGCAGGCGCGCTGGAAGGTGAACATCATCAGGAAGGTATCGGCGATGGTCGCGCCGCAGGTGAGCAGGCCATGGTTGTGCAGCATCAGGAAACTGTTGTCCCCCAGGTCGGCCTGCAGCCGGACCTTCTCCTCGGGGTTCAGGGCCACACCCTCATAGGGGTGGTAACCCAGGCTCGACAACACCAACAGCGACTGCTGGCTGATGGGCAACACGCCCTGCTTCTGCGCCGACACCGCAACCCCGGCCGCGGTATGGGTGTGCAGCACGCAAACCACATCGTGACGCACCGCATGCACCGCGCTGTGAATGGTGTAGCCCGCCGGGTTGATCTCGTAGGGGCTGTCCATCAGCTTGTTGCCGGCCTGGTCGACCTTCACCAGGCTCGACGCGGTGATCTCGTGGAACATCAGGCCAAACGGGTTGATCAGGAAATCTTCGGTGCCCGGTACCTTGGCGGAGATGTGGGTGAAAATCAGGTCGTCCCAGCCATGCATCGCCACCAGGCGGTAGCAGGCGGCCAGGTCCACGCGGGTTTGCCACTCGATGGCGCTGACCTGGTTTTTTACACTCGGTGTCGATTGAACGGGGGCTAGGCTCACGGCAAGGACCTCAGTGATGGTTCTTATAGGAAGAGGACCTCCAGAGTCTAGACAGCTCACGCCGCTGGCGGAGTTGCATTGGCAGCCAGCTTGATGGCCGTGCGGGTCAGCCGGGAATCAGGCCCTGGCCCGGAGTTTCACCGTCAAAGCAACGACGCCAGCAAAGGGGCGGCGAACAGGTTCAGAAGCCCGGTCAGGACCATCACCAGCCCCGCCACCGAACCTTCTTCGCCCCCCACTTCATTGGCCCGGCTGACCCCAGCACCATGGGCCCCGACGCCAAACAGGGCGCCGCGGGCCAGGGCGCTGCGCAGCGGCAGCCAGCGCAGCAGCACACCGCCAAGCATGGCCCCGAACACCCCGGTGAACATCACGAATACCGCGGTCAGCTCGGGTACGCCGCCCAGGTCATGGGCCAGGGGCATGGCGAACGGCGTGGTGATGGAGCGCGGCACCAGGGACAGGGTCACCGAGCTGTCCAGGGCCAGGGCCTTGGCTAGGCCAAACGAGCTGCCAATGGACGCCGCGCTGCCCGCCAGCATGCCCAGCAGCAATGCCGACCAGTGGCGCATCAGCAGTTGCCGCTGCTGCCAGATGGGAATGGCGAACGCTACCGTCACCGGCCCCAGTACCAGCATCAGCCAGTGGGTGTTGGCGGCGTATTCGGCGTAGGCGGTGTGCAGCGGCACGGCGACCGCCAGCAGCAGGGCCGGCACCAAAATCAGCGGCGACAGCAGGTAGCGCCCGGTGCGCCGGTAGATCCAGCGGCTGAACAGGTAGGCGCCCAGGGTCAGGGCCAGCCAGAACACCGGCATGGCTTCAAGCTTCATGGCGCATCCTCCAGCGGCACACCAGTTCCACGGTCAAGGCTGTCACCAGCATCACCAGCAAGGTGCTGACGCCAATTACCAGCAGAATTCGCCAGCCGTCCTGGCGCAGCAGGCCGCCGTAGTCCAGCAGGCTCATCAGCGCGGGAATGAAGAACAGCAGCATCTCGGCCATCAGCAGGCCGGCCCCCAGCTGCAGGGCCGCCGGCTTGACCCAGCCCAGGGCAAAGGCCAGCAGCAACAGCGCAAGGCCCACGACCCCGCCGGGAATCGGCCAGGGCAGCCAGCTGGCCAGTTGGCAGCCGAGAAAATAGATGGCCAGCAGCACCGCCAGTTCAAGAATCAGGCGGCCCAGGCGTTTGCAGGTGGAAATGTTCATGGTGGTTCGGTCCTCTCAGGGGCTTATTTTATGAAAAGCCCCATCATTACCGAAGCGAATTGTTAGACTGGAAGCCATTCCAATCTGGAATCAACGCCATGGATTTCAAACAACTGCGCAGCTTTGTCGAGGTGATCCGCCAGGGCGGCTTCACCCAGGCGGCCAGGACCCTGCACATCAGCCAGTCGGCGGTCAGCAAGCAGATCGCCCAGCTCGAACAGAGCCTCGGCATGCCCTTGCTGGAGCGCCAGGGTTCGCACATCCACCTCACCGCCGCCGGCAACGTGGTGCTGCAACGGGCCGAAGGCATGTTGCGCCTGCGCCACGAACTGCTCAGCGAACTGGACGACCTGAGCCAGCTGGCACGGGGTGAACTGCGCCTGGGGCTGCCACTGCTTGGCAGTGACGCGCTGTTCGCCAGCCGTTTTGCCGAATACCGCCGGCGCTATCCGAATATCCAGGTGCAGCTGCTCGAAGGCGGCAGCCTGAATGTCGAACAAGCGGTGCGCAACGGCGAACTGGAACTGGGGGGCAGCCTGACCCCCAAGGACCCGGCATTCGCCTACCAGCCCTTCTGCGATGAACCGCTGGATGCCTTGCTACCCGCCGATCACCCTTTGGCGATGAACGCTCAGGTGCGCCTGGAAGAACTGGCGGACACGCCGTTCCTGCTGTACCAGCGCAGTTTCGTGCTCAACGACCGGCTGTTGCAGGCCTGCCAGCAGGTGGGTTTCACCCCCCGGGAAGGCGGGCGCAGCGGCCAGGCGGATTTCCTGGCGGCGCTGGTGGCAGCCGGCCAGGGCGTGGTGCTGTTGCCCAGTGTGGTGGCCCGTGGCCTGGTGCGGCCTGGGGTGGTGCGCCTGACCTTGAAGGCGCCGGACTACCTGCGATGGGATATCGCCTTCATCTGGCGCCAGGGCGCTTATCTGTCCAAGGCAGCGCAAGCCTGGCTGGCGCTGCTGCGGGAACAGCCGGTCAGCCCCGCAGGGCGCTGATCAGCTCGGCCAGCCAGGGCTCGGCGTCGGTTTCCGGGGTGACGCTCTCGCTGGCGTCCAGGCGCAGCATCGGCAGCACTTCCTGCACGCCCAGCTCGGCGAACAGCTCGCGCATCTGCTCGCCACCGCCACAGAAGGTATCGCCATAGCTGGAGTCGCCGAGGCCGATCACCGCCCCCGGCAACCCGCGCCAGGCGGCGGGCAACTGATCGCGAATACTCGAATACAGCGGCAGCAGGTTGTCCGGCAGCTCGCCCATGCCAGTGGTGGAGGTCACCGCCAGAAACGCCTGTGGAGCGAATGCCTGGACCTCGGCCAAGGTCGCGCGCGGGTTATGCCAGGCCTCGAAACCTGCGGCGTTGAGGAGTTTGGCGGCGTGCCGGGCGACTTCTTCAGCCGTGCCGTACACCGAGCCGGAAAGGATGGCGACTTTCATCAATCTGATCCTGAAGCTGACTAAAAGGCTGGGATATTAACAGCTACGGAGTAAAATCCTTCTCTCGGCGCGCCACACCTCTGGGTAGCCCAGTGGACAGGGTGCCAGCATGTCTTAGAATCCAGCACTTGCTGATTGATAGCGGAACTTCGGGATGATCAACGCGCATCTGTTGCAACGGATGATCGACGCCTCCAACGACGGGATTGTCGTCGCGGAACAGGAAGGCGAAGACAACATCGTGATTTACGTGAACCCGGCTTTCGAGCGGCTGACCGGCTACAGCGCCGACGAAGTGCTGTATCAGGATTGCCGCTTCCTGCAATCCGGGGACCGTGACCAACCGGGGCTGGAACGGATTCGCCAGGCATTGGGCAAGGGCCTGCCATGCCGCGAAGTGCTGCGCAACTACCGCAAGGACGGCAGTCACTTCTGGAATGAGCTGTCGATCACCCCGGTATTCAATGACAGTGATCAACTGACCTATTTCATCGGCGTGCAGAAAGACGTCAGCGTCCAGGTCAAGGCCCAGCAACGCTTGCTCCAGCTGGAGCAGCAACTGGCCGAAGTGCAAGCTGAACTGGCCGCCCTCAAGGCGACCAGCGGCCACTAATAAATCGCGGAATTCGTGGTCGTAGGGATATTCCCCGCCGATTTGTCCTCCACCCTCCGAGCAACATCATGCAGCGTGACGCCCTCCTCACCCAGGATGAACTGGACTTCATCCAGACCATGCAGCACAACCCGCAGCTCAATGTGCGTGATACCACCTCGAGCCTGATGGTCAATGGCGGCGCGCAGATCCGTGACCTGCTGACGCGCCTGGCGGCCAATGAAAAGGTCACCATCCAGGCCCATTTCGACAATCAGCAGATGACCTTCCCGCTGCAACTGGTGGAAGACGAATTCCATGCCCTGCACCTGCGCCTGGGAGTGCCGAGCATCTTCGAGGATGGGCCGATGGTGCGCCCCTGGCGCCTGGCCCTGGAGCAACCGGTAGCCCTGGAAAATGCCAGGGGCCAGCCTGGCCGGCTGTGGGTTCTGGAGGTCTCGTTCAAGGGGATATTGGTGGAGATCCGCAACGGTACCCGGCCACCGCGGCAGTTCGCCCAGTGGTTCAGCCCCTCGGGCTATGAACGGATTGCCCTGCACGGGCGCTTCGAGCGCCAGACCGAAGCCGGTTTCTACGCCTACCGCCTGGATCAGAGCGACCTGGAAGAAACCGAGCGCCTGCGCCAGTTCATCCTCCAGCAGCACCGCCACAGCCATCCGGCACTGCACGCCTGAAGGCTAGCGCCTCAAAGAAACCCGCGCAGGCGCTGCTGCATCAAGCGCCCCTCGTTACCCAGGCAAGCCACCGGCGAACCGATCAGGCTGTCCTGGGCCAGGTCCGCCGCATCTCCGGCCAGCAGCAATGGGCAATCCAGGGTCAGTGCCAGGCGCTTGAGGCGCTTGGGCAACTCGGCCGAGGGTGCGTGATTGGAAAACACCACCAGGGCTACCGGCGCGACCTTTTCGCAGACCAGGGTCAGTTCCTCCAGCGGCACCCCGGGGGCCAGCAAGCGCACACCGATCGGGTCCTGCCCGAGCATCAGCGCCGCCACCAGCAGCTCCAGTTCGCGGCATTGCTCGTTGAGCGCCGTCAGCAGCAGGTAGCGGCTCTGGGTGGCGCGTTGCAACAGCAGGCGCTGGGTGATCCGTGCGCGCAGGAAGCCATCCAGGAACAGCCATTCGCTGGTCTGGCCAAAAGCCTCGCGCGCCAGCAGTAACTGCTTCCAGAACGGCAGGAAGATGTCCTGGAACACCACCGGCAAGGCATAGCTGGAGAAGATCTGCCCGTAGAGGCGCTCAAGCTGCTCCTCATCGAAAGCGCTGACCGCCGCCTTCAATTGATCACGCCACTGGCCGTATTCGCCCTGCAAGCCGTCATCCACCGGAGCCTTGAGCTGGGCCTGGGCGGCCCGGCTCTTGGCCAGGATCTTGCCCACTTTGCTTACCGCCACGCCGCGTTCGATCCAGCCGAGAATCTCGCGCACCGCCTCAACATCGTGCATGGAATACAGGCGATGCCCACTTTCGGTGCGCGTCGGCTGAATCAGACCGTAGCGTCGTTCCCAGGCCCGCAGGGTCACCGGGTTGATGCCGGTCAGGCGCGCCACCTCGCGGATCGGAAACAACTCGTCCTGACGAACGGCTTCGGGGGCGTGAGGGGCAGGGGCAAGTTCAGTCATGACGGGCATCTGGGAAGAAAACACCGGGAAACAAAGTGGCGATCATTCTACTCCCCTCAGGTGGCGATGCTTCAAGCACGAGAAAAACCGACCGCCGTCATTGGTGCCTGGGCAGCAATCAGGAATAATCCTTGCTTGCTTCAGGCGCGGCCCGCCACCCCGGTGCCTCGTCAAGCGACTGCCTTACCCAGGCAGCGCATTGGTTTTACGGAGATACATAATGTCTACCTCACCCGTCACCCTGATGGTTGCCCGGCGCGTTGCCGACGGCCGTTACCAGGACCTGATCGCCTGGCTGCGCGAAGGCGAACAACTGGCCACCGACTTTCCCGGCTACCTGGGTTCCGGCGTTCTTGCGCCGCCACCCAACGATGACGAATTCCAGATCATCTTTCGCTTCGCCGACGAATCCACCCTGCATACCTGGGAACACTCCGCCTCGCGTACCGCCTGGCTGGCCCGGGGCAGCGACCTGTTCGCCCACCCTTCGGAGCACCGGGTCAGCGGTATCGACGGCTGGTTCGGCGCCGCCGGCCATCGCCCGCCGCGCTGGAAGCAGGCGGTGGCCATCTGGCTGGCATTCTTCCCGGTGTCGCTGCTGTTCAACTTTGTCCTGGGCCCGTTGCTCGGCGAGCTGAGCCTGCTGCCTCGGGTATTCGTCAGCACCCTGGCCCTGACCCCGCTGATGGTTTATTTCTTCATTCCGCTGTCCACCCGGCTGCTGGCCAACTGGCTCAACAGCACACCGGCCCGACCGCTGCCGACCACCCCCTCGACGCAGAATCCGTGATTCGCCGGCAAGCCGGCTCCTACCACACCTCGCGCAACATTCGCGCCTAGCGTAGGAGCTGGCTGGCCAGCGAAAAAAACCCGCAAGATCGCATTCGCCGGCAAGCCCGTTGCCTGCAGGCACAGGCCCTTCCCTCGCTGGTATAGTTTTCCCACTACCTGCGACGCGAGCCCTTCATGAACACCACTCCTGCCCCGATCCTGATCACCGGCGCCAGCCAGCGAGTCGGCCTGCACTGCGCCCTGCGCCTGCTTCAAGACGGGCAGCCGGTGATCGTCACCTACCGCAGCCAGCGCCCGGGCCTTGAGGCCCTGCGGGAAAAGGGCGCGACCCTGCTGTTCGCCGATCTCTCCAGCGAAGCCGGGATCCTGGCCCTGATCACCGAGCTGAAAAACCATACCCAGAGCCTGCGGGCCATCGTCCACAACGCCTCGGAATGGCTGGAGGAGAGCCCAGGCGAGGAAGCAGCGGCCTTTGCCCGGATGTTCGGCGTGCACATGCTGGCGCCCTACCTGATCAACCTGCATTGCGCCGAGTTGCTGCAGCGCTCGACCCCGGCAGACATCATCCACATCAGCGACGACGTCACCCGCAAAGGCAGCAGCAAGCACATCGCCTACTGCGCCAGCAAAGCCGGCCTGGACAGCCTGACCCTGTCCTTCGCAGCGAAATACGCCCCGACAATCAAGGTCAACGGCATTGCCCCGGCCCTGCTATTGTTCAATCCCGACGACGACGCGGCGTACCGCGCCAAGACCCTGGCCAAATCCGCGCTGGGCATCGAACCCGGCAGCGAAGTGATCTACCAGAGCCTGCGCTACCTGCTGGACAACCCCTATGTCACCGGCACCACCCTGACCGTCAACGGCGGGCGGCACCTCAAGTAAGCCGGCCCCTGTGAGGACCTTGCATGACCCTTTCCCTGCCCCAGCACTATCGCGAGATCCTCAAGGACCTGGGCGAAGACCCCGAGCGCGAAGGCCTGCTCGATACCCCCAAGCGCGCGGCCAAGGCCATGCAGTACCTGTGTCACGGCTACGGCCAGTCGCTGGAGGACCTCGTCAACGGCGCGCTGTTTGCTTCCGACAGCGATGAAATGGTGATAGTCGCCGACATCGAGCTGTATTCCCTGTGCGAACATCACCTGCTGCCCTTCATCGGCAAGGCCCATGTGGCTTATATTCCCACCGGCAAGGTCCTGGGGCTGTCGAAGATCGCGCGGATCGTCGACATGTTCGCCAGGCGCCTGCAGATCCAGGAAAATCTCACTCGGGAAATCGCCGACGCGGTACAGAGCGTGACTCAGGCCGCCGGCGTCGCGGTGGTGATCGAGGCCAAGCACATGTGCATGATGATGCGCGGCGTCGAGAAACAGAATTCCACCATGCACACCTCGGTGATGCTCGGCGCCTTTCGCGATTCGAGCACCACTCGCCAGGAATTCCTGCAATTGATTGGACGGAGCAAGTAGCAATGCCACAACTTCAGCCAGGAATGGCTCGTATCCGAGTCAAGGACCTGCTCCTGCGGACCTACATCGGAATCAACGAGGAAGAGATCCTCAACAAGCAGGATGTGCTGATCAACCTGACCATCCTCTACGCGGCCCAGGAGGCGGTGCGGGACAACGACATCGACCACGCGCTGAACTACCGCACCATCACCAAGGCGATCATTGCCCATGTCGAGGGCAACCGCTTTGCCCTGCTGGAGCGCCTGACCCAGGAGCTGCTGGACCTGGTGATGAGCAACGCCTCGGTGCAGTACGCCGAAGTCGAAGTCGACAAGCCCCACGCCCTGCGTTTTGCCGAGTCGGTGTCGATCACCCTCGCGGCCAGCCGCGCCAGCGCCTAGAAAACTGCCACAAGTGGCAAGTGCCCGCCTGGGTGCTTGCCCCTGTCCCGGAGAACCCCCATGACTGAACAACAACGCCTGGAACTGGAAGCCGCGGCCTTTCGCCGCCTGGTGGCCCACCTGGACAGCCGCAAGGACGTACAGAACATCGACCTGATGAACCTCGCCGGGTTCTGCCGCAACTGCCTGTCCAAGTGGTACAAGGCCGAGGCCGACGAACGCCAGATCGAGGTCAGCCTCGATGACGCCCGTGAAGTGGTGTATGGCATGCCCTACGCCGAATGGAAAAATCTCTACCAGAAAGAAGCCAGCGCCGAGCAGCAAGCGGCGTTCGCCAAAGGAAAACCCCAATGACGGACCTGAACACCCTGCGCGCCAGCCTGAACAGCGGTGAACACGCTTTTGCGGACACCCTGGCCTTTGTCGCCGCCGGCTATGACTACCAGCCCCAGGCCTTCAACAACGGCGGCGTGGAAAACGCCGCCGGGCAGAACGAAGGTTCGTGCAAGACCCTGGGCCTGGCCCTGCTGGAGGGCCTGAGCGACGAAGAGGCCCTGCTGGCCTTCGGCGAACACTACCGCTCGGTACTGGCCACCCCCGAAGGCACCGACCACGGCAATATCCGCGCCCTGATCGTTCACGGCCTGGCCGGGGTCAAGTTCTCCGCCCAGCCGCTGACCCGCCGCTGACCCGCATTCTGTAGGAGCGCTGGCTCGCCGGCGAAGGCGTCAGCACAGCGGCGCAAGGCTCGAGGGCCTGTTCGCCGGCAAGCCGGCTCCTACCGTGCAACACCCATAAAAAAACCGGCTTGCGCCGGTTTTTTTATGGGTAGCCAATCAGAACGAAGCGTTCTGCAGGCCGTCCAGGTAACGCTCGGTGTCCAGTGCCGCCATGCAGCCGGCGCCGGCCGAGGTGATGGCCTGGCGGTACACGTGGTCGGCCACGTCGCCGGCAGCAAAGATGCCCTCGACGCTGGTGGCGGTGGCATTGCCGTCACGGCCGCCCTGCACGACCAGGTAACCGTCCTTGAGGGTCAGCTGGCCTTCGAACAGCGAGGTGTTCGGGGTGTGGCCGATGGCGATGAACACGCCGTCGACCTTCAGCTCGTCGAAGCTGCCGTCGTTGTTCTTCAGGCGGGCACCAGTCACGCCCATGTTGTCACCCAGGACTTCGTCCAGGTTGGCATTGAGCTTGAGGATGATCTTGCCTTCGGCCACCCGAGCGTTGAGCTTGTCAATCAGGATCTTCTCGGCGCGGAAGGTTTCGCGACGGTGGATCAGGGTCACGGTGCTGGCGATGTTGGCCAGGTACAGGGCTTCCTCGACCGCGGTGTTGCCGCCGCCGACCACTGCCACCGGCTTGTTGCGATAGAAGAAGCCATCGCAGGTGGCACAGGCGGAAACACCCTTGCCCATGAACGCTTCTTCCGAAGGCAGGCCCAGGTAGCGAGCGCTGGCACCGGTGGCGATGATCAGGGCGTCGCAGGTGTAGGTCGCGCTGTCACCGGTCAGGGTGTAGGGCTTGGCAGCGAAGTCCACGGCATTGATGTGATCGAAGACGATTTCAGTCTCGAAACGCTCGGCGTGTTCGCGCATCCGCTCCATCAGCGCCGGGCCGGTCAGGCCGTGCACGTCACCGGGCCAGTTGTCGACTTCGGTGGTGGTGGTCAGCTGGCCACCGGCCTGCATGCCGGTGATCAGCAGCGGCTTCAGGTTGGCACGGGCGGCATAGACGGCGGCGCTGTAACCGGCAGGGCCGGAACCGAGAATAATCACACGCGAATGGCGTACTTCAGACATGACTCACTCCTATCGACCGGCCCGGCTAGCCTGGCGCGGAACGCCGGATTGCCGGCTGGAATAAAAAAGGACGGCGAAACCTTGGGGAAGGCTTGAACTCGTCCGTCCAAAAAATAATGGATGAAGCGTATAGAGGGGGCGAAGATTAAGGAAATACGGTTTAACAATCCAGCTCATAGGCGGTCTCTATCCTCAGGAGGCCTATTTGAATGGGTCTTTGTTACCGTTGATGTCGACCGCTTCGCCGCGCTTTCGCCCCCAAGACAAAGCCGGTAAGGTCGGCGCGTTTTCATTCTGCTCGGAGCGCTCTATGCCCGCCCCCGTCCTGTCCGGCCCGCAATACCTGCGCGAAGGCCTGAAGCTGGTCCTCAGCCCCGGCCTGCGCCTGTTCGTGCTCCTGCCCCTGGCAATCAACCTGGTGCTGTTCGTCGGATTGATCTATTTCGCCGGTCATCAGTTCAGCCTCTGGGTCGATGCGCTGATGCCGTCCCTGCCCAGCTGGCTGAGCTTCCTCACCTATATCATCTGGCCCCTGTTCGTGGTGCTGGTGGCCTTCATGGTGTTTTTCAGCTTCACCATGCTGGCCAACATCATCGCCGCCCCCTTCAACGGCTTCCTCTCGGAAAAAGTCGAAACCGTGGTGCGTGGCACCGATGATTTCCCGCCCTTCAGCTGGGGTGAACTGATTGCCATGATCCCCCGCACCCTGGCGCGGGAAATGCGCAAGCTCGGCTACTTCCTGCCCCGGGCCATCGGCCTGTTCATCCTCTCGCTGATTCCGGTGGTCAACCTGATTGCCGCGCCGCTGTGGCTGCTGTTCGGTATCTGGATGATGGCTATCCAGTACATCGACTACCCGGCAGACAACCACAAAATGAGCTGGCAGGACATGCTCGCCTGGCTGCGCCAGAAGCGCTGGCAGAGCCTGGGATTTGGCGGCATCGTCTACCTGGCGCTGCTGATCCCGCTGGTCAATATCCTGATGATGCCGGCCGCCGTGGCCGGTGCCACGCTGTTCTGGGTGCGTGAGCGCGGGGTGGAGAACCTGCCGGCCAAATAAGGCCGGGGCGTCATAAATCCATCATCGCAAGGTCACAATGGCGACATGGCCTCAACCGACACTGAGGCCATGACGACAGCTCTGCATATCACCCTCATCACTGAAACCTTCCCACCGGAAATCAATGGCGTGGCCAATACCCTTGGCCGCCTCTGCGAGGGCCTGCGTGCCCGTGGGCATCAAGTTGAGCTGGTGCGCCCGCGCCAGGGTTGCGACCAGAGCCGGGCCAGCGACGAAGCCCTGCTGCTGTGCCGGGGCTGGCCGCTGCCGGGCTACCCGGGGCTGCAATGGGGCCAGTCGTCGATGCACAAGCTGCTGCGGCGCTGGAAACGCCAACGCCCGGACGTGCTCTATATCGCCACCGAGGGGCCGCTGGGGCTGTCTGCGCTGCGGGCCGCCAAGCGCCTGGGAATCTCCGTGGTCAGCGGCTTTCACACCAACTTCCAGCAGTACTCCAGCCAATATGGCCTGGGTTTGCTGACCCGCCTGCTGACCCATTACCTGCGCTGGTTCCACAACCGCTCGCAACTGACCCTGGTACCCAGCACCAGCCAGCACCTGGAGTTGGAGCGCCGGCATTTCGAGCGCCTGGCCCTGCTGTCCCGGGGCGTCGACAGCCAGCTGTTCCACCCGGCCAAGCGGCTCGAGACGCTGCGGGCCGACTGGGGCCTGGGTGCCGATGACCTGGCGGTGATCCACGTCGGGCGCCTGGCGCAGGAGAAGAACCTGGGCCTGCTCAAGCGCTGCTTCGAACACCTGCAGGCGACTTATCCACAGCGCAGGATGAAGCTGATCGTGGTGGGTGACGGCCCGCAACGTGGGGCTCTGGAAAAAAGCCTGCCCGAGGCCCTGTTCTGTGGCAGCCAGCGGGGCGAAGCCCTGGCCGCCCACTACGCCTGCGGGGATCTGTTCCTGTTTCCCAGCCTCACCGAAACCTTCGGCAACGTGGTGCTGGAGGCTCTGGCCTCGGGGCTCGCGGTGGTGGCCTACGATCAGGCTGGCGCAGCCCAGCATATCCGCCATGGCTACAACGGTGTGCTGGCCATGCCCAGCGACGAAAGCGCCTTCTGCGACGCTGCCAGCTGGCTGCTGGAAGAACCGGAAACCTTGCGCCGGGTACGCCTCAACGCCCGCCAGCATGCCAGCCGCCAGGGCTGGGCCGCGGTTATCGAGCAGTTTGAAGATCGCCTGCGCAGTGCCTGCGAGCATGGGCCGGCCGAGGATTACGAAGGGCTTATCGAAGCAACGGTCAAACCCCGCAGCACCGTGGAGACACTCGGCACGGCAAGGGGGCTGCCCCCCTCGCCGCCCGGAGCCGGCAGTTAAACCAGGGTCGTCAGCGCGTCACGGCTGAACGGCAGGATGTCCTGCTCGCGACCTTCGCGGACTTTCTGCGCCCAATCCGGATCCACCAGCAGTGCACGGCCCACGGCCACCAGATCGAACTCGTCGTTGTTCAGACGCTGCAGCAGGTTTTCCAGGCTGGCCGGCTGCGCCACCTTGTCGGTGTTGACCATGAACTGCAGGAACTCGCCGTCCAGGCCGACGCTGCCCACGGTGATGGTGGGCTTGCCGGTGAGTTTGCGGGTCCAGCCCGCCAGGTTGAGGTCGGAACCTTCGAACTCCGGCTCCCAGAAGCGGCGGGTCGAGCAGTGGAAGATATCCACACCGGCATCCGCCAGCGGCTTGAGGAAGGCCTCCAGAGCTTCCGGGGTCTGCACCAGGCGCGCGCTGTAGTCCTGCTGCTTCCACTGGGAAAAACGCAGGATGATCGGGAAATCCGGACCGACGGCAGCCCGCACGGCCTGGATCAGTTCAATGGCGAAGCGCGAGCGCTGGGCCAGGTCGCCACCGTATTCATCGGTACGCTGGTTGGTGCCTTCCCAGAAGAACTGGTCCACCAGGTAACCGTGGGCGCCATGGATCTCCACGCCGTCCATGCCGATGCTCTGGGCATCCTTGGCGGCCTGGGCGAAGGCTGCGATCACCTCCTGGATGTCCTGGTGGGTCATGCCGTGCACCAGCACCTTGCCGTCCTTGAGCTTCTCGGTGGGGCCGTAGCCGGGCACGCTGGCGTCCGGCTCGGTGCCCAGGCGCCGCACATTGCCCACATGCCAGAGTTGCGGGACGATCTTGCCGCCTTCGGCGTGGACCGCATCCACCACCTTCTTCCAGCCAGCCAGGGCCGCCTCGCCATGGAACTGCGGCACATTGGGGTAACCATTGGCAGCCTGGTGCCCCACCGTGGTGCCCTCGGTGATGATCAGGCCGACACCCGCGGCAGCGCGACGGCGGTAATACTCGATGACCTTGGAGTTGGGCACGCCGCCAGGGGAAAACGACCGGGTCATTGGAGCCATCACCACGCGGGTCGGCAGTTCCAGCGCGCCGAGTTGAAAGGGTTTGAACAAGGCTTGAACAGGCATGCTGCACTCCGAGAAAAAGGCTTGAGTCGATATTCGACGCACAAGACTGCGCCGGGTACCGGCCCCGGCGCACTTATGATGGGGATAATATTCCCCCCTCAATGCGCTGCACAGCACTATTGATTTGAGTGATTTAGATGCAAAAACGCCGCATTGAAGCGGCGTGAAACAGGGGCCCGGCGCGGGTTCAGCTCAAGGCTTTTTCAATGGCCTGGATCACTGTCGGATCATCGGGAGCGGTACGTGGCGAGAAACGCGCCAGTACCCGACCGTCCTTGCCCAGCAGGAATTTCTCGAAGTTCCAGGTGATGTCCCCGGGAAACTCTGCCCCTTCGCCCGCCAGCAGGCGGTACAGCTGATGGCGCTCGGGACCGTTCACGTCCAGCTTGCTGCTCAAGGGAAAGGTCACCCCGTAGTTGAGGCTGCAAAACTCCTGGATCTCCTGCTCGGTGCCCGGTTCCTGCCCGGCGAACTGGTTGCAGGGCAACCCCAGCACGCTGAATCCCTGGGCCTTGTATTGCTGGTAGAGATTCTCCAACGCCGCATATTGTGGTGTCAGACCACATTTGGAGGCGACGTTGACCACCAGCACGACGTGCCCCTTGAAGGGCGCGAGCGGCAGCTCCTGACCATCCAGGGCTTTCAATTTAAGGTCGTGAAAAGCACTCATGACGAACTCCAAATTCCTGTGTTCTTACAGAAAACAGCCTCTCGACAGTACAGCCAAAAGCCGCGGACTAAAAAGGCGCCCTCGGGCGCCTCTCCAGCAAACTTGAGCTTAGCGCAGAAAATCAGTGGTGATGGCCACCTTCGCCATGGACGTGACCATGGGCGATTTCTTCCTGGCTGGCGTCACGGATGGCAACGATCTTGACCTGGAAATTCAGGCGCTGACCGGCCAGCGGGTGGTTGCCGTCGACGGTCACGTCGTCGCCGTCCAGGTCACGGATGGTCACGATCTGCATCTGGCCGTCCGGAGCGGAAGCGTGGAACTGCATGCCCACTTCCAGCTCGTCGACGCCTTCGAACATGCTGCGGCTCAGGGTGCTGACCAGTTCGGCAGCGTATTCGCCGTAGGCATCTTCAGGTTCTACGCAGACTTTCAGTTCGTCACCAACTTGCTTGCCTTCCAGGGCCTTTTCCAGACCAGGAATGATGTTACCTGCACCTTGCAGGTAAACCAGCGGGGCGCCGCCGGCAGAGCTGTCGATGACCTCACCAGCGTCGTTGGTGAGGGTATAGTCGATGGAGACAGCCTTATTGGCGGCGATCAGCATGGGGCGGGACCTTTTGCATAAGAATGAAGAACGTCCAAGTTTAGCGAAGCAATCGCTCGAAAGCGAACGGAACCCGGACCAACGGAACGTGAAAAGTCACTCGACAATCTGCGGTTTTCATCAGGATGAGGAAGGCCACTGGGTGGCCGAACTGTCCTGCGGGCATACCCAGCACCTGCGCCACCAACCGCCCTGGCAGTCCCGGGCCTGGGTCCTGGAGCCGCAGTTGCGAGCCAAAAAAATAGGCCAGCGCTTTGCCTGCGGCTGGTGTGCTCAAGCCCCGGATAACGATAACCTTAGCGCCTGACTTCAGGCAGACGGCCAAAGACCGTCGCCTTTGCCATGCACCTTCTGAGAATTCGCATGCAAACTTTTTTCATCGCGCCCACCGATTTTGGAGTGGGTCTGACCTCCATCAGCCTCGGGCTGGTGCGTACGCTGGAACGGGCTGGCCTCAAGGTCGGTTTCTTCAAGCCCATAGCCCAACCTCACCCCGGCGACACCGGCCCCGAGCGTTCCACCGAACTGGTGGCGCGCACCCATGGCCTGAAACCGCCGCAACCCCTGGGCCTGGCCCATGTGGAGCGGATGCTCGGCGACGGCCAGCTGGATGAGTTGCTGGAAGAAATCATCACCCTCTACCAGCAGGCAGCCATCGGCAAGGATGTCTTGATCGTCGAAGGCATGGTGCCGACCCGCAGTGCCAGCTACGCCGCCCGGGTCAACCTGCACCTGGCAAAAAGCCTGGATGCCGAGGTGATACTGGTATCCGCCCCGGAAAACGAAGTGCTCACCGAGCTGTCCGGACGGGTGGAGTTGCAGGCCCAGCTGTTCGGCGGCCCGCGGGACCCGAAAGTGCTGGGGGTGATCCTCAACAAGGTGCGCACCGACGAAAGCATGGAGGCGTTTTCCGCACGCTTGAAGGAGCATTCGCCCTTGCTGCGCAGCGGCGACTTCCGCCTGCTGGGGTGCATCCCCTTCCAGCCGGAGCTCAATGCCCCGCGTACCCGGGACGTGGCCGACCTGATGGGCGCCCAGGTGCTCAACGCCGGCGACTACGAAAGCCGTCGCATGACCAAGATCATCATTTGCGCCCGCACCATGCGCAACACCGTGGAACTGCTCAAGCCCGGCGTGCTGGTGGTGACCCCGGGCGACCGTGACGACATCATCCTCGCCGTGAGCCTGGCGGCCATCAACGGTGTGCCCCTGGCCGGCCTGCTGCTGACCAGCGACACCCTGCCCGACCCGCGGATCATGGAGCTCTGCCGGGGCGCCCTGAACGCCGGCCTGCCAGTGCTTTCGGTGAGCACCGGGTCCTACGACACCGCCAACCAGCTCAATGGCCTGAACAAGGAAATTCCCATCGATGACCGCGAGCGCGCGGAAATCATCACCGACTTCGTCGCCAGCCACCTGGACGCCAACTGGCTGCACCAGCGCTGCGGCACCCCACGGGAAATGCGCCTGTCGCCCGCAGTGTTCCGCTACCAGCTGATCCAGCGCGCCCAGCAGGCCAACAAGCGTATCGTCCTGCCCGAAGGCAGCGAGCCGCTGACCGTGCAGGCCGCCGCCATCTGCCAGGCCCGGGGCATCGCCCGCTGCGTGCTGCTGGCCAAGCCCGAGGACGTGCACGCGGTGGCCCGGGCCCAGGGCATCGAACTGCCCGAAGGCCTGGAGATTCTCGACCCGGACCTGATTCGCCAACGCTACGTGGAGCCCATGGTGGCCCTACGCAAGAGCAAGAGCCTCAATGCCCCCATGGCCGAGCAGCAGCTGGAGGATCCGGTGGTGATCGGCACGGTGATGCTGGCCCTGGATGAAGTCGATGGCCTGGTTTCCGGGGTCATCCACTCCACGGCCAACACCATCCGCCCGGCCCTGCAACTGATCAAGACCGCGCCGGGCTGCACCCTGGTGTCCTCGGTGTTCTTCATGCTGTTCCCCGAGGAAGTGCTGGTGTATGGCGACTGCGTGATGAACCCGCACCCCAGCGCCAGCGAGCTGGCGGAAATCGCCCTGCAGAGCGCCGACTCGGCAGCCGCCTTCGGTATCACCCCGCGCGTGGCGATGATCAGCTACTCCAGTGGCGACTCGGCCAGCGGCGAGGAAGTGGAGAAAGTTCGCGAAGCCACTCTGCTGGCTCACGAAGCCCAGCGTTCGCTGCTGATCGACGGGCCGTTGCAATACGACGCCGCGGCCAACGAAAACGTCGCCCGGCAACTGGCCCCCAACAGCCAGGTCGCGGGCAAGGCCACGGTCTTCGTATTCCCTGACCTGAACACCGGCAACACCACCCACAAGGCGGTGCAACGCAGTGCCGACTGCGTGAGCCTGGGCCCTATGCTGCAAGGCCTGCGCAAACCGGTGAACGACCTGCCCCGGGGCGCCCAGGTGGACGACATCGTCTACACCATCGCCCTCACCGCGATTCAAGCCGCCAACCGACCTATGGATGTCTAAATGCTGGAATTTCTACCTGCCGTGGTGCGCGGAATCATCGCCTCGCTCCTGCTGGCGCTGAACACCATCCTGCTGTGCTCGTTCCTGTTCTGCGTGGCACTGGTCAAGGCCCTGCCCTTCGCCCTCACCCAGCGCTTGAGCCACTGGCTGATGAACCACACCCACGAAGCCTGGATCAGCAACAACAAGGCCTGGATGCAGTTGGTGTGCCGTACCCGTTGGCACGTGCAGGGCCTGGAAGGCCTGGATTACCAGCACTCCTACCTGGTCACCAGCAACCACCAGAGCTGGGTCGACATCATGGTCCTGCAATACGTGCTCAACCGACGTATCCGCCCGCTGAAGTTCTTCCTCAAGCAGGAGCTGATCTGGGTGCCGGTGATCGGCCTGGCGTGGTGGGCCCTGGGCTTTCCGTTCATGAAGCGCTACTCCAAGGCGTACCTGGAGAAGCACCCGGAAAAGAAAGGCAAGGACCTGGAAACCACGCGCAAGACCTGTGCGAAGTTTCGCAACAACCCGGTGGGCATCTTCAACTTCGTCGAGGGCACGCGCTTTACCGACGCCAAGCACGCCCAGCAACAATCGCCGTTCCGCTACCTGCTCAAGCCCAAGGCCGGCGGCATCGCCTTTGTCCTGGATGCCATGGGCGAACAACTGCAATCGATCATCGATGTGACCATCCACTACCCGGCAGGCCGCCCCGGTTTCTGGGACCTGCTGTGCGGCAGGGTCAAGGATGTGGTGGTGCGTTTCGAAGAGGTGCAGATCCCGGCACAGTTCCTTGGCAAGAACTACGAGCAGGACACGGCCTATCGCCAGGAATTCCAGGGTTGGATCAACCAGCAGTGGCTGGACAAGGATGCGCTGCTCGAAACGCTGCATCGCGAGTATCCGGCAAGACCCTGAGGGCCTTTTCGCTGGCAGGCCGGCTCCTGCGGGTTTGCACCCTACTTGCCGGCGAACACTGTTTGAAGCGCACAAAAAAGCCCGCAGCCGATCACTCGGCTGCGGGCTTTTTGCTACGGCTTAGATCGCGCCGCGGCTGCGCAACAGGTCCAGCACCTGCTTGACGCTTTCTTCCAGCGACAGCGACTGGGTGTCGATCACCAGATCGGCATTGAGCGGTACGTCATAGGGGAAGGACTCGCCCGGGATGTTATCCCCGCCGGCCGCGTACAGGCCCTGCGGATCACGCTCGGCGCACACCGCAGGCGATGCCTGGACGTAGACCGTCAGCAGACGCTCCTTGCCGATCAGGTCCTTGGCCTGCTCGCGCCCTTCGGCACTCGGTGCCACGAACGCCGCCAGGGTCAGCAGCCCGGCTTCGTTGAACTGACGGGCCACATGGGCCGCGCGCCGCCAGTTCTCGGTACGCCCGGCACGGTCCTGGGGCAGGCCCTTGTTCAGGTCATGGCGCAGGTTCTGGCCATCGAGCACATACACCGCGCGCCCCATGTCGAACAGCTTGCGCTCCACGGCGTAGGCCAGGGTGCTCTTGCCCGCACCCGACAGGCCGCTGAACAGCACGGTAGCCGGTTGCTGGCCGAAACGCTGGGCACGCTCTTCGGTGGCGACATGAGCCAGCTTGCCGTGGTGGGTGGCGCTGCCATGGGTCACCGGCTGGGCGACGATCATGCCGGCGCCGACGGTGCCGTTGGTCAAGCGGTCGATGACGATGAAAGCGCCGGTGGTGCGGTTGCTCTCGTAACCATCCAGGGCAATCGGCGCATCGAGGCTGATCTTGACCTTGCCGATCTCGTTCAGTTGCAGCGCGCTGGCCGCGCCCTCTTCCAGGGTGTTCACATCGACCTTGTGGATGATGCTGGCGATCGAACCCGGCACATAGCTGGTGGCGCGCTTGATGTCGTACTTCTTGCCCGGCAGCATCGGCTCTTCGGCCATCCATACCAGCATGGCTTCGAAGCTGTCGGTGACCGGCGGCACGTTGTCGGCATGCACCAGCAGGTCGCCACGGGAGATGTCGATTTCATCTTCCATGGTCAGGGTCACGGCCTGGCCCGGGCCGGCCTGCTCCAGTTCACCTTCGAAGGTGACAATGGACTTGACCCGGCTGCTCTTGCCCGACGGCAATACGACGATCTCGTCGCCCTTGTGCACGATGCCGCTGGCCAGGGTGCCGGCAAAACCACGGAAGTTCAGGTTCGGACGGTTGACGTACTGCACCGGGAAACGCAGGTCGGTGAAGTTGCGGTCGCCGGCCACTTCCACGGTCTCGAGGATTTCCATCAGCGACTGCCCGGTGTACCAGGGCGAGCGCTCGCTCTTGTTCACCACGTTGTCGCCCTTGAGCGCCGACATCGGCACGAAATGCAGGCTGGTGGGCTGCAGCTTCAGGCCCTTGGCGAACTTCAGGTAGTCGGCCTTGATCGACTCGAACACGCCTTCATCGAAGTCCTTGAGGTCCATCTTGTTGATGGCCACGACGATGTGCTTGATGCCCAGCAGGGAGGCGATGAAGCTGTGGCGACGGGTCTGGGTCTGCACGCCGTAGCGGGCGTCCACCAGGATGATCGCCAGGTCACAGGTGGACGCACCGGTGGCCATGTTGCGGGTGTACTGCTCATGGCCGGGGGTGTCGGCGATGATGAACTTGCGCTTGGCGGTGGAGAAATAGCGGTAGGCGACATCGATGGTGATGCCCTGCTCGCGCTCGGCCTGCAGGCCGTCGACCAGCAACGCCAGGTCGATGTCGTCACCGGTGGTGCCGACCTTCTTCGAGTCCCGGGTGATGGCTTCCAGATGGTCTTCGTAGATCATCTTCGAGTCGTGCAACAGGCGCCCGATCAGGGTGCTCTTGCCGTCGTCGACGTTACCGCAGGTCAAAAAGCGCAGCAGCTCCTTGCGTTCGTGCTGGCCCAGGTACGCGAGGATGTCCTCGCTGATCAAATCAGATTGATGCGACATGACAGCCCCTTAGAAATAACCTTGACGTTTTTTGTCTTCCATTGAGCCGGCGCCATCGTGGTCGATGACACGGCCCTGGCGCTCGGAAGTTCGCGTCAGGAGCATTTCCTGGATGATGTCCGTCAGGCTCTCGGCCTCGGACTCCACCGCGCCCGTCAACGGGTAGCAGCCAAGGGTGCGGAAACGTACTTTCTTTTTGACGATGCGGGCTTTCTCTTCATCGGACAGATGCTCGAGGATGCGCTCGTCATCGATCATGATCAGGGTGCCGTTCTTCTCGATCACTTCACGCTCGGCGGCGAAGTACAGCGGCACGATCGGGATGCATTCGAGGTAGATGTACTGCCAGATGTCCAGCTCGGTCCAGTTGGACAGCGGGAACACACGGATCGACTCGCCCTTGTTGACCTTGCCGTTGTAGACGTTCCACAACTCGGGGCGCTGGTTCTTCGGGTCCCAGCGGTGCTTGCTGTCGCGGAACGAGTAGACGCGCTCCTTGGCGCGGGACTTCTCTTCATCGCGGCGGGCACCGCCGAACGCGGCGTCGAAACCATGTTTGTCCAGAGCCTGCTTGAGGCCCTCGGTCTTCATGATGTCGGTGTGCTTGGCACTGCCGTGGGTGAACGGGTTGATGCCCTGGGCCACGCCATCCGGGTTGACGTGGGTGATCAGGTCCAGGCCCAGCTCTTCGACCATGCGGTCGCGGAACTTGTACATTTCCTGGAATTTCCACTGGGTATCGACGTGCATCACCGGGAACGGCAGCTTGCCGGGGAAGAACGCCTTGCGGGCCAGATGCAACATCACGGCGGAGTCTTTACCGATGGAGTACAGCATCACCGGGTTGTCGAACTCGGCGGCCACCTCGCGGATGATGTGGATGCTTTCCGCCTCCAGCTGTTTCAGATGCGTCAGTTTGTCGACCATGGCTACTCACGAAAGCTTTCTTATGGACGGCCATCGGGCCGTGTTCGAGCGGGGCATGCTAGCACAGCGACCTGCTTCTAATCAGGGAGCCAACTAGAACGAAACGGTATATGAATATACCGCTCCGTTAGGCCCCAAGCCCCACTCTGCGGGAGTTGGCTTGCCAGCACAGGCGCTTTCAGACGCACCTTCGGGCTGACGATCTTTTCACCGGCAAGCCGGCTCCTGCCGGGGGTCAGATGGGGTTGGGGCAGTCGATGAACAGGTGTTCGAGGGCAAAGCGCCGGGCCAGGTAGTCACCCAGGGCCTGGACGCCATAACGCTCGGTGGCGTGATGGCCGGCGGCAATGAAGCTGATGTCGTTTTCCCGGGCACTGTGGAAGGTCTGCTCCGAGGCTTCGCCACTGAGGTACAGGTCGACGCCGGCCTGCACCGCCTGGTCGATGTAGCCCTGGCCGCCACCGGTGCACCAGCCGACCCGGCGGATCATCTCGCTGCCTTCGATCAGCAGCGGCTCTCGCCCCATGGCCTCTTGCACCCGGCGGGCAAAGTCCCGCGCGGTCATCGGCTCGCTGAGGGAACCCACCAGGCCGACGACCTTGGGATTTTCCGGGTCCAGCGGGCCTTCCACGGTGATGTCCAACTGACGGGCCAGTTGCACGTTGTTGCCCACTTCGGGGTGCAGGTCCAGGGGCAGGTGATAGGCCAGCAGGCTGATGTCGTGCTTGAGCAGGGTTTTGAGCCTACGCTGCTTCATGCCGGTGATGCAGGGGTTCTCGCCCTTCCAGAAGTAACCGTGATGCACCAGTACCAGGTCGGCCTTGGCCTCCACCGCAGCGTCCAGCAACGCCTGGCTGGCGGTCACGCCACTGACGATGCGCATCACCTGCGGGCGCCCTTCGACCTGCAAGCCGTTGGGGCAGTAGTCGGCAATACGTGAACTGCCCAGGTAGCGGTCCGCTTCTTCAACCAGTGTGCTCAGGGCAACGGCCATAAAAGACTCCTAAATATCCCGTTCAGAGGCACGCGCGGCCTCGTATAATGCGCGACATTATGGGCCGTGCGCAGCCCTTCGTAACCACCCAGGACTTGCTCAATGCTCAAGGCTCTGCGTTTTTTTGGCTGGCCGCTACTGGCCGGCGTGCTTATCGCGTTGTTGATTATCCAGCGCTACCCGCAATGGGTGGGCCTGCCCAGCCTCGACGTCAATCTGCAGCAAGCCCCGCAAACCACCAGCACGCAACAGGGGCCGGTGTCCTACGCCGACGCCGTGGTGATCGCCGCGCCCGCGGTGGTCAACCTGTACACCACCAAGGTCATCAACAAGCCGGCTCACCCGCTCTTTGAAGACCCGCAGTTCCGGCGCTTCTTCGGCGACAACCTGCCCAAGCAGCAGCGCATGGAATCGAGCCTGGGCTCGGGGGTGATCATGAGCCCCGAGGGCTACCTGCTGACCAACAACCATGTGACCTCCGGCGCCGAGCAGATCGTGGTGGCCCTCAAGGACGGCCGCGAGACCCTGGCCCGGGTGATCGGCAGCGATCCGGAAACCGACCTGGCGGTGCTCAAGATCGACTTGAAGAACCTGCCTTCGATCACCGTCGGCCGTTCGGAAAACGTCCGCGTCGGCGACGTCGCGCTGGCCATCGGCAACCCGTTCGGGGTCGGCCAGACCGTGACCATGGGCATCATCAGCGCCACCGGGCGCAACCAGCTGGGCCTGAACAACTACGAAGACTTCATCCAGACCGACGCCGCCATCAACCCGGGCAACTCAGGTGGCGCCCTGGTGGACGCCAACGGCAACCTGACCGGGATCAACACCGCGATCTTCTCCAAGTCCGGCGGCTCCCAGGGCATCGGTTTTGCGATCCCGATCAAGCTGGCCATGGAAGTGATGAAGTCGATCATCGAGCACGGCCAGGTCATCCGCGGCTGGCTGGGGATCGAAGTGCAACCCTTGACCCAAGAGCTGGCGGAGTCCTTCGGCCTGGCCGGGCGCCCGGGAATCGTGGTGGCAGGGATTTTCCGCGACGGCCCGGCGCAGAAAGCCGGGATGCAACTGGGTGACGTGATCCTCAGTATCGATGGCGAACCTGCCGGCGACGGCCGGCGTTCGATGAACCAGGTGGCGCGGATCAAACCGACGGACAAAGTCTCGATCCAGGTCATGCGCAACGGCAAGGAACTCAAGCTGACGGCAGAAATCGGCCTGCGACCACCGCCCGCGCCCGTCAAAGAAGAAGAGTGAAGCTGGGCCCGGCCATGCCGGGCTAATAGCATAAATTCTCAATAGTCATGTTATATTGTTTCAATATTGATATTGGAACAGCCCCATGACGTCCCGAAGAATCCTCCCCTTTGCAGGCCTGGCCCTGGGCCTGCTGGCAGATCCGCTGCTGGCCAAAGAACCTGAGCCGCTGGAACTTGAAACCACCCGTATCAGCACCGAATACGAATCCGCCACGGGCCCGGTCAAGGGCTACCGGGCCACACGCTCGGCCAGCGCGACAAAGACCGATACGGCGATCCGCGACATTCCCCAATCCATCAGCGTGATCCCCGCCAGCGTGCTCAAGGACCTGGGCAGCAACAACGTCGAACGCGCCCTGGAGTATGCCGGCGGGGTTTCCAAGCAGAACAACTTCGGCGGGCTGACCCTGTATGAATACAGCGTGCGCGGCTTCACCACCTCGGAGTTCTACAAGGACGGCTTCAGCGCCAACCGCGGCTACCCCAGTACCCCGGACGCCGCCACTATCGAGCGCATCGAAGTGCTCAAGGGCCCGGCCGCCAGCCTCTATGGCCGTGGCGACCCCGGCGGCACGGTGAACATCGTCACCAAGAAACCCCAGCCCGAAACCTTCGCGACCTTGCAGACCAGCGCTGGCAGTTGGGACCGCTATCGCACCGCCCTGGACCTCAACACCCCGCTGGATGCCCAGGGCAACCTGCTGTCCCGGGTCAACCTGGCCGTGGAGGACAACCACAGCTTTCGCGACCACGTGGACAGCCGCCGAGTGCTCGTCGCGCCCTCCTTCAGTTGGCAGTTGAACCCGGACACCAGCCTGCTGCTGGAAAGCGAATGGGTGCGCCACAGCTCGACCTTCGACCGCGGCATCGTGGCCCCAAACAATCGCTGGAGCGGCGTCTCCCGCTCGACCTTCCTCGGCGAACCCAACGACGGCAACATCGACAACCACAACAACATGCTCCAGGCCACCCTGGAACACCACCTCAATGACAGCTGGAAACTGCGTCTGGCCAGCCACTACAAGGAAGGCAAGCTCTGGGGCTTCGCCTCCGAAACCCGACCGCTGAACGCCGACCAACACACCGTCAACCGGCGCTACCGCGAGCGGGACAACAACTGGCATGACAGCATCACCCAGGTGGAACTGCGCGGCCTGTTCGACCTCGGCAGTTGGCAGCATGAACTGCTGATCGGCAGCGAATACGAGAACTACCGCAAGAACGAGCGGGTCACCAACATTGCCGGCGGCCCCTACGCCATCGACATCTACCACCCGGTCTACGGCCAACCCAAGCCAGACGGCAAGCGCTCCGGCAGCGACTTTTTCGAGCACGTCGAAAGCCGGGCCCTGAACCTGCAGGACCAGATCGTTTTCAACGACCGCCTGCGCGGCATGCTCAGCGCGCGTTTCGAGCATTTCGAGCAACGCATCGACGACCACACCACCGGCAAGCGCAGCCGCCAGAACCACGATGCCCTGACCCAGCGCGCCGGCCTGCTCTACCAACTGACCCCGCAGGTGGGGCTGTTCGCCAACGCCTCCACCTCGTTCAAGCCCAACAATGGGCTGGATGCGGGCGGCAAGACCTTCAAGCCCGAGGAAGGCGTCGGCTATGAAGTGGGGATCAAGAGCGAGCTGTTCGACGAGCGCTTGAGCGCCACCCTCGCCGCCTTCCATATCGACAAGGAAAACGTCCTGGCCCTGGACCCCGGCACCGACTCCAGCCGTGCCATGGGCAAGGCCCGCAGCCAGGGCTTCGACCTGCAGTTCAGCGGCCAGTTGACCGACGCGGTGCGCGTGATAGGCGCCTATGCGCTGATTGACGCGCAAGTCACCAAGGGCGACCCGGCAATCCCCGCCGGCAGCCGCATTCTCGGCGTGGCCAAGCACAGCGCCAGCCTGCTGGGGGTCTATGAATTCCAGGACGGCCGGCTCAAAGGCTCGGACATCGGCGCAGCCCTGACCTATGTCGGCGACCGCTCGGGCGAGGCCGGAGGCCGCTTCGAGCTGCCCGCCTACCGCACCCTGGACCTGCTGGCCCACTACAAGGCCAGCGACAACCTGACCCTGGGCCTGAACCTGAACAACCTGTTCGACGAGAAGTACTACGAACGCTCCTACAGCAACTACTGGGTCAATCCCGGCGAACCGCGCAATTTCACCCTCAGCCTCACACTCAACCTATAGAAGAGAGCCGCCATGCACAGCCTCAAATCCATCGCCCTGCTGGGCCTGCTTGCCACACTGGGCGCCACCCAGGCCTCGGCCCACGGCCTGTGGACCGAACAACGACGGGGCAATATCGAAGTGATCTACGGCCACGGCGCGGAAGACGACGCCTTCAAGGCCAAGAAGATCAGCGGTGCCTGGGCCTATGACGGCGCGGCCAGAATGATTCCGGTGACCGTGCAACGCCTGGCGGACCACGCACGCCTGCAACCGCTCAAGCCGCCGGCGGTGCTGGCCGTGGCACTGGACAACGGCCCCTGGTCGCAAACCGCGGACAAGCGCTGGGTCAACCAGGGCCGCAGTAAGGTCCCGGGGGCCATCGCCTCGACTCACACCTACAAGTACAGCCTGGCGATCTATCAACCGGGAGCGAAGCTGCCCAAGCTGGAACAGCTCAAGTTGGTGATCCTGCCGGAAGTCGACCCGCTGACCGTCGGCCCGGGCAAGAACCTGCCGGTGCGGGTGCTGCTGGATGGGCAACCCGTGGCCGGGGTGAAGTTGATTGGCGATTACCGCAATGCACCGAGCACCCTGAGCACCGAGACCGATGCCCAGGGACGTGCCCAAGTGCTGGTAAGGAATGAAGGCTTGAACGTGATTGCCGCTGAGCTGGAGGTAGCGCTCAAGGACAACCCGGATGTGGCGTCACGCGGCTTGTTCAGCTCCCTGACCTTCCTCGGCGAGCCGCACCACGAATAAAGGTACGGCCGCCTCGCAAACCAGGCGCGACTACAGCTCGCCCAGGCCGTCGATCAGCGCCTGGTTCTGTTCCTGTGTGCCGATGCTGATCCGCAGGAACTGAGCGATCCGCTGCTGCTTGAAGTGGCGCACTATCACCCCTTGCTCGCGCAGCTTGGCCGCCAGGCCGGCTGCGTCGTGCCGCGGGTGGCGGGCAAAGATGAAGTTGGCCGCCGACGGCAGCACTTCGAAGCCCTTGGCCTGCAACTGCGCCACCACCCATTCGCGACTGTCGATCACCTGCTGGCAAGTCTTGGCAAAGTACTCGCGGTCCTCGAAGGCCGCCGCCGCTCCGACGATCGCCAGGCGATCCAGCGGGTAGGAGTTGAAGCTGTTCTTGACCCGTTCCAGGGCCTCGATCAAATCCGGGTGCCCTACCGCCAGGCCCACCCGCAAGCCGGCCAGGGAACGCGACTTGGACAGGGTCTGGGTCACCAGCAGGTTCGGGTAGCGATCCACCAGGCTGATGGCGGTCTGGCCGCCGAAGTCGATGTAGGCTTCGTCCACGACCACCACCGAATCCGGGCTGGCCTTGAGGATCTGCTCCACCGCATCCAGGGCCAACAGGCAGCCGGTGGGCGCATTCGGGTTGGGGAAGATGATCCCACCGTTGGGCCTGGCGTAGTCGGCCACGCGGATCTGGAACTGCTCGTCCAGCGGCACCGCTTCGTGCTCGATGCCGTACAGGCCGCAATACACCGGGTAGAAGCTGTAGCTGATGTCCGGGAACAGCAGCGGTTTTTCCTGCTGCAGCAGGCCGTGGAAAATGTGCGCCAGGACTTCGTCGGAACCGTTACCGAGGAACACCTGGTTACCCTGCACCCCGTAGTAACTGGCCACCGCCTGCTTGAGCAGGTCACTGTTGGGGTCCGGGTACAGGCGCAGGTTGTCGTTGAGCTCGGCCTGCATCGCCGCCAGGGCCTTGGGCGACGGGCCATAGGGGTTTTCATTGGTGTTGAGCTTGACCAGCTTGGTCAGCTTGGGTTGTTCGCCCGGCACGTAGGGCACCAGGTTCTTGACGAACGGACTCCAGAATTTGCTCATGTTCATTGCCCCTGATCTTGATCGTCGACGATGCGGTATTCGGCACTGCGGGCGTGGGCGGTCAGCGACTCGCCACGGGCCAGCACCGAGGCGGTGCGGCCCAGTTCAGAGGCACCCTGCTCGGAGCAGAAGATGATCGACGAGCGTTTCTGGAAGTCATACACCCCCAGCGGCGACGAGAAACGCGCGGTGCCGGACGTCGGCAGCACGTGGTTCGGCCCGGCACAGTAATCGCCCAGCGCTTCGCTGGTGTGGCGGCCCATGAAGATCGCCCCGGCGTGGCGGATCTGCGGCAGCCAGGCTTGCGGGTCGGCCACCGACAACTCCAGGTGCTCGGGGGCAATGCGGTTGGCCACGTCCATGGCTTGCTGCATGTCACGGACCTGGATCAGCGCGCCACGGCCATTGATCGAGGTGTTGATGATTTTCGCGCGCTCCATGGTTGGCAGCAGCTTGGCGATGCTCGCCGCGACTTTATCCAGGAACTCGGCATCCGGGCTGACCAGGATCGCCTGGGCGTCTTCGTCGTGCTCGGCCTGGGAGAACAGGTCCATGGCGATCCAGTCCGGATCGGTCTGGCCGTCACAGACCACCAGGATCTCCGACGGGCCGGCGATCATGTCGATGCCGACCTGGCCGAATACATGGCGCTTGGCGGTGGCCACATAGATGTTGCCCGGGCCGACCACCTTGTCCACCTGGGGCACGCTTTCGGTGCCGTAGGCCAGCGCGGCCACGGCCTGGGCGCCGCCGATGGTGAACACCCGGTCGACCCCGGCGATGCAGGCGGCAGCCAGTACCAGCTCGTTGACCTCGCCACGCGGGGTCGGCACCACCATCACCACCTCGGTCACGCCCGCCACCTTGGCCGGAATCGCGTTCATCAGCACCGATGACGGGTAGGATGCCTTGCCCCCCGGCACGTACAGGCCAGCGCGGTCCAGCGGCGTGACTTTCTGGCCCAGCACCGTGCCGTCGGCCTCGGTATAGCTCCAGGAATCCTGTTTCTGCTTCTCGTGGTAGCTGCGCACCCGCGCCGCGGCCTTTTCCAGGGCTTCGCGCTGGGCCACGGTGATCCGGGTCAGCGCCAGTTCCAGGCGCTCGCGCGGCAGGATCAGGTCGGCCATGGAGGCCACTTGCAAGCCGTCAAAACGCTGGGTGAACTCCACCAGCGCCGCATCGCCGCGCTCACGCACGGCCTTGATGATGTCCAGCACCCGCTGATTGACCGAATCGTCAGAGACACTTTCCCAGCTCAGCAGATGATCCAGATGACGGGCGAAATCCGGGTCGGCAGCGTTGAGTCGGCGAATTGCAGTCGGAGCGGTCATAGCGAAGGCCTCAATGATTGGCGAGTGCACAAAAGGGCAAGCTTGGATTTGCAAAGCTCAGGCGCCGCAAGACTACCAAGCCATCCGCGTGGGCACCTGAGCATTCTGGCTATGACGCGGATAGATGGGCGCGGCTCAAGGCCACGCATGTGAATCAGCCGCGGTGTCGCGATTCCACTGCCTTGCGCAGGGTGTCGATCAACGCCTGGATACGGGCGTGCTGCATCTTCATCGATGCCTTGTTGACCACCAGCCGCGAGCTGATGGTAGCAATCAGTTCCTGGGGCTCCAGGCCGTTGGCGCGCAGGGTATTGCCGGTGTCGACCACGTCGATGATCTTGTCGGCCAGGCCGATCAGCGGCGCCAGCTCCATGGAGCCGTAGAGCTTGATGATGTCCACCTGACGACCCTGCTCGGCGTAGTAGCGCTTGGCCACGTTGACGAACTTGGTAGCCACCCGCAGGCGGCCCTTGGGTTCTGCGGCGCCAATGGCACCGGCAGTCATCAGCTTGCACTGGGCAATCTGCAGGTCCAGTGGCTCATACAGGCCCTGGCCGGAGTACTCCATCAGTACGTCCTTGCCGGCCACCCCGAGGTCGGCAGCGCCATGCTCGACGTAGGTCGGCACGTCAGTGGCACGCACGATCAGCAGGCGTACATCGTCCTGGGTCGTGGGGATGATCAGTTTGCGGCTCTTGTCCGGATTCTCGGTTGGCACGATGCCCGCTTCAGCCAGAAGCGGCAGCGTGTCGTCGAGGATACGGCCCTTGGACAGTGCGATGGTCAACATGAGTAACGTAAGTCCTTATGCGGCGACTGATGCCCGGACGCAAACGGCGCCAGACATGCGTCGAGCCTGAAGACAGGCTCGACGTGGAACAGATTCGGCAGTGGGCACCTCCCTGTGCCCGTCATGCAACTAGCCCGGTACGCGGCGGATCTTGGCGCCGAGCATCTGCAGCTTCTCTTCGATGCACTCGTAACCACGGTCGATGTGGTAGATGCGGTCGATCAGGGTGTCGCCTTCGGCCATCAGGGCCGAGATCACCAGGCTGGCCGAAGCCCGCAGGTCGGTAGCCATCACTGGCGCGCCCTTGAGGATTTCGGTACCGGTAACGATGGCGGTGTTGCCTTCGACCTGGATCTTGGCGCCCATGCGGTGCAGCTCATAGACGTGCATGAAGCGGTTTTCGAAGATGGTCTCGATCACCGCGCCAGTGCCTTCGGCAATCGCGTTCAGGGAAATGAACTGCGCCTGCATGTCGGTGGGGAACGCCGGGTACGGAGCGGTACGCACGTTGACCGCCTTGGGGCGCTTGCCGTGCATGTTGAGCTCGATCCAGTCGCTGCCGGTGGTGACTTCGGCGCCGGCTTCCTTGAGTTTTTCCAGTACGGCTTCAAGGATGGTCGGATCGGTGTCCTTGACCTTGACCCGGCCACCGGTGACCGCAGCGGCCACCAGGTAGGTGCCGGTTTCGATGCGGTCGGGCATGACCTTGTAGATCGCCGAATGCAGACGCTCTACGCCATCGATGGTGATGGTGTCGGTGCCGGCGCCGGAAATCTTCGCGCCCATGGCGATCAGGAAGTTCGCCAGGTCCACGACTTCGGGTTCACGGGCGGCGTTCTGCAGCACGCTGCGGCCACGGGCCAGGGCTGCAGCCATCATGATGTTCTCGGTACCGGTCACGCTCACGGTATCGAAGAAGAAATTCGCGCCGCGCAGGCCACCCTCAGGCGCCTTGGCCTTGATGTAGCCGCCTTCGACATCGATCACCGCGCCCATGGCCTCCAGGCCACGGATGTGCAGGTCCACCGGACGCGAGCCGATGGCGCAACCGCCAGGCAGGGCCACTTCGGCTTCGCCGAAACGGGCAACCATCGGGCCCAGTACCAGGATCGAGGCGCGCATGGTTTTCACCAGCTCGTAGGGTGCCACCAGGGTCTTGATGGTACGCGGGTCGATTTCGACGCTGAGCTTCTCGTCGATCACCGGTTCGATGCCCATGCGGCCGAACAGCTCGATCATGGTGGTGATGTCGTGCAGGTGCGGCAGGTTGGCCACGGTGACCGGGCCATCGCACAGCAGGGTTGCCGCCAGAATCGGCAGCGCGGAGTTCTTGGCCCCGGAAATGCGGATCTCGCCATCAAGGCGAACGCCGCCGGTAATAATCAATTTATCCATAACAGTCTCGACGCCCTTGGGCTCAGGTGCGCTCGGCCCAGGCCGCGCGGCTGAAAAATTTCATGGTGATCGCGTGGATGCTGCCATCGGCAATCCATGGATTCAAATGGGCATAGATGCTCTGCTGACGCTTGACCGGGCTCAAGGCCACCAGTTCGTCGCTAATCACGTTCAGCTGAAAGTTGCAGCCTTCGCCCTCAACTTCTACCTGAGCTCCGGGCAGCTTTCCCTCAAGAAAGCTCTTCACTTCGTTGGCCTGCATGCTCAACCTCAATCGGCGCCCTGTGCGCGCGGGTCGGACATCATACAAAAAAGCCCCGCGCCTGCGAACCCCGCATAGCAGGACTCTGACGGGGGGCTTCTATATAGAGATGTGGATTATTGGGGGTGGGCGAAGATTTCGGTGACTCCGGAGACCTCGGCGATCTCGCGCATGTCCTCGGGCAGCGCACGAACGCTTACCGCCTTGCCCAGTGCCTGGCCATCACGCATGAAGGCCAGCAGCAGCGCAAGGCCGACGCTGGAGGACTTCTCCACCGCCGAGCAATCGAGCACCAGCGCCGGTGCCTGGCTCGACTTGATCAGTGCCTGGCCCTGCTTGCGCAGGCCCGGGCCGCTGCGGTAATCCAGCACGCCGCTGATCAACAGTTCCCCGGCGTCACCGAGGCGTACGGCCGATTCACTCATTGCGCAGCCTTTTGTGCAGCGTCTTCGGTCACTTCCTTGGCCTTGGCCACTTCACCGGCCCAACCGTCGATGGTCTTGTCCAGGTTGTTGCCATTGCGCTGCATCGCGTCGGCGAACTGATCACGGAACAGCTTGCCGATATTGATGCCGTTGATGATCACGTTACGCACTTTCCACTCGTCGTTGATCTTTTCCAGGGTGTAGGACACTGGGTAGATCGCGCCGTTGTTGCCCTTGACCTGCATATCGACGCTGGTGCGGGTGCCGCTTTCATCCTTGGCCGGAGAAACCGTAATGCCCTGGTTGTTGTACTCCAGCAAGGCATTGCCATAGAACTGCATCAGGCTGCGCTTGAAGTTTTCCTGGAAACGCGCCATCTGCTCCGGCGTGGCCTTGCGCGAATACTTGACGGTCATGATGCTGCGGGAAATGCCGTCCGCATCCACCACAGGACCGACAATGCTGTTCAAGGCGTTGTAGAAGTCGTTCGGGCTTTGCTTGTACTTCTCTTTATTGGCTGCCAGGTCAGCGAGCAGACGGGTGGTCGTGTCCTGTACCAGATCATGCGCGGAAGGCGTGCTTGCCGCGTTGGCCAGCAACGGCAGAGCCGCCAGCAGCACCAACAGGCCACGTCGCAAGATAGAGATCATCGAAAAACTCCTCATTTGGCGTCTTTGCTAACGGTATTGAGCAAGAATTTACCGATCAGGTCCTCCAGTACCAGCGACGACTGGGTGTCGTGGATGGTTCCACCATCCTTGAGCAAGGCTTCTTCCCCGCCCACGCTGATACCGATGTATTTCTCACCCAACAGGCCAGCAGTCAGGATAGATGCAGTGGAGTCGGTCGGCAGATTATCCACGCGCTTTTCCAGTTGCATCGTTACCCGGCCAGTGAAACTGTCACGGTCCAGATCGATCGCCGTGACCTTGCCGATGGTCACGCCGGCCATGGTCACTTTGGCTCTGACCGTCAAACCGGCGATATTGTCGAAGTAGGCATAAAGTTTATAAGTATCGGTGCTCGCGGTTGGAGACAAGCCACTGACTCGCAGGGCAAGCAACAGCAAAGCCAGGATGCCGGCCAGCAGGAAAAGGCCGACACCGATTTCCAGGGTGCGGTTTTGCATCAGAAATCTCCAAACATCAAGGCGGTCAGAATAAAGTCCAAGCCGAGTACGGCCAACGAGGCATACACCACGGTCTTGGTAGTGGCACGGCTGATCCCCTCTGAAGTGGGCTCACAGTCGTAGCCTTGGAAAACGGCGATCCAGGTCACTACAAACGCAAAAACAATACTTTTGATCACACCGTTGAGCACGTCACCACTGAAGGTCACGCTGTTCTGCATGTTCGCCCAGTAGGAGCCGTCGTAGACTCCCAGCCAGTCGACAGCGACCCACGAACCGCCCCAGATGCCCACCACGCTGAAAATCATCGCCAGCAACGGCAGGGAAATGAAGCCGGCCCACAGGCGCGGCGCAATGATGTACTTGAGCGGGTCGACACCGATCATCTCCAGGCTGGAGAGTTGCTCGGTGGACTTCATGTTGCCGATTTCCGCGGTCAGCGCCGAACCGGCACGCCCGGCGAACAGCAGCGCCGTCACCACCGGCCCCAGCTCCCGCAACAGGGTCAGGGCCACCATCTGCCCCACCGCCTGCTCCGAACCGTAGCTGGAAAGGATATTGAAGCCCTGCAGCGCCAGCACCATGCCGATGAAGATCCCGGACACGACAATGATCACCAGGGACATCACGCCCACTGAGTGCAGTTGCTTGACCAGCAGGCCAAAGCTGCCGCCGATGCCACCGCGGCCCAGCAGCGCATGGAACAGGAACAGCGTGGAACGCCCCAGTACCGCCAGGACATCGATGCCTGAGCGACCGAAGAGGCGAACCCTCTCGATTAGCGATATTTTGCGCATCAGCGCTTCCCCAGAAGATCTGCGCGGTAGTCCGTCGCTGGAAAGTGAAACGGCACCGGGCCGTCGGGATCGCCCTTCATGAACTGGCGGATACGCGGATTATCGGAGTCCATCAGCTCTTCGGGAGTTCCCTGGCCCAACACCTGGCCATCGCCCACTACATAGAGGTAGTCGGCAATGCTCGCGGTTTCCGCCAGGTCGTGGGACACCAGGATGCTGGTGATGCCCAGGGCATCGTTGAGCAGCCGGATCAGGCGCACCAGAACGCCCATGGCAATGGGGTCCTGGCCCACGAAAGGCTCGTCGTACATGAGGATCTGCGGATCCAGGGCAATCGCCCGGGCCAGGGCGACCCGGCGCTTCATGCCGCCGGACAGCTCGTCGGGCATCAGGTCGACCGCGCCGCGCAAGCCCACCGCCTGCAACTTGAGCAGGACGATGTCACGAATCATTTCGTCCGGCAGCTGGGTGTGCACCCGCAGCGGAAAGGCCACGTTCTCGAACACGTCCAGGTCGGTGAACAGTGCGCCGCTCTGGAACAGCACGCCCATCTGCTTGCGTGCGTCGAACAGGTCGCTGCGCGAAAGGCTCGGCAGATTCTGGCCATTTACCCACACTTCGCCGCTGCTGGGCCGCAATTGCATGCCCATCAAGCGCAACAGGGTGGTCTTCCCACAGCCGGAAGGCCCCATGATGCCGGTGACCTTGCCCCGCGGAATACGGATATCCACGTTATTGAAAATGCTGCGCGTACCGCGCTTGAAGGACAATCCCTTCAGCTCGACCGCGTAGGCGTTATCGGCACTCATCTAAACTCCTTGCGATGCAGCCTATCACTCGGACGCTTGGCTCCCTGCCGGGAGTACATGCCCCTGGGCAGGCCGAACTGGCGGCGAACTATATCACTGCTGATACGGAGCCCCCAAGGCCGACGCCACCCCCGTTCAGGTCGACGACAGGCAAAAACCAGACTTTCCTCGCGCACGGCAGACAAAGCCTGACGAACTTGCGTGAGGGATTTGTTCATTACCGCTATAATCGCCGCCTTTTCATCGGGCTATACGATTTCAGACATGAGCCAATCCAGCGACCTGATTCAATCAGCACAACGCACCATCCGCCTCGAACTACAGGCAGTAGAAGGCTTGCTGCCCCATATCGACGCAGATTTCGTACGCGCTTGCGAGATGATTCTGGCCAGCAAAGGCCGCGTAGTGGTGGTCGGCATGGGCAAGTCCGGACACGTCGGCAACAAGATTGCCGCTACCCTGGCCAGCACCGGGACCACGGCTTTCTTCGTCCATCCTGCCGAAGCCAGTCATGGCGACATGGGCATGATTACCCGCGATGACGTGATCCTGGCCCTCTCCAACTCCGGTTCCACCAACGAAATCGTCACCCTGCTGCCCCTGATCAAGCGCCTGGGCATCCAGTTGATCAGCCTCACCGGCAACCCCGAGTCGCCGCTGGCCAAGGCGGCTGACGTCAACCTCAACGTCCACGTCGAGCACGAAGCCTGCCCGCTGAACCTGGCACCGACCTCCTCGACCACCGCCGCCCTGGTCATGGGCGACGCCCTGGCCGTGGCGCTGCTGGAAGCCCGGGGCTTCACCGCGGAGGACTTTGCCTTCTCCCACCCGGGTGGTGCCCTGGGCCGTCGCCTGCTGCTCAAGGTGGAGAACGTCATGCACGAAGGCAGCGATCTGCCACAGGTGCAACGCGGCACCCTGCTCAAGGACGCGCTCATGGAAATGACCCGCAAGGGCCTGGGCATGACCGTGATCCTGGAGGCCGACGGCCGCCTGGCCGGGATCTTCACCGACGGCGACCTGCGTCGCACCCTGGATCGGGCCATCGATATACACCACGCCACCATCGATTCGGTGATGACCCCTCATGGCAAGACCGCCCGTGCCGACATGCTGGCCGCCGAAGCCCTGAAAATCATGGAAGACCACAAGATCAGCGCCCTGGTGGTGGTGGACAAGGAAGACCGACCGATCGGCGCCTTGAACATGCACGACCTGCTGCGTGCGGGAGTGATGTGATGAGTGCCGACCTGCTGCAACGCGGTAAAAACATCAAGCTGGCGGTATTCGATGTCGACGGCGTGCTGACTGACGGACGCCTGTACTTCCTCGAAGACGGCAGCGAGTTCAAGACCTTCAACACCCTAGACGGCCAGGGCATCAAGATGCTCATGGCCGCCGGCGTGCAGACGGCGATCATCAGCGGGCGCAAGACCCCGGTGGTAGAGCGCCGGGCCAAGAACCTGGGGATTCCCCACCTGTACCAGGGCCGCGAAGACAAGCTGGTGGTATTGGACGAGCTTCTTGGCCAACTGGGCCTAAGCTATGAACAGGTCGCCTATCTGGGCGACGATTTGCCCGACCTGCCGGTGATCCGCCGCGTGGGGCTGGGCATGGCGGTGGCCAATGCCGCAGCGTTTGTCCGCGAACACGCCCACGGCGTCACCGTGGCCCGCGGCGGCGAAGGTGCCGCCCGCGAGTTCTGCGAACTGATCCTGCGTGCCCAGGACCGCCTTGAAGCAGCCAATGCCGCTTACTTATAGAGCCTTCCCATGCTGAGCAAAAAGATTCGCAACATCCTGATCTTCGGGACCATCGCCCTGCTGTTCGCAGCGGTCGGTTACTGGAACATCAGCCCGGAACGCTTCCTCGACAAGCCGGTGGCCCAGGTCGACGAAAGCGCCATCGACTACTACGTGATCAACGCCCGCAGCGTGCAGTACCTGCCCGACGGCAAACTGCAGTACGAAATGACCTCGGACAAGGTCGAGCACGTCAAGGCCAGCGAAGTGACCCTGCTGACCAAGCCGGACCTGCAGATGTACCGTGGCACCACGTTCCCCTGGCATGTCCAGAGCGAACGCGGCGAGGTCAACCCGGACGGCACCGAGGTCGAGCTGATCGACTCGGTACGGGTTTCCCGCACCGACGAGCGCAACCGCAACCTGCTGATCACCACGACCCGCATGACAGTATTCCCGCAGAAGCAATATGCGCAGACCGAGCAAGCCGTTAGAATCGACGGCGCCGACGGCGTGACTACGGCCAAGGGAATGAAAGCGTATTTGAAAGACGGCAGGATGAACCTGCTATCGAACGTAAGAGGACAGTATGAGGCTCGTTAAAACCCTCCCTATTTTGCTCAGTCTGGGCGCAGCACTGGGAAGCGTGAGCGCCTGGGCTCTGCCGAACGATAGCCAACAGCCGATCCGCATCCAGGCCGACGACGCCCAGCTGGACGACAAGAACGGCGTGGCCACCTACAAGGGCGATGTCATCATCACCCAGGGTTCGATGAAGATCACCGGCAACACCGTGACCATCACCCGGTCCAAGACCGGTGAAATCGACGTGGTGACCTCGGTAGGCAACCTCGCCTACTTCGAGCAGCTGCAGAAGCAGACCGACCCGAAACCGGTCCAGGCCTACGCCGTGACCATCCAGTACCATGCCCAGCAGAACCGCATCGTGCTGATCGACAAGGCCAAGGTCATCAACGACGGCAACACCACCGAAGGCGAGAAGATCGTCTACGACACCGTCAAGCAGGTTGCCAACGCCGGTCGCGCCAATGGCAGCTCGGTTACCGCGCCGCGTCCGCGGATCGACATGGTCATCCAGCCGAAAAAGAAAACCGACGAGCAAAAGGCCCAGTAATGGCAACTCTGAAAGCTCAGCACCTGGCCAAGAGCTACAAGAGCCGCCAGGTCGTGCGTGATGTCAGCCTGTCCATCGACAGCGGTCAGATCGTCGGCCTGCTCGGCCCCAACGGCGCCGGCAAGACCACCTGCTTCTACATGATCGTCGGCCTGGTCCAGGCCGATCAGGGCCGTGTCCTGATCGACGACCTGGATGTCAGCCACCAACCGATGCACGGCCGCGCACGCGCCGGTATCGGCTACCTGCCCCAGGAAGCCTCGATCTTCCGCAAGCTGTCGGTGGCCGACAACATCATGGCCATCCTCGAGACCCGCAAGGAGCTCGACAAGGCCGGCCGTCGCCAGGAGCTGGAAAGCCTGCTGCAGGAATTCCACATCAACCACATCCGCGACAACCTCGGCATGAGCCTGTCCGGTGGTGAGCGGCGCCGCGTGGAGATCGCCCGGGCCCTGGCCACCGCGCCCAAGTTCATCCTGCTGGACGAACCCTTCGCCGGTGTCGACCCGATCTCGGTGGGCGATATCAAGCAGATCATCCATCACCTCAAGGCCAAGGGCATCGGGGTGCTGATCACCGACCACAACGTCCGGGAAACCCTGGACATCTGTGAGACCGCCTACATCGTCAACGACGGGCAACTGATCGCCGAAGGCGACTCCGAGACCATCCTGGCCAACGAACTGGTCAAGGAAGTCTATCTGGGCCATGAGTTCCGCCTGTAAGGGCTGATGTGTTGGGCTGGACGCCAGGGCGCCGGGAACAATAAAACCCTACAAACTTTATTGTTACAGCGCTCTAGGCAAACACTTCAGTTTCAGGCATATAATTTGCTTATGTTTGGCGCTCCGGCGCCCTGTAGTGGATGGCGCATGTGCGCCGGCAAATAAGGTGTTAAGCCCCTGCCATGAAACCATCGCTAGTCCTTAGAATGGGCCAGCAGCTGACGATGACACCGCAGCTGCAACAGGCCATCCGCCTGCTCCAATTGTCGACCCTGGACCTGCAACAGGAAATCCAGGAAGCCCTGGAGTCCAACCCGATGCTCGAGCGCCAGGAAGAAGGCGACGACTTCGACAACAGCGACCCCCTGGCCGACAACACCGAGTCCAAACCCAATACCGAGATCCAGGAGCCCTCCTACCAGGAAACCGCCCCCACGGTGGACAACCTCGAGGACGGTGAGTGGAACGAGCGCATCCCCAACGAACTGCCGGTCGACACCGCCTGGGAAGACGTCTACCAGACCAGCGCCAGCAGCCTGCCCAGCAGCGATGACGACGAGTGGGACTTCACCACCCGCACTTCGGCGGGCGAGAGCCTGCAGAGCCACCTGCTCTGGCAACTGAACCTGGCGCCGATGTCGGACACCGACCGCCTGATCGCCGTGACCCTGATCGACTGCATCAACAATCAGGGCTACCTGGACGAAACCCTCGAGGAGATCCTCGAAGCCTTCGATCCGGAACTGGACATCGAACTGGACGAGATAGAAGCCGTCCTGCACCGCATCCAGCAATTCGAACCCGCGGGCATCGGCGCCCGCAACCTGGGCGAGTGCCTGTTGCTGCAACTGCGCCAGCTGCCGGCGAAAACGCCCTGGCTGGGCGAGGCCCAGCGCTTGGTCAGTGACTACATCGACCTCCTGGGCAGCCGCGACTACAGCCAGCTGATGCGGCGCATGAAGCTCAAGGAAGATGAGCTGCGCCAGGTCATCGAGCTGGTGCAGAGCCTCAACCCCCGCCCCGGATCACAGATCGAATCCAGCGAAGCCGAATACGTGGTCCCCGACGTCATCGTGCGCAAGGACAACGAACGCTGGCTGGTGGAACTGAACCAGGAATCCGTGCCGCGCCTGCGGGTCAACGCCCAGTACGCCGGTTTTGTTCGCCGCGCCGACACTAGCGCCGACAACACCTTCATGCGCAACCAGTTGCAGGAAGCCCGCTGGTTCATCAAGAGCCTGCAAAGCCGCAATGAAACCCTGATGAAGGTCGCCACCCAGATCGTCGAGCACCAGCGCGGCTTTCTCGAATATGGCGATGAAGCGATGAAGCCGCTGGTTCTGCACGATATCGCCGAGGCGGTGGGCATGCACGAATCGACGATTTCCCGGGTGACCACGCAAAAATTCATGCATACCCCACGGGGCATATATGAGCTGAAATACTTTTTCTCCAGCCACGTCAGCACTTCGGAAGGCGGTGAATGCTCGTCCACGGCGATCCGCGCGATCATCAAAAAATTGGTGGCCGCGGAAAATCAGAAAAAGCCGTTGAGTGACAGCAAGATCGCTGGTTTACTGGAGGCACAAGGCATTCAGGTAGCCCGTCGTACCGTCGCCAAGTACCGCGAATCCCTTGGGATCGCGCCTTCCAGCGAACGTAAGCGGTTGATGTAGCCGCAGGGCTGGCCACAGCGTTTCAGAGTGTGTTTGAAAAGGGCCCGGTGTCGTTTTCAAACGTAGTCTAGGTGGCAGGCAACCCAGCCTGCCGCGTTATGCACTGGCAACGAAGGAGAAGCTGTATGCAAGTCAACATCAGTGGACACCAACTCGAAGTGACTGAACCCCTGCGCGTCTACATCGGCGAAAAACTCGACCGGCTGGAGAGGCACTTCGACAAGATTACCAATGTGCAGGTCACCATGGCTGTCGAGAAGCTGAAGCAGAAAATCGAAGCCACCCTGCACATCCACGGTGGGGAGGTCGTTGCCAACGCAGAACATGACGATATGTATGCCGCAATCGACCTGCTCACGGACAAGCTTGACCGCCAACTGAAAAAGCATAAGGAAAAGCAACTCCACCTTCTCCAAGGCACGGGTCGCTAACACTCCCCTCCCATGATCCGACTTGAAAGCATCCTGACCCCCGGCCGTTCCCTGGTGAACGTGCCGGGCGGCAGTAAAAAACGCGCCCTCGAACAAATTGCCAACCTGATCAGCCGTGAAGTGCCTGATCTGGAGATGCAGGATGTCTTCGAGAGCCTGATTGCCCGTGAAAAACTCGGTTCCACCGGTTTTGGCAACGGCATCGCCATTCCCCACTGCCGCCTCAAAGGCTGCGAGTCGCCCATCAGTGCGCTGATGCACCTGGACGCTCCGATCGATTTCGACGCCATCGATGGCGCACCGGTCGACCTGCTGTTCGTCCTGCTGGTTCCGGAAGCCGCGACCGATGCACACCTGGAACTGCTCCGGCAGATCGCCAGCATGCTCGATCGCAAGGAAGTCCGTGACCGGCTGCGCAGCGCCACCAGCAACGAAGCCTTGTATCAGGTCGTTCTGGACGAGCAAAACGGTCAGTAATCATGCGTTTGATCATCGTCAGCGGCCGCTCCGGCTCAGGTAAAAGCACCGCCCTCGATGTTCTCGAGGACCACGGCTACTACTGCATCGACAACCTGCCTGCCGGCTTGCTGCCGGAACTGGCTGAACGTGCGTTGATCCATACCGAACTGGCGCAACCGCTGGTGGCGGTGTCCATCGATGCCCGCAACCTGCCCAGCCACCTGTCGCGCTTCCCCGAATTGCTGGAAGAAGTGCGCAGCCGGCATATCCAGTGCGATGTGCTGTACCTGGATGCCGACGAAGAGACCCTGCTCAAGCGCTTCTCCGAGACCCGTCGGCGCCACCCGCTGAGCAGCGCCAACCGCTCCCTGGCCGAAGCCATCCACGATGAAACCCAGTTGCTGGGGCCGATCGTCGATCTGGCCGACCTCAAGGTCAACACCACCAACCTGAACCTTTACCAGCTGCGCGACACCATCAAGCTGCGACTGTTGAACCAGCCGGAACCCGGTACCGCATTCCTGGTGGAGTCCTTCGGCTTCAAGCGCGGCATGCCGGTGGATGCAGACCTGGTGTTCGACGTGCGCTGCCTGCCCAACCCGTATTGGAAGCCTGAGTTGCGCGCGCAATCAGGCCTGGATGCGCCCGTGGCCGAGTATCTGGCGGCGCAACCCGATGTCGAGGAAATGTTCCAGGACATCTCCAGCTACCTGCTCAAATGGCTGCCACGCTTCGCCGCCAGCAACCGAGCCTATGTGACCATCGCCATCGGCTGCACTGGCGGGCACCACCGCTCCGTGTACCTGACCGAGCGCCTGGGCCAGGTCCTGCAAAAATCCCTGAAGAATGTCCAGGTTCGCCACCGCGACCTTAGCTGAAAGGATCTACCCCGCGATGCCAGCTCTGGAAATCGAGATCATCAATAAACTGGGCCTGCATGCCCGTGCCTCCGCCAAATTCGTCGGCGTGGCCGGGCAGTTCCCCTGCCAGATCCGCGCCGGCAGGACCCCGGACTCCATGGTCGACGGCAAAAGCATCATGGCCATGATGATGCTGGCCGCCGGCAAGGGCACCAAGATCCACCTGAAGACCGAAGGCGAGCAGGAACAGGAAGCGATGGACGCGCTGGTGGCGCTGATCAACAACTTCTTCGACGAGGGCGAGTAGGCCCGGGCGGGCACCTCAACATACGGCCCTCAGGCGAGTGCCGTATCCATGACCATCATCAGGCAGAAACCGATACACAAGCCAAGACTGGCAAGCTTGTCATGGCCATTGCGACGCGACTCCGGAATCACTTCATGAGTGACCACCAGCAGCATCGCCCCCGCCGCCAGGGCCAGGCCCAGGGGCAACAGTACCTGCGCCAGGCTCACCAGCCAGGCGCAGAGCAAGGCAAAGACCGGCTCCACCAGACCTGAAGCCGCACCAATCAGGAACGCCTTGACCCGCGACATACCCGCCCCCGCCAATACCAGGGCAATCACCAGGCCTTCCGGTACATCCTGCAGGGCAATGCCCATGGCCAGGCTGTCCGCATCCGGCATGCCGCCTCCGGCCGACACCCCCACCGCCATCCCTTCAGGGATGTTGTGGGCAATGATGGCGAAGACAAACAGCCAGATACGCGGGGCAATCACCGGATGCGCAGGCGTCCCGACCAGCCCCTCCGGGCTGCCCCCCGAGACCTTGAGATCCACCAGGAACAGGCCAAAGGCCCCCAACATGATGCCGGCGCAAATCAGGCCGCTGGCGCCCCAGGCAGACAAGCCCAGGTCCTGGGCCGCAGCGATGCCGGGGACGATCAGCGAAAATGCCGTGGCCGCCAGCATCACTCCGGCACCAAAGCCCAGCAGGCTGTCGCTCACCGCCACCGGCATGCGCCGGATCACCAGCACCGGGACCGCCCCCAGCGCCGTGCCCAGCGCGCAGATCGAACCGCCCTGCAAGGCGCGCAGCAAGCGCGGCTCCAGGTTCAGCCAGCTCAACCCTTGAGCCACCAGCAACGCCGTGCCCGCCAACAGCAACAGCGAACCGAAGGCATAACGGAACATTCGCCCGCTGCTGATTGCCAGTGTTTCAGTGCCCATAGTCGGCCTTATATCTTGTTTTGATGGAAAGGTATCAAGCCATCGCGGCCTGGTAGCGCTGAGCGACTTCCGGCCAGTTGATGACGTTGTAGAAGGCGTTGATGTATTCCGGGCGGCGGTTCTGGTAGCGCAGGTAGTAGGCGTGCTCCCACACATCCAGACCGAGGATCGGCGTATTGCCGCTCATCAGCGGGCTGTCCTGGTTACCGCTGCTTTCCACCACCAGTTTCTTCTCCGGTGTCACGCTGAGCCAGGCCCAGCCACTGCCGAAACGGGTGAGTGCGGCCTTGGTGAAGGCTTCCTTGAAGCTCTCGAAACCACCCAGTTGCTGCTCGATGGCTTGCCCCAGGGCACCTTGGGGATAGCCGCCACCTTCGGGGGTCATCACCGCCCAGAACAGCGAATGGTTGGCATGCCCGCCGCCCTGGTTGATTACCGCAGCACGCAGTGTTTCCGGCAGTTGCTGAACGCTGGCTACCAGCTTTTCCACCTCCCACCCTGCCCATTCGGTCCCCTCGACGGCGGCGTTGAGGTTGTTGATGTAGGTCTGGTGATGCTTGGTGTAGTGGATTTCCATGGTTTGCGCATCGATGTGCGGTTCCAGGGCGTCGTAGGCGTAAGGCAGTGCAGGCAAGGTAAAGGACATATCAATGGGCTCCGCAAGAGGGGTTGTCTGGTTGCGGGCTGTCGGCTGAGAGGCCCGCGACGTTGCTGTCCAGCAAACGGTGAGTGCGCGGGTATTCGCCGTGATCACCGATGAAATTCAGCAGCTCGACGTAGGTCTTGCTGCTTTGGCGCAAGGCCGCTTCCCGCAGAGCTGTGGGCAAGCGGCTGTCCTGCATGGTCTGCAGCAACCGCTGGTGGATGGCGCAGAGGTATTCCGCGCTCTCTTCCGGCTGATTAAGGCGCAGGTGCAGCTCTGCCAGGTTGTGATGGGAAATCACACAGGCCGCCACCGCTTCGTCGGCATCCGACCAGCGCTCGAACAGCACCTGGGCCAGGGCCAGCGCCTGCAGGTAGAACTCGCGAGCATCCACCAGCTCGCCCTGCATAAAGAGGCGATTGGCCCTTTCGATCGTGCGTTTCCAGTGCTCCATGGTGAGCCTCCAAAGCGGTGTCGGTGGGTTACACGCCGCCGGCAGTGAGCTTTTCCGGGTCCAGCAGGACCTCCAGCTGGCTGCGTGGCAGATCGGTATGTTCAAGGGCCACGTCGATCACCGGGCGCCCCTGCTTGTAGGCGGTCTTGGCGATTTCTGCAGCCTTCTGGTAGCCGATGATCGGGTTCAGCGCCGTGACCAGGATCGGGTTGCGCGACAGCGCTTCCTTGAGCTTGGGTTCGTTGACCTTGAAGCTGGCGATGGCCTTGTCTGCCAGCAGGCGGCTGGAGTTGGCCAGCAACTCGATGCTGCTCAGCAGGTTCTGGGCAATGATCGGCAACATCACGTTGAGCTCGAAATTGCCCGATTGCCCGGCCACAGTGATGGTGCTGTCGTTGCCGATGACCTGGGCGGCGACCATCGCGGTGGCTTCAGGGATCACCGGATTGACCTTGCCGGGCATGATCGACGAACCGGGCTGCAAACCTTCCAGCTCGATCTCGCCAAGCCCGGCCAGCGGGCCGGAGTTCATCCAGCGCAGGTCGTTGGCGATCTTCATCAACGACACCGCGGTAGCCTTGAGCTGGCCGGATACCGTCACTGCAGTGTCCTGGGAGCCGATCAGGGCGAAGAGGTTCTTGCCCGGGGTGAATTGCACCTGGGTCAGCTTGCTCAACTGCTGGCTGAAACGCGCAGCGAACTCGGGATGTGCATTGATCCCGGTACCCACAGCGGTGCCGCCCTGAGCCAGGGATTGCAAGCTCGGCAGCAAATCCTGCAGGTGGCTGATATTGGCCTTGAGTTGCTGCGCCCAGCCCTCCAGCACCTGGCTCATGCGCACCGGCATCGCGTCCATCAGGTGAGTGCGGCCGGTCTTGATGAAGGGGTGCACCTGTACCGCCTTGCGTTCGATGACCTCCACCAGATGCACCAGGGCCGGCAGCAGTTGCTCATGCAGGGTTAGCGCAGCGCTGACATGAATGGTGGTGGGGATGATGTCGTTGCTGCTCTGGCCGCAGTTGACATGGTCATTGGGGTTGACCGGCTCACCCAGCAGGCGACTGGCCAGGGTTGCCAGTACTTCATTGGCGTTCATGTTGGAACTGGTGCCAGAGCCGGTCTGGAAAATGTCCACTGGGAAGTGCTGCATGAAATCACCTTCCAGCAGACCCTGGGCGGCATCGACGAGGGCCTTGCCCTGGGCTTCGCTGATCTGCCCCAGCTCGACGTTGGCCTTGGCTGCAGCCGCCTTGGCCAGGATCAGCGCACGGATGAAGGCTGCCGGCATGCGCTGGCCGCTGATGGGGAAGTTGTCCACCGCACGCTGGGTCTGGGCGCCGTACAGGGCCAGCTCCGGTACCTGCAGTTCGCCCATGCTGTCGCGTTCGATACGGGTATTACTCATCGGGAAATCCTTGCACCAGTTCTATCAGGGGAATGGAAGGCAGCAGCGAGCAGGTCGCCAACTGCCAGGCGTGGCTCTGCCAGCGCTTGAGCCGGCAATTGCACAAACACAACCGCTCCATGTCGCGCAACGGCCGCCAGGCCTGGTCCAGGCACTGGCTGCGCCAATGCCAGGGCAGCGCCGTATCGGTTGCGGTATCGATCAATAAACGGAAGGAAGTTTCAGCGACGGTCCAGGCCGACATCGCGGTACAGCAGGCCAGGTAGCGGCCTTCGGCGAGGTAATGCTCGATCAGACGGGGCTCGTCCGGTTCCAGTGCGCAACGGATCTGGCGGCTCATCCAGCGCCAGCTTTCGAGGTAAGGCTGCTCGTGCAAGGCAGAACTCATGACCTGGGCTCATCGAATAATGATTTTCATTATTAAATGATATTGAGAATCAAATCAATCTGGCTTGTATGATTTTTGTCCAACTCCTATAGGGCCCGGCTTGCCGGCGAATGAGCCCTTGAGCCTGGTGCCGGATGTCAGGACGCTTTCGCTGGCAAGCCAGCGCCTACAAAAATGGCGGGCATAAAAAACGCGCCACCTCGGGGAGGTGGCGCGTTGGGGGTGAAGCTGGGCGCGGTCAGCTGCCGGCGACGGTCATGCGCTCGATCAGCACCGAGCCGGTGCGGATGTTGCTACGCAGCTCCAGGTCGTTACCCACTGCGAGGATCTGCTTGAACATGTCCCGCAGGTTGCCGGCAATGGTCACTTCCTGCACCGCGAACTGAATCTCGCCGTTCTCGACCCAAAAACCCGCCGCACCGCGGGAGTAATCCCCGGTGACCATGTTCAGGCCATGGCCCATCAGCTCGGTCACCAGCAGGCCACGGCCCATGCGCCGCAGCAGCGCGGCCTGGTCTTCGTCGCCATGGGTGACGAACAGGTTGTGCACGCCACCGGCGTTGGCGGTGCTTGGCATGCCCAGCTTGCGCCCGGAATAGGTGCCGAGCACATAGGACACCAACTCGCCGTCCTGGACGAAAGGCTTGGCGTAAGTGGCCAGGCCATCGCCGTCGAAAGCCGAGCTGCCCATGGCGCGCATCAGGTGCGGGCGCTCATCGATGGTCATCCACTGCGGAAACAATTGTTGACCCAGGGCGCCTTCGAGGAAGGACGACTTGCGGTACAGATTGCCACCGGAAATCGCCCCGAGAAAACTGCCGAACAGGCCACCGGCCAGTTCTGCGGAAAACAGCACCGGCACTTCACAGGTCGGCACTGGACGGGCACCTAGCCGGCTGGCCGCGCGCTGGGCGGCACGCTGGCCGATGCTCGCCGGGTCGGCCAGCAACTGGCCCTGGCGATTGACGTCGTACCAGTAGTCGCGCTGCATCTGGCCATCCGCCTCGGCAATCATCACGCAGCTCAGGCTGTGGCGGGTGGACGCATAACCACCAATGAAGCCGTGGCTGTTGCCATACACCCGACAGCCCTGGTGGGTGCTGAGGGTGGTGCCGTCGGCATTCTTGATCCGGCTGTCGGCGGCAAAGGCCGCAGCCTCACAGGTCAGGGCCTGCTCGATGGCTTGTTCGGGGGTGATGTCCCAGGCGTGGAACAGGTCGAAGTCCTGCAGGTCCTTGGCCATCAAGGCCGCGTCGGCAAGGCCCGAGGCTTCGTCTTCGGAGGTGTGCTTGGCAATCGCCAGGGCCGCCGCCACGGTTTCGCGAATGGCCTCGGGGCCGCTGGCAGACGTACTGGCCGAACCCTTGCGCTGGCCCAGGTAGAGGGTGATGCCAAAGCCCTGGTCGCGGTTGAACTCGACGGTTTCCACTTCCCGCTGGCGCACCGAAGTCGACAGCCCCTGCTCCAGGGACACCGCCACTTCACAGGCGCTGGCCCCCTGGCGCTTGGCCTCGGCGATGATCTGCTCGACTTGCTCCTGCAGGGCCGGCAAAGCCTGTGGGCCGACGCTTTGTGCTGCACTCATGCTGTTCTCCACTCAAATTCTGCTTTCGATTAAGGCCGGCGAGCGACCGGGCCGGACAAGCGGCCCTCGACTGGTTATCATGGCGGCGTTTCTTTGCGGACTGCCACCATGGTTGATTCTTACGACGACTCCCTCGATGGGGAGAAAAGCAAATCCCAGGTCAAACGCGAGCTGCATGCTCTGGTTGATCTCGGCGAGCGCCTTACCACTCTCAAGCCCGACTTGCTGAACAAACTGCCCCTGACCGACGCCTTGCGCCGGGCCCTGGCGGATGCACCCAAGCACGTCGCCCATATCGCCCGAAAGCGCCACCTGCAGTTCATCGGCAAGCTGATGCGGGACCAGGACACCGACGCGATTCTGCAACTGCTTGACCAACTCGATGCCTCCACCCGGCAGTACAACGAACGCTTCCATAACCTGGAGCGTTGGCGCGACCGCCTGATCGGCGGCGGCGATGACGTGCTGGAAAAGTTCGTCGGCGAATACCCGGACGCCGATCGCCAGCAACTGCGCTCCCTGATCCGTCAGGCCCAGCATGAGCTGGCGCATAACAAGGCACCGGCCTCAAGCCGTAAAATCTTCAAGTACATCCGCGAGCTGGACGAGACTCAACGCGGCCTGCGCTGAGCCTTGCCACGGGTGAGCTGCCCTGCAGCTCACCCGACGCCCTCCCTCCTTATGCCCCAGTGCCACCCACGGTGATCGCATCGATCTTCAGGGTCGGCTGGCCGACGCCCACTGGCACCGATTGCCCATCCTTGCCGCAGGTGCCGACGCCACTGTCCAGGGACAGGTCATTGCCCACCATCGATACCCGGCTCATGGCTTCCGGACCGTTGCCGATCAAGGTCGCGCCCTTGACCGGGGCGGTGATCTTGCCGTCCTCGATCAGGTAGGCCTCGCTGGTGGAGAACACGAACTTGCCGCTGGTGATATCCACCTGGCCGCCGCCGAGGTTGGCGCAGTAGATGCCCTTCTTCACCGAAGCGATGATTTCCGCCGGATCGCTTTCGCCACCCAGCATGTAGGTGTTGGTCATGCGCGGCATCGGCAGGTGCGCATAAGACTCGCGGCGACCGTTGCCGGTGCGGGCCACGCCCATCAGCCTGGCATTGAGCTTGTCCTGCATGTAGCCCTTGAGCACGCCGTTCTCGATCAGCGTGGTGCATTCGGTGGGGGTGCCTTCGTCGTCCACGCTCAGGGAACCACGGCGCCCGGCCAGGGTGCCGTCGTCGACGATGGTGCAGAGCTTGGAAGCCACCATTTCGCCCATGCGCCCGCTGTAGGCCGAACTGCCCTTGCGGTTGAAGTCGCCCTCCAGGCCGTGGCCCACGGCTTCGTGCAGCAGCACTCCGGACCAGCCGGAGCCCAGCACCACCGGCAGGGTTCCGGCCGGCGCCGGAATGGCTTCCAGATTGACCAGCGCCTGGCGCAGGGCTTCACGGGCATAGCCCATGGCCCGATCCTCACTGAGGAAATAGCGGTAGTCGGTACGCCCGCCGCCGCCATGGCCACCGCGCTCGCGGCGACCGTTCTGCTCGACGATGACGCTGACATTGAAACGCACCAGCGGCCGCACGTCCGCCGCCAGGCCGCCATCGGTAGAGGCCACCAGGATCCGCTCCCAGACCCCGGCCATGCTCACGCTGACCTGCTGGATGCGCGGATCCAGGGCACGGGTTGCGGCGTCAACGCGCTTGAGCAGCTCGACCTTCTCGGCCCGGCTGATGACTTCCAGGGGGTTGTCCGGCGCATACAGCTGCGCCACGTCCTGGGTCGAGAACGCCTGCACGGTGCCGTTTTGCCCGGCCCGGGAAATCGAGCGCGCCGCCCGGGCGGCGAGCCCCAGGGCCTCCAGGGTGATGGCATTGCTGTAGGCGAAGCCGGTCTTCTCACCGGATTGCGCACGCACCCCAACCCCCTGGTCGAGGTTGAAACTGCCTTCCTTGACGATTCCGTCTTCCAGGGACCAGGACTCGGAAATCTGCCCCTGGAAATACAGATCGGCGGCATCGATGCCCGGGCCGGCCAGATCCCCCAGCACGCCTTGCAAGCTTTCGATGGTCACGCCGCCCGGGGCTAGTAGATGTTCACTGACAGAGGACAACAACCCGCTCATATGTTTTGGCCTTAAATTCGTCGTACTTATGCAAGCCGTTGCACGCCTTGCGAGAAAATGCGCCGGTGACTGAACACCGGCATCCGCGCCCGGATGGACGCCTGTTCGCTGCTGTCGCGCTCGGCCAGCAGCACGCCTTGACCTTGATCCTGTTGCGCCACTATCCGCCCCCAGGGGTCGATGATCGCGGCATGGCCGTAGGTTTCCCGTGGGCCGGGATGCACGCCGCCCTGGGCCGCCGCCAACACATAGCACTGGGTCTCGATGGCACGGGCGCGAATCAGCACCTCCCAATGGGCCGCACCGGTGACCGCGGTAAACGCCGAAGGCGCGGTGATCAACTCGGCGCCAGCGGCGCGCAACTCGCTGTACAGCTCGGGAAAGCGCAGGTCATAACAGACTGTAAGGCCGACTCTTCCCACCGGCGTATCCGCCACCACCAACCGGTCTCCATGAGCATAGTCATCGGATTCACGGTAGCGTCCGCGATTGTCCGCCACATCGACATCGAACAGGTGCAGCTTGTCGTAGCGCGCCACGAACTGCCCCTGGTCATCCACCAGCAACGAACAGGCATTGGACTTGGCCTCGGGCTGATCGACGGGGGGCAACGGCAAAGTGCCGGCCACTATCCATAACCTGAGGTCGCGGGCGGCCTGTTTCAACCAGGGCAGGATCGGACCTTCGCTCAGCGCTTCGGCGCGACCAATGGCCGCCATGTCGCGGCGCCCCATGGCGGCGAAGTTTTCCGGCAGGACGGCCAGCTTTGCACCGCCGGCAGCAGCCTGTTCGAGCAGGCTCCGAGCCTGCTGCAGATTGGCCAGGACATCGCTCTGGCTGACCATTTGAATCACCGCAAGAGACATGGCGAACTCCTTGTAGGGTAGGCCGCCATGCTACTCCATAGGCGCGAATCGAGGATTCTCAAAACGGTTTGTCGAAGGTGATTTTCGGCTCTTTCCATGGGCCTTTGACGTTGTATTTGACGCTGGCGAAGCGCGCCACGCGGTCACCGATCAGCTTGTCGATCAGGAACAACGCCCCGCCCACCGCCGGCGCACCGACAATCAGCGCGGCAATCGGCAGGTTGTTGGTCACCGGCAGGGTCACCAGCAGCTTGGCGTCCACCTGGTCGGCCACCATGTCCAGGGTGCCATTGAGCTCCAGGTTGCTCGACGGCCCGGTCAGGGTGATCGGCTCTCGAGTGACGTAAACGCCATTGCTCGCCGCCAGCACGCCCCGGACCCGGTCATAGCTCAAGCCCTTGCCGAACAGGTCGGAGAAGTCCAGGCGCAGGCGGCGACCGATGGAGTTGAAGTTGAGCAGGCCGAACACCCGCAAGGCCTGGGCCCCGCCCTCGACTTCGACGAACTGGCCCTTGCGCAGGGTAGCGTCCAGGCTGCCGGAGAAGCGCTTCAAGCCCACCCAGGCCGGCGAGCCCGGCCAGCGGCCATCGACGTCCAGGTGAAAGTCTTCACTGGTCACGGTCGGGGCGAAGCCCCAGCCCTTGAGCACGTCCGCCAGGTTCTTGCCGCCAATGCGGCCCCGGTACCAACTGTTGCTGGCACCGGCCTGGCCTTCCCAGCCGCCCTCACCCTGCAACTGCATGCCCTTGAGGCCCAGGTCCAGGCCATTGAAGACCATGCCCCTGGACGTCGGCCGCACCTTGAGCGCCCAGCGGCCGATCAGGTCCTGGCCCTGGAACAGCTGGGCAATGGAAATATCCAGGGGCGGAACGCTCTTGGGATCCACTGAGGCCAGGGGGTCGGGCGCATTTTCATCGGCCTGCGCTGCCGGATCGGCAGCCGGCAGGCGCACGTACGCCATGTCGATGGCCATCGGCGCCGCCTTGGCATCGGGAATCCCGACCTTGCCTTTGGCCTGCTGGCTGTCGATCTGCAACTCCCAGGCAGCGGGCTTGCGCGCCAGCAACAGGTTGACCTGGTCCAGGGTGGTGCCAAAGGCACTGAGCTTGCCGACCTTGAAGTCCGCGCTGCTGAGCAACTGTTTGGCGCTGCCTCCCGGATCCTGCCCGGCGTAGCGATCCACCAGGGCTTTCCAGGGCTCCACATCCAGCTCGGAGAGAATTCCTCGTATCCGCAGCCCTTTGCTCGGTGGCAGCAAGGCCGCGCCATCACCTAGGAACAGCTCGCCTCGCCCCTCGGCGAGCTTGCCGCTGGGCGCCGCAAAGGTGAAGTCGGCCAGTTCGCCGTAGTTGAACCAGTAGCGCCGCTCGGCCCCTTGCAGAGTCATGCGAAATACGCTGTTGCGCCCGGTGCTGGCCGCCATGCCGAACGGCGCCGGCAGGTCCACCGCTACGCCCTTGAGACTGGAACTGACCATCAACTGGCTGTCGGCTCCGTCCAGGTTCAGTTGCAACTGGTAGGGCACCTCGCCGGACACCGGCAACGGCTGGCCGACTTTCAACCAGTCGGTAAGCTTCTTGACCGCAACCTGGCCCTTGGCAACCACCCGAGTGTTGGGTTTGCCCGGTTTGCCATCGGCGAAGATCTGCGCCGTGACCGGCCGCTCGAACGCCTGGGCACTGATGCCCTCGCCACTCAGGCCCTTGGCACTATCGAAGCGGAAATCGCCCTTGAGCTGGGTCAGTTCCAGCTCAGGCTCACTGAGCTTGAGGCGCGCCTTGTCGGTCTTGAACGCCACCACGATCTTCGGCTCCTGGCCCTTGACCAGGGGAATATCCAGATCCAGCGTGCCCTGCAGCTCGCCCTCGCCATGCCAGCCGGCAAAGGTCGAGCCGGTGTCGATCGGCGCTTCCTGGAGAATTTTCACGCCATCGCCCAGGCCACCGGCAAAGGCGCCATCGATGTACATGTGGCTGTCCTGCCCGCTGGCAGCATGGGGAATGTTGACGAAGACATCCCGCACCTTGGTGTCCAGCAACTGGCCTTTGCTGGCGACGATGCGCACGCCGCTGTCTTCGATGAACACATCGCCGCTGACCTTGGTCAGGTGTGGCCAGCCCGGCTGGAACGCCAGCTCGGTGTCATGCACCTTGAAGAACAGGCTGATGCTGCGGGCGGCCTCGACGGCGTCATGGTTCAGCGACCCCTGGTACTGGAAGAAACCCTGGTCCACCGCGCCCTTGAGGATCGCCGTGCGCAGCCATTCATCCACACCGGCGTTGAGCACCTGGGGCAGGTACTTGGCGGTATAGCGCCCATCGCCGTCCACCAGGCCGACTCGCAGGTCCATGTAGTCTTCCTGGCTGTGGTCGAAATGCAGGCGGATCAGGAAGTCGCCGGCGATCTTGCCCTCTTCGCCCAGCACCTTCAGGTAGGGGGCAATCAGGGTGAAGCCTTCCTTGTCGAGCTTCCAGGTCAGGGTGGCGTTGGCCTGGATGTACTGCCAGGGCTTGGCGAAGATCGGGTACAGGTGCAGGGAGAAATCCTTGCTGTCCATGCGCAGCTCGCCCTTGCCCAGGTCGCCGCTGATGCTGCCGCTGACATTTCGTGCTGCTGGAGCACCGTGATAGGCATCGAAGCCAACCCGGTCTAGGTTCGCGGCGAAGCTCAGGCGCTGGTCGCCAGTGTTCTGGGGACGGTAGTCGAGCAGCACGTTGCGCAGGCCACCAGTGACTTTCAGTCGGTCGATGGCCGTGGCCAGGCCTTCCGGCAAGGGCGCCAGGGCATCGAGGATCGGGGTGATCGGCTTCAGGTCCAGGCGGTCGGCCTGCACATGCCAGAGTTCTTCCTGCTGCTCGGTCGCGTTGCGCTGCTGCACCTGCACACGGGATTCCCAGCGGGTCTCGCCGAGGTTCAGCGCCAGGGAATCAAGCTGCACCTGCAGGCCCTGCTCGTCACGCTGGAAGTAGGCATTCAAGGCCAGGTTGCTCAGGGACACCGGCTTGCGCTCGGCATAGGCCCCGGTAAATTGCGGGGCATTCAAGCGCAACGTGGCGTTTTGCACTCCCCCCTTGGCCCACTTCAGCCACAGCTCGCCACCCGCTTTGAGCTCGGAGAGCTTCCACTCCCGGGTCAGCCGGGCCGGCACCCAACGCGACCAGTCGCTTTGCGGCAGGCTCAGGTACAAGTCGGCCTCGGCATCGCGCCAGGCTTCGGCCCGCATCCTGGTGCGCAGGTTCATTGCCAGGGGCTGGCCGTCCGGCAGGGTCAGGCGCAGGTCCAGGCGCTGGCGGCTGGTGCCGCTACGCAGATTGAGCCCGACGTAGGTCAGCGCCACGGGCTGGTGGTCCAGAGGCTGCAAGGTGACCTGGCTGTCCAGCAGCGCCAGCTCGGCAACCTGTTGCAGGCGGACCAGCAACTGCTGGGGGTCCATCGGCTGGTCCTGTTGCACCGGCAGGCCTTCAAGCTGCCACTGGCCGTCCGTGCCCTCTTTCAGGCTCAGGCTCAGGCCGCTGAGCTCCAGGCGGCCGATCCGCAGGTCACGGGCCAGCAGGCTGCCGAGCATATCCGGCGCCACGCTCACCTGATCCAGGCGCAGCGCATTGGCGCCCTCGCCCACCTGCACGTCGTGGGCCAGCAGGATCGGCGACAAGCCGCTCCAGCGCCCCTCCAGGCTGCCGATATGTACCGGCAAGCCCACGGCCTGCTGCACCTTGGCCTCGACCTCGGGCTGGTATTCGGCCACCAGCGGGGTCAGTTCCCGGCCCAGGCTGACATACAAGGCAGTCGCCACCAGCGCCAGCGCACAGAAGCCAAGCCCCCAGCGAATCAGCGTGGTGAACAGGCGCATCAGCCGCTCCATTTCAGTTGGCTCCCAGGGTAAAAGTCATGCAAAAAGCTGAAGCCAGCCATTTCCACGGATATAGAACACGCGGAATCAGAGCAGCACCACGTCGTATTGTTCCTGGGAATACATGGTTTCGACCTGGAACCTGATGGTCCGGCCGATAAACCCCTCCAGCTCCGCCACGTTGCCCGACTCTTCGTCCAGCAGCCGGTCGACCACCTTCTGATTGGCCAGCACCCGATACCCTTCTGCCTGATAAGCCCGGGCCTCGCGGAGGATTTCTCGGAATATTTCGTAACAGACGGTTTCCGGGGTTTTCAACTTGCCCCGCCCCTGGCAACTGCTGCAAGGCTCGCACAGCACCTGCTCCAGGCTCTCGCGGGTACGCTTGCGGGTCATCTGCACCAGGCCCAGCTCGGTGATGCCGATGATGTTGGTCTTGGCGTGGTCACGCTCCAGCTGTTTTTCCAGGGTGCGCAAGACCTGGCGCTGGTGCTCTTCATCTTCCATGTCGATGAAGTCGATGATGATGATCCCGCCCAGGTTGCGCAGGCGCAGTTGCCGGGCAATGGCGGTGGCCGCCTCGAGGTTGGTCTTGAAGATGGTTTCCTCAAGGTTGCGATGACCGACGAAGGCCCCGGTGTTGACGTCGATGGTGGTCATGGCTTCCGCCGGGTCTACCACCAGGTAGCCTCCGGACTTGAGCGGCACCTTGCGCTCCAGGGCTTTCTGGATTTCGTCCTCGACGCCGTACAGGTCGAAGATCGGCCGCTCGCCGGGGTAGTGCTCCAGGCGGTCGGCGATTTCCGGCATCAGTTCGGCCACGAACACCGTGGTCTTCTGGAAGGTCTCCCGGGAGTCGATGCGGATCTTCTCGATCTTCGGGCTCACCAGGTCGCGCAGAGTGCGCAGCGCCAGGCCCAGATCCTCGTAGATCACATTGGGTGCGCCGATGGTCTTGATCTGCGTGCCGATCTGGTCCCAGAGCCGGCGCAGGTAACGGATGTCCATCATGATCTCATCGGCGCCGGCGCCTTCGGCGGCGGTGCGCAGGATAAAACCACCGGCCTCCTTGATGCCTTCCTGGGCCACGCAATCACTGACGACCTGCTTCAGGCGCTCACGCTCGGCTTCGTCCTCGATCTTCAGCGAGATACCGACATGGGCGGTACGCGGCATGTACACCAGATAGCGGGAAGGGATCGACAACTGAGTGGTCAGGCGCGCGCCCTTGGAACCGATGGGGTCCTTGGTGACTTGCACCACCAGGCTCTGCCCTTCGTGTACCAGCGCGCTGATGCTCTCTACCGCCGTGCCTTCGCGGGTGGAAATTTCCGAGGCGTGGATAAACGCCGCCCGGTCCAGGCCGATATCGACGAAGGCCGCCTGCATGCCCGGCAAGACCCGCACCACCTTGCCCTTGTAGATATTGCCGACGATCCCCCGGCGCTGGGTGCGCTCGACGTGAACCTCTTGCAGCACTCCGTTTTCGACCACCGCCACGCGTGATTCCATCGGCGTGATGTTGATCAGAATCTCTTCACTCATGGCAGTGTCTCGTTCAGGCGTGTTCATAGAGGGCCGCAGCAATCGGGTACGGCGCTTTAGCGCACTGGAAGGTTTTGCCAACAGGGTATGCCGAAATGCCCGAGCAGTTCTGCGGTTTCGCACACCGGCAAGCCGACTACCGCGGAATAACTGCCATTGAGGCCGGCGACAAACACCGCTGCCAGTCCCTGGATAGCATAGCCACCGGCTTTGTCGCAGGGCTCGCCGCTGGCCCAGTAGAGCGCGGCCTCTGCAGGCGAGATCGGGCGAAAACGTACCAGGCTGCGCACCACTCGCGACTCGCAGCGTTCACCGTCAAGCAGGGCAATGGCGGTGAACACTTCATGCTCACGCCCCGAAAGCGCCATGAGCATCTGCAGGGCATCCGCCTGATCCAGCGGTTTGCCGAGGATCCGCCCATTGAGCACCACCGCGGTGTCGGCCCCCAGCACACAGGCCGGGGCCTGGGATTCACTGCTGGTGATCAGCCCGCGCCCCGCCGCAGCCTTGCCTCGGGCCAGGCGCTCGACGTAGGCGGCAGGAGACTCATCGGCCAGCGGGGTTTCATCGATATCCGCACTGATGGCGGTGAACGGCACGCCGATCTGCGTCAGCAACTCACGCCGACGAGGCGAACCGGAAGCGAGGTAAAGCGGATTCATCAAGACATCTCCCTGTCGAGGTGCGGGCCAATGCCTGACCGAATTAATTGATTTTGAAACGTCGACGCAAGCCGCGCAGGCCGAAGCTGACCCAGGGCCACAACAAGGCACTGACCAGGGCCGGCAGCACCAGGGCCAGGGTCGGCTGGCGGTTGCCGGTCAGGGCGCTGAGCCAGAGTTGCACCAACTGCGCCAGGCCGAAGATCACCAGGATCACCAGGCTCTGCTGCCACATCGGGAACATCCGCAGGCGCTGCTGCAGAGACAGTACAAGGAAGGTGATCAGCGTCAGGATCAGGGCATTCTGCCCCAGCAGGGTGCCGTAGAGCACATCCTCTGCCAGCCCCAGGCACCAGGCAGTGACCATGCCGACCTTGTGCGGCAGGGCCAGGGCCCAGAACGCCAGCAACAGCGCCAGCCACAGCGGACGCAGGATCTCCATGAACTGCGGCAAGGGCGAGACACTGAGCAGCAGCCCGATAAGGAAGGTCAACCAGACGATCCAGCCATTTCGCGAATAGGTGCTACCCGCCATTATTCTCTTCCTCCGGTGGTAGCCGGTGCTGCTGCCGGTGGTTTGGCAGCGGCCGGTTTCACCACAGGTTTATGGACCGGCTTGGCCGGAGCGTGAGCCGCGGGTTTGGCCGGGGTCGCCGGCGCAGCAGGAGTCGCAGTGGCAGGCGCCGCACCGGCATTTGCCGCCGCGGCCGGCTTGGGCACGGTGGCCGGGACCACTGGCGCGGCGCTGGCGCCCTGCTGGTCCTGGGCTTCCTGGGCCTGGGCGGCATCGTTGGCACGCTCTTCGGCGGTACGCGGATCGCTGAATACCAGCAGCAGGTAGCGGCTGCGATTCAGCGCAGCGGTGGGTACCGCCCGCACAATGGCGAACGGCTGGCCGGAGTCGTGGATCACTTCCTTGACCGTGGCCACCGGGTAGCCGGCGGGGAAACGCTGGCCCAGACCGGAGCTGACCAACAGATCGCCTTCCTTTATATCCGCGGTGTCGGCCACATGGCGCAACTCCAGGCGCTCCGGATTGCCGGTGCCGCTGGCGATGGCGCGCAGGCCGTTGCGGTTGACCTGCACCGGAATGCTGTGGGTGGTGTCAGTGAGCAGCAGTACGCGGGAGGTGTAGGGCATCAACTCCACCACCTGGCCCATCAGGCCACGGGCATCGAGCACCGGCTGGCCGAGGAACACGCCATCGCGCTCACCTTTGTTGATGATGATGCGGTGGGTAAAGGGGTTCGGGTCCATGCCGATCAACTCGGCCACTTCAACCTTCTCGTTGACCAGCGCCGAGGAATTAAGCAACTCGCGCAGGCGCACGTTCTGCTCGGTGAGGGCGGCAAGCTTTTGCATGCGCCCCTGCAACAGCAGGTTTTCGGTCTTGAGTTTTTCGTTTTCAGCGACCAGCTCGGTACGGCTGCCGAACTGACTGGCCACGCCTTGCCATAGCCGCTGCGGCAGGTCGGTGATCCAGTAGGACTGCATCAACACCAGCGACATTTGGCTACGCACTGGCTTGAGCAGTGTGAAGCGGGCATCGACCACCATCAGTGCGACCGAGAGAACGACCAGCACCAGGAGGCGCACGCCTAATGAGGGGCCTTTGGCGAAAAGCGGTTTAATAAGCCGCTCCTCCCAGGCAAATGTTGTGTTTATTCATACGGCATCAAACCGGCCTGGATGCAGATTGACAGAAGATAAACGCCACAGGCAGCACTGCAAAGTGCTGCCTGTGAGCGCAACAGCATAGATGCAACCGGCGAAGTTATTCGCTGGAGAGCAGGTCCATGGTGTGTTTGTCCATCATTTCCAATGCACGGCCACCGCCGCGAGCAACACAGGTCAGCGGGTCTTCGGCAACGATCACCGGCAGGCCGGTTTCCTGGGCCAGCAGCTTGTCCAGATCACGCAGCAGCGCGCCACCACCGGTCAGCACCAGGCCGCGCTCGGCGATGTCCGAGGCCAGTTCCGGAGGCGATTGCTCCAGGGCGCTTTTCACCGCCTGAACGATGGTTGCCAGGGACTCTTGCAGAGCCTCCAGCACTTCATTGGAGTTCAAGGTGAAGGCACGTGGCACGCCTTCGGCCAGGTTACGGCCGCGGACGTCGACTTCACGCACTTCGCCGCCCGGGTAGGCGGTGCCGATTTCCTGCTTGATGCGCTCGGCGGTGGATTCACCGATCAGGCTGCCGTAGTTGCGACGCACGTAGGTGATGATCGCTTCGTCGAAGCGGTCGCCGCCAACCCGTACGGATTCGGCGTAGACCACACCGTTCAGGGAGATCAGGGCGATTTCAGTGGTACCACCACCGATGTCCACGACCATCGAACCGCGGGCTTCTTCAACCGGCAGGCCGGCACCGATCGCAGCGGCCATCGGCTCTTCGATCAGGAACACTTCACGGGCACCGGCGCCAAGGGCCGATTCACGGATGGCGCGACGCTCAACCTGGGTGGACTTGCATGGAACGCAGATCAGCACACGCGGGCTGGGCTGCAGAAAGCTGTTTTCGTGAACCTTGTTGATGAAGTACTGCAGCATCTTTTCGCAAACGCTGAAGTCGGCGATCACGCCGTCTTTCATCGGACGAATGGCTGCGATGTTGCCCGGGGTACGACCGAGCATGCGCTTGGCCTCAGTACCAACCGCGACAACACTTTTCTGATTACCGTGGGTCCGAATGGCCACAACCGATGGTTCATTCAGGACAATACCGCGCTCGCGCACGTAAATAAGGGTGTTGGCAGTGCCCAGGTCAATGGAAAGATCGCTGGAAAACATGCCACGCAGTTTCTTGAACATGGGAAAGGGACCCTAGGCAACGCGTGGGTAAAAAAGTGCGGCAAACTCTAACAACGACAGGGATTTTGGGCAAGGCGCCAATATGTTAAATTGGCCGCTTTTCTGTGCACCAACCCCCACAATCGCGGCCATAAGACCGTAGAAATGCGGTAGTGTTCCGACAATCTAACACGCGGACGAAATCCGTTTTTGTTTTCCACTGGAGAATCCCATGGCGCTTGAACGCTCCGACGTGGAAAAAATCGCTCATTTGGCCAGCATCAAGCTCAATGAAGGCGATCTTCCACACATCACCTCCGCCCTGAACAGCATTCTCGGGCTGGTGGATGAAATGCAGGCAGTCGATACCGACGGTATCGAGCCCCTGGCTCACCCCCTGGAAGCCAGCCAGCGCCTGCGCGCAGACGTTGTGACCGAGTCCAATCATCGCGAGGCCTATCAGTCCATCGCACCAGCGGTCGAAAGCGGCCTGTACCTGGTTCCGAAAGTCATCGACTAAAGGGAAAGAGCCTGCAATGCATCACATGACTCTGGCCGAGATCGCCCGCGGCCTCGCCGACAAGAAATTCTCCTCTGTAGAACTGACCCAGACCCTGCTGGCGCGCATCGCCGAGCTGGATCCTAAGATCAACAGCTTCATCAGCCTCACCCAGGACCTGGCACTGTCCCAGGCCAAGGCCGCCGACGAGCGTCGCGCCAATGGTGAGAGCGGTGCCCTGCTGGGCGCGCCGATCGCCCACAAGGATCTGTTCTGCACCCAGGGCATCCGCACCAGCTGCGGCTCGAAGATGCTCGACAACTTCAAGGCGCCCTACGACGCCACCGTGGTCGCCAAGCTGGCCGCTGCCGGGGCCGTGACCCTGGGCAAGACCAACATGGACGAATTCGCCATGGGCTCGGCCAACGAGTCGAGCTGGTACGGCGCGGTGAAAAACCCGTGGAACCTGGAACACGTCCCCGGCGGTTCGTCCGGTGGTTCCGCCGCCGCGGTCGCTGCGCGCCTGCTGCCAGCCGCCACGGCTACCGACACCGGCGGCTCGATCCGCCAGCCCGCCGCCTTCACCAACCTCACCGGCCTGAAGCCGACCTATGGTCGCGTTTCCCGTTGGGGCATGATCGCCTACGCTTCCAGCCTCGATCAGGGCGGCCCACTGGCGCGCACCGCCGAAGACTGCGCGATCCTGCTGCAAGGCATGGCCGGCTTCGACCCGAACGACTCCACCAGCATCGATGAACCGGTACCGGACTACAGCGCCGGCCTCACCGGCTCGCTGCAGGGCCTGCGCATCGGCGTGCCGAAGGAATACTTCAGCGCCGGCCTGGACCCGCGCATCGCCGAGCTGATCCACAACAGCATCAAGGAGCTGGAAAAGCTCGGTGCGGTGATCAAGGAAATCAGCCTGCCGAACATGCAGCACGCCATCCCCGCGTACTACGTGATCGCCCCGGCGGAAGCCTCTTCCAACCTGTCGCGGTTCGACGGCGTGCGCTTCGGCTACCGTTGCCAGAACCCGGAAAACCTGGAAGACCTGTACAAGCGCTCCCGCGGCGAAGGCTTCGGCAGCGAAGTGCAGCGCCGGATCATGGTCGGTGCCTACGCACTGTCCGCCGGCTACTACGATGCCTACTACCTCAAGGCGCAGAAAATCCGCCGCCTGGTGAAGAACGACTTCATGAGCGCGTTCAACGAAGTCGACATCATCCTCGGCCCGACCACGCCCAACCCGGCCTGGAAGCTCGGCGCCAAGAGCAGCGACCCGGTCGCTGCATACCTTGAAGACGTCTACACCATCACCGCCAACCTCGCGGGCCTGCCGGGCCTGTCGATGCCGGCCGGCTTCGTCGACGGCTTGCCGGTCGGCGTGCAACTGCTCGCCCCGTATTTCCAGGAAGGCCGCTTGCTCAACGTTGCGCACCAGTATCAGTTGAACACTGACTGGCACACCCGCACCCCAACCGGCTTCTGAGGAGACACACATGCAATGGGAAGTCGTGATCGGGCTGGAGATTCATACCCAGCTCACCACTCAATCGAAGATTTTCTCCGGTAGCTCCACCGCCTTCGGTGCCGAGCCCAACACCCAGGCCAGCCTGGTCGACCTGGGCATGCCCGGCGTGCTGCCAGTGCTGAACCAGGAAGCGGTGCGCATGGCGGTGATGTTCGGCCTGGCGGTAGACGCCGAGATCGGCCAGCACAACGTGTTCGCCCGCAAGAACTACTTCTACCCGGACCTGCCCAAGGGCTACCAGATCAGCCAGATGGAACTGCCGATCGTCGGCAAGGGCCACCTGGACATTCCCCTGGAAGACGGCACCGTGAAACGCGTCGGCATCACCCGCGCACACCTGGAAGAAGACGCCGGCAAGAGCCTGCACGAAGAGTTCAACGGCGCCACCGGCATCGACCTGAACCGCGCCGGCACGCCGCTGCTGGAAATCGTTTCCGAGCCTGACATGCGCAGCGCCAAGGAAGCCGTGGCCTACGTCAAGTCGATCCACGCCCTGGTGCGCTACCTGGGCATCTGCGACGGCAACATGGCCGAGGGCTCCCTGCGTTGTGACTGCAACGTCTCGGTCCGCCCCAAGGGCCAGGTCGAGTTCGGCACCCGCTGCGAGATCAAGAACGTCAACTCGTTCCGCTTCATCGAGAAGGCCATCAACTCCGAGATCCGGCGCCAGATCGAGCTGATCGAAGACGGTGGCAAGGTGATCCAGCAGACCCGCCTGTACGACCCGAACAAGGACGAAACCCGTCCGATGCGCAGCAAGGAAGAAGCCAACGACTACCGTTACTTCCCCGACCCGGACCTGCTGCCCGTGGTCATCGAGGACTCCTTCCTCGACCAGGTACGCGCCACCTTGCCTGAGCTGCCACCACAGAAACGCGAGCGCTTCCAGGAGCAGTTCGGCCTGTCGGTCTACGACGCCAGCGTGCTGGCCACCAGCCGTGAGCAGGCGGACTACTTCGAGAAGGTCGCCAGCATCGCCGGTGACGCCAAACTCGCCGCCAACTGGGTCATGGTCGAGCTGGGCAGCCTGCTGAACAAGCAGGGCCTGGAAATCGACGAAGCCCCGGTCTCGGCTGAACAACTGGGCGGCATGCTGCTGCGGATCAAGGACAACACCATCTCCGGCAAGATCGCCAAGACCGTGTTCGAAGCCATGGCCAATGGCGAGGGCAACGCCGACGAGATCATCGACAAGCGGGGCCTCAAGCAAGTCACCGACAGCGGCGCGATCTCGGCGGTGCTCGATGAGATGCTCGCGGCCAACGCCGAACAGGTCGAACAGTACCGTGCCGCCGATGAGGCCAAGCGCGGCAAGATGTTCGGCTTCTTCGTCGGCCAGGCGATGAAAGCGTCCAAAGGCAAAGCCAACCCGCAACAGGTCAACGAGCTGCTCAAGAGCAAGCTCGAGGGCTGATCGCGGTTTAACCGCAAGCGGCCCAGGCTGCTTGCGCGTGACGAGGGAGCGTGCTCCCGTTCGGTCCCACAGCGACTGCAAACCGGCCGGCGCCGTTCCAGCAAGGAACATCGCCGACGGCTTGCGGTCTGCCAGACAGACCAGCGGGAGTACGCTCCCTCGCCACATCAACCATCGGAGCTCCCGAATGAAGCGTCTGGTTGCCACTAGCGCCCTGCTCGCTCTGCTCACCGGCTGCGCCACCAGCCACGTCATCGACCCCCGGGGTTATGACGCCACCGGCACCGCCTCCTATTACGGCGCTCGGCACCACGGCAATCGCACCGCCAGTGGCGAGCCCTTCGATCAGAACGGCCTGACCGCCGCCCACCGCGAACTGCCATTCGGCACCCGGGTACAGGTCACCAACCTGGGCAACGACAAGAGCGTTGTGGTACGTATCAACGACCGAGGCCCGCACACCCGAGGCCGCCTGATCGACCTGTCCCGCGCCGCCGCCCAACAACTGGACATGCTGCGCAGCGGAACTGCCAAAGTCCGCGTCCAAGCCCTCAGCGACTGACCCCGGGAGCCCACGCCATTACCGCCTTTGCCGAACTGCCCCTGCTCAGCCTGATCCAGCTCATCAGCGGCCTGCTGATGCTGATCGCCGGCGCCGAACTGCTGGTGCGCGCGGCCATCCGCCTGGCTGCACGCCTGCACATGCGCCCACTGATCATTGGCCTGAGCATCGTCGCCTTCAGCAGCAGCGCGCCACAAATGGCCATCAGCCTGCAGGCAACCCTGGCCGATAACACCGACATTGCCGTGGGCAGCGTGATCGGCAGCAGCATTTTCAACATTTTGGTGACCCTCGGCCTGTCCGCGCTGATCATCCCGCTGCGGGTCTCGCGGCAACTGGTGCGCCTGGACATCCCGCTGATGATCGGCGCCAGCCTGCTGGTGTTCGTGCTGGCCTACAACGAACAACTCAGCCCCAGCGACGGCCTGATCCTGCTGGCAGCCCTGGTGCTGTACCTGGGCCTGCTGTTGCGCCAGTCCCGCCATTCGCAGCGCCCCCACTCACCCGCACCGGCCGGCCAGCGCAGTTGGGCACCGCGCATCAGCAGCCTGCTGATGGTCCTGCTCGGCCTCGGCCTGCTGGTCTTCGCCGGGCACTTGCTGCTGGGCGCCGCCGTCTCCGTGGCCGACGACCTGGGGCTGTCCGAGCGGGTCATGGGCCTGACCGTGATCGCCGTCAGCACCTCCCTGCCCCAACTCGCCACTTCGCTGCTGGCGGCCCTGCGCGGCCAGCGCGAGATTGCCGTGGGCAACATCATCGGCAGCAACCTGTTCAACCTGCTGGGAGTGCTGGGCTTCACCGCCCTGGTGGCACCGACACCTCTTTCGGTCTCGCCCAATGCCCTGGACTTCGACCTGCCGGTCATGCTCGGCGTGGCCGTGCTGTGCCTGCCGGTGTTCTATTCCGGATACCGCGTGACCCGGGCCGAAGGCCTGCTGTTCCTGGGCTTGTACCTGGCTTACGGGCTGCATGTGGTGTCCTTCACCACCGGCATGCCTCTGGCCGGCAAGCTGGAACACCTGATGCTGTTTTTCGTCCTGCCAGCGCTGGTGGCGTTCCTGCTGTTCAGTTCGCTGCGAGCCTGGCGCCGCCAACACAAGAAGGAAGCACCATGAGCGAGAACAAGAAAAGCGGGTTGCAGATGCGTCGCCAGGTCATGGGCGATGCGTTCGTCGATCGCGCCCTGGGCAATGCCACCGAATTCACCCAGCCCTTGCAGGACTTCGTCAACGAGCATGCCTGGGGCGGTGTGTGGAACCGTGAGGGCCTGCCGCTCAAGACCCGCAGCCTGATCACCCTGGCGACCCTGACCGCACTCAAGTGCCCACAGGAACTCAAGGGCCACGTGCGCGGCGCACTGAACAACGGCTGCAGTGTCGAAGAGATTCGTGAAGCGCTGCTGCATTGTGCGGTGTATGCCGGGGTGCCGGCGGCCATCGATGCATTTCGCGCGGCCCAGGAAGTGATAGACACCTATCAGCAACCGCAGTGACCCCGCCGCCGGTTCCTACGCAATGGCCGTGTAGGAGCCGGCTCGCGGCAAAACCTAGATCCACCCACCCCACTGCAACAGGAAAATCCCGATATTGGTGGTCACCGCCGCCATCACTGTGGTGATGACGATGATCGCCGCCGCCAGTTCATGGTTGCCATTGGCCGCGCGGGCCATGACAAAACTGGCCGCCGCGGTGGGGCTGCCAAAGTACAGGAACAGGATCCCCAACTCCGCCCCGCGAAACCCGCACAGCCAGGCCCCCAGGGTTGCCAGGGCCGGCAGGCTGACCATCTTCAGCAAACTGGAACTCATCGCCAGCTCACCGCTGTTGCGCAAGGCAGCCAGGGACAAGGTGCCGCCAATGCAGATCAGCGCCAGGGGCAGGGTCATCTGCGCCAGGTAGCGCCCCGAAGTTTCCAGCCAGTTGGGAATGCCGATCTGCCAGTAGGCGAACGGTGCGGCCACCAGCACGCTGACAATCAGCGGGTTGCTGACAACGCTCTTGAAGATGCTCCAGGGATCGGACTTGATCACCGGGCTGTAGACCGCCAGGACGATGGTCGAGAGGGTGTTGTAGAACAGGATCACCAGGGCTGCGAGCACTGCCCCCAGGGAAATTCCGTAATCGCCGTACATGCTGGCTGCCAGGGCCAGGCCGATGATCGCGTTATTGCCGCGAAACGCACCCTGGGTATAGATCCCGCGGTCGGCCTTGGGGCAACGCCAGATCGCCCAGCCCCAGGCCAGACCAAAGCACGCCAGGGTGGCCAAGGAGAAATAGATCAGCACCCCGGGTTTCAACGATGAATGCAGGTCGGCATGGACAATGCCGAGAAACAGCAGCGCCGGCATGGTGACGTTGAACACCAGGGCCGAGGCCGTATGAATGAAGTTGTCGTTGATCCATTCCACCCGCTTGAGCAACAGGCCGAGCAGCAACATGGCAAAGACCGGCGCCGTGATCGTCAGGGTTTCGAGAAAAATAGCCAGCATGGGCGGGTGGACCTTGAACCTGTCGTTAGGGCGCTAATGATAATTCAATCCGCACGCTGGCGTCTGGAACCTCGCTGCCCCGGGGCCCGCCTGCGGGTGCGATTGCGGGAGACGGAAAAGGAAAAAATGCTGCAGCAATGCATTCGCTTCTTGACGGGAAAGCGTTTTCCTCTATGCTCGATTTAACTGTATATATATACAGCCAAACAAGGAAATACCCCCATGACATATCAAGGAGCTAGAAATGTCAGGACTCTCTGCACAGAAGCAGCAACAGCCACAACACGCCGGCAAGATCGTCGCCGACCTGGACCGCCTGTTCAGTGAACAAGGCATCGCCATTTCCGGCGATGGCGACACCCTGGTGCTGGTCGCCGATGGCCACCACACCATCAAGTACCACCGCCCGGAAGACCTGCCTCGTTCTGCACAAAAAGCCACCAAGGGCCAGCCACAGCTGCGTTTCGAGGGCGGCGAACACACAGCCATCGGCGACAGCACCCTGCTGCGCTTCGTCAAGGATGCACCGGCCATCCCGGCGTGGCAGGTCGAACTGCACCTGCCTAACGGCCTGGCGTTGACCTACGGCCAGGTGGTGGCCCTGGGGGGCGACTTCTATGGCATTCCCGAGCAGCCGATCTGCGAAGGCGCAACCCCCAGTGATCGAGTGCAGCGCTTTATGGCGGCGTTCAACTCCCTTGCGGTACTGCCGGCTGCGAAAGACGAAGCCCGGCAGATCCTTGCGGTGATGCAAAAGGAAATCGTCGCCGCCAACCAGGCGATCCGCGACGGCAAGCAGCCCCATGAAGCCTATGACGCCCTGGGCGACACCCTGTCCGAGGAGTGGAACAAGATTACCGGCGGCGGCAGCGTGGTATCCGCCCTGTTCCCCCTGGGGCGCTACCTGAAACTGGCGGCCAACAACGCCGATCACTTCGGCGAGTGGGCCCTGGCTGCCTACACCGCAGGCCATACCGCAGCGCTGCAGCAAGCGGTACTGGCGGGCAAGAGCGCGGACGACAAGCAACTGGAACTGGCTTACGCAATGAACGCCTTCGCCGACCATTTCCTCACCGATCTGTTTTCTTCCGGCCACGTACGGGTGCCGCGCAAACAGGTGGCGGCAGTCGTCACCCCCAGCGACCTGGGTTCGCTGATTACCCGCTTCATGCATGACGAGGACAGCAAGTTCGGCCTGAATGTCAGCAACGCCCAGGGCGATCGCTGGCACGCCTATGGCGACAAGCGCTACTTCGACAGCGTCGACCATCGCAATCGCCAGCAGGTGAAGCTGGCCGTGCAGAGTTCGGCAGACGAAATCTTCGCCAGCTACCTCAGCGGCAGCCTTCCGGCGCCCGCCAGCTACGCAGCCCTGAAAACCCTGCCGGACCTGAAGGCCGCGAAAACCGGCAACTTCTCGCCACTGTTCGTGATGAGTGGTGACAAGGTCCTGCGCCGCAGCGATGTCAACAACCTCAATGACAGCAAGACCATCGACAACTGGTGGGGCTGGAGCACCTACCTGCTGCTGCAGAACTACAGCCCGAACAAGCCGGCCGGCTACCTGGAAACCCCCAGTGCGGTTCCGGCAATTCTCGCCGATGGCTGGCAGAGCCATAGCCCCAGCGAACCCAACTGGCTGCCAGGCCACGCGGTGCGCTACGCCCTCAGCGAAACCAACGGGTTGAACGAGTCCTACATCGGCCCCTGGTCGGCCTATGTGGAATTGAGCGACAGCTTCCAGCCAACCCTGAGCATCCCGGCCAGCACCAGCAACAGCAGCGCCACCGGGCGCAATGTGTTCCGCCAGTTCCGTGGTGGTTCACCGGAGCTGGTCGGCTCCATCGACAAGAACGCCAGCCACTTCATCGACAGCAACGCCTGATAAGGAGACCACCATGGCTATCAACCTGAAACTGCAACTGGCCTCCGGCCAGTCCCTCAAGGATGCACCACTGGAGCTGCTGCTCAACGGCGCCCCGATCGCCCGAGCCAGCGTGGATGAACACGGCAACGTGGCCTTCAACGCGAAGCCGGGCAGCGGCCAGTTGGCCATACGTGTGGACCGCTCGATCCTGCACCAAGGCTGATCGCGGCCTGTAGGAACAGGCTCGCTCGCAAACGGCGCAGCGCCCTTGCACCGGCGGTGCATGGCGCTGGGCTTGAGGCTGGTGCTCGGCCCGCCGTCAGGCCGTGAGAGCCTGCTCCCGCAGATGCCCTTGCTCGATACGAACGAGCCGTGGATGGAAGCGCTTGAGGCTGCTGCGATGGCCGACGCTGACAATGCTCAGGCCCGGCAACTGATCGATCAGCGCCTGATACAAGGTGGCTTCGTCCTCTTCGTCCATGGCCGAGGTGGCTTCATCCATGTACAGCCACTGCGGTGCATAGAGCAGGGCCCGGGCAAAGGCCAGGCGCTGCTGCTCGCCCGGTGACAACATGCGCTGCCAGTGATTGCTCTCGTCCAGCCGCGCCACCAGATGGGGCAAGCGGCAGGTTTCCAGGACCTGGGCATAACGCTCCTGGGGGTAGCTGTCGCCAGATTGTGGATAACTCAAGGCTTCGCGCAGGCTGCCAATGGGCAGATAGGGCTTTTGCGGCAGGAACAGGGAACGCTGGTTCGGCAGCAGGATGCTCCCGTGCCCGGCCGGCCACAGCCGGCCCATGGCCCGCAGCAAGGTACTCTTGCCGCTGCCGGAACGGCCGCTGAGCATGAGCCGCTCACCTGGGTTCACGGTCATTTCAGCGCCAGCCAGCAGATGCCGGCCATCGGCCAGATCCAGGCCCAGGTCACGTACGCGCAATTGTTCGCCCTGATGCTGCACGTCGATGGCCGGGGTCCGTTCTTCGTTATCACTCATGGCCTGGCGGAAACTCAGCAAACGATCACAGGTGGCGCGCCAGGCCGCCAGGTCCGAATACGCACTGATGAACCAACTGAAGTTCTCCTGAACGTTCCCGAATGCCGAGTTGATCTGCATCAGCTCACCCAGCTCGATCTTGCCGGAAAAGTACCGCGGGGCTGCCACGATAAAGGGGAAAATGATCGCAATCTGGCCATACCCGGCGGTGAAGAAGGTCAGGCGCTTGGAGACCTTCATGATGTCCCAGAAGTTGTGCCAGACCTTGCCAAAACGGCTGCTCAGACGCTGGTTCTCGTTTTTCTCGCCGTCATACAGGGCAATGCTTTCGGCATTCTCCCGTACCCGCACCATGGAAAAACGCAGGTCGGCTTCGAAGCGCTGTTGCTGGTTGTTGAGGCCGATCAGGCGGCGCCCGATCAAGTGGGTCAGCCAGCTGCCGACAGCGGCGTAAACCAGCGCGCACCAGAACATGTAGCCGGGAATGGTGTAGCCGAACACCTCGATACTGCCGGATACCCCCCACAGGATGATCGAGAAGGACACCAGGCTGACAATGTTGCGGATCAGCCCCAGGCCCAGGGACAGCGTATTGCTGGTAAAGCTGTTGAGGTCTTCGGAAATCCGCTGGTCCGGGTTGTCGGTGTAGCCGCCCTGCTCCAGCTGGTAATAGTTCTTGTGGCCCAGCCAGCGGGCAAAATGCTTCTCGGTAAGCCAGGCCCGCCAGCGGATGGTCAGCATCTGGGTCAGGTACAGGCGGTACACCGCCCCCAGGATCGCCACCGCAGCAATCCCGCAGAAATACAGGATCAAGTGCCAGAACGCCGCTTCATCCTTTTTCTGCAAGGCGTTGTAAAAGTCCTTGTACCAGCTGTTGATCCACACCGAGATGGCCACGCTGAACAGCGACAGGCCGATCACTGCAACCAGCAACAGCCAGGCCTTGCCCTTTTCCTCACTGCGCCAGTAGGGCGTGATCATGGCCCAGACCCGGCGAAAGAATTGCCCGCGCACGGCATCGTTGACCGCGGAGTATTCAGCGTTCTGATTCATCGTTGAGGCTCGATAGGAAGAAAGGCAAGCGTTGAGCCGATCATAGTAGATCGGCTCGCTTTTTCACGACGTCCAGCGGACATTCGTTCAGTCGCGGTTCAGCGACGCACGGGACGTTTCTGCAATTTGCGCTGCAAGGTACGGCGGTGCATGCCCAGGGCCCGGGCAGTGGCGGAGATGTTGCCTTCGTGTTCGGTCAGCACGCGCTGGATGTGTTCCCACTGCAAGCGGTCCACCGACATCGGGTTTTCCGGCACCAGGGTGTCGAGATCGGCGTGTTCGGAGAGCAGCGCGGCCAGTACATCGTCGGCATCCGCGGGCTTGCACAGGTAGTTGCAGGCGCCACGCTTGATCGCTTCCACCGCGGTGGCGATGCTCGAATAGCCGGTGAGAATCAGCACCCGCATCTCCGGGTCCAGCTCCAGCAGCTTGGGCAACAGCACCAGCCCGGAGTCGCCATCCATCTTCAAGTCCAGCGCGGCGTAGTCCGGCAGGTCCTGCTGGGCAATGACCAGGCCCTCCTCGGCGGAACCGGCGGTGCTCACGCGAAAACCGCGGCGGCTCATGGCTCGGGCCATCACGCGGGTAAAGGTGGCGTCATCATCCACCAGCAACAGGTGCGGCAGTTCCTCGCCTTCGACTTGGATCTCTTCACTCATGGTCGTCTCCTCGGGCGGCACGGGGCAGGCGCAGCTCGGTGAGCGTTCCGCCTTCCTCATGACTGTAGAGTTTCACTGAGCCTCCAGCGCGGGTCACGCTGGCCTTGCTCAAAAACAGGCCCAGGCCGAAGCCTTTGCCCTTGGTGGTAAAAAACGGTTTGCCGATCTGTTCGGCGATGGCCAAGGGTACTCCGGCACCGTGGTCACGAATACTGATGGTGAGGTTTTCCGCGTCCCAGTCCAGGCGTACTTCCAGGCCTTCGGGGCAGGCATCGGCGGCATTGTTCAGCAGGTTGAGCAGGGCCTGGGTCAGGTCCGGCGGCGGCGCCAGGCGCGGCACCGGCCCCTCGCCCAACAGATGGAAACGGTAGCTGGCTTCCGGGCGCATCAGGTGCCAACGGTTCAAGGCTTCGTCCAGCCACTGGGTGACTTCCTGCATGTCCACCGCCAGGCGGCGATTGGCCTCGGCCGCACGCACCAGTTGCTGCAGGGTTTCCTTGCACAACTTGACCTGGTCCTGGAGCACGCCGAGGTCATCCTGCAGCAGCGGGTCGGAATGGTCCTGGCGCATTTCCTTGAGCAGCACGCTCATGGTCGCCAGGGGCGTGCCCAATTCATGGGCGGCGCCGGCGGCCTGGGTCGCCACTGCCAGCAATTGCTGGTCGCGCAGCCCCTCTTCGCGCCGGATAGCCCGCAGTTCTTCCTGGCGACGCAGCTCCTCCGCCATGCGTGCAGCGAAGAAGGTGATCACCGCCGCAGCCAGGGCAAAGCTCAGCCACATGCCGTAGACCTGCAGGTTCTCCCGGGCGATGGGGAAGGTCTGCAACGGGTAGAAACGCGCCAGCAACAGGGTATAGAGCGTCAGGGCGATACCCGACAGGACCACCGAGTAGCGCCAGGGCAAGGTCACCGCGGCGATGGTCAGGGGCACCAGGTAATAGGAAACGAAGGGGTTGGTGGAACCACCGGAGAAGTACAGCAGGACACTGTGGATAAACAGGTCACAGGCCAGTTGCAGGGCGTACTCCAGCTCCGTCACCGGCCACGAGGTGCGCAGGCGGATCGCGGTGAAAGCGCACAGCACCATGGAAAACATCAGGGTCACGCCCAGTTGCAACCAGGGCAGCGGCAGCAGGTCCAGCCAGTAGGCAAGCCCCACGGAACCGGCCTGAGCGGCCAGCACCAAGGTACGGATAAAGGTCAGGCGCCAGAGGTTCTGACGGGTTGCGGACAGCAATTTTACGGGGGCGAGCATGAGCTCTCCTGATGAGCGCTCCAGGGCAATCGCCGGGAGTATAACCAAGCAGCCCCCGGCGCAGGCAAAACTGCGGCAAAGCGCCACACTGGCTTGAGCGGCCGCGGACGATCCATGGCGATCATGTGTATCAAAGTTGTAATTGGCCGCAACGAGGAATAAAAACCACAGTCTGAAGGTTTCACCCAGGCTCTGACCTTATCCTGCGGACCGCACTCAAGGAGTTTTCATGCAGCATTTCAGTCGCAGCGTCGCCCTTCTCGCCCTCAGCGCCGGCACCCTCACCAGCCTGCCCGCCCTGGCCGCCGATGAACTGCACTACAACCAGATTTCCCTGCGCGCCGAAGTCAGCCAGGAAGTAGCTCGGGATCTGATGATCGTGACCCTCTACAGCGAATCGCAGAACACCGACCCGGCCAAGCTCGCCGCAGAAATCACTACCACCATGAACAAGGCCCTGGACCAGGCGCGCCAGGTCAAGGATGTGACCCTGCGCCAGGGCAGTCGCAACAGCTACCCGATCTACGACGGCAAGGGCCAGAAGATCACGGGCTGGCGTGAGCGCGCCGAGCTGCGCCTGGAAAGCTCCGACTTCGCCGCACTGTCCAAGCTCACCGGTGAACTGCTGGGCGACCTGAAGATGGGTGGCATGGACTTCGCCATCGCCGACCCGACCCGCAGGGCCAGCGAAGACACCCTGCTCAAGGATGCGGTCAAGGCCTTCAAGGCCCGCGCCCAACTGGCCACCGAAGCCCTGGGCGGCAAGGGCTACAAGATCGTCAACCTGAACCTCAACAGCAATGGTTATCCCCAGCCTTATATGCGCGCGCCGATGATGATGAAGGCCGCCAGCATGGATTCGGCACCGGTAACGCCAGAAGTCGAGGCCGGCACCAGCCAGGTCAGCATGACCGCCGACGGCGCCATCGAAGTGTTGATGCCCTGACTTTTTCCTTGCGCTTTGCAACGGCGATAACCTTCGACATCAAGGTTATCGCCGTTTTTCGTTACCGGTTATTTCAACCCGGCCCCGGAGGAACCCGGCTCGGTGATGTTAGAGTTATGCCCCTCGGCACGCAGCGACTCAGATGTTGCTGACGTGCGCCGGGTATACTGCTCCTTTCCTATAAGAGTCTCCTCAATGACCGCAGATCGCATCGGCGAACGCCTGCGTCGCTATCGCCGCGCCGCCAAGAAAACCCTGCGCCAGATCGCCAGCGAATCCGGTCTGACCGCCAGCTTCCTCTCCCAGGCAGAGCGTAATCTCACAGGTGTATCGATCTCTTCCTTGGTCAATATCGCCAAGTCTCTGAATGTTCCGCTGAACGCCCTGTTCGACCAGCCGATCCAGGCGCAACCCGACTCCCACGACGGCAAGCGGGTGCGCTACACCATCGAAGGCCAGCCACTGGCCTACGAACGCCTGTCCAGCTCCTTTCCCGGAAACCTGATCAACGCGGTCAAGATGAACATACCGGTGGGCTACCAGTCCGAGCTGATTTCCCATGACGGCTCGGAGTTCTCCTACGTGCTTTCAGGACAGATCGTCTACACCATCGAGGGCAGTCAATACCCCCTGAGTGCCGGTGACTCGGTGCACTTCGATGCCACCAAGACTCATTGCCTGGCCAACGTCGGCGATGGCCCGGCAGAAGTCCTGACCGTCACCACCATGGGCCTGTTCGACGACCATTCCGCGGCCTGAGTCCCGCACACGGCCGCCAGTCGAACCCCTGGGACAACCCCGTGCACAATGAGAAATGTTAGTCACGCTTAATTTTCGTTGACCACGATTTCAGCATGACTTAATTTCGGCATCGGCGAATCGACTATCAACAACACAACAAAGCGATCGCCGTCGCCGCACAGGGTCCATGGGGCTGCATCCACTCCCCATAAGAAGGCGAGTTTCCATGGCCCACAAGGCCAATCCTCAGATATGCCCTAGAAAAAGAAAAAATGAGGTTTGCATGGATAAGACCTTTCCGCTCCAGGTTTGGCAGACAACGGGTCTGATCCGCGGCACTACGCCGTCACAACCCCAGAGCGACCTCCACAGTGACAACCTCACTGCGAGCCCCGAATTCAGCACCTGCGACGATGTGCCAAGCACCCGCCATCGCCAGCAAAACTGCGGGCATCCGTTCTCCACGGCCTCCCTCACCCAGCCGCCTTCCCTCATCCGGACAGACAAGCTCGGGCGCCTGGGCCAAGCATCGCCCCGCACACCAGGCAGCGCCGCACCAAGAACAGGCGCGATGAGCTTCGATTGCCCCGTGAAAAGGCAGCACATGCACCACAAAACACCGGCGCAAACGATCAAATGCGTCAAGATTTATACAAATGCGTCATTCCTGTACGTTCGTTCCACTCTTTGAGACTTGTGGCAGCCCTGCATCTTGCATTGGGTATGAGGGCTGCATAAGTATCGGCGGGTCGACTCACAAGGTCGCCCTCAACACCAAAAATGACAACAAATCATGAGGCCACCATGTTCAAGAAAGCAGTCCTTCCGTTATTAGTCAGCGCCGGCTTGCTCGCCAGCGCACCCTTCGCCCAAGCGGCGACTAACCTGGTGTTCTGCTCTGAAGGGAGCCCGGCCGGTTTCGACCCTGGCCAGTACACCACCGGAACCGACTTCGACGCCTCAGCCGAAACCCTCTACAACCGCCTCAGCCAGTTCGAACGCGGCGGCACCGCGGTCATTCCGGGCCTGGCCACCAGTTGGGACATCTCGGACGACGGTCTGACCTACACCTTCCACCTGCGCGAAGGCGTCAAGTTCCACACCACGCCGTACTTCACCCCGACCCGTACTTTCAACGCCGACGACGTGCTGTTCACCTTCAACCGCATGATCGACAAGGACATGCCGTTCCGTAAGGCCTATCCCACCGAGTTCCCGTATTTCACCGATATGGGGATGGACACCAACATCACCAAGGTCGAGAAAATCGACGACAAGACCGTCAAGTTCACCCTCAAGACCGTGGACGCGGCCTTCATCCAGAACCTGGCCATGAGCTTCGCCTCGATCCAGTCCGCCGAATACGCCGACAAGCTGCTCAAGGAAGGCAAGGCCAGCGACATCAACCAGAAGCCGATCGGCACTGGCCCCTTCGTGTTCAAGAGCTACCAGAAAGACTCGAACATCCGCTACACCGGCAACAAGGACTACTGGAAGCCTGAAGACGTGAAGATCGACAACCTGATCTTCGCCATCACCACCGACCCCTCGGTGCGTATCCAGAAGCTGAAGAAGAACGAATGCCAGGTCACCCTCTTCCCGCGTCCGGCCGACCTCAAGGCCCTCAAGGAAGACAAGACCCTGAAGATGCCTGAACAGGCAGGCTTCAACCTCGGCTACATCGCCTACAACGTAATGCCGGTCCTCAAGGGCCGTACCGATGCCAACCCGCTGGCCGACCTCAAGGTGCGCCAGGCACTGGACATGGCGGTGAACAAGCCGCAGATCATCGATTCGGTGTACCAGGGCGCCGGCCAGCTGGCGGTCAACGCCATGCCTCCTACCCAGTGGTCCTATGACACCACCATCAAGGACGCCAAGTACGACCCCGAGAAAGCCAAGGAGCTGCTCAAGGAAGCCGGCATCAAGGAAGGCACCCAGATCACCCTGTGGGCCATGCCGGTACAACGCCCCTACAACCCCAACGCCAAGCTGATGGCCGAGATGCTGCAGTCGGACTGGGCGAAGATCGGCCTGAAAGTGAACATCGTCAGCTACGAGTGGGGCGAGTACATCAAGCGCTCCAAGGGCGGCGAGAACCAGGCGATGATCATCGGCTGGAGCGGCGACAATGGTGACCCCGACAACTGGCTCGGCACCCTGTTCGGTTGCGATGCAATGAACGGCAACAACTTCTCGAAATGGTGCGACAAGCCTTACGACGCCCTGATCAAGCAAGCCAAGGCTACCTCTGATGTAGCCAAGCGCACCGAGCTGTACAAGCAGGCGCAACACATCCTCAAAGATGCAGTACCGATGACACCTATCGCTCACTCGACGGTGTTCCAACCCATGCGCGCCAACGTGCAGGATTTCAAAATCAGCCCCTTTGGCTTGAACTCCTTCTACGGCGTCAGCATCGGCAAATAAGGTTCTGCAACGGCGACGTCCATGACGTCGCCGTTGTTTTACCGGCCCAGCCCGCCGGGGCTCGGTCTCTACTGCGCAACGACCCGCCACTGGCGCACAGTCTTGCGAATTCAGAGCCGATTCCTACAGGCATTTCAGGTTTGACGCAGTTACCGCCCGGCCCTCGACCCTTAAGGTCGGTGCAAGGCGAAGCTGCGTCTGCCAACGGGCACCCGCCGCGCGTAGTGGTTTGGCATCAATGGCCTGTACAGGCTCCAGGAAGGAGTCATGGCCCATTGTTCATCACAACAAAAATGGAGAAGTACGGTCATGCATCATTCCTGGATTTTCCCGGCCCTGCTGGGCAGTGGCCTGTTGGCCGCCAGTTCGCTCGGCATCGCCGCCGAACGCAGCCTGGTGTTCTGTTCCGAAGGCAGCCCGGCGGGCTTTGACACCGCCCAGTACACCACAGCTACCGACAACGATGCCGCCGAGCCGCTGTACAACCGCCTGGTGGAGTTCGAAAGAGGCGCCACCAACGTGCAGCCTGCGCTGGCCAAGAGCTGGGACATTTCCGAGGACGGCCTGACCTACCGCTTCCACCTGCGCGAAGGGGTGAAGTTCCATAGCACGCCCTATTTCAAGCCGAGCCGAGACCTCAACGCCGACGACGTGCTGTTCACCTTCAACCGCATGCTCGACGCCGAACATCCGTTCCGCAAGGCTTACCCGACGGAGTTTCCCTACTTCAACGGCATGAGCCTGAACAAGAACATCGCCCGGGTCGAAAAGACCGATCCGCTGACCGTCGTCATGACCCTCAACACGGTGGACGCGGCCTTCATCCAGAACCTGGCCATGAGCTTCGCCGCGATCCTTTCCGCCGAATACGCCGAGCAACTGCTCCAGGCCGGCACCCCGAGCCAGATCAACCAGAAACCCATTGGCACCGGGCCCTTCGTGTTCCAGCGTTATCAGAAAGACTCGCAGATCCGCTACAGCGCCAACCCGCACTACTGGGACCCAAGCCGGGTCAAGCTCGACCGGCTGATCTTCGCCATCAACACCGACGCCTCGGTACGGGTGCAGAAGCTGCGGGCCGGCGAATGCCAGGTGACCCTGCACCCGCGCCCCGCCGATATCGACACCCTGAAAAACGACCCGAAACTGCAAGTCATCGAAAAGCCCGGGTTCAATCTGGGCTACATCGCCTACAACGTGCAGCACAAACCCTTCGACCAGCTCGAAGTGCGCCAGGCACTGGACATGGCGGTGAACAAGCCAAGCATCCTCAACGCCGTGTACCAGGGTGCCGGGCAGCTGGCAGTCAACGCCATGCCACCGACCCAGTGGTCCTACGACGAAACCATCAAGGACGCCGCCTACAACCCGGAAAAAGCCCGGGAGCTGCTCAAGGCCGCCGGGGTCAAGGAAGGCACGCAAATCACCCTCTGGGCCATGCCGGTACAACGCCCCTACAACCCCAACGCCAAGCTGATGGCCGAGATGCTGCAGTCCGACTGGGCGAAGATCGGCCTCAAGGTGAAGATCGTCAGCTACGAGTGGGGCGAGTACATCAAGCGCACCAAGAACGGCGAACACGACATCAGCCTGATCGGCTGGACCGGCGACAACGGTGACCCGGACAACTGGCTGGGCACCCTGTACAGCTGCGACGCCATTGGCGGCAACAACTACTCCATGTGGTGCAATCCGCAGTACGACAAGCTGATCAAGCAGGCCAAGGTCGTCACCGACCGTGAACAGCGCAGCCTGCTGTACAAACAGGCCCAGCAACTGCTCAAGCAACAGGTCCCTATCACACCCGTGGCCCACTCGACGATCAATCAGCCGCTGAGCGCAAAAGTCGAAGGTTTCAAGGTCAGTCCTTTCGGCCGCAACTCCTTTTCGGGTGTCAGCCTAGCCCCATAACCGATGAGCCAAAACCCTGGGGGCGATTTTCGCCCTCACGCAGGCGCTTTGCCTGAATTCGGCGATCAAGCCACATGCAAACGTTTGCGATGCCTTGAATGAGTTCCAAAAACCAGCCGGCCCAAAAAAACCGGCATTTAAAAAAGAAAACAAAGGAGCTTCACCCATGAAACTGAGCAGCAGCGCATTGTTAGCCTTGGCTATCAGTAGCATCACCGCCTCGGCCTATGCGGAGAACGTCAGCCAGGACTTCGTCCCGACTGAACTCAACGCCACCAGTGCCCAGGCTGAGACCAAGGGTTTTATCGAAGGGCAGAGCCTGTCGGGTACCACGCGCAACTGGTACGCCAACGAGCTGAAACGTCGTAACGACCGTTTTTCGTACAACCACAATGGTGTTGAGACCTCGACCCCGCGCCGTATCAACTGGGTACAGGGCACCATCCTCAACTACACCTCGGGTTTCACTCAAGGCACCGTGGGCGTCAGCACGGAAGTCGCCGCCTACAACGCTATTGCTCTGGATCGTGACCGCAAGGACATCGCCGGCAAGAACAACCGCACCCTGACCCACTCCGACGGCGACGCCGTGGGCCAGTGGAGCAAGCTGGGCCTGGCCAACGTCAAGTTCCGCGTGTCCAACACCACCCTGACCGCCGGCCGGCAGAACTTCAGCACGCCGATCGTCGACGTCATCGGCAACCGTCCGCTGCCTTCGAGCTTTGAAGGGGTGAGCATCCACAGCGAAGAGTTCAACAACCTGTCGTTCGACGCCGGCAGCTTCGACCGGGTATCGCCACGGACCGAACAGAGCCTGTCCAAGTTCAGCTCCGAGTACAACAGCAACGGTGCCGAGACCGATCGCGTAAGCCTGGTCGGCGCCAACTACCAGCCGCTGAAAAGCCTGAAGACCAGCCTCTACGCCTCCAAGGTGGAAGACTTCTGGAACCAGTACTACTTCGGCGCCACCCACGAGCTGGGCGACAGCTCGGTGCTGAGCCTGACCACCGGCCTGAACTATTACAAGACCGTCGATACCGGCAAGAAGAAGATGGGCGAGATCGACAACGACACCTACTCGCTGTCCCTCGGCCTGACCCACCAGGCCCACAGCCTTACCTTCTCGTACCAGGAAATCAACGGTAACGAGTACTTCGACTACCTGCACGAAACCAACGGCATCTACCTGGCCAACTCCCTGCTCTCGGACTTCAACGGCCCGAACGAGAAATCCTTCCAGATCGCCTACGGCCTGAACATGGCCGAGTACGGCGTGCCCGGCCTCAAGTTCAACATCTACCAGGCCCGTGGCTGGGGCATCGACGGTACCCACTACAACGGCACTGCCTACAGCGGCGTCAAGGCAGACGGTACGGTCTATGGCGTACGCACCATGGACGGCGAGCACCACTACGAATACGGCATCGGTGCTTCCTACGCCGTACAGAGCGGCCCGCTGAAAGCCACCGCGATCCGTGCCACCTACACCACGCACCGCGCCAGCGAGAACCAGGCCGACGGCAACATCAACGAGTTCCGACTGGTTACCACCGTCCCGTTCAATATTCTCTAACCCACCAGTTGAAGGGCGGATTCATGACGAATCCGCCATTCAAGCTAATCTGGTTCAATCGATTGCAGAGGGTTCCTGATGAAAATGCTTCCCCTGAAAGCGGCCGTTGGCGCCGCCCTGCTGAGCGTCGCTCTGGGCGCCACAGCCAAACCCCTGGTGGTCTGTACCGAAGCCAGCCCGGAAGGCTTCGATATGGTCCAGTACACGACTGCAGTCACGGCCGACGCAGTGGCGGAAACCATCTTCAACCGCCTGGTGGACTTCAAGCCCGGCACCACTGACATCGAGCCGGCCCTGGCCGAATCCTGGGACATCAGCCCCGACGGCCTGCAATACACCTTCCACCTGCGCAAGGGCGTCAAATTCCACAGCACCGACTACTTCACCCCCACGCGCGAGATGAACGCCGACGACGTGCTCTGGAGCTTCCAGCGCCAGCTGGACCCTAAGCACCCCTGGCATGACAAGTCCAGCGTGGGCTTCCCCTATTTCGAAAGCATGGGCTTCAAGGAACTGCTGAAAAGCGTCGAGAAGATCGACGACCACACCGTGGTCTTCACCCTGACCCGCCGCGAAGCCCCTTTCCTCGCCGACGTAGCCATGGCCTTCTCGTCGATCTTCCCGGCCGAATACGCCGACAAGCTGCTCAAGGAAGGCAAGACCTCTGAGCTCAACAGCAAGCCCATCGGCACCGGCCCGTTCATCTTCACCCGCTACGCCAAGGACGCCCAGGTACGCTTCAAGGCCAACCCGGACTACTTCCGCGGCAAGCCGCCGGCCGACCCGCTGGTGCTGGCGATCACCACCGATAACAACGTGCGCCTGCAGAAACTCAAGGCCAACGAATGCCAGATCGCCCTCTACCCCAAGCCCGACGACATCCCCAGCATCAAGGCCGATGCCAACCTCAAGGTCGATGAATTGGCGGCCATGACCACCGGCTACATCGCCATGAACACCACGCGCAAATACATGAGCGATGTACGGGTACGCAAAGCCATCGACATCGCCTTCGACAAGGAAGCCTACGTCAACAGCCTGTACGGCAAGGGCAACGCCCTGGTGGCCACCGGCCCATATCCGCCGACCCTGCTGGGCTTCAACAACAGCCTGAAGAACCCGCCCCGGGATCTGGACAAGGCCCGCGCGCTGCTCAAGGAAGCCGGTGTACCGGAGGGTACGGTTATCACCCTGTTCACCCGCAACGGCGGCGGCCCGACCAACCCCAACCCGATGCTCGGCGCACAGATGATGCAGGCCGACCTGGCCAAGGTGGGCCTCAAGCTCGACATCCGCGTGATGGAGTGGGGCGAGATGCTCAAGCGTGCGAAAAACGGCGAACACGATATGGTGTCGGCGGGCTGGGCCGGGGACAACGGCGATCCGGACAACTTCCTGACCCCGAACCTGAGTTGTGACGCGGCGAAAAACGGCGAAAACTACGCCCGCTGGTGCAACAAGACGTTCCAGGAGCTGATCGACGAAGCACGCTCCGACGCTGAACCCGCCAAACGCGCCGAGCTCTATGAAAAGGCCATGCTGGTTTTCGAACAGGATCAACCGTGGATCCCCATGGCCTATCCGAAAATGTTCACCGCCATGCGCAAGAACGTCGAGGGTTATCACATTAGCCCCCTGACCACTAACAACTTCGCTACCACCCAAGTGAAGTAATAAGAAACGCCCGCCGTCCTTGACCCCAAGGATGGCGGGAACGCCTAACCGGCTGATTGAGGTACTTCAGAAGATGTTTAGTTTTATTGCCCGCCGTGTGGGGTTGCTGATACCCACATTCTTCGGCATCACCTTGCTGACCTTCGCCTTGATACGCATGATTCCCGGCGACCCCGTGGAAGTCATGATGGGCGAGCGTCGGGTCGACCCTGAGATGCATGCCCAGGCAATGGAACGCCTTGGATTGAACAAACCGCTGTACGCCCAGTACCTGGACTACATCGGCAAGCTGGCCCACGGCGACCTGGGCGAGTCCCTGCGCACCCGCACCAGCGTCTGGAGCGAATTCACCTCGCTGTTCCCCGCGACCCTGGAACTGTCCATGGCCGCCCTGCTGTTCGCCGGCGTGCTCGGCCTGCTGGCCGGGGTGATCGCCGCCTTGAAGCGAGGGTCGCTGTTCGACCATGGGGTGATGGGGATCTCGCTGGCGGGGTATTCGATGCCGATCTTCTGGTGGGGCCTGATCCTGATCATGTTCTTCTCGGTAAGCCTGGGCTGGACCCCGGTTTCCGGGCGTATCGACCTGCTATACGACATCGAGCCGAAAACCGGCTTCATGCTCATCGACACCCTGCTGGCCAAAGACACCGACGCCTTCTTCGACGCGCTGCAGCACCTGATCCTGCCCGCCATCGTGCTGGGCACCATTCCGCTGGCGGTGATCGCGCGGATGACCCGCTCCTCGATGCTCGAAGTACTGCGTGAGGACTACATCCGTACCGCCAAGGCCAAGGGCCTGTCGCCGGCTCGGGTGGTGTTCGTCCACGGCCTGCGCAACGCGCTGATTCCGGTGCTGACCGTGGTCGGCCTGCAAGTCGGCACCCTGCTGGCCGGTGCGGTCCTGACCGAAACCATCTTTTCCTGGCCGGGCATCGGCAAGTGGCTGATCGAAGCCATCGGCGCCCGGGACTATCCCGTGGTGCAGAACGGCATCCTGCTGATCGCCTGCCTGGTGATCATGGTCAACTTCGTGGTGGACATCCTCTACGGCTTTGCCAACCCACGCATCCGTCATCAGCGCTGAGATCAAGACTAATGAGCACTCCAACTTCCTCAGTAGCAGTCGATCAAAGCCTGCTCTATCCGTCCGTCTACAAAGAATTCTGGCAGCACTTCTCCCGCAACAAGGGCGCGGTGGCCGGCCTGCTGTTCATGCTGCTGATCGTGTTCTGCGCACTGTTCGCGCCCTGGGTGGCGCCGCACAACCCCAGCGAGCAGTACCGCGACTTCCTGCTGACCCCTCCGGCCTGGCTCGAAGGCGGCCAGATGCAGTTCCTGCTAGGCACCGATGAACTGGGCCGCGACCTGCTCTCGCGCCTGATCCAGGGTTCGCGCCTGTCGCTGCTGATCGGCCTGTCGTCGGTGGTGATGTCGCTGATCCCGGGGATCCTCCTCGGGCTGTTCGCCGGCTTCTTCCCGCGTTTGCTGGGCCCGACCATCATGCGCCTGATGGACATCATGCTGGCCCTGCCCTCGCTGCTGCTGGCCGTGGCCATCGTCGCCATCCTCGGCCCAGGCCTGATCAATACCGTGATCGCCATTGCCGTGGTGTCCCTGCCGTCCTATGTACGCCTGACCCGCGCCGCAGTGATGGGCGAACTCAACCGCGACTACGTGACCGCCGCGCGCCTGGCCGGTGCCGGCCTGCCACGCCTGATGTTCATCACCGTGCTGCCCAACTGCATGGCACCGCTGATCGTCCAGGCCACCCTGAGCTTCTCCTCGGCGATCCTCGACGCCGCCGCCCTGGGCTTCCTCGGCCTGGGCGTACAACCGCCGACTCCGGAGTGGGGCACCATGCTGGCCTCGGCCCGGGACTACATCGAACGCGCCTGGTGGGTCGTGAGCCTGCCGGGCCTGACCATTTTGCTCAGCGTGCTGGCAATCAACCTGATGGGCGACGGCCTGCGCGATGCGCTGGATCCGAAACTCAAGAACGCCGCCTGAGGAGATTCCCATGTCACTGCTAGAAATCAAGAATCTCAATGTCCGTTTCGGCGACGCCACGGCGGTGCCGGTGGTCGATGGCCTCGACCTCAAGGTCGACAAGGGAGAAGTGCTGGCCATCGTCGGCGAGTCTGGCTCCGGCAAATCGGTGACCATGATGGCCTTGATGGGCCTGATCGAGCACCCCGGCATCGTCACCGCCGATGCCCTAAGCTTCGACGGCCGCGACATGCTCAAGCTCAGCGCGCGCCAGCGCCGGCAGATCGTCGGCAAGGACCTGGCCATGGTCTTCCAGGACCCGATGACCGCGTTGAACCCCAGCTATACCGTGGGCTTCCAGATCGAGGAAGTGCTGCGCCTGCACCTGAAGATGTCCAGCAAGGCCGCACGCAAGCGCGCCATCGAACTGCTGGAAAAGGTCGAGATCCCCGGCGCCGCCAGCCGCATGGACGCCTACCCGCACCAACTGTCCGGCGGCATGAGCCAGCGGGTGGCAATCGCCATGGCGATCGCCGGCGAGCCCAAGCTGCTGATCGCCGACGAACCCACCACCGCCCTGGACGTGACCATCCAGGCGCAGATCATGGACCTGCTGCTGAACCTGCAAAAAGAGCAGAACATGGGCCTGGTGCTGATCACCCACGACCTCGCCGTGGTCGCCGAAACCGCCCAGCGGGTGTGCGTGATGTACGCCGGCCAGGCGGTTGAGGTGGGCCAGGTACCGGAGCTGTTCGACATCCCCGCGCACCCCTACAGCGAAGCGCTGCTGGCGGCGATTCCCGAGCACAGCCTCGGCGCCACTCGCTTGTCGACCCTGCCGGGTATCGTCCCCGGGCGCTATGACCGGCCCCAAGGCTGCCTGCTGTCGCCGCGCTGCCCCTACGTGCAAGACAACTGCCGCGCCCAGCGCCCCAGCCTCGACCCGAAAGCCGCCAGCCTGGTGCGCTGCTTCTACCCGCTGAATCAGGAGGTGGCGTAATGGCCGTCGTTCTTACCGCCCGCGACCTTACCCGTCACTACGAAGTGTCCCGTGGCCTGTTCAAGGGCCACGCCACCGTGCGCGCACTCAACGGCGTGTCCTTCGAGCTGGAAGCCGGCAAGACCCTGGCTGTGGTCGGGGAATCCGGTTGTGGCAAATCCACCCTGGCGCGGGCCCTGACCCTGATCGAGGAACCCTCTTCCGGCTCGCTGAAGATCGCCGGCCAGGAAGTCGCCGGTGCCGACAAGGCCCAGCGCAAGCAACTGCGCAAAGACGTGCAGATGGTGTTCCAGAGCCCTTATGCCTCGCTCAACCCGCGGCAGAAGATCGGTGACCAGCTGGCCGAGCCGCTGTTGATCAACACCAAGCTGTCGGCCGCCGAACGCCGGGAAAAAGTCCAGGCGATGATGAAGCAGGTCGGCCTGCGCCCCGAACATTACCAGCGCTACCCGCACATGTTCTCCGGGGGGCAGCGCCAGCGTATCGCCCTGGCCCGGGCAATGATGCTGCAGCCCAAGGTGCTGGTGGCGGACGAACCGACCTCGGCCCTGGACGTATCGATCCAGGCCCAGGTATTGAACCTGTTCATGGACCTGCAGCAGGAATTCAACACCGCCTACGTGTTCATTTCCCACAACCTGGCAGTGGTGCGCCACGTGGCCGACCAGGTGCTGGTGATGTACCTCGGCCGGCCGGTGGAAATGGGCCCCAAGGAGGACATCTACACCCGCCCCCTGCACCCCTACACCCAGGCCCTGCTGTCGGCGACACCGACCATCCACCCGGACCCGGACAAGCCGAAGATCAAGATCGTCGGCGAGCTGCCCAACCCGCTGAACCCACCACCGGGCTGCGCCTTCCACAAGCGCTGCCCTTATGCCACCGAGCGTTGCAGCACTGAAGAGCCGGCCCTGCGCCAGCTCGACAGCCGCCAGGTGGCCTGCCACTACGCCGAGCAATTCGTGCTGTAGCGGCCATGAAAAAGGCGCTCCCGGATGCCTCCGGGAGCGCCTGAACCTTGTTCGACCCGCCCCCGGCAACGGATTGCGCATCAGTCCGTCGCTGGGGGTTTCTTTTAGCCCTGGCTGTCGCCGTCATCCTCGTCGGTGGTCTGGTCGTCATCGCCGGAACTGCCACCCTGACCTTCATCGCCCGGCTCCGATTCGGACTTGGCAAGCATCTGCACCGGTGCGCTCTGGTTCGAGGAGTAACCCGGCTCGCTCACCTGCATCAGGTTGTGGGCCCAAGCCGCCGAGGTTCCGAGCGACAGCATCACCAGCACTTTGATCAACAGCACAATGCGTTGGAAAATTCTCATAGCCGATTCCATCCTTTCATAGGTGAATCATCGAAGGCTGCGCGCCAGCCTTGCAGCGGCCACAGCACTGTCTGAAACCTAGTCGTGATATCCCGGCTTTTCCAGATAGCTCCCTATCGATTCCCGAGCCGCCAAAGCCCTTCCGACTAACGGCGCTCCCTTTAAAACACCACACCCCGTAGGCGCCGGCGGCAGGCCAATCCTGCGCGCAAAAAAAAGCCCCGCTGTCTGCACAGCGGGGCTCGGGGGTGACCGGCGAACTTAGTGGTGTTCGCGGGTGGCGCGGAATTTCACGTCCGGCCAGCGCTCTTCCATCAGCGCCAGGTTGACCCGGGTCGGCGCCAGGTAGGTCAGGTGGCCGCCGCCGTCCAGGGCCAGGTTTTCCACCGCCTTGTTGGAAAACTCTTCGAGCTTCTTCTTGTCGCTGCATTCGATCCAGCGGGCGGACCACACGGTGATCGGCTCGTAGGAGCACTCCACCTTGTATTCCTCCTTCAGGCGGCTGGCCACCACGTCGAACTGCAGCACACCCACGGCGCCGAGGATGATGTCGTTGCTGCGCTCGGGAAAGAACACCTGGGTCGCGCCTTCTTCGGCCAGCTGTTGCAGGCCCTGGCGCAGTTGCTTGGACTTGAGCGGGTCCTTCAGACGCACACGGCGGAACAGCTCCGGGGCGAAGTGCGGGATGCCGGTGAAGCCCAGCGCCTCGCCTTCGGTGAAGGTGTCGCCGATCTGGATGGTGCCGTGGTTGTGCAGGCCGATAATGTCGCCGGCATAGGCCTCTTCCAGTTGCTCACGCTCGGAGGAGAAGAAGGTCAGGGCGTCGCCGATGCGCACGTCCTTGCCAGTGCGCACGTGGCGCATCTTCATGCCCTTCTCGTACTTGCCCGAGCAGATGCGCATGAAGGCGATGCGGTCGCGGTGCTTGGGGTCCATGTTCGCCTGGATCTTGAAGATGAAGCCCGAGAACTTCTCTTCCTGGGGGGCCACGCTGCGCTCGTTGGCAACGCGGGCCAGCGGCAGCGGCGCCCAGTCCACCACGGCGTCGAGCACGTGGTCGACACCGAAGTTGCCCAGGGCGGTACCGAAGAACACCGGGGTCAGCTGGCCGTCGAGGAACTCCTGCTGGTTGAACTCGTGGCAGGCACCCTGCACCAGCTCCAGCTGCTCGATGAAACGCTCGTACTCGTCACCCAGGTGGGCGCGGGCTTCGTCGGAATCGAGCTTCTCGATGATCTTGGTTTCGGTGCGTTCGTGGCCGTGGCCCGGGGTGTAGACGATGATGTAGTCGCCGGCCAGGTGGTACACGCCCTTGAAGTCGCGGTAGCAACCGATCGGCCAGGTGATGGGGGCAGCCTTGATCTTCAGGACCGCTTCGATTTCGTCCAGCAATTCGATCGGGTCGCGAATGTCCCGGTCGAGTTTGTTGATGAAGCTGACGATGGGCGTATCACGCAGGCGGCAAACGTCCATCAGGGCGATGGTCCGTGGCTCTACGCCCTTACCGCCGTCGAGCACCATCAGCGCCGAGTCCACCGCGGTCAGGGTGCGGTAGGTGTCTTCCGAGAAGTCTTCGTGGCCGGGGGTGTCCAGCAGGTTGATCATGTGTTCGCGATAGGGGAACTGCATGACCGACGTGGTAATGGAAATACCCCGCTGCTTCTCCATCTCCATCCAGTCGGAAGTGGCGTGGCGGTCGGACTTACGCGATTTGACGGTACCCGCCACCGCAATGGCCTTGCCCATCAGCAACAGCTTCTCGGTGATGGTGGTCTTACCCGCATCCGGGTGGGAAATAATGGCGAAAGTGCGGCGTTTCGCGACTTCGGCGGCCTGTTGGGTCATGGGAAATCGCCTGGCGGTGATCAAAAAAGGGCGCAGATTATAGCCCAGACATAGCCTTGCGGGCCACAGCTCCCCCCGTCACCCGGGCGACCGGACGGCAGATGAACGGTGGCTAAATGCTGCCAATTATGGAACCTTTTAAAACGTGGAGACGTCCACTCCCCTGTCACGCACTGTCGTCAGGGGCTGAAATATCAGCACGTTAGCTTGACGAAGCTGCGCTCATGGCCCGTTCACCCGCCGCTCTGCCGGCGCTCGACGAGCTGCTTTTCGCGCGTATTTTCCCGGCAGCCAGGAATGGCCCTGCCACACGGGAAAGTGCCCGCCGACTGAAAAAAGGAGTCCGCCTGTGGCTATTCGCTATGGCAAAGGGCTGATAGGAGGCGCTGCGGTAATCGCCCTCCTGGCCCTGCTGGTCCACTGGATCGGCATCACTACGATCGAACACTACCGCGACGATCTGTTGTTCTACCTGCAAGCTCATCTGTTCCTGGTCCTGGCTTCAATGCTCGCCGCGCTGGTGGTGGGGATCCCCGCCGGCATCGTCCTCAGCCGCCCGAACATGGCCGGACGCGCCGAACGCTTCATGCAAGTGTTCAACATCGGTAACACCGTCCCTCCCCTGGCCGTCCTGGCCATCGCTCTGGGGGTCCTCGGCATCGGCAGTGGCCCGGCCATTTTCGCGCTGTTCCTCGCCTCCCTGCTGCCCATCGTGCGCAACACCTATGAAGGCCTGAAAAACGTCCAGGGCTCCCTCAAGGAAGCCGCGGTCGGCATCGGCATGACGCCGCGCCAGGTGCTGTGGAAAGTCGAATTGCCCAATGCCGTGCCGATCATCATCGGCGGTGTGCGGGTGGCCCTGGCGATCAACGTCGGCACCGCGCCCCTGGCCTTCCTGATCGGCGCCAACAGCCTGGGCAGCCTGATTTTCCCCGGCATCGCCCTGAACAATCAGCCGCAACTGCTGCTCGGCGCCGCCTGCACCGCGCTGCTGGCCTTGCTCCTCGATGGCCTGGTGACCCTGGCCAGCCGACTTTGGCTGGAACGTGGTCTGCGCCCGTCTTAAGCCCGTCAGAGCCAAGGAACCGACATGAAGAAATTAAGCCTGATACTCGGCTGTGCCCTGCTTTTCAGCACACTGGCCCACGCCGCGGAAAAACCGCTGATCCGCATCGGCGCCCGGGTCTTCACCGAACAGACCCTGCTGGCGGAGATCACCTCCCAGTACTTGCGCAGCAAGGGCTACGACACCCGCGTCACCGGGGGCCTGGGCAGCAACCTGGCCCGCAGCGCCCAGGAAAGTGGCCAGTTGGACCTGATCTGGGAATACACCGGAGTCTCGCTGGTGGCCTACAACCACATCGACGAGAAACTCGACAGCCAGCAGTCCTACGCCCGGGTGAAAGAACTGGATGCGAAAAAAGGCCTGGTCTGGCTGTCACCGTCCAAGTTCAGCAATACCTATGCCCTGGCGCTGCCAGAGAACGTGGCCAAGGAACATCCGCAGATCAATAGCATCAGCGACCTGACCCAGGCCCTGGCCGAAAACACCAAGGAAAACCGCCTGGTGGCCCTGGACACCGAGTTCGCCAACCGCTCCGACGGCATGGCCGGGATGGTCAAGCTCTATGACATGGCCCTGACCCGCAAGAACACCCGGCAGATGGACGCCGGCCTGGTCTACACCGCCCTGCGCAACGGCCAGGTGTTCGCCGGCCTGGTGTACACCACCGACGGGCGCCTCAATGCCTTCAAGCTCAAACTGCTGGAAGACGACAAGCACTACTTCCCGGACTACACCGCCGCGCCGGTGGTACGCCAGGCCTACCTCGACGCCCACCCGCAACTGGCCGCAGAGCTCAAGCCGCTGGCGGCGCTGTTCGACGACGAAACCATGCGCCAGTTGAACGCGCGGGTCGACGTCGACCATGAAAGCCCATCCGCCGTGGCCGCAGATTTCCTGCGCCAGCACCCGATCAACTAAAGAGGAGAAGACATGGAATTCCTGAACGCCTTTTCCCATCTCGATTGGGCCCAGGTCCTGCACCTGACCTGGCAGCACATCACCCTGGTGGGCATCGCCGTCACCCTGGCCATCGTCTTCGGCGTCCCCCTGGGCGTGCTGATGACCCGCTTCCCGACCCTTGCCGGCCCGCTGCAGGCCAGCGCCACCGTGCTGCTGACCATCCCATCCATCGCCCTGTTCGGCCTGCTGCTGCCGTTCTACTCCAAGTTCGGCCAGGGCCTGGGCCCGCTGCCGGCTATCACCGCGGTGTTCCTCTATTCGCTGCTGCCGATCATGCGCAACACCTACCTGGCGCTGACCGGCGTCGAACCGGGCATTCGTGAAGCCGCCCGCGGCATCGGCATGACCTTCGGCCAGCGCCTGCGCATGGTCGAGTTACCGATCGCGGTACCGGTGATCCTCGCCGGGGTGCGCACCGCGGTGGTGATGAACATAGGCGTCATGACCATCGCCGCCACCATCGGCGCCGGCGGCCTGGGCGTACTCATTCTTGCTTCCATCAGCCGCAGCGACATGTCGATGCTGATCGTTGGCGCCGTGCTGGTCAGTCTCCTGGCCATCTTCGCCGACCTGCTTCTGCAATGGCTGCAACGCTCGCTGACTCCAAAAGGACTCCTGAAATGATCGAACTTCAAAACCTGACCAAGACCTTTCGCAGCAACGGCAAGGATGTCAAAGCCGTCGACTCGGTAAGCCTGACCGTCAATGAAGGCGAGATCTGCGTGTTCCTCGGGCCCTCCGGCTGCGGCAAGAGCACCACGCTGAAAATGATCAACCGCCTGATCATGCCCACCTCGGGCAAGGTGCTGATCAATGGCGAGGACACCACCGATCTCGACGAAGTGACCCTGCGCCGCAACATCGGCTACGTGATCCAGCAGATCGGCCTGTTCCCCAACATGACCATCGAGGAAAACATCGTGGTGGTGCCGCGCCTGCTGGGCTGGGACAAGCAGAAATGCCATGACCGGGCCCGCGAGCTGATGAGCATGATCAAGCTCGAACCCAAGCAGTACCTGCATCGCTACCCACGGGAACTGTCCGGTGGCCAGCAACAGCGCATCGGGGTGATCCGCGCCCTGGCGGCGGACGCTCCGCTGCTGCTGATGGACGAGCCTTTCGGCGCGGTGGACCCGATCAACCGCGAGATGATCCAGAACGAATTCTTCGAGATGCAGCGGGCGCTGAACAAGACCGTGATCATGGTCAGCCATGACATCGACGAAGCCATCAAGCTGGGGGACAAGATCGCCATCTTCCGTGCCGGCAAGCTGCTGCAGATCGATCACCCCGACACCCTGCTGGCGCACCCGGCGGACGATTTCGTCAGCAACTTCGTCGGCCAGGACAGCACCTTGAAACGCCTGTTGCTGGTCAAGGCCGAAGACGCGGCGGACAACGCCCCGTCGGTCAGCCCGGAAACCCCGGTGGCCGACGCCCTGGAACTGATGGACGAACACGACCGGCGCTACGTGGTGGTGACCTGTGCCGAGAACAAGGCTCTGGGTTATGTACGTCGTCGCGACCTGCACCGTCAGACCGGCACCTGCGCCCAGTTCCTGCGGGAGTTCAACGCTACAGCCGCCTACGACGAACACCTGCGGATTCTTCTGTCGCGCATGTACGAGTTCAACCGCTCGTGGCTGCCGGTGATGGATGCCGAGCGGGTGTTCCTGGGCGAGGTGACTCAAGAGTCGATTGCCGCCTACCTGAGCTCCGGGCGTTCGCGGGGGATGAAGACCAATATCGTCTCGCCGGCTGAATCAGTGGTCGCCTGATCAATAAATAGCCAATAACCAACCTGTGGCGAGGGCGCTTGCTCCCGCTGGGCCGTGAAGCGGCCCCTCTTTGCAAAAAGAATGGGGCTGCTGCGCATCCGGCGCGAGCAAGCGCCCTCGCCACCAGGTGTTTTTGGCCCGCCCACACGCCGGAAAAAAATATCAACAGCCGCCCCGGTCAGAGCTGCCCTGCGCCCCCCTCCGAAACGGCCAAAATCCCCCTCACACCGCCCTCTAGCCGCTAACGTCGCCGATGTTGCCGCCTTCATACTTCCCTGCTATTTGGCACGCAAAAGCGTCGAACGTGCAGGTATTTTTAACACTGGCGAATTCTTCGGGAACATCTGTCCGTCATCTGTGTCGGCTACAAAGAGAGGTGTCGATAACGCACGTCAGACAAGTGCAAAAACGCGACATTTTTTGTTGATCTCAGCCCCCTCACCGCCTAAAGTTCGCGCCGAACGTCCATGCTGGAAACGATCCATCCGGCTCAAGTACTGACGACGAGACAGCAAGGCCAAGGGCAGATTTCCCATGGCCTTTTTGCTTTCGGCGACATGCCTTGGGAAGTAGGCGAACCAAAGTGGGGATACGGAGGACGTTCACAAGGCACTGTCATCAATGACATGTCCTTAAACCCATTGATTACCAACGTTTGCCAGTAGGAGTTCCCAACGCATGTCGATTAACGTCGAAGACTATTTCGCGCGCGAAACCTTTCAGAAAATGAAGTCTTTCGCCGACCAGCAAGAAACCCCGTTCGTGGTCATCGACACCCAGATGATCGCCCAGGCCTACGACGACCTGCGCGCCGGTTTCGAATTCGCCAAGGTCTATTACGCGGTCAAGGCCAACCCGGCCGTCGAGATCATCGACCTGCTGCACGAAAAAGGCTCCAGCTTCGACATCGCTTCGATCTACGAGCTGGACAAGGTTCTGGGCCGCGGCGTCAACCCGGCCAACATCAGCTACGGCAACACCATCAAGAAGTCCAAGGACATCCGCTACTTCTATGACAAGGGCGTGCGCCTGTATGCCACCGACTCCGAGGCCGACCTGCGCAACATCGCCAAGGCCGCCCCGGGTTCGAAAGTCTACGTGCGCATTCTCACCGAAGGCTCCACCACCGCCGACTGGCCGCTGTCGCGCAAGTTCGGCTGCCAGACCGACATGGCCATGGACCTGCTGATCCTCGCCCGCGACCTGGGCCTGGTGCCTTACGGCGTGTCGTTCCACGTGGGCTCGCAACAGCGCGACATCAGCGTCTGGGACGCTGCAATCGCCAAGGTCAAGGTGATCTTCGAGCGCCTCAAGGAAGAAGACGGCATCGAACTGAAGCTGATCAACATGGGTGGCGGCTTCCCGGCCAACTACATCACCCGCACCAACAGCCTGGAAACCTATGCCGAGGAAATCATCCGCTTCCTCAAGGAAGACTTCGGCGACGACCTGCCGGAAATCATCCTTGAGCCAGGCCGGTCGCTGATCGCCAACGCCGGCATCCTGGTCAGCGAAGTAGTACTGGTGGCGCGCAAATCCCGCACCGCCGTTGAGCGCTGGGTGTACACCGACGTGGGCAAGTTCTCCGGCCTGATCGAAACCATGGACGAGTCCATCAAGTTCCCGATCTGGACCGAGAAGAAAGGTGAAGTGGAAGAAGTGGTGATCGCCGGCCCGACCTGCGACAGCGCCGACATCATGTACGAGAACTACAAGTACGGCCTGCCACTGAACCTGGCCATCGGCGACCGCCTGTACTGGCTGTCCACCGGCGCCTACACCACCAGCTACAGCGCGGTGGAATTCAACGGCTTCCCGCCGCTGAAGGCCTTCTACGTTTAAAGACGGCAGCTAGCTGCAAGAAAAAGCCCATGACTTGTCATGGGCTTTTTTGTGCGCGCAGTTCAGTGATTCAACGATCTTCCCGGACATGCCAAATACGCAGGATGGACAAGGCTATGCCTTGAATCTCATAACGCATCTCGTAATGCCCCACCAGCAATCGTCGAACATCCCTCGGTTTGAATTCCTCCAACTGCTCTCCCAATCGAGGGTTAGATAGAAGAGCATCTGGAGCCTGCACCAGCGATTGCACGGTCCGAGCAGCAGTAGAACGATTGACCTGGGCGAGAAACTCAAAAAGCCGAGCCAGATCGGATAGGGCCTTGCTCGTCCATTTCAGCTGTCTCATTTTGGTAAGGGCAGAGGGTTGTCGCCAGACAGGCTCTGCGCCCAAGCCAACACTGACTGATGATCGACAACCCTTCCAGCATCGACATCTGCCAAGGCCTCAAGCGTCAGTCGACGGCGCTCTTCTTCCTGGTCAACCCAGGCCACCAACGCCTGCTTCACGACCCAGGCCCGGGAGCGTTCCAGGCGAGAAGCAAGTTGATCGACCTTGTCAGCCAGGTCCAAGGGAATGTGAGCGGTCAGTACTTTTGTCGCGGGCATGAGGCAAGACCTGCATCAGAATGATTAAAAGCGATTAGCTTTGAATCATAGTGATTTAAGACAACACAGCAAGCCGCTCTCCATCCCGTTCGTCACCCAATTGCGCTGCCCGCCGCTGATAGGCCTGGGCCAGGTCGCGAATCTCGGGGTGCGTGGCCTTGAGCAGCGCGGCGCATGCCACCCGGAGGAAATTCAGGTTGCCACCGACCAGAGCCCGTTGCAGCCACGCCACGGCTTCGTCGATACGCCCGGCATCGGCCAGCACCGCCGCATGGCTGAACTGCCCGCGAAAATCCCCGCCTTCGGCCGAGCGCCGGTACCAGTCCCGCGCCGCTTCAAGGTCGGCCTGGCACACCAGCCCCTCCTCCAGGTAGCGCCCCAGCAGGTTCATCGATTTGGCATGGCCAAGGTCCGCCGCACGACGGTAGCAGGCCAGGGCCAAGGCATGGTTCTGTACCACGCCGCGACCGGTGGCCAACAGGTTGGCGTAGTTGTACAGCCCCCAGTCCAGCCCCGCTTCGGCGGCCAGGCGATAGTGCCCGGCCGCGCGGGCCGCATCCGCCGGGCAACCCCAGCCGTGCTCATGGCAGCGCCCGAGCATGTTGCGCGCCATCAGGTGCCCGCGTTGTGCGGCGATCTCGAACCAGCGTACCGCCAGGGGTTGATCCTGCTGGATGCCGCGACCGTCGAGGAGGATCTGCCCCAGCAGCGCCTGGGCTTCCAGCAGGCCCTCGGAAGCAGCGGCCAGCACCGCCTGGGCGGCGCGGGCCGGGCTCTCTTCAAGCATGGCGCTCAGTTGCGCACCGTCGAGGAGCTCCTCGCGGCGAAGTTGAAAAGTCACGGCTTACACCTCGACCCAGCGACGCAGAAGGTTGTGGTAGGTGCCGGTCAGGCGTATCAGCGAAGGATGGTCGGGCACGTCCCGGGTCAACTCCTGGATCGCGCCGTCCATCTCGAACAGCAAGGCGCGCTGGCTGTCTTCGCGCACCAGGCTCTGGGTCCAGAAGAATGAGGCGTAGCGAGCGCCCCGGGTCACCGGGTTGACCTTGTGCAGGCTGGTGCCTGGATACAGCACCATGTCCCCCGCCGGCAGCTTGACCCGCTGCAGGCCGAAGGTGTCCTGGATCTCCAGTTCGCCGCCTTCATAATCCTCGGGGTCGCTGAAGAACAGGGTCGACGACAGGTCCGTACGCACCCGCTCCGGGCTGCCCTTGGGCTGGCGCACCGCGTTGTCGATATGAAAATCGAAACTGCCGCCGGCGGTATAGCAGTTGATCAGCGGTGGAAACACTTTGTGCGGCAAGGCGGCGGACATGAACAGCGGGTTCTGCCACAGGCGATCGAGCATCGCCGCGCCGATCTCCTGGGCCAGCGGGTGGCCTTCCGGCAGTTGCAGGTTGTGCTTGGCCTTGGCCGACTGGTAACCGGCGGTGATCTTGCCGTCCGCCCAGTCCGCCTGTTCCAGGGCTTCACGGATGCGCCCGACCTCGTCACGGGTGAACACGCCGGGAATGTGCAGCAACATGGCCAGGTACCTGCAGAGCGAAAGACTGTCAATGATATTGATTCTTATTGACTGTGTAAAACCCCGAGGACGTATGAGAACGTAAAAACCGTAAAGGCAAATTGTAAAGAATGTAAATTAAGTGCGAATAGCAATATTTCGCAATTGATAACAAATGTTTCTTTCCCCTATATTCCGCCGCCTCAAATCCTTGGGGAGGGGAAAAACATGTCACGCCAACCACCACTATCCGCTGTCAGTTCACCACGCCTTCTGGCGTCTGCAATTGGCGTGGCGATCACCGCCGGCTCCGCAGGCCATATGGTCCAGGCGGCTGAAGAGACTCAGCAGAAGACTTCGGGCAAGGCCATTGCCCTGGAAGCCACCAGCATTACCGGTGAGGCGCAGGACCAGACGTCCTACAAGGTCGAAAACTCCTCCTCGAAAAAGTACACCGCGCCGCTGGTGAACACCCCACGCTCGGTGACCGTGGTGCCACAGCAAGTACTCAAGGACACCGCGGCCACCTCGCTGCAAGACGCCCTGCGTACCGTGCCCGGTATCACCTTCGGTGCCGGTGAGGGCGGCAACCCCCAGGGCGACCGGCCGTTCATACGGGGGTTCGACGCCCAAAGCGACACCTACCTGGACGGCGTTCGTGACACAGGTGCCCAAAGCCGCGAAGTCTTCGCAGTTGAAAACATCGAAGTCAGCAAAGGGCCTAACTCGGCCATGGGCGGCCGTGGCGCCGCTGGCGGCAGCATCAATCTGGTGAGCAAGAAGGCACACCTGGGCAACTCCCTGGACGGCGGCTTCACCTGGGGCTCCGATCAGACCCAGCGTTATACCCTGGATGGCAACTACCAGTTCAGCGATACCGCCGCCGGCCGTCTGAACCTGATGAGCCATGAAAGCAACGTCGCCGGACGAGACAAGGTCAATTACGACCGCTGGGGCATCGCCCCGTCCCTGGCCTTCGGCCTAGGCACTGACACCCGGGTATTCCTCGATTACTACCACCTGGAAAGCGATGACCTGCCGGACTCGGGCATTCCCTACGGCTATTCCATGGGTACCGCCCACACCGCGGCCCACCCGGACAAACCAGTCAACGGCGGCGACAGCAGCAACTTCTATGGCCTGACCGACCGCGACTTCCGCAAGTCCCGCGTGGATACCGCGACCTTCGCCATTGAGCACGACCTGAATGACTCTCTGACCCTGAAGAACACTTTCCGTCACGGCACCAGCATGCAGGACTACATCCTGACCCAGCCGGACGACAGCCAGGGCAACGTGCGCAGTGGCACCGTCTGGCGCCGGGCCAACACCCGGGTGTCGAACACCGACACCACCACCAACCAGACCGATCTGTATGGTGAGTTCCTGCTGGGCGGCTTCAAGAACAACTTCTCCGCCGGCATCGAACTGTCCGACGAGTCCTCGAGCAAAAGTGGCTACACCGTTTCCAACAACGCCAATATCAAGTGCAACGTGCCGCAGCCTGCTGGCGTTTGTACTTCGCTGTCGAATCCGACTCCGGATGACGCCTATGCCGGCACCATCAGCCGCAACTACGCGGGCACCGACACCGAAGGCACCACCCGGGCCATCTACTTTGCCGACACTCTGGAGCTGACCCCGCAGTGGCTGGTCAACATGGGACTGCGCTACGACCACTTCGAAACCCAGGCCAAGACCAAGAACACCGCGCGTACCACCACCTTCAAGGCCGAGGACACCAGCGAATTCGTGACTGGCCAGCTGGGCCTGGTATGGAAGCCGCAGGACAATGGCAGCGTCTATATCTCCTATGCCACCTCGGCTACACCGGTCGGCAGCACCCTGGACAACGGCGCCGAGACCAACCCGTTTCCCACCACTTCCGGCACGCCGACCAGCATCGTCAGCGACATGAAACCCGAGGAAACCGTCAACTACGAGATCGGCACCAAGTGGGACCTGTTCAACGAGCGTCTGGCACTGACCGGTGCGATCTTCCGTACCGAAAAGGAAAACACCCGGGTTCTGAGCAGCAACTACACCTATGAAAACGCCGGCAAGACCCGAGTTGACGGCCTTGAGCTGACTGCGAGCGGTAAGCTGACCGACAAGTGGCAAGTGTTCGCTGGCTACAGCTACCTGGACAGCACCATCGTAGATCCGGGCGCTAGCGGTGATCGCAGCGGTAAAGTCAGTAGCCTCGCCAACCCGGCCAAGGGCAATGAATTGCCAAATACGCCGAAAAACAGCTTCAGCCTGTGGACCACCTATAACCTGACCCAGAAGCTGACCATCGGCGGTGGCGCCTTCTACGTCGACAAGGTCTGGGGCGATAACAACAACAGCCTGTACGTGCCGTCCTACACCCGCTACGACGCCATGGCCAGCTACAAGCTGACCAAGAACGTCGACCTGCAGTTGAACGTGCAGAACCTGACCGACAAGACCTACTACGACAAGGCCTACGCGGCGCACTTCGCCAACCAGGCGGCTGGCCGTACCGCGCTGATGAGTGCCAACTTCCACTTCTGATCCAGCGCAAGACCTTCCTGTGGCCACGGCCACAGGCGCCCAAGCCCCACGCATTTCAGTGCCTGGGGCTTTTGCGTGTAAAAACGAATGCTTCTCGACAACACACGGCATAATGCGCGCCGTGTTTCCTCTCTCTGGACGAACAAGGCGAGTGACGTGTTGAAGAAAACCCTGTTCCAGCTGCACTGGTTCTTCGGCATCAGCGCGGGACTGGTCCTGGCCCTGATGGGCATCACCGGGGCGACCGTGTCGTTCCAGGATGAAATCCTGCGCGCCCTCAACCCATCGGTGCTGCAAGTGGACAAGCTCCCGGCCGGGGTGCTGCCGCCCGCCGAACTGGTGGACAAGATCCAGGCCGCCGAAGGCAAGACGGTGTCCATGCTCTGGGTCGAGACCGATAGCGACAACGCCGCGCGGGTGTTCTTCACCCCGCCGCCGGGGGAACGCCGTGGCCAGATGCGCTACTTCGACCCCTATACCGGCGAGTTCATGGGCGACGCCGTCGGCCAGGACTTCTTCGGCTTCATGCTGCAATTGCACCGCTTCCTGGCCATCGGCGACACCGGCCGGCAGATCACCGGCGCCTGCACCCTGATCCTGATCTTCTTCTGCCTGTCCGGGCTGTACCTGCGCTGGCCGCGCCAGGTCGGCAACTGGCGGGTATGGCTGACCCTGGACTGGGCCAAGAAAGGCCGCGGCTTCAACTGGGACCTGCACGCCGTGTTCGGCACCTGGTGCCTGCTGTTCTACCTGCTGTTCGCCCTCACCGGCCTGTACTGGTCCTACGATTGGTACAGAGAGGGCCTGACCAAGCTGCTCTCCGATGCGCCACACAGCGAACGCCATCGTGGCGGCCGCGGTGGCCCGCCGCCCAAGGGGCCGGCCCCAGTGGCGGACTACAACGCCATGTGGAGCAGCATCTACAGCGCCGCCGGCAAGGACCTCGATGCCTACAACATCCGTATGCCTGCCGTGGCCGGGCAGCCGGCGACTGTGTTCTACCTGCTCAAGACCTCCCCCCACGATCGCGCCCTGAACCAACTGATCCTGGACCCGGCCACCGGGGTGATCAGCCGTCATGACCGCTACGCCGACAAAAGCCTCAAGTCGCAGTTGCTCACCAGCGTCTACGCGCTGCACGTGGGCAGCTACTTCGGCCTGGTGGGGCGCATCCTGCTGACCCTGGCCTCCTTGGCCATGCCGCTGTTCTTCGTCACCGGCTGGCTGCTGTACCTGGATCGCCGACGCAAGAAGCGCCAGATCAAGCAGGCCCGCCAGGGCCTGGAAAGTACCGCCCCCAACGGCTCGGCGTGGCTGATCGGCTTCGCCAGCCAGAGCGGTTTCGCCGAGCAACTGGCCTGGCAGACCGCCGGGCAACTGCAGGCTGCCGGGGTGGCGACCAAGGTCCAGCCGCTGAGCAACCTCAGCGAACAGGACCTGCGTGACGCCCAGCGAGCCCTGTTCGTGGTCAGCACCTTCGGCGACGGCGAAGCACCGGACAGCGCCCGCGGCTTCGAACGCAGATGGCTGGGCCGCGAACTGTCGCTGCCGGGCCTGCAATACGCCGTGCTCGGCCTGGGCGACCGCCAGTACCGGCACTTCTGCGGCTTCGCCCGGCGCCTGCACGATTGGCTATCGAACCAGGGCGGCAGCACCCTGTTCGCCCCCATCGAGGTGGACAGCGGCGACAGCTACGCCCTGCGCCACTGGCAGCAGCAACTGGGCCAGCTCACCGGCCATGCCCCGGTAGACCTGTGGCAGGCCCCGGCCTTCGACAACTGGACCCTGAAGAGCCGCACCCTGCTCAACCCCGAGAGCAGCGGCTCCGGGGTCTACCTGCTGCAACTGCTGGCTCCCAGCGCCAGCAGTTGGCTGGCCGGCGACCTGGTGGAAGTCATGCCGCGCAACAGCCGTGGCGCGGTGGCGGACTTCCTCGCTGGCCTGGGCCTCTCCGGCAGCACCCCGGTGCACCTGGACGGCCTGCAGGAGAGCCTCGAACAAGCCCTGGGCAGCCGCCAGCTTCCGGAAAACCGCGCCCATTTGATCGGCCTGCACGCCCAGGCTCTGGTGGACGCCCTGGTGCCCCTGAGCATGCGCGAATACTCCATCGCCTCGATTGCCGCCGACGGCTACCTGGAGTTGCTGGTGCGTCAGGAATGCCACCCCGATGGCAGCCTGGGGATCGGTTCCGGCTGGCTCACCGAGCATGCTGCGGTGGGTTCGAGCATCAGCCTGCGGGTCCGGCGCAACAGCGGCTTCCACCTGCCCGCCGAACCTTGCCCGCTGATTCTGCTGGGCAACGGCACCGGGCTGGCGGGTTTGCGCAGTTTGCTCAAGGCACGGATCGCCGAGGGCCAGCAACGCAACTGGCTGATCTTTGGCGAGCGCAATGCCGAGCATGATTTCTACTGCAAGGATGAACTGCAGGAATGGCTGACCCGAGGCGACCTGAGCCGCCTGGACCTGGCGTTCTCCCGGGACCAGGCCGAGAAGGTCTACGTCCAGGACCGCCTGCGCCAGGCAGCAAACGAGCTGAAAAAATGGCTGGCCGACGGCGCCGCGATCTACATCTGCGGCAGCTTGCAGGGCATGGCGTCCGGGGTGGACCAAGTGCTCAACGAGGTACTGGGTGCAGACCAGGTCGAACGCCTGATCGAGCAAGGGCGCTATCGCCGCGACGTCTATTGAGCCGAACGCTTCGCCGGCACCAATCCTGCTGTCCCTGTGTAGGAGCTGGCTTGCCAGCGAAAGCGCCCGCCCGAACGGCGCAAGGCTCAAGGGCCGCTTCGCCGGCAAGCTGGCTCCTACGGGACGGGGCGTTGGCGGGGATGGTTACGCCGGTTGCAGGTTGTGCTCGTACACCGCCACGCCATCCAGGTCCCGCAGGATCACCTTCAGCTCCGCCGTTTGCCCATCGATCTGCACTTCGCCAAAGAACTGGAAGCCGGCAAAGGGTGAAGTGTTCTGCGCTGGCGGCTCCTTCTGGAACACCACTTCCGGGCCGAAGGTCTTGTCCAGCACATTGGGCCCGAAACTCCCGGCGTTCAGGGGGCCGGCGACAAACTCCCAGAACGGCTCGAAATCCTGGAACGCCGCCCGATCCGGGTGGTAGTGGTGGGCCGCGCAGTAGTGCACATCCGCCGTCAGCCACACATGGTTGCGCACCTGATGCTTGCGCAAATACGCCAGCAGCTCGGCAATCTCCAGCTCGCGGCCCTGGGCCGGGCCCGGGTCGCCGTTGGCGATCGCCTCCCAGCGCGCCACCCCGGGGCTGACTTCGCCATCGGGCACGCCCAGGCCAATGGGCATGTCCGCCGCCACCACTTTCCATTGAGCCTGTGAATCCTTGAGCTCACGCTTCAGCCAATCCAGTTGCTCGCGACCGAGGAAAGGTTTCTCGCCGCCGAGGTTGTCATCGTTGGGGCCGCGATAGCTGCGCATGTCCAGCACGAACACATCCAGCAACGGCCCATAGCTGAGCTTGCGATAGATGCGCCCGCCGCCATCGGCGCTCTGCCGGCGCATGGGCGAATACTCCAGCCAGGCCTGGCGTGCGCGGCCCACCAGGGTCTGGATGTCCTTGACCACGTAACGTTCGTCCAACTGCTTGCTCGGCGACCAGTTGTTGACCACCTCATGGTCGTCCCACTGCCAGATCTGCGGCACCTCGGCGTTGAAGCGGCGCAGGTTTTCGTCCATCAGGTTGTAGCGGTAGTTGCCCCGGTATTCGTCGAGGGTCTCGGCCACCTTGCTCTTGGCCTCGGTGGTGATATTGCGCCAGATGCGCCCGTCTTCCACGGTCAACTGCGCCGGCACCGGGCCGTCGGCGTAGATGGTGTCGCCGCTGTGGATAAAGAAGTCCGGCAGGCGCAGGCGCATGGCCTCGTAGATGCGCATGCCGCCGATATCCGGGTTGATGCCGAAGCCCTGCCCCACCGTGTCGCCGCTCCAGACAAAACGGATGTCCCGGCGTTGCGAAGGCGCGCTGCGCAAATGGCCGAACCAGGGTTCACTGGCCACGCCGGACTGGGCATCCTCGAAGGTCACCCGATAGAAGATCGCCTGGTTGGCCGGCAGCCCGGTCAACTCCACCCGCGCGGTAAAATCCGTGCGCGCATCGGCCAGGGGCGAGACAAAACGCCGGGGGTTGCTGAACATGCTTCGCGTGTCCCACTCCACCACCATCCGCGCCGGGCGGTCGCTGCGGCTCCAGATCATCGCCTTATCCCCCAGCAGATCCCCGGACTGCACCCCGTCGGTGAGCTGCGGCCGATCCTTGACCGAAGCGATCACCGCCGGCGCCAGGCTCGGCATCAACAGCCCCGCCCCGGCGATTTGCATGATCCGACGACGGCCGAGGTTGAACTCGCTCATGGTGACTCCCTGACAATGGTCAAAAAGCACACCTTAGACAGTGGGGATGAAGGGGGTGTGACAAGGAGCTGAAGGCCGTAATCAACCTGCAGCCGCGGCTACAACGGGTGCCGTTGCGGGATTGCGCCGCAACGGATGTGCCATGAAGGTCAGGCCGCCTTGGCCGGTTCCAGGGCCAGTTCGACGGTCTCTGGTCGTTTCACCAGCGCATAGACAAGCGCCGTCAGCAGGCTGCCCGCGACAATCGCCAGCAGGTACAGCAGGGCGTGGTTGATGGCATTCGGGATCAGCATGACGAACAGGCCGCCGTGGGGCGCCATCAGTTTGCAGCCGAAGTACATCGACAAAGCCCCGGTCAGGGCGCCGCCGGCGATGCTCGCCGGGATCACTCGCAGCGGGTCCTTGGCGGCAAACGGAATCGCGCCTTCGGAGATAAAGCACAGGCCCAATACCAGGGCGGCCTTGCCGGCTTCGCGCTCGGTCTGGGCAAATTTGCGTCGGGCAATGAAGGTGGCGATGCCCAGGCCAATGGGCGGCACCATGCCCGCGGCCATGGTCGCGGCCATCGGTGCATAACTCTGGGACGCCAGCAGCCCCACCGAGAACGCATAGGCCGCCTTGTTGATCGGCCCGCCCAGGTCGACGCACATCATGCCGCCCAGCAGTACCCCCAGCAGAATCGCGTTGGTGGTACCCATGCTGTCGAGGAAGTGGGTCAGGGCTTCGAGCATGCCCGCTACGGGTTTGCCCACCACGTAGATCATCACCAGCCCGGTGAACAGGCTGGCCAGCAGCGGAATGATCAGGATAGGTTTCAGCGCCTCCAGGCTTTGCGGCAAGCGCGCATATTTATTGATCGCCTTGGCCGCATAACCGGCGAGGAAGCCGGCGACGATGCCGCCGATAAAACCCGCGCCCAGGGTGCTGGCAAGCATGCCACCGATCATTCCCGGCGCCAGGCCTGGGCGGTCGGCGATGGAGTAGGCGATATAACCCGCCAGCAGCGGCACCATCAACTTGAAGGCGGTCTCGCCGCCGATCTGCATCAGCGCCGCGGCCAGGGTGCCCTCTTCCTTGAACGCGGTGATGCCGAAGACAAAGGACAGGGCAATCATCAGGCCACCCGCCACCACCATCGGCAGCATGAACGACACCCCGGTCAGCAGGTGTTTGTAGACCCCGGTCTTTTCCTGCTTGGCCGGTGCCTGGGCGCCTGCAGCGGTGGACTCCAATTGGCCCTCGGCCAGGGCCTTGTTCAGGGTCGCCTCGGACTGTTTCAGGGCCACGCCGGTGCCGCAGCGATAAATGCGCTTGCCGGCAAAACGCTCAGTGGGCACTTCGATGTCCGCCGCCAGCAGCACCACGTCGGCCTCGGCAATGGCTTGGGCGCTCAGCGGATTGCGCGCGCCTACCGAGCCCTGGGTTTCCACTTGCAGGTCATAGCCCAGGCGCTTGGCGGTCTGCTGCAGGGCCTCGGCGGCCATGAAGGTGTGAGCCACACCGGTCGGGCAGGCAGTGATCGCCACCAGCCGCGGGGCGCGTTTGCCTGTTTCGACCACCGGCTCGGCACGGGCTTCGGTGGCGACATGGACCTGGGCCTCTTCAGCGCCGCGACGCAGCACTGCATCGACATCCTGCAGGGCCTGGGACGGGCTGCTGCGGTACACCCGCTTGCCGACAAAACGCGACATATCCACAGGCCCGGTGCTGACCACCAGCACCCACTCAGCGGCCTCAATGGTGGCCGCTGAGAGTTGGCGTTCCGGGTGCGCTTGATCGTGCACTTCGACGCTGGTGCTCCAGCCCTGGCGCTGCGCCGCGGCGTCCAGCAGGCGGGCGCAGAGCACGCTGGTGACCATGCCATTGGGGCAGGCGGTAACTATGGCTAACTTCATGGGCAACCCTCTTATTGTTCTATGAGGGGGTGCACGCGCACCCCCTGCTCCAGCCGGGCCAGTTGCGCCCTGTCGCTGATGCCGAAACCGATCTGGGTGACGGCCATGGCCGCAATCGCCGTGGCGGTGCGCAGGGTCTGTTCCAAAGGCTGGGCACCGAGCAGGCCGTGGAGCATGCCCGCCAGCAGCGAGTCGCCGGCGCCTACGGTGCTGACCACATGGACCTTGGGCGGCAAAGCCTGCAGGGACGGCGCGGCGCTGAACCAGTTGACCCCCTCGGCGCCGTGGGAAATCACCACATGCTCCACGCCCTGGGCGTGCAACTGGCGCGCAGCCTCGGCCTGCCCGGCCACTGAAACCACCGGGCTGCCCAGGGCATCCGCCAGTTCTTCGGTGTTGGGCTTGACCAGCCAGGGGCCCGCCGCCAGGCCGGCACGCAAGGCGGCGCCGCTGGTGTCGAGGGCGACTTTAAGACCGAGGTTTTTCAAACGCCGCAGCAGGGCCTGGAACCATTCGGGGCTGACCCCGCGCGGCAGGCTGCCGGCCACCACCACCGCGTCATGCCCGGGAGCGATCTGTTCCAGGCGCCCAAGCAGGGCCTGTTGCGCCGCCTCACTGATCACGGGTCCAGGGCCGTTGATGTCGGTAATGCGCCCGTCACTTTCGGCCAGCTTGATGTTGCTGCGGGTGTCCCCGGGCACACGGATAAAGGCGTCGACAAACCCGCGCTGGGCAAACAACAGGTCGAAGGCCTGTGGATTGTTTTCCCCGAGAAAGCCGCTGACGGTCAGTTGATGGCCGAGGTCGGCCAGCACCTGGGCCACGTTCACGCCCTTGCCGGCGGCGTGGGTGTACATGGCGTCGCTGCGGTTGACCTGACCTGCGTCCAGGCGCGCCAACTGCACCGTCAGGTCCAGCGCCGGGTTGAGGGTCAGGGTAAGAATCTTCGCCATTACATGGCCTCCACTAGGGCGCGCACTTCGTTGGCGCTGCCGACGGCCAGGGCCTGTTGAGCAAGGGTTTGTACCTGGGCCAGGCGCAGTTCACGGATCCGCGCCTTGACCTCGGCGATGCTGCGTCCGGAAACGCTCAGTTCATCCACCCCCAGGCCCACCAGCACCGGCACCGCCAGCGGGTCGGCCGCCAGCTCGCCGCAGACCCCGACCCACTTGCCGTGGGCGTGGGCGGCACGCACGGTGATGTCGATCAGTTGCAGCACTGCCGGGTGCAGGCCATCGGCCTGGGCGGAAAGGGTCGGGTGGCCACGATCGATGGCCAGGGTGTACTGGGTCAGGTCGTTGGTGCCGATGCTGAAGAAGTCCACTTCCTTGGCCAGCACCGGCGCCAGCAGGGCGGCGGACGGCACTTCGATCATGATCCCCAGTTGCAGGTCGGCCACGGGGATTTCCCGGCGCAGGCGCTCGGTCATGTCCCGGGCCTGGCGCCACTCTTCGACGCTGCCAACCATGGGAAACATGATCCGCAGGGGGCGGTTGTCCGCCGAGCGCAGCAAGGCGCGCAATTGCGCTTCCATGATCAGTGGCCGTTGCAGGGTCAGGCGGATGCCGCGCACGCCGAGGAAGGGGTTTTCTTCCTTGGCGATGGGCCAGTAAGGCAGCGGTTTGTCGCCGCCTACATCCAGGGTACGCACCACCAGCGGACGCCCGGCGAGGCCATCGAGTACACGGCGGTATTCGGCTTCCTGGGTGGCTTCGTCCGGGGCCTGGGGATGGGCCATGAAGATCAGTTCGGTGCGCAGCAGGCCGATGCCTTCGGCGCCGTTTTCCACGGCGGCGGCGACACCGGCGCTTTCACCGATATTGGCGAACACCTCGACCGCGTGACCATCGGTGGTATGGGCCGCCTGATGACGTTGCTCGGCGGCCGCCTTGAGCCGTTGCTCGCGGTTGTCGCGCTCTTCGGCCGCCCGTTGCAAGGTCGTGCTATCAGCGTCGACATGCAGGCGCCCGCGTTGACCGTCTAGCAACAAGGGCGTACCGGACTTGATCAGCAGCACGCTGGCCCCCGCGCCCACCAGGGCCGGAATCCCCAGGGCCCGGGCGACGATGGCGCTGTGGGCGGTGGCGCCGCCGCGAGCGGTGAGAATGCCGGCGACCCGGGCCGGATCGAGGCGCGCCACGTCCGAAGGGCCGACTTCATCCATCACCAGGATGTAGGGCTGGTCCGGCTCGGCCGGGGTTTCGATGCCGCACAGTTGCGCCAGCACCCGGCGGCCAATGTCCCGCAGGTCGGCGGCGCGCTCGGCGAGCAAGGCGTCCTGCAGGGCTTCCTGCTGTTTGGCGGCGCTTTCGATCACGGTCATCCACGCCGCTTCGGCGCTTTCGCCCTGCTTGAGGCGGGTGTCCACTTCATCGCTCAGTTCGGGGTCGTCGAGCATTTCCTGGTGGGTGATGAAGATCTCGCGGATGGCCTTGGCCTGGCTGCGCTGGATCAGCCCCTGGATGTCCTCGCGGACCTCGGCCAGGGCCTGCTGCAAGCGTTGGCGCTCGATGGCGGTGGACTCGCCCCGCAGTGGGTAATCGATACTTTGCTGGACCTGGATATGGGCCGGGCCGATGGCGATGCCGGGCGCGGCGGCGATGGCCTGGATCAGGCTGCCGGAGGCCGGCGCGCTGAGCGGCTCGACGACTTCTTGTGGCTCTTGCCGAGGCGTGCTGACAGCCGGCAATGGCTCGACCTCTTCGCCCAGGCCCTCTTCGATGGCTGCCAGTAACGCGGGCAAAGCATCGGCGGCAATGCTCGGTTCAGCGATCAATTCCAGTACCTGGCCGCGCCGGGCCCCGAGGCTCAGCAGCTTGCTCAGGCTTTTGACCGAGACCGCAGAATCCTTGCCATCGACGATACGGATGCGGATCTCGCCCTCAAAGTTTTTCGCCAGTTGCGCCAGCACCTTGGCCGGGCGCGCATGCAGGCCGTGGGCGTTGGCCAGGGCGATACGGGCGCTGGGCCAGTCCGCGGGCAACTCGCCGCCCAGCACTTCCAGGACTGCGCGGCTGCTGGTGGCGCGGCCCAGTTCCTGGCCACGGCCTTCGATCAGCAGCGCACACAGGCGCTCCAGCAGGGCCTGGTGGGCTTCCCCCAGGCTGGCCAGGCAGAACAGGCCGCTAAGGGGCTGGCCCAGGTAGCGGATGGGCTTGTCCGGGGTGACGAACGCCAGCCCGGGGCGCAACACCGTCTGCTCGCTGTGCAGCCACCACAGGCCGTCGCCCAGGGGCAGTGCCTCCACCTGTTGCAGCACCGCGGCAAAGCCATTGCTCACGCACTCGGCTTGGCGCAGCAGGCGAGCGCCGCGCCAGACCAGCTCTTCGAAATCTTCCGCCGCCACACCGAGGCCGATCATCTGTGCGTCCAGCGCCAGTTCCTGGGGCGCGCCCTGCAACAGCTTGAGCAGGGCCTGGGGGGAGCTGGCGCGACGCAGGGCCTGGCCCAGGTCGGTTTCACCCAGGGCGCGGGTCAGGAGTTGCAGGAGTCGCAAATGCTCGTCGGATTTGGCCGCGATGCCGATGGCCAGGTAGACGATCTGCCCGTCGCCCCAATCCACGCCGTCGGGAAACTGCAGCAGGCGCACGCCGGTGGCAAAGACCTGGTCGCGGGTCTCCGGGGTGCCGTGGGGAATGGCGATGCCTTGGCCAAGAAAGGTCGAGCCCTGGGCTTCGCGGGCCTGGAGGCCAGCCAGGTAACCCTCGGCCACCAGGCCGTCCGCCACCAGTGTGTCGGCCAGCAAGTGCAGCGCCGCGGACTTATCCACAGCCGACTGGCCCATGGATATCTGCTCTACAGTGAGCTCGAGCATGGCTTCTCCTATTTAGCGCGGCAGGGGGCGGCGCTAGGTATTGTTTTAAGTAAGCAGCGTAGGCGTCTTTACTGCCACAAACGGGACTCGGTGCCTGGCAGGGGCGTTTTCCGTTCGGGCTTGGGCCTAGAAAATACGCTTGCTGAAACGTTTAATCTAGCAAGTTTGGTACGTTACTCCATAATCTCGAGCGCTTGAAGTCCTTCTGGTCGATTGCCGGTTCCGACGTTGGTCGCCTGCCCAGATCAGGTAGGATTGGCGAAAATATCGGGGCAAGCACCAAAAACAAGGAAATCCCGGGTTGAAACTCAGTGATATCGCTCGCCTGGCCGGTGTGTCTGTGACCACCGCCAGTTACGTCATCAACGGCAAGGCCGAACAACAACGCATCAGCAACGCCACCGTGGAACGGGTGCGGGCGGTGGTGGAAGAACACGGCTTTACTCCCAACCCCCAGGCGGCCGGCTTGCGCAGCCGGCACACCCGTACCTTGGGTTTCATTCTCCCGGACCTGGAGAACCCCAGCTACGCACGCATCGCCAAGCTGCTGGAGCAAGGCGCCCGGGCCCGAGGGTACCAGCTGCTGATCGCCAGCTCCGACGACGCTCCGGACAGCGAGCGGCAATTGCTCCAGCTGTTCCGCGCCCGGCGTTGTGACGCGCTGTTCGTCGCCAGCTGCCTGCCGCCGGAAGACGACAGCTACCAGCAGTTGCAGGCCCAGGGCCTGCCAGTCATCGCCATCGACCGGGTGATGCCGCCCGAGCTGTTCTGCTCGGTGATCAGCGATGACCTGCAAGCCAGCCTGCACCTGACCCAGAGCCTGCTTGAGCCTGAACCCAAGCAGATCGTGCTGATCGGCGCGCGCCCGGAACTGAGCATCAGCCAGGAGCGCGCCGCCGGTTTCCGCCAGGCCCTCGAGGGCTTCGGCGGCGAGGTGCTGATAGAGCATGGCGAAGCCTTCAGTCGCGATTGCGGCCGCCAGTTGATGGAGGAATTGCTGCAGCGCCTGGGCCATCTGCCGGACGCCCTGGTGACCACCTCCTATGTCCTGCTGCAAGGGGTATTCGATGCCTTGCATGACTTCCCGCTCAAATCCCGGCCGCTGCGCCTGGGCACCTTTGGCGATACCCAGTTGCTGGATTTCCTGCCGTTGCCGGTCAATGCCATGGCCCAGCAGCATCAACTGATCGCCGAAAAAGCCCTGCAACTGGCCCTGGCCGCCATTGAAGAGGCGCATTACCAGCCCGGCGTGCAGGCCATTGCGCGGACCTTCAAACAGCGCATCCAACAGGGCTGAACCGTGGAGCTGATCGACAGCCACACCCACCTGGATTTCGCGGATTTCGATGCCGATCGCGGGACGCTGCTGGCAGACAGCCGCGCCCTGGGCGTCTCGCGAATGGTGGTGCTGGGGGTCTATCAGGCCAATTGGCAGCGGCTCTGGGATCTGGTGCAAAGCGACTCGCAGCTGTACGCGGCCTTTGGCCTGCACCCGGTGTACCTGGACGATCACCGCCCGGAACATCTCCAGCAACTGGGTGACTGGCTGACCCGGCTGGCAGGGCACCCGCAAGTGTGCGCGGTGGGCGAGATCGGCCTGGACTACTTTCTTGCGCACCTGGACCGCGAGCGCCAACAGGCACTCTTCGAAGCGCAATTGCAGTTGGCGGCAGATTTCCAGCTGCCCGCCCTGCTTCATGTTCGGCGCAGCCACGCAGCGGTGATCGCCAGCCTGAAGCGCTTCAAGCTCAAGCGTGGCGGCATCATCCACGCCTTCGCCGGCAGCCGCGAGGAAGCCCGGGAATACCTCAAGCTGGGGTTCAGGCTGGGTCTGGGGGGCGCCGCGACCTGGCCCCAGGCCCTGCGCCTGCGCAAGGTGATCGCCGAGCTGCCGCTGCACGCCCTGGTGCTGGAAACCGACTCGCCGGACATGGCGCCTGCCATGTTTCCCGGCCAGCGCAACAGCCCCCAGCATCTGCCGGCCATCTGCGCCGCCCTGGCGCAGATCATCGGCATCACGCCCGAGCAACTGGCCAGCGCCAGCACCCGCAACGCCTGCGAGCTGTTTGGCTGGCCTTCAGCCGGCCTGTAGCTGCAACGGTCGGCGCTGGCGCCGGCGGGCAGCCATCATCACCAACAGGTAGCTCACCAGCATCAATGCCGAAACGCTCAGTTGCTGAGCCAGGCTTACCAGCCCGACCCACTCCAGCACCAGCGTCACCAATATCACCGTGGCACAGAGCACGATCATGGTCGCGCGCAGGGTGGCCAGCGAGCCCAGGGACCTGAGGCGCTTGATCTGGTCGGGGCAACTGAGCTTCAGCGGTTTGTGGCAATGGCTGCAGTTGAAGGCTTCCTGCAATGCCATGGCATTGAGTTGCCAGGGTTCGAGTTCAAGGAGTGTCTGGCAATGGGCGCAGCGGCCCTGGATTCCAGAAGTGGCAGTCATCAACGTATTTCCTCAGGGTCATGCAAGGCGCATGGCCAACTGGTCAAACGGCCTCCGGCAGTACCGGGGCGAAAAAATCAGACGCGCAGGAAAACAGGAAACACGCGACAAACAAAGCATTCATTTACTACAGTTTGTATGCAAAGCCGCGAGGCCCCGGGTTTCCGGGGCCTCGCCAATAGCGGATGCCGGTTGCTCAGACGCGGAAAGCGCCGATCAATTGCTTCAGTTGCACCACCTGGGCCGACAGCTGCCGGCTGGCATCCTCGGTCTGGTGCGCGCCCTCGGCAGTGCGCTCACCGGCACGATTGATCTCGACGATGTTCTGGTCGATGTCGTGGGCCACCGCGGTCTGCTGCTCTACGGCCGCGGCGATTTGCTGGTTCTGGTCGACGATCATGCCTACCGCCCCAAGGATATTCTCCAGCGCCTGCTGGACTTTTTCCGACTGGTCCACCGTACCGTTGGCCATGGCATGGCTGCTGCCCATGGCCTTGACTGCCGCGCTGACGCCACCGTGGAGCTTGCCGATCATGTCCTCGATCTCTTCGGTGGACTGCTGGGTGCGTTTGGCCAGGGTCCGCACTTCATCGGCCACCACGGCAAAGCCCCGGCCCTGCTCACCGGCGCGCGCCGCCTCGATGGCGGCGTTGAGGGCCAGCAGGTTGGTCTGCTCGGCGATGCTCTTGATCACCTCCAGTACCCGGCTGATGGATTGGCTGTCACTGGCCAACTGGTTGATCACCAGCACCGACTGATCGATCTCGCTGGCGAGCCGGGCGATGCTGCCCTGCTGGGACTCCACCAGCCCGCGGCCGCTGATGGTTTCGTCATTCACGCTGTGGGCGCTGCTGACCGCCGCCGCGGCGCTGCGAGCGACTTCCTGGGAGGTGGCGGACATCTGGTTCATCGCTGTGGCCACTTGCTCGATTTGGGTGCGCTGGCCAGCCACGGCCTGATTGCTCTGGGCCGACACACTCTGCACTTGCCCGGCCTGGCGCTCCACTTCGCTGACGGTGTGACCGACCCGCTCGATCAGGTCGTGGATTTTCAGCACGGTGCCGTTGAACACACTGCCCAGTTCCCCCAGTTCATCGCGGCTGTGGGCGGTGAAGCTGACAGTCATGTCCCCCGCCGCCACCTTGTCCATCATCGCCCCCAGGCGCCGCAGAGTGGTGCGGGTGGAAGCATAGAAGCCGCCGTACAGGTAGACGATGGAGAGAAATACCAGGGCCAGGGCCACCACCAGCAGCACCATGTGGCGACGGTTCTGCTCCAGGCGCTTTTGCAACTCGACATCCAGGAATTTCAAGGTGCCTTCATTGAGCTGGTAGGTCTGCGCCATCAGGCCGCTGACCTGGTCGTAGAAGGCCTGCCAGGGCGCATCCAGGGTATCGGCCATCACCACCTGCTCCTCGAACAGCTCGCTGGCCTGCTTGAGGCTGCCCTTGCTGGTCGTGGCCAGCGTGTCCAGAGCATCGTGGGCAGCGCGGCTGGACCCCAGGGCATCCTGCAACTTGAGCCCGTATTCGGCCTGGAGCTTTTCGATCTGCACCAGCAACTCGTCGAACCGCGTGCTGGACGAGGAATTGAGGAACCCCTGGCCCAGGGAGTAGGCGCCCATGGCCCGGCCTTCACCGAGGATCTGGGTAACCTGCGGGGTGACACTGGTGATCAGCTCGCTGAGCTGGCGAATGTCACCCTGGCCATCGCGGCTCAGGCCCGACTGGCTGGCGATGATCTGGCTGAATAACTGCGCGCTGCCCAGCAACTTGCCAATCAGGCCGCTTTTGTTCAGCAGCGAGCTTTCCACTTGCTGGGTCTTGAAGGCGGCAATCAGTTCGTCGCGCTTGGCGTTGAAGACCTCCACCTGCTGTGGGTCCGTGGTCACCGCCTGCAAGGCCTGCAAGCGCTCCAGCACGGATTTCTCCAGGGCCACGATCTTGCCTTCCAGGTCCCCTGCCTTGCCGGACTGACCGAGGCTGGCGTTGATCTGCACCAGGTTGTTGAGGGTTTCCAGGTCTCGGCGCAGGGTCAGGCTGCTGCCGAGCAGGTCGAGGCTTTGCAGTTCGACCCGGGTGCCCTGGAATTCGCGGTAAGAGTCGCGCACCAGATAGAAGTTGGTCACCAGCATGGGTAGAAAGAACAGCACGCTGATCAGGCTGAACTTCATGCCGAAGCTCAGGCGGTTCATCAGCGCGACAGCGGGATAGAGCAAGCTCTTCACAAAGAAGTCTCCCTTTTCTTTTATTGTTATTGGCAGGCAGGCGAAGGCAGCAGATAGCCACTATTCGGCGCTCCGTCTGTATAGCTCAATTTCGTGGGAGGTTTTGTAACTTAAAGTTAACCGCCAGCGCGGCATCCAGGGGAGGCTCGCGGGCTGTGGCGAGGGAGCTTGCTGCCGATCGACGGCGCAGCCGTCGCACTCTGGGCGATGCGCTGCGCCAGAAAACCCTCGGTGGGCGGTTGGGGCCGGCCCCTTGATTACCTCAGATCAGGACGGTCCACAGGGCAAAGCCGGCGTACCACAGCACCGCCGCCCGCAACAACAGCTCCCAGATACGATCCAGGCTGTTGATACCTTCGGGCCCGACTTCCGGCGGCGGGATTTCCGCGGCCACCAGGCCGACCTTTTCCACCAACTGTGCGGCACTGATATGCCAGTTGAGCAGTTCGTGCAGCATTACCCGGCCGACCGCGACAAAGTTGCCCACCAGGGCAAAACTCGCCGCCAGCAGGCGCACCGGCAACCAGTCGAAGGCATGTCGCAACTGCCCCGCGCGTTCGACCAGGGCGGGGTTCTTGCCATGTTCGGCGGCGAGAGCCAGCAGGCGATAGCTCAGGGCCGCCACTGGCCCCAGCAGGAAGTACCAGAAGATCACCGCGAAGAAACTCTGGAAGGCCTGCCACAGCAGGTGGGCCTGTACTCGCTCCAGCAGTTGTTCGCCATTTTCGGCACAGATGTTCAGGTCACGTGCTGCGACATGGGCGGCCGCTTGCAGATCCTCACGCCGCCAGGCATCACGGAACGGGCCCAGCTCACCCAGCAAGTCGCCGCGCCCCAGGGCGTAGATCACCACCAGCAGGTGCACCGGCAGCGCCAGCAGGCCATAGGCGATCGGCTCCAGCACCAGCAGCAACAGCCCGAGCAGCGCCACCGGCAGCAACACCATGACGATCAGCAGCCACCACGGATGCCCAGCCATACGCGGGCTCGACTCCAGCCGTGCCAGTTCCCCCAGCCACCAGCCATCACGCTGCACCCGCTGACGCAGGGCCGAGAACTTCTCGATCCACACCGCCAACAGCAACACCAGAAAACTCATTGTCCTTCCCCCTTCTCCAAGGCGGCACGAAAGCGTGCCCAGTCGAATCCCGGGCCCGGGTCGGTCTTGCGCCCGGGCGCGATGTCGCTATGCCCACAGATCCGTTGTGGCGTGATATCGCTGAAGGCCCGGCGCAGTTGCCTGCTCAGGCTGATCAACGAGTGATATTGAGCATCGCTGTATGGCTGATCATCGGTGCCTTCCAGTTCGATGCCCAGGGAAAAGTCGTTGCAGGTCTCACGCCCCTGGAAGCTCGAGACGCCGGCATGCCAGGCCCGATCCAGGCAGGAAACGAATTGGGTGACGGCGCCGTCACGCTCGATCAGAAAATGCGCAGAAACACGCAGATCGGCGATCCCGGCAAAATAGGGATGCTCTGTGACATCAAGGCGATTCTGAAAGAAATCCTGCACCTTGCCGGTGCCGAACTGCCCGGGCGGCAGGCTGATGTTGTGAATCACCAGCAGGGAAATCTCACCCGCCGGGCGTTCATTGAAATTGGGTGACGGGCAATGCCGTACGCCATGACACCACCCCGTGGCAGGGTCCAGCCGCATACCGATTCCTTCAACTAAAGCCTTGGGTGGCCCAGTATGCCGCGTTATCCCCTCGGGTTGCGATCACTTGCCGTGATTGAGTCGCTGCAGGTTGCCGATCACCGATTCCAGGGCGCGATCGAACAGCAGGGTGTCATCCAGTGCGCGCACTGCGCCGCGCTGGCACTCCAGGGCCAGGCCCATGCGCGTACGCTCCAGCACCTTCATGCCGGTGCGGTTGACGAACACGTATTTGGCCACCGGATGGGGAACAATCGCCGCCAGTTTGCAGCGCAGGGTGTTGTCCTCGTCTTCCAGGAACTCGACCCAGGCCCCAAGCCGCAGTTGATCCACCCATTGCACGCTGGGGTCGTTGGCCGGCAACGCCAGCGGCGCGACTTCCAACGGTCCCTCTTCGGCACTGGGCAGGACAATCTCTTCGGCCACCACGATCATGTGCGCAGGGTCTGCTTCCAGGACGGCGCCCTGCTGTTGCGGGGCCTGGGCCTCGCGCTCAAATGCCTGCAAGTGCAGGAGCTCCAGCTGGCTGAAGAACTCGCTGGTAGCGAAAGGATCGAAAGCCGCTGCGCTCAACCCCTCGCGCAGGCCCTTGAGCAACCCTGGCACCAGCGCCAGCAGGCGCATGGCAGTATCCGGCTGTTCATGGCGCTGTACGCTCCAGATCAGCTCCAGCAGGGTCTGCTCCGCCGTTCGCCACTCTGGTGAATCGTCGCCGTGCTTGAGGCAACTGAGCAGCATCACCTGGCTCCAGGCTTCGCGGACAAAATCCACCACCTTCTGCGGCAACACCTTGCCCAGCAGGGCGTCATTCAGGGCCTGCTCTACCCGGCGCCGGGCCAGCTCGGCCCTGGCCCGCCCTTCCTCGGCGTCGCGGGTACGCTGTTCCAGCAACTCGGCGCGACGCCGCTCGTCGGCAGTGAAGGCCAGGAAGTCCGCCAGCAGCTCGGAGAAGATTGCAGGATCATCGCTGAACTCGCTGAGCAGGCGTTGCACCACTTGCTCGATCCGCAGGTACAGACTGTCGCGCTGATGGTCATCGCAACCGCCCCAGCCCATGGCTGCAGCGGCAATCTCATTGAGCAGGCGCCGGGCCGGGTGATTGCCGCGGCTGAAGAAACTCTTGTCCAGCACCGCCACCTTGAGCATGGGAATCTGCAGGCGGCCAATCAGCGCCTTGAGCGAGTCCGGCAGGTTACGGTCATCGAGAATGCATTCAAAGAGCATGGCGATCAGGTTGATCACGTCTTCATCGGCCACATCCACCACCCGGGATTTGCCGCTTTTGACGCTGACCCGTGTCAGCAATTGCTCCAACTGGTTGCGCAGGTCGAAATCGTCCTGGGCGCTGGGCGCCGGCACGTATTGCTGCAGGTGCGACAGCAGGCGCATGAGGTCGCGGGTGGAAATCGGCTGGGTTTCGGCGCTGGCTTCCAGGGTCGGCGCCACGCTGCCACGCACATGAAACAACAGGGTCTGCAGGGCGGCGAAAACTTCCTGCACGCTCTCGTCGAGCTGCGACTGGCTGGATTTCGCTGCGCCCCCCTCGGTCGCTGCCGCACGGGCCTCGGCCTGGGCCCGATCGGCCGCCCGGCGGGCCGGAGCAGGCATCAGTTCCGGCAGGATCCCGGTGGCGATCAGCAGTTGGTTGGCTTCGGCATATAGTTGTTCGGCATCACTGAGCACATACCGCTCGAACAACTTGAGGATGATCAGCTTGACCTTGATTTCCACCCCCAGGCTGCGCCCGGCCTGGAGGAAATACTCGCAGAGCAGCGCCGGCCCCAGGGGGTTGTCCCCATCCACCAGGCGCCGCCCCAGCAGCACACTCAGGCGCTCCGTCAACTGCCCCAGGGCGAAGCCATCACGGTTGAGCACCTTGGCCACCATGGCATCCACCGCGACGGTCTTTTCCAGGTCATCGTGGGACGGATCCAGCGATGGGTCGTAGACCACGGCATGGGGAATGGCCAGGGCCGGGTCATACTGCACCAGGCTGGCAAAAGCCTGGAAGAACGCCTCCAGGAAACCGCGCTCGATGCTCTTGCGCTTCAGCCGCAGGTCGCGCATGGCTTCGAAGAGGGTGTTTTGCTCGACGTTGTTGCGGGCCCGATCGGCCATTTCGAACAGGGTGTCGTCAGCGTTATCGAACAGTTCCTGCAAGCCGTGGCGCAATTGTTGGGCGGCCTTGTCTCGGACCTGAAGCAGAATCACAGGCAGGCGGGCAAGCGGCGAAGCGGTCGCCTGATCTGTAGCGGCCTTGTGCAAAGGCACTACATTCCCGTCGTTGTGCATCCAAGCCTCCTGGAAAGGTGTTTCTTCGGTTCGAGATCAAGATTCAGTCAAGCCGACGACGCTCACAGTCGGCTTACAGCGGAGGCGCATGCACTCCACTGCACTTCATTTAGGGGGAAGCCAAAGACACGTCAAAGCTATGACGTCAATTACAAGTCATATTATCTTGTAAAAGTCCCCTCTTGCGCCAGCACACTCTGTGGCCCCCTCCGAAATAACCCTTAGCAGCTCAAGAAAATTCACTCCTATTCATCAGACAAAGCCACCCAGGACAGGTTCGCCAATGCCTGACAGGCATTTGCCACCTTGGGTTCGCTGATCCCCTGGCCCTATAATCGGCGCACTTTGTTTGTGGAGCCCGTTATGCCGAATCTACGCCTCGCCGACCTGACCGCCGAAATCGAAGCCAACGTGCGCCGTGCGTTGCTGGAAGACATCGGCAGCGGCGACATCACCGCGCAACTGATCCCGGCCGAACGTCTGGCCAAAGCCACCATCATTACCCGCGAAGCCGCAGTAGTCGCCGGCACCGCCTGGGTCGATGCGGTCTTTCGCCAGCTGGACCCGCGGGTCGCTGTGCACTGGCAAGTAGCCGACGGCGAACGGGTGGTACCCAACCAGGTGCTGTTCCACCTTGAAGGCCCGGCCCGTTCGCTGCTCACCGGAGAGCGCAGTGCCCTGAACTTTCTGCAACTGCTGTCCGGCGTAGCCACCCGCGCGCGGTACCTGGCGGACTTTGTCGCCGATACCCAGGTCAAGCTGCTGGATACCCGCAAGACCCTGCCGGGCCTGCGCCTGGCACAGAAGTACGCGGTCACCTGTGGCGGTTGCCACAATCACCGCATCGGCCTGTATGACGCCTTCCTGATCAAGGAAAACCACATCGCTGCCTGCGGCGGTATCGCCCAGGCCATCAGCGCCGCCCACAGGATCGCCCCGGGCAAGCCGGTGGAAGTGGAAGTGGAAAGCCTGATGGAACTGAAGGAGGCCCTGGCCGCTGGGGCCGACATCATCATGCTCGACGAACTGAGCCTGGACGACATGCGCGAGGCCGTGCGCCTGAACGCCGGCAAGGCCAAGCTGGAAGCCAGTGGCGGGATCAACGAAAGCACCTTGCGCCCGATCGCCGAGACCGGGGTGGATTACATTTCCATCGGTGCCATGACCAAGGACGTGAAAGCGCTGGACCTGTCCATGCGCTTGAGCCTCTGAGCCATGAAAAACGCCAGCCTGGTTCAGGCTGGCGTCGTGCTCAACTGTCGATCTCGTTGAGCTGCAGATAGTCCTCCAGGTCCATGCCCAGCGCCTCAGCAACTTCCTGATGCACCTCCAGGCGCATGGCCTTCAGTTCCTCCGGTGTTTCTGCCACCAGATCGAGCACCAGTTCCCATGGCTCGATGCCGCGGGACTCCGCCTCGTCCTCGAACGCCCATTGCGCCTGCTGCTTCTGCTCTTCCGGGCTCAGGGCGCTGATTTCCTCTTGCAAGGAAGGCGTGGCAGCCAGGTACCTTTCAAGCGCTACGTCGATTCTTGCCTCTTTAGGAATCATCTCGTTCTCTCTGATCGTGGGAATGGAAGATGGATCTGGATCGTTGGGATCTCTCTGCCGCAAAAAACCGTTGTGAACTTCGATTTATCTGGCCTTCAGAACCATTCTGGATCATCTGAAAACAGCATGCTGGTACTCAGACAGGGACCGAATATAGGACCTTTGGTCCACGATTTATATGACCTGATGCACCCATTGGAGAAAAACTCCAGGTTTTCCAAGCCATCGGCAGACGCCAGCTCGGCAGAATCTTCAGAGAACGAGATTTCGCAAATGCAGGCGCAGCGATATTTCATGCCGGTGTTTCACCCGCTTACGGAGCTAGGACCCCACAGCCGTAGCTGTTCCTTTTCTCAAGCAAGCGCCTGTCTGCCCGACGTCGATAAGCCTTCTTAGATTATCGAGAATATCGAACTCCTTTACTTCTCCATCCTTGGCTATGAGGATCCCGGCTTTAGTCAGCCATAGATACCCTTCCTTGCTTTGGTTAGGGATGACAGTAACTACGAAATTCAATGTCGGACTCTCTGGACGACTCTGCGGCACCTTGGTTTCAGCGAAATTGAAAGTCAGTTCATTATCATCGCTTGGTGAAACGCTTTGTACGCTGACAACAGGCAGCCGTGCCCTCGAAGCGGCAGGAAACTCAGCGGAATACAACACACTTCCACCCTGTACCTGCTTGGTTATTCTTAAGAAATATTGCTCCAGGTCTTTGGTATTCGTTGGCGTCGTGCAGTCTTCGCCTTCAGCGGCAAAATATTCCCCCTCAAACTCATAAGAGGGTCCTTTCTCACAGGCTGCAAGGGATAGCGACACTACGCCGGCCAATGCCAACTTCCACTTCTTCACACCGGTCACTCCATGATTTGCGGGCGTCATTATGCGCAATGCCCCTGGCTGCTACCACCCGGTTCATGACCTGCACAGGTTTGAACAACTGGGCAACTAACCTCGTCCAGACACAAAAACACCGAAACCAGATAACCCCGAGCAAACCACTGGAAACTCAGTACGGGGTGCTGAGTACAGGCGCAGAGAGTCTTCGTTGATACAAGTCTCTCTTGACTGCTAAATCCGCATGAACAAAGAGGCGCACGTCCACAAACAACTATAGGAGCGCTCAATTGAATAGCACCGGGAACCTCTGAAGCTTCCAAAGCACACTTTTGCGGGTGCTCCGTAGTTTCCTGCCTTTCAAGGGCGCTTATTCAAAGCCTGGCGAACTTTGTTGGGAGGGTGGGTTTAGACAGCCATAAACTGCTCTCAACCCGAAATGTGGTGCCGGAGACAGGAATCGAACCTGCGACCTTCGCGTTACGAGTGCGCTGCTCTACCGACTGAGCTACACCGGCGTGGGCTAAAACCTAGCACCCGCGCTCCGGGCCAGCAACCAGAAGGCCTTATGGCAGATAGCAAAACGCCCCGAACCAGTCGGGGCGTCTGCTTGTTCAGCGTAAGGCTAAAGGGTGATTAAACGCCCGAAGCCTTGGCTGCCGCCACGTCTTTGATGGACAGCTTGATACGGCCGCGGTTGTCCACGTCCAGTACCAGCACTTCCACCTCCTGGCCTTCTTTCAGGATGTCGGTGACTTTCTCAACGCGAGCGTCGCTCAGCATGGAGATGTGCACCAGACCGTCCTTGCCCGGCAGGATGTTGACGAAGGCACCGAAGTCAACGATGCGCTCAACCTTGCCGACGTAGATCTTGCCGATCTCGGCTTCCGCGGTGATGCCCAGAACGCGCTGGCGCGCGGCCTCTGCAGCTTCCTTGGTTTCGCCGAAGATCTTGATCGAGCCGTCGTCTTCGATGTCGATCGAAGCCTTGGTTTCTTCACAGATCGCGCGGATGGTGGCGCCGCCTTTACCGATGACGTCACGGATCTTGTCGGTGTCGATCTTCATCGCGATCATGGTCGGAGCGTTGGCCGACAGCTCGGTACGGGACTGACCGATGATCTGGTTCATCTGACCGAGGATGTTCAGGCGAGCTTCCAGGGCCTGGCCCAGGGCGATCTCCATGATCTCTTCGGTGATGCCCTTGATCTTGATGTCCATCTGCAGCGCGGTGACGCCTTTGGCGGTACCGGCTACCTTGAAGTCCATGTCGCCCAGGTGGTCTTCGTCACCCAGGATGTCGGTCAGGACTGCGAACTTCTCGCCTTCCTTGACCAGGCCCATGGCGATACCGGCAACCGGCGCCTTCATGGGTACACCAGCGTCCATCAGCGCCAGGGAAGCACCGCACACGGAAGCCATGGAGCTGGAACCGTTGGACTCGGTGATTTCCGATACTACGCGGATGGTGTAAGGGAACACGTCGGCGGCTGGCAGCATGGCCTGGACCGAACGACGGGCCAGACGGCCGTGACCGATTTCACGACGACCAGCGCCGCCCATGCGACCACACTCGCCCACCGAGAACGGAGGGAAGTTGTAGTGCAGCATGAAGGGGTCTTTCTTCTCGCCTTCCAGGGTGTCCAGCAGCTGTGCGTCACGGGCAGTACCCAGGGTCGCAACCACCAGGGCCTGGGTTTCGCCACGGGTGAACAGGGCCGAACCGTGAGTCTTGGGCAGTACGCCAACTTCGATGTTCAGCGGACGTACGGTACGGGTGTCGCGGCCGTCGATACGAGGCTTGCCGTTGACGATGTTTTCGCGAACGGTGCGGTATTCGATCTCGCCGAAAGCGGCTTTGACGTCGGACGCCGAAGGCTGGCCTTCTTCACCGGAGAGCTTGGCGACGACCTGGTCTTTCAGCTCGCCCAGGCGAGCGTAACGGTCGGCCTTGACGGTGATGGTGTAAGCCTGGGAGATGGCTTCGCCGAACTCGGCACGGATAGCGCCCAGCAGTTCGGTGGCTTCTGGGGCAGCAGCCCAGTCCCAAGTAGGCTTGGCAGCTTCGGCGGCCAACTCTTTGACAGCCTTGATCACCGACTGGAATTCGTCGTGGGCGAACAGTACGGCGCCCAGCATCTGGTCTTCGGTCAGCTCTTTGGCTTCCGACTCAACCATCAGTACGGCTTCTTCGGTACCGGCCACGACCATGTCCAGGCTCGAAGCAGCCAGTTGCTCGTAGGTCGGGTTCAGCAGGTAGCCGGTGCTTTCGTGGAATGCCACGCGAGCGGCGCCGATCGGGCCATCGAAAGGAATGCCGGAGATCGCCAGGGCAGCCGAGGTACCGATCATCGCAGCGATGTCCGGATCGGTCTTCTTGCTGGTGGAAACCACGGTGCAGACTACCTGCACTTCGTTCATGAAGCCTTCTGGGAACAGAGGGCGGATCGGACGGTCGATCAGACGCGAGGTCAGGGTTTCTTTCTCGGAAGGACGGCCTTCGCGCTTGAAGAAACCGCCAGGGATCTTACCGGCAGCGTAAGTCTTCTCCTGGTAGTGAACAGACAGAGGGAAGAAGCCCTTGCCTGGATCGGCTTGCTTGGCGCCAACCACGGTCACCAATACGCTGACGTCGTCGTCAACGGTGACCAATACTGCGCCGGAGGCCTGACGGGCGATACGGCCAGTCTCGAGGGTTACGGTCGACTGACCGAACTGGAATTTTTTGATTACCGGGTTCACGGTGTCCTACCTTCTTTGTGGCTCTTGGGGAAACTTGATTCTTGCGAAATTCTTGGGCAATGCGGGGAATCGGCCCAGCCTTTATTGTCCAGGTAAAACAGTGCAGCAGATAAAACTTGAGGCTGGGAGCCTGCCATACGCCGGCGGAAAAACCGCTGACGCATGGCAAACAACCAACCTCATAGCGCAATCGCTGATTAGCGACGCAGACCCAGACGACCGATCAGGGTGCTGTAACGGCTCAGGTCCTTGCCTTTCAGGTAGTCCAGCAGCTTACGACGCTGGTTTACCATGCGGATCAGGCCACGACGGGAGTGGTGGTCTTTACCGTTGGCTTTGAAGTGACCTTGCAGTTTGTTGATGTTGGCGGTCAGCAGTGCAACTTGCACTTCTGGCGAACCAGTGTCACCAACAGCTTGCTGGTAGTCGGTTACGATCTGAGCTTTTTCTTCAACGCTGAGTGCCATGTGGGCAATCCTTATATCAGGAAACTGTTCAAGAACAGTTTCAACAGGCCAGGGACAAATCCCTGTATCTATAAATGAGTAGTGACCGTGCCTGTTAACAGCCACCCTCGTCCGGTCATTCTGACCGAATCAGTCGACGTGGCGCGATGCGCCCGTCTTCGCTCACTTCACCGATACCGATGAAGCGACCGTTGTGATCCTGTACCCGCACCATGCCGAACTTCGGTGCATCCGGGGCACGTACCGGCTGGCCGTTGAGCCAGTAGAACGCGCTGTGCTCCGAGAATTGCAGCAGCGGCCAATCCAGCAGGCCGCTGTCCGATGGCATCAGGAAGCGGTCTACCGCTTCGTTGCCGCCTTCGGCGTGCACGGCTTCAAGCTCTTCCAGGGTGACCGTCTGCGCCAGGCTGAAAGGTCCGGCCTGGGTCCGTCGCAGTTCTGCAACGTAGGCACCACAGCCGAGCTTTTCACCGATATCTTCCACCAGGGTACGGATATAGGTGCCTTTGCTGCAGTCCACCGCCAGGCGAGCGGTGTCACCTTCGAAGGCGAGCAATTCCAAGCGCGCAATAGTAACAGAACGCGGTTCGCGCTCCACCACTTCCCCTGCACGAGCCAGTTTGTAGAGTGGCTGGCCATCGCGCTTGAGGGCCGAGTACATCGGCGGTATCTGCTTGATTTCGCCACGAAATTCCGGCAATACCGCCTCGATATCGGCACGACCAACGGTCACTTCGCGGGTCTGCAAAACTTCGCCTTCAGCGTCCGCGGTGGTGGTGGTCTTGCCCAACTGAGCCAGGGTTTCGTAACCCTTGTCGGAATCGAGCAGGTATTGCGAGAACTTGGTGGCCTCGCCAAAGCACAGCGGCAAAACGCCGGTGGCCAGGGGGTCGAGGCTACCGGTGTGACCGGCCTTCTCGGCATTGAGCAGCCAACGGACCTTCTGCAGCGCCGCGTTGGAGGTGAAGCCCAGCGGCTTGTCCAGGAGGATGATGCCGCTGACGTTACGACGGATACGCTTGACCTGAGCCACCGCTTACTCCTTGGCGTCTTCAGGGGCAGGCGCGTCGCCATGCTGGCTGTCTTCAGCCACGGCACGCTCGATCAGGGCCGACAGGTGCGCCCCGCGGGCCACGCTCTCGTCGTAATGGAAGTGCAGTTGCGGCACGCTGCGCAGCTTCATTTCCTTGGCCAATTGCATGCGCAGGAAACCTGCCGCCGAGTTCAGCACCTTGATGCTCTGGGCGATTTGCTCGGCGTTCTCCTGGCCCATCACGGTGATGAAGATCTTCGCGTGGCCGACGTCGCGGCTGACTTCCACGGCGGTGATGGTCACCAGGCCGACGCGGGGATCCTTGACTTCACGACGGATCAGTTGCGCCAGTTCGCGCTGCATCTGATCACCGATACGTTGGGTACGGCTGTATTCTTTTGCCATGTCTTGTTACCTGTTACTGCCTCACGGTGAAACCCGTGTGGTCTGAAAGCGGCAAACGCCCGGCCTGGCGGAAGCCAGACCGGGCGTTGCGTTTAGAGGCCGCCGAGGGCGCCGTGCATTTGCATGCGAGCGGCCATCAGGGCTCTTGAAGTGCGCGAGTTAGAGGCTGCGAGCAACCTGGACCTTCTCGAAGACTTCGATCTTGTCGCCGACTTTGACGTCGTTGTAGCTCTTCACGCCGATACCGCATTCCATGCCGGCACGTACTTCAGAGGCGTCATCCTTGAAGCGGCGCAGGGATTCCAGCTCGCCTTCGAAGATAACGATGTCTTCACGCAGTACGCGGATTGGACGGTTACGGTGCACGACACCTTCGATGACCATGCAACCGGCGATCGCGCCAAACTTCGGCGAGCGGAACACGTCGCGAACTTCGGCAACACCCAGGATGTTCTCCCGAACGTCGCTGCCCAACATACCGGTCAGGGCTTTCTTGACGTCTTCGATGATGTCGTAGATCACGTTGTAGTAACGCATATCCAGACCTTCCTGCTCGACGATCTTCCGTGCGCCGGCATCGGCACGCACGTTGAAGCCGAACAGTACAGCGTTGGAGGCCAGTGCCAGGTTGGCGTCGCTTTCGGTGATACCACCGACGCCGCCGCCCACTACGCGCACTTGCACTTCGTCGTTGCCCAGGCCGTTCAGAGCGCCTTGCAGAGCTTCCAGCGAACCACGGACGTCGGATTTGAGGACGATGTTGAGCGTCTTCTTCTCTTCCTGGCCCATGCTTTCGAAGATGTTTTCCAGCTTGCCGGCGTGAGCACGGGCCAGCTTGACCTCACGGAACTTGCCTTGACGGAACAGCGCCACTTCACGGGCTTTCTTCTCGTCGGCAACCACGCTCATCTCGTCGCCAGCGTCCGGAGTACCGTCCAGGCCGAGGATCTCGACCGGAATGGAAGGACCGGCTTCCTTGATGGGCTTGCCGTTCTCGTCGAGCATGGCGCGCACGCGACCATAGTTCGAGCCGACCAGCACCATGTCGCCTTGACGCAGCGTACCGTCTTGAACCAGCACGGTAGCTACCGGGCCGCGGCCCTTGTCGAGGCGGGACTCGACCACGACACCACGGCCCGGGGCCGAAGGAGTCGCCTTGAGTTCCAGGACTTCGGCTTGCAGCAGAACCGCTTCCAGCAGGTCGTCGACACCGGTACCCATTTTCGCGGAGACCGGTACGAATGGAGTATCACCACCCCAGTCTTCCGACGTCACGCCGTGAACCGAAAGCTCACTGCGGATGCGGTCCAGGTCAGCGCCCGGCTTGTCGATCTTGTTCACCGCAACCACCAGCGGAACGCCGGCAGCTTGTGCGTGCTGAACAGCTTCAACGGTCTGCGGCATTACGCCGTCGTCCGCTGCAACCACCAGGATCACGATGTCGGTGGCCTTGGCACCACGGGCACGCATGGCGGTAAACGCGGCGTGACCAGGGGTGTCGAGGAAGGTGACCATGCCGCGCTCGGTTTCTACGTGGTAGGCACCGATGTGCTGGGTGATGCCGCCGGCCTCGCCCGCGGCCACTTTGGCGCGACGGATGTAGTCCAGCAACGAGGTCTTACCGTGGTCAACGTGGCCCATTACGGTCACGACCGGCGCACGGGCAACCGCTTCACCTTCGAACTTCAGGGACTCGGCCAGGGAATCTTCCAGGGCGGTGTCGCTGACCAGGGTCACTTTGTGGCCCAGTTCTTCAGCAACCAGCTGGGCAGTTTCCTGGTCCAGAACCTGGTTGATGGTGGCTGGAGTACCCAGCTTGAACATGAACTTGATGACTTCGGCAGCCTTGACCGACATCTGCTGGGCCAGTTCGCCCACAGTGATGGTCTCGCCGATCTGCACGTCACGTACCACTGGCCCGGTTGGGCTCTGGAAACCGTGAGCGTTGCGTTTCTTCAGCTTGGCCTTGCCGCGACCACCACGACGGAAGCCATCGCTTTCTTCGTCGGTGGTACGTGGGGCAACGCGCGGCGCTGGGGCCTTTTCCTTGACCGAAGCACGATGCGGAGCATTTTTGCGCTCGCCATCGCCGCCACGACGATTGTCGTCGTTGCGGGTCTTATCCGGACGGCGCTGTTCGTCTTTCTTGCGCGCGTCAGCTGCTGGAGCCGCAGCGGCTACCGGAGCTTCCTGCACAGGCTCGACTACAGGCGCTGGAGCAGGAGCTGCCGCTTGCGCAGCAACCGGCTCGGCCACCGGAGCAGGCTGGCGACGCGCTTCTTCTTCGGCGCGACGCTTGGCTTCTTCTTCAGCCTTCTGACGAGCAGCATTTTCTACTGCGCGACGCTCTTCCAGTTCGCGTTGACGCTCGGCTTCGATTTCTTCCGGGCTGCGCTGTACGAAGACTTTCTTCTTGCGCACTTCAACGCTGATGCTCTTGCTGCCAGCAACCCGCAGGGTGCTGGTGGTCTTGCGCTGCAAAGTAATTTTGCGTGGTTCTTCCACTTTCGCCTTGTGACTGCTTTTCAGGTGAGTCAGCAACGACTGCTTCTCACTGTCGCTCACATGTTCCTCGGCGGCGGTGTGCGGCAGACCTGCCTCACGCATCTGCTGCAGCAGGCGCTCTACCGGTGTTTTGACCTCATCGGCCAGTTGTTTCACCGTGACTTGCGTCATGCACTTCTCTCCTCAGGCCGCGCCTAATTACTCGAACCAGTGGGCTCGGGCGGCCATGATCAACTTGCCGGCACGATCATCGTCAATGCCGTCGATGTCGAGCAGGTCGTCAATAGACTGCTCGGCCAGGTCTTCGCGGGTAATTACGCCGCGCACCGCCAGTTCCATCGCCAAATCCTTGTCCATACCCTCAAGCGAGAGCAGGTCTTCGGCCGGATGGGCGTCTGCCAGCTTTTCCTCAGTAGCGATGGCTTTAGTCAACAAGCGATCCTTGGCCCGAGCGCGAAGCTCGTTGACGATGTCTTCGTCAAAGCCGTCGATGTTGAGCATTTCTTCCAGCGGTACGTAGGCAATCTCTTCCAGGCTGGTGAAGCCTTCATCAACCAGAACCTGTGCCAGTTCTTCATCGACTTCCAGCTCGTCGATGAAATTGCGCAGGATGTCGCCGGTTTCTGCTTGCTGCTTGGCCTGGATGTCCGATTCGGTCATCACGTTCAGGGTCCAGCCAGTCAATTGGCTGGCCAGACGCACGTTCTGACCACCACGACCGATGGCTTGAGCCAGATTGTCTGCGCCAACGGCGATGTCCATGGCATGGGCATCTTCGTCGACGATAATTGCCGCGACTTCGGCCGGCGACATGGCGTTGATCACGAACTGCGCCGGGTTCTCATCCCACAGGACGATATCCACACGCTCGCCACCCAACTCACCGGAAACGGCCTGGACGCGCGAACCGCGCATACCAATGCACGCGCCCTGCGGGTCGATGCGCTTGTCCTTGGAGCGAACTGCGATCTTGGCCCGCGAACCCGGATCACGGGAGGCGGCCATTACTTCGATCAGGCCTTCGGCAATTTCCGGCACTTCGATACGGAACAGCTCGATCAGCATTTCCGGCGCGGTACGCGACAGGATCAGCTGCGGGCCGCGGTTCTCGGTGCGGATTTCCTTGAGCAGCGCGCGCAGGCGCACGCCAACCCGGAAAGTCTCACGGGAGATGATGTCTTCACGGGCCAGCAACGCTTCGGCGTTGTTACCCAGGTCGACGATCACGTTGTCACGTGTCACTTTTTTCACGGTGCCGGAGATGATTTCCCCCAGGCGCTCGCGATAGGCATCAACTACCTGTGCGCGCTCGGCTTCGCGAACCTTCTGCACGATGACCTGCTTGGCGGTCTGGGCAGCGATGCGGCCGAACTCGATGGATTCGATCTTTTCTTCGATCACATCACCGACTTTGGCATCGGGATGGGTTTCGCGAGCCTTGCTCAACCAGGTCTCGACCGCTGGATCATCCAGGTCGGCTTCTTCGACCACCGTCCAGCGACGGAAAGTTTCGTAGGAACCAGTGTGGCGATTGATTTCCACACGCAGGTCTACTTCGTCCTCAAAACGCTTCTTGGTAGCAGTGGCCAGGGCCAGCTCCAGCGCTTCAAAAATTACGCTTGCCGGTACACCCTTTTCATTGGATACCGACTCAACAACCAGCAGTACTTCTTTGCTCATCGTACGCCTCGCCTTTCGCAAGCCATTGGATCCGCGGGATCCGCGTCTCAGTCAAAACTGGGAATTATGTTGGCCTTGTCGATCATATCGATCGGCAACAGGAACTCATGGTCATCCACTTGCACCACGACATCCTGTTCCTCCACCCCGCGGAGAAGGCCCTGAAAATTACGCCGACCTTCGAAGGGCGAGCGCAGTTTGATCTTCACTTGCTCACCGACATACTTGGCAAACTGTTCAAGAGTGAACAGTGGGCGTTCCATGCCAGGAGAGGAAACTTCAAGGGTGTATTCAACGGAGATCGGATCTTCTACGTCGAGAACACCACTGATCTGACGGCTGACGATGGCGCAATCGTCCACCAGCACGCCGCCTTCTTTATCGATATAAACGCGCAACAATGAGTGGCGACCCTGAGCCGAAAACTCAATACCCCAGCATTCATAGCCAAGGGCCACGACCACCGGGGCCAACAAGGCCTGCAACTGTTCTAGCTTGCTCGACACCTGAACCCCCTCGTGCATGCTTGTGCAAATAAAAAATGGGCGAAGCGCCCATCCCGGAAACGCCGTTGAATAGCGGCGTTGTAAAGTGTCCAGCTAACAAAAAGCCCCTGAAAAGGGGCTCCGCTAAAACTGGTTGCGGGGGCCGGATTTGAACCGACGACCTTCGGGTTATGAGCCCGACGAGCTACCAGACTGCTCCACCCCGCGACAAAGCTGGGGCGGAAGTATACGACTGATCCCTTTTTGGGTCAATGTAACCTTCCACCTACAAGAAAGCCCGCAACAGCGGGCTCTCCTGATAATTGGTACCGAGAAGGGGACTCGAACCCCTACACCCTATGGGCACAACCACCTCAAGGTTGCGTGTCTACCAATTCCACCACCTCGGCATAGACTACGTTACTGCGTGAAACTCTTCTTACTTCTGCTCTGGAGCTGGAGGTACGTCAGTCGCGCTGTTGGCCGACTTTTGCTCTTGGAGCACCGGGACATCATCAGAAGCCGGTTTTTGCTTTGGTACTTCAAGCACTGCTGGATCTGGCAAACCTACTTGAGTCAGCTGGTGAGCTTTCTCTTTAGCAAAGTAACCTAACCCCAAGCTGGTTATGAAGAAACCGGCGGCAAGTATAGCAGTAAACTTACTAAGAAAGGTAGAGGAACCTTGGCTTCCGAACACAGTATTTGAAGCACCTGCACCGAAAGACGCGCCAGCATCCGCACCTTTACCCTGCTGCAGCAAAACCAGAGCAACTACGCCCAGGGCACCCAGCAGATGAAAAACGACTACGACTGTTTCCAGCATTTTTTCAGTTTCCCGCGGCGCGACAGATCGCACCGAACTCATCTGCATTCAGGGAAGCTCCACCAATGAGCCCCCCATCGATATCCGGCATGCCGAACAGTTCGACCGCATTGGCCGCCTTCACGCTGCCGCCGTATAGAAGCCGCACACCTCGTGCCACTTCAGAATTTTCTGCCGCCAACTGCGCGCGGATAGCTGCGTGCACATCCTGCGCCTGTTGCGGTGTCGCAGTCAGCCCGGTACCAATGGCCCAGACCGGCTCGTAAGCGATAACAGCATTGGCGAACGCACCAACACCCAACTCCTCGATGATGCTGCCCAGCTGACGCCCGACAACCTCTAGAGTCTTCCCGGCTTCGCGCTGCTCGAGGGTCTCCCCTACACACAGAACCGGCTTCAAGCCACAGGCCTGCGCCGCTGCGAACTTGCGATTGAGAGTCGCGTCACGCTCACCCATGATCAGGCGGCGCTCGGAGTGCCCAACCAGCACCAGGGAACAACCTGCATCCACCAACTGACTCGGGGCTATCTCGCCCGTCAATGCACCTTGCATGGATTCCACCGCAGAGTTCTGCGCGCCGACCTGAATCGACTTGCCCTTCAAGCCATCAATCACTTGATTGATATACAAGCAAGGCGGGAATACCGCGACATCAACACCGCTTGGCAAGGCCAGATGACGAAGGCCGTTGATCAGCTCAGCGACGCTGGCGCGGGTACCGTGCATCTTCCAGTTACCAGCTACCATAGGGCGACGCATGCTGTACCTCGTCGGTCAAAGTGGGCGCAGATGTTACCCAACCAAAACAACACTGGCAAGCCGAAATCAGGCAGAAACTTCAGCAACCAGTTTCGCCAGCTCTTCGGCGTAAGCGCGAACCTGAGCTTCGTCGTCGCCTTCAACCATCACGCGCACCAGAGGCTCGGTACCCGACTTGCGCAACAGAACCCGACCACGCCCCGCCATAGCGGCCGTGACACGCTCGCAAGCCTCTTTCACCGCAGGATGCTCGACCGGGTTCTCGCCGCCGCCAAAGCGCACATTGACCAGTACCTGAGGACACTTGCGCAGCCCCTGACGGGACTGGGCCAGGCTTTCACCACGAGCCTTGAGCGCCATCAGCACCTGCAGCGCGGCAATGATCGCATCCCCGGTAGTAGCATGACGGAAGCACACGATGTGCCCGGAGTTTTCACCACCTACCAGCCAATTGCGCTCCAGCAGCTCGGCGATCACATAACGGTCACCGACGTTGGCCCGGACAAAGGGGATACCCAAGTCCGCCAGGGCCAGCTCCAGCCCCAGGTTGCTCATGAGCGTTCCAACCACGCCGCCTTGCAGCTTGTCACGCTCATGCAGGTCGCGAGCGATGATGAACAACAACTCATCACCATCCACGATCGCGCCGGTCTGATCGACCATCAGCACCCGGTCACCATCGCCATCAAAGGCGATTCCCAGGTCCGCATGCTCGGCCAGGACAGCCGCCTGCAATTGGCCCATGTGGGTCGAGCCGCAGTTCTCGTTGATGTTCAAGCCATTGGGTTGCGCGGACAGCACAGTAACCTGCGCCCCCAACTCCCGGAACACGCTTGGCGCCACCTTGTAGGTCGCACCATGAGCGCAGTCGAGAACAACTTTCAAACCAGCGAAGCTGGTGCTGGAAGGCACGCTGCTTTTGCAGAATTCGATATAGCGCCCGGAAGCGTCGTTGATCCGCGATACCTTGCCGAGCTTGCTCGACTCGACCACGGTCATCGGCGTATCCAGCAACTCTTCGATCATCAGCTCGACCTCGTCAGGCAGCTTGGTGCCTTCACCCGAGAAGAACTTGATGCCGTTGTCATCATGAGGATTGTGCGAGGCACTGATAACGATTCCCGCCTCCGCATGGAAAGTGCGCGTCAGGTAAGCAATGGCCGGAGTCGGCATGGGCCCCAGGAGCATCACATCGGCACCAGCTGCAGACAACCCGGCCTCCAGTGCAGACTCGAACATGTACCCGGAAATACGCGTGTCCTTGCCTACCAGCACGCGGCAAGCGCCCATGCTGCGAAATGCCATGCCGGCGGCCCAGCCGAGCTTGAGCATGAAATCAGGAGTGATAGGAAATTCGCCTACACGACCGCGGATGCCGTCGGTGCCAAAGTATTTTTTAGTCATAAGTACTCCATCATTCTTATTCGGCGGATTCCACTGCCGCAATCATTCGCACCACATCCACTGTCTCGGCGACATCATGGACACGGATAATTTTCGCGCCCTTGGCCACTGCCAGGGCCGCTAGCGCCAGACTGCCGTGCAATCGCTCACCTACGGGGCGATTCAAGGCCAGGCCAATCATGCTCTTGCGCGACACCCCAACCAACAACGGGCGCCCAAGGGCATGCAAGGCATCCATATGCTTGAACAGGCTCAGGTTGTGCTGCAGGGTCTTGGCAAAACCGAAGCCCGGATCGAGCACAATCCGCTCTGGACCGATGCCCACTGACGCACACTGAGCCATGCGCTCAGCCAGGAACTCGGCAACCTCTCGGGTCACATCCTGATAATGCGGGTTGTCCTGCATATCGCCAGGCTCACCCAGCATGTGCATCAGACACACCGGCAAGCCAGTGGCGGCCGCCGCATCCAGGGCACCCTCCCGGCGCAACGAACGAACGTCATTGATCAGCCCTGCGCCGAGGCGAGCGGTTTCACGCATCACCGCCGGTGTCGAGGTATCAACAGAAATGATCACATCCAACTCACGGTGGATACGCTCGACCACAGGCGCGACGCGCTCCAACTCCTCCAGCGGCGATACCGCACGGGCACCCGGGCGAGTGGATTCGCCACCGACGTCAATCAGCGTAGCACCGGCCGCGACCATGGCCTCGGCATGCTGCAAAGCCAGATCAAGCTGGCTGAAGCGGCCACCATCAGAGAAGGAATCGGGAGTTACATTCAAGATGCCCATGACATGCGCACGGGCCAAATCAAGAACCCGGTTGCCGCAAGGCAACCGGGTGGAGGAAGGAACAGAAGTCATTTAAAACCTTAGTGGTCGGCTGCTGGGCCGCCAATGGGTGTTTCCGGACGCTCATTCTGTACGACTGGAGGAGGAGTACCCGAGCCGCCCTCCCAATCACGAGGTTCGCGTGGAGTACGTCCTGCCATGATGTCGTCGATCTGATCGGCGTCGATGGTTTCGTACTTCATCAGGGCGTCCGCCATGGCGTCCAGCTTGTCGCGATTGTCCGTCAGGATCTGCTTGGCGGTGCCGTAGCACTGATCGATGATGCTGCGCACCTCGGAATCGATCAGTTTCGCCGTTTCCGCAGACAGGCTCGCATGCTGGCTACCCGCACTGCGCCCCAGGAACACCTCACCCTCTTCCTCGGCATACATCAGCGGACCAAGCTTCTCGGAAAGACCCCATTTGGTCACCATGTTCCGCGCGATCTGGCTGGCACGCATGATGTCGTTGGAGGCGCCTGTGGTCACGCCATCGAAGCCAAGGGTCATTTCTTCAGCGATACGACCGCCGTAGAGCGAGCAGATCTGGCTGATCAACGCACGCTTGGAAAGGCTGTAGCGATCTTCTTCCGGCAGGAACATGGTGACACCCAAGGCCCGACCGCGAGGGATGATCGACACCTTGTAGACCGGATCATGTTCGGGCACGACACGGCCAACAATGGCATGGCCGGCTTCGTGATAAGCCGTGTTCTGCTTCTCTTTTTCGGACATGACCATGGATTTGCGCTCCGCGCCCATCATGATCTTGTCCTTGGCCAGTTCGAATTCTTTCATTTCAACGATGCGCTTGCCGGTACGTGCCGCAAACAGCGAGGCCTCGTTGACCAGGTTCGCCAGGTCGGCACCGGAGAAACCCGGGGTACCGCGGGCGATTACCGCAGGTGCGACGTCGTCGCCCATTGGCACTTTACGCATGTGCACCTTGAGAATCTGCTCGCGACCGCGAATGTCCGGCAGGCCAACCACGACCTGACGGTCGAAACGGCCCGGACGCAGCAAGGCCGGGTCCAGTACGTCAGGGCGGTTGGTGGCGGCGATCACGATGATGCCGTCGTTCATTTCGAAACCATCCATCTCAACCAGCAACTGGTTGAGGGTCTGCTCACGCTCATCATGACCGCCGCCCATGCCGGCGCCACGGTGACGACCGACGGCGTCGATCTCGTCGATGAAGATGATGCAAGGAGCATGCTTCTTGGCTTGCTCGAACATGTCACGGACGCGGCTGGCACCCACACCGACGAACATTTCGACGAAGTCGGAACCGGAAATGGTGAAGAACGGCACCTTGGCTTCACCAGCGATGGCTTTGGCCAGCAACGTCTTACCGGTACCTGGTGGGCCCACCATCAACACGCCGCGAGGGATACGACCGCCCAGACGCTGGAACTTGCCTGGGTCACGGAGGAATTCAACCAACTCACCTACTTCTTCCTTGGCCTCGTCGCAACCGGCAACGTCAGCCAAGGTAGTTTTCACCTGATCTTCAGACAGCAAGCGCGCCTTGCTCTTGCCGAAACTCATCGGCCCGCCCTTGCCTCCGGCACCACCCTGCATCTGGCGCATGAAGAACATGAACACCGCGATGATCACCAGGATCGGGAAGCTGGCCACCAGCAGTTGAGTCCAGATGCTTTGCTGTTCAGGCTGCTTGCCTTCGACCACCACGTGGTTGTCCACCAGGTCGCCGATCAGGCCATTGTCCTGAATGGCAGGACGAATGGTCTTGAAGCTGTCGCCATCGTTGCGCTTGCCGGTAATCACGTAGCCATCAACCGCTACGCGCTCGACCTTGCCATCCTTAACTTGCTGGATGAAGTCGGAATAGTTGAGGGTCTGCGGCTCGTTAGGGCTGGAGAAGTTGTTCATCACCGTCACCAGGACGGCGGCGATGATCAACCACAGGATCAGATTCTTTGCCATGTCGTTCAATTAACTACCCTCTGAAGCAAGCTCCGCTACTGGCGCGCGCTTCGCATGATATTCACCGGCCTAACTTACTACATTACCTACAGCTCTGGCAGGCGCTGTCTGTAACCCTATGTGAAACTTAGACTACACAATATGCGCTTAATCTGACGGGGCGAAATACGAAAATCCTATCACCCCAGTCAAAACTCTTACTTACTCACTACGACCACGGAAGCCGCGCCCCAGCAGGTATTGCTCCCGAGAACGATCACGGGACGACGTCGGTTTGCGCATCTGCACTTTCTCGAACATCTGCCGCACGCTCTTGTGGTACTCATCGAAGCCTTCCCCCTGGAAGATCTTGATCAGAAAATCACCACCTGGACGCAAGACCCGACCTGCAAGATCCAGCGCCAACTCGCACAGGAACATCGCTCGCGGCATATCCACGGCTGCTAACCCACTCATATTGGGGGCCATATCGGAAATCACAAGGTCAACTTCAGAATTTCCGACCGCCTCGAGGATCTGCGCCAATACCGCATCCTCAGTGAAATCCCCTTGAATAAAGGTCACATCGGGAATGCTGTCCATTTCCAGGATGTCCGAGGCAATCAGGCGCCCCTGGCCACCAATCAGACGACTGGTCACCTGCGACCAGCCACCCGGGGCGGCCCCCAGGTCGATCACACTCATGCCAGGACGGATAAGGCGGTCCTTTTCCTGGATCTCCAGCAGTTTGTAGCTGGCACGGGAACGGTACCCATCTTTTTGCGCCATTTTGACGAATGGGTCGTTGAAGTGCTCTTTCAGCCAGTTATGGCTAGTTTTGGAACGGGCCACGGGCCACCTCAAAATAAAACGGGTCGTGATTAACTGGGCGGTCCCGGACTCGCTCGGGTAAACTGGCCGCCGCTTTTTACAAGATCAGACGCAGGGGTCAGATTATGCCGCTCACTCAAGAGCAGAAGAAACAGTACAAATCCATTGGCCACCATCTGAAACCAGTATTGACTGTGGCTGACAACGGTTTGACCGAAGGTGTATTAGCCGAACTTGAACGCGCCTTGAGCGATCACGAGCTGATCAAGATCAAGCTCAACATCCTCGAGCGCGAGTCGCGCCTGGAAGCCATTGCCGAACTGTGCAAAGCCGGCAAAGCGGATCTGGTGCAGGTCATCGGCAAGATGGCGCTGATCTACCGCAAGAACGCCAAGGTAAACAAGCAATTGTCGAACGTCCATCGTTTCCACTGACGTCGACTCGGGTCAAGGGTGTGCCTGGCGCACCCTGCCACCCCATCCTGGCACTGGTTGCAACACTAGTACCAGCCCGGAAAAACCCAGGACCAGATAGCTGAACAACTGCCAGCGCTGAGCTTCCGGCAACCAGATGCGTACGACGAAATACATCGCACACGCATACATCGCCATCAATAGCAGTTGCCCCCGAATATCCCGCCACAAGCTCCTCAGCCCTTCGGACTGGATCAATACCAGTATCTGCAGGACCAGGCACGCCGCCGAAAAACCTACCAGCAACGCACTGAGCAGCGACGAGACTTCTTCGATCAGCAAGGGGGCAAGGCCAATCTGCCCCAGGGCGGGCAGCAAGCCGAGATGCAACAACCACAAGCCGCCGACCCATAACATCTGGGCCAGCTGCCAAAGCATGGCGCCCGCATGCAGCGGGCGCCTTCTTTCAGATGTGACGGACTTCGACAATCTCGTACTCGATAACGCCACCAGGCGTTTTGACCGCCACCACATCACCCTCTTCCTTGGCAATCAAGGCGCGAGCGATCGGCGAGCCGACGGAAATTTTACCGAGTTTGATGTCAGCCTCGTCCTCACCCACGATCTGGTAGGTAACGCTTTCGTCAGTTTCGACGTTGGCGATTTCTACCGTGGTGCCAAAGATCACCTTGCCGGTATGGGGAATGGTCGTGACATCGATGACCACCGAGTTCTGCAGGCGGCCTTCAATATCGCGGATCCGCGCCTCGACCATGCCCTGCTGTTCGCGAGCGGCATGGTATTCGGCGTTTTCCTTCAGGTCACCCAACTCGCGGGCCGTACCGATGTCCTGGCTGAGCTTCGGACGCACGACCTTGGTCAGGTGAGCATGCTCTTCTTCCAGGGCGCGCGCGCCCTGGACGGTCATTGGGTATTTATTCATGCCTTCAATCCTGCGTGTAGATCCTGCAAGCGACGCACGGTCTTTTCCGGACCGAACTTCAACGCTTCACAGATAGCTTCGCCAGCAGCAATGGTGGTGGTGCAGTAGATCTTGTGCTGCAAGGCGTTACGACGAATGGAATAGGAGTCAGCAATCGACTGACGACCTTCAGTGGTGTTGATGATCAGAGTGACTTCGTCGTTCTTGATCATATCGACCACATGTGGACGACCTTCAGTCACCTTGTTCACACGACGCACTTTCAGACCGGCCGCCTCGATCAGCTTGGCGGTGCCCGCAGTAGCGACCACTTCGAAGCCCAAGTTGATCAGATCACGGGCCACGCCCGCAACCAGAGGCTTGTCATCGTCGCGCACGCTGATGAACGCAGTACCGCCGGTCGGCAGCACCTCGCTGGCACCCATCTGGGCCTTGGCAAAGGCTTCGCCGAAGGTGTCGCCCACGCCCATCACTTCGCCGGTGGACTTCATCTCTGGGCCGAGGATCGGGTCGACGCCCGGGAACTTGGCAAACGGGAATACCGCTTCCTTGACGCTGTAGAAGTTCGGAATGATTTCCTTGGTGAAGCCCAGCTCTTTCAGGGTCTTACCGGCCATCACACGAGCAGCGATCATCGCCAGGGAGACACCGATGCACTTGGAAACGAACGGTACGGTCCGGGAAGCGCGCGGGTTCACTTCGATGACGTAGATCTGATCGCCTTGCAGGGCCAGCTGCACGTTCATCAGGCCAACCACACCCAGCTCCAGGGCCATTTTCTTGACCTGTTCGCGCATCTCGTCCTGGATGTGCGCCGGCAGCGAGTAAGGCGGCAGCGAGCACGCGGAGTCACCGGAGTGAACGCCGGCCTGCTCGATGTGCTGCATGATGGCGCCGATCACTACGTCGGTGCCATCGCAGACCGCATCCACGTCCATTTCAATGGCGCAGTTGAGGAAGTGATCCAGCAGCACCGGGCTGTCGTTGGACACTTGCACCGCTTCGCGCAAGTAGCGCTTGAGTTCATCTTCCTCGTAGACGATTTCCATCGCCCGGCCGCCCAGCACGTAGGACGGACGCACCACCAGCGGGTAACCGATCTTGGCGGCGGCACGAATCGCTTCGTCTTCGCTGCGCACGGTAGCGTTTGGTGGCTGACGCAGGTTCAGGCGTTCGACCATCTGCTGGAAACGCTCACGGTCTTCAGCGCGGTCGATAGCGTCTGGGCTGGTGCCGATGATCGGCACGCCGGCGGCTTCCAGGGCACGAGCCAGTTTCAGCGGAGTCTGGCCGCCGTACTGCACGATCACGCCTTTTGGCTTCTCGACACGGACGATTTCCAGCACGTCTTCCAGGGTCACCGGCTCGAAGTACAGGCGATCCGAAGTGTCGTAGTCGGTGGAAACGGTTTCCGGGTTGCAGTTGACCATGATGGTTTCGTAACCATCGTCGCGCAGCGCCAGGGCGGCGTGTACGCAGCAGTAGTCGAACTCGATGCCCTGGCCGATACGGTTTGGCCCACCACCCAGGATCATGATCTTGTCGCGGGTCGACGGCGCGGCCTCGCACTCTTCTTCATAAGTGGAGTACAGGTACGCGGTGTCGGTGGCGAACTCGGCGGCGCAGGTGTCGACGCGCTTGTAGACCGGGAACACTTCCAGCTTGTGGCGGTGGGTACGCAGGTTCTTCTCGGTCACGCCCAGCAACTTGGCCAGACGCTGATCGGAGAAGCCTTTGCGCTTGAGGCGGAACATCAGGTCGCGGTCAATGGCCGACAGGCCCAGGGTCTTGACCTTCTCTTCTTCCTTGATCAGGTCTTCGATCTGCACCAGGAACCAAGGGTCGATCATGTTCATGCCGAAGATTTGCTCGACGGTCATGCCGGCACGGAAGGCATCCGCCACGTACCAGATACGCTCGGCGCCGGGCACGGTCAGCTCGCGCTTGAGCACGTTCATGCTTTCCGGATTGCTCAGGTCGAGCTTGGGATCCAGGCCGCAAACGCCCACTTCCAGGCCGCGCAGGGCTTTCTGCAGGGATTCCTGGAAGGTCCGACCAATGGCCATGACTTCACCCACCGACTTCATCTGGGTGGTCAGGCGCGCGTCGGCCTTGGAGAACTTCTCGAAGGCGAAGCGTGGCAGCTTGGTCACGACGTAGTCGATGGACGGCTCGAAGGACGCCGGGGTCTTGCCGCCGGTGATGTCGTTGGACAGCTCGTCCAGGGTGTAGCCCACAGCCAGCTTGGCCGCGACCTTGGCGATCGGGAAGCCGGTGGCTTTCGAAGCCAGCGCCGAGGAGCGGGATACCCGGGGGTTCATCTCGATCACGACCATGCGGCCAGTGTTCGGGCAGATGCCGAACTGCACGTTGGAACCGCCGGTTTCCACGCCGATCTCGCGCAGCACCGCCAGGGAGGCGTTACGCAGGATCTGGTATTCCTTGTCGGTCAGGGTCTGTGCCGGAGCCACGGTGATGGAGTCACCGGTGTGCACGCCCATCGGGTCGAAGTTCTCGATGGAGCAGACGATGATGCAGTTGTCCTTCTTATCGCGGACCACCTCCATCTCGTACTCTTTCCAGCCGATCAGGGATTCGTCGATCAGCAGTTCCTTGGTCGGCGACAGGTCCAGACCGCGGGCGCAGATTTCTTCGAACTCTTCGCGGTTGTAGGCGATGCCACCACCGGTGCCACCCATGGTGAAGGATGGACGGATGATGCAAGGGAAGCCCAGCTTGTCGAGGACCGCATTGGCCTCTTCCATGCTGTGGGCAATACCGGAGCGCGGGCACGCCAGGCCGATGGACTTCATGGCAGCGTCGAAGCGCGAACGGTCTTCAGCCTTGTCGATGGTGTCGGCGTTGGCGCCGATCATCTCTACGCCGAACTTCTCCAGGACGCCTTCACGCTCCAGGTCCAGGGCGCAGTTCAGCGCAGTCTGGCCACCCATGGTCGGCAGCAGCGCGTCCGGACGCTCTTTTTCGATGATCTTGGCAACGGTCTGCCACTTGATCGGCTCGATGTAGGTGGCGTCGGCCATGGCCGGGTCGGTCATGATGGTGGCCGGGTTGGAGTTCACCAGGATGACCCGGTAACCCTCTTCGCGCAGGGCCTTGCAAGCCTGGGCGCCGGAGTAGTCGAATTCACAGGCCTGGCCGATCACGATCGGGCCAGCGCCAAGAATCAGGATGCTTTTAATGTCTGTACGTTTTGGCATGGGTTGTCACTCAAATCCGCAGGTCAGTCGGCAAGCCGTCTTGAACATTCTCTGAGGCGCCTGAGGGGCTCCGCCGGATTTGCCGGGGCCGCCCTCAAGCGCTGCTCGCTACACTTTCAAGGCGAGCGCTTAGCGTCGCTTGGCCATCTCGTTGATGAAGCGGTCGAACAGCGGCGCCACATCGTTCGGGCCCGGGCTGGCTTCAGGGTGGCCCTGGAAGCTGAACGCGCTCTTGTCGGTAAGCTCGATACCTTGCAGGGTGCCGTCGAACAGCGACTTGTGGATCGCCCGGACGTTGGCCGGCAGCGTGGCTTCATCCACCGCAAAACCGTGGTTCTGGCTGGTGATCATGACCACGCCGCTGTCCAGGTCCTGCACCGGGTGGTTGGCACCGTGGTGGCCGTGGCCCATTTTCAGGGTCTTGGCACCCGAGGCCAGGGCCAGCAGTTGGTGACCCAGGCAGATGCCGAACACCGGAATCTCGGTTTCGAGGATTTCCTTGATCGCCTTGATGGCATAGTCGCAAGGCTCGGGGTCACCTGGGCCGTTGGACAGGAACACGCCGTCAGGCTTGAGAGCCAGGACGTCGCTCGCTGGCGTCTGGGCAGGCACCACGGTCACGCGGCAACCGCGCTCTACCAGCATGCGCAGAATGTTCAGCTTGACCCCGTAGTCGTAGGCAACCACGTGGTACGGCAGCTCGGAAGCCTCGATGGTGGCGTGGCTGTCGGTCTTCAGATCCCAGACAGTCGAACGCCACTCGTAGCTTTCCTTGGTACTGACGACTTTCGCCAGGTCCATGCCTTTGAGGCCAGGGAAGCCACGCGCTGCGGCGATCGCCGCCTCTTCGGAAATGTTGTCACCGGCCATGATGCAGCCGTTCTGTGCACCTTTCTCACGCAGGATGCGGGTCAGGCGACGGGTGTCGATACCGGCGATTGCCACCACGTTGTTGGCTTTCAGGTAATCGGACAGAGACAGGGTGTTACGCCAGTTGCTGGCCACCAGCGGCAGGTCACGGATGACCAGGCCAGCCGACCAGACGCGGTCGGACTCGGCATCTTCCGGCGTGGTGCCGGTGTTGCCGATGTGGGGATAAGTCAGGGTAACGATTTGCTGGGCGTAGGAAGGATCGGTAAGGATTTCCTGATAGCCGGTCATTGCGGTGTTGAACACCACCTCACCAACGGTTTGACCGTCGGCTCCAATGGCTTCGCCACGAAAAATGCTGCCATCAGCAAGGGCGAGTATGGCTGGCTTAGTCAAGAAGACCTCCCGTAAATAGAGCCTGAAAGGGCGATCGCAGGCTGCAAAAAAGCGGAATGACGTATAGACACGTCACCCCGCTTCTTCGTCGAATTATCTGCGCGCTTTTAGTGGACACACTAAAGCTGTAGCTTACAGAAAAAGGCTTTTTCGGTCCACCGCTAATGAGCCCTAAAGGCAGAGGAATGCGACAGAACATCGCCTAGCGGTACGAAGTGGGGCTGAAGGACAGCCTCAACCCCACTTCAGATGCATCTCAACGCAGATCCAGCACATCCTGCATGTCGTAAAGGCCGGCCTCGCGCCCGTCCAGCCACAGCGCGGCACGCACCGCGCCCTTGGCGAAGGTCATGCGACTGGAGGCCTTGTGGGTAATCTCCAGGCGCTCGCCCTCTGTGGCAAACAGCACGGTGTGATCCCCCACCACATCGCCACCACGAACCGTGGCGAAGCCGATGGTTTCACGCTCACGGGCGCCGGTATGACCTTCACGACCATACACCGCGACCTGCTGCAGATCGCGCCCCAGGGCGCTGGCGATCACCTCACCCATGCGCAGGGCGGTGCCCGATGGCGCATCGATCTTGTGCCGGTGATGCGCCTCGATGATCTCGATATCCGCATCATCACCCAGCACCCGAGCCGCCATATCCAGCAGCTTCAGCGACAAGTTGACCCCAACACTGAAGTTGGCAGCGAAGACGATCGGAATCTCCTTGCCCGCCTCGGCCAGCAATTGCTTTTCCTTTGCGCCCAGGCCGGTGGTACCGATCACCATGGCCTTGCCTGCCTTGCGGCAGAACGCCAGGTTCTTGAGCATCACTTCCGGCAAGGTGAAGTCGATCAGCACATCGAACTCATCAACCACCTTCTCCAGGCTATCGGACATCGGCACGCCAAGACGCCCCAGGGATGCCAGCTCACCCGCATCCGCCCCCACCAGAGAACTGCCCGGACGCACGATCGCCGCGGTCAGCCCCGAGAGCGGCGAACGCAGTTGCACGGCCTCGACCAGGGTCTTGCCCATGCGCCCCGCGGCGCCCATCACTGCTATACGTCGCATGCGTTACTCCTTACAGGTCGCCGAAGAAGCGCTTGACGCCCTCAAACCAGCCGGTGGTCTTCGGCGAGTGAGAATTGTCGTCGTCCAGCGAACCACGCAACTCTTCCAGCAGCTCGCGCTGACGACGACTCAGATTCACTGGCGTCTCCACCGCAACCCGGCACATCAGGTCGCCGGCACCGCCGCCACGCACGGGAGCAACGCCCTTGCCACGAATCCGGAACTGCTTGCCGGTCTGAGTCCCTTCGGGAATCTTCAGCTTGACCCGACCGTCCAGGGTCGGAATCTCCAGCTCGCCACCCAACGCCGCATCTACGAAGCTGATGGGCACTTCACAGAACAGGTGCTTGCCGTCGCGCTGGAAGATCGCGTGCTCACGCACATTGATCACTACATACAGGTCGCCGGTCGGGCCACCCTGGGTCCCCGCCTCGCCTTCGCCGGACAGACGAATACGGTCGCCGGTATCGACACCTGCCGGCACTTTCACCGACAGCGTCTTGTACTCTTCGACCCGACCTTCGCCGTGGCAGGAATCGCACGGATCGGAAATAATCTTGCCCTGGCCATGGCAGCGCGGGCAGGTCTGCTGCACCGAGAAGAAGCCCTGCTGCATGCGCACCTGACCAATACCGCCACAGGTCGGACAAGTGACAGGGGAAGACCCCTTCTTGGCGCCCGAACCGTCGCATGGCTTGCAGTTGACCAGTGTCGGCACACGGATATTCACCGTGGTGCCACGCACCGCCTCTTCCAGGTTCAACTCCAGGGTGTAACGCAGGTCGCTGCCGCGTTGCGCACCGCCACGGGAACCGCCGCGACCGCCACCGAAGAAATCACTGAACACGTCACCGAAGATATCGGAGAAGTTCTGCCCGCCGAAGCCGGCACCCCCGCCACCCATGCTTGGGTCGACACCAGCGTGGCCGTACTGGTCATACGCGGCACGCTTGCTGGAATCGGACAGTACTTCGTAGGCCTCGTTGGCCTCCTTGAACATGTCTTCCGACGCTTTGTCGCCGGGATTACGGTCCGGGTGATGCTTCATCGCCAAGCGACGGTAAGCCTTTTTCAGCTCCGCATCGCTGGAGCCACGCTCCACACCCAACACTTCGTAATAGTCACGCTTTGCCATAAGTCTTTGCACTCTTAAGGACGTCCGGCAAACCCTCCTGAGCTCTGCCAAACTCGCTGAGCCCCAATACAGGCCCGGACCCAACTCACGTCAATTCAACGATCCTGGTCTTGGAAAGCCAACCCGGTTGCGGGTCGACCATTGCGGTCATCACAGCCGGAAAGCAGGAGCTTCTCCGACCTGACCGCCAGCGCACAAACGGAGCTTGTACGCCGTCAAAATTTCGCTGACTCCAGACACGCCAACGCGGGAGCAAGCTCCCGCGCGGCGACATCCTACCAGTCACCGCCCGAAGGCAGTCAACCGGCCGACCAACAAGCCATTACTTGTGGTCTTTTACTTCTTCGAACTCGGCGTCGACGACGTCGTCGGCTTTTTCAGCGGACTCGGCGTGCGGTGCCGCGCCTTCTGCAGGCTGAGCCTGTTCGGCGTACATCTTCTGGGCAACCGGGGCCGAGACTTTCGACAGTTCTTCGACCTTGGCGTCGATGGCGGCCTTGTCGTCGCCTTTGACAGCAGCTTCCAGGGCAACCACGGCGGCTTCGATTGCGGTTTTCTCTTCCGCGGTCACTTTATCACCGGCGTCGGCCACCATCTTGCGAGTCGAGTGCACCAGCGCATCACCCTGGTTACGGGCAGTGGCCAGCTCCTCGAACTTGCGGTCCTCTTCCGAGTTGGCTTCAGCGTCACGGATCATCTGCTGGATCTCTTCATCCGACAGACCCGAGTTGGCCTTGATCACGATCGACTGAGTCTTGCCGGTGGCCTTGTCCTTCGCACCTACGTGCAGAATGCCGTTGGCGTCGATGTCGAAAGTCACTTCGATCTGCGGCACGCCACGTGGAGCAGGTGGAATGTCGGTCAGATCGAACTTGCCCAGGGACTTGTTCTGCGCGGCTTGCTTGCGCTCGCCCTGCAGCACGTGAATGGTCACTGCGCCCTGGTTGTCATCGGCCGTCGAGAACACTTGCGATTTCTTGGTTGGAATCGTGGTGTTTTTCTCGATCAGCGCGGTCATCACGCCACCCATGGTTTCGATACCCAGGGTCAGCGGGCTGACGTCCAGCAGCAGAACGTCTTTCACGTCACCGGCCAGTACCGCACCTTGGATCGCAGCACCCATGGCAACGGCTTCGTCAGGGTTGACGTCCTTACGAGCTTCCTTGCCGAAGAAATCGGTTACGGCTTTCTGTACCAGCGGCATACGGGTCTGGCCGCCGACCAGGATCACGTCGTTGATCGAGCCAACGTCGATACCGGCGTCCTTCAGAGCGATACGGCAAGGCTCGATGGTGCGCTGAACCAGGTCTTCAACCAGCGACTCCAGCTTGGCGCGGGAGATCTTCACGTTCAGGTGCTTAGGACCGGTGGCATCTGCAGTGATGTACGGCAGGTTGACGTCGGTCTGCTGGCTCGAGGACAGCTCGATCTTGGCCTTCTCGGCAGCTTCTTTCAGGCGCTGCATGGCCAGCGGGTCACCCTTGAGGTTCATGCCGCTTTCTTTCTTGAACTCATCAACCAGGTAGTCGATCAGGCGGATGTCGAAGTCTTCACCACCGAGGAAGGTGTCACCGTTGGTGGCCAGCACTTCGAACTGGTGCTCGCCATCGACTTCAGCGATTTCGATCACCGAAACGTCGAAAGTACCACCGCCCAAGTCGTAAACGATCACGGTGTGATCGCCCTTGGCCTTGTCCATACCGTAGGCCAGAGCGGCTGCGGTTGGTTCGTTGATGATACGTTTGACGTCCAGGCCTGCGATGCGGCCGGCGTCTTTGGTCGCCTGGCGCTGGCTGTCGTTGAAGTAGGCCGGAACAGTGATGACCGCTTCGGTCACGGCTTCGCCGAGGTAGTCTTCGGCGGTCTTCTTCATTTTCTTGAGGATTTCAGCCGAGATCTGTGGCGGAGCCATTTTCTGGCCGTTCACTTCAACCCATGCGTCGTTGTTGTCAGCCTTGACGATCTTGTAAGGGACCATCTGGATGTCTTTCTGCACAACTTCTTCGTCGAAGCGACGACCGATCAGACGCTTTACTGCGTACAGGGTGTTGTGCGGGTTGGTGACAGCCTGACGCTTGGCCGACTGACCTACCAGGATTTCGCCATCGTTGGCGTACGCGATGATCGACGGCGTGGTACGCGCGCCTTCAGCGTTTTCGATAACTTTTACGTTGCCGTTTTCAAGAATGGAGACGCACGAGTTGGTGGTCCCCAAGTCAATACCGATAATCTTGCCCATGTTAACTCTCCCGAAACTTTGGATTTGGATGCCGCAGCTGTGGTGGCAAACTGCGGTAGCACTTAAACGCTTGACTGATAAATGGGGGCTCTACAGCCGTTTTCAAGCCTTTTCGTCAATCGAAGGCGAAACCGGTGCAGGAGCCTTGCTGACCACGACCATGGCCGGGCGCAGCAGGCGACCGTTGAGCTGGTAGCCCTTCTGGAACACTTTCAGAACACTGTTCGGCTCGGCGTCCGCGCTTTCCTGCATGGCCATGGCCTGATGCTGTTCAGCGTTGAAGGGTTCGCCGTGTGGATCGATGGCTTCCAGCTGATAACGCTTGAGGGTGTCGTGGAACATCTTCAAGGTCAGCTCGATGCCTTCACGCATCGGGCGGATGCTTTCGTCGTCCGGGTTGGACAGCTCCAGGCCACGCTCCAGGCTGTCGATCACCGGCAGCAGGTCGCCGGCAAACTTCTCCAGCGCGAATTTGTGAGCTTTCTCCACGTCCTGCTCGGCGCGGCGGCGGACGTTCTGCAGATCGGCAGCAACACGCAAAGCCTGATCCTGCGCGCCAGCCAGCTGCTCTTCGAGCACTTGTACACGAGCCGCCAGGTCATCACCCGATGCCTCGGGAGCCTGATTGGCGTCTAGATTTTGCGTATCCAGCGTCTGTTCGTCAGCCATGAAATTCTCCTTTCAATATCGTCTGTGAGCCAGGCTCACTCTTCTGCCCAGCTATATGGGGTCGCATTTTCAAGGTTCAAGCCCACAGCCACAGCAAAAGTCATTCCCGGCGCAGAAAGCCGTCTCTGGAGCATTTCCCAACGCTCTAAAAAAACCTTGTCACCAAGCGAATCGAGCTAAGGAAGGGCATTGTCAGCTCGAAACAAAACACTGTATAAATAACCAGACATCTAGTTTGGGAGCGGCCTTAATGCTGGTGCACCTGTCCGTACACAATTACGCCATCGTCGAACACCTGGATCTGGAACTCGATCGCGGGATGAGCGTCATTACCGGCGAGACCGGTGCCGGCAAGTCGATCATGCTCGACGCGCTCGGCCTGACCCTGGGTGATCGTGCCGACAGCGGCGTGGTACGCCCCGGGGCCGACAAGGCCGATATCCTCGCCACCTTTGATCTGGCGGATATCCCCGAGGCCCACGCCTGGCTGGCCGAGCGTGACCTGGACACCGACGGCCCGTGCATCCTGCGTCGGGTCATCACGGCCGAGGGACGTTCCCGCGGCTATATCAACGGTACGCCCTGCCCGCTCGGAGACTTGAAAGCCCTGGGCGAACTGCTGATCGATATCCACAGCCAGCATGAACACCAGTCGCTGCTCAAGACCGATACCCATAGGCGCCTGCTGGATGAGTACGCAGGCGCAACCGACCTGGCGCGCCAGGTGCAACTGGCTGCGCAGCGCTGGCGCCAGACCCGCCTGGAGCTGGAGCGCCTGTCCAACTCCGGCGACGAGCAGCGCGCTCGCCACCAACTGCTCAGCTACCAGCTCGAAGAACTGGAAAACCTGGGACTCGGGGAAAACGAACTCGAACAGCTGGAGCAGGAGCACAAGAACCTGACCAATGCCGAAACCCTGCTGGGCATCTGCCGTCAGGTGGTGGAGCAATGCAGCGAAAGTGATTCAGGCAATGTCCTGAACGCCCTGACTGTCAGCCTCAACCGCCTGTCGAGCATCGGCAACTCCTCGGGCTCCCTGGGGGAGGCCACCAACCTGCTGGCCAGCGCGCAGATCCAGGTCGAAGAAGCCGTGGGCGAGTTGAATCGCTTCCTTGACCACTTCGACGCTGATCCGGCACGCCTGCAACAACTCGAAGAACGCCTCGACGCCATCTATACCCTGGCGCGCAAGCATCGCATCCAGCCCTTCGAACTCGCCGCCATGCAGCAAACCCTGCTGGATGAAATCGAGACTCTGGACGCCAATGACGAATCCATCGAACGGCTGGGCGAAGAGCTGCAATCCTTCGCTCGCCATTATCAGGAGAAAGCCCAGGAGCTGAGCCAGTTGCGTCAGCAGGCCGCGACCAGCCTGGCCAGCGCGGTGGAGCAGGAAATCCAGCGCCTGGGCATGCCCGGCGGGCGCTTCACCATCGAGCTGCGCGCCAACAGCAGCGATGAACTGCTGCCCAACGGCCTGGAACAGGTGGAACTGCTGGTCAGCGCCAACCCCGGGCAGCCCCTCAAGGCCCTGGCGAAAGTCGCTTCCGGCGGTGAGCTGTCACGTATCAGCCTGGCGATCCAGGTCATCACCGCGCAGACCTCGCGGGTTCCCACACTGGTATTCGACGAAGTCGACGTGGGGATTGGCGGCCCGACAGCCGAGATCGTCGGCCAGCTGCTGCGCCGCCTCGGCGAACGTGGCCAGGTATTGACCGTGACACACCTGCCGCAAGTCGCCGCCCAGGGGCATCAGCATCTGTTCGTGCACAAGGTGCGCGGCAGCGATGCCACTCATACCGCAGTCTCCAAACTGGGCAAGAATGAGAGGGTCGAGGAGGTGGCGCGGATGCTCGGCGGCATCGACCTGACCAAGGAATCTCTGGCCCACGCCAAGAAAATGGTGGTGACCGCCAAGGCCTGAACCTTCAGCGCTTCTTTTATATAGGCACAAAACACGAAGGCGACCCTAGGGTCGCCTTCGATCGTTTCACGACGATAAACGCCGCGTGAGGGGCTTACTTCTTCTTGCGCACGTACAGCACAAGATTGTGATCCACCAACTCGAAACCGTGCTTTTCGACAATCGCCTTCTGAAGCTTTTCGATTTCTTCGTCGAAGAATTCGATCACTTCACCAGACTCCACGTTGACCATATGGTCGTGGTGACCGCCATCCGCCAGCTCGAATACAGCGTGACCGCCATCAAAATTATGGCGTACCACCAGTCCGGCTGCTTCGAATTGAGTCAGTACACGGTAAACCGTGGCCAGACCCACATCCTCACCAGCTTCCATCAGCGCCTTGTAGACATCCTCGGCGCTCATGTGCCGCTGCTCGGTGGAATCGAGCATTTGTAGAATTTTGACTCGTGGCAGAGTCACTTTGAGGCCGGCTTTACGTAGTTCGCTATTTTCAACCATGGTCAGCTTTCTCGCCGATGCTGCTTCGCAGCTTCTCTTAATGCGGGTATGATCGGGGTTTACGTTGTCCCAGCCAAGATAGTGGAAGTCGCCCACCGATGCAAAACACCAAGCTCTTGCTAACCAGTTTCACCTTCGTGGGACTGCTCGCACTCGCCGGTTGTTCATTCCCCGGGGTTTACAAAATCGACATCCAGCAGGGCAATGTCGTCACGCAGGACATGATAGACCAGTTGCGCCCCGGAATGACCCGACGGCAAGTGCGGTTTATCATGGGCAACCCTCTGTTGACCGACACGTTCCATGCCGATCGCTGGGATTATCTCTACAGCCTGCAGCCTGGTGGTGGTGAACGCCAACAGGAACGCGTGAGCCTGATCTTCAACGGCAACGACCAGTTGGTCAGCTTGGCCGGTGACTTCATGCCAGGTGTAAGCCGCGACGAAGCCCTGCTGGGCAAGGACAGCGCCAACACCGTGACAGCGCCTGCCGAGAACGTCGAAAAACCAAAAGCCGAGAAACCAGCCAAGCCTGGCTCGCTGCTCGACCAGATCCAGAAGGACGTGGATGGCGTGAAAACCGTGCCAGTTCCTACGCCTGAACCACTGGATACTTCGCCGGAATAATTTGTGGCGAAATAAAAAAGCCCGGGCATGCCCGGGCTTTTTATTGCCTGTCACCATCAATCACGATTCGCGCTTGCGTGCCTCGGCCGCTTTCGCCGCCCGCAGACGCCGAACCTCTTTCGGATCGGCCAGCAGTGGGCGATAGACCTCGATCCGATCCCCCGCCTGAATCACATGTCGTTCAGGGTCACTGACCTGCTTGCCGAAGATCCCCACCGGACAAGCCGCCAGATCCAGTTCCGGAAATTGCTGCCCAATGGCTGAAGCCTGCAAGGCTGCACGCAGCGTCGACCCCTGGGGCACCTGCACACTGATCAACGCCTGGCGATCGACAGCCGCGTAGGCCACCTCAATCGAAATCATCGGCTCAGCCATGCAACTGCTTGGCCCGCTGGCAGAAAGCGTCCACCAGGGTATTCGCCGCCTGGTTGAACAGCGGCCCCAAGGTCGCTCGAACCAAAGGCCCCGCATAATCGAATGACAGATCAAGGCTGATCTTGCAGGCCTTCTCGCCCAGCGGCTTGAACACCCACACGCCATGCAACTGATTGAATGGCCCCTCCTCCAGATTCATCTCGATCGACTGCCCCGGCACCAGATTGTTGCAGGTCACGAAGCGCTGGCTCATGCCGCCCTTGGCCACCGCCAGGCTCGCGCGCATCCGCTCTTGGCTGCTTTCCAGCACCTCGGCCGACGAGCACCAGGGCAGAAACTCCGGGTACCGGGCCACGTCATTGACCAGGTCGTAAAGGAACTGCGCCGGATAGGGCAGAAGGGCCGAACGTTGAATATGGGTCGTCATGTGAGCTTCATTTCCACAACTGGGCGGCAAACACCACAAGAATGCCGACGGGCGCCACATAGCGCATCAAAAACAAGGCCAGAGCGAACAACAGCGGGCTACGTAACGACAGCTCATCACGAACTGCCTCACGGCCCATCACCCAACCTGCAAATACCACGAAGCACAAACCGCCAAGAGGCAACATGATCCGCGAGGTGAAAAAGTCGATCACACCAAAGAAGTCCAGACCGCCGGCCGCGCCCCATTGGTAGAGATGAAAAACGCCGCCTTCGTTCACGAAAAATTTGGCCTGTTGCCAGATGTTGAAAGAGAACACCGTTCCCAATCCCACGAACCAGCAACTGAACGCCAGCCAGAATGTCACCCAGCCGCGGCGGATTTTAGTCCTCTCGACGAGATAAGCCACCATCGGTTCCAACAAGGAAATGGCCGAACTCCAGGCAGCAATCGCCACCAGGATAAAGAACACTACGCCCATAAGCTGGCCGAACGCCACATTCCCGAAGGCAAACGGCAGGCTGATGAACATCAGCCCCGGCCCTTCGCTGGGGTTCAGCCCGGCGGCAAATACAATGGGGAACAGGGCCATCCCAGCCACCAGCGAAACGAAGGTATCCAGCAGCGCCACCCCGACCACGGTGCCGGCCAGGGACGAATGCTTGGGCATGTAGGCGCCGTAGATCATGATCGAGCCCACTCCCACGCTGAGGGAAAAGAACGCGTGCCCCATGGCAGGCAACAGCCCGTCCAGCAAACGCTCCAGACTGAAGTCGAACATGAAGTGCAGGCCCTGCATGAAGTGCCCGGTGGTCATGCTGTAGCCCAGCAGCACCAGCAGCATCACGAACAGCAGCGGCATCATGACCCGCAGGCTGCGCTCAAGCCCGGCCACCACACCCTTGGCAATCACCAGCGCCGACAACAGCATGAACAGCGTGTGCCACAGGGTCAGGCGCCAGGGGTCGGCCGTCACCGCGGAAAAATAGGCACCGACCTGATCCGCCGTGACACCCTGAAAATCGCCGCGCCCCATGTCGATGATGTAGTCCAGGGACCAACCACCCACCACGCTATAGAAGGAGAGAATCAGCAGCGCCGTGATCATTCCGGCAAAGGCGCCCCAGGACCACCTGGCCGAATGCCCGGCCTCCAGGGCCAGCACCTTCAGGGCATTCGCCGGGCTTTGCCGCGCGCGACGACCGATCAGGGTTTCTGCCAGCATCACCGGCAACCCGATCAGCGCAATACACGCCAGAAACACCAGGACAAAGGCACCACCACCATAGACGCCGACCATGTAGGGGAATTTCCAGATGCTCCCCAGGCCCACGGCCGAACCAGTTGCAGCGAGTATAAAGACCCAGCGGCTTGCCCAGCCGCCGTGGACAGAGACCCTGTCTGTCGACATCGTTAACACGCCCAACCGAAAAAAAAGAGCGCGCATTGTCCGGGATTCAATCAACCTGCTCAAGCACGCTGCGTCACCGTAGCCGACGCGCGCGCAACTCCCTATAATGCCGCCCCTATGGCTAAACAGAAGAAACACCCAACAGGGACCATCGCGCAAAATAAAAAGGCGCGTCACGATTACTTCATCGAACATCGGTTCGAGGCTGGACTGGTCCTGGCCGGCTGGGAAGTAAAGAGTCTGCGAGCGGGCAAGGCGCAACTGGTAGACAGTTACGTACTGCTCAAGGATGGCGAGGCTTGGCTGTTCGGCAGCCATTTCACCCCGCTGACCACCGCCAGCACCCACGTCATTGCCGACCCTACGCGCTCGCGCAAGCTGCTGCTCAACCAGCGCGAGCTGGAAAAGCTGTTTGCCGCCGTGCAACAGAAGGGTTATGCCTGCGTATGCCTTTCGCTCTACTGGAGCAAGCACCTGGTCAAGTGTGAAATCGCACTGGGCAAGGGCAAGAAGGAATACGACAAGCGTCATACCGAACGCGAGCGCGATTCCGATCGCGAACTGCAGCGTGCGGTGCGGACCAAGGGCAAGGAAGACTGATCTTCCTGCCTTGAGGTCGCCTTCGCCGGCAAGCCGGCTCCTACAACAACCAGGTAGGAGCCGGCTTGCCGGCGATTTGCATTACATGCCCTTGCGCCGTTCGGCCCGGGCCACTCGCTGCACTTCCTGGCGTACTTCTTCGAGCACTTCCTGCACATAGAGAATGTGCCGGCTGGAGACTTCCCGCGCCTCTTCGGCCCGCCCTTCGATAATTGCCTGGTACAGGTCGCGGTGCTGGCTGATCAGCATGTCGCGGGTTTCCGTACGCTGCTTGTACATGCCGCCGATGTTGGTCACCACGTTGCGCTTGAGCAGGTCGAACAGCCCGCGGATGGTGTGCAGCAGCACGGCGTTGTGGCTGGCCTCGGCAATCGCCAAGTGGAACTTGGCATCCGCCGCACCCTCCTCGGTACGACTGACATCGTCGGAGCGGGAATAACAATCCTGCAACTCCTCGAAGGCTTGAGTCAGCCGCTCACGATCCACCGCGGTCGCCCGCAGCGCCGCGTAATAGGCGCAGGACGCTTCCAGGGTATGCCGGAACTCCAACAGATCGCGCTGGGCATCCGTGTTGTTCTCCAACAGGTGCAGCAGCGGATCGCTGAAGGTCGAACCCAGGGATTCCACCACATAGTTACCGCCACCCTGACGGCTGATCAGCAGCCCCTTGGCCGTCAGTTTCTGGATTGCCTCGCGCAATGAAGGCCGGGACACCCCGAACTGCTCGGCCAAGGCACGCTCGGCGGGCAGCCGCTCGCCGGCCTTCAAGGTGCCTTCGAGAATCATCCCTTCCAGACGCTCGACGATATCGTCGGACAAACGGCGCTGGCGTATCTGATCAAACCCCATCACTCACTCTCCCCCCTCCCGACCCTTCGCCGGGGGGCTCTATTCTGGCCTATTCACGGCGCGCCAACACCTGGCAGAACACGGCCATTTGCACCGATCAGATGCCCGCGCCATAGCGCATTCGACAAAAGTTTTAGGGCGGCAAATTGACACACCGAGCACAAGGCTTTTACCCTAGCCAACAGCGATTGTAAATTGGTCTTACCAATTAACCAAGACGCTAGCAGTGCCTGACCAACAACAATTAGGGGCCACCCCATTATGCAAACCTGGCAACAGCTCTATAGCCCGCTTGGCAGCCTCGGCCTGTCCGCCCTCGCCGCCGTTATCCCGATCGTGTTCTTCTTCCTGGCTCTGGCCGTGTTCCGTCTCAAAGGACACGTCGCCGGGAGTATCACCCTGGCCTTGTCGATCCTGGTGGCGATCTTCGCCTTCCAGATGCCCGCCGACATGGCCCTCGCTGCCGCTGGCTATGGATTTGCCTACGGTCTGTGGCCCATCGCCTGGATCATTGTCGCCGCCGTTTTCCTCTACAAGCTGACCGTGAAGAGCGGCCAGTTCGAAATCATCCGCAGCTCGGTGCTGTCGATCACCGACGACCAGCGCCTGCAGGTGCTGCTGATCGGTTTCTGCTTCGGCGCCTTCCTTGAAGGGGCTGCCGGCTTTGGTGCGCCAGTGGCGATCACCGCCGCCCTGCTGGTGGGCCTGGGCTTCAACCCGCTGTACGCCGCCGGCCTGTGCCTGATCGCCAACACCGCGCCCGTGGCCTTCGGCGCCCTGGGGATTCCGATCATCGTTGCCGGCCAGGTGACCGGCATCGACGCCTTCAAGATCGGCGCCATGACCGGCCGCCAACTGCCGCTGCTGTCGCTGTTCGTGCCGTTCTGGCTGGTGTTCATGATGGACGGCCTGCGCGGCGTCAAAGAGACCTGGCCCGCCGCTCTGGTGGCAGGCCTGAGCTTCGCCGTCACCCAGTACTTCACCTCGAACTTCATCGGCCCGGAACTGCCGGACATCACCTCGGCCCTGGCCAGCCTGATCTCCCTGACCCTGTTCCTGAAAATCTGGCAACCCAAGCGCACCGCGGGCGCGCAGATTGCCGGTGCCACCTCCAGCGCGGCCATCACCGCCAGTGCCGGCGGCTTCGGCCAGCCACGCAGCACCGTCGCTTCGCCCTACAGCCTGGGGCAGATCTTCAAGGCCTGGTCGCCGTTCCTGATCCTCACCGTGCTGGTGACCATCTGGACCCTCAAGCCCTTCAAGGCGATGTTCGCGGCCGGCGGCTCGATGTACGGCTGGGTGTTCAACTTCGCCATCCCGCATCTGGATCAGATGGTGATCAAGATGGCGCCGATCGTGACCACCCCAACGGCCATCCCGGCGGTGTTCAAGCTCGACCCGATCTCGGCCACCGGCACGGCGATCTTCTTCTCCGCGCTGATCTCCATGCTGGTACTGAAGATTAATTTCAAAACTGGTCTTACCACTTTGAAAGAGACCTTCTACGAGCTGCGCTGGCCGATCCTGTCCATCGGCATGGTGCTGGCGTTCGCCTTCGTCACCAACTACTCGGGCATGTCTTCGACCATGGCCCTGGTGCTGGCGGCGACTGGCGCGGCGTTCCCGTTCTTCTCGCCGTTCCTGGGCTGGCTCGGGGTGTTCCTCACCGGCTCCGATACCTCGTCCAACGCCCTGTTCAGCTCGCTGCAGGCAACCACCGCACACCAGATCGGGGTCAATGACACCCTGCTGGTCGCGGCCAACACCAGCGGCGGCGTGACCGGCAAAATGATCTCGCCGCAATCGATCGCCGTGGCCTGCGCCGCCACCGGCCTGGTGGGCAAGGAATCGGACCTGTTCCGCTTCACCCTCAAGCACAGTCTGTTCTTTGCCACTATTGTCGGTCTGATCACCCTGGCCCAAGCCTACTGGTTCACCGGCATGCTGGTGCACTAAGCAACACCGAAAGAACCGACGCCGCCCTCACCCGCGGCGTCCGCATTCACCACCCGGTCTGCAAGGCTGCTGAAAGCTTGCTGGTTTATCTTTCAGCCGCCGCAACGGACGAATAACCGGGATCACCCGGAGACACGCCTGATGAGCGAGCTTTTCTACAACGCCGTGCCCAATGCGACCCGCGTCGCACCGCCGCTGGCCGAACCCCGGCAGTACCCCAGCGCGAAACCGTCGCGGGTCTACCTGTTCGGCACCTGCGTGGTCGACCTGTTCTATCCCGAAGCCGGGATGGACGCGATTCACCTGCTGGAGCGCGAAGGTATTCGCGTGGAGTACCCGCAAGGGCAAAGCTGCTGCGGACAACCGGCCTACACCTCGGGCTACACCGAGCAGGCGCGCACTGTGGCCCGCTCGCAACTGGCGCTGTTTGCCGGCGACTATCCGGTGGTGGTGCCGTCGGGCTCCTGCGCAGGGATGCTGCGCGAGCATTACGCGGACTTGTTCAAGGACGAGCCCGAAACGCTTAAACAGGTGCAGGCCCTGGCTGCCCGCACCTTTGAACTGGCCGAGTTCCTCCTGCACGTGTGCAAGGTGCAGCTCAAGGACAGCGGCGCACCGGTCAAGGTGGCGCTGCACACCTCCTGCTCGGCTCGGCGAGAAATGAACACCCACCTGCACGGCCGTGAGTTGCTGTCACAGCTGAGCAACGTGGAACGGGTAGAACACAGCCATGAAAGCGAATGCTGTGGCTTTGGCGGGACTTTCAGCGTCCGAATGCCGGACATCTCCGGCGCCATGGTCGCGGACAAGACCCGCGCGCTGAAGGAATCCGGCGCCCACCAGGTACTGAGTGCCGACTGCGGCTGCCTGATGAACATCAACGGCGCGCTGGAGAAACAACAAGAGGCATTGCGCGGCCAGCACCTGGCGAGCTTCCTCTGGCAACGTACTGGAGGTGCGCAATGAGCACCCCAGAGCTGATTCCGACCACCAACGTGGCGGACGATTTTCGCACCCGGGCCCACCAGGCCCTGGGTGACCAACAACTGCGAAACAACTTTCGCAGTGCCATGGATTCACTCATGGCCAAGCGTGCGGCTTCGTTCAGCGATGCCCACGAAAGAGAACACCTGCGCGCCCTGGGCAATGCGATTCGCGCCCGGGCGTTATCCAAGCTGCCCGACCTGCTCGAGCGCCTGGAACAGAACCTGACCCGCAACGGTGTGACAGTGCACTGGGCGGAAACGGTGGACGAAGCCAATGGCATCGTCCTCTCGATCATCCGCGCTCACGAGGCGCGGCAAGTGATCAAGGGCAAATCGATGGTCAGCGAAGAGATGGAAATGAACCATGTCCTCGCTGAACAAGGCATTGAATGCCTTGAGTCGGACATGGGCGAGTTCATCGTCCAGCTCGACCACGAGAAGCCTTCACACATCATTATGCCGGCGATCCACAAGAATGCCGGTCAGGTCGCGTCCTTGTTCCACGACAAACTCGGCGTGGAGTACACCAAGGACGTTGACCAACTCATTCAGATCGGTCGCAAGGTCTTGCGGCAGAAATTCTTCGAAGCCGATATCGGCGTCTCCGGCGTCAACTTCGCCGTGGCCGAGACCGGCACCCTGCTGCTGGTGGAAAACGAAGGCAACGGGCGCATGTCCACCACCGTGCCGCCGGTGCACATCGCCGTCACCGGGATCGAGAAAGTCGTCGAGAACCTGCGGGACGTGGTCCCCCTGCTCTCGCTGCTGACCCGCTCGGCCCTGGGCCAGCCCATCACCACCTACGTCAACATGATCTCCGGCCCGCGCAAAGAGCATGAGCTGGACGGCCCCCAGGAAGTGCACCTGGTGCTGCTCGACAACGGCCGCAGCCAGGCGTTTGCCGACAGCGAACTGCGCCAGACCCTAAACTGCATCCGCTGCGGCGCCTGCATGAACCACTGCCCGGTCTACACCCGGGTCGGCGGCCACACTTATGGCGAGGTCTACCCGGGGCCGATCGGCAAGATCATCACCCCGCACATGGTGGGTCTGGCCAAGGTACCGGACCACCCCAGCGCCTCGTCGCTGTGCGGCGCCTGTGGCGAAGTCTGCCCGGTGAAGATCCCGATCCCGGCGCTGCTGCGCCGACTGCGGGAAGAAAACGTCAAGGCCCCGGACAGCCCCCATCAAGTGATGCGCGGCCAGGGCAGCAAGTACTCGCGCAAGGAACGTTTCATCTGGAACGCCTGGGCCCGCCTCAACAGCTCGCCGACCCTGTATCGCCTGTTCACCCTGGCCGCCACCCGCCTGCGGGCGCTCACCCCGAGCAAGGTCGGCCCCTGGACGCAGAACCACAGTGCGCCAAAACCCGCCGCCCGGTCGCTGCATGACCTGGCCCGTGAGCACCTGGACAAGCAGGGAGACCGCTGATGAGCGCGAAACACAACATCCTCGCCAAGCTGCGCAACAGCCTGACCGGCACCACGCCGATTGTGGATAACTTCGATGAGGCGCTGGTCACCGAGCCTTACAGCTACAGCGCGGAACAACGCATCCCGCAGCTGCGCAAACAGATGGAAGCGGTACACACCGAAATCCACCTGAGCACCGGCGCCGGTTGGCCCGAACTGCTGGCCCGCCTGCTGCAGGAACGCCAGTTGCCCAGCCTGCTGATTGCCCCCGGCACGCCCCACGGCCAGCGGGTCACCCAGTACTGGGCCGAGCACCCGCGACTGCCGGCGCTCAAGGCCTACGACCGCCCGGTGGAAGAATGGAAAGCCGAGCTGTTCAACGACACCCCGGCCAGCCTCACGACCACCCTGGGCGCCATCGCCGCCACCGGCAGCCTGATCCTCTGGCCAACCCGGGAAGAACCGCGGCTGATGAGCCTGGTGCCGCCGGTGCATTTCGCCCTGCTCAAGGCCAGCGAGATCCGCGACAACTTCTATCAGGTGCAGCAACAGATGAACTGGGCCGCCGGCATGCCGACCAACGCGCTGCTGGTGTCTGGCCCATCGAAGACCGCTGATATCGAGCAAGTCCTGGCCTACGGCGCCCACGGCCCGAAGGACCTGGTGGTGCTGATCCTGGAGGACCAATGAGCCTACCGGCCGCTTTTCTGCGTGATGCCCAGCAACTGATTCCCCAGGAGCGACGCTTCGACGACCCGCTCTCGACCCTGGCCTTCGGCACCGATGCCAGCTTCTACCGGCTGATCCCCAAGCTGGTGATCCGCGTCGAGTCCGAGGACGAAGTGGTCGCCCTGCTCCAGCTGGCCCAGCGCGACCGGGTGCCGGTGACCTTCCGTGCGGCGGGCACCAGCCTTTCCGGGCAGGCCATCAGTGACTCGGTGCTGATCGTTCTGGGGGATAACTGGAACGGCAAGGAGATTCGCCACCAGGGTGCGCAGATCCGCCTGCAACCCGGAGTGATCGGCGCCCAGGCCAACGCCTGGCTGGCCCCTTTCGGGCGCAAGATCGGCCCCGACCCGGCCTCGATCAACGCCTGCAAGATCGGCGGCATCGTCGCCAACAATGCCAGCGGCATGTGCTGCGGCACCGCGCAGAACACCTATCACACCCTGGCCGGCATCCGCCTGGTGCTGGCCGATGGCACGCGCCTGGACACCGAGAACGAGGCCAGCGTCGCCGCCTTCCGCACCAGCCATGGCCCGCTGCTGGAGCGCCTGGCCGAGCTGGGCCGAAGCACCCGCGCCAACAGCGAACTGGCGGCGAAGATCCGCCACAAATACCGGCTGAAAAACACCACCGGCCTGTCCCTCAATGCCCTGGTGGATTTCGACGAGCCACTGGACATCCTCAGCCACCTGCTGGTGGGTTCCGAGGGCACCCTGGGCTTTATCAGCGCAGTGACCTACGACACGGTGATCGACCACCCGAACAAGGCCTCGGCGCTGATCGTCTTTCCCGATGTGGAAACCTGCTGCAACGCGGTGACCGTGCTCAAGAGCCAGCCGGTGTCTGCTGTGGAACTGCTGGACCGCCGCAGCCTGCGCTCGGTGCAGGACAAGCCCGGCATGCCGGCGTTCGTCCAGCAACTCTCGGCCAACGCCTGCGCGCTGCTGATCGAGTCCCGCGCCGCGTCCTCATCACTGCTGCACGAGCAACTGGCGCAGATCATGAATTCCCTGGCCGCCTTCCCGGTGGAAAAACAGGTGGACTTCACTGAAGACCCGCAGGAAAACGCCAAGCTCTGGGCGATCCGCAAGGACACCTTCCCGGCGGTGGGCGCGGTGCGCAAGACCGGCACCACGGTGATCATCGAAGACGTGACCTTCCCCGTGGAACAGCTGGCCATCGGCGTCAACCGCCTGATCGAGCTGTTCGACAAGCACCACTACGACGAAGCGATCCTGTTCGGCCACGCCCTGGAGGGCAACCTGCACTTCGTCTTCACCCAGGGCTTCAATAGTAGCGAGGAAGTGAACCGCTACCAGGCGTTCATGGACGACGTGGCGCAACTGGTGGCGGTGGAATTCGGCGGTTCGCTGAAGGCCGAGCACGGCACCGGGCGCAACATGGCACCCTTCGTCGAGCTGGAATGGGGCAGCGATGCCTACCAGCTGATGTGGCAGCTCAAGCGCCTGCTGGACCCCAACGGCATCCTCAACCCGGACGTGGTGCTCAGCGAAGATCCGCAGATCCACCTCAAGCACCTCAAGCCACTGCCGGCAGCCGACGAGATTGTGGATAAGTGCATCGAGTGCGGCTTCTGCGAGCCGGTGTGCCCGTCCAAGGGGCTGACCCTGAGCCCGCGCCAGCGCATCGTCATCTGGCGTGATATCCAGGCACGCAAACGGGCCGGCATCGACACCACGGAACTGGAAGCGGCCTATCAGTACCAGGGCATCGACACCTGCGCCGCCACCGGCCTGTGCGCCCAGCGCTGCCCGGTGGGCATCAACACCGGCGAGCTGGTGAAGAAACTGCGCAGCGAACACGCCACTCACAGCGGCACCGCCGACTGGCTCGGCTCGCACTTCGCTACCACCTTGCAGGGTGCGCGCTTCACCCTGCATGTGGCCAACGGCGCGCGCATGCTCCTGGGCGCGCCGCGCCTGAGCAAGCTGTCGGCGAGCCTGACGCGCCTGTCCAAGGGCCAGGTGCCGCAGTGGAGCAGCGCCATGCCACAGCCGGAAAAGGCCATCCGCTTCAGCCCGAGCGTCAGCGACGCGCGCCCGCGAGTGGTGTATCTCGCGGCCTGCGTGTCTCGGGTCATGGGGCCCGCGGCGGGGGACAAGGAGCAAAGCTCGCTCTACGAAAAAACCCGCGGCCTGCTGGAAAAGGCCGGCTATCAAGTGGTGCTGCCGGACAACCTGGACAACCTCTGCTGCGGCCAGCCCTTCGCTTCCAAGGGCTACGCCACCCAGGCCGAGGACAAGCGCCAGGAACTGATCGGCGCTCTGCTCCACGCCAGCCGCGGCGGCCTCGACCCGATCTACTGCGACACCAGCCCCTGCACCCTGCGCCTGGTGCAGGACCTGGGGGACGTGCGCCTGGACCTCTACGACCCGGTGCGTTTCATCCGCACCCACCTGCTGGAGCGCCTGGAGTTCACCCCGCAGGAAGCACCGATCGCGGTGCACGTCACCTGCAGCACCCAGCACCTGGGCGAGAGCCAGGCCTTGATCGAACTGGCCCGGCGTTGCAGCAACAACGTGGTGATCCCTGAAGGCATCCACTGCTGTGGTTTCGCCGGCGACAAGGGCTTCACCACCCCGGAGCTCAACGCCCACTCCCTGCGCAACCTCAAGGACGCGGTGCAGTATTGCAGCGAAGGCATTTCCACCAGCCGCACCTGTGAAATCGGCCTCAGCCAGCATGGCGGGATCGACTATCACGGGCTGGTCTACCTGGTGGATCGGGTGACCCGGGCCAAGGCGCTCTGAGCCATCGAGCCGGGAAAAAAAGGGGCGTTTTCGCCCCTTTTTTGTGCCTGGCGGAAAACGCCCCTGGCTTTTTCATTCCTTCGAAAAAAAAACAGAACCCCAGCGCGCGGCTACAGTCCATTTTCTAGGCCCGCAAAAAAGGGCTTAGCCCCACTCGGCCGCCGGCCCTGTTGACCGGCAGCATCGAGCCCCTGCGATCAAGGAGATAACCATGAAGCGTTCCGCACTGGCTGGACTGTTCATTACCGCCGCGATGCTGGCCTCCCCGGTGTTTGCCGCCGGGCAAGAGGACCTGTGCCAGATCAACCTGCAAAAGATCAAGGATGCCAAGGTCAGCACCGAAGCCATGAGCTCGGACCTGAGCAGCGACATCGACGCCAAGGTCCAGCAAGCCACCGCCGAACAGGCCAAGGGCACCGAGCAAGGCACCAAGAATTGCATCTCCCTGACCACCCAGGCGATCCAGCAATTGCAGAACAACACCAAGGGCGATCAGTAGGCCGATGCACTGGGCCAACCTTCGGGTTGGCCTTCTGGCCTCGGTTAGCGTAGAATCCGTCCACCTGTTGGTAATGCACAACAGGTTCGGGGCCGTTTAGGATTCGACGCCGGTTGCGAAACTTTAGGTGCATGCCGAGTTGGTAACAGAACTCGTAAATCCACTGTTGCAACTTCCTATAGTTGCCAATGACGAAACCTACGGGGATTACGCTCTCGCTGCGTAAGCAGCCTTAGCCCTTCCCCCCTGGTACCTTCGGGTCCAGCAATCATCAGGGGATGTCTGTAAACCCAAAATGATTGTCATATAGAACAGAATCGCCGTGCAGTACGTTGTGGACGAAGCGGCTAAAACTTACACAACTCGCCCAAAGCACCCTGCCCGTCGGGTCGCTGAGGGTTAACTCAATAGACACGGCTAAGCATGTAGTACCGACAGCGGAGTACTGGCGGACGGGGGTTCAAATCCCCCCGGCTCCACCAAATGAAGCAGTACAAATCAGGCACTTAGCGTTGAACGCAAGTGCCTTTTTTGTGCCTGAGTGGATTGTTTTGGCTGGGTAATGCCTGCTTTATGACAACGTCCCTGCTCACGAAGCTCCTCCGCGGCTGTCGTCTTTACCTCACATCAGGCAAAACGTTTTCCGACGCTTTTCCGGTTTGAAACCGTGCCACGGCGGTCTGTCAGGGATATTAAATCTGTGTCGTCTTACACACAGAGCCCCACAAATGCCGATACATGCCCCGGAGAAGTACCTAATCAGCCATATCTCTCTGCAACACTGCTTGGACAAGAACCGCTCGGGCCTTGAAAAACTGCGCGAAACCGATCCCAGCGTCCCGCGCCCCATCAAATCCGAACCGAGCAAACAGGCTCGAGATGACTAAGATGCAGGGGGCAGTCCATTCCTCAGAGCAACCGACAGTGATGGCGGTTGAGCCCCTTAACATTGCGGTGCCGGGAGGATGCTACTCCAATGTGCAAGAGCAGATTCGGCGAGCAAGAAGATCGGGAGCATACAGATGGCAGATATGGGATTGGCCCGCAGTCTTCACTGAACCGGATAGTCTGGAGGCATCCGAGTGGCTCTTTTCACGGCATAACACCGAAAGTTGATGGAGGTAAGCCCATCGTGTTTCTCTCTGGCCCTTCGCGAACCTACCAAGGACGCCGCATCTCCCTAAGCTAAGCGCTGATTGAGTTGCTGATCGGGGCACAGCATGTCCTACATGAGGCCCTGTATCTACTGCCTGAATCGCGCCTAACGCATGCCCTCCTGATGCTCAGTCGTCATCTGTTGTCGAATTGCCGTTGCCGCATGGCACATTGCGAACGGCGAAGCCAAAGTACCTCAGTAAGCACGACATAGACTGTCGCCCCCACTGTCATCCTGGCTGCACTTGGTAATCATTAGGTGCAGCCATGCCAATCACTCCCCAACCCTTTACCCTCGCCTGCCAGTACTGCTCCTGGAGGAAGACCTTCCTCCCACGCAGTGACGTAATGGTGCTGAATCGCGACTGGTTCAGCCACTGCCCCACCTGCAATACCCCTTCGCCTCACCGTCGCGCGGCTACCCCCAAGGAAGTGCTCAAAACAAGGCTGGAACAATTCCTAACGTTCCAGGGCTGAATCTTCGCCAGCGCGACACAGGTTGTCGCGCCCGCCCGGACAATGACCCACATCGACAAGAGGACTAAACGATGAAAAACCTGCTCGCCACCATCGGACTCTTAGTGGTGCTGACCAAAGGCTACGCGTTCTACCGCGAATACAACGAAATGAAGCGCGAACGCGATGCGCATGCCGCAGACTGAAACAAAGCGAAATGACAGCTACCCCCCCCCCCCTGAACAACTAATGGCACAAAGCCATTCGATTGAGTAGGATTCACGCTAACTTGACGCCAGCCTACTGGCGCTCAGTAGAGACATAGAACCAGGTAGTTACCATGTCCCAAGCGAAGGATACGCTGCTCAGGCTGTTTGCATTGCTACGCCTGATCCCCACCGAACCTCAGCGCATTGCAACCTCGACCCTGCTCGAAAAGCTCCGTGACAGAGGCTTCTCGGTATCTCTGCGCTCGATCCAGCGTGACTTGAGCCGGTTGTCGATCCCATTCTCCCTGCAGTGTGACGACAGCGAAACGCCCTTCCGCTGGAGCTTCACCCGCGAGGCACCACTCAAGCTGGAGGACATGGACGCGCCCACAGCGCTGGCGCTGTTCCTCTCGGAAAGCCACCTAAGCCCGATCCTGCCGCAAAGCGTTTTGGACCAGCTGGGCCCACAGTTTCGCCGGGCCCGCAACTTCCTCAATGGCCTGGGTGGCAACGGCCTGGCCGACTGGGCAAAGCGGGTTCGCTCATTGCCCAATGGCAAGACCCTACTCCCAGCGCAAGTCAGCGCGCACACCTGGGCCCAGGTGTCGGCCGGATTGCTGGAGCGCAAGCAGCTGGAAGTGCTCTACCACAGCCGTAGCAAGGGCGAACTCAAGCGTTTTCGCCTGCATCCAGCTGGCCTGGTGTCGCGCCATGCGGTGAGTTACCTGCTGGCTTCTGTGGATGGCTACAGCGACCTGCGTCAATTCGCCTTGCACAGGATCACCGAAGTAAGCGTGCTCGAAGAAGCCGGTGACGAACATGAAAGCTTCGACCTGGACGCCTACATCGCCAGCGGCGTTTTCAGCTATCGAGAGGCCGAGGCCCAGGTCGAGCTGATCGCGGATGTACGCCCGCAGATCGCGGCCCTTCTCAACGAAACGCCGCTGAGCCAGCAGCAGACTTTGAGCAGCGTTTCCGAGCAGGGCTGGCATCGCCTGCACGCCACCGTGCCGCTAGACCGCGAAACGCTGTGGTGGATCTTTGCGCTGAATGAAAACATTCGCCTGCATGCACCCCAGGTGTGGGTAGACGAAGTGCGCGAGAGACTGAATTCGATGCAGGCGCTGTACCAGAACACTCACGCAACCCTGCAACTGCAACCCGCCTGACCTTCAACAATCAAAAGGACATTGCCATGCCACTTCCCCTCATCCTCGGCGCTGCCGCGCTGGTCAGTGCTGCCTACGGTGCCAAAAAAGGCTACGACGGCTACCAGAAGCACTCCGAAGCGGACGATATCGTCAACGCTGCCAAGGCACGCTATGCCAATAAAAAGGACGCGTTCGACGTACAGGAAAAAGCTACCAACGCGGCCCTTGAGGCACTGGGTAAGGAAGAGCTGCAAATCGGCAAGCAATTCGACGAGTTCAAGACCCTCGCCGACAAGCTGCTGCTGAAGCTCAACGCTGGCCGTCAGGACAAACTGAAGATCAACATCCCCAAGCACAAGCTGCAGAGCATCGAGAGCTACAGCTACACCGCCGTTGGCGTACTGGGCGCCACCGCAGGGGCAGGTGCTGCCGGTGCTGCTGCCGGGTTTGCCGTGTATGGCGGTGTCATGGCGCTTGGCGCTGCGTCCACTGGCACGGCGATCTCGTCGCTGGCCGGTGTGGCTGCAACCAATGCAACACTAGCAGCCATCGGCGGAGGTTCGCTCGCCACTGGTGGCCTGGGCATGGCGGGCGGTACTGCAATCCTGGGTGCTGCCGTGGCAGGCCCGGTACTGGCGATCGCCGGCTGGGCTTACGACAGCCATGGCGATGAAGCGCTGAAGAACGCACACAAGGCTGACCGTGAAGTAGACAGTGCCGTGTCCAAGCTGCAAAAGGCCCAAAAACAGCTCAGCAAGACTGAAGATTACGCATTCGATGTCAACGATGTGCTGAAGTCGGTGTACGCGCAATTCGACAAGTACTTCGAACACCTCAAGTTCATGGACAACCGCCTCGAAGACATCCGCTCCCGCAAACTGGATGCGCAGGCAGAGCTGGACAAACTGGGCGGCGCCATCATGCGCGCGGTCGAAAACGGCTTCATGCTGGCGGCCATTCTGGTCGACCTGATCACCACGCCGCTGTTCAAGGTCAAGGAAGTGAACGGCAACGTCGTGAAAGACAAGAACGACGTGCCGGTCATGGCCACCGACTCCGATGGCTCGATGATCCTCAACGACGCCAAGCTGCAGGAACAGATCAGCCTGACCCAGAGCAAGGCGGCAGAAGTAGAGCCTGCCTGATGCCTGCGCGGGGCCGAAAGGCCCCGCCTTCGCTTCGCCCTTCTCTCACTCATCATGGACGCCCCAATGTACGCCGCAGCGAAAGACTTCCCTTGGGCCGAAGAGCTCGAAAAAACCGTAATCACCAGCCTCACGACCAGCTTTGGCCTGGACTTTCTGCTGTTCAAGGACAAGCAGGGCGGCGAGGTGGATACTATCCACAACGTGCGCAACGGCGTGTGGGCGACCGACGCAGAAAATCAGCGTTTCGAGCAGCGTGGCGAGTACGATTCCACGCCCTACCATCAACATGCGAATTACATCGCCACTGGCCAGAAAGACAAGGCCAGCCAGGCGGCAGGCACGCTGAAGGACCCGTACCGCAACAAGGTGATGGCTGCCCATGAACAGCGAAACCTGGACCACGTGATCAGCGCCAAGGAAATCCACGATGATGCCGGGCGGGTGCTGGCCGGGCTCAGTGGCGTGGAGCTGGCCAACCAGAGCAGCAACCTGCAGACCACCCAAGAGACAGTCAACAAGTCGAAGAAGCAGACGCCAATCAACGAGTATCTGGACAAGCTGCCGGGCCTGATCGCCAACCATGAGAAGTCGCTGGCGGGGGACCGTGCGCGCCTGACGCGAGTGCCGCGCGAAACGCCACAGCAGCAACATGAAGCCCGTGTGCTGGAAGACAAGATTCGCAAAACCGAAAGCAAGATCAACGAGCTTAAAGCCGTGGACCCTGAAAGCATGCGCAAGCGTGATGCCGAGGCCCGCGCGCCATACGATCAGCAGATCAACGCATCCTACTACACCAGCAGCAAGTTCCTGCACCAGACCGCACGTGCGACGGGAGGTGCCGCTTTGGCCATGGGTACCCGGCAGATGCTCGGGCTGGTGATGGCGGAGGTGTGGTTTGAGCTGCGCGAACAACTGCCGGCCCTGCTGGACAAGCTCAAGCACACGTTCAGCCTGGAGACCTTCGTCGACAGCATCGGCAACTCGCTCAAGGGTATCTGGAAGCGGGTACAGGCACGTTTCAATGACTTTCTGGTGGCGTTCAAGGATGGCGTGTTTGCCGGCGTGCTCGGGAGCCTGACCACCACCGTGTTCAACATCTTCGCCACCACTCAAGCGATGGCGATCAAGATCATCCGCGAGCTGTGGGGCCAGTTGGTCAAGGCCATCAAGCTGATGATATTCAACCCTGACCAACTAAGCTTCGTGGAGCAGTGCCAGGCAGTGACGTCGTTACTGTCGGTGGGCGTAGCCACGGTGGTTGGCACTATGGCTTACACCCAGCTGGTACCGTTCCTCAGCTTCCCGTTCGGCACAGAGCTGGCCGCGTTTGCCGGTGCGCTGGTGACAGGCTTGATGACCCTGGGCCTGAACTACTTCCTGCTGCACAGCGCGATGGCGCGCCAGCTCTGGGCCTTCATCGAATCGCTGACGCCGCATGCCGGCACCGTACGCGAGTTCCAGGCAATCAACGCGGAGCTGGACCGTTACCTGCTGGAGCTGAGCCGGCTGGAGTTCAATCTCGACGTGGAGGAGTTACAGGCCTTTACCCAAGAGCTTGAGGCGTGCAATGAGGAGATCCAGCGCAGTGCGGTGCTGCAGCGGGCTGTGGAGGCCCGTGGGATCGAATTGCCGTTCGAGGTGGGTAACGCAGCCAGCACGCGCACCTGGCTGGCTTCACTGGTATGACGCTACCGGCGTTTCCCTGTACGCAATGCGGGCTGTGTTGCCGCAATGTGCACCTGGCGCAACAGACGCAGTACTTGGATCGGGGGGATGGAACTTGCCGGCATTACAGTGATACCGACAAGCACTGCCTGATCTACGAGACCCGGCCGGATATCTGCCGGGTCGACCGCCAGTACCAGATGCACTATGCACAGCGGTTCAGCTGGGAGGCGTTTGTAGAGGTGAATGTGGAGGTTTGCAAGCTGCTGCAGGGTCAGGCGCAGGACTCACCTAAGCTGCCTGAGCTGGTCTTCGGCAGTAAGGACGGCGTCAGGACAGCCTCCGGCTTAGAGTCCGCGAAATAATGGAATTAGGCTGGGTTCAAATCCCCCCCGGCTCAACCAAACGAAGTACCAACAAAGCCCGCCTTGCGTGGACTTCGTTGGTGCTGGCCTTAACGTTCCACCACCATCACCAATCGCCCCTCCCCGCACTCACAAACCGAGCGCTCGCTCCCCCGAAGCAGCGTTAAGTCTCTTTCTATTGTGCGAACTTTCCTAGAAACTCCTAGCCGCTTGCGCCTATCCCCTCCTCTCTCTTGTGCTTACGATAACGGGAGAGCGAAGTTCCCGTTTGGCGCTTGAAGTAGCGGCACAAGTAAGACGCGTCGACGAAGTTCAGTTCGTCGGCCACACGGCCAATAGCCAAGTCACTGTATGAAAGAAGCGCCTTGATCTCCAAGGTTACCTGCCGATCGATCAAGCCCTTGGGTGTGTCATTGAAAAACGCTTTGGTCAACTGCGACAGGTAGAACGGCGTGATATTCAGTGCGTCGGCGTAGAACTTCACATCTCTGTGGCGCACACAATGTTTGCCTATCAATTCCCAGAAGCGCCAACTGAGCATTTCCTTCCGGCTGAATCCCCTGTTTTCTATCTGGTTGGCTGGAAGTTGCTCGGCTATTTTCAAAAAGAGGTTCTGCAGCTGATTGCGCAACATGATGCGTTGGTAGGTGGGACAGGTCTGCGCAATGTTCCGCATCTGCGTCACCCAGCCCTCTATCAGCGGCATGTCGTCCTTGGATGGAATGCAATGAGGATGGTCATGCAGAAATACGAACAAGGTATTGGGTAGCGGGTAGGCAACCTCCGCGGCAAAACTTTTCGGCATAAGGCAGAAAAACACCTTGAAGCGGCGCGAGCGACGTTTGAGCAAGGCAATAGTGTCCTCAGCCAGCAGCATCACAGCACCGCGCCTAACCGCATGCTCTTTGAAGTTAAGTGTGAAGTGGGCACTACCGCAGAGGCATACCAGCAGCGTCAAGTAAGCGTGCCCGAAGGAGAGCGGCAAACCTTGCCCTTCCGCTAGCGTGGTTTCTCCCATCCGCATCGAGTCGTCAGGGGTGGAAAGTTTCGGAATGTGATGCATAGTGACCCAGCGCTACAACAAACAAGAGCCAAAATCCTATCACCGCTTGGCGCAGCTGTTTCGAAAAGTACCGAAAAAGCCGAGGTACTGGCGTGTACCGGTGATCTGTCTCCCAATACTCTGTCCCGAACGAACCAATCATTCGGGTACAGGACATGACACTTGAAACAGAACGACTCTTGCTTCGCCCCTGGCAGGCCACAGACGCCGCCGATCTATACGAATATGCCAAAGACGCCCGAGTCGGCCCTATCGCTGGCTGGCCCCCACACACCAGTGAGGAGAACAGTGCCGACATCATCCGTACGGTCTTCAATCACCCCGAGGTGTACGCGGTCGAACTGAAGGAAAATCGCCGTGCTGTTGGTTGTGTGGGCATTCTCATAGGCAGCAACAGCAATTTTGAAATCAGTGAGCAGGAAGGGGAAATCGCCTACTGGATCGGCGTGCCGTACTGGGGCAAAGGCCTGATTCCGGAAGCAGTACGTGAAGTGATGCGACACGCCTTTGAAAACCTGAATCTCAAAGCACTTTGGTGTGGTTACTTCGCCAACAACATCCAGTCCTATGCTGCTCAATCCAAGTGTGGCTTTCGCTTTCATCACACGGAAGAAAACAAATACAACCAGTTCCTCCAAGACTATCGGACAGAACACATTAGCCGTATCACCTACCAAGAATGGCTGGACCATACGAAAGAGTAAGGACACAAACCCAAGATACCGGTGTACGACGGCCACAACCGACGGACGCAACCTGGTGACGACGTATACCGCACGAACGCCGCAGAGGAGTTCAAACCTTACTTGGAGCTGCACGGAGAGCTAACCGGAATCCCCCGCCACCCCAGCACTGCCGTGAACTGCAACAGCTAGAGTGCGAAGCCTGCCGCAGGACAGCGCCGAACTGTTCGTCGCGCTGCTGGCGAAGGCGCAGGAGGAACTGAATGCCCGTGAAAGTTAATTGAGCCTTATCAACACCCCAGTTCAGGAGACTTTATGAAAATCTCACTTACCCAAGTAACGCAAAAAAACTATGAAGCGATTTGTGAACTGGAAGTTACTGAAGAGCAGGAAGACTACGTGGCAAGTAATACCTGGTCGCTCGTTGAGGCTGCGTACAACCCAGGTTACTTCACACGCGCCATCATCGCGGATGGAGAGCCCGTAGGCTTCTTTATGTGGGTGCAAGAGTCAAAAGGCAAAGTTTCTATCTGGCGCTTTATGGTGGACAAAGAACATCAGCAGAAATCCATCGGTAGAGTAGCGCTGGGCCTGGCCCTACATGAAATAAAACAGATCGCAGATTTGGAAGAAATTGAAATCTGCTACAACCCCAACAACATCGTAGCCAAAGGGTTCTACTCCAGTTTCGGGTTTGTCGAGGTTGGTATGGATGCAGACGACGAAGATATGCTGGCGAGGATCAGGATTTGAACTGCGCCAAATACAATTCGAGCTGTGCGTAACAGTTCTAATTACCTTCAACTCCAATCGCTTTTGATTCCGAAGGCCCTACGCCATGCAAGCTTTTCTCAATGCTGTACTCAATGCTGACGAGCCCCCTTTGCTGGACAAAAATTCATCAGAGCGATTACCTCAGTATCACCATCAACCCCGCGCTGGATGATGAGCGCGTGACCCTCCTACACCACCGGGGACACACATCTCACCTTAGTATTACTGCCCACCGTGCCCAAGCGCTAGACAATATGGGAGTTCCTAAGTAGTGCATGAGAACAGACTCAAGCCGAAAAGCAAAAAAGTCTGAAGCGGATCGGCATTAGCCTGCATGGATCCGATAATCTCTACGCTGGGAGATCCCGCCGCACCGTGAGTAACCATGGGCGATAATAAGGGTCGTACCTGACCCGCCAACCCCAATATTGCTGGCGAGGCTCCAAGAGCTTGATGTAGTGCCTCATTGCCAGTTGCAAGATCGCCAATGCAATCATCAAAGGTGATGCCTCAGTCATCGTCGGATCCTTCTGATCGTAGATGTTAGAGAACATTCGTCGGGGCTGTGTGCGCTTTCACCCCCAACAACGAAGCGCATTGACCACCTCGTCGAATGTAGCAATGTAGGCAAACAGCACAACAGATGTGCAACCGCGATTGACGTAGTCTGGTTCTTTTTCAGGTTTGCTGTTGCGCTTTATCTAGTCATAGAGGCGATACATCGACACGTAGGGCTGGGCGGGACGCTACATATGCGACAGATAAATTTTTTGGTCACTTGATTTTTGAGCTCTTCGGGATAACGCGGTTGCTCATGACACCTGCTAGTTAGACTCGATTTAAGGCATAGAGGTATCTACAAAATCAAGAGCGATCCAGACCAGCAACTTGTGGTATATAGCTGCGCCGCCATTCTGGCCAAGCGTGGCCAAAATTGCTGAAACCGAGGACGAAGAGTGAATCACCCAAAGGAAATTCTCCCCCTCACAGGGTTGAGATTCGTTGCAGCGTTATACGTTTTTGTATTTCACATCCAAATTCGCTGGCCCGTGACTGAAGTGACGTTCCTGAAGAATATCTTCAACGAAGGGGCTATTGGGATGAGTGTGTTCTTCATGCTCTCAGGGTACCTGTTGATGATGACATACACTACCTTCGAAGGCGGTATCAGAGAGTACTTCGTCAATCGCTTCGCTAGGATCTACCCGGTCTACTTCGTGGCTGGCCTTATTACGCTACCATGGATAGGCATCAGCCTAACCGGAGACGCAGCAGCAATTCTGCTCTCAAGCTTCCAAATTGTGTTCATCTTCATCGCCAACATTTTCATGATACAGGCCTGGTTCCCGCAGCTTTTCAGTCACTGGAACAATGGCGGCAGCTGGTCGATTTCGGTAGAAGCATTCTGCTACGCCATGCTTCCCTTACTAGTCAAATTCATCAACCGATCATCCAGTCGAGCGGTGCTGATGATCACCGTTGCGTGCTATTGCTTATCTCTGATGCCAGCGATATCGGTGAAAGTATACGGTCAGTACGGAATCCCCGTGTTTTACGCTATGCCTGTCTTTCGCTTCCCCGAATTCGTCATCGGCGCCTGTGTGTATGTATTGGTAAAACGGCATCCGCTCCCGCCGTCGATATGGATCTTTCACCTAGCCTGCATAGCCGCCCTTTTTGCCTACCTGGGACACTTCGGTGCGGTCATGCCGATCTATACCGGTCACAACTGGATAGTTATACCCGTAGTCGCAATCACTCTGTGTACGTTGGCCGCCGGACGCGGGCCTATCGCCTGGATCCTGTCACGTCCGCTGTTCGTCTGGTTCGGAAAGATCAGTTACTGCTTCTACTCCTTCCAAGCACTAATAGGTCTTTCACTGATCAGCTATCACTCTGAGTTAACGGCGATGTTCCCGGTGTTTGCTAACGGAAAGATTCTGATTGTCTGTGCGTTTGCATGCCTCACCGCACTCTCTGCTTGCGGGTACTACCTGATTGAGGAACCTGTCAGGCGGATAGTCAGAAACAAGTGGTCGTCCGCCAATCAGAGACTTGTCCCTCCGCAAACTACTCTGCGGACACCTGAGCAAGAACGCAGCACTGGCTGGAGCGGCGCGGTCTAGGCTAGAACAAACCACAAGACGGCACCTTAGTAATAGGACTTCATTCCGTTGTTCTGAAATCCGTTGTTCTGAAATCCAAACCGACACCACGGGGCGCTGCGTGCTGTTGGGAGATCACTTCGGACTGAGGTCAGGCTGCAGTAAATCAGAAACTCGGCGGTCAGTGCGGCCTGCCGAGCTGTTCCTGAATGCAGTTGGGCTTATTCAACGCTCCGACATCACCACCATCACTTCCGCATCCTCATCCCCTTCCGCCAGGTAGATATGGCCAATGCTGCTGTTGAAGTAGGCAGTCTCCTGCGGGCCAATGCTCACCGCTTCCCCGGTCTCGAACTGGATTCGCACACGCCCCGACAGCACCAGGGCGAATTCCTGCCCGGGGTGGCGGATGTAGTCCTCGAACTGCTGCAGTTCGCGAGCGAAGATCCGCGCGTACATGGGGGTCATGCTGCGCCCGGGAAAGTCCCCGGCCATGGGGTGGTAGTCGTAGTTGCCGGTGCTGTAGCCGGGGGCGTCGGCGATGGTGGTGCTGACCACGGTCGGTTGCACCTGGGCGCCGCCGGTCTGGATCAGGTTCGGCGCGGGGGTGAACAGCTGGGCGATGTCGACGCCCAGGGCACGGGCCGCGGCGGCGAGTTTTTCGTAGCTGACCGAGACCTGGGCCAGCTCCATTTTCGACAGGGTCGACAGCGCGACGCCGGAGCGTTCCGAGAGCTGTTTGAGGGTCAGCTTCTGGTTTTTGCGAATGGTCCGCAGGCGTGCGCCGACCTGGGTCCGGTCGATCAGTGGATGGGCGTGGGAGCTCGAGGCGGGCTGGGCTCGGTCGGAACTCATTGAGGCTCTCTATCTGGCAAATAAGGGCAACCGCGACGCTGGCCGGGGCACGTGGCGAAATATTAACCCATGACCCTGGGTTGACTGGAAAATTCTCATATCTTACATTTCTCGTATGTGAGAATTTTTTACCCCTGTCATTTCCCAGCGATTCAGGAACCCCGGCATGCACGCGAACCCATGCTTCGACTTCGTCATCATCGGCGCCGGTATTGCCGGTGCTTCCCTGGCCTATCGCCTGGCCGGGCAGGCCAGCGTGCTGGTGCTGGAACGTGAATCGCAGCCGGGCTACCACTCCACCGGGCGCTCGGCGGCTATGTTCATGGAAGCCTACGGCACCCCGCAGATCCAGGCCCTGACCCGCGCCAGCCGGGCTTTCTACCAGCGGCCGCCGCAAGGTTTCTGCGAGCACCCGCTGATGGAACCCCGTGGCTGCCTGTACGTGGCCAGCGAGGAACAGCTGGAACAGTTGCAGCAGACCTACGATGAAACCCGCGCCCGCTCCGCCAATGTGCGCCTGATCACGGCCGAGCAGGCCCGGGCCCTGGTGCCCTGCCTGCGCCCCGACGCCGTCGCCGGGGCGATGCTGGAAACCGCCGCCCAGGACCTGGACGTGCACGCCCTGCACCAGGGCTTCCTGCGGGCCATGCGCCGCGCCGGTGGGCTGCTGGAGTGCGACATACAGATCGTCGAGGCCAGCCGCGAAGACCGCCACTGGAACCTCACACTCAACGATGGCCGCGCACTGCAGGCACGCAATCTGGTGAACGCTGCCGGCGCCTGGGTCGATGAGGTGGCCCAGCTGTGCGGCGTGGCCCCCATCGGCCTGCAACCCTGTCGGCGCAGCGCCTTCACCTTCGATGGCCCACCGGATGAAGACTTCAGCCGCTGGCCGGCGGTGATCGGCATCGACGAAAGCTTCTACTTCAAGCCCGACGCCGGCCAGTTGCTCGGCTCCCCGGCCAATGCCGACCCGGTGCCGCCCCAGGACGTGATGCCCGAAGAGCTGGACATCGCCACCGGCATCTACCACATCGAGAACGTCACTTCCCTGAGCATCCGCCGCCCGCGCCACAGCTGGGCCGGCCTGCGCTCCTTCGTCGCCGACGGCGATCTGGTGGTGGGCTGGGACGACCGCTGCGAAGGCTTTTTCTGGCTCGCCGCCCAGGGCGGCTACGGCATCCAGTCGGCGGCCGGCGTCTCGCAACTGGCCTGCGCCCTGCTGCTGGGGCAACCGGTCCCCGAAGAACTGCTGAGCCAGGGCGTCGATGCCCAGGCCCTGGCCCCCGCTCGCTTGCGTTAACCCACCCAGCCCACGAGGCCCTTGCCATGTCCAATGACATCCAGCGTTACCCCAGCCACCTGCCCTACCCCTTCTCCCGGGCGATCCGGGTCGGCGGCTTCCTGTTCCTCTCCGGCCAGGTGCCCATGAGCGCCGAAGGCGAAGTGGTGCACGGCGACATCCGCGTGCAGACCGAGGCCGCCCTGGCGCGCATCGGCGAGACCCTGGCCGAATGCGGTGCCAGCTTCGACCAGGTGGTGAAGAGCACTGTCTGGCTCACCGACATGCAGCACTTTGCCGGCTTCAACGAGGTCTACCAGCGCCACTTCAAGAACGGTTTCCCGGTGCGTTCCACCGTCAGCGCCCAACTGGCGCTGGGGGTCGATGTCGAGATCGAAGTCCAGGCCTGGGTCGGCGAAAACTGAGTCACCCGCCCCAGCCCTCAAGTGCGATGCCCAGGACCACCACGGCCATGGATGTGGTGGTCCACCCCACATAACAACAAAAAATCAAGGCTAATCGTCATGAAAGAAAGTCTGAAGATCGCCGGCGCCTTCGTCGGTGTGATTGTCGGCGCGGGGTTCGCCTCCGGTCGTGAACTGCTGTTGATGTTCGTCGACTTCGGCGCCTGGGGCCTGTCGGGTGCGGTGGTCAGCGCGGCGCTGTTCACCTTCCTCGGCATGGCCCTGGCCAGCATGGGCAGCCGCCTGCGAGCGGCGTCGCACAAGGACGTGGTGCATGCCCTGTGCGGCAAGCACCTGGGGGCCCTGGTGGACCTGATGATCACCTTCTTCATGTTCGCCGTGACCGTGGTGATGCTGGCCGGCGGCGGTGCCCTGCTGGAACAGCAATTCGGCATTCCCGCCATTGCCGGCAGCGTGCTGGTGACCCTGATCGTGGTCGCCATCGTGTGCCTGGACGTGCACAAGGTCATCGGCATGATCGGCGCGGTGACGCCCTTCCTGATCATCACCGCGGTGGGCGTGGCCCTGTATGGCGCCGCGACCCGCGACCTGAGCTTCGGCGAACTCAACCAACTGGCCGCCAAGCAACAGGCCGGTGCCAGCCACTGGCTGCTGGGCGCCTTGCTCTACGTCTCCTACAACATCGTGGCCGGGGTGCCGATCCTGGCGATCATGGGCGGCGCGGCCAAGGGCGAAAAACAGGCGATGTGGGGCGGCATTTTCGGTGGTGCGCTGCTGGGCCTGCTGATGCTGGTGATGAGCCTGGGCCTGCTGTCGCGCCTGGACAGCGTGGCGGACCTGCCGATGCCCATGCTGTCGATCGCCAGCGAAGTCTCCCCGGTCCTGGGGCTGCTGATGGCGCTGATCATCTTCTGCATGATCCTCAACACCGCCGTGGGCACCCTGTACTCCTTCTCCGCGCGGCTGTTGCCGGCGGGCACCCGGCAATTCCGCCTCGGCTCCATCGCCGCCGGTGCCCTGGCGTTTGTCGGCAGCCTGGTGGGTTTTATCAGTTTGGTGGGGCAGGTCTATCCGTTCTTCGGCTACCTGGGGTTCCTGCTGATTGCCGCGGTGGTGATCGGCTGGCTGCGACCACGGCCGGTGGTGGTGGCGTAACTCAGCAAGGCGCTCAGAACCCTCGCCCCCCCATCAATCAGGCACCCTGCATTCAGCGCGGGTGCCTTTTTGTATTCAGCGAGAGCGGTAAATTCGATCGCACCTACGAAAGCTTTTGCTACAGCTTTGGCCTCGTACTGCGCAAAGGCTGGGCTAGCGTTGGAAGGCTGCCCTCAGAAAGGTATTTTTCGTGACCGACGACTTAGCTCTTGAAAAGCATGCGATGACGCCAACGGAGCAGGCAACCGCTGATGAGTCGTTGCACTTTGCTCGCGCGCATAAGAAAAGAATCGCAAAGCGCCTTGCCAGTAGGGACCAGTATCCTACTGAAGAGTCACCGGTTTCAGTTTTTATGGCCGGCTCGCCTGGCGCGGGAAAAACCGAGGCATCCATCGCTCTTGTGAACCTCTTTGCCGATACCGCGATCCTTAGAATCGACCCTGATGATCTTCGTCATGAATTCTCAGCCTACACCGGAGCCAACTCATGGCTGTTTCAAGGAGCTGTCTCGATTCTGGTAGAAAAAATACTCGATCTGGCAATCTCGCAAAGGCAGTCCTTTATCTTGGATGGCACCTTTTCAAATATCGAGGTCGCCAGAAGAAATGTGCAACGCTCCTTGAACAAGAAGCGCTTTGTGCAAATCCTGTATGTCTACCAAAACCTTTCCTGGCCTGGGAGTTTGTCAAAGCACGGGAAGAGGCCGAAGGCCGACGGATTCGCAAAGAGCATTTCATCGATCACTACTTCGCGGCGCGTGACGTTGTAAACCGGCTTAAGCTAGAGTTCGCCAGCGACGTCCACGTGGATCTGCTGCTCAAGCACATCGACAACTCGGGGCGGCTATACAAAGCGGGGGTCGATAGAATTGACTACCATATTCCCGAGCGATACACACGGGCCGATCTGGAGGCCAAGCTCGGAATGCCATCAGGAGCGCATCCATGACTTTGATCAAGCCAGGTAGGTCCAAAGGTGCGAAAAGCCCTTTTGCCGACTTCATTCGCAACGCAAGGTCCGAGCAGAAGAAGCGCGTCTATACCGAAGTCCTGAGCGAGGCGACAAAGCAGCAGAACCTCATCATGGCGCAAGCAGAAGCGAAACGATCCTGACTCAAACTGGCAAAAAACCTGGCTCAATGCCAGGCTTTTCGACAGAGTCGTAGGCGTATCAGATGTTGCTTTGCTTACCAAGCTTTCGCCAGCTCTTGTCCCACTTAATCACCTTCCCTTCACTGTTCTTTTCAGCTGGGCGGAAGATTCTGATATAACGGACGCCGTCCAGTTCAACCTCATCCCGGCTGCGGGCGCTGGGAAATTTTTCATCCAGCGTCTGCCAAACTTGTTCATCTTCCGTTAGAGGCAGCAAACCGAGCGACTTCAATCGCTCCTCTATTACCTGCACACTGTTTTGGAGTTGTTTCAACTCATCCTGAACACTTTTATCAGACAACTTTCCTATCGACTTCTCGAGGTATTCGAGGAGCCTTTCTTTGGCCTTCATCAGGTCAAAATCAGAAAACTCGCTCATATAGTTCTCGCGTTCCAGAATATCCAACCCACCCCGCTCCGAGATCACACCGGTATTGATCAACGCATAGGCATGAGCTCCCGTAGGGCAAACTCCCCCCTCGTTCGAGGCGATGCAACTGAGCCTGATGGTGTTAACCTCACCTGAATAAAAGAACGCAAAAAGTGCATCAAACTCCTCTTGTTTGAGCGCCTCCATATGACTGGAGCACAGCCCAGCACCTTCGGGGAATTCAACTTCGGTGATGTAGCCTTTCTCGCTTAGCGCATCCACTAGAGCAGAAAAATTGATATCTCCGGTCAGAACCCTGAATTTGAGATAACCAGTAAAGTTGGTGTCATCAGGAAACATAGGCCCTCCTGGCCTCTCGGTCTAAGTAAGCATTTCGGACCGACGAGTATGCCGGCTGCGTTCACATAGCCAATAGTTTTTTTGTTTTGATGTAGAAAAATCTTAGCGCCGAAAGATTTCTGACTTGCCGCCGTTAGCTGCTGAAAAGTACGGAAAAAGCTTCCAATGAAATTATCTCGTGCAAAAGCAGCATCGTTGCATGGCCCGGTCTAGTTAGTAGCGCATTCGATAGCAACCACCACCCTCGCAACCTCGCGGAAGTATCAATCGCAAGAACACAGCGCAGCAGCATGACCTGCCGCGCTGTCTCTTCAAACAAACCGCCCCGCCCTGAGCGCCTTCAAAAAGGTATAGGACGCATGGTTCAACGTCTCCCGCGGGGCGGTGATCACGCTCACCGAGCGCACGATGCGCTGGTCTTCCAGGCGCAGGAAATTCAGCTGGTCCCCCGCCGCCGAACGGCTCAGCAGTTCCGGTAGCAGGGTCACGCCCATGCCTTGGGCCACCAGGGCCAGCAGTGAGGTGGTGTTTCTCACGCTGAGGGTCGAGTGGTCGCGGATGTGCCGGAACTCGGCGGCGTTGATCTCGGCGCCCAGGCCACTGTTGATGAAGTTCTGCCCGTCCAGGTCGCTCCAGCGCAGCGGGCGCGCCAGGCGGTTGAGGGGGTTGTCGCTGGCGCAGACCACGCAGAAGGCATCGGAGAACAGGAAGTCCTGGTCGATGTTGGGGATGCTCGCCGGTACGGTGCCGATGCCGATGTCCACGTCGCCGCTGAGCACCGCCTGCACCACTCGCTCGGAATCCATGTCGCGGATATCCAGGTGGAACTGCGGGTGCTGTTCATGGAATTGCTTGAGCAGCGGCGGCAGCAGGGTGATGGCGAAGGACGGCACCGCCGCTACCCGCACCAGGCCGGTCTCGGCCTTGGCGTAGGTCTTGATGGTGCTGATGGTGCGGTCGAAATGCGCCAGTTCGCGCTGGGCTTCCAGCAGCACAAAACGCCCCAGGGGGCTGAGCTGGTTCTTGCGCTCGCCTTCGAACAAGGCGCCGCCCAGTTCCTCTTCCAGTTGCTTGAGCGAGAGCGACACCGCTGCCGGTGTGCGGTGCAAGCGCTGGGCAGCCTGGGTCAGGCTCTGGCTGGTGGCCACCGCGACGAAAAACTGCAAATTGGAGATCTTGATGCTCATGGCGGCGCGTCCTGCTGGCAAAGGCATAGCTTAAATTTTACTTAAACAACCTTAAAATTTATTAGATTTACTTAATACAAGGCCGACTCATAATCCTCCCAGAACCGCACAAAGGCAACGCCCCGCCTGGCGTGCCGCCCTGGAGGATTTCATGAGCGACAACCATCACAACTACATCGCCGGCCAATGGCTCAAGGGCGCCAGCGAGATCGAGAACCGCAACCCGTCCGACACCCGCGACCTGATCGGCCTCTACGCCCAGGCCTCCCGCGCGCAGTTGGACAGTGCCATTGCCGCCGCCAGCGAGGCCCAGCGAATCTGGGCCCGCAGCGGCATCGAGCAACGCTACAAGGTGCTGATGGCCATCGGTCAGGAGCTGATGCAGCGTTCTGCGGAAATCGGCAGGACCCTGTCCCGGGAAGAAGGCAAACCCATGGCCGAAGGTGCTGGCGAGGTGTATCGCGCCGGGCAGTTCTTCACCTACTACGCTGCGGAAACCCTGCGCCAGTTGGGGCAGACCGCCGACTCGGTGCGCGACGGCATCGAGATCGATATCCGCCGTGAACCCATCGGCGTGGTGGCGATCATTTCACCGTGGAATTTCCCCATGGCCACCGCCTGCTGGAAGATCGCCCCGGCCCTGGCCTTCGGCAATGCCGTGGTGTGGAAGCCGGCCAACCTGACCCCGGCCAGCGCGGTGATTCTCAGCGAGATCATCGCCCGCCAGGACTTGCCCAAGGGCCTGTTCAACCTGGTGATGGGCGCCGGTTCCGAGATCGGCCAGGCGCTGATCGAGCACCCGGGCATCAGCGCCATTTCCTTCACCGGCTCGGTGGACGTGGGCAAGGGCATCGCCGCCTCGGCCGCCGCCAACCTGACCAAGGTGCAGCTGGAAATGGGCTCGAAAAACGCCCTGGCAGTGATGGACGACGCCGACCTCGACCTGGCGGTGAGCTGCGCGGTGAATGGCGCCTTTGGCGGCACCGGGCAGAAATGCACCGCTTCCTCGCGGCTGATCGTGCATGAAGGTATCCACGATGCCTTCGTGGAAAAACTGCTGGCGGCAACCCAGGCGCTCAAGGTCGGCCATGCCCTGGAAGCCGGCACTCAGATCGGCCCGGTGGCCAGCGCCGCGCAGTTGGAGGCCAACCTGGCGAACCTGCAACTGGGCCAGCAGGAAGGCGCCGAACTGCTCACCGGCGGCCAGCGCCTGGAGCTCGAAAGCCCCGGTTACTACCAGGCTCCGGCGCTGTTCATTGGCGGCAGCAACGCCATGCGCATCAACCGCGAAGAGCTGTTCGCGCCCATCGCCTGCGTGATCAAGGCCGGCAGCTACGAAGAGGCCCTGAGCCTGGTCAACGACACCCGCTTCGGCCTCACCGCCGGCATCATGACCCGCTCCCTGGCCCGCGCCAGCCACTTCCGCCGCCATGCCCGGGTCGGCTGCGTGATGGTCAACCTGCCCACTGCCGGCACCGACTACCACGTGCCTTTCGGCGGCCGTGGCGACTCCAGCTACGGCCCGCGCGAGCAGGGGCGCTCGGCGGTGGAGTTCTACACCCACGTCAAGACCGGCTACATCGCCGCGGGGGCGCCACTATGAGCCTGCCCCAGACCTTCGCCAGCCGCGGCCCGCGCATCGACGCCATGCAGTACGACAACTGGTCGGAAAAGATCTTCCAGCAGATGCGCGAAGGCGGCGTCGACGCGGTACACGTGACCATCGCCTACCACGAGACCTTCCGCGAAATGGTGGCCAATATCGAAGCCTGGAACCGCAGGTTCCAGCGCTACTCGCACCTGATCCTGCACGGCAAGTGGGCCAGCGACATCGCCCTGGCACGGCAGACCGGGCGCACGGCGATCTTCTTCGGCTTCCAGAACCCCTCGCCCATCGAGGACGACATTGGCCTGGTGGAAGTGGTGCACAGTCTCGGCGCGCGCTTCATGCAACTGACCTACAACAACCAGTCGCTGCTGGCCACCGGTTGCTATGAACAGGAAGACCCGGGCCTGACCCGCATGGGCAAGCAGGTGGTACGGGAGATGAACCGGGTCGGCCTGGTGGTGGACATGTCCCACTCCGCCGAACGCTCGACCCTGCAAGCCATCGAGCACTCCGAGCGCCCGATCGCCATCACCCACGCCAACCCGGCGTTCTGGCACGCGGCGCTGCGCAACAAGTCCGACACCGTGCTCAAGGCCCTGGGCCAGAGCGGTGGCATGTTCGGTTTCTCGCTGTACCCGCACCACCTCAAGGACAAGAGCGCCTGCAGCGTGCAGAGCTTCTGCGAAATGATCGCGCGCACCGCCGAGCTGATGGGCGTCGAGCACCTGGGCCTGGGTTCCGACCTGTGCCAGGACCAGCCCAACAGCGTGGTGGACTGGATGCGCGTCGGCCGCTGGACCCTGGACGTCGACTACGGCGAAGGCTCCAAGGCGCAGCCGGGCTTCCCCGACCAGCCGGCCTGGTTCCGCGACAACCGCGACTTCCACAACATCGAGTCGGGCCTGCACGGCGTGGGTTTCAGCGCCCAGGAAGTCGCCGCGATCATGGGCGGCAACTGGCTGCGCTTCTTCGAGAACAATTTTGTTCCGGCCAAGGCCCAGGCAGGTGCCGCCGTCCACCCTCACGAGATCGCGGTCTGAGGCCCCCGACTGTTTCCCGATTGTCCTGACGTCCGGCCTGAACAGGGTCATCGCCAAGCACTAACAACAACAAATGCGCCCATAACAATTATTAGCGATCGACAACGCAACACGGAGGCACCATGGAAATTCCGAGCGAAATCAACGCGGGGATCAACACCCGCGCGCTGGGCAGCCGCGCCGCTGGAACCCTCGACTGGTCGATTTTCTGGATCAGCGGAGGCTTCTTCCTGCTGTTCCTGATCATTGCCCTGATAGACCTGAACACCCTGTCCAGCCTGATTGGCAGCGCCTTCACCTGGAGCACCCGGTTCTTTGGCCTGTACTGGCAGGTACTGATGCTGGCCACCTTCGGCGCCAGCCTGTACATCGGCTACACGCGCCTGGGCCGGGTGCGCCTGGGTGGCATCGGGCACACGCCCAGCATCAGCACCTTCAACTGGGTGTCGATGATCATGTGCGCCCTGCTGGCCGGCGGCGGCGCCTTCTGGGCCGCCGCCGAACCGATGATGCACTTCATCAACCCGCCACCGTATTTTGCCGCCGTGGCCAAGACCGACGGCGCCGCCGTCGCCGCGCTGTCGCAATCGTTCCTGCACTGGGGCTTCATGGCCTGGGCGGTGCTGGGCAGCCTGCTGACCGTGGTCTACATGTACCTGCACCACGAAAAGAACCTGCCGCTGATGCCGCGCACCCTGCTCTACCCGCTGCTGGGCGAGCGTGCCCTGAAGGGCCCGATCGCGGTGTTCGCCGATGCCTCGGCGATCATCGCGGTGGTGGCCGGCACCATCGGCCCGGTGGGTTTTCTCGGCCTGCAGATCGCCTTCGTCCTGCACTCGGTGTGGGGCGTGCCCAACACCATCATGGTCCAGGCCATGGTGATTCTCTCGGTGACGGTGATCTACACCCTGTCCTGCGTGGTGGGCCTGGGCGGCCTGCGTCTGGTGAGCAAGGTCCATGTGTGGCTGATGCTGGGCCTGGCGGCGTTCCTGTTCATCTTCGGCCCGACCCTGTTCCTCAGCGAGACCTTCGCCCAGAGCCTGGCGGTGCACGTCACCCACTTCTTCCAGACCGCCCTGTACCGCGACGACAGCGCCTGGCTCAACAGCTGGACGCTGTTCTACTGGGGCTGGTTCATCGGTTACGCGCCGATGATGGGCATCTATGTGGCCAAGGTCTCTCGCGGGCGCAGCATCCGTGAGGTGATCACCCTGATGTCGGTGGCCGCACCGCTGATCACCATGCTCTGGTTCACCCTGGTGGGCGGCACCGGAATGGGTGTTGAATTGCAGACAGCGGGCAAGGTCATCAGCCACGGCGTGCAACCCGAAGCGCTGCTGCTCGGCGTGGCCCAGTCGATGCCCTTGCCGAACCTGATTTCCGCGCTGTTCCTGTTCCTGAGTTTCTTTTCGGTGGTCACCAGCGCCGGCTCCATGTCCTACACCGTGGCCATGGCCATCAGCAGCGACCACGACGAATCCCCAGCCTGGCTGCGGGTGTTCTGGGGCGTCGGCATGGGCTTGGTGGGGGCGACCCTGATCACCCTCGGCGAGGGCGGCATCAGTGCCCTGCAATCCTTTATCGTGATTACCGCGGTGCCGGTGTCATTGCTGATTCTGCCGGCGGTGTGGGACGCGATCCGCATCGCCCGGCAAATGGCCCGTGAACAGGGGGTGCTCTGAATGAACCTGCGACCACCCGCCAGCGTCATGAAGGCGGCGCGCCTGGGGGCCTTCCACCAGTCCCGGCTGTCGTTCATGCGCCAGTTGCTGCGCCGCCTAAAGGCTGAAAACTGGCAGTTCCAGCGCCCGCTGTGGACCCTCGACAGCCAGGGCGTGGGCCGTGCGGTGTACACCGCCACCGGCCCGCAGCGCAGCTACAGCCTGGTGGCCTTCGCCCATGACCTGGACCCGGCACTGCGCTCGGACCGGGTCATCGCCACCGCCTGGGATGCCACCTTCGCCCTGTTCGACGGCATCCCCGATGCCGCCGACCTGGACCGCCTGGAGGCCAATGTGCCGAAGCAGGAAGCCGGGCGCATTTCCTCCCGCGAGCTGTGCATGGCCCGGGCCAACCGCTCGGTGCGGCTGTTCGAGCATGTGATCGAGGCCCTGGCGGCCGGCCGCCAGCCGCAACGCGAATTCATCGATGAAGTCGGCTACCTGATGCGCACCACCGCGGTCTACGGCAGCGGCAAGTTCGGCGCTGCCGACCGTGAAAGCATCGCCCAGCGGCCGGAGCTGGCGGCACCCTTCCAGGCGGAAATGCTCACCGTGTTCCTGATCCGCGCCTTCACTCTGGACCTGGTGGAGCATCTGGCCCAAGCCCGCGCGCCCCAGCAGGCGGTGACCCTGGAACCGCAACTGCGCCGGCGCCTGGGCATCGGCAACTCCACGGGGCTGGGCATGGCGCCGTTCCTGCTGAACCATCCGGTGCTCCTGAACAACTGGGTGCAGGCCCGGGAAACCGCCCTGCAACGGGTACGCGCCGTGCGCCAGCCATCGGCTGCGGAGCGCCAGCGGTTCGTCGAGTTCCTCACCCGGGCCCAGGCCGGCATCGGCCACTGGCACTCCGAGCACGAACTGCAACACGGCCGCATCCTGCAACTGCAAAGCGACCTGCAGCGCCTGGAACACCACCTCGCCAGCGGCATCCTGGAGCAGGAATCCCCCTGGGACGAACTCTATCGCTGGGCCGAAGGCGCGCTGTCGCTGGAAGCCCAGGAATGCCTGGTGTCGCTGCTGCTGGAGCCCTACGGCCACCTGGTGGATGAGCTGGGCGCCGGCATGCAGGCCGATGAGCAGGCCAGCTTCAGCGTCGACGGCAGCATGAGCATTGGCCGCCTGCGGCAGATACTCGACGAGCATTATTCCTGGGTCGCGGCCATCGACTTTTCCAGCGAAGCCAGCCGCGCGCTGTTCTGGTACGTCTCCGAGGAAAAACTCGAACCGCGGATCGGCCAGCGCTTTGCCGAGCCCGGGCAAGACCTGGAGCAGCCCCTGGCAGTGGCCCGGGACATCGCCCAGTTGCAAGCCGCCCTGCCCGGCTGGAGCGACTCGCAAAGCGTCGCCGGCTTCCTGCTGCGGCACCCGGAACACCGCCACAGCCTGCGTCGGGTGCAACTGGCGCCAGCGTTCCCCTACGCCGACATCCAGGACAACCTGATCGATCAAGCGCTGCTGCCCATCGATCTGCTGCGCTGCAAGCTGTCGTTCTTCGGCGCCACCCACTTCGACCCGCGTTCGGATCGCTGGGTACGCATCACCCTCTACCAGAACGCGCCCTTCCCCCATGAGCTGGGGCAGATGGCCGCGGACGACTGGTCCTACCCCAACCTCGACAGCCAGGAGCAGCGCCGTGCATGCCTCGTTGAATGAAATCGAAAGCCTGTGCAAGAAAGCCGCCCGCGGTGCCGGGCTGTCCTGGGGCCTGGCGGAGGAAGCCGGCAAGGCCGCGCGCTGGCTCTCGGCCCACGGCCTCGACGGGCCCGGCGTGCTGGCCACGCAGCTGCGACAGAATGACGGCTGTGCCTACCAGCAACTGGCACCGGATGTCAGCACCGAGCCCTGGCAGGTGCCGGGGCATGCCCTGTGCCCGCTGATCGCCGGGGCGACCTTGAGCGACCACGCCTACCTGCTGCGCAGCAACGGCCGTATCGAGCTCCGGCAGGTGGCGCACCCGCAACTGCTGCTGCCCTTTGCCAGCGCCACCGCACGCCAGCTCGGCCTGTGGCTGGAGCTGTCCTGGAACGGCTGCTGCCTGAAGTTTTCCCCCTCGGGCGAAGCCTGGCTAGTACATGCGCAGAACCTCGGCGCCGCCACAGCTGCCCAGGCGCGCTGCGCTTGCGCGGCCCCTGGCGGCACCCTCGGCAAGCCTCTGGCGGGCAGCATTCCGGACCTGGGCGACAGCCCCCAGCACGAGCTCGATCACCTGGCCGCCCGCACCTACGTGCCGGCCTCCGAAGCCTCGCGCCTGCTGGGCGCCGGGGCCGGCCTGAGCGACAACAACTGACCTTTCCACCCTTGAACCAATGGACGAACCAATGGACCTCGACATGACCTCATCCCTCCAGCGAATCGGCACCACCGCGCGCTTCAGCCAGGCCGTGATCCACAACCGGACCGTCTACCTGGCAGGCCAGGTTTCGCAATTGACCGAAGGGGACATCGGCGCCCAGACGCAGGATGTGCTGCAACAGATCGACGCCCTGCTGGCCAGGGCCGGCACCGACAAGGGCCACCTGATCAGCGCGCAGATCTGGCTCAAGGACATGGCCGACTACCCGGCCATGAACCTGCTCTGGGATGCCTGGCTCGAAGGTGTCCAGGCACCGGTGCGAGCTTGCGTGCAGGCGCCCATGGCCAAGCCGCACTACCACATCGAAGTGTTGGTGATTGCTGCGCAACCGGCCTGAATCAGCCCAGCCCTGGCCCGGTCTCGGTGGCCACCAGGGCCCGTTCCATGATCAGCGTCAGCTCCTCGCCCTCGTAATGCTCGCGTACCCGGACAAAGCCCAGGCGGGCATAAAAGCCCTCAGCGGTGACCGACGAGGGCACCACCAGCGAGGTCTGGCCCGAATCCAGCGCCGCCTGCTCGACCGCGGCCATCAGTTGCCGCCCCAGGCCCTGGCCGTGGTAGGCCGGGTCGACAAACACCGAACGCACCGCACGCCCGTCGAGGCTGGCGGTGCCCCGCAATTGCCCGTGCACCAGGGCGACAAACATCTGCCGGCGCTGCATCAGTTGGCGCACTGCATCGGTGGTGAAGCTGGCCTGGACCCGCTCGATCACACTGGCGGGGTAGTCCTGGGCATTGCTGACGAGCAAGGCCGCCAGGATCACCTGGCTGACCTGTGGAGCATCGGCCGGTACGGCCGGACGAACCTGACATTGCATGACCACTCCCTGGTTATCCCGCGGATGACAGTGGCCAAAATACGGCCCGCCCCGGGCCCTGCCAAGCTCTTACTGCAACTGGAACACCAGGCAGGGGTTGTCGTTGAGCCGCCCCTCGAACACCGGCAACTGATTCTCCAGGGAGGTGTTATCCAGCAGCCCCCGGTCCTTGCGCGCGATGATCACCCAGGAGTCATGGGGCAGCGAGTCCAGGTGCCCCGGGTCGTCGCCGCTGACGAACAGCGGCTGTTCATCGTGGTCCAGGTTCATCATGTAGCGCACCGCCCAGGTGTCCTGGCCCAGGTTGAAGAACACCAGCGGCCCGGGGCTGGCCTGGCGCAACTGCTCCACCTGGGAAACGAAGGTCCTGGTGTCGAACTGCAGGTCCTTGGCCGGGTCCACCACCGCCACCAGCAACGTCCATTGCGCCGCCAGCGCCAGGGCGCTGAGCAGCACCAGGCGCCGCCCGAAACTGCCCAGGGTCCTGCGCCAGCCATACAGCGCCAGCAGCTGCAACACGACGAAGATCGCGATCAGCAGCGGCATGGACACCGGCGGCCAGTAACCGTGCTTGTGCCAGCTGTGGCGCAAGACGAACAGCACCAGGATGCACAGCCCCGGCAGCAGCCCCACCAGCCACAGGTAGCCGCTGCGCACCTTGCCCAGCCTGCCCCGGGCCGTGAGCAGGCCGTAGGCCGCCACCGCAGCGAACATCGGCACCATGGGCAGGATGTAATAGGCGCGCTTGAAGTGCGGCACCGACAGGCCCAGCAGGATCATCAGGCCACAGGCCCCCAGCCGTAGCACCAGGCGCAGCTGCGGGTTCACATGGCGCTGCGACCATTGCCGGCGCAATACCCAGAGCGTCGCCAGGGCCAGGGGCACCACCGGGAAGTAGCGGTACAGCGCCAGCTGGAAATAGAAATAGAACGGCTCGCCGCTTTCATCCAGGCGCCCGACCACCTGCATGTTGTAGACCTGACGGACGAAATCTTCGCCACCAGCGAGATAGGCCAGTTGCATCAGCAGCCACCAGCAGCCGGCCAGCAACAGGAGGCCACTGACGCCATAGGCGAGCACTCGTTTGATCAGCGTCAGGCGCGCCTCGCGGGTGCGGCTCTCCCCCAGCAGCCAGTAGGTGCAGGCCACCCCGCACACTTCCACCAGCCCCAGGGGCCCACGAATGGCAAAGGCCAGCACCAGCAGCGGCAGCACCGCCCACAACCGCAGCCGGGAGCCCAGTTGCTCGCCGCTGTGCAGCAGGTAGAAGGTGCCCAGGCACAGCAGGGACACCATCTGGTCCAGGCACACCGAGCGGGACTTGTCCAACAGCTGGCTGGTCAGCGCCGTGAGCAGCACCGCGAGCAGTGCCCAGGTGCGCCCCGAAGGCGCCAGCAAGCGATACAGCAGCGCCAGCACCCCGGCCGAGGCCAGCGCGGTGGGCAGGATATTGGCCAGGTGGTTGGGGGCGCCGAAGGCCTGGGCGAACAGGTAGCTGAAAAAGGTCGCGGTGCCCGGGTAGTCCGGGTATGGCTGGCCGTAGGTGGTGGGGAACAGGCTGGCGCCGTGGCGGAACATTTCCTGCAGGAACAGCGCCCAACGGCCGTCGAAACCCTGGGGCTGCTCGTCCCAGATACCGAAGGTGAACAGCAGCAGGGCCACCAGGTAAATACCCCAGGCCTCAATACTCAAACGCATTTCTCGAACCATCTTCGCCCCACCGGAAAGCGCCGCACCCAAGGCGAGGCATAAGGCTGAACATGTTGCGCGAGCAGCCCCTGAACGGTGCCTGAACAAGGATAAGAAACCTGCCTGCGCCGCCGACTGTCACCGACTGTAGCCGCTGCCGAGCCCGCGAGGCTGCGAAAAGACCCGCAGGGCCTTGCCTGGCGATCTCCAGGCAAACCTCTGTGGCCTCAAGACCCCAGCGTCGCCTGCGACAGTGCCGCCCAGAGCGTTCGCAGCCTGCGGCAGCGGCTACAGGGAACGGCGACCCAGGGTGAAAAACCGGCGCCAGTCGAACTGCCCCACCGCCAGCGCCAGCAGGATCAGCCCCATGGAAATGCCCTCCTCGGCCCCGAGCCGCTGCCCCAGGATCAACACCGAACCGGCCATGCCGAACACCGGGATCAGCAGCGACAAGGGCGCCACCCGGGAGACCGGATACTCGCGCAGCAACAGGTTCCATCCCCAGTAACAAAAGTGCGTTGCAGCATAGACCTGAAACATCAGGGACAAGACCGCGCCGGCGGACACTTGCCCGGCCAGTTGCAGAAACGGCGCCGCGCCATGGCTTATCCAGGTCAATGCCAACAGCGGCAATGGCGCAAACAGGCTGGCCCAGACCACGAAAGCGAACACCTCGCGCACCCCGCAGCGCTTGATGATGACGTTGCCCACGCTCCAGCTGAATGCACTCACCAGCAGCAGGGCATAACCCAGGCTGGTGGCATGCCCGGGGCTGTCGCCAATGATCCGCAGCAGCCCCCACAGGGCAATGGCCGTGGCCAGCACCTGTTGCAGGCGCAGGCGCTCGCCGAACAGCAGCACGCCCCAGCCCAGGGAGAAAAAGGCACTGAACTGGATCAACAGTGCAGCCGTGCCCGGCGCCACGCCGTGATCGATCCCCAGGTTGATCAGCGCCCACATGGCGACGCCGAAAATCAGCCCGTAGGCCGCCAGCCAGGCCAATGCCACCGGCGGACGCGGCACCAGGAACACCCAGGGCAGCGCCGCCAGGGTGAAACGCAGGGCGGTAAGCAGCAACGGATCGGTACTGGCCAGGCCCAGTTTGGTGATGGGAAAATTCAGGCCCCACAAGGCCGTCACCAACAGGGCCAGGAACAGGTGTTTTTTCTGCATGTCGCGCGGTCCAGGACAGGTGGCCGCGGGTCATTCCCCGGCCGGGGCCGAACTATCGCCCCGGCACGCCCTGGCCCGCTTGCAGTATCAGGTCAAGTATCAGTAGATTCGGGCCATGCAACCCATCGATATCGATCCTTACGAAAATACCCCGCGGGATGTGGTGGTCACCGCCACCGACTACCCCGACGGCCTGTACTTCGCCGAGCACCAGCACCGGCGCGGGCAGTTCGCCTATGCGGCCACGGGGGTGATCAGCGTTTTCAGCGACCAGGGCAACTGGGTGGTGCCGCCGCAGCGGGCCATCTGGGTGCCGGCCGGCGTGCCCCACGCCATGCACATGAGCGGGCCGGTGACCATGCTCAACACCTATGTACGGCCCCGGGCAGCCAAGCGCCTGGGCCTGCCGGAGCAATGCCAGGTGCGGGAGGTGTCCGAGCTGCTGCGCCAGTTGCTGCTGCGGGCCACGGCCATTCCCCCGCGCTACGCCGTGGACAGCGTGCAGGGCCAGGTGATGAACCTGCTGCTGCATGAAGTCGCGGCCATGCCGGCCCTTGCCCTCAATGCTCCGCTCCCCCGCGAGCCACGGCTGGCCAGGGCCTGCCGCGAGGCGCTGGAGCAACCTTCGCTGGAGTTGGGGATCGATGAAATGGCCGAGCGCGCCGGCATGAGCCGCCGCACCTTCACCCGGCTGTTCCGCCAGCACACCGGCATCAGCTTCGTCGAGTGGCGCCAGCAGGCCTGCCTGCTGGCTGCCGTGGTGCGCCTGGGCCAGGGCGAAGCCGTGACCCGGGTCGCCAGCGACCTGGGCTACAGCAGCCCGAGTGCGTTCAGCGGTGTGTTTCGCAAGGTATTGGGCGAGACGCCCAGCCGCTACTTTGCCCGGGCCCGGGCCTGAAGGACCCGAGCCGGAGCGAGGCCGTGCTAGAGGAACACGGCGGACAACATCCCCAGCGCGCCGAGGCAGAAGCCGATCAAGGCACCGCGCCCGGGCGCCTGCTGAAACAGGGCCCAGATCACCAGCGGCTCCAGGAGCAGCAGCGACGTCACCGAGACCACGGTGATGATCCAGATGTCGCCCACCGCCACGTAACCCAGCCAGTAGGCCGCCAGCAGGCAGATACCGCCCAGGCACATGATCAGCACCGGCAACGCCAGTTCGGCACCGGAGGTGTTGCCGGAATGGGCCAGCCGCGCCACCACCACTTCACTGTAGATGGCGCAGAACTCGCCCAGCACCATCAGCCCTACAGCAGAAACTCCGAGTAATTCTTTGGACATGTAACAAACCCCTTCGTATTGAGAGCCCGATTTTTCAGCTCCCAGGCATTGATCGCTCCGCTGACGGAGCCTGTATCTCGATGCGCAGGGGTACGAGGCAACTCGGTAATATCCAGGAACTTGAACATGTCCATCTCCTTCTGGGTGGGGGTGAAAACCGGGCCCGTGCACGACCGACGGGCCGCTGCCTGTATAAGGGATTTGCTCCCCCAGCGTCATCTGCCATGCGCATTGACCGCAAAAAAACCACGCAAACTCCACAATCAAAAGGCCTGCCTGCCGATAGCCTGGGTCCGGTCATCCTCAGCCGAAGCCCATGCCCACCATGTCCCAAGCGCCCCACTCCGTTCGCCCCCTGAACCGCGGTCACTGGATCGTCACCTACTTCATCGGCGTCGCCGGGCTGTCCCTGGCCCTGATGCTGGTGCTCAACCTGATACTGCTGACCACCAGCCAGAACCCAGGGAAGGCGCTACTTGACTCCCTGTCGTTCAGCGTGGCGGTGCTGATGGTGAGCCTGGTGCTGATTACCCTGATCGCCGCCTTGCCGTGCATCCTGTTCTTCTGGCTGGCCCAGCGCTTTACCTGGCGCCGCCTGTGGATCTACCTGGTGAGCGGGGCCCTGGCGGCGCAGCTCGCCATTCCCGTGATGACCAAGCTGCTCCCCGAACTCTTCAACCTCCCGCACGGCGTCAGCGCTGCGCTGCACTATTTACAGCTGGCATCGATGTTCGGCGGTTGTGGGGTGTTCATGGGGGGGCTGTTCTGGTGGCGCAGCGGGCGTCACTTGCGCTGAACCGAGCCTTTACTCACGCCCGGCCCGACGCCAGGCAACCCGCCCCTTGAGCAGGGCCAAAGCAGCCACCCACAGAGCGATCTTTTCCATGCCCGTAACAACTCCACCCCAACGCAGCGTGCAGCCGGAAGACTGGTTCGCCGCTTACTTCATCGGCGTCACGGCCCTGGCCACGGCCCTGGCCACGGTGCTGGCCTTGCTGCTGATGCTGACGATGCTGGCCAGCGCCGGCTCGTTGAACACAGACATCATTCTCCAGACCCTGTTCGTGGGCCTGCTGACCCTGGTGTTAAGCGGTGTGCTGACCGGCATTCTCACGGCGTTGCCTTGCGCGCTGTTCTTCTGGCTGGCCCAGCGCTTTGCCTGGCGTAACGTGCTGATCTACCTGTTCAGTGGCGCTGTGACCGCCATGCCGACCATCCCCGTGGTGGCGAGCCTGGCGCCTTCGAGCTTCTATACCGACCGCGACGAGGATGAACCGCTACCCGACGGTTTGCCACGCTACCTGCCGCTGGCGCCGCTGTTCGGCTGTTCGGGGGCTTTCCTCGGCGGCATCTTCTGGTGGCGCAGCGGGCGTCACCTGCGCCGATCAGTCCTCCCCGACACTCCACTCCCTTAGGAGCCGGCTTGCCGGCGAAGAGGCCCTGCGGCCCTGCGTCAGAGATGATGACGCCTTCGCTGGCAAGCCAGCCCCCAATCAGCGCCCACCCAGCCAGCGCCTACAAGGAGGCGATGGGCTGGGCGTCGCGGGCCACTACCACCTTGCCCGGCAGGCCGCCCTGCTCCACGCGCTCATGGGCCCGGCGCAGGCTGTCGGCGTTGAACGGGCTGAAGACTTCATTCAGGGTGCAGCGGATCAGCCCCTGGTCCAGCAGTTGCGCCAGCCGGTTGAGGATGTGGTGCTGCTCGATCATGTCCGGGGTCTTAAACAGGGCACGGGTGAACACCATCTCCCAGTGCAGGGACACGCTCTTGGCCTTGAGCGGCACCGCATCGAAGAAGTCGTGATCGTCGATCAACGCGATATGGCCATGGGGCGCGATGATCTCGATCAGCTCGGCATAGTGCCGCTGGGTATGGGTCAGGGCGGCAATATGGGTCACGGGTGGCAGGTCCAGGGCCGCCAGTTGCTCCACCAGCGAACGTGAATGGTCCAGTACCTGATGGGCCCCCAGGTCCAGGCACCACTGGCGGCTGTCCGGCCGCGAAGCCGTGGCGATGACGGTCATCGCGGTCAGCCGGCGCGCCAGCTGGATCAGCACCGACCCCACGCCACCGGCACCGCCGACAATCAGCAGCGTGCCCTGTTCAGCGAGGTCGCCAGGCACCCGGCCCAGGCGCTCGAAGAGCAATTGCCAGGCGGTCAGCGAGGTCAGCGGCATGGCGGCCGCCTGGGCGAAGGACAGGCTGGCCGGCTTGTGCCCTACCAGGCGCTCGTCCACCCGGTGCAGCTCGGCATTGGCGCCATCGCGGGTGAAGGTGCCGGCATAGAACACCGCGTCCCCAGGGGCGAACAGGGTCACCGCGCTACCCACCGCGCGGACCACGCCACTGGCGTCCCAGCCCAGGGTCCGCACCTCGTCGGGCACCGCCACCTGGCCGGCGCGGACCTTGGTATCCAGGGGGTTGACCGACACTGCCTCGACCGCCACCAGCAGGTCGTGGGGTTCCAGTGGCGGCGGGTCCAGTTGCACCTCGCAGAACGCGAGGGGGTCAGACAGGTGCGAGCCTTTGAGGTAGGCGATGGCCTTCATTGCAGAGCTTCCTTGGCGGTTGAAAGCGCACACTTAAATCCCTCATGCCCTGCCCGCACAAGTAGGGTACTTTTGCGTACCAGCTACGCAAAAGGGTCGTCAGGCAATGAAAAACAAACACTATCAGGACATTCCAGGCTGCCCGGTGGAGGTCACCCTGGACCTGATCGACGGCCGCTGGAAAGGTGTGGTCCTGCATCAGTTGCTGGCCAACGAGTTCCTGCGTTTCAATGAACTGCAACGGCGCCTGCCGGGGATCTCCCAACGTCTTTTGACCAAGCAGTTGCGGGACCTGGAAGCCGCCGGCCTGGTGTCGCGCACGGTGTACGCCGAAGTGCCGCCGCGGGTGGAATACCGCCTGACCGACGAGGGGCAATCGCTGCAGCCGGTGATCGAGGCGCTGTCGGCCTGGGGCCGCGGGCGCATCAGCCGGCAACAGCAGGAAAGCGCCCTCACCTGATCCCTCACCACAGGTTCCCCCATGCCCACCCCCCCGGATGCTCCAGCAAGGTTCAAGGTCTACCAGGGCTCGACCCTGCTCGGTTGGTCGGCCCTGGAGTCGGCCGACCCGCCCATGGGTGTGGCCTTCGGCCAATTCATCGCCGCCCCGGCCTACGCCGACCTCCAGCAGCAGGTTCGCGCACTGGCAGGAGCGAGCCAGAACGGGCTGCGCCTGGTGGTACACCACCTCGACCAACCCGTGCCGGCCCTGGGCGTGAGCATTCAGGACTACTCCGCCGAATGTGGCGCCGATGCCATCGAGATCACCGTGCTGGGCATCGCCTACCCCCTCTACGAACAGCTGTTCCCGCAAGCCGTGGCCGCCTACCAGCAGGCCATGGGCTAATCCGCGCGCAGCCGGCGAACATCCGCACGTTTTACCCCTACTTGTTCACAATTCGTTAAGACTTGCCTACGTATACTTTCGGGCTTGCCCGCGGCCTTCCGGCTGCGCCCCTCGATCTGCCGGCGCACAACTCATGTCACGACCCGCTCCGCTAATGTTTCTGCTGGCCTGCCTGCTGTTCTTCTTCGCCCTGGGCAACCACCAGTTGCAAGGTTCCACCGAAGCCCGGGTGGCCGGGATCGCCATGGAAATGCACCTGGACGATGACTGGGTCACACCGCGCCTGTTCGGCACGCCATTTCTGGAAAAACCGCCGCTGAGCCTGTGGCTCGATGCCGGGGCCATCCGTGCCTTCGGCGGCACGCCCCTGGCGGTGCGCCTGGCCTCGGCCTTCGCCGGGCTGTTCAGCGTGATGCTGCTGTACGCCATGCTGCGCCGCTTTGGCCGGCCGGCAGCCCTGGCGGCCATGGCCGGGTTGATGCTGGCGACCATGGCCAGTTACTGGAGCAACGTGCGCGGCGTGGGCGAGGATGCCCTGCTCAGCCTCGGAGTAACCCTGGCCCTGCTGGCGTTTTTCCAGGCCCATCGACGCCAGGCCGCGCAGCAGCCGGCGCTGCTCTCCTGGCTGGCGTTCGCCGGCGGGATCGCCATCGCCACCCTGAGCAAGGGCGTGCTCGGCCTGGCCATGCCCGGGGTGGTGATCTTCGCCTACCTGCTGGCCGACAGCCTGATCGACAAGCGCTTCACCTTCAGCCACTGGCTGCGCCCGGGCCTGCTGACCCTGCTGGGGCTGGTGCCCCTGATGATCTGGCTGTACATGCTCTACCAGCGCGGCGGCCTGCAGGCCCTGGGGGAAGTGCTGTGGACCAACAGCGTCGGGCGCTTCGACGGTTCCTTCGAGGAAGCCGGACACTACGAGCCCTTCTACTACTACCTGGCCAAGCTGCCCCAGGCCTTCCTGCCATGGAACATCCTGGTCTACCTGGGCCTGTGGCATTTCCGTAAAACCCTGATGCAGAACCGCTACCTGCTGTTTTTCAGCCTCTGGCTGCTGGCACAGTTCGCCTTGCTGTGCCTGGCTTCGAGCAAGCGCACGGTGTACCTGATGTCCCTGACTCCGGCCGCGGCGGTGCTGGCAGCGGAATATGGCGCAGTGCTCTACCAGCGCCTGGCCAAGCGCGCCCCGGGCAAGGGCTTCTGGAGTGCCGTGGGGCGCCAGCGCAAGGGGTGGCTGATAACGCTCATGGCCCTGGTGATCGGCGGCTATCTGGTCAACGCCCAATGGGCCGCGCCCAGGGCCGACCGCGAACTGTCGTTCGTTCCAGTGACCGACCGGATCATGGCGTTGCAGGGTAGCGGGCACCAGCTGGCGCTGTACCAGGCCAACGAACGCATCGCCGGCGCCAGCGTGTTCTACACCCAGAGCCTGCTCAAGGACCTGCAGAACGAGGCTCAACTGCTGGCCTTTTTGCGCGAGTCACCGCGGCACATGGCGGTACTGGGGGGGGCCGAGGCGCCCAAGCCGCCGCTGCAGATCCAGCAGACCCTCATGGTCGGCCGCCAGGCCTACTACTTCGTCAACCTGGCGCCGGCCGGCTGAACGCAAAAAAAAACGGCACCTGCTACAGGTGCCGTATTCGTTTCCAGACCCGCGACGGAGCCCGGAGCGGGCGGGCTTACTGAGGGTTCTTCAGCTTGACCACGTCACCGGAGACCTTGGTGGTGTAGCCACTCAGAACCCAGGCCCAGAACCAGTTTTCCTGGACCTGGGTGTTGATCAGGGCGTCACCGCCCTTGGCCTTGATCGCCGCAGTCTGCGCACGGACGAAACGGCTGTTCTGCTGGATCGGGATCACCCCGAACAACATGATACCGGTGGCGGTCGCTTCGCTGTGACCAATGACGGTGTACTGGCTGCTGTCCAACTGCTGGGTTTTCATCGGGGTGCCGGTGCAGCCCGCAAGAACCAGACCGAGGCAGGCAGAGGCAACGACTTTACTGATGTGCTTCACGATGCAACTCCATGGAGAAAACGCCCAGGACTCATTTCCCGGCCCGGCACTTTACTCGCAGGGCATGGGAAAGCCCATCCCCGCCGCCCATGCCCCTTGAACCCTTTCCCGCTGATACCCGCCCGCCGCCCTTGAAACCATGACTCCTGCCCAACGACGGGCATCCCCCGAAAAGGAGTCAGAGATGAGCATCAGCGTTATCAGTAGCACCCTGAGCCGGGCCGTTGCCCGGAAGGCCGAGTTGCGCCAGCAACTGGCGACGCAAAACATCCTTGAAGTGGAAAACATCAACGACAACGCCATCGAGAACACCGTGGCCAAGGAACTGATCGCCAAGAGCAGCAAGGAAGGCCTGCGTCGGGACTACCTCGACGCCCGCTGAGCCTTGCCCCCGGCGATCCCCTGGTTGCCGGGATCTTCCCTATGTTCGTGTCGGGCCGTTACGGCCTGGAAAAGGAGATATTCCCATGTTGATTCTGCGTTCACTGATCCTCGGCCTGAGCCTGTTGGCCAGCGCTGCCCACGCCCTGGAAACCACCCATCTGCCGCCCGCCACCCTCAAGGCCTACGCCGCCACCCTGAGCACCGCCGCCGGCAACAGCCAGTGGCAGCAGCTGTGGAAACGCTCTCGGGACCTGGGCGCGTTCACCCACCAGGGTGAACAACCGCGCTTCACCATCACCCAGGACAAACTGCCAGACATGGCTCGCAGCACCTTGATCAATGCCAGCAGCGTAACCCCGCAGAACACCACCCAGGCGCTGTACCGCTATGAGTTTTCCAAACCCATCGGCCAGGCCAAGGGCATTTCCCTCAAGGCCATGTGCCTGTTGGTGGACTGGCGCTCGCTGCCCAGCGGCACACAACCCGACGACACCAGACACATGGGCAACGCCAGCCTGTTGCAAACCTACCCCTGCCCTTGAAACCGGCAAGCCGCCCAGGCCTTGAGCCTGGGCGGCAAGCACTTACGAGGTTAGCTGCGAGCCCAGCAGATCAGCCTCCTTGCGCCGGCGAGTGCCGTAGCTGTCGCCAAAGTTGCGCAGGTTGGCCAGGGCACTCTTCCAGTCGCGGGCCACCACCTGGGCCCAGAAGTTCGGTGTGCGGCTGGCCAGGTTGCCGTACTGAAAGGCCACCGAGGCGATCACGGTCTGCATCGGCGCCGGCAGTTGGGCGAAATCCACCCCACTGGCCCGGGTGTAGGCCGCTGCCAGACGCTCGACGAAGGGCGCCTTGTACGCCTCGTCGATCAGCTCGGCCTCGGCGCTGCTGATGCTCAGGGGCTGGTCCACGAGAAACTGCTTGGCCTTGAGCCCCGTCAGCCCCAGGTAGGGCGTCAGCCGCCGCAGCAGATCCGCTGGCAGGTTCAGCGCCTGCAGATCCTGGACCCCGCGCTGCCCCAGATCGAACCCGGTGCCCACCGTAACCCCGCTTTTGCTGTTGGCCGCATCGGGCACATAACCGCGAGTCATGGCACCGCCTTCGAGGGCGGCGATGAAACTGAAATCAATCGCATAACGAGACATGGATATTTCCTCATCCAGTTGAAGAAAATCCAGTCCACCACCGGCGACCGATACAACATCAGAATGTAATAGTTCCCCTTAATAGGGGGGAAATTTCCCACTGAACAACGGACGAGACACCTCCTTAGGATCGAACCAGCGTTATCCATAATTCCAAGGAGGTACCAAATGGACGTGAAAGACCTCAGTCTCATTGATGTTCGCCAGCTACCCCACTCGCTCCAGGCCCTCATCGACTGCATCGGCCTGGAGAACGCCTACCGCCTGACCCGAGAATACGGCGGCCGTCCCAAGTACATTCCCAAACACGCCGAACGCACTTCGCTGGCCCTGATCTTGCCTCCCGACGCCCTCAACGCCCTGATCGAACGCTTCGCCGGCCTGGCCCTGGAAATTCCCAAGGCCGACCACTTCTGCCGACAGATCCGCAACCAGCACATTCAGCTGGAGAGCCTGGGCGGCATCTCCCGCAGCGTGCTGGCGGACAAATACGGCCTGAGCCTGCGGCAGATCGGCAACATCCGTCGCCTGGAGGCCAACACTCACCGGTAATCGATTCCCGCTGAATCAGCCACCGCGGTTTTCTTAAGGTGCAGGGGCGCATTTCGCGCAACGAAGAACAAGGAGCTAGACCATGGCAGATATTGATAAGGGCTTGATCGGCGGCGTGATTGCCGCGCTGCCCCTGGACAAGATGATCACCGGTCCGCTGATGGCGATGATTCAGGCGCAGGTCGCCGCGAGCAAAGCCTATGCGGACTTCCTCATGGGCGTGTGCATCAAGGACGGCCAGGCGGTATCGGTGCAGTTCGACTACGACGAAACCCTGGTGGATGAACAGGGCGTCTACAAGGGCACGGTGAAGAAGTCGATGCGCATTCCGCTGCTGGCGGCCATCAGTCACCCCAACATCACCATCGAGGAAGGCTCCATCGAGTTCGAGCTGACCATCAGCCAGATGGCCGAAGACACCAGCTCCACCGAAGCCTCCGGCAGTTTCGAGGCGAAGCTGGGCTGGGGCCCGTTCAGTGTGTCGGTCAAGGGCGCGGCGAGCCACAAATCCACCCAGACCCGCAAGACCGACACCCGCGCGCGCTACGCCATCAGCACCAAGATCGTCCGCCAGGACCCGCCGGAAGCCCTGATGCGCGTCATCGACTTCCTCACCGACGCGGCCACCAAACCGGTGCGGCTGCCGAGCACTCAACCGACCGACCCGGACAAACTGCCAACCGCTAATACGCTGGCAATGCCGGGCGCCGCGGCCGAGAAGAAAACCGGCACCGGCGGTTGATCCACGCGGCACCTTCGCCCCAGCAACCCGCCCCGCCTTCACGGCGGGGCACCTCAGCCACCGAACAAGGAGCGTGATCCATGGCGTTTTTTTCCCGCAGCAAGGAGCCCATGTCGGCCAGCGACCTGAGCCACATCACCCGAGGCATGCATCAGGCTGCAGCCGCCACCCACAACCTGATCGCCCAGCAGTACATCAAGTTGTTCGACCAGTTCTTCGACTACAACGTCAACGACCTGGGCACGCCGATGAAGGCCAAGATGGTCGAGGTGGCGCTCAACGAAGACCACATCATCAATGTGCCGCTGATTGCCCTGGTCTCGCCCAAGGGCCTGGCCCTGCACAAGATGACCGTCGACCTGTCGGTGCGCATGCAGGCCACCGAACTGCAGAAGGCCAGCCACGACCTGGAGAATGGCGAACTGCAAAGCGAGAAGTTTTTCGTCACCTTCGGCAGCGGCAAGCGTGACGGCCAGGAACGGGACCCGGACGAGGTACAGATCAGCATGGAGTTTCGCGACTGCCAGCCGCCGGAAGCGATCCAGCGCCTGATCGAGGAGTTCACCAACCTGATCAGCCCGCAACGCACCAACGACGGCCCGGCAGCCACCTGGCCAGCGGCTGGCACGCCACCGGCCGAGCCGGACCTGCTGGCGCCCTGAGCCGCTTCCCATAGCCCTGAAGGCCAGCCATGGGAGCGGCCGCCTGCGGTCAGGGCTTGAGGTTCACCGAGCGCCAGTCACTGGCCTCGATCAGGCCGAGCATCTTCGGCGCGCCATTGAGGGTATCGGTGGAAACGAACAGGGAGGCGCCGTACCCCAGGGTCGGGGTCGCCCGTTTCAGGTCCTGCTCCATCTGCGCCATGCATTCGCTGTGGGTCACCAGCACCAGGTTGCGCCCGGCGACCTTGTGCGCCATGACATCGCGCAACATGGTGTTCTTGCAGTTGAACAGCCAGCCATCGCCGCTGCTGACCTTGCTGAACATGTAGCTCGCGGTCTGCGCGGTGCGCGTCAGCGGGCTGTTGTAGATGTCGGTATGCTCCAGGCCCAGGTGCTCGAACTGCGCGCCGAGCCCCACCGCCACCTCGCGGGCTCGGTCGGTAATGCCATCGGCCGGGCCCAGGCACGCGGCATTGGAGCGGTCGCAGCGCTCCATGTGGCGCACCAGCACAATCATTTCGCCCTTGTCCCACGCGGCCGTCAGGGCCTGGAGCCCCGCGGCATTGCCGTGGCTCAGGTCGGGTACCGAGGCCGGTCGGAGCAGGAACAGCCCCAGGGGAATCACCAGGCAGGCGCCCAGCAGCAGCGCCAGCAGGTTCTTGTAACGGACCAGAACGCGCCCCAGGAAGGGCCGCTTGCTCGCCGGAAACACCAGTCTTGTAGCCAATTGCTAGCCGCCCTTACGAGAATGATCCGATGTGTTGAGCCGCTTGCCGCAAGGCTACAAAACCCTGATGACAATTGAGCGCTGGCCGATGCCTATGGCATCGACCGACCAGACTCTAGGGCTCCGGGCGTGGGGGGCGAGTGAAATCAATGTGAAAAAAAGCTCAACGGACCGGCGGCGCATCCCGCAAAATAGCCGCCCATCGCCTAAAACATTGTCTTGGGACAATGCCGACGAAATCGTTTCAGCTATGGCACATCCCGCCGATACACCCCCTACAAAACACCTTGCTGGTCACCAACAACAACAATCTTCCAGCCAACTCAAGATCAAGAAGAGCTACGTTCCTGGAGGAATTCAATGAGTAGTTGGTTTGCCAACATCAGCGTCAACCTTAAGCTGGGCCTGGGTTTCGGCCTGGTCCTGGCCCTGACCACCGTCCTTGCACTGACCGGCTGGACCAGCCTGGGCAGCCTGATCGACCGCAGTAACTGGATGAGCGACATCACCCAGCTCAACAGCGGCCTGACCAAGCTGCGGGTCACCCGCCTGCAGTACATGCTGGCCAACGGCGACGAAACCGCCGCCCAAGGCGTGCAGAACACCCTGGACGATTTCAGCGCCCAGCAGAAAAAACTCCTGGCCTCGTTCCAGAGCCCGGAAAACATCAAGCTCCTGCAAGGCCTGGGCGCGACCATCAGCGCCTATCAGGATTCGCTGAACAAGATGCGCAATGCCTACCGCAGCGGCGACGCCGCGCGCCAGGCGATGAACCAGAACGCCGAACGCGCCAATGACCTGATCAACGGGATCAACTCCTGGGTCAAGCAATTGCCCCTGAGCGACGAGCGTTTCGAGCAGTTCCAGGCCATCACCCAGGCCAAGGAAGCCTTCCAGCTGGCGCGCTATGAAGTGCGCGGCTACGTCACCACCAACAACCCGGACACCGAACAGAAAGCCGTCACCCAGCTCAACGCCGCGATTGCCGAAATGGATCAGCTCAAGTCCCATTTCAGCAGCACCCAGCGCGATGCCCTGCAACAGCTCGAAACCGCCCTGAGCGGCTACCGCAGCTCGCTGCAGGCCTTCAAGGCCGCCTTCACCGACGCCGTAGAGGCGCGCAAGGAAATGACCGACCAGGGCGCCGACATCGTCAGCCGCAGTGACGCCCTGTACCAGATCCAGCTGGACCGCCGCGACATCGAGAGCACCCAGGCCCGCAGCCTGCAGTTGATCAGCACCCTGCTGGCGCTGCTGGTCGGTGTACTGGCCGCCGTGATCATCACCCGGCAGATCACCCGCCCGCTGCAGGAAACCCTGGCCGTGGTCGAGCGCATCGCTTCGGGCGATCTCACCGAAAACCTGCGGGTCACCCGCCGCGACGAACTGGGCGTGCTGCAACAGGGCATCGCGCGCATGGGCGTGACCCTGCGCGAGTTGATCAGCGGCATCCGCGACGGCGTGACCCAGATCGCCAGCGCCGCCGAAGAACTGTCGGCCGTGACCGAGGAAACCAGCGCCGGGGTCAACAGCCAGAAAGTCGAGACCGACCAGGTGGCCACCGCCATGCACGAGATGACCGCCACCGTGCAGGAAGTCGCGCGCAACGCCGAAGAAGCCTCCCAGGCCGCGGCCGCCGCCGACGGCGAAGCCCGCCAGGGCGACAAAGTGGTGGCCCAGGCCATCGAGCAGATCGAGCGCCTGGCCAGCGAAGTGGTGCGTTCCACCGACGCCATGACCGTGCTGCAACAGGAAAGCGACAAGATCGGCAGCGTCATGGACGTGATCAAGGCCGTGGCCGAACAGACCAACCTGCTGGCGCTCAACGCCGCCATCGAAGCCGCCCGCGCCGGTGAAGCCGGGCGTGGTTTCGCCGTGGTCGCCGACGAAGTGCGGGCCCTGGCCCAGCGCACCCAGAAGTCCACCGAAGAGATCGAGGAACTGGTGGCCGGCCTGCAGAACGGCACCCAGCAAGTGGCCACGGTGATGAACAACAGCCGCAGCCTGACCGACAGCAGTGTCGAACTGACCCGCAAGGCCGGTGCCTCGCTGGAAAGCATCACCCGCACCGTGTCCAACATCCAATCGATGAACCAGCAGATCGCCGCCGCGGCCGAACAGCAGAGCGCGGTGGCCGAAGAGATCAGCCGCAGCATCATCAACGTGCGCGACGTCTCCGAACAGACCGCCGCCGCCAGCGACGAAACCGCTGCCGCAAGCGTTGAACTGGCGCGCCTGGGCGGCCAGTTGCAGATGATGGTCAGCCACTTCCGCGTCTGATTCGCGGCGCGCCCTTCGCCGGCAAGCCGGCTCCTACACCCTCCGTAGGAGCTGGCTTGCCAGCGAAAGGCGCCAATCCCCGGACCCGAGCATTTACACCCATCAGGGTTTGCCCTTACCTTTCCCGGTCTTCGTCCTGCTGTCCTAGGGATTAGTCACCAGGAACCCGTTCATGCCCAGCCTCGGTTTTACTTCGGTCCCGCCCCTGCTGAAATACCTGCTCTATGCGGAGCAATTGGGTATTGCCACTGAGCCGGCACTGGCAGCGGCCGGGCTTACGGCCGCCCAGTTGAACGACACCAGCCTGCGCCTGCCCATGGAGGTGCATGAGCGATTGCTGGACTACTTCTGCCAGCACTCGGGCGATCCGCTGTTTGGCCTGAATTCGGCGCGCTTCGTCAAACCCAGCTCCTGGAATGTGCTGGGCTACATCACCATGAACTGCGCGACCCTGGGCGAGGCCATGGGCCGCATCATGCCGTTCGAAAAGCTGGTGGGGGACATGGGCACCAGCCGCGCCGAGGTGGCCGGCGATCAGGTGAGGTTGATCTGGAATTGCCGCCATCAGCGCCCGGACATCCGCCGCCACCTGGTGGAAAACGTCCTGGCCTCCTGGCTGTTGTATGCGCGCTGGATCGCCGATTCGCAGTTGTCGCCCAGCGCGGTGTGGTTCGAGCACGCCCTGCCTGAACCCGCCGAGGCGGCGCAGTACGAGGCGTTGTTCGGCTGCCCGGTGCTGTTCCAGCAACCCTGCTCGGCGCTGCTGGCGCCGCTGGAGTACCTGCAGATGCCCCTGCGCCAGGCCGACGCGCGCCTGCTCAAGACCCTGGAAGAACATGCCCAGGCGATGATGGCCTCCCTGGGCGATGCGCCCCTGGCCTTGCAGGTGCAGAACGTGCTGCGCCAGTTGCTCAAGGACGGCCTGCCGCGCAAGGAGCAGGTGGCGGAGCAACTGCAGATGTCGGAACGCACCCTGCAGCGCCAACTGCAACAGGCCGGCACTTCATACCAGCAGATTCTCGATGACCTGCGCCAGGAGTTGGCCGAGCACCACCTGCGCCACAGCGCCCTGTCGATCCAGGACATCGCCGATTGCCTGGGCTACAGCGAATCCCGTTCCTTTCACCGCAGCTTCAAGAACCGCACCGGGCTGACCCCTGGGCAGTTCCGTCAGGCCACGCTGGGCGCCGACAAGGCCTGAGCCCGCTCAGACGCTGATGGCGTTGGTGAACACCAGGCGATTGCCGAACGGATCGCTGATGGTCATGTCCTGGCTGCCCCAGGGCATGGCCTGGATCTGCGGATGGGAGAAGCGGTAGTCCTTGGCCAGCAATTGCTGCTGGAAGGCTTCCAGCTCGTCGGTTTCGATGCGCAGCGCCGCGCCCGGGGTGCAATCGCCGTGATGCTCGGACAGGTGCAGCACGCATTCGCCTCGGGACACCTGCATGTACAACGGAAAGTCATCCTCGAAACGATGCTGCCAATCCAGGTTGAACCCCAGGAAGTCGAGGTAAAACTCCCGGGCCTTGGCTTCATCGAAGATCCGCAGGATGGGGGTGGTTTTGCCAAAGCTCATTGCGCGACTCCCTGACTGAAATGAGCCGACTATACAGACGGCGATTATCAGCAGTTCGGCGCCGCTCAGGGATTCTTTAATAGCACAGCGCCATCATTGTGACGGAGGTCAACAAATCAGCCAGCGGATGCAAATCCCGGGCGCAGGTCACCTTCCCGGGGCAGGAAGCGCCCTTGGCGTTCGCCGTTGGCCAGGCCCTGGGCAAAACTGCACACGCCATTGACCCAGACCCCATCGATGCCTTGCGCGGCGCGCTGCGGCGCCTTGAAATCCGCCACGTCACGCACCCGCGCCGGGTCGAACAGCACCAGGTCGGCCCAGTGCCCTTCGCGGATCTCGCCGCGCTGGTGCAGGCCGAAGCGCGCCGCGGACAGCCCGGTCATCTTGTGCACCGCGGTGTGCAGCGGGAACAGGCCCAGGTCGCGGCTGAAGTGCCCCAATACCCGGGGGAAGGCGCCCCACAACCTTGGATGGGGGAAAGGATCTTCCGGCAGGCCATCGGAGCCGATCATCGACAGCGGATGGGCGAGGATGCGCCGCACATCGTTTTCATCCATGCCGTAGTACACCGCCCCCGCCGGTTGCAGGCGCTCGGCGGCGGCCAGCAGGCTGACGCCCCAGTCGGCGGCAATCTGGCTCAAGTCGCGACCGCCCTGCTCGGGGTGCGGTGTGGACCAGGTGATGGTGATGCGATAGGCATCGGTGACCTGCTTGAGGTCCAGGGTCGAGGAACTGGCGGCGTAGGGATAGCAGTCGCAGCCCACCGGGTGTTCCCGGGCGGCGTTTTCCAGGGCCGCCAGCAGTTGTGGGCTGCGCCCCCAGTTGCCGGCGCCGGCGCACTTGAGGTGCGAGACGATCACCGGCGCGCGGGCCGCGCGACCAATCCGAAAAGCTTCGTCCATGGCCTCCAGCACCGGCTCGAACTCGCTGCGCAAATGGGTGGTGTACACCGCGCCGAACGCCGTCAGTTCCTGGGCCAGTTGCAGCACTTCATCGGTCTCGGCGCAAAACGCGCTGGCGTAGGCCAGCCCGCTGGACAGGCCCAGGGCGCCGTCCTCCAGACTTTCGCGCAGTTGCTCGCGCATGGCTGCAATCTCGCAGGCGCTGGCGGTGCGATACAGGTCCGCCAGGTGGTTGCTGCGCAGCGCCGTATGCCCCACCAGCGCCGCCACGTTGATCGCCGGGCGCGCGGCATCCACCGCCGCGCGGTAGTCGCGAAAACGCGGGTAGACGAACATCGAGCGCCCGCCCAGCAGGTTCATCGGGTCCGGCGGGTCGCCCTTGAGGCTCACCGGCGCGGCGCTGATCCCGCAGTTGCCGACGATCACCGTGGTCACCCCCTGGCTGAGCTTGGGCAGCATCTGCGGCTGGCGGATCACCACCGTGTCGTCATGGGTGTGCACATCGATGAAACCCGGGGCCAGCACCCGCCCGGCGGCGTCGATCTCTTGCTCGGCGCTGGCCGCGGACAGATCGCCGATGCGCGCTATGCGCCCGTCGAGGATGGCCAGGTCGGCGGGGTAACCCGGGCGGTCGCTGCCGTCGATGATCAAGGCGTTGCGGATCAGCGTGTGGTAGCGCATGTCAGTCTCCCAGGGGCAGGCAGTCTTCGCCGCCACGGTAATGGTCCAGGGCCAGCTTGATCCGTCGCAGGCGTTCCTGGTTGTCGTCCGGCTGGGCCAGGGCCAGCTCGGTGGCCAGCACATCAATGGCCAGCAGCATGCCGTAGCGGGCCGCAGTGGGTTTGTAGATGAACGAGGTTTCGGCGCTGTGCAGCGGCAGCAGCACATCCGCCAGTTGCGCCAGGGGCGAGTCGGGCAAGGTAATGGCCAGGATCCCGGCGCCGTAGGTCCGGGCCAGGGCCACCGCCTCCAGCAGCTCGGGGGTGATGCCGGTCAGCGAACAGGCGATCACCGCGTGCTGCGGCCCCAGGGCGGCGGCGGTGACGCGCATCATCACCGGGTCGTGGCAGGCGGCAATGGGGTAGCCCAGGCGTACCAGGCGCACCTGCAACTCGCTGCTGCACAGGGTCGAGCAGCCGCCCATGCCGAAGGCGTGGATCATCCGTGCGCGCCCCAGCAGGCGCACCGCATCGGCGAATTGGGCTTCCTCGAAACCGGCCAGGTGCCGATGCAGCACGGACTCGATGTCGCCAACGATCTGCCGGTAGAACCCGGACTGTTCCGGGGTGCCGGCAGGGTCCAGGAAGCGGCTGCCCACCCCACTAGCCTGGGCCAGCTGCAGGCGCAACTGGCGCAAGTCGCGGCAGCCGACGCTGCGGGCAAAGCGCGACAGCGTGGCGGCGCTGACTTCAGCGCGGCGGGCCAGTTCGTCGAGGCTGGCAGAGGCGGCAAAGCCCACATCGTCGAGCATCAGCCGGGCGATCCGCCCTTCCCCGGCGCTGAGAAATTCCAGGCGCGAGCGGATCTGGTAAAGGATGTCCATCTACAAAAACTCCGCGAGGACCAGGGTCAGGCCAAAGGCGATCACCGAGATCAGGGTCTCCAGCACGGTCCAGGTCTTGAACGTCTGGATGACGGTCATATTGAAGTATTCCTTCACCAGCCAGAAGCCGCCGTCGTTGACGTGGGACAGAATCACCGAGCCGGCGCCGGTGGCGATCACCAGCAGCTCCGGGTGCGGGTAGCCCAGACCGACGGCCACCGGCGCCACCACCCCGGAAGCGGTGGTCAGGGCCACGGTGGCCGAACCGGTGGCGACCCGCATCAGCACCGCGAACAACCAGCCCATCCACAACGGCGAGAGCTGGAACTCATGGGCCAGGCCGACGATCTGCTCGGTCACCCCGGAGTCGATGAGAATGCGGTTGAGACCGCCACCGGCCCCCACCAGCAGGGTGATACTCGCGGTGGGCGCCAGGCATTCGTTGGTGAACTTGAGGATCGATTCGCGGTTCATGCCCTGGGCCAGCCCCAGGGTCCAGAAGCTCACCAGGGTGGCCACCAGCAAGGCGATCACCGAGTTGCCGATAAACAGCAGGAACTGGTTGAGGCCGGTGCCGGGCTCGGCCAGCAGGTTGGCCCAGCCGCCGAGAAGCATCAGCACCACCGGCAGCAGGATGGTGGCCAAGGTCAGGCGGAAACTCGGCAGGCGCAGGCGCGGCTCGCGGGCGATGAACTGGCGTTCCAGGGGGTTCTGCGCCGGCAGGTGGATATGCGGCACGATGAACCGCGCGTACAGCGGCCCGGCGATGATCGCCGTGGGCACACCGATCAGCAGCGCATACACCAGGGTCGGCCCTACCGACGCCTGATAGGCCTGCACCGCCAGCATCGCTCCCGGGTGCGGCGGCACCAGGGCGTGCACCACCGAGAGCCCGGCGACCATCGGCAGGCCCACCATCAGCAGCGACACCCCGACCCGCCGCGCCACGGTGAAGGCAATTGGCACCAGCAGTACGAAGCCCACTTCGAAGAACAGCGGCAGCCCCACCAGGAAGGCGATGCAGACCATGGCCCAGTGGGCGTTGCGTTCGCCGAAGCGGTCGATCAGGGTGCGCGCCACCTGCTCGGCACCACCGGATTCGGCCATCAGCTTGCCGAGCATGGTGCCCAGGGCCACCACCAGGGCGATATGCCCCAGGGTCTTGCCAACCCCGGCCTCGTAGGCGCCCACCACTCCGGAAGGCGGCATGCCGGCCATCAGCGCCAGGCCCACCGACACCAGGGTGATGACGATAAAGGGGTTGAGTCGGTAGCGGGCGATCAACACGATCAGCGCAATGATGGCGACTGCGGCATAGCCCAGCAGCCAAGAACCCGTAGCGGGAGCCATGGCGTCCTCCTTGAAAACAGCATCACTTTCCAATGGTTGTGAAATTCATTAATCACTTAGGCAAGTGAACTTCAAACCGAGTGAAACTTATTTTCGTAAAGAGGCAGGCTTTGTCGCGAACAGCTAAGTGAAAGGGCGGCTTATGAAAATCGGCAGTGGGTATTTTCATCCACTGCCGCGGTGGCCGATCTCAGTCGTGATGCTCTCGGGCACGCTTGAGCAGCTTCTTGCAGCGCTCGGACAGGTGCAGCACCCGCAGCTGCTTGCCGGCCTTGGCATAACGCTCGCGCAGGGTTTTCAGCGCGGCGATGGCCGAGTAGTCGACAAAACTCAGGTGGCGACAGTCGACAGTCACGTGCCGAGGATCGCCCGCCGGATCGAACTGGTTGAGAAACGGTGTGGTGGAGGCGAAGAACAGGGTGCCGTGCAGTTGGTAGTGCTTGCTGCCGTCGGCTTCCAGGTGGCTGTCGGCGTACAGCTCGCGGGCCTGCTGCCAGGCGAAGTTGAGGGCGGCAATGACGATGCCGCAGAACACCGCCATGGCCAGGTCGGTGAACACAGTGATCACGGTCACCGCGAGGATCACCAGCACATCGTTGAGCGGCACCTTGTTGATCACCCGCAGGGACGCCCAGGCGAAGGTCTGCTGCGACACCACGAACATCACCCCCACCAGCGCCGCCAGGGGGATGCGCTCGATCAACGGTGACAGAAACAGCACGAACAGCAGGATCAGAGCGCCCGCCACCACGCCCGACAAACGCCCGCGACCACCGGAACTGAGGTTGATCACGGTCTGGCCGATCATCGCGCAGCCGCCCATGCCGCCGAACATTCCCGAGACCACATTGGCCGCGCCCAGGGCCACGCATTCGCGGTCCGGGTAGCCGCGGCTTTCGGTGATTTCGTCGGTGAGGTTGAGGGTCAGCAGGGTTTCCAGCAGGCCGACCATGGCCATCAGGAACGCATAAGGCGCGATGATGCCCAGGGTTTCCAGGTTCCACGGCACCTGGGGCAGCGCCAGGCTCGGCAAGCCGCCGGCGATGTGGGCCATGTCCCCCAAGGTGCGGGTCGGCAGGCCCAGCAGGTAGACCAGCGCGCCGACCCCGAGGATCGCCACCAGGGCCGGTGGCACCGCCCGGGTCAGGCGCGGCAGCAGGTAGACGATGGCCATGGTCAATGCCACCAGCCCGGCCATCAGGTACAGCGGCTGGCCGCTGAGCCAGTGTTCGCCACTCTTGAAATGTTCCAGCTGGGCCAGGGCGATGACGATCGCCAGGCCGTTGACGAAGCCCAGCATCACCGGGTGCGGCACCATGCGCACCAGCTTGCCCAGGCGCAGCAGGCCGAAGGCGACCATCACCAGCCCGCCCAGCAGCACCGTGGCCAACAGGTACTGCACACCGTGCTGCACTACCAGGGCGACGATCACCACCGCCATGGAGCCGGCCGCGCCGGAGACCATGCCCGGCCGCCCGCCGAACAGCGCCGTCAGGGTGCAGATGAAGAAGGCGCCATACAGGCCCATCAACGGGTTGAGGTGGGCCACCAGGGCGAAGGCGATGCATTCGGGCAGCAAGGCAAAGGAGGTGGTGAGTCCGGCCAGGACATCGGCACGCAGACGTTTTGCTTTCATGATTGACCTGATAGACGGACCGGCAGACGCGGCCCTGGGAAGAGCGGGAAGAAGGCGGGGAATGTTACGGAATTGAGCCGCCGCCGACCAGCCGGCCGTCGGCGCCTGCACAACGAAGGTAGGAGCTGGCTTGCCAGCGAAGGCGCCTTCGTGGCTGGCGCAAGACCCGAAGGCCTCTTCGCCGGCAAGCGGAACGCCGCCCGGCCAGCTCCTACCGGGGGCAGCGGTTATTTGACGACCTTGCCGACACCACGACCACGTGGATCGGAAGCGGTTTCAAGCGCGGTGCCATTGACCCGGATCGCCTGGATATCGCCCATCTCCCAGCCCTGGTCTTCCAGGGTGTAGCCCATGGCTTTGAGCTCGTCGGCCACCTTGCCGGTGAGCGGCGCATAGGCGTCGTAGTAGATCGTGTCTTTGGGCAGCAACTGGTGATGCACGCGCTGCGCGGCCACGGCCTTTTCCAGGGGCAGGTGGTAGTCGTAGAGGTTGTTCAGCACCTGGAAGATCGAGGTGAAGATCCGCGAACCACCGGGGGTGCCCAGCACCAGGGTGACCTTGCCATCGCGGGTCACCAGGCTCGGGCTCATGGAGGACAGCATGCGCTTGCCCGGGGCGATGGCGTTGGCGTCGCCGCCCACTACGCCGAAGGCGTTGGCCACGCCTGGCTTGGCGCTGAAGTCGTCCATTTCGTCGTTGAGCAAAAAGCCTGCGCCCTTGACCACCACGCCGCTGCCATAGTCCCAGTTCAGGGTGTAGGTGTTGCTCACCGCGTTGCCCTGGGCATCGACGATGGAGAAGTGGGTGGTCTGGTGCGGCTCAAGCCCGGGGCGCACTTTCTCGGTGGCCGAGATGGCGTTGGGGTTGACCTCGGCGGCGCGTTTTTTCAGGTACGCCGGGTCGGTCAGTTGCTTGACCGGAACATCGGAAAACGCCGGGTCGCCCAGGTAATCGGCGCGGTCGGCGAACACCCGCTTTTCGATTTCCGCCAGCAGGTGAATGTACTTGGCCGAGTTGAGCTCCACACCCTTGAAGTCCGCGGCGCGCTCTTCCTTGATGCTGATCAGCTGCGCCAGGGCCACCCCGCCAGAGCTGGGTGGCGGCGCGGTGTACAGGGTGTTGCCACGGAAGCTCACCTGCAGCGGCTGGCGCCACTGAACCTTGTAGTCCTGCAGGTCCTGCTTGGTGATCAGGCCCTTGTCGGCCTGCATCTGCGCCACCAGCAAGTCGGCGGTCTTGCCGCTGTAGAACTCCTTGGCGCCCTGGTCGGCGATGCGCTCCAGGGTCGCGGCCAGCTCCGGCTGACGGAAGGTCTCGCCCGGTTTCATGCTGCCGAAGTAGTCGCCGAAGTTGGTGGTGCCGTTGAACAGCTTCAACGCATCCTCGCGGTACTGGTACTGCTTGTCGGCCACCTTGAAGCCGTTCTTCGCATAACCCACGGCCGGGGTGATCAGCTCGCTCCAGGGCAGCTTGCCGAACTTCTGGTGCGCCTCCCACAGGCCCATCACCGTACCCGGCACCCCGGCGGCGCGGGCGCCCACCAGGCTCAGGTTCTCGATCACCTCGCCCTTTTCATTCAGGTACATGTTCCGGGTCGCGGCCTTGGGCGCGGTTTCCCGGTAGTCGAGGAAGTACGGCTTGCCGTCGATGTACATCGTCATGAACCCGCCGCCCCCGATGTTGCCGGCCTCGGGGTAGGTCACGGCCAGGGCGAAGGCCGTGGCCACCGCGGCATCCACCGCGTTGCCGCCCTTCTTGAGGATCTGCGCCGCGACATCGGCGCCGTACTGGTTGGGCGCGGCCACCGCGCCGCCTTCCAGGGTCACGGCGAAGGCCGAGCTGCTGGCGGCGATAGCGGCCGTCAGGGCCAGGGTCTTGAACAACAGAATGCGCATAGGTCCTTCCTTTTCTTGTTATTGAACGGCAAGAACCTTAGGCCCCAGACCCGGGTTTGAGCAATCGCCAATCGTGGCACGAACGTCCCAAGCCTCCGCCATGGATAACCGTAGGAGCTGGCTTGCCAGCGAAGGCGATCTCGGGACTGGCGCCAAATCCGGAGGCCCCTTCGCCGGCAAGCCGGCTCCTACAAGGGATCGGTTGCCAGACAGAACCGGGGCATAAAACCAGGTAGGAGCTGGCTTGCCTGCGAATGCAATTTCGAGAGTTGCGCAAAACCCGGGGGCCTCTTCGCCGGCAAGCCGGCTCCTACAAGGGGTCGGTTGCCAGACAGAACCGGGGCATGCAACCCGGTAGGAGCTGGCTTGCCTGCGAATGCAATTTCGAGAGTTGCGCAAAACCCGGGGGCCTCTTCGCCGGCAAGCCGGCTCCTACAAGGGATCGGTTGCCAGACAGAACCGGGGCATACAACCCGGTAGGAGCTGGCTTGCCAGCGAATGCAATTTCGGGAGTTGCGCAAAACCCGGGGGCCCCTTCGCCGGCACGCCGGCTCCTACGGGGGATAGGCGGGGAATGGGGGGAGCCTTCAGCCCTGGAACTCGGGGTGGGCGTAATCGGCCAGCTTGCCCTGGATGAAATCCAGGAAGCACTGGATGCGCAGGGCCAGTTGCGAGTTGCGGTAGTACACGGCGTTGATCGGCTGGCGATAGCCACTATTAAACGAGGCCAGTACCGGTAGCAGGCGCCCGGCGCGGATGTCGTCGATGGTCATGAAGTGCGACAGGCAGGCAATGCCCTGCCCTTCCAGCGCCAGGTGGCGCAGGGTCTCGCCACTGGAGGCGCTGATGCCCGGCTGGATCTGCCAGCGGTCGCCCTGCACATGGCGCAGCGGCCAGTGGTTGAGGGTCTCGGTCTGGGTAAAGCCCAGCAGGGTGTGCCCGGCCAGTTCGGCCACGCTCTGCGGCGTACCGTGGCGGGCCAGGTAGTCGGGGCTGGCGAGGATGTGCAGCGGGCTGCAGCCCAGGGAGCGGGCATGCAGGGTGGAATCCGCCAGCACGCCGATGCGGATGGCGATGTCGGTGCTCTGTTCCAGCAGGTCGATGATCAGGTCGTTGCTGTTGAGCTCCAGCTGGATATCCGGGTACAGGCTGCGGAACTCAGCCACGTAGGGAACGATGGCATGCAGCATGAAGGGCGATGCGGCGTTGATCCGTAGGCGCCCGGACGGGTTGCGCTGGCGCGACGACAGGCGCTCTTCGAGCTCGTCCATCTGATCGAGGATCAGCTTGGCCTGTTCGAAGAAGTAGCGCCCTTCCTCGGTCAGGTCCATGCGTCGCGTGGTGCGATTGATCAGCGTGGTGTCGAGCTTGGCCTCCAGCCGCGACAAGCTGCGGCTGACCGCCGAAGGGGTCTGGGCCAACTGCTCGGCGGCGGCGGAAATCGAGCCGCACTCGATGACACAGACGAAGACTTGCAACTCGTCGGATCGGGCTTTCACATGAGTCCTCTGGCGGCAGCGGGGCGACATCGCCCCTGAATTTCAAGGCACTCAATAGTAGCCGGATTCAGCTCGGCAGATTGAACACCGCCTTGAGGTGTTCCTCGTAACGCTGCACATCGCCTTCGATGTTCGGGCGTTTCATCACATCCACGCAGAGGAAGGTTGGCAGGGCGCTCATGCCCAGGAACTGGTTGGCCTTGTGGAACGGGAAGTAGACCGCGTCCACGCCCTTGGCCTCGAAGAAGTCGGTGGGATCGTCGAAGGCTTGCTGCGGGGCGTTCCAGGTCAACGAAAGCATGTACTGCTTGCCCTGGATCAGGCCGCCGCTGCCGTACTTCTGCGAGGCATCGGAGCGGGTCCGGCCGTCGCTGGCGTAGAGGCTGCCGTGGCCTTCGGTGAACACCTCGTCGATGTATTTCTTGACGATCCACGGCGCGCCCATCCACCAGCCGGGCATCTGGTAGACGATCACGTCGGCCCAGAGAAACTTTTCCACTTCCTCCCGGATGTCATACCCCTCGTCGATGTGGGTGACCTTGACCTCCACACCACCCCGGTCGAGCACCGCCAGGGCAGTGTCGTGCAGGGTCGCGTTGTAGCGGCCATCGGAGTGGGCGAATTGCTTGGCGCCATTGAGCAGCAGTACTTTTTTCATGATCCAGCCTCATCGGGAACAACCCGTTGCGCATCGGTGGCGGCGGGCTGTAAAGATTGAAAACGATGGCGGCAGGTTAATCAGGCCAGGGCCGGAGAATAAGCCCGGGTTGTTCAAAATACATTTGACTCAAACGCACGAATCGATAGCGGATTGTTGCCTTAGAATTTTTGCCGACCTCCCCATCAGCAAGAGTGCTCCTTATGCCCACACCCCAGGCCTTCATCCTCCACGCCAAGACCCGCCCGGAGCGGGCTGATGCCTTCGAGGCGTTCTTTCTCGGCCATGTAGCCGCCAGCCGCGCTGAAGCCGGCTGCATCGAATACCACATGCTGCGGGACCGGCAGGACCCGAGCCTGTTCATTTTCTACGAGGTCTGGGCTTCCCAGGAGGCGCTGGATAGCCACTCCAGCCTGCCGCACATGCAGCAGTTCCTCGACGCGCGCATGGACTACCTGGAGCAAGACTTCCAGATCCGCGCCATCGACATGCTCAGCCCGGCCGCGGCTGGCCGCTGAGCCAAAGGTCTAGCCGCTGATCAGCAAGTGCCCGCCCAAGAGGCCCATGCCGACAAAGAACACCCGCTTGAACAGCTGGGCGCTGATGCGCTGGCGCAACCACTGCCCCAGCCCCATGCCCAGCAGCGCCGGGGCCAGGGTCAGCAGCGAGGCTCCCAGCTCGGTGCCCCCCAGGGCGCCGCGCCACAGCAGGCCGCCGGCCAGGGCCAGGGTCGAGACGGTGAACGACAGGCCCAGGGCCTGCACCAGCTGATCCTTGTTCAGCCCCAGGGCTTGCAGGTAGGGCACCGCCGGGATCACGAACACCCCGGTGGCCGAGGTGATGACCCCGGTGACCAGCCCGCACAGCGGTCCCAGCCAACGCTCCTGGGCCGCCGACACCCGCAGGGTCGGCAACAGCAAGCCGCTCAGGGCATATAGCAGTAGCGCCGCCCCCAAGCCCCGCACCACCCAATGCCCGGCGTCGATTCCCAGCCACAGGGAGCCGGCGGCGGTGCCGGCAAAGATCGCCAGCAACATCGGCCACAGGCGCTTGAGCAAGGCCGGCAGATGCCCGCCAAAGGCCAGTTGCCAGAGATTGGTCAGGGTCGCCGGAATGATCAGCAGGGCCGCAGCCTGCGCCGGTGCCATAGCCAGCCCCAAGAGGCCCATGGCCACGGTGGGCAGGCCAAGACCGATCACCCCCTTGACCATGCCGGCCAGCACAAAAGTGCCGATCACCAACAGGGAAAGGGCCATTCCGAGATTTTGATAAAACGCGAGTGAGCTGTTCATGGGCCTATGCTGCGCCCTGCACGCCCTGCTGAAAATCTGCCATATACTGAGCCAGCCTCTTGCCCGGCAATAGGCACATATAAAAACCTATGGCCCGTAGCGCCGTAGGAGCTGGCTTGCCAGCGAAAGCGATTTCGAGATTTGCGCAGAACCCAGCGGCCTCTTCGCCGGCAAGCCGGCTCCTACAAAAACGATGTTCCCCGAGAGATGCCCCATGCACTTCGACCTGATCGACCTGCGCCTGTACCTGAACATTCTGGAGGCCGGCAACATCACCGCCGGTGCCGCTCGCAGCCACTTGTCGCTGGCCGCCGCCAGCGCTCGAATCCGCGCCATGGAGGCCTCGCTGGGCATCGAGTTTCTCGAACGCGGGCGTCGTGGCATCCGCCCGACAGCCGCCGGCAAGGCCCTGGCCCAGCACGCGCGAACGCTGCTGCTGTACGCCGAGCACCTGCAGCAGGACCTTGGCGAATACGCCAGGGGGGTCAAGGGCCAGGTGCGCCTGTTGTGCAACACCACCGCACTCAGCGAGTACCTGCCAGAGTTGCTGGCAGACTTCCTGCACAGCCAGCCCCATGTCGATATCGAGCTGCAGGAGCTGCCCAGCCAGCGCATTACCCACGCCCTGCGCCAGGGCGCGGCGGACCTGGGGATCGTCTCCGACGCGGTGGACACCCAGGGCCTGATGACCCGGGCCTTTCGCGACGACCCACTGGTGCTGGTGATGCCCCCGGACCACCCCTTGGGTGCCCTGGCGGCCCCCAGCTTCAGCGACAGCCTGGCCCACGACTATGTCGGCCTGGCCAGCCACAGCGCCCTGGCGGTGTACCTGGAGGAACAGGCCCTGCACCTGGGCCGGCGCATGCAGTTGCGCGTCCGCGCCGAAGGCTTCGACGCCGTGCTGCGCATGGTGGCCCGCGGCGCCGGGCTGGCCCTGGTGCCCCTGGCGGCCCTGCAACGCAACCCGCACCTGGCTCTGCAAAGCCGCCCCTTGAACGAAGCCTGGGCGCGCCGCCGCTTGCTGCTGTGCGCCCGCGACTTCGACGCCCTGCCCCTGTATGCCCAGGGCTTGTGCCGTGCGCTGCTGGAGCCTTGACTCTCCCCTTAGGGGCAGACTTTAGCCTTGGGGTTTACTCCTCAAGGACCACGGCAATGAGCAAACGCATCCTGGTGATTCTCGGCCACCCTTCGCGCCACAGCCTGTGCGCGGCATTGAGCGAGCGCTACGTGAAAGCGGCGCAGGAAGCCGGCCATGAAGTGCGCCAGCTCAGGCTCGGAGAGCTGCATTTCGACCCGGTGCTGCGCGAAGGTTATCGCCAGATCCAGCCCCTGGAAGAAGACCTGCGCAAGGCCCAGGCCGACATCCTCTGGGCCGAGCACCTGACCTGGGTCTTCCCCATCTGGTGGGGCGGCATTCCGGCGCTGATGAAGGGTTTTCTCGATCGCGTGCTGCTGCCGGGCTTCGCCTTCAAGTACCGCCCCGGCAAAGCCTTCCCGGAGCAACTGCTCAAGGGCCGCAGCGCCCACCTGCTGGTGACCATGGATACACCGCCCTGGTATTTCCGCTGGTTCTACCGCATGCCCGGCTTGCAGCAGATGCGCCGCACCACCCTGGCCTTCTGCGGCATCAAGCCCTTGCGCACCCTGACCTTCGGCCCGGTGCTGGACGCCAGCCAGGAACGCCGGGCCGATTGGCTACTGCAAGTGGAGCACCTTGCCAGGCAGTGAAAGCGCCGGATAATGCGCAACGCCGTCCACCGCCCGACGACCCGGTACTGGAAAAGGAGCCTTCATGTACATCGGCCAAGCCGCGCAACTGTCCGGAACCACGGTCAAGAGCATCCGTCATTACGAAGCCATCGGCCTGTTGCCCGAGGCGCCACGCCAGGGTCGCTACCGCCTGTATGACGCGCAGAGCATCGAGCAGCTGATGTTCATCAAGTGCGCGCAGCAGTTGGGTTTCAAGCTCAAGGAGTTGCAGCAGGTGTTCGCCACGCACCAGGGCCAGGCCTTTCCCTGGGACCGCGCACAAGCCGCCCTGACGCAAAAGAGGCGCGAGCTGCAACGGCAGATCGATGATTTGCAGCAGTTGCAGGGCCGGCTCGAAATCTTCGAAACCCGCCTGCAACAGGCCCGCGAGGAATGCCCCCTGGACAGCCTCTAGCGGGTCGTTGAGAAAGGAGCAGAAAAGTGCATCCCGATAGAAAACTCAATTAATTAGTGGCGCCAATCAGGCTCAGCGGCTCGCACGAACAAGTACGCAGGCACCGTCCAGACCTCCGGATTCGCTCCACCAGCTCCGCCCTTAGACTTTCGGATGCAACTTGGGGCACCAAACCAAACTGCGATGTGTTCCTCGGGGACATTTGGGTCCCCCTCAATGCCGACCACGACCGCCAGAAGGCCGTCTAGCTCGACTAAGTCACCACGTTGCCAATTTGTCATGCGCAGCACCTTTGAAGGCTTTCGATTTTCAAGTCGGCTCGTTCGTCGCAAGCGCGACACTCACCACAACTCAAGTCGGGGATGGCTGCCACCACCCAGCGATTGCGCCCAGGCGGATCAGATTGTAAGCCGCTAAGGCCCAGGTGACCCAGCCTCGCACGGTGGCGAGACCTGACCACCCTCCTTAGTCGCTCACTACGCACGCTATACACAACCTGCACCAGCGATGCTCGGAGAATCCGCTCAGGGAATCCACGGCCGCCCAGCGTCCGCATAGCGGGTGTCCAGCAGATCGCTCAGCTCGCGGAGAATCGTATCGACCAGGAGACGATGCCTACGAATGGGCTGATCGGCCGGTACGTACGAGAACACGCCAAGCTGCTGGACATCCGGAAGGCGTGGCCTCAGACCTCGGACAGTCCGGCGACCGTCCTGGGCTTACGAAAGCACAGGTAGTAGACCAGGGTCAGCAACAACAGGAAGGGCACGCCGAACACCAGGGTCATCTTGAACGCCTCGGTGAAGAAGGTGGTGATCATCACCGCCCCCATCAGCACCAGCCCCAGCAGGGTGCTGTAGGGAAACAGGCGCATGCGGAACGACAGCTGCTGCTCGCCGTGGCGCTGGTGATAGCGGCGGAAGCAGTAGTGGGTGAGGAAGATCATGAACCAGGTGAAGATCGCGCCGAACATCGAGATCGCCATCATCAGGGTGAACGAGCTTTCCGGGTACAGCACGTTGACCAGGGTCGCCAGGGCGATGCCGGAGCTGGACAGCAGCAGGGCATTGAGCGGAATCCCGTTCTTGCTCAGGGCCCCCATGGACTTGGGCGCATAGCCGGCGCGAGACAGGCTGAACATCATCCGCGTGGTGATGTAGAGCTGGCTGTTCATCGCCGATAGCGCGGCGATCAGGATCACGAAGTTCATTACCCCGGTGGCCCCGGGAATACCGATGGTCTGCATCACCGTGACGAACGGGCTCTGGGCCTTGCCGGCCTGGGCCCAGGGCACGATGGCCAGCATCAGCGCCAGGGTCAGCAGGTAGAACACCACCAGGCGCACGATGGTGGCGCGAAAGGCCTGTTTCACCGCGCGTTGCGGGTCCTTGGCCTCGCCCGCCGCCACCGCGATCATCTCCACGCTCAGGTAGCTGAAGATCGACACGATCACGGCAATCCACATGCCTTCGAAACCGTTGGGAAAGAAGCCGCCGTGAGCGCTGTAGTTGTGCAGCCCGTAGTCGGGGTTGCCAGAGCCGAACACCACGTACACCGCCAGGATGATGAAGCCGACGATGGCGGCGATCTTGATGGTGGAAAACCAGTATTCGAAGTTGCCGAAGGTCTTCACGCTGATGCCGTTGAGCACGATCAGCACGCTGGAGAAGGAGATGATCCACACCCACTCCGGAACGTTGGCGAACCAGTACTTCATGTACATGGCGATGGCCGTGACTTCGGCCCCCACCGCCAGCACGATGGCCGCCCAGTAGGCATAGCGCACCAGGAAACCGGCCAGCGGGCTGACGTAGAACTCGGCGTAGGCACCGAAGGAGCCGGAGGTGGAATGGGCCACGGTCATTTCCGCCAGGCAGCCCATCAGGATCAGGGTGATCAACGCGCCGATGGCGTAGCTCAACAGCACGCTGGGGCCGGCATAACCGATGGCGTAGGCGCTGCCCATGAAGAGCCCGGTGCCAATGGCCCCGCCGATGGCGATCATGCTCATCTGGCCGGCGGTCAACTGCCGCCTGAGGCCGTGCTCGCGATTGGATATCGCTTCGAAACCCTTGTTGGAGGTGGTCACTTTGAGTGCCTCTTTATTGTTGTGTGCACGTATGAATCGTTGTGACGGCCCGTCCTTGTGCCGCAGGCCTGGTCGCCGCACAGGGCGGCAACCAAGGGGGTGAAACACGCCTCAGGTCACGCTGTGGCGCACCTGGAATTGCGCCTGGGCCCAGGTTTTCTGGTCGAGGATTTCACCGAGGATCTGCACCGCGTCCCACACCTCGCTGAAGCGGGTGTACAGCGGAGTGAAGCCGAAACGCATGATCCGCGGCTCGCGGTAATCGCCGATCACGCCCCGGGCGATCAGGGCCTGGATCACCGCGTAGCCTTCGGGGTGTTCGAAGCTCACGTGGCTGCCACGCTTGGCATGCTCACGCGGGGTCACCAGCTTCAGCTCGTGACCGGCGCAGCGCTGTTCCACCAGTTCGATGAACAGGTCGGTCAGCGCCAGGGACTTGCGCCGCAGGCTCTGCATGTCGGTCCGTTCGAAGACTTCCAGGCCGCATTCGACCATGGCCAGAGAGGTAATCGGCTGGGTGCCGCACAGGTAGCGGGCAATGCCGCTGGAAGGCTCGTAGCGGGTGGCCATGTCGAACTGCCGGGCATGGCCGAACCAGCCGGACAGCGGCTGGGTAACCAGGTCGCAGAGCGCTGGAGCGACCCAGGCGAAGGCCTGGGAGCCGGGGCCGCCATTGAGGTACTTGTAGGTGCAGCCGATGGCGTAGTCGGCGCCGCTGCGGCCCAGGTCCACCGGCACCGCGCCGGCCGAGTGGGCCAGGTCCCAGATGCTCAGGGCGCCCGCCTCATGGATCAGCCCGGTGGTCGCCTGCATGTCGTGCATGTAGCCGGTCTTGTAGTTGACGTGGGTCAGCAGCACCACCGCGGTGTCCTGGTCGATGGCCGCCGGCAGTTGTTCCGGGCTGTCCACCAAGCGCAGGGAGTACCCCTGCTGCAGCAGCTGGGTCAGGCCTTCGACTATGTACAGGTCGGTAGGAAAGTTGCTGCTTTCGGAGACGATCACCCGCCGCTGGGGCGCACGTCCGGCCTGGACCTGCAGGGCAGCGCTGAGGACCTTGAACAGGTTGATGGAAGTGGTATCGGTGATGACCACCTCACCAGCACCCGCACCGATCAGCGGCGCCAGCCGATCCCCCAGGCGCTGGGACAGGTCACGCCAGCCGGCCGTGTTCCAGCTGCGAATCAGGCCCTCGCCCCACTCTTGCTCGATCACCTGCCGGGCCCGCTCGGCAGCCGCCACGGGGCGGGCTCCCAGGGAATTGCCATCGAGGTAGATCACCCCTTCGGGCAGGCTGAACTGTTGGCGCAGCGGCGCCAGGGGGTCCTGTTCATCGAGACGCAGGCAGTGGTTTTTATCGATCATTGGCAGTCCTGTCTTGGTCAATGTCATGCCCGCCGTAAGGGGCCGGGCACGGGGTCCTGGAAACCCGGAAACTTGAGAAATAATGGACGAAGACCGGGAGAATTTTCGTGCAAAGTGCAGCGCGCTGTCGTACTAATCTCGAATAAAATTCTAATCCTCCAATAAAAAACGCGGATTTATGCCAACCATGACCCTCGACTCCACGGACCTGCGCATCCTCTACTTCCTGCAACAGGACGGGCGTATCAGCAATCAGGAACTGGCGGAGAAAGTCGCCCTCTCGCCCTCGGCCTGCCTGCGCCGCCTGCGCCTGCTGGAAACGGAAGGGATCATCAGCGGCTATCGCGCCCAGCTCAATGCCGAGCGCCTGGGCATCGAGCTGGAGGCCATCGTCCACGTGTCCCTGCGCCAGGACGTGGAAGGCTGGCACGAGACCTTCATCGGCAAGGTCCAGCAGTGGCCGGAAGTGGTGGCCGCCTACGTGATCACCGGCGCCAGCAACTACGTGTTGCGGGTGCAGGCGCGCAACCTCAAGCACTTCTCGGATTTCATCGTCAACCACCTGAACCGTGCCTCGGGCGTGACCGACATCCGCTCGGAAATCGTCCTGCAGAAGATCAAGGAACAGAACAGCCTGCTGGACCTGGTGCAGCGCAAGTAAGGCGTCCTAGAACCCGGCCGGGCGCCGCGCGGGGTGACGCTGGGCAGTGACGCTCGGGGTTTCGTCGAACAGCTTGCGGTACTCGGCGGAGAACCGCCCCAGGTGGGTGAAGCCCCAGCCCAGGGCAATCTCCGAGATGTTGCGCGCCGAGCCGTGCTCGAGAATTTCCTGGCGCACGCCATTGAGCCGGTGGCGCTTGAGGTAGGCCATGGGCGACAGGGCGAAGTATTTGCGAAAGGCCTCGAACAGCTTGAAGCGCGAGACGCCGGCGGCGGCCTCCAGGTCTTCCAGGTGTACGGTCTCGCGGGCATGTTCATGCAGGTGCTGGCGGGCCCGTACCAGATAGTGGGGCAGCTTGACCCCGAGCATTGCCCGCAACTCGCTGGAGTAGTTGTTGGGCTGGGCCAGGATCAGGCCCTTGATCAATGAGCTTTCGATTTCCCGGGTGAAGGCCAGCTGTTCATAGAGCTCGTTGCCCTGGGCCAGTTCGCCGATGAAATGCTGCGCCATGCGCCACCAGGCCGCGGCGGCACCGTGCAGCGCATCCATGCCGGGCTCGAAACGCAGCGGCTCCAGCACCGGGCGCTGCAACAGGCCTTCCAGGGCCTCGCTCATGGCCGGCCGGGAAATCACCACCTGCAGCTTGCGACAGTCTCCGGAGATGGCCAGCACCTGGCTTTCGTTGGGGGCGATGATCACCCCCTGGCCGCGGTCCGAGCGCAAGAGGCGCCCGTCCTTGCTCAGTTCCTGCTCACCGCACAACGGCAGGCTCAGGCTGTAGCTGCTGAAGCGCTCGGTGTCCTGGATATCCACCACCACATCGGTGCCGTATTCGATGATGCCCAGGGTCGTGGAACGGGACCTGAGCACGTTGGCACTGTGGTGGAAACGAATGCGTTCGGGGTTGGCGGTTTCCAGGCGGTGAGGCCCACAGATTCCCGCCATCCAGTTCCTGGCCCCTTCAAGGTCAAAGCGATCGATACGAATCTCGCGAAACTGCCCATCAGCCTTGCTATTCATCACGGCGCACCCACGGCAATTTTTATTCAGCGCGCTCTGACGGCGCGTCTTGTATGACAGGGCAAGTTTTGCGCCAGCCGGCGACGCTGCCAACCCAGTGGATAGCAATCGTCGACTAAGTGGATAACCGGGCCCCATCACTCTCATTGGCTGCGCTCACAGTAGCCGATCAGCGCACCAACAGGCAGCCCTCCATCGCTTGCCTGCACGATGCTGGGTAGATGCTACCCAGGGGCCTGCTGCTCCATGCCTTGCCGGGAACGGGCAATTTTGTGGATGACCTTGGCCGACTAAGCGGATAGCCGCAGGCCCCCTCCCCTCTCTCTAATGACTGCACCCGATTGGCCTGAATAAAAAAGGTACCGACTCATGAGTGGTGCAAGAAACGTCGAGCAGTGGCAAGACTTCATCGGCAGTTGCCTGGATTTTCGTCCCGCGGACGGGGTGTTCCGTATCGCCCGGGACATGTTCACCGAGCCCGAGCTGTTCGACCTGGAGATGGAGCTGATCTTCGAGAAGAACTGGATCTACGCCTGTCACGAAAGCGAGCTGCCCAACAACCACGACTTCATCACGATGCGCGCCGGGCGCCAGCCGATGATCATCACCCGCGACGGCGAGGGCCGGCTCAATGCCCTGATCAACGCCTGCCAGCACCGCGGCACCACCCTGACCCGGGTCGGCAAGGGCAACCAGTCCACCTTCACCTGCCCCTTCCACGCCTGGTGCTACAAGAGCGACGGGCGCCTGGTGAAGGTCAAGGCGCCAGGGGAATACGACGAGGGCTTCGACAAGGCCACCCGCGGCCTGAAGAAGGCCCGCATCGAGAGCTACAAGGGCTTTGTCTTCATCAGCCTGGACGTGGCCGCCGACAACAGCCTGGAGGACTTCCTCGGCGATGCGCGGATCTTCTTCGACATGATGGTCGCCCAGTCCCCCGACGGTGAGCTGGAGGTGCTGCCGGGCAAGTCCGCCTACACCTACGACGGCAACTGGAAGCTGCAGAACGAGAACGGCCTGGACGGTTATCACGTCAGCACTGTGCACTACAACTACGTGGCCACGGTGCAGCACCGCCAGCAGGTCAACGCCGACAGCGGCGCCGGCAGCAGCGCCACCCTGGACTACAGCAAGCTCGGCGCCGGCGACGCCAGCACCGACGATGGCTGGTTCGCCTTCGAGAACGGCCACAGCGTGCTGTTCAGCGAAATGCCCAACCCGGCGGTGCGCTCCGGCTACGCCAGCATCATGCCGCGCCTGGTGGCCGAGCACGGCCAGGCCAAGGCCGAGTGGATGATGCACCGCCTGCGCAACCTGAACATCTACCCCAGCCTGTTCTTCCTCGACCAGATCAGCTCCCAGTTGCGGATCATCCGCCCCATCGCCTGGAACAAGACCGAGATCATCAGCCAGTGCATCGGCGTCAAGGGCGAGAGCGACGCCGACCGGGAAAACCGCATCCGCCAGTTCGAGGATTTCTTCAACGTCTCGGGCATGGGCACGCCGGACGACCTGGTGGAGTTCCGCGAAGCCCAGCGCGGTTTCCAGGGGCGCCTGGAGCGCTGGAGCGACATCTCCCGCGGCCGCCAGCACTGGGTCAGCGGGCCCACCGCCAACAGCGAGAACCTGGGCATCCAGCCGGCCATGACCGGCACCGAGATTACCCATGAAGGGCTGTACGTCAACCAGCACCGCAACTGGCAGAAATTCCTTCTCGACGGCCTGCAGCGCCAGCCCCTGAAACTGCGTGAGGTGTGAACATGAATGCGCAATTGCAGTACCAGATCGAGCAATTCTTCTACCGCAAGTCCGAGCTTTGCGATGCCCAGGACTGGGACGCCTACCTGCAACTGTTTGCCGTGGACAGCGAGTTCCACCTGCCCCAGTGGGACTCGGAACACGTCTACACCCAGGACCCGAAACGCGAGATGTCGCTGATCTACTACGCCAACCGTTCGGGCCTGGAGGACCGGGTGTTCCGCCTGCGCACCGGCAAGGCGGCCTCGACCATTCCCATGCCGCGCACCTTGCACATGGTCAGCAACCTGCGCATCGCCGAGGGCAGCAACGGCCTGCTGCGGGTGCGCCTGAACTGGCACACGCTGTTCTACCGCCTGGCCACCTCCGAGGAGTTCTATGGCCATGCCACCTACGACCTCAAGCCCCAGGGCGACAGTTGGCTGATCCAGCGCAAGCACGTGCTGCTGCTCAACGACACGATCAACTCGGTGCTCGATTTCTATCACCTCTGACCCACGGAAGTTCTCCCATGACGCACAAGGTCGCGTTCAGCTTTGCCGATGGCAAGACCCTGTTCTTCCCGGTCAAGGCCAATGAAATCCTGCTCGACGCCGCCCTGCGCAACGGCATCAAAATCCCCCTGGACTGCCGCGAAGGGGTCTGCGGCACCTGCCAGGGCCGTTGCGAATCCGGCCAGTACAGCCAGGACTATGTGGACGAAGAAGCCCTCAGCGCCCAGGACCTGGAGCAGCGCAAGATGCTCACCTGCCAGACCCGGGTGCAGTCGGATGCGGCGTTCTACTTCGACTTCGAATCCAGCCTGTGCCACAGCGCCGACCCGGTGCAGTTGCAGGGCTCGGTGATCGACGTGCGCCAGGTGTCCGAAAGCACCGCCATCCTCCACCTGGACCTGGGCGGCAATCAGGCACCACTGGATTTCCTCCCGGGCCAGTACGCCCGCCTGCGGATTCCCGGCACCGACAGTAGCCGGGCCTACTCCTTCGCCAACCGGCCGGCGGCGGACAACCAGTTGCAGTTCCTGATCCGCCTGCTGCCCGACGGGGTGATGAGCAACTACATCCGCGAACGCTGCCTGGTGGGCGACACCCTCCAGTTGGAGGCACCGCTGGGGGCCTTCTACCTGCGCCAGATCAGCCGTCCGCTGATCCTGGTGGCCGGCGGCACCGGGCTCTCGGCCCTGCTGGCGATGCTCGAACAGATCGTCGAGCAGGGCTGCCAGCAGCCGGTGCACCTGTACTACGGCGTGCGCCACAGCCGCGACCTGTGCGAGCTGGAGCGGATCCAGGCCCATGGCGAACGCCTGGCGGACTTTCGCTTCACCCCGGTGATCAGCGACCCCGACCCGGATTGGTCGGGCAAGCGTGGCTACATCAGCGAACACTTCGACAGCAGCGAACTGCGGGACCAGGACACCGATATGTATGTCTGCGGGCCGCCGCCAATGGTCGATTCGATTCGGATCTGGCTGCAAGAACAGCAACTTAACCGCGTTCAGCTGTATTACGAGCGGTTCACCGAGAGTAATATCTGATCCCGTCAGCATTCGCCGTGATCGACCCTGATCGATCCTGATAACAACTAGAAGAGAGCGCACATTAGTGGATCAAACCTTGAAGCAGGGTGAACTCAAGCGTGGCTTGAAGAACCGCCATATTCAGCTGATCGCCCTGGGCGGGGCGATCGGCACCGGATTGTTCCTCGGCTCGGCCGGGGTTCTCAAATCTGCCGGACCTTCGATGATCCTGGGCTACGCGATTGCCGGGTTCATTGCCTTCCTGATCATGCGCCAGCTGGGGGAAATGATTGTCGAGGAGCCGGTGGCCGGTTCCTTCAGCCACTTCGCGCACAAGTACTGGGGCGGCTATTTCGGCTTTCTCGCGGGCTGGAACTACTGGGTGCTGTATGTCCTGGTGGGCATGGCCGAACTCACTGCGGTGGGCAAGTACGTGCAGTTCTGGTGGCCGGAGATCCCCACCTGGGTCAGCGCCGCGGTGTTCTTCGTGCTGGTCAACCTGATCAACATGATGAACGTGAAGTTCTTCGGCGAGGCCGAGTTCTGGTTCGCCATTATCAAGGTGGTGGCCATCGTCGGCATGATCGTCCTCGGCTGCTACATGCTGTTCAGCGGCAGTGGCGGCAGCCAGGCCTCGGTGAGCAACCTGTGGTCACACGGCGGTTTCTTCCCCAACGGCGGCACCGGCCTGCTGATGGCCATGGCCTTCATCATGTTCTCCTTCGGCGGCCTGGAACTGGTGGGCATCACGGCCGCCGAAGCCGCCGAACCGCGCAAGGTCATTCCCAAGGCCATCAACCAGGTGGTCTACCGGGTGCTGATCTTCTACGTCGGCGCCCTGGCGGTGCTGCTGTCGCTGTACCCGTGGGACGAACTGCTGGTGAGCCTCAACGCCGGCGGCGATGCCTACAGCAGCAGCCCGTTCGTGAAGATTTTCTCGCTGATCGGCAGTGATGCCGCAGCGCAGATCCTCAACTTCGTGGTCCTGACCGCGGCGCTGTCGGTGTACAACAGCGGCGTGTACTGCAACAGCCGCATGCTCTATGGCCTGGCCGAACAGGGTGACGCACCCAGGGCGCTGATGAAGCTCAACAAGCAGGGCGTGCCGATCCTGGCCCTGGGTATTTCCGCGCTGATCACCCTGCTCTGCGTGCTGGTCAACTACCTGGCGCCCCATGAAGCGCTGGAGTTGCTGTTCGCCCTGGTGGTGGCCGCCTTGATGATCAACTGGGCGCTGATCAGCCTGACCCACCTGCGCTTTCGCAAGGCCATGGCCGAGCAGGGCGTGGTGCCTTCGTTCAAGGCCTTCTGGTCGCCGCTGAGCAACTACCTGTGCCTGGCCTTCATGCTGATGATCGTCGGCGTAATGTGGATGATCCCAGGCATCCGTGCCTCGGTGTACGCGATCCCGGTGTGGGTCCTGGTGATCTGGGGCTTCTACCTTCTGAGCCGGGCGAAGAAAGCTTCGCAACCGGCCCTGCGCTAAGCCCAAAGGTTCACGCCACACCCCCGAGCCCGGCCTTATCCAAGGCCGGGCTTTTTTGTCGGTGCCGCCAAAGTGGTCTGCCAGCAAACAAGAATGTGGCTCGAAACGATAGTCCATCCGTTACCTAGAATCGGGCCTCTCCCGGCGCTTGGGCCAGGGAGCCTGTTCCTCGACGGAGAGTGGCTTATGGACAGAACCGCAACAGGCCTTAGACCGGCCGATATTTTCTCTCCCACCGTGGCGGCACTGATTTCAGTGCTGGTGAACTATGGCGGGACCTTCATCCTGGTGTTCCAGGCCGCTGAACTGGCCCGGCTGACACCCGCCCAGACCACCTCCTGGGTCTGGGCCGTGTCCCTGGGCGTGGGCCTGAGCGGCATGTGGCTGAGCCTGCGCTACAAGGCACCGATCATCACCGCCTGGTCCACCCCCGGGGCGGCCTTCTTGGCCACGGTGATGCCCTTCACGCCCTACGCGGAGGTGATCGGCGCCTACCTGGTTTGCGCTCTGGGGTTCATCGTCCTGGGCGGGTCCGGGGCCTTCGACAAGCTGGTGCGCCTGATTCCCAAGGGCATCGCGGCCGGCCTGCTGGCCGGCATCCTGCTGCAGTTCGGGATCAACGCCTTTGGCGGCGCGAGTGCCGATCCACTGCTGGTGATCGTGCTGGTACTGTCCTATGCGGTGCTGCGGCGCTTCACTTCACGCTTTGCCGTGGTGGGCATCCTGTTCATCGGCCTGGCGTTGCTGATCGTCCAGGAGCGGGTCGATTTCGCCAGCGTGCACCTGAGCTTGGCCACTCCCCTGTTCACTGCGCCACAGTTCTCCGTGTCGGCCTTGCTCGGCGTGGCGCTGCCACTGTTCGTCATCACCCTGACCGGCCAGTACATGCCGGGCATGCTGGTGTTGCGCAATGACGGCTTCCAGACCAGCGCCAACCCGCTGCTCACGGTCACAGGGTTGGGCTCGCTGATCATGGCGCCGTTCGGCGCTCACGCATTCAACGTGGCGGCGATCACCGCGGCGATCTGTACCGGCGAGGATGCCCACCCGGACCCGGGCAAACGCTACATTGCCGGTATCGCCTGTGGCGTTTTCTATATCCTGGTGGGGACCTTCGGGGTCACCCTGGCGACCCTGTTCATGGTCTTGCCCAAGGCCTTTATCACCACCCTGGCCGGCCTGGCATTGCTGGGGGCAATCGGCGGCAGCCTGGCCAACGCCATGGCCGATACGGCCACCCGGGAAACCGCGCTGATCACCTTCCTTGCCACTGCCGCCAACGTCACTCTGCTGGGGATCGGGGGTGCCTTCTGGGGGCTGGTTGCCGGGCTGACCGTGCACCTGTTGATCCTGGGCCCGCGCAGCGCCCTGGCACTGGAACGCGCCAAGCCCTGACCGCCGGCGCGGGAAAAAGGCCGCTGGCTAGGGCTTTCCCAGGGCCTGGGCCAGACGCGCCATCGCTGCCTCGATCTCATGGGCGCTCAGGGACGCATAGCCCAATAGCCAGCCCTGCTGCTTCTGCTCACCCGCATACAGCCGGCTGAGCCCCGGCAACTGGATGCCAGCCCTGGCCGCGCGTTGCTGGGTCAGCTCCTCGCTCCAGCCGGGCTCCAGAAGACACGGGACCTGCAACCCGCCGGGTGGCGGCAAGGCCCTGGCAATGCCCGGCAAATGCCGGCCTATGGCCTCGAGCATGGCCTGCCGGCGCCCGGCGTAGAGCTTGCGCATGGCCCGTACATGGGCGTTGTAGTGCCCCTCCTCCATGAAGCGCGCCAGGGTCAGCTGGAGGATCTGCGGCGTGTGCCCGTCCAGGATGCTGCGGGCACTGGTGAAGGCCCCCACCAGCTCGGCGGGCAGGGTCATGTAGCCCATGCGCAGGCCCGGATAGAGAGTCTTGCTGAAGGTGCCGATGTACAGGGTGCGCCGAAACGGGTCCAGGCCCTGGACACAGGCGGTGGGCAGGCCCTCGTAGTGGAACTCGCTGTCGTAGTCGTCTTCGATGATCCATCGGTCGTGCTCGGCGGCCCAGCGGGTCAGCTCCAGGCGGCGCTCCAGGGACAGGGTGGCCCCCGTGGGGTACTGGTGCGAGGGCGTCACATAGACACAGCGGGCGCCGCTGCGGTCGGCCCGCAACAGGTCGGTGCGGATGCCCTGGCCATCCACATCAATGGGCACGATCCGCGCCTCGGCCGCCTCGAAGGCCTTGCGCGCGCCGAAGTAGCCCGGGTTCTCCATCAGGACCGGCTTGCCGGCGTCCACCAGCAGTTGCGCGCACAGGAACAGCGCCTGGCGAGTGCTGCTCAGCACCAGGATCTGTTCGGGCTGCACCTTGGCCCCGCGTTCCAGGTTGAGGTAGGCGGCAATGGCCTTGCGCAGGGGCAGCGCGCCCTGGGGATCGCCATGCAGCAGCACACTGGCACGGTAATCCTTCAATGCCTGGCGTTGCAGGCGCTCCCAGACCTCCAGCGGGAAGCTGCGGGTTTCCGGCAAACCGGTGGCAAAGGCCGTGACCGCCTGCTGATCGCTGACCCCACCCCGCGCCAACAGTGCCGCGCCGCGCCGGCTCAGGCCCGCTCCCGGTTCCGGGCTGTTGGCCGGCAACCCCTGCTGGAGCTGGCGTCGGCGGGACGGGCCACGCAATTGGGCACCGATGGTTTCGCAGACATAGCTCCCCGAGCCTTTGCGCCGCAGGACAAAACCGTCGCGCTGCAACTGCACATAGGCGTTTTCCACGGTGTCGCGCGATACCGCCAGCGACTTGGCCAGGGCCCGGGTCGCCGGCAGCTTCACGCCAGGGCCCAGGGCGCCGTCGAGGATCAGCCCGCGCAAGGCGCGCTGGATGCGCTGGTGCAGGTCCAAAGGGCGGAACTCGGGATCGCTGAGCCGCATCTTGAGGGTTTCAAGCTCGAAGGTCCGGGACATGTGGTCTGCCTTGGAGAGTAAAAATACTGCATCGAAGGCGGCCACCTTATCCCCAGAGCACAACTGCCGCCAGCGCCCGCTGCTCGCTAACGACCTCTGTAGCCGCTGCCGCAGGCTGCGATAAGGTCCAAAGGACCTTCCAGACCTCAAGAGCGCGTCTGCTGTGCAGGCCATCAGACGCCGGCAGGCACATGAAAACGCCCCGGCAGGCGGGGCGTTTTCGGGTCAGAGCGAGGAGCGCACTCGCCACAGTTCAGGAAACAGCACGGTATCGAGCATCTTGCGCAGGTAGCCCACGCCCTCGGTACCACCGGTGCCGGGCTGGAAGCCGATGATGCGCTCCACCGTGGTCACATGGCGAAAGCGCCACTGGCGGAAGGAGTCTTCCAGGTCGATGAATTTTTCCGCCAACTGATACAGGTCCCAATAGGCCGAAGGGTTGGCGTAGACCTCACGCCAGGCCGCCTCCACCGACGGGTCATGCTGAGTCGTGGTGGTGCTGTTCAGCGCCAGGCGCGCAGGGTCGATGCTCAAGCCGCTGCGGGCCATCAGGGCAATCGCCTCGTCATACATGGACGGGGTGGCAATCGAGGCTTCCAGGGATTGCAGCAGCTCGGGGCGGTGAGCATGGGGCCGCAGCAGGGCCGCGCTCTTGTTGCCGAGGATGAATTCGATCTCCCGGTACTGGAACGACTGGAAGCCCGAGGACTGGCCCAGGTAAGGCCGGATCGACTTGTACTCGGACGGCGTCATGGTGGCCAGCACCGCCCAGGCGTGCACCAGTTGATCGAAGATCCGCGAAACCCGCGCCAGCATCTTGAACGCCGGCGGCAACTGGCCCTGGCGCACATGCTCGCGCGCGGCCTTGAGCTCGTGCAGCATCAGCTTCATCCATAGCTCCGAGGTCTGGTGCTGGATGATGAAGAGCATCTCGTTGTGGTCCGGCGACAGGGGGTGCTGGGCGCTGAGGATGCGCCCCAGGTCCAGGTAGTCGCCGTAGCTCATGGAGTCGGAAAAATTCAGCTCGGCGTTATGCCATTCAGCCGGCGGATTGCTTGAAAAAGGACATTGGCTCATCGCGTGGGCTCCTCGCCTCAGGCAGCGGTTGCCCATCGCTGGCTGCGCAGCCCGGATCGGGATGCACAACGGCGCGAAGGGCCAGCTGTGTATTTATTGTAGGAATGAATCGGCCAGGGGGCGCAGGATCGCCCGCACCGGACTGGCGTCCAGGTGAGCGAAGCGCAGTGGCAGGGCAATCAGTTCGTAGTCGCCTTCGGCAACCTCATCGAGAACCACGCCTTCGAGGATCGCCATGCCATGGCGGGCCACGGTGTTGTGGGCGTCCATGGTCTTGGACTGCTGGGGGTCGAGGGACGGGGTATCGATGCCGATCAGGCGCACGCCAAGGCTGGCCAGCAGCTCGACAGTGGCTGGAGCAACGGCAGTAAAGTCCGGGTCCCAGGCACTCAGCGGAGCCTGTGGGTAAGTACGCAGCAACACTCGCGCGGGCAAGTTTTCGAGGCGCCCGAGCAGCGCCTCGGGCTGCACCAGAGCACCGCTGTCCAGGCAGTGCAGAACCCGGCACGGGCCCATGTAGACATCCAGCGGCACTTCACCGATGGGCAGGCCGTCCGGGCGGTAATGCAGGGGCGCATCGACATGGGCACCGGTGTGGGGCGACAGGGTCACCCGCCCGACATTCACCGGGCACTCGGGGCCGAACTGCCAGACGCGCTCCTCCTGGAACGGCGTATCCCCAGGCCAGGTCGGGGTTGCGGTACTCAACGGCGGGCTGATATCCCACCAGCGTGGTGTATTTTCCATTCGTGCGGCTCTTAGGTCACTCCGAACTGAATGATACGAGCGAAACCAGTAAAGATTCTTGCGAAATAACTCGGGCAGCCGCAGAAATTTCGCAATTACTGCTAACAAAGCCCCGTTTGCCGAATGAATCTTGCAACCCTCCTCCCCCTTCCCAGCTCTGCGCCCAGCCACCTCGACCCGGGGCCGGCACTGCGCTTCTGGATACCCCGAGGTCGAGTACAGACAACCCCCTGCCCGCCAGGCGCTATAGGGTGCGGCTTCAGTTCTCTGCCTGCTAGGAGCCCAGCATGTCCCAACCCATCACCGTTCTTCGCGACACTCATCCGCTGCCGGTGCTCGACGCCTGCAAGTGGGAAAAACTCCAGGGCGATCCGCACACCGTCAACCTCAACGCCTACACCAGCGAGGATGGCAGCAAGATCATGGGCACCTGGATCTGCACCCCGGGCAAATGGCGGGTGGCCTATGAAAAGTGGGAGTACTGCCATTTCCAGGAAGGCTATTGCGTGATCACCCCGGACGGCCGCGACCCCATCCACCTGCGCGCCGGCGATATCTTCGTGGTGGAGCCCGGGATGAAAGGCACCTGGGAAGTGGTGGAAACCGTGCGCAAGTACTTCGTCTTCGCCTGAGCCTCCCTCGATACCGGGAGCCCGCGCCAGCCGGGCTCCCCTGACCGTGTTGCGATTCAAGCCAGCGCCTTTTGCCAAATGGCTATATAATCACTGCCAAATGGCAAAAGGCAGGAGCAGCACTCATGGTCGCGCTGACAGGCACCGGCCTCGTTCCCAAGCGGCGAGGCAAACTGGTATTGAAAGAGCAGTCCTCGGACATCCTTCTGGGTGGCCGGGCACGCTTTGACGATCGTATCTCGATCTATCGCCTGACCGAGGAGGGCATCCCGCTGACGGCGATCATCAAGTTCGTCTCCTCGGTGCCCATGCTCAAGGACGAACAGGTCCTGGCCAAGATCATCGGCCTTTCCGAACGCACCCTGCACCGGCGCCTGAAAACCCCGGACGAGCCGCTGAACCCGGAGCAGAGCGCCCGTGCGGTGCGCTTCGCCCAGGTGCTGGCCAAAGCCGAGGACATCTTCGGCAGCAGTGAAGAGGCCCAGGAGTGGATGGCCAAGCCGGTGATGGGCCTGGACGGCCACAAACCGGTGGACCTGCTGACCAACCCCATCGGTTTCGAACTGGTGGACGAGTTCCTCACCCGCCTGGAATACGGGGTCTATCAGTGATCAGTGTGCCGGGCAGCAGCACCCTTCATTTCTGGCGGCTGGACGCCGCCCGGCACGCCGACAGCTGGGACAGCGGCATTGGCGCCGAGCTGTGTGGCGGCCGCTGGAACTCCAAGGGCGTGAAGGCGGTGTACGCCAGCGCCGACCCGGCCACGGCGATTCTGGAAGTGGCGGTGCACAAGGGTTTTGCCGCCCTGGACAGCGTGCCCCATGTGCTCACCGGCGCTCTGATCCAGGACCCGACCGCCATCTACCGGGTCGATGAACACAGCATTCCCAACCCCAACTGGCTGGTGCCGGGCATTCCCAGCGCCGGCCAGCAGAAGTTCGCCGATCAGTTGCTGGCGGACCATCCGTTCGTGCTGGTGCCCTCCTCGGTGTCGCGCCACAGCTGGAACGTGCTGATCAATCCGTTGCTGGCCAAAGGGCTGTACCAGGTGGTGATCCAGGAACGCTTCGGCCTCGACACCCGCCTCAACCCTCCCTCCGGCACAGTTGCCAGCCGGCCGAACTGAGCCGGGCAAAAAAAAGCGGGAACCTGCCCGACGCAGGTTCCCGCAAATGCCCCGGCTGAAGGGGCTGCGTTCAATACCAAACTTCGCCAGACTTGAAATCGCTGCGGCCCTTCGGGCCGTTCGCAGCCTGCGGCAGCGGCTACACCTATCCTTGTAGCCGCTGCTGAGCCCGCGAAGCTGCGCAAAGGACCGCAGGGCCTTGCTTGGCGCTATCCAGCCTTGAGATCGCGGCGTCTCCTGCGGCAGCGGCTACACAATCTTTGCCTTACTGCGGCTTGCGGTAGCTGTTGACGATGGCCGAGAAGTCCTTGCCCCCTTCCCCGCGCAGGCTCATGGCCTGGTACAGCTGCTGGGCCACGGCGCCGAGCACCACTGGCTGGTGGGCCTGGCGAGCAGCCTCGGTGGCCAGCCCCAGGTCCTTGAGCATCAGCTCGGCACCAAAGCCGCCGGTATAGCCGCGGGCTGCCGGAGCGGTTTCAATCACGCCCGGCCACGGGTTGTAGGTATCGGAACTCCAGCACCGGCCGGTGGAGCTGTTGATGATCCCCGCCAGCACTTGGGTGTCGATGCCCAGGGCATCCCCCAGGGCCATGGCTTCGCTGACGCCGATCATCGAGATGCCCAGCAGCAGGTTGTTGCAGATCTTGGCGATCTGTCCGGTGCCCACTTCACCGCAGTGCACGATGTTGCGGCCCATCTGCGCCAGCACCGGCTGCAGGGTGGCGAACAGTTCGGCGCTGGCGCCGACCATGAAGGTCAGGGTCCCGGCCTGGGCACCGCCGGTGCCGCCGGATACCGGTGCATCGGCCATGGCCACGCCCTGTTTGGCGGCGGCTGCGGCCACTTCACGGGCGGTCTGCGGGTCGATGGTGCTGCAATCCACCGCCGGAACGCCGCGGCCAATACCCGCCAGCACCCCATCCTCGCCCAGCCAGACGCTGCGCACATGGGCCGCAGCGGGGAGCATGGTGATCACCAGTTCGGCGCCTTCGGCGGCGGCCTTGGGCGAAGCACTGATGCGCCCGCCCAGTTGAGCCAGCTCGGCCAGCACGCTCTGGTTGAGATCGAACAGGTTCAGCTGATGGCCGGCCTTGATCAGGTTGCGGGCCATGGGCGCGCCCATGTTGCCCAGGCCGATAAATGCAATGTTCATGTCAGGCTCCTCAACGCAGGCTGATGGTGGTGTTCACACCGTCATTGACGCTGTCATCGTCGAACCAGCGGCTGGTGACGGTCTTGGTCTGAGTGTAGAACTGCACCACTTGCTTGCCGTAGGGGCCCAGGTCGCCGAGCTTGGAGCCGCGGGAGCCGGTGAAGCTGAAGAAGGGAACCGGCACCGGGATCGGGATGTTGATGCCGACCTGGCCAACGTCGATTTCGCTCTGGAACTTGCGCGCCGCCGCACCGCTCTGGGTGAACAGGCCGGTGCCGTTACCGAAGGGGTTGGCGTTGACCAGGGCGATGGCCTGGTCCAGGGTGTCGACTTCCAGCACCACCAGCACCGGGCCGAAGATTTCCTGGGTGTAGATCTGCATGTCGGTGGTCACCCCGGAGAACAGGGTCGGGCCGATGAAGTTGCCCTGCTCGTAGCCCGGAACCTTGATGTCGCGGCCATCGAGCTCCAGCTTGGCGCCTTCTTTCACGCCGCTTTCGATCAGTTCCAGAATCCGCGCCTTGGCACGCTTGGAGACCACAGGGCCAACATCGGTGCCCGGCTCGGTACCGGCGTTGACCTTGAGTTTCTGCGCCAGGGCCTTGAGGTCCGGCAGCCATTGTTTCGCTGCCCCCACCAGCACCACCACCGAGGTGGCCATGCAACGCTGGCCGGCCGCGCCGAAGCCGGCGCCCACCAGGGCATTGAGGGTCTGTTCGCGGTTGGCGTCGGGCAGCACCACGGCGTGGTTCTTGGCGCCCATCATCGATTGCACACGCTTGCCGTGCTTGCCTGCCAGGTCATAGACATGGGTGCCTACCGCGGTCGACCCGACGAAAGACACCGCCTTGATGTCCTTGTGGGTGCACAGCGCATCCACCACATCCTTGCCGCCGTGTACCACGTTGAGCACGCCGGCCGGCACTCCGGCTTCCAGCGCCAGCTCCACCAGCAGCATGGTAGAGAGTGGGTCCTGCTCGGAAGGCTTGAGGACGAAGGTGTTGCCGCAGGCGATGGCCATCGGGAACATCCACAGCGGAATCATCGCCGGGAAGTTGAACGGGGTGATCCCGGCGCACACGCCGATCGGCTGGCGCAGGGTGTAAGTGTCCACACCGCCGGCGACGTTTTCGGCGAATTCGCCCATCTGCAGGGTACCGATGGAGCAGGCATGCTCCACCACTTCCAGGCCACGGAAGATGTCGCCCTCGGCGTCGGCGAGGGTCTTGCCCTGCTCGGCGCTGAGGACTGCGGCAATGCGTTTGGAATGCTCGCGGATCAGGGCCTGGAGCTTGAGCATGATGCGCATCCGCGCGCCGATCGGGGTCAGTTTCCAGGTCTGGAAGGCACGCTGGGCAGCAGCGATCGCGGCGTCGACTTCAGCGGCCGTGGCAAAGGGCACCTTGGCCAGCACTTCCTGGGTCGCCGGGTTGACGATGTCGTGCCATTCCTGGCTCTGGGACTGGACCCATTCACCGTCAATCAGCAATTTGACCTGTTGCAGGGTGGTGCCGTCGGGCTTGAGGGATGCGTTCATGGGGTCTCCTGACTTCTTGAGTTCTTATGCAGGGAAACCAAGGCGGGCAAGCGCCTTGAAAGAGGGGCTGTCGCGAGTTGGTGTCGGACGGTTTTTGGAGTATAGATGTGCAAATTACTAATAAGAACGCACATAAAATCCGGTCCAACATGCAAAAAAACATCACCTCGCTGAGCACCCTGAACTGGGACGACCTGAAGTTTTTCCTCGAAGTGGCGCGCACCCGCAAGGCCAGCAGCGCGGCCAAGCGCCTGGCGGTGGACTACACCACGGTGTCGCGGCGCATCGGTTCGCTGGAAACCGCCCTGGGCACCCTGCTGTTCGAAAAGTCCCGTACCAACGGCTTTGTCCTCACCGCCGAGGGCCAGCGCCTGCTGGGTTATGCGGAGTCCATCGAAAGCACCCTGCACATGGCGTGCGAGCAGGTCTCGGGCTCCGGAGTGGCGTTGTCCGGCCATGTGCGCATGGGCTGCACCGAGGGCTTCGGCAGCTTCTTCATTACCCCGCAACTCAGCCACTTCCTCGACGCCTACCCGGCAATCTCGGTGGATATCCTGCCACTGCCGCACTTCATCAGCCTGTCCAAGCGCGAGGCGGACATCGTCATCGCCCTGGAGCGCCCGGAACACGGCCCTTACGTGTGCTGCAAGCTGTGCGACTACCGCCTGCAGCTGTACGCCACCCAGGAATACCTCGACCGCCACCCACCGATCCGCCGCGCAAGCGACCTGGGCGAGCATCAATTCATCAGTTATGTGGATGACCTGGCGTTCAGTTCCGAGCTGCTGTACCTGGCCAATGTGGTGCCCGGGGCCAGCGCTAACCTGCGCAGCACCAGCGTGATTGCCCAGTACGTGGCGGCGCAGCAGGGCCGCTCGCTGGCGATCCTGCCGTGCTTCCTGGCGGCCCAGGACCCGCGCCTGCTGCCAGTGCTGCCCAAGGAAATCAACCTGACCCGGCAATTCTGGATGTACTGCCGGGAGGACCTGCGCAAGCTCAAGCGGATTACCCTGTTGTGGGATTACATCCGTGAGGTGACGGAGCGCAATCAGGGTCTGCTGATGGGGCAGACCCGCGAGATGCGGTTTGCCGATTAATGATCTTCAAGGAATCAGGTGGCCGCATCGTAGCGAGGTCAGCAGGCCTTTGCCAAGGTTTTGTGTCAGGGGTTGATACGTGACTTGTAACACCTGAAAGTGCCTCAAAGTCCTCATCCAGAGGCGCGCATGGGCACGCGATAAGGACCCACGCAGGCGCGATAAGGACCACGCGAGGGCACCCATGGGGGGATGCGCGCACGTACCCGTAGTGAGGTGGTCATTCAGATTTTTCTGCCAGATTCTCAAAGGTCCAATCTGTCACGCTTTGCTTGAAGACCTGCGAGCATAACGATGGCGGATGCAGTCAGGTGCAAACCATACGCCACTACCTCGGCGGGCACCTCGACAATATCAGTGCCATCCCCATGACCTCCAAGGTTGTTCCTGAGTGTTGGAATCCCTGAAGTCAGGGCAGTCTGTATCGCAGACAAATGTGCTTGGTTGAAGGCGGGTATGAAGCCATTGTCCACGAGAATTTGAATGAGTTTATTCGAGGTATCCCTCGGCCCATACACCCAGCCGTTCAGAGTGCAGATGATCTTAAAAGTGCTCTCAAAGGACTTTGCCGCGTCGACCAGCGCCTCTTTGTATCTCTTGTGTCGGTAATGGTCGTAAGCTCCGAAAAACTCGTTACGCGCAGCCTCGTACCCTTTAAAATTCAAGAAGTGGATAGCAGGCTTAACCGCCTCCGCATGTAGGAATCCTGAATCGATACGAATAATTTCGTCATCAATGAACTCATAACCACAACGGGCTTCCTTGAACCTTGTGTTCAGCTCCTCAATACAGCTGTCTACGTGGTCATCCGCATCCCAGCGATGAATCGTTCTGTAGACTTGCCCTCGCGCATGCTTATTCCCCATTTTGTAGCAAAGCTCTACGGCATCCAAGCATCGTTCCACGTCGGGTTCAGACGATAGAAAGAGGTGCAACTCGTCGTAAGGATTCTGTTGGACAATGGTGGACAGGCTCCTAACGCCATATTCTTTCTTTAAGCTCTGAACGATGGCTCCATAGACGGCCAAGGGCATGCGTTCGTCCCGCACAGAATTGCGGTCCCCTAAAAGGTCATCGATCATCATGGACAGTTGAACACGAAAGTTTGGCGAGAACGTGTCATAGATGAAGACATCGCTAACACCATTACGCTCTCGTTCCTTCCTTTTGGAATAAAGGTCGACTACCGCCATTTCGTCACTTCCCCGTTCAGTGGAAGCCCAAGCATAGCTCCACGCCTTAGGCAAATTGAAATCATTTGGAGTGTGCTCTGCTAGCACCACGGCAAGGTCACCCATCACAGCCAGCAAGTAGAACGCAGACGACATCCCCAAGGCCTTCGACCAGAGGTCCATCTTGGCTAATTCCCAGAATTACAAGGAGTAGACCAAGAAATAGGTAGGTGACACGGTGGGAAGTCAGACGGCTGAGCGGGGCTACGACCGCCGTATTCGCATGATGGCGTCCGTAATCCCTTGAGCATTCACGTCCAGCGTTTCCAAGGCCATGGTCGCGTTGTCAGCAACAACTGAAGCTCCATTCTCTGAGAGCCAACAAGTCAGCTCATCAATTGCCGCAGCGATGGCATGCTGGTTATGCAAAAGCAATGTGAGTGCGTCCGCCGTTGCGATCTGGGCTTCTGAGTTATTCGACATGGCTACCGTCCTCAAGTGTTGAAGTGGATCCTAGCTCACCTTACCGTCGTTTGCGGCTTGATGGTCATTGCTCAGACCTCTCCATCATTTGCGTTTAATTTGACGTACCTTGCAATCGGCTTTGACCAGCACATTCCCTAACTATCCACGTTGCAGCTCCTCTGCGACCTTCAGCTACGGCCTTATGCGGACGTTCGCTACAGACTCATCATCGGCGATTTTTTCTTTCAGCTCCGACTGCTCACTTAGATCCTTGACACCTAGCAAGCTTCGGTAGCTTCGTGTAAAGATTGGAATATATGATTACTCCTACCCCTTTTATTTACAGGGAAGAATAGTTGATGACCGCAAACAACACAGAAGCCAGCGACAACACAGATGAAACAGCTAGCACCTACTCTGGAAATGTAACTTACCTCTACTCATCAAAAATCACAGGCAATGTTAATTTAGAGGGAATATGTGAAATACTTGCGGAATCTGACGCATTTAGCTTTGCGCTTACTAACCGCGGAAAAATATACTTCACAGACGCTGGAAGACTAAGATCGCAACAACTTAATATCCGCCATGAAATATCTGAGCAAGGTTTAAAAGTCTCTGGACACAACAATTTTCTGCGTACCAACCCCGGCGACTCCAACACATACTCCTTACTCACAGCGTTCAATTTAATCCTATCCGACAAGCACCTTTTTAATACTGCTTATGGTTTCCCCACAGAAAGCGCTCGGATATTCATGCGCCCAATCGCTATAAAATGTGACGGTGACAAAGCGTACGAATTTATAACACCACATATAAGGGTGTATATTGGCGGCGTTATCAGCATAGTCCTGCCTACTATGCCAGGGTTTACTAATGCTTCAACTTCAGAAGTCATCCATTGTGAAGTCAACAAATCCAGAAGGAATATCACATCCCTGCTATGCGAGAAAAAACTTCACCAAGCCTGCACAGAATCGCTTCTTGCCCAGATGTCGAGAACAGAAAGACTAACGCAGAGAAAATCATTTGACTCAATCATTAAAACCGCGTTTGACAACCCGGAGACAATTGAATTCTTAGAAGAAAAACTTACAGTCTTCGAGCTTGTACACACCGATCAATTTTCACTCTCGGATCTAGCAAGAAACCTTCTGTCCGTGGTGGCTCGCACTATAAAAATGGGGGCACTACAAACAAAAGCCAACTGGCATGCCGGTCGATATGAAGATGATTCTATTGGACACCACTGGCGGGGGAAACCAATCGTCTACATTCAATCTCACACTCAACAAAAATGGAGCGCATCAGAAAATCTGTCGCATCACTCTCAACTAGTGAATAGCGTGATGGCTCGAAGCGTAGCTTCTAAAAAAGATAGTAACTCCCCAGTTCTGCTCGCAAGAGATATGCGACAGGCTGATGACTACAACAACTTTTATTCAGAGTCCGTCTCACTCTTACTATCGTCTGCAAAATTTGAAAAGTTTATTCAGGAGCAGGATCATTATACATTCCAAAACCTTACCTCAGACATTCAAGTTCTCAACGAGGCAGCAGACTACATACTTATCTACTACTCATATGCCGGCCTTAACTTAAAGAAGTGCAAAACCGCAATTCATGTAGCGCAACTGGAATTAGACATCCTCGAATTCGAAGAAACGCTGTTGCAGGCACACAAATATGGAGAGATAGCAAAATACATTGAAGAAGTGCAAGTCGGCGGCCAGCTAAGCACAACATACAAACAATTACAAAAGAAAATAGATACCATCCGCAAATCACTTGAACTTGAGGAGAAAATAATATCGGAATCTAACACGCGGCGACTCACAATTATTTTTGGAATTATCGCTTCTGCAACGCTACCTCCCGAGTTGACACTGCCGCTATTAAAATACCTCGGACTCGTTTCAACGGACGAAAGCCTTAATAAACTTTACAGCATAGGCGCATCACTAGCTGCTGTAATAAGCATCATTACACTTGCTCACTTCGCATTCAAGATCGGCGCGTACAAAATTAAAACCTTAAGAAGGCGATGACATCACTGGCACTAAACAGCATTAAATAACAGATACATGCCACATTTAACTGACTACCGGGGCTACTCCTCTGGGAGCAGACGGCCAGAAGCGAAAGTTCCCGACCGATGCGGATTTTGAAAGCATCTATGAAAATCGTGCTACTTGGAAACTACTAAGTCCGCTATCTCCATGAATAGCATTTTGTACAGATAGTTGAGAATTTTATCAGCTGGAATGAAGCTTAAAACCCCCTCCTTGTTTCCTCCTAGCGTGACCAACCCAGCAAACTTCCACTCACCGTGAATTTCAGCAATGACCATCGAGCCACTCATGCCATTTAGATCAGCTGGACGCGTACTCTGGATTCGAATGGTATTCAACCCCGGAACCAAAGACTCAGAAAGAACCCCACCTACGTACATCAAGTCAGCAGTAATTGATTTTTCTTCGTATTCATAACCTCTCCCCTCATCTGGATAGCCGTATACATGAAATAGGTCAACGAGTTCATTCTGAGAAGTTCGAATACAATCTGTTGCTTGCACGCAAGTAAGTCCTGCCGCGAGCAGTGACTCATGTTGAGATTTCTTAATTCTCAAGATAACGAGATCCGAATCAAGGTCAGGGTCTATCTCATCACGAAAGACCGATCTTCGATCAAAAATGATCGAGAGGGGAGCATTGCGAAGCAAAATTCGCAAATCATCGTGGCTCGCGCCTTGGTTGTTCAGCACATGTTGGGCTGTAACCACGAAAAGCTCACCCTCGAGTGCCAATACGAAAGCTGTACCCACGCCAAAATGGGAGTAGTACTCATCCTGGCTTTCGCGACTTAGAATTACAGGATGAACCAACCCTTCCAACATGTCAGCAAACTCTTTCGTATTAACGAAATCTTTCAGTTGCTGCATCCTGTACTTCCTTGAGTTCGACTAGCTTATTAGTTTATCAAGGTTGATGATTCGTAGGATTACGCTCATAAACCTCTACACCCCCAATTGTTCCAAATTCCGATGGATCATGAAAGCCCAAATAGCCGTGAATCACTACCTCTTTTAAAATCCCCTAATAACTGATAATGATTGCGCCTTCTGAGGATAAAAATCGGTCCTTGAATCCGAAACGAAATACCAACGCGGTTTCGGTTAGAATGACAGATTAATCACACAAGGTAGGTCGACGTTAAGACAGCGGGAATCATCTCACCATCAACAGGCGAAGGGCAGTAACGAGGTCGGAGCGTGGGGCCAGGTTGCAAAAGACAGATACCCCGAGCTAAGCCTGTCCTTCAATAGTCACCCGTGCGCTGTGGCCTTGGGCGTTTGCTGCTACTGGGTGGGGCCAGCTTATGCCAGCCCCTTCCCTATGCTGCTTGATGCTTACGCGAAGACCTGCATGCGCTCCAGCTCATCCAGCTCGCTGATGGTGATAGAACCGTCAGCCATCTTGGCCTTCAATTCTTCCAGTCGCTTAAGGATCTTCTGGGCACGCTCCATCCGGGTGCGCCGAGCCTCTTCTTGTGCCTCTAAATCCGCCAGTAGCTTGGCTTGACGCTCAGCCTCCCGAACGGCATCACTCAGTCGGCCACTGTTGAACTCGTAGACCTGATAGCCGATATCGCCCATCTTGAACTGCCCGTAGACCTGAGCCGCCATCTGGAACATCTGCTCCACGAACAACGGTGTATAGGTGCCGGTAGCAACCAGTGAAGCGCAGTCCTCAGCCGACAGCAGGCCAGTGGTCAGCAGATTGAATGCCTCAGTCGCTGGCTTGCGCTGGTTGTACGGGCCGCTTGCAGCAGCCGACAGCTCGGCGAGTTTCTCAGCAGTACTCTTGCCCCAACCTTCAGCACCGAACAGCAGCGAGTGCATAGTGCGCCCCAGATCGCTCCCCACCTTCGCAGAGTGGTAGGCGTAGTTGTGATAGCGCCCGTGGTCTACCGCGTCCAGAAGGTCGAGGATGTCAGGGCTGTACTTGCTCAGCACCTCGGAGAACTCTGGGAAGCTGCTACGGCTACTCCCCACCCCTACCTGCTTGAACATGTCAGTTTCTGGTAGCTGGGTCGTGATGAAAGATCGCAGGTCGCTCAGCCACTTGAACAAGCACTGAGCGTCATATGGCGACGGCATACCCTTCGGAGTCTGGTGTTTCAGATAGCCGAACTCGTTGTAATGCTTGAGCGAGTTGATAACGTCCTGTCGAGTGCGGGCGAACTCCCGCAACTTCTGGTCATCGCTATCACGACCGGGGATTAGCTGGGAGGTGAACACAGTGAAGCGTTTGCACACCTGTCCTTCGGCGTAGCCCAAGCCATTCATTTGCAGCATCTTGATAACTTCGGCTTCGCCAACTTGCTGGATAGCTTGTTGAGCAGATGGCACCTTCATTGCGTTGAGCAGTTGGGAATGGGTCATTGCGCCTTTGAGTGCGTCGAATCGTGCATTGATATTCTGTACGTTGTCCATTTGGTCTTAAACCTCTCTGTTTAGTTGGTCATTGTCTGTTGCATTAGTTGCGCACCTTTCCCCGGCTGGAATGCAGCAAGGAAGTTAGTAGGTGCCGGTAGGTAGGGCGCTCGCCCGTTAACTGTGTCGTCTTCATCAGCGTGACCAATTGGCCCGCCGTAGTTGAACGATGGGGAATATCCGGGGATCAACTTACGCATGACGGGTTGCCTCGTTAATCTCGTCGGCGTGATCCATAAGCCAGCAGCGACCTGCCGATGTAACGCGAAGGCCATCGCTCATGTTTCCTCCATTGACCACGTAGAACCCTGCGGCCCTCCCCTCAGCGGTGAGGGAATACCGGGTAATCTTGCCGACGTAACGGACAGACCAAAGCATGTACTTGCTGACTACATACTTGTAAGCCAGGTCGGGACTGTTAATGTCTGCCAAGTAACAGCTATGTCTCCAGTGCAACAAGGTACGATCCAATCGTGCGTATGCCTTAACCTTCCGGGCATTGGCAGCGAACATGTCTTGATGCTCATCGGCCAGCTTGCGATAGGTGGCAGCGGCTAACTTCTCGTCATTGCGGACAGTGATGAAGACAGAAACAACCAGTTCAAAGAATGCAGGGCTAACCCACATTGCATATGCGATGGTTCCAATCTCAGTGGCGAGGGTGTTCTTGTCTTGAGTATTTGCAGAATGGAAATTTCCACTCTGCGCTAAGTAGCGCTTAGTCGCATTATCCCACTGGCTGGGTAGATTCTTCTTTGGTAGGCCCAGCTCTCGCCAGATGTCAGTCAGGTTATACATCCCATCATTGTTTGACAGGAAGGTGTGCAAGTTACCCTGTGCGTCGGGCAGTTTAATAGGCAGTGCGATAGTCATAGTAGACCTCTCGAAATCTGTTTTGAATTTGGTGTGCAGACGGAACATATAAGTCAACCATCGAGCAGCCAGCCAAAGAGCGGCGACCAACCGTAACCACCGGCCACGATGATTGACTTATATGTTCTATCTAGGGAGATGTAATAGGATGTAGCAGATGGGCAAGCGACCGCCTGCCTCATTCATTACTGCAACTTAACTACGTCGCATCTTGGACATGTCATACATGCCTGTAGTGCTGGTGGTGCCCTGCGGCTCTATCGGGTCTGGTTCATGAGCAAAGCGGCCTGTGGCAATGACGCCCATAGGTTGGCCCGGTTGACGTGGCGTTCTGCCTTTGCCCGTCAGGTCTACCATGCTCGCGCTAGTTAGGACTTGCACGCCGCGATTCATTCCGATGCACCGGGGATGAACTGAGGCTGCTCCACGAAACTCGACCAGATGGCCGACCAGCCGTCAGTAATGCGGCTACCGTGGGCAATCATGAGCTGCATTCGACCGGTAAGTTCGAAGTGTTCATCGACAGCCAGCACCAAAGCGCCCATGCGCTTACCTGACTCCGAACTAATATTGATGCTGTGCTTAGGGTCAGTGATGGCCGATAGAGGGACTGCGGGCATGTTGTGCAGGGTGATGCCGAAACGTCGTTTGTTCTCTGCTCGGTCACCGGTGATATGGGTGCTGTTGTAATCTTCTGGGTCTTGATTGGACATTGGTCTTACCTCTCTGGTGTAGGTGGTTACTGGCTCAGTGCTGGACGCTCTGGGCATCGTCTAGTTCTTGAAACGATGTCCTAACAAACCTCCCCGGAAAGAAAGGGCTGCTAACGGCTTCTGGTTGCTACCAACTGCGTTGGCTTTGTTCTTCAAGGAAGAACAAGAAGAGCGGCTACTAGTGGAACTTGTTCTACTGGTGGCTACCATCTTCGATGGGGATACAGACCGATGAACCCATGAATCATTCTCATTTGGGCATCGACCTGAGATAGGGAAATAGTGGTGGGGGCGTTTCACTGAATGGTGTTTACTGCCGAGACTCGACTCGCTTATCTATAGTGCAACTTAAATCTGTCTAACGCGTGAGACTTAAAGCCAAATCCAGAATCCCCAGAGGCCCGCCATTCGTCTTTTAAGCGCTAGGCAGTATTCGGCTCAGCACTCTACCCATAACTGCCTGTGAGCGGCCTAGGGCTTACTGAAGGGGATACGTCATTGCAGATATTGCTCTCCCTTTCTCCATAAGGAGAAGAAGGGAGGAATACAACTATCTCTACTAGGCTAATGCACTACATCTTCCACTGGAGACTACTAAACCTACTCCCCCTAGGGTGCTACTGTAGCTTCTACACTACTGTTGCTACTGGGGATTCTTCTATACTGCAACTTAAATAGTGTGAGACTCTCGAAACCACGGTTTATAAGGGCTGTGGCGCTGTGAGACTTTGTGACCAGATCTACCAATCGAGTCACGCGGGAGGTTTATTTCTATACTGCAATTTAAAACTCGATCCGGTATTAGTCTCACGTGTGAGACTTTTTGTCAGACTTGGGCGAATATCCTCAAACGAGAAAGCCCCAGAGGCTCGCGTTGAGCGCCTGAGGCTTTGGGTGGGGGGCAATCTATATTCTGCCCGGTCGCTGTCTGAGTGTGGTCTGAGGCTGATTGGAATACATGCAGTCACGGAAGAGCCAGGCGACCAATAGCGGAATGTGAGTGACGATGAATAACGCCAGCGCCACAGTCGGCGGATCTGGCCGCGCGGGAGCCATTTCAAGCCGTCACCCCTAAGCGAATCCCAGATGCTGCTCGGTTGAGCTGTAATAGCCTCTCGCGGGCCTCTGGCCGCATTTCTCACCGTGCATCTCGACCTATGCGTAATGCATTCGGGTAGCTAGATAAGGCCGGGGCAGTCAGCGCCTCGATGCTATAGAACGCCCTGAGCGTGCCCTGAAACGGCCCTTTGCCAAAAGTCATGCATCGGCTTCCAGCTTTGCACAATGTCGCTTCACGGTTCGTACAGAGATGCCCAGTGCTGCGGCTGTAGCTGACTGGCTGTAGCCTTGGCGGCGATAAGAAAGAACCTGTGCGGTCACGTCATCGGCAACAGGGCGCCCCAGCTTCACGCCTTCGGACTTCGCACGAGCTAGACCTTCACGAGTACGCTCGCGGATTCGGTCGCGCTCCATCTCTGCCACGGCTGCAATTACCTGCATCAAGAGCTTACCCGCGCCGCTGGTTAGATCGGTATTTCCAAGGTCGAGGGAAACGACACGAATACCCGCATCGTCAAGCTGTTGGATAGTGGTTTGGATGTCGATGCTGTCACGGCCAAGGCGGTCGAGCTTCAGCACCACCAGCGTGTCACCCTCTTCCATCTTATTGAGCAGGGACAGGAAGCCCGGACGCTCCATCGCTGGCACGCTGCCACTGATAGTCTCGGACACCACACGGTTAGCGCGCAGGGTGTACCCGGCTGACTTGATCGCGTGTGTCTGGTTTTCGGCGGTCTGGTCGGCAGTCGATACCCGGCAGTAGGCGAAGGTGCGGCCTGTAGTGGTCATGGTCTGTCATCCTGTAGTCAATGGCGGTGGTGCCATTTAATGGTGACAAGAATACAGATGGTGCCAACAAGTTTCAACCATAGTTTGATGTCACCGCTTCACGACCTTTCCAGCCAGTGCCATTAAACGGATGATTGTTGACACCACATGACCTCAGCCCCTTCTGACAGCGACAAGCTAGACCGGCATCACTCGACAGCACCTCACAGCTCGTCAGCCAACCACCAGCGGACACAAAGCGACAGCCTCGGCATAGTCAGCGTAACGGGCAACGGCCCTCACAGCCCGTCATACAGCGCTATACGCCAACACGACTTGAGCTGCGGCAATGGCCCTGAGTGATACATGAGGCAAGCCACCCGACAAGCCCCATCAGACCGCATCGCCCCGGTACAACGGAGTGCATGCACCGCCCCGGCTAGGGCAATAAAGGCTCCCGTTCGCCCGCCAGACGTAGCACAGAGGCCATTGCCCCTCCCCCACGGGGGAACCACGGGCGCCACACCGGCGGGAAACCCCTCACGGGTGCAAACCATTTTTGATTCGGGGTAGGTGATTGCTACTGACAAAAAGCCCCCTGAGCACCTCAGCGATGGTTTCAACGGGAACGCCAGAGCCGTATGTGTCAAAAGTAATCGTGCCAGAAGCATGACCCATCACAGCCTGAGCATGCGTCGTAGGAACTCCTTTGACTTGCATTAGCGAAGCCAACGAGTGACGCAACGAATGAAACACCAAGCCTGGGCCATACGTGTCACCAAGAGCCTCTGGGATTGCTTGTTGATTTACCCACTCTCCGGCTGTTTTGTAGCCGATCTGAGCTAACGAGTCTGACCCGCTGACTTTGCGCGCATCGACATACCGCATGAAGGCTGTGAGGTCGAACCCATAGGCACCGTCTGTCAGTGGCACTAGCCGCTCACTACGTTTGTTCTTGATCGACTTACCCTCACCGACCTCGTTGATATGTATGGCGGTGATACCTGAAGCAAGGGTCTGCACGTCACCTACCGTCAACTGTGAGATTTCATTGAGGCGTCCGCCAGTGATAGCACCCAGACTCAATAGCCAGCGCTTCCATGAGTACTCAGGGAGCGTGTTGGAGTAAGCCACCAGCAAGCCCACCTGATCCTGTGTAAATGCCTTACGGCTCGACTCAAGACCCTTAGTAAGCTTCAGCTTCTTATCGTATGACTTGGATATGTGACCGTTTTCCACAGACCATGCGAGGACAGCCGACAGCTTCACAATCAGCTTATTGACCGTTGAAGGCATGCGACCATCTGCAAGACGATCACGGAGAGCTACGAGGTCAGCCCGTGAGTGCGTCCTCATGTCCAGTTCACCTAGGGCCGCAGAGATGGTGCCGTGGCAAATCTTGGTTTCCTTCAGTGTTGATGCCTTCTGATCCCGCCCACGGTCGGCCAAGTAGAGACTGGAAAGAATCTCAAAGGTCATCGCTGGAGCCACTTCAGACAGAGACACCGGGACATCCGCAGTCGGCTTTATGGATCCCGTTGAGCCGCCCTTATCACCTGAGTGGACTTCATGAAACCCGCCCCACACCTGCGTAACGTCGTTATCCCGTTCAGACCCAAACAGCTCAAACGAGACACAACGAAAATGCTCCTTCAGCTTGTTCCAAGGGGCGTCTGGGTTCTCCAAGTGAAAAGCCCGGACAATGCCCGAGAGCTGCTCAGCGGCATCCATAGCCGCCCTTCTGTTGTTGGTCTTCAAGGAAACCGAAGCGAGATTGGTGGTGCTGCCTGTAGCCCTGAGACGCATGTAGTAAATGCCGTTGCGTCGGTAGTAATACGGCTTAGCGAGCCTTGTGGCCGGCCTCAGGGGAGTCGTAAGACTTGTAACAGTGGTTGATACAGCAGATCGAACTTCAAGGATGCTCATGGCGGTTAGCCCCCGTAATCATTGGGTTAACCTGAATTCCTTGAAGTTCTGGATGTACTGCCGGGAGGATCTCAGGAAGTTGAAGCGCATCACCCTGTTGTGGGATTACATCCGCGAAGTGACCGAGCAGAATCGGCCGCTGCTGATGGGCGAGAGTCGCAGCATGCACTTCGCCGCCCCCTGACCCTTAGCGGCCGCAAGGCTGCAGCCGCTACCCGGCTGGTCGCCGATCAGTCGGCGATCACCACGATCGACACCCGACGGTTCTCGGTACGCCCGGCCACGGTGCTGTTGGAGGCCACCGGCTCGCTGCTGCCCAGGCCGCGCAGCTGGATGTTTTCTTCACGCATGCCAACCTGGGTCAGCACCTTGACCACACTCTTGGCCCGGCGCACGGACAGTTGCACGTTGTAGGCCTCCTTGCCCGATGCGTCGGTGTGACCATCGACCCGGACCTTCTGGATATCGACGCTGAGCAGCGCCTTGCCGATGCGCTGGACGATCTCGGTGCTGGCCTGGTTCAGGGTTTCCACATCGCTGCCAAACAGCACCTTGCCCGACAGGCCAAAGGCCCAGCCTTCATCCGTCAGTTCGAAGCCCTCCTGTTTCAGTACCGCGATCTGTTTCGGGGTCAGACCTTTGGGCGGCACGCTCTGACAGCCGGCCAGGGCCAGCAGGGCCATGAACACCAGAGTGCTGAACAGTCGAACCGAACGTTGCGTCATTGAGAACAAGGGATTTAGCTCCTGTTTTGAACCTGAACGATTGGAGGCTCCGCCCCCACTGTGTGTTGCCCGCCGCGAGAACCGCGCTTGGCCTGGTACATGGCCGCGTCGGCGGCATTCAACAGACTGCCCGGTGTCGCGCCATGATCCGGGTACACGGCGATACCGATACTCAGCGATGTCAGGATCGACAGGCTGCCGGGCAGTTGAATCGGTACTTCCATGCTGCTGATGATCTTGTCGGCGATGCGCTGGGCATCCTCGACCCGGTGCAGCGGGGTCAGCAGCACGGCAAATTCGTCCCCGCCCAGGCGCGCCACCAGGTCGTCCTCGCGCAACTGCGCGCGAATCCGCGTGGCCACGGCCACCAGCACCGCATCGCCGGCGGCGTGGCCGAAGTTGTCGTTGATCTCCTTGAACCGGTCACTGTCGAGAAACAGCACCGCCATGCGCTCGTTGAGCTTGTTGGCGCTGCGCAGGGCACGGATCAGCCGGCCTTCGAAGAACGCCCGGTTGGGCAGGCCGGTCAGGCTGTCGTGGCTGGCCTGGTGGGCCAGGGTTTCATTCTCGCTTTGCAGATGGGTCTGCCAGGCCTCCAGCTCATCGAGCAGGGCGTTGAAGTCGTTGCCCAGGTTGTCCAGCTCAGCGATCTGCGCCGGTGGCACCCGCTGATCGAAGGCCCGTTCGCGCCGGGCCGCGTGCGCCACATCGGCCAGGCTGCGCAACGGCCCGGTGATGCCTCGCAACTGGCGGCGCGCCAGGTACAGCGCCAACCAGGCGCTGAGGGCGATGCACAGTACGATGCCCACCAGGCCACTGAGGAGAAACCGCAACAGACTGCCGCCATGGCCGGTGACATTGATGGTGCCGATTTCCCGCCCCTGGTGCAGGATCGGCAGGCTGATGGGCTTTTCCAAAAAGGTGCTGGCGACGTGCATTTCCAGATTGGTCAGAAAGCCACTTTCCGGGCGCTGCCAGCTGGCCAGCAACTGGCCCTGGCTGTCATACACCTTGGCGTCGGCCACCTCTTCAGTGGAGGCGATCAGGGCCAGGGCCTCAGTGGCCACCACACTGTCGTTGAACACCACTGCAGCTTCCACGGTGTAGCTGATGGAGCGGGCGATCAGGTGCAGGTTGTGATCGGCGTACACGCGCAGGGCCAACACCCCGAGAAAGGTCAGGGACAGGCTGGCCATGGAGATCGCCAGTAAAGCAACGATCAGGTGGCCGCGACCGATGACCGACCGCAGCGTAGGGCGGGCGTTGGGCTTGAACAGTTTCATGGGGCCGCCGGACGACGACGGGAAAGCTGCAGCACGCTGGGGTGAATCTTCACCCCGCTGCGGGCCACGGAATCCAGATTGACCTCGAACGACACCTGGCTGTCGCCGACCCGCAGGCAGAACAGGCTGCCCACGGTGCACTGGTCGCCCCCCTCGCTGATGCTCAGCACCGGTTGCCCGGTCAGCGAGTTGAACAGGCGGGTACGCTCATCATTGGACAATTTGCCGACGTAGACCGAATCGCACTCACTGGCCAGCGACGGGTTGTTGGCCAGCAGACGCCGCACCAGCACCGGGCGGCCAGTGGCCTGGGTCGTGCCCTTGAGCAGGTCATCGGTGTATTCGGTGGGGCCGACCACGCACAGACGCAGTTGCGCAGGCTCAACGGGCCAGCGAGCGTAGCTGAGAATGCCCAGCACCACTTGGGTTACAGCCTTGGCTCGTTGCTCGGCCAGGCTCGCGGCCGCCGGTGGCTCCGACTGCGCGAAGGCCAACAGGCTGAACAGGCAGAGAATGGTCGACAGCACACACTGTCTCCACCCCAAAATGCGCTCTGTCCTCAAGACAGCCACGTCCATGCAGGGATTCTCTTTGATTTTCACGGAAATGATGCCGCAACGATAGCACAGCCCGGGAAAATGCAGCGAGACCAGCACCCGAGCACGACGCCTGAGAAAAGACGGAAACATGGGTGTCAGTCCAACTCCAGCATCAGCCCGCTCAGGCGCTTGACCTTGCGCCGAACCGCCTCTTCGAACACTCCGGCACGGGGCTCGATCAGGCTGAACCAGTCCTTGGCCCGGGTGATACCGGTGTAGATCAGCTCCTTGGTCAGCACCGGGTTCAGGGCGTCGGGCAGGATCAACGCAGTGTGGGCGAACTCCGAGCCCTGGGACTTATGCACAGTCATGGCGTAAACGGTTTCCACGTCATTGAGCCGGCTTGGCAGCACCAACCGCACCCCGCCCTGGCCATCGTTGCGCGGAAAGGCTACGCGCAGCACCTGACGCCCCGCCTCCGGGCCTTCCTGCTCCGGCAGTTTCAGGGCGATGCCGATATCACCGTTCATCAGGCCCAGGCCGTAATCGTTGCGGGTCATCAGCACCGGGCGGCCCTCGTACCATTGCTGGTCGCTGTCGATCAGCCGGGCCTTGAACAGCGCCTGGGTAATCCGCAAGTTCAGGCCGTCGACACCCCAGGGGCCCTTGCGCACCGCGCACAGCAATTGGAAGCGATCAAAGGCTTGCAGGACATGGCGCGCCCAGTCGGTCCAGCGCCGATCCTCCAGAGGCGTACCCGGCGGCGGGCGCTGGCTGCGCAGCACATTCAGGTAGTGGCGGTAGCCTTGCGGCCCCTCGCCATGACCCTCCAGCAGCAGCCGCTCCAGGGCCCGATCCTGCTCGCCCTTGAGGCTCAGGCCATACAGGTCGGCATGGCTGCGAGCCGCCAGCAGGCGCCGGGCCTCATCGGCCTGCTGCTGGTTGACCCAACGCGCCAGCTGGCCGATGCCACTGCCTTCGCCGAAACGCCGGGAATGGCGCAGCATCACCACCTGCTGCGCCAGGGGATGCTGGTGGGCGCTGTCTTCCTGCAGGCCGCTGGCTCCCAGGTTCTCGCCACTGACCGCCTCCAGCCAGGCCCGGGTCTGCGGGTTGTACCAACCGGCCTCGGCATCACGGCACAGGTCGCCGAGCACGGCGCCGGCTTCCACCGAGGCCAGCTGGTCCTTGTCCCCCAGCAACACCAGGCGTGCATGGATGGGCAAGGCGTCCAGCAGGTTGGCCATCATTTCCAGGTCGATCATCGAGGCTTCGTCCACCACCAGGACATCCAGGGGCAAGCGGTTGCCGGCGTGATGGCGGAAATGCCGGGTACCCGGGCGATTGCCCAGCAAGCGGTGCACGGTGGTCACCTCGCTGGGGATCATTTCCCGCACCTCATCGGGCACCGCCAGGGAACGCACCTGCAAGCTGATGGACTCGGTCAGGCGCGCCGCGGCCTTGCCGGTAGGCGCCGCCAGGCGAATGCGCAGCGGCTTGCGTGCTTCCACCGCCGGGCCCTGAAGCAAGGCCAGCAGGCGCACCACGGTGGTGGTCTTGCCGGTGCCGGGGCCGCCGGTGATGATGCTGAAGGCGCCCCGGGTGGCCAGGGCACAGGCGAGCTTCTGCCAGTCGACAGGCCCCGCCGCCTTGGCCGGGCCGAACAGCCCGTCGAGGCGCGCCGCGAGGTTTTCCGGCGTGGCCTCGGCCGAGGCCAGGCGCTGGCGCAAGGCGTTGTCGATACGCCGCTCATAGGCCCAGTAGCGGCGCAGGTACAGGCGCTTGCCGGACAGCACCAGCGGCCGCTGCCGGGAAGACTCGGCATGATCCGCCGCCAGGGCCACCAGGCGGCTGCCGGCCAGGACCTTGCACCAGTGCGCCCCTTCAAGCCCCATCAACACCTGTGATGGCAGCGCCGGTGCGCCGTTTTGTGCGTCGCCTTCGGGGGGCAGCGACAGGGCGAAGTCCGGCTCCTTGAGGGTTTCGAACAGGTCCAGGCAGACATGCCCGTGCCCCAATTGATGGCTGGTCAGGGCCGCGGCCATCAGTACCAGCGGATCACAGCCCGGGTCCAACTCATGCAGGAAGCCGACAAAGGCCCGGTCCAGGGAACGCAGCCAGCCGCGCTCGACCCAGCGTTCAAGCAACAGCAGCAAGTCGTCGGCGCGGCTCAGGGGCGCCAGGTCGAAGGCCGGTGGCGGCGCCTGGTCCAGTGCATCGAACAGGTCCTGGGTCATAGCAGCACTCCCTGCTCCCAGGCGGGCTCGGCCTTGGGCGGCTCGGGCTGGCCCTGGAACATGCGATCCAGTTGCTCGATCAACTGCCGAGACGGCCGGGCGAAGTAGGCCCCCTGGCTGGCGGCACGGGTGCCCCGCAAGAACAGGTACAAGGCGCCGCCCACATGGCGATCGTAGTCGTAGTCCGCCAGCCGGGCCTTCAATTGCCGGTGCAAGGCCAGCAGGTACAGCACGTATTGCAGGTCGTAACGGTTGTCGAGAATCGATTGTTCCATGGCCTGCTCGGTGTAGGCCGCGTCGTCCGCGCCCAGCCAGTTGGATTTGTAGTCGGCCACGTAATAGCGGCCCTGGTGTTCGAAGGTCAGGTCGATAAAGCCCTTGAACATGCCGTTGAGCAATACCGGCTCGGCCGTGACTCGGGGCGCGCCCTGATGGGTTTGCTGGCGTACCCGCTCATCGAGCTTGAGCACATCGACCTTGTGGCTGGCGAACCAGAACTCCATCTCGACCCGGTACTGGGTCAACTGCCCGAGCACCACCGGTGCCTGGCCCTCGCCCAGGGGCAAGGGCGCTTGCAGCAGGTGCTGCAGCCAGTCGCTCAGGGTCGGGATCCAGCCTTGCCAGCCGCGACGATTGCAGCGCCGGGCCACGGCGTCCTCGATCGCCTCGGGGGCAGCGGCAAAACCCTCCTCCCCGGCCCACTCCAGCAGGCCATGAAGGAAGGTCCCGGGGTTCGGGCCGCGGGGGAAGCGGTGGATATCGCCGCCGCTGGCCAGGGTTTCCCGAGGGGCTTCGGGGTCCAGGCGTTCGTCGTCGAAGAGTTTCTGCGCCTGGGGGTTTTCCGGCGCCTCGGTGCTGCCGGCCCCCAGGATGTCGCTGATGCGCAGGGCACTGTAGGAGGCAATCCACCAGTTTTCCGCGGCGCGGCGGCTGGGCGTCAGCGGCGCCAGCAGGGTGGCCTCGTTGCGCGGTGGCCGATAGCGCTGGTCATCGACGACGGGCAGCTCGGACACGCCAATCGCAGCGCAGCCCTGCTGCAGGTCCAGCAGCCAGCGCAACAAGGCGCTGGATTCGCCCAGGACATCGCCGCCGCCCAGCAGGTAACCCAGGGCCGAAAGGTGCAATACCGAGCTGCTGTGATTGCCCCGCTTGAGATCGGCCACCCCGAGCCAGCAGGCATGCTGGGCCCGGGTCAGGGCTACATAGAGCAGCCGCAGGTCTTCCGCCAGGCGCTCTTCATCGGCCAGGGCAATCAGCTCCGGAGTGGGCCGCAGGCTGACCTGGGGCTTGCCGGCAGCATCGTGGTAATGCAGCGGCAAGCGGCTGCCATCCACCGGCTTGGTGGAACAGATGAAGGGCAGGAACACCAAGGGGTATTCCAGGCCCTTGGACTTGTGGATGGTCACCACCTTGACCAGTTGCTCATCGCTTTCCAGGCGCAGGATCTGCTCCTCCCCCGCCTGCCCGGACAGCGCCAGGTGCTCGGCCAGATGGCGGATCAGGGCCTGCTCGCCGTCGAGTTCGGCGGCGCTTTGTTGCAGCAGCTCGGACAGGTGCAAAAGGTTGGTCAGCACCCGCTCGCCATCACTGCGGGCCATCAGCGCCTGGGGCAGCTGGAAGTCATGCAGCAGGCGCCGCAGCATCGGCAGCACGCCCTGGCTGCGCCAGATCGCCCGGTAGCCACGGAACTGCATGACCCGCGCTTCCCAGGCCAGTTCATCCTGGTTGAGCCGCTCCAGCTCCAGCAGCGGCAGGTTCAGGGTCAGGGACGCCAGGGCCGCGCGCAGCGGCCGCTCCACGTCCGGCTCGGCGCAAGCCTTGAGCCACACCAGCACATCCCGGGCTTCCTGGGCGGCGAACACCGAGTCCTTGTCCGAGAGGTACACACTGCGCACCCCGCGGGCCGCCAGCTCGCCGCGCACGGCCTGGGCCTCCTTGCCATCGCGCACCAGGATCGCGATATCCGCCGGCAGCAGGCCTTTCAGCGCTTGCTGCTCACGGACAAACCCACTGCGCCCCTGCTGGCCGCCATTGAGCAGGCCGACAATCGCCGTGGCGCAAGCCGCCGCCTGATGCTGGCGATACTGGGCCCCGGACAGCGGCTGTTGCGAAGGCAATTGCCAGAAGTTAAGTGCCGGCACCGGCTGGCCGTCGACCAGCAATTGCTCCTTGCGCCCCTGGGCGGCCACCGCCAGGAATGGCACCGGGTTCTCGCCATCCGCTTCGCGAAACAGAAAGGCCCCCTGTCCCTGTGGCCGCTGCTCGGCTTGCAGGAACACATGGTTGACCGCACTGACCATGGCCTGGCTGGAGCGGAAGTTGGTGCCCAGGGTGTGCAGGCGCCCGCTGGTGGCCTGGCGTGCCCGCAGGTAGGTGTAGATATCGGCGCCACGGAAGGCGTAGATCGCCTGCTTGGGGTCGCCGATCAGGAACAGGCCGGTCTCGGGGTCGTTGGCCTCGATCCGGTAGATGCTTTCAAAGATCCGGTACTGCACCGGGTCGGTGTCCTGGAACTCGTCGATCAGGGCCACCGGGAACTGCTCGCGGATCAGGGTCGTCAGGCGCTCGCCGCCATCGCTCTGCAGGGCGCTGTCCAGGCGCAGCAGCATGTCGTCGAAGCCCATCTCGGCGCGCCGCCGCTTCTCTTCTTCGAAACGTGCCCCCACCCATTGCGCGGCGTGTTGCAGGACCGCCGCATCCGGGCTGGGCAAGGCATCGAGGCTGGCCTTGAGCCCGACCATGGCATCAAGCCCGGGGTGATCGGGGGCCGCGCCTTTCCAGGCCTCGCTCATGCCTTCAGGGGTCAGGCGGGTGAAGCCGGTGCCGATGTCCAGTTGCTCGACGGATTCGTCCTCGGCCCAGGCACTGATCTTTTCGAACCAGGGCTCGAAGAACCGGGCCTGCATCTTGCGCCCGTCGACGCTCTTGCTGGCCACGCCTTGCAGGCAGATCTCCCGCAGTTGCGCGGCCCACTCGCGCCAGGGCGCCTTGATCTGCACCAAGGCTTCACGACGTTCTTGCAGGCAGGCTTCGATCAACTCGCTCGGCGTCTGTTCGGGTGGGTCCCGACGCTCGTTGCCGAACATTGCCCGCACCCGGGGCATGAGCTCGGCCGGCCCGACCCAATGGCTGCGCACCCAGTTCAGGGCATCCCCCTGCATCGGGTAGCAGAACAGCCGCCAGTAATCGCGCAGAACCTGGCCCAGCAGGTCGCTGTGATCGGTTTCCAGGGTCTGGGTGAACAGGCTGCCGCTGTCGAACGCGTGTTCGCGCAACATGCGCTGGCACCAACTGTGGATGGTCGAGACCGCGGCCTCATCCATCCATTGCGCGGCGATGTCCAGGCGATTGGCACAGGCGGCCCACTGCTCGACGGGGTATTGCTCACGCAACTCGACGATCAGGCCATCGGGGGCGCTGGTTTCATCGCGAAAGAAGCGCGCGGCTTGCGCCAGGCGCGTGCGAATGCGCTCGCGCAATTCCTTGGTGGCGGCATCGGTAAAGGTCACCACCAGTATCTGCGGCGGCAGCAATTCACGCCCGAAACCCGCCGCCTCGCCGCCATGGCCCAGCACCAGGCGCAAGTAGAGCGCGGAGATGGTGAAAGTCTTGCCGGTACCGGCACTGGCCTCGATCAACTGGCTGCCGCGCAGAGGAAATGCCAGGGCCAGGGGAGCTTGTGCAGTCATGCGCCTGCTTCCTCGCCGAGCGCCGAACGCCAGGGAGCATTCAACAGGGGTCGATAAAGGGTCTCGGCCCAACCGCTGAAGGTTTCATCGGCGATCAGTGCGTTGTAGTCGGCGAATTGGCGGGCCAGGGCCGGGCTTTGCCGGCGTTCGCCCTCGCTGTTCTGGCCGTCGCCATCGTAGGTCTTGCGTGCAGCGGCCGCGGCTTTTTCCGGGTCGCTCTGGCCCAGCCAGGCGAAGGCGGTCTTGATCGCCACCGGCAGCGGCTGGCGCATGCCGGCCTGCCAGGCCAGCAGCAGGTTGCCGAGGATCTGCCGGGCCACCTCCTGCTCCAGCGGCGGCAACAACAGGCTGTCATCGCTGGCCACCAGCGCGGTGGTCAAGGAGTAGCCACTGGCGCAGGCCAACAGATGATTGACCCAAGGCTTGATCAGCCGATGCCATTTACGGGTCTTGGTCGAACCGATGCCGTTGGGAATGGCGCTCACAGCCAACAACCCGCCATCAGCTCGCTGGTGCAGGCTGCTGAGCCAACCCTCCAGGCGCACGCCTTGCAGTTCCAGGCTCACCGGCAACGCACTGGTTACCGGGGTCGGCCACAGGTCGAGCAGTTGCCGATAACGCTGCAACAGGCCCGGCAAGGGCTCCAGCAGTTCGCGCTGCAGGCATTCGCCAAAACCGGCCATGGGTAACAGGCCACTGGCTTGCAGCCTCTGGGCCTGGGCCTGCAAGGCTTGCTCGGGCTGCCCGGCGTCGCTCAGCGCGGCTTCCAGCAGGCTGTCGCTGAGACTGTAGCGCTGCAGGGCATCGAGCACGAAGGGTTCTTCGTCGGCCAGCGGTGCTTCCATGGCTTCAAAGAACACCTTGAGCCTTTGGCTGAAGAAATGCCGCACCGGGTTGCGCAGGAAATCCTGCAACTGGGCAAGGCTCAGAGGCTCGTCCTGAACGTAGGGCTCCAGGCGTTCGACTGCGCCCAGTTCCTCTCGGACCTGATGCAGCACTTGCCATTCCCGGGCGTAGCTGAACAGCGTGTCGCTGTCGTGGAAATAGCGGGCACTGAAGGGTTGCAGGGGATGTTCCTGGGTCAGGGCATCGAGCAGGGAGTCCTGCTCATCGGGCAGCCGCCAGCCGCTGGCCAGGTGATCGCGCAACTGGCCGATCAGGACCGAGGCCGGGCGCTCGCTGTTGTCGCGAATGCTGCGGCCAACCCAACTGACATAAAGTTGGTCACGAGCCGAGAGCAGGGCTTCCAGCAGCAGGTAACGGTCGTCTTCGCGCCGTGATCGGTCGCCGGGGCGGTAGTCGCTACCCATCAGGTCGAAGTCCAGAGGCGGCTGCGCCCTGGGGTAATCACCATCGTTCATGCCCAGCAGGCACACCAGCTTGAAGGGGATGGCGCGCATCGGCATCAGGGTGCAGAAGTTCACCGCTCCGGCGAGAAAACGCTGGGACAGGCGCCCCTGGTCCAGGCCGGCCAGCCAGGCTTCGCGGACCACCGTCAGCGGCAACTGATCTTGCAGGCCCACAGACTCGCAGGTTTCCAGCCAGGTTTCCCGCAGGTCATCGAGCTGTCCCAGCAGGTAATCATCGTGCTCGGTGCTGGCAAGAAAGAACTGTTCCAACAGGTTGTGCAGGCGCTCGCCCCACTCCGCCGGAACCGCCGGCTGGGTGAGTTGCTGGTAGGCGATCTGCAGGGCGTCAAGAAGGGCGACCAGGGGGCCGATTAGCGCTGCATCCAGGCCACCGATCTCGTCATAAGGTTCGATACCGTCACAGGCGTCGGAGCGGCCGACGGCATAGCCCAGGAGCATGCGCCGCAAGCCGAAACGCCAGCTGTTCTGCTCCAGTTCCGGGGGCAGCCCCAGTTCTGCGCGCTGCTCGGCATTCATTCCCCAGCGGATGCCGGCACCTTCAATCCAGCGGTGCAGGGTCGGCAGGTCGGCTTCGTCGACGCCAAAGCGCGCACGCAGGGCTGGAACGTCCAGCAGGTCGAGAATTTCACTGACCGGAAAGCGACTGTCCGGCAGCTTCAATAGATGTTCGACGGCGATCAGCAGCGGGTCACGGCCACGCTGGCCCTGGTCTGTGAGGGTAAAGGGAATGAAGCGCCGGTCATCCCGCTCCAGCTGGCCGAACACGGCGCGGATATGCGGGGCGTAGCTGTCGATGTCCGGGACCATGACGATCACATCCCGGGGCCGCAGGTCCGGCTCGGCACTGAAGCGTGCCAGGAGCTGATCGTGGAGGATTTCCACTTCTCGCTGGGCGCTGTGGGCAATGTGAAAACGGATCGATTGATCGTGCTGGATATCGACCTGCGGCCACAACTCACGAGTTTCATTCAGCGGGCGCAGTTCGAGAATGTCGTCCTGCAATTGCTGGAGCATGCTGGCCGGCTGGCTGTCACTGAACAGATCGATCCGGCCATCGCGAAAAGCGCTGCGATAGCTGTTGGGATCGTCATAGCTGTCCAGCAGGTTGATGTAGTCACGGCCTTGCTTGCCCCAGGCGGCCAGCAGCGGGTGGGCGTGCTGGTGCAGGGTTTGCTGATCCAGGGCCAGGGGCATACCGGCCTTGCGCGCCTGTCGCTTGTATTGGTGGCGCAGCAGGTCCTTGTCGGCAACGATATCGGCCCAGTGATGGCGACAAGGGTTGTGCACACACAGCAGCACCTGACTGAAGCGGGCCAGCCCGGCCAGTGCCTCCAGGGCCTGGGCCGGCAGCGAAGAGATACCGAAAACGATCACTCGGGACGGCAAGCCACTGGGCGCCACCTCCAATTGGTTGATCCGCTCGATAAAGCGCTGGTGAACGCCTGCGCGACTCTGGGCCATCCCCTCGGTGCCGACATCCAACAGCAACGCGCGCCATAGCTCGGCCTGCCAGCAGTTGGCAGGCGTCAGGGCCTTGGTTTCACCACGACCATTGCGCAGTTGGTGGCGGCCGGCAGCCCAATCCTCCAGCCAGTCGGCTCGGTATACCTGGTATTGGTCGAACAGATCCGCCAGACGCTCGGCCAATTGATAGCGCTTGCGCAGGTCACTGTCGTGGGTCAGGAAGCGTTGCAGGGGTTCGAAATGCGGCTCATCGATCAACTCCGGCAACAGGCGCATCAGCCGCCAGGTCAGGGGAGCTTTATCCAGCAGGGATTTGGGCGGGATTTCGTCTCGTCCCAAGACCAAGCGGTACAACTGCCACATGAAACTGCCCGGCAATTGCACATCAATGGCAGCGGCAATACCGCAGCCACCGCCGTCATCCACTTCGGGGTCTTCGGCCAGGGCCAGTTTCAGCCATTGGGCGATACCGTTGCTCTGTACCAGGGCAATTTCATTTTCCAGGGGCGCCAGGGGGTAACGCCGCATCCAGCTGACCACCAGGCTGCGCAACTCGTCCAGGCGGTTACCGTGAACCACCATGAAACCAGGGTTGAGGGACGAGGCGTCCGGCATAAAGGCTTCCTTGGAGAATGCAAAAAGCTAGGGCGGAACCTTAGCACTGTCACCGGGCAGTGGCAGCCGGGTCGAGCAAACAGTGACAGGAAAGCGCCAGGCTTTTATGT
>NZ_JAFEVP010000026.1:0-322 GCF_017947325.1 Pseudomonas sp. MWU349 | reverse complement strand
CACTCACAACCTTTCGGCCCAGGCCGGCCAGAACCTGGTCAACAGCGGCCTGGTGGAGGCCGGCAACCGCCTTGACCTGCTGGCGGGCAACAATCTGGTCAACAAGGCTGGGGGGATCATCGCCGGGCGCGACGTGACCCTCACTGCAACCCGTGGCGACGTGATCAATGAGCGCACCCTGAGCAGCCACCAAAGCAGCAATGGCAGCTACGCCCAGCAGCGCGACTTCGTCGACAGCGCCGCCCGGGTGGAAGCGGCCAACAACCTGGTGATCAACGCCGGGCGTGATGTGAACAACAACGGAGGCGTGCTCACAAGTGGT
>NZ_JAFEVP010000025.1:0-322 GCF_017947325.1 Pseudomonas sp. MWU349 | reverse complement strand
TCCGCTCTTGAGTACGCCGCCGTTGTTGTTGATGTCGCGCCCGGCACTGATCACCAGGTTGTTCGCCGCTTCTACCCGGGCGGCGTTGTCGACGAAGTCGCGCTGCTGGGCGTAGCTGCCGTTGCTGCTCTGGTGCGAGGTCAGAGTGCGCTCGTTGATGACGTCGCCCCGGGTTGCGGCGAGGCTCACGTCACGCCCGGCGATGATGCCGCCGGCCTTGTTCACCAGGTCGTTGCCGGCCAGCAGGTCAAGGCGATTACCGGCTTCCACCAGGCCGCTGTTGATCAGGTTCTGCCCGGCCTGGGCCGAGAGGTTGTTGGTC
>NZ_JAFEVP010000024.1:0-376 GCF_017947325.1 Pseudomonas sp. MWU349 | reverse complement strand
CCAAACGCCTGGGTGACGGCTTCTACGAGCAGAAACTCATCCAGCAGGCGGTGGTGGCCCGCACTGGCCAGCGTTACCTCGCCGGCCAGGACACCGACGAAAAGCTGTTCAAGTACCTGATGGACAACGCCATCAAGAGCAAGGACAGGCTCAACCTGGCGGTCGGCGTCACCCTGACCTCCGAGCAGGTCGCGGCCCTGACCCACGATATCGTCTGGCTGGAAAACGCCGAGGTCAACGGCGAGCAGGTACTGGTGCCGGTGCTCTACCTGGCCCACTCCGACAACCGCCTGGCGCCCAATGGCGCCCTGATCGCCGGGAACGACGTCAACCTGATCGCCGGCCAGGACCTGAACAACGTCGGCACCCTGCGCGC
>NZ_JAFEVP010000023.1:0-444 GCF_017947325.1 Pseudomonas sp. MWU349 | reverse complement strand
GGCAACAATCACCAAGGCCGAGGGCGGCAACTTCGAGAATCTGGAGACCAATCCAGCCCCGGCGGTAACTGATGTCACTGATACCATCGACACCTCAACTGTCAGTCTGACCGCAACACCAAGCGTGGCTGAGGGTGGCATTGTTGTTTACACCGCTTCGGTGACAGCACCAGTGACCGGTTCCCCAGTGGTGGTCACCCTGTCCAACGGCCAGACCATCACCATCCCAGTGGGTGAGTCGTCCGGTAGCGTGAATTTCACCGCACCCAACGATGCGTTGGCGGGCGGCAGTTCGCTCAGCACCACCATCACCAAAGCAGACGGTGGCAACTACGAGAAGCTGGAAATCAGCGACAAGCCGGCCGAGACCTCGGTTACCGATACTCCTGACACCACTACTCTGAGCCTGAGCGCGACCGAGTCGGTGGCTGAAGGTGGTTCCAT
>NZ_JAFEVP010000022.1:0-445 GCF_017947325.1 Pseudomonas sp. MWU349 | reverse complement strand
TGCCGAGACCTCGGTTACCGATACTCCGGATACAACGACCCTGAGTGTGACCGCCACCGATACCGTGGCCGAGGGTGGCTCCATCGTCTACACCGCCACCCTGACCAATGCCGCTGGTACTCCAGTCACCGTGACCTTGAGTAACGGTGCCGTGATCACCATCGCTGCAGGCGCCACTACCGGCACCACCACTGTCGCGGCACCGGCAGATGATGTCTACAAGGATGCCGGTAAAGTCGAAGTCACCATCACTAAAGCCGAAGGCGGTAACTTCGAGAACCTGGAGACCAACCCGACTCCAGCGGTGACTGATGTCACCGATACCATCGACACCAGCACTGTTTCGCTGACGGCTACCCCTAACGTCGCCGAAGGCGGCACTGTGGTTTACACCGCCTCCGTGACTGCGCCAGTGACCGGTTCGCCGGTCGTGGTCACTCTGTCC
>NZ_JAFEVP010000021.1:0-650 GCF_017947325.1 Pseudomonas sp. MWU349 | reverse complement strand
GGCCAAGACGACAACGAAATGGGTACCACCGCTGTTAAGCGTCTGGTAGAAACTCTGGATACCTACATCCCAGAGCCAGAGCGTGCAATCGACAAGCCGTTCCTGATGCCAATCGAAGACGTATTCTCGATCTCCGGTCGTGGCACCGTGGTAACTGGTCGTGTTGAGCGTGGTATCGTTCGCATCCAGGAAGAAGTTGAGATCGTTGGTCTGCGCGATACTCAGAAAACTACCTGCACCGGTGTTGAAATGTTCCGCAAACTGCTCGACGAAGGTCGTGCTGGCGAGAACTGCGGCGTTCTGCTGCGTGGTACCAAGCGTGACGATGTTGAGCGTGGCCAGGTTCTGGTTAAGCCGGGCACCGTTAAGCCGCACACCAAGTTCACCGCTGAAGTTTACGTTCTGAGCAAGGAAGAAGGCGGCCGTCATACTCCGTTCTTCAAAGGCTACCGTCCACAGTTCTACTTCCGTACTACTGACGTGACTGGTAACTGCGAGCTGCCAGAAGGCGTTGAAATGGTAATGCCAGGTGACAACATCCAGATGACTGTCACTCTGATCAAAACCATCGCGATGGAAGATGGTCTGCGTTTCGCTATCCGTGAAGGCGGTCGTACCGTCGGCGCTGGCGTCGTAGCCAAAGTCATCGA
>NZ_JAFEVP010000020.1:0-971 GCF_017947325.1 Pseudomonas sp. MWU349 | reverse complement strand
CGCCAGCCTTCGGCTGCCCTGCAACCGCGCGACACCTTCTGGGGCCTGTCGAAACGTGGGTTGGCGTTCATCCTCGCCAACATGATGTTCTGGCAGCCGGTGGTGGCGATGGCCGACGGCATCGTGGTCAACGGCAGCGGCACCAGCCTCGGCCAGGCCGGCAATGGCGTGCCCATCGTCAACATCGCTGCCCCCAATGGCGGCGGGCTGTCGCACAACAAGTTCAGCGACTACAACGTCGGCCAGCAGGGCGTGATCCTCAACAACGCCACCAACCGCACCCAGGAGACCCAGCTCGGCGGGATCATCCTCGGCAACCCCAACCTGGGTGGCCGCGCGGCCAATGTGATCCTCAACGAGGTCAACGGCGGCAGCCCCAGCCAGCTCAAGGGCTACACCGAAGTGGCCGGGCAAGCGGCCCACGTGATCGTCGCCAACCCCTATGGCGTGAGCTGCAACGGCTGCGGCTTCATCAACACCCCGAAAGCCACCCTGACCACCGGCAAGCCGGTGATCGAGAACGGCCAGGTCCAGCGTTACCAGGTGGACCAGGGCAGCGTCGCCATCGAAGGCGCGGGCCTCAACGCGAGCAATATCGACCAGTTCGAAATCATCACCCGCAGCGCCAAGATCAACGCCGAGATCCAGGCCAGGCACCTGGCGGTGATCGCCGGGGCCAACGACGTCGACGCCAAGACCTTGAACGCCACGGCCCGCACCGCCAACCCGGCGGATGTACCGCAATTGGCCATCGACTCTTCAGCCCTGGGCGGCATGTACGCCGGGGCGATCAAGCTGGTGGGCACCGAGGCCGGGGTGGGGGTGAAGCTCGACGGCAAGCTGATCGCCAGCGGTGGCGATATTCAGCTGGATGCCAATGGGCAGTTGCGCATGGCCGAAGCCTCTGCCGAGAAGGGCGCGGTGGCGATCAAGGCGCAAAGCCTGGATGCCCAGGGCGCGGTCTACGCCGG
>NZ_JAFEVP010000002.1:0-1032445 GCF_017947325.1 Pseudomonas sp. MWU349 | reverse complement strand
GGCAGTGCAGGCAGTTGGGGTTTTGTTTTTGCGTGCAAAAAATTTGCTCTTATTCGCAAACAAATTTGCACAGTTATTTTCGGATTGGAACACTAGAATAACCGTTAATTTTTCACTCCCTGAGCCCTCTATGCCAGATCCGGTTGACGCCCCCGGGTTGTCAGAATTACCACTGGACGACCTGGTTGCTTGCCATGAATGCGACTTGCTGATGCGCAAGCCCAAGCTCGCCCTCGGTGAGAAAGCCCAGTGCCCGCGTTGTGGCTATGAGCTCTACGCGCACCGGCACAATGTGGTCGAACGCAGCCTGGCCCTGGTGATCGCGGCCTTGTTGCTCTATGTGCCGGCGAACTTTCTACCCATCATGCAGCTCAATCTACTGGGACAGTCTTCCGAGGACACGGTCTGGAGCGGTGTGCAGGGGCTGTTCGACACGGGGATGGAAGGCGTGGCGGTGGTGGTGTTCCTGTGCAGCATGGGCATTCCCCTGCTCAAGTTGATTTGCCAGCTATTAGTCCTGCTGAGTATTCGTTGGGACATCGGCCGCAGTTATGGCCTGCTGCTCTATCGCATTTATCACCATCTGCGCGACTGGGGCATGCTCGAGGTCTACCTGATGGGGGTGCTGGTGGCCATCGTCAAGTTGGCCGACATGGCATCCATTACCGTGGGCCTGGGCCTGGTGTGTTTTATCAGTCTGTTGTTGGTGCAGGTCTGGCTGGAGGTGGTGATGTCGCCTCACCAGATCTGGCAAGCGTTATCGGGAGAGGACATACATGCGGGCGATTGAGGCAGGCATTCTGATCTGTACTGAATGCCACGAGTTGAATCGGCAGGAGGCTGACAGCGAAGAGCAGGCCTGCACTCGCTGCGGGGCCATGGTTCATCCTCGTCGCCCCAACAGCATACTGCGCACCTGGGCGTTGCTGCTCACCGCCGCGATCCTCTACATCCCGGCCAACGTGCTGCCGATCATGACCGTCAGTTCCCTGGGCCAGGGTGACCCCAGCACCATCATGTCCGGGGTCATCCAGCTGGTGCAGCACGGCATGTTTCCCATCGCTGCGGTGGTGTTCGTCGCCAGTATCCTGGTGCCCACCTTCAAGCTGGTGGGCATTGCCCTATTGTTGTTTTCGGTGCAGCGTCACCAGCCGCTCTCGGCCCGACAGCGGATCATCATGTACCGCTTTATCGAGTTCATCGGCCGCTGGTCGATGCTGGATATCTTTGTCATCGCCATTCTGGTGGCGGTGGTCAACTTTGGCCGGCTGGCCAGCATCGAGGCCAATCTCGGTGCGGTCGCCTTTGCCAGCGTGGTGATTCTGACCATGCTGGCTGCAGTAACTTTCGATCCCCGACTGATCTGGGATAACACGGAGTCGGACGACGACCATGAGTGATTTGCCTACCGCCAAAACCCGCCCGGCTTCCAACTGGTCGGCTATCTGGGTATTGCCCCTGATTGCCCTGATCATCGGCGGGTGGCTGGGCTGGCGTGCCTACAGCCAGACCGGTATCGAGATCCAATTGCGCTTTGAAAGCGGCGAGGGGATCCAGGCCAACAAGACTGAAGTGGTCTACAAGGGCATGCCTGTAGGTAAGGTCAAGACCCTGGCTCTGGACGATGAGGGCAACTCCAAGGGAGTGATTGCCACGGTCGAGATGAACAAGGAGGTCGAGCAGTACCTGAAGACCAACACCCGCTTCTGGCTGGTCAAGCCCAGCGTCAGCCTGGCCGGGATCACCGGCCTGGAAACCCTGGTCTCGGGCAACTACATCGCCGTCAGCCCCGGGGATGGCGAGCCGAGTCGCAAGTTCAAGGCCCTGGCCGAGGAGCCTCCTTTATCCGATGCCAAACCGGGCCTGCACCTGACGATCAAGGCCGAGCGCCTGGGGTCGCTTAACCGCGGCAGCCCGGTGTTCTACAAGCAGATCCAGGTTGGTCAGATCAAGAGCTTCCTGCTCTCCGAAGACCAGAACACGGTAGAGCTCAAGGTCTATATCGAGCCCACCTATGCCAATCTGGTGCGCAAACACACACGTTTCTGGAACGCCAGCGGCATCAGCATCGACGCCAACCTGTCCGGGGTAAAAGTACGCAGCGAGTCCCTGTCCAGCATCGTCGCCGGGGGGATCGCATTCGCCACGCCAGAGAATCGCAAGGACAGCCCGCCCACCGACCCAAGCCTGCCGTTCCGTCTGTATGAGGACTTCGACGCTGCCCAGGCCGGGATCCGGGTCAAGGTCAAGCTCACCGATTTCGAAGGCCTGCAGGCCGGGCGCACCCCCGTGATGTACAAGGGCATCCAGGTGGGTAGCCTCAAGGCCCTGAAGGTCGACTCCGACCTGAGCAGCGCCACTGCCGAGCTGACTCTCGATCCCCTGGCCGAGGATTACCTGGTCCAGGGCACCCAGTTCTGGACCGTCAAGCCTTCGATCTCCCTGGCCGGCATCACCGGTCTTGAGGCCCTGGTCAAGGGTAACTACATCGCTATCCGCCCCGGTGACAAGGGCGCCGCGCCCCAGCGCGAGTTCGAGGCCCGGGCCAAGGCCCCGCCCCTGGACCTGCGTGCCCCCGGCCTGCACATGGTGCTGTTCACCGACAACCTGGGGTCCCTGGATGTCGGCAGCCCGATTCTCTATAAGCAGGTCAAGGTCGGGTCGGTGCAGAGCTACCAGTTCTCCCACACCCGTAAGCAACTGGTGATCGGCGTCCACATCGAGAAGGAATATGAAGGCCTGGTCAACGGTTCGACGCGCTTCTGGAACGTCAGTGGCATCACCCTGACCGGGGGCCTGGCCGGTGGTATTCAGATCAAGAGCGAGTCGCTGCAAAGCCTGATGGCGGGAGGCATCGCCTTCGAGACCCCGCTGCCCAACGTGCCGCTGAAAAAGCGCATCCCACGTTTCCGCCTGTTCGCCAATCAGGAGGAGGCAGCGCAGCGTGGCACCCTGGTGAACATCAAGGTAGATCGCGCCGACGGCTTGCGGGCCGGCACGCCGGTACGCTTCAAGGGCCTGGACGTGGGCAAGCTGGAAGAAGTGACCCTCAGCGCCGACCTGCAATCGGTCATGCTCAAGGCGCGGATCACCGAAGTGCCCGAGCGCATCGCCCGGGTCGGCAGCCAGTTCTGGGTGGTCAAGCCGGAGTTGGGCCTGATGAAGACCTCGAATCTGGAAACCCTGGTCACTGGCCAATACATCGAGGTCCAGCCTGCGACGAAGAGCCAGGGCGTGCAGACCAGTTTTGTCGCCTTGCCGCAACCGCCGGAAGCCAGCGTTCAGGAAGCCGGTCTGAGCCTGGTGTTGAGCGCTGCTCGGCGTGGCTCGCTGAAAGTCGGAGTGCCAGTAACCTACCGCGAAGTGGCGGTGGGCAAGGTGACCGGTTACGAGCTGGGCCAGACGGCCGATCGGGTACTGATCCACATCCTCATCGAACCCAAGTACGCACCGCTGGTTCGCAGTGGTACGCGCTTCTGGAACAGCAGTGGATTTGGTGTCGACTTCGGCCTGTTCAAAGGGGCGACGGTGCGTACCGAATCCCTGGAGACCCTGATCCAGGGGGGGATTGCCTTCGCGACGCCGGATGGCGAGCGTATGGGCAACCCGGCGCGGCCTCAGCAGACCTTCCCGTTGTTCGACAAGTTCGAAGAGGAATGGCTGACCTGGGCACCGAAGATCCCCTTGGGCAAATAACCTTCTTGTAGGAGCGGGCTTACCGGCGAAGAGGCCCTCAGCCCTGCGTCGCGCCAGGGGGCGCCTTCGCGGGCATGCCAGCTCCTACAAAAGCTATCCCATAAAAAAGGCCGCGCTCGGAAGAGCGCGGCCTTTTTCGTTGCAGCCTTACGAAATCAGACTTCGTCCAGCTCCGCCTCCGGTTCTGCGTTCAGCACGGCCTTGACCTGATCGTGACGACGGATGAACTTCCAGTCGGCCTCGTCGATGTAGATGCCGTTCGGTCCGCTGCCACCTTCCAGGTCGATGGCCACCTGGGCCGACACCTGGGGCTTTACACTGGCCAGGATCGGTACGAAGCCCAGTTGCAGGCTGGTTTCCAGCAGCGCCGCCTGGTTGCGTTCGTCGATGTCCGCCGCCTCGTCGAGGTAGTAGGGCAGGCGGATGCGCCCGGCCTGGTCACGGTCCATCAAGTGCAGCAACAGGTACATGTTGGTCAGCGCCTTGATGGTCATGGTGGTGCCGTTGGACGCTGCGCCATCGATATCGGTGTGGATCACCGGCTGGCCGTTGACCTTGGTGATCTCGAACGCCAGCTCGAACAGGTCCTTGAGGCCCAGCTGGTTGTGGTTGGCCGCCACCAGCCGCGCCAGGTATTCCTTGGCTTCTTCGTTCTTGTTGTCCTGCTCGGCGCTCTGGCTCAGGTCGAACACCGACAGGGTCTCGCCTTCTTCGTATTGCCCGGCGCTATGGATGATCTGGTCGATGTGCTTGAGGGCTTCCTTGTTCGGCGCCAGGACGATACGGAAGCTCTGCAGGTTGGACACCTGGCGCTTGTTGATCTCGCGGTTGAACAGCGCCAGCTGGTGTTCCAGGCTGTCGTAGTCACTGCGGATATTGCGCAGGGTCCGGGCGATATCGGTGACCGCGGCGCGGCGCGCCTTGCCCAGGGTCAGGGCTTCGTCGGTGCGGTGGGCATAGGCGTTGATCAGCAGCTGCAGGCGCCGCTCTACGTCATCCTCGCTGTCGAACTTGGCCACGCCCTTGAGGCGCACCTGGGCATACAGCGCCTCGATCTGCCCGTCGACCCGCTGCAAGCCCTGCCAGCTGTCCTGGTAGTCGTTGAGCAGTGGCAGCAGGTTGTCCATGGAATCGTCCACCGGGTCCATGAACGGCGTGCCGAAGGGCAGGTCTGCCGGCAGCAACTGACGGCGACGCAGAGCGTCGTCCAGGGTGCGCTGCTTGGCTTCCATGTCGGCGATCTGCCGGCCCACCAGTTGCAACTTGGCGGACAACTGCTGGACGCGCTCGGTGAAGGCGTCGCTGGAGCGCTTGAGTTCGTCCTGGGCGGCTTCCATCTGTGCCAGTTGCTCCAGCTTCTCGCCTTCCTCGGCGCTCAGGGTCTGGGCGCGGCGGAAGTCTTCCAGGGCCTTCTGGGCATCCAATACCTGCTGGTACAGGGCTTCGGTCTGGGTCTTGCTGGCGGCGCGGTCGGCGGCCACGGCGGCTTGGGTCTTGAGCTGCTTGAGCTCCTTTTCCAGGCGTTCTTTCTGATCCCGCAGGGCGGCGCGGTCGGCCAGGGCCTGCAAGGCTGGCGGTTCGATGTGGGAGATGTCGATCGACAGCCCCGGCACTTCGAAACGCTCGCCCTTGAAGCCGTCGAGGATCAGCTCCACCGACTTCACCCACTCGCCGTTGTCGTCCAAGGCAATGCCATGCTCGCCCAGGGGCAGGCTGAACAGCGCGCTGTTGAACAGGCGCATCAGGCGCTCCACGTCCTGCTGGGAGAACTCCTCGCGCAGGCGGGCGTAGCTGTTGTTGTCGGCGTGATCGAGCTGCTGCTTGACCGACTTCAGGCGTTTTTCCAGATCCCGCAGGCGCTCTTCCAGGTCTTCGGCGGAGAACTGCCGGGACTGGGCCAGGGCGCCGGCCAGCTCGTCGTGGGCATCCTTGGCCGCCAGCAGTTGCTGTTCCAGGACCTTGACGTCATCCACCAGGGCGAAGCGGTGCTTGAGCACCGACAGCTCGCCGAGCCAGCGCTGGGTGCCGGTGATTTCCCGTTCCAGGCGCATCATTTCCTGGGTGCTGCTGCGTTGGTCGTTCTGCAGCGCGTCCTGCTCGTTGCGGTAGTGCTCGGCCTGGATGGTCAGCTCTTCCTTGCGCGCGCCGGCGTAGTCCGACCAGGTGCCCAGCAGCGAATCCAGCAGCGGCGACAGGCGATGCAGCTTGCCCCGCAGAATGTCGCGCTGCTTCACGCCATTGGCCAGGGCCTCTACCAGAGGGCCGGCGGCCACCAGGGAGTTGTAGTCCTGCTCCATGCGCCGCACATCGCGGAAGGCTTCGTCGCAGGCGGCGATGTAGTCGACGCTGCCGGAGCGCAGGCTGTGCTCGAAAGCGTCGAGGAACAGCTGCTTGAGTTTGGCTGCGGTGATCTCGCGCATGTGCAGCAGGTTGATGAACAGCGCGCGGAAGGTCTTCAGGCTCTGCTCGCTGGTGGAGCGCAGCGGGATCAGGGTCAGGTCCAGGGGGATCGACGTATGGCCGCCCACCAGCAGGCGCCGCAGTTCATCGGGCTTGAGCTCATAGGCCTTGAGGCCCTGGCGCTCCAGGTTGGTGAACAGCTCTTTCTGCCGCAGGCAGGTGTCGTCTTTCTGGTAATGTGCCAGGTCCAGCTGGCCGGCGTAGGCGAAGAACTGGTGGCCGAAACCGCCACCAGGGCCGCGCCCGACCACGCCGATCACATGGGGGCCGTGGGGCAGCGAGACCTCCACCAGGATGTAGCTGGTGTCGGAGGCGAAGTAGAAGCGCCGGGACTGCTCCAGGCTGTACTTGCCGAAGCTCATGTCCGACATGCGCGCCAGGATCGGGAATTGCAGGGCGTTGATCGACGCCGACTTGCCCAGGTTGTTGGCCCCGTACACTGACAGCGGCTCTTCCAGGGGGAACAGGCCGAGGCTGTAGCCGGCGGTGTTCAGTAGGGCAAAGCGGCGGATGCCGTAGCGTTCCTTGCTCATGCGTCGAGCTCCTGTTCTTCGGCGATGGCTCGGGCCAGCGCGTCTTCTTCACTTTCTTCGGACTCGTCGAATTCGCTCAGGTCCAGCGGGTCATCGGTCTGCAGCAGTTTCTCGTCGCTGTCGTCGTCCACCAGCACCGGGGTCGGCAGCGGCAGCACGCTGTGCAGGCTGGCGGCCAGATCGCGGTCCTGCTGGACCGACAGGCAGACATCGAGGAAACGGTGCATCGGCGGCAGGAAGCGGTAGATCCCCGGCTCCTCGGCGGCAAAACCCAGCTGGGTCATGCGGCGCATGATCTTTTCTTCCAGCTCTTCCTGGGTCTGCACTTCGGCCTGGATGAACAGGTCGCGGTATTTTTCCAGCAGCGACGGCAGTTCGTCGCGGCCCAGGCTGCCGCCGTCGAGCACGGCGATCGGGTCGCGGCCCTGGTCGGCCAGGTGCTCCACCAGGATGAAGGTGAACAGCGCCAGGCGCTGGGCGGTCTTGTTCACCTGGGCGGCGGCGTTGTCCGGCACGAAGTAGTAGAAGCCGCGGGTATCGCACACCAGCTCGAAGCCCAGGGCCTTGAACAGGGTGCGGTACTGGTCCTGGAAATTCGACAGTTGGGCGTACAGCTCCGGATCGCGGCGGCTGACGTGGTAACCCTTGAACAGCTCGCGGAAGATCGGCGCCAGCTGGGACAGTTCGGAAAGATCAAGATGCATTGGCGTTGCTCGCAGAATGCTCGGCGGCGTCATCGCGGGCCGAGAGCAGGGCGAAGGAGCGCAGGCTGACCTGGTGCTCCTGGGTGTGGTAGTCGCGGCGTTCGAGGCGTTCGCGCTTGAAGCGTTTTTCCCGCGACAGGCGCGAGAACCAGTACAGCAGTTCGTCGGTGGCGCCATCGGGCTCCTGGTCCAGCAGCCAGCTCATCAGGTCTGGCATCGGCAGGGCGTCTTCGCAGCGCTCGAGCATTTCCCGGACGGTGCGCGGTGCCTTGGGGGCCACGCCCTTGTGGGTCTTGTGGGCCTTGGGGAAGCGCGCAGGCTTGGGTTCGAAGCGGGCCAGGGCGTAGACATAGGCCTCCACCTGGCCGGAGCTGCCGAGGAAGGTGCTTTGCGGACGGGTGAACATCGGCATGGCGGCCTGGGGCACGGCGTCGATGCCCTTGCGGCGGATGGCCGACAGGGCCAGGGCCGCGCCGCGGGTCACGGCGTTGTGACGGCGCGCCTCCTCACGCAGCGGCAGCAGCAGTTCCCGGGCATGGCGCAGTGTCAGCTGGGCGCTGGTCTGCATTTCCAGGATCCGCGCGTGGGTGCGCAGCAGCATGTCGTCGTCCACCAGGTGGCCCAGGCGCTGCTGTTCGGTGAGCATGCGCAGCAGGACGTTCTCCACCTTGCGCACGCCCTGTTCGAAGGCGCCGTCGGCGTTCACCAGCTGGATCATCGGTTCAACGTATTCGTCCCAGGTGGCCAGCACTTCGGCATAGCGCTGGCGCAGGGGGATCTGCCGGTCGCTGGTCTTGGCCCGCTCGGCCACGGCCACCAGGGCCTGTTCGTCGTTGGCGAGCTTCTTCAGGACATCGCGCACGCGCATGTCCAGCAGCCGCAGCTGGCGCGCCAGGTCGTTGCCGTCGCGCACGTCGAAGGCGTCCTGGATGTAACCGGCCAGGCGCTCGAGGTGGCGCAGGTAGGCTTCGATTTCCAGGCACAGGCCCAGGCGGTGCTCACGGCGCAGGTAGGCGAGGAAGTCGTGGATCTGCGCATTGAGCTCGAAACGGTTCGGGCTTTTCGCCACCGGGACCAGGATGTCCAGGCGTATCCATACATCCAGCAGGTGGGTGATGTCCTGGGGCGTGCTGTCCAGTTGTTGGGCAGACAGCTGTGAACGCAGTTCGGCAAGACTCAGGGTGCCTTGGTCGAAGTGCTCGCACAGCGGCTCCAGAAGTGCCCAGTGTTCGGCGAGGGCGCGCAAGACGCGCTTGGGTTCGATCATCGGAATGGCCGGCTGGTTGGCAATGAAAAGCGGCGATTGTACTGCATCAGGGGGCTGACGATTCACCCCCAGGTCCAGGTATGAGACGGACAGTCGCTTTTGTGCGCAATCAACTGCGGGCGATCTTCGGCGAAGGACGGTAGAATCCCCCACCTCAGTTATCCACAAGTGGCCGACCTTTGCTTATCGAGTCCCGTCGTCGCGCTTATCTGTCCGCCATGCAGGTGGTCAGTTGGCTGCCGCGCAGCGAATTGCCCTTTGCCGCCCCTTCGCGCCCCGAGTTGCTGGCCCTGCCGGAACCGGAGGTGGAGGCGCCGCCTGCCCCTGTGGTCGAGGCCAAGGCCCCCGCGGCGCCGGCGGCAAGGAACGTCGAACGGCCGAAGATCGAGGTGCCGCGCCCCTCCACCGCCCCTGCGCGCCCAGCCAGCAAGGCGCCGATCGAGGGCGAAGAGGCCCCGGCCCCGGTGGTCAAGGCCCCGGTGGTACCGCCGCCGCGTTTTGCCCTGCAGTTGCTGCGGGCCGGCCGTTGCCTGCTGCTGGTGGAGTTACCCACAGGCGAAGCCTTCCAGAGCCGCGACCCGGCCTACCTGTTGCTCAAGGACATGCTGCGCGCCGCCGGCCTGCCGGACAGCCCGCAGATCCTCGCCGAGCCGGTGCGCTGGCCGATGCTGACCCGGGGCAACCTGGACCAGGGCCCCGAGGCTGCGCGGGATTTCGTCCAGGCCTTTGTCGGCGTGCGGATCGAGCAGGAACCCTGTGTCTGCCTGTGGCTGATCGGCCTGCCGGCGGTGCGATTTGCTGGCGAGGCGAATGCCGAATCCTACAACCGCGAACTCCAGGTCGAAGGCCTGGGTTCGGCCTGGGCCCTGCCTGGCCTGGAACTCTTGATGGAAGAGCCACAGCGTAAGGCTGATGTCTGGCAAGCCATGCGTCGCTTGATGACGCGCTGGAAAAGCACTGATGAGCACAATGACCAATGAGTGACGCGCTGACCTTCCGCCTGGCCACCGAAGCGGACCTGGATGCCATCCTGAAAATCGAATATGCGGCGTTCAGCCACCCCTGGACCCGGGGCATTTTCATGGATGCCTTCAAGTCCTACGAGGTCTGGCTGATGTTCGAAGGCAGCCAGCAAGTGGGCCACGGGGTGATCCAGGTGATCATCGACGAAGCGCATCTGCTGAACATCACCGTCAAGCCGGAAAGCCAGGGCCGCGGCCTGGGCCTGCGGCTGCTGGAAGAGCTGATGAAGCGCGCCTACCAGAAGGACGCCCGGGAGTGTTTCCTGGAAGTGCGCTCCAGCAACCAGACCGCCTATCGGCTGTACGAGCGTTATGGCTTCAATGAAGTAGGGCGCCGCCGCGACTACTACCCGGCGGTAGGCGGTCGCGAAGACGCCCTGGTCATGGCCTGTACGCTGGTCGACTGAGCCTTTGACCGCGCGCTGGCCGATGTTGGCGCTGGCTTGCCAGCGAAGGCGCCACTTGGGGCGATGCACGGCTTGAGGGCTTCTTCGCCGGCAAGCCGGCTCCTACGGGAGCGCGCGTCATCGAATGCGGTGCAGGGCTCAGGGCTTGCCGTCCAGCGGGTCGCGGCGGGCCAGTTCGGCTTCATCCAGGCCACTGCCGCCACCAATGTTCTCTTCTTCGACAATACTCAGGTCCCAGTCGGCCGGTTTGTCGGCACCGGCCTCATGGGCAGAGCGGGCGCCGTCTTCGCGGATCAGGGTTTGCGGGCTCAGGTCATCATCGCTTGCGCCGTCGTCCGTGACACGGTTGCTGGCGCGGGCGGCGGGTTCGTCGTCATCGAAATGCAGCTCCTCCATGGAGCCCATGCGGTCCTGATCGTCGTCGATGGGTTCGGGCTGGGGGGCGTTGTAGGGGCGTCGTGATTCGTTCATGGCGATTACTCATACTTCTGGACTGGATAAAGGGTGGACCCTTGCACGCCCCTGAAGATTCCCCCGTAAGGGATGGCCGGTATCTGTAGCAATAGGCGTGACCTCGACGGACGGCCGTCTGTCAAACCTGCGCATCATTCTTGAGGCCTCACAGCATGAACGAACTACAAGATCTGATTGATAACAACGAGCGTTGGGCCGAAGCGATCAAGCAGGAAGATCCGGACTTCTTCTCCAAGCTGGCCCGCCAGCAGACCCCGGAATACCTGTGGATCGGCTGTTCGGACGCGCGGGTGCCAGCCAACGAGATCGTCGGCATGCTGCCGGGCGATCTGTTCGTGCACCGCAACGTGGCCAACGTGGTGCTGCACACCGACCTCAATTGCCTGTCGGTGATCCAGTACGCGGTGGATGTGCTCAAGGTCAAGCACATCCTGGTTACCGGCCACTACGGCTGTGGCGGCGTGCGCGCCTCTATGCAGGATCGCCAGCTGGGCCTGATCGACGGTTGGCTGCGTTCGATCCGCGACCTGTACTACGAGCACCGTGAAGCGCTGGGGCAGTTGCCCACGGAAGAAGAGCGGGTGGACCGCCTGTGCGAACTGAACGTGATCCAGCAGGTGGCCAACGTCGGCCATACCAGCATCGTGCAGAACGCCTGGCATCGCGGGCAGAGCCTGTCGATCCACGGTTGCATCTACGGCATCAAGGACGGTCGCTGGAAGAGCCTGAACGCCACCATCAGCGGTTTCGAGCAGTTGCCGCCGCAGTATCGGCTGCGTCCGGTGGGCGCGGTCTGATCGTCGCTGGCCGCAGGCGGCGATAGGGCGCTGGGCCTGCGGGCTCTGTCAGAGCACCGCGACCCTGCGGGTCGATCGCAGCCTGCGGCAGCGGCTACAGGTTGAGGGGCCGGCTCAGAGGTGCGGTACCTCGGTGCTTGGCGCCGGTGCCGGGGCCTTGAGCTGGTTGAGCTGGGTCTTGACCGGTGCACTGGTGCATTTGGCCACGGCTTCCTGCTCGCTCAGCTTGCGCACCGAGGTGTAGAACAGCTCGCAGGTCTGCACTTTCTGCGTCACCTGCCAGGTCTGGGTGCAACTGCTGAGCAGGGTGCTCGGGTCCGTCCCCGGCTTGCTGCCCATGCCGGCCTGCCAGCAGGCCGCGCTCAGGTCCTGGCCCATCACTTTCAACCCCGCGGCATCGGCCTTGGCCTGGTCATTGTCGTAGTTCGCCGGGTCTGCCGCGTACCAGATGTAGCTCGGGTGGTTGGAGCCCAGCACTGGCACCTTGACCCCCTCGCTGGGGCTGATCTGCGCCAGGCCCAGCACATTCACCGTGACCCCGTACTGCTGCTTGAGCCAATTGCGCACCGGTGCGCCGAAGGCCACCATCGGCAGGGTCGCGCCGCTGGCGTTCTGGCTGACCTGCTTGACCATGTTGGTCTGGTAGCTGTTGAAGTAGCTGTAGACCCCCTCCAGGTCCTTGCCGGCGCTCGATGGCGCAGCAATCGGCGCGATGTCGACGATGGTCTGGTAGGCCGGGGTCTGCTCGGCGGCGATGCCGTTGGCCGTCAACAGGGTTGCCCAGCGGTCGGTGGTGGCCGACTCCAGATAGTCCTGGGCCTGGGTCAATGAATAGTCCGGCGGGAAGTGCAGCAGCTCGACGCTCTTGCGGTTTTCCAGGGCCATGCCCAGGGGCAGGAACAGGTACCAGCTGTAGGCCCATTTGCCATCGGCATTGAGCTGGCTGGCGCCCTTGTAGGCCAGGTCGCCGGCATCCAGCAGGGCACTCAGGGGCTTTTCGTAGCCGTCCGGCACACCGCTGATGGAGGCCAGGACCTTGTCGCCGCTGGTCTTGACGCTGACTTTTGCAGCGCTGTAGCCGTCACGCTGCACGCTCTGGGTCAGGTAGTGAGCCACCGTCTCCTCCAGGGTCCAGTTGCGATAGCAGATCACGTTGCAGTTGTTGGGGTAGGCGAAGAGTTGGGTGACGCGCTGGGGGCTGCCCAGGTCGACTTCGACATCGGCCATGACGTTGCTGCTTAGCGCCGCCGCCAGGGCCAGGGTGATTCCTGCGAATTTGAACATGCTCAGATCCTTTTCAGCGTGAACCCCTTCGAAGGGGGGCAGGACATACTGAAACAGCACCGAGCGGAGAAACAGCCGGGAGTGAAAAAATATCCATTGCCCCGGCTGCGCAGGGTTCAACCAGGCATGAGGCGCGTCCAGGGAAACCCCGGGGCATGGAGCTGACAGACCCGGATGACTACGATCATGACGACCAGATAGACCGGCTGCCAGGGGCTGAAGTGATTCCAGTGCAAGGCGCCCAGCCAGGGGCTGCGGGCACAGAAATCCGGGTCCGGCTGGCCGATGCGCCGCGAATGCAGCAGGCCGATCAGCACAAAGCCCAGGTAGGCCAGTATCCCCAGGGCTCCCAGCCAATAGCCGAACAGGCCCAGCATGACCGCTTGCGGCACCCCGTGGCGCAGCACCAGCCAGTGCTGGTGCGGATTCAGGCGCTTGGGCACCAGGCGCTCGCTCAACCACAGGTCGATGGCCAGCAGGCGGGCGATCGCAGGGGCCCAGGTGTTAAGCAGGGTCAGCCCGAAAATCGCCAGCACACCCCCACAGAACAGCCCCATCATCACAGCAAGTTCTTTGCCGTGTTGGGGCTTGTTCATGAAGTACAGGCTCAGGGCCAACCCCATGGCGACCCCTGACCTGATCCAGCTGTCCACGCCCTGCGGACGCGGCATCAGGTTCTGCCAGAAAAACACATCGCTGCGAGGCAGCCGCTCCAGCAGCGCCGGGAAACGCGAGGCTAGGGTCTGCGACAGCTCCATGCAGGCCTGCCAATGTTCGTCTTCGAAGTGCCGGGTCAGGGCGACCTGACGACGTCGGGGCATGGGGTTCAGCAGCAGGCGAGCCGCGGCAACGTCCGGCGTCGCTTCGCCGGGTTCCCCGGCGTTGGCCAGCAGCCTCTGATAGAAGGCCTCCTGCTGGCAGCGCTCGATCAGCGACTGCCAGAGCCACGCCGGTTCAGGGGTGTTGCCACGGCTTTCGTCCCAGCCGAACAACTGGCATACCCGATCGAACAAGGGTACCTGCCAGGCTTGCTGCTGCAGTAACTGCAGCATTTCATGCTGCCAGTTCTGGCGATGATCGAAGATCCGCAGCCAGGGTTGTGCACAGTAGCTCGTCAGGCGTTCGAGGAAGGCCCGCTCCTGGCCGGCTTGCAGCAACGCTTCCAGCGTCCGGCGGTATTCCTGCAACAGCGTCTTGACCAGGAGTGCCTCTTGCCAGGCCTCCATGGGCGGTTGTTGCCAGGGTGTCAGCCAGTCCAGATGCTCGGCGGCCCAGCCGATGATCGCGGCGTATTGCTCGGGGTGGGCGCAGCACGCCACCAGCAGGCGCTGCAGGAAATCGTCCTCGCAGCCCTGTTGCCGAGCCTGTTGCCAGCGCTCTGGCAGGTTCTCGACGTTCAGCCCCTTGAGCAGCGGCAATGCGCTAGTGGCTGGAGCGGGTAGGGGGGCGGGATCCTGCGGGGTGGGCGGGACCCAGTCCGCCAGCGGTTCGACGGACAGCGGTACGTCTTCACGCAGGCTGTCCCCTTGCTGGGCCTGGGAAGCGCCCCTCGGCGTTGGCAGCGGGGCGGTCGCGCCCATCTCTATCAGGCCCGACCAGGCCTGCAGGTTGTCCGGGGGCGGTGCCTTCGTGGAGGCGGCCTGGATCACCGCGACTTCATCCGCGATCTCTTCCCGCCAGCGGGCCAGTTGCAGCGCCCGCTCATAGGCTTCACGCAGGCGCTGGAAGCCTTCGGCATCCTCGTCCGGACGGGTGATCTTCAACTGCCGGGCATAGCTGCGCTTGATGCTGCGTTCGTCGGCGTCCTCGGGCAACTCCAGCAGGGCCCAGCAATCCATGTTGCCGCTCCTCAGTGCCAGTGGCCGTTTTCAAGGTGTTGCAGTTGTTCACTGAGCTGGCTGCGCACTTCGCGGATCTTGCGCTCGTCCTGGGTTTCCAGCACTTGCTGGAATTGCCCGGCCCAATAGCCGATCTGTTCGCGCAACTCCCCCAGGCTTTCCTGATACAGGCGTTCCAGTCGGGCGCTGAGCAGCGTGTTGACCTGCTGGTCGCGGGGGTGAACCTTCAATTGCGCCAGGGCCTTGAGCCGCTCCTGGATTTCTTCCGGGGTCAGCACGCCGGGGTTGTTTTCGATCACCAGGGAATGGCTTTCCCCGGTCAGCGGGATGCTCACCTGGGCTTCCAGCAAACCGTTGATGTCGTAGGTGAAGCGCACGTCCAGCGAGACTTCGCCGGCGGGGCGCTTGGGCACGCGCATTTCCAGCTGGCCCAAGGCGACGTTGTCGCGTACCAGGCGGCTTTCGCCCTGGAAGATCTTCAGCAGCACCTGCTCCTGGTTGTCATGCAGGGTTTGCACGGTCTTGACCCGGCTCACCGGCACCACGCTGTTGCGCTCGATGATCGGCAGGTAGTGCCCGCTCTCGATCTGGTTGCCGTATTGCTGGGAGGTCTCGATCCCCAGGGTGTAGGAGCAGACATCGGTCAACACCACTTCTTCCAGGGCCGCCGAGCGTGCCTTGAGGGCCGCCTGGACCGCCGCGCCCTGGGCCACCACCTGGTCGGGGTCGAGGCTGATGGAGGGAAAGCGCCCGAACAGCCCGGCCGCCAGCTTGCGCACCAGGGGCATGCGGGTGGCGCCGCCCACCAGGAGGATTTCATCCAGGTCGCTGACGCGGATCCGTGCATCGCGCAGGGCGCGTTCGATGGGCGCCCGCAGGCGTTCCAGCAGCGGCGCATAGAGGCTGGCCAGTTGCGCCTGGGTGATGGTCTGGGCCCATTGCCGGCCATCGACCCGCAGGCTGAATTCGGCGCTGGGCTCCTGGCCGAGGGCGCGGCGCACGCGCTCGGCTTCCCGGCGCAGGGCCTGGAGCACGCTCTGGCGTTCGGGAAAGCCCGCGGCCTGGGCCTGTTGCTCGAGGAAGTGTTCCAGCAGCAGGTTGTCGAAGTCCTCGCCGCCGAGGAAGTTGTCGCCGGCGCTGGCGCGGACTTCCATGACTCCGTCGAACAGCTCCAGGATCGACACGTCGAAGGTGCCGCCACCGAGGTCGAAGACCAGGAACGAGGTTTCCCGGTCGCGCTGGTGCAGGCCGTAGGCCAGGGCTGCGGCGGTAGGTTCGTTGATCAGTTTTTCCACCTTGAGCCCGGCCAGTTCGCCGGCAATCCGCGTGGCCTTGCGCTGGGCATCGCTGAAGTAGGCCGGCACGCTGATCACCGCTTCTTCCACCGGTTCGCCATAGGCCCGCTCAACGTCTTCCTTGAGGCTCTTGAGCACCAGGGCCGAGAGTTCTTCGGGGCGGTAGGTCCGTTCCCCCAGGCGCACTTCGGTGGCGCTGCCCATGTAGCGCTTGAACAGCGCCGTGGTGAGCTGCGGATGCGTGTGCAGGCGCTCCCTGGCGGCTTGCCCCACCAGGATCCGGCCTTCGTCGTCCAGGCCCACCACGCTGGGGGTGAGCAGGTCGCCCAGGGCATTGGGCACCAGCTCGCTGGCGGTGTCGCGCCAGACCGCGACCAGGCTGTTGGTGGTCCCCAGGTCGATACCTACGATCATGACGACGAACTCCCTTTCCAATCGGAAAACAGATGAAACAATTAGGTGGCGCGCAGGATATTACCCGCCGGGTGGATGGGTAAAGTGGGTGATGTTATATGGCTATCATTTGTGCCGGTGCCGCAGAACCGAAGCCGGGCTCGGGTTTCGGTTCTGCGGTGGCAGGTGGGCCCGTTGCGGGCCCGGCCGGGGTCAGGCCGTGAAGTGCAGGGCGTTGGTCAGGTCGCCCATGGGTTTCTGGCCCCGGGCGATCATGGCCTGGTCTCGTTCCTTGATGCCGTCCAGGGTTTCCAGCTGGAACACCCGGGTGATCAGCCGCAGGATCGAGGCGGTGTCGTAGACCGTGTGGTCCACCGTGCCCTTGCGGGCGAACGGCGATACCACCAGCGCCGGAATCCGCGTGCCCGGGCCCCAACGGTCGCCCTGGGGCGGTGCCACGTGGTCCCACCAGCCGCCGTTTTCGTCAACGGTGACGATCACCACCATGTTTTTCCACTGCGGGCTTTCTCGCAGCACTTTCAATGCCCGGTCGATATGCCGGTCGCCGGCGGCCACATCGGCATAGCCGGCGTGCAGGTTGAGGTTGCCCTGGGGCTTGTAGAAGGTCACCGCCGGCAGCTTGCCGGCCTCGGCATCGGCGAAGAACTTGTTGGTGCTCGACTCATCGCCCAGGCCGCCGTCGCGCAGGCGCTTGGCCCGTTCGGCGGGGTTTTCCGGGCCCTGGCGCACGAAGTAGTTGAAGGGCTGGTGGTGGTACTGGAAGTTGGGGATCTTGGGAATCCCGCCGGAATCCTTGAACTGCTCCAGGGTCGCCTGCCAGGCGCCGCCGTACCAGGCCCAGTCGACGTTCTTCTTCGACAGCTTGTCGCCGATGTGTTCGTGGGTTTGAGGCACCAGTACGCTGGGCAGGTCCGGCTTGGCGTAGTCCGGGCGCTCCGGGTCGCGGATCCAGGTCGGCCAGTAGGGCGGGGCCATGGTATTGACCGCGTAACCGTCCGGGGTCAGGGCGCTGGGGCCGAACTGCGGGGCGCCGTCCATGGCACTGGCCGGGGACTTGTCCAGGGGCTTGAGGCGGGTGCCCTTGGGGTCGTCGCCCTGCAAGGTGGCGATCTGCGACTTGGCCACCGAGTTGGCGGCATCGGGGTAGAACGGCACCTTGGCGCTGATCAGGTACTGGTGGTTGAGGAACGAGCCACCGAATGCCCCCTGGAAGAAGTTGTCGCAGAGCACGAACTCCCGAGCCACGTCCCACAGGCGCAGGGAGTAGCGGGTCTGGGCGTAGTGGCCCATGGTCAGGGCGCCGGAGTCGGCCCAGGCCACGAAGCTGTCGTTCTTGCCGCCGTTGATCTGCATCTGGTTCTGGTAGAACACGTGCCACAGGTCGCGGGTTACCAGGCCCAGGGGCAGGTCCTCGCCACTGGGGCCCTTGAGGGCGAAGGGGGCATTGGGCAGGTTTTCCTGGAACTGGGTTTCCACCGGGTAGGTGATGCCGTCCAGGGTCTGCGGGCCCACCTGGAGAATGCCGCCCCAGATCGGCGGCAGTTTCTGCAACAGGTTGCCGTCGCGGTCGCGCTGCTGGAAGTCTTCGGGCTTGAGGGCCGAGAGCGGTTTCTCCACCCCGGGAAAGTTGGCGAACAGGTTGTTGAAGCTGCGGTTTTCGGCGAACAGTACCACTACATTCTTCACCTGCTCCTGCAGCGCCTTGTCCAGTTCGGCCGGGGACAAGGGGCGTTCCACCGGCGGTTTGTCCCCTGGTTCGCCGGGCTGGCCGCAGGCGCTCAGGGTGGCGCCAACCCCCAGAACCGCAACGCCGCCTAGGAAGCGGCGGCGGCTGGTATCGGCAGGCTGGTCGGTGGCGGATTCGGGGGTGTCGCGCAGGTCGGTATCGTCGCTCATGTCGGCTCCTTGCTCGGCTCTCTGAGGATTCGTTACAAAGTATTTCGGTCGCACGGTAACAACCGAATATGACGCAAAGGCTACAGGAATGCGGCACGGCCTGGCTGTCTGGGCCTTGGATAAATCTGCGATTGGGCCGGCGGGTCGTTATCCACAGGCCCGCTGTGCAGCGGGCCTGTGGCTCTGTCAGGGAATGACCGGCGGCAGGTAGGACAGGGTGGTTCCCAGGGCCCAGAGCAGCACCAGCACCAGGGGCGCATGCACCAGCAACTGGACAAAGGAGAAGCCGATCAGGTCCCGGGCCTTCAAGCCCAGCACCCCCAGCAGCGGCAGCATGTAGAAGGGGTTGATCAGGTTCGGCAGGGCCTCGGCGGCGTTGTAGATCTGTACCGCCCAGCCCAGGTGGTACTGCAGGTCATTGGCCACCTGCATCACGTAGGGCGCCTCGATGATCCACTTGCCGCCGCCCGAAGGAATGAAGAAACCCAGCACCGCCGAGTACAGCCCCATCAGCAGCGCGTAGGTGTCGTGGGAAGCAATCTGCACGAAGAAGGTCGAGATGTGGTGGGCCAGGGTCTGGCCGTCCACGCCCTTGACCACGGTCATCAGCGCGGCGATCGAACCGTACAGCGGGAACTGGATCAGCACCCCGGTGGTGGTGGGCACTGCCCGGGCCACGGCATCGAGGAAGCTGCGCGGGCGCCAGTGCAGCAGGGCGCCGGCCATCAGGAACAGGAAGTTGTAGGTGTTGAGCCCGGAGATCGCGGTGATCGCCGGTTTGGTGGCGAACTCGTGATACAGCCAGCCGGCCGCCAGCAGCGCCAGGAGCAGGGTCAGCAGCGGGCTGTATTCCAGCCATTCGCCAGGGCGGGTCCGGGGTTGCGGCTTGGGCATGCTGAAGCTCGGGTCGACCCCGCAGGCCTGGGCATCCCGGGCGCTGCCGGGGCCGGGCGCCGTGGCGTAGGCGACGATCAGCGAGACCACCACCAGGGCCAGCAGCAGGACGCCGGATTGCCAGAGAAAGATGGTCTGGGTGAAGGGAATGACCCCGGTGATGGCCAGGATCGACGGTGGCAGGCTGCCGGGGTTGGCCTGCAACTGCGCGGCCGAGGATGACAGCCCCAGGGCCCAGACCGCGCCCAGGCCCAGGTAGGCGGCTGCGCCCGCGGCGCGGTAGTCCATGCGCAGTTCGGTACGCCGGGCCAGGGCCCGCACCAGCAGGCCACCGAACACCAGGGACAGGCCCCAGTTGAGCAGGGAGGCGAGCATGGAAATCAGCGCCACCCAGGCCACCGCCGAGCGGCCATTCCCGGGAATGCGCGCCAGCTTGTCGATCAGCTTCACCGCCGGCGGCGAGCTGGCGACCACATAGCCGCCAATGACCACGAAGGCCATCTGCATGGTGAAGGGGATCAGGCTCCAGAAGCCGTCGCCAAACGCCATGGCGGCATCGGTGGGCTTGGCGCCCATGGCCAGGGTGGCCAGGGCAACGATGATCACCGCCAGCGCGGCGAACACCCAGGAGTCGGGAAACCAGCGTTCGGCCCAGTTCGAGCAGCGCAGGGCGAAGCGGGCGGAGCGGCTATCTTGAATATCAGCGGCCACGTGAGTACCTCAAATTTCTTATGTTTATAAGGAGGTCGGCCGCCCCAGGCAGAGGCGGCCGAGAACTGTGCAAGAATGCGGCAATTGCCACGGACTGCAAAGGATCTCAACGCCCATGCCATTTTCCCCCGAAGAACGCGCCGCACTGCTCAAGGTCAAGGGTGTCGGCCCGACGGTGGTCGCGCGCCTGGAACAACTGGGCATCACTTCCCTGGCCCAGCTGGCCGCCGCCGATGCCCTGCACATCGTCACCCAGGCCTCGGCCCTGGTGGGTTCCAGTTGCTGGAAGAACAGCCCCCAGGCCCGCGCCGCGATCCAGGCGGCCATTTCCATGGCCAAGGGCGCGCCCATTGCCCAGGTCGCCAACGACTGATGGTTGTTCCTCGGGACGATTGCATAGACCATGTGCAGCCTTGCTGATTGTCCCCCTTCGAGTTGCTTTTATGACCCCTTCCACTGAGTCGTCGCCGGCGCGCTTTTCCCGCTCCGACTACAAGACCCTGGGCCTGGCCGCCCTGGGCGGTGCCCTGGAAATCTACGACTTCATCATCTTCGTATTTTTCGCCCTGACCCTGAGCCAGCTGTTCTTTCCCCCGGAAATGCCCGAATGGCTGCGCCTGCTGCAGAGCTTCGGGATCTTCGTCACCGGCTACCTGGCCCGGCCCCTGGGCGGCATCCTCATGGCCCATTTCGCCGACCGCCTGGGGCGCAAGAAGGTCTTCAGCCTGAGCATCCTGATGATGGCGCTGCCCTGCCTGCTGATCGGCATCATGCCGACCTATGCCCAGATCGGTTATTTCGCGCCCTTGCTGCTGCTGGCGCTGCGGGTGCTGCAAGGTGCCGCCGTGGGCGGTGAAGTGCCCAGCGCCTGGGTGTTCGTCGCCGAGCACGCGCCGCGGGCCCATCGCGGTTATGCCTTGGGCTTTCTCCAGGCCGGGCTGACCTTCGGCTACTTGCTGGGCGCCCTGACCGCGACCCTGCTGGCGCGGGTCTTCAGCCCCGAGGAAATACTCGACCACGCCTGGCGCTATCCCTTCCTGCTGGGCGGCGTGTTCGGCGTGATCGGCGTCTGGCTGCGCCGCTGGTTGAGCGAAACCCCGGTGTTCGTGGCGCTGCAGCACCAGCGCGATGCCGCCGCCGAACTGCCCCTGCGCACCGTGCTGCGCGAACACCGGCTGGCGATCCTGCCGGCGCTGATCCTCACCTGCGTGCTGACCTCGGCGGTGGTGGTGTTCGTGGTCATCACCCCGACCATGATGCAAAAAAGCTTCGGCATGAGCGCCAGCCACACCTTTGCCCTGAGCAGCCTGGGGATTGTCTTTCTCAACATCGGTTGCGTGCTGGCGGGGCTGATCGTCGACCGCCTTGGCGCCTGGCGCACGGTGATGCTCTATAGCCTGCTGCTGCCCCTGGGCATCGCCGTGCTCTATGGCTGCCTGATCAGCGGCGGCGCCTGGATCGGCCTGGCCTATGCCATCGCCGGCCTGGGCTGCGGCGTGGTGGGGGCGGTGCCGTCGGTAATGGTGGGCCTGTTTCCGGCGCGGATTCGCGTGTCGGGGATCTCCTTCACCTACAACATCGCCTATGCCCTCTGGGCCAGTACCACGCCGTTGCTGCTGATCGCCCTGATGCCCTGGAGCCCCTGGATCTGTGTGATCTACTGCGCAGTGATGGGCGCGGTGGGGATGGTCAGCGCCGGTTACTTCGGCGGCCGCGTGGGTGAGGAAGGGCCTGCGGCAGCCAGAGAAAGCTGCATGGCTGATCAACGCTAGGCGTTTTCTTGGGCTTGCTGCGATTCAGCGAAGCGGCGAGCTAGAGCCTTCACCAAAACGCCTCTTGATCCCGCGTGAAACCGGGCTGAAAAAAGGGCTTTCAGCCCCCGGTTTTTTCCCGCTAATCTCCCGGAACGCGCGGCCTGCGCTTGGGTTTGCGGGAGCTGTCTTGATTCGTTCGACGCTGTGTTCCTTGCGAAATTTCTCCGCCTTGGCGCCACTGTTACAAGTGGCGCTGATGAGCTTCGTGCTGGGGTTGGTGTTTGCCCTGATCCAGGCCTGGACCTGCACGCAACTGGACTACGGTCTGGAGGGCGCCAGCCCCGACAGCTTGCGCGCCCGGGTGATCGCCGTGGAGGCCGGGGTACTGCTGGTGGAGGAACTCGACACCGGGGAGCGCCAACACTTGCGCCTGAACCGCGAACTGACCCGGCTCCAGCTGCCACTCGCTCAACTGCCGGGGCAAACCCTGGTACTCAGCCACCTGCGGGGGTACCTGCTCAGTTGCAGCCGCGACGATCAACCCGGGTGCAGCGCCCTGTGTTCCAGCGCCGCAGAGTGCCAGCAGCGCCTGCGCCAAGGCGACTCCTGTGTTGGCATGCTGGGCTTTGCCTGGTTCGTCAGCCTGATCTGCGGGCTGCTGCATGGCCTGGGGCATCGACCGTTCCGGCAGCGAGCGGGCTCCTGAGGCCGCGTTCGCGGGCAAGCCTGCTCCAGCAGGGGCTCCGGCTTGCCGGCGAGGAGGCCCCCGAGCCTGCTGTCATTCAGGCAGCAGTTGTTCCAGATAGCGGGTGCGTTCGGTGCTCAGGCGGGTCACGCAGAGGTTGATCAGGGTCACATGGGCCGGCTTGCCCGGTTCCACTTCGAAGGCCTCCAGCACACAGGTGCTGTCGCGGTATTTGATCCAGGCGCGTTGGGCGTTCTTCAATTTGCCGAGGTATTCCTGTTCTTGCAGCAGGCTGCGGGGGTACAGGTTGTGCACCCGGACCAGCAGCGCCTGATAGCTCTGGTTGAGTGCGGCGTCGGCCCGCTCCTTGTCCTGCTGGGCGCAGCGGTCGACCTGTTCGCTGACGCTGATGTGCTCGCAATCCAGCGCTGCGGCCTGGGCAGGTGCCCAACCCGCGGCGCCTGCAAGCACGGCGATGACGAGGCCAAAGATCCAGGGCTGATAAGGCATGTCGGTCCCTTGCGCTGAGAATGAAGCGGGCATTCTACAGCGCTGTGCCCAATGCAGAAGGGCTGGCCTGCCCACCACGGCCAGCGGTTATTGCAACCAGTGCCAGAGCAGCAGCGTCCCCACCAGCCCGACCACGGAAACAATGGTCTGCAGCACCGACCAGACCCAGAGTGTCTGCTTGAGTTGCAGGCCGAAATACTCGCGCACCATCCAGAACCCGGCGTCGTTCACGTGGCAGAAGAACACCGAGCCGGCGCCGATGGCCAGCGCCACCAGGGAGCTTTGGGTGGCGGCCAGTCCGGCCATCATCGGCGCCAGGATGCCGGCGGTCGTGGTGGTGGCCACGGTAGCCGAGCCGGTGGCCTGGCGCAGGGCCACGGCGATCAGCCAGGCCAGGAGGATATAGGGCAGGTGCGCGCCTTCGGCCACCTTGCTGATGGTCTGGCTGACCCCGGCATCCAGCAGCGTCTGTTTGAGCCCGCCGCCGGCGCCAATGGTCAGCAGCAGCACGGCAATCGGTGCCAGGCTTTTGCGCAGGGTGTTGCCCACCTGGTCCCGGGCCATGCCGTTGGCCCAGCCCAGGCAGATCACCGCGGCGATCACCGCCAGGCCCAGGGCGATCAGGGGTTCGCCGAGAAACTTCAGGGTCAGGGCCAGGGTGTTCTCCGGGCTCATGGCGACCTTGGCCAGGGTGCTGCCAAGCATCAGCAGCACCGGCAGCACAATGATCAGCAGCGACACGCCGAAGCCCGGCTGGCGCGGGGCCTTGGGCGCAGCACTGAACAGCGCGCCGAGCTCCGCCGGTTCGCTGACCTGCAGGCGCTTGGACAACCAGTTGCCATACAGCGGGCCGGCCAGGATCACCGCCGGCAAGGCCAGGCACAAGCCCAGCAGCATGGTCAGGCCGAGGTCGGCATGCAGGGCGCTGACGGCGATCAGCGGGCCCGGGTGCGGGGGCATCAGCGCGTGCAGGGTGGTCATCCCGGCCAGGGCCGGAATGGCGATTTTCAGCAGCGGCAGGCCCGAGCGGCGGGCCATGACGAAAATGATCGGCACCATCATCACCAGCCCCACTTCGAAGAACAGCGGCAGGCCAATGACCATCGCCACCAGGGCCATGACCCAGGGCAGCGACTTGCCCTTGCCCAGGCCCAGCAAGGTCGAGGCGATGCGGTCGGCGGCGCCGGACTCGGCCATCAAGGCGCCGAGCATCGAGCCCAGGGCAATGATGATCCCTGCCTCGCCGAGAATCGCCCCGGCGCCCTTGCTGAAGGCCTTGGCCACTTCCTCCGGCGGCAGGCCTGCGCCCACCCCGGCCATGAAGGTGCCGATCAGGATCGACAGGAACGGCGGCAGTTTGGTGGCGCTGATCAGCACAATGATGCTGGCGATGGCCACCAGGCAGCAGATGATCAGGCGGGTGTCGTGGACCATCCAGGCGGCAGTCGATACGTCCAAGGCGGGACTCCTCAATCGGCTATTTTTATTTGTTACGTTTTGTTTCTATTTTTCTGGAGCATACCCGAGGTGCCCGCCGCAGAGGGCTTTTGCGCACTTTTGGTGCGTTCGTTAGCCGGCTAACTATAGGCCTGCCCTGGATAACCGGCGGATAACCGGCAGATGACAATTCGCTTATCCAGCTCCGGGCACCTGGCCAATCGAACTATCATCACCGCCACGCTTTACCAGCCAATCGAGGATCTTTCATGGGCGCAGGACACAGTCACGGCCAGGTACGGGCCGGGCATGAACGCAAGTTGTGGATGGCCCTGGGGCTGACCGGCAGCTTCATGCTCGCCGAGGTCATCGGGGCCTTTGTCACCGGCAGCCTGGCGCTGCTGTCGGATGCCGCGCACATGCTCACCGATACCCTGGCGCTGGCCATCTCCCTGGTGGCGATCCAGGTCGCCAAGCGCCCGGCGGACCGCAAGCGTACTTTCGGTTATGCGCGCTTCGAGATCCTCGCCGCGGCGTTCAACGCCCTGCTGCTGTTCGTGGTGGCGTTCTACATTCTGTTCGAGGCCTGGCAACGCCTGCAGGCACCGGCCGAGATCCAGTCCACGGGAATGCTGGTGATCGCGGTGCTGGGGCTGATCGTCAACCTGATCTCCATGGGCCTGCTGGCCTCCGGCAGCAGCCAGAGCCTCAACGTCAAGGGTGCATACCTGGAGGTATGGAGCGACATGCTCGGTTCACTGGGGGTGATCATCGCCGCGCTGGTGATCATGTTCACCGGTTGGGGCTGGGTCGATTCCCTGGTGGCCGCGGCCATCGGCCTGTGGGTGTTGCCACGGACCTGGACCCTGCTCAAGGAGAGCATGAACGTGCTGCTGCAAGGTGTGCCGGATGGGGTCGACATCGACCAGGTGGAGCAGGCCATACGCCAGGTGCCGGGGATCAGCGACGTGCACGACCTGCATATCTGGGCCCTGACCAGCGGCAAGAACGTGCTTAGCGCGCATCTGGTGGCGCACCTGCAAGGGCGGGATGAACAGGGGATCCTGGCCGAGGTCACCGAGTTGCTGCAGGAGCGCTTCGACATTGCCCACGTCACCTTGCAGGTGGAGCAGGCAGGGTTTCATGAGCAGGTGCATGAACATTGAGGCAGCAGCGCTTGCGTCTTGTGCAGGAGCCGGCTTGCCGGCGAACACGGCCGTGCCTCAGTCGCGTTCTTCCAGGACATAACCCACACCGCGCAGGGTGTGGATCAGCTTGCGTTCGAAAGGGTCGTCGATCTTGGCCCGCAGGCGGCGGATCGAGACTTCCACCACATTGGTGTCACAGTCGAAATTCATGTCCCAGACAAAGGAAATGATCTGGGTCCGCGACAGCACCACGCCGCTCTGGCGCATCAGCAGGTGCAGCAGGGCGAACTCCTTGGTGGTCAGGTCGATGCGCTGCTTGCCGCGAAAGGCCCGGTGCCGCCCCTGGTCCAGCTCCAGGTCGGCGACCCGCAGCACATCCGGCACCGGCGCCTGTTCGCTGCGGCGCATCAGGGTGCGGACCCGGGCCAGCAATTCCGGAAACTGGAACGGCTTGACCAGGTAATCGTCGGCGCCCAGGTCCAGGCCACGGATCTTGTCCGCCAGCCGGCCCTGAGCGGTGAGCATCATCACCCGGGTGCTGCTGTCCTGGCGGATTTGCCCGAGCACGCCCCAGCCGTCGATGTGCGGCAGGTTGATGTCGAGGATCACCAGGTCGTACGCATGCTGGCGAGTCAGGTGCAGGCCGTCCGCGCCGTTGTTGGCGCAATCCACCACGTAGCCACTTTCAGTCAGCCCCTGATGCAGGTAGTCAGCGGTCTTGGGTTCGTCTTCGATGACCAGAATACGCATGGAAATGAGGTTCTCGGCTGATGGGAGACAGTAACGAAAAGACGCGAATAATCAGCGGGCCAACGCTCAAAAGTTGTGCAGCCCCGTGCTGTATTCGTGTTCTTTAAAGTTCGCTTGCTGGCACTTGAAAAGTGCTCTTGATGTTCACTTCGAATAGCCGGATGTTAATACAGAACCTTGAGCCAGAGCCTTTGCTAACGGATTTGTAATCTTTGCGCCACCCTGCTGATAAGCACTGAAAGTTACAGTTGGCCGAACTTGAAACTCTCCCTGTCAATGGGCGAACTGCTGCAGTTTCATATCGGCCGGAACTCCTGTGGATAAGCGTCGATATGGTGCGCTGCAACTTCGCAGACACTTTGCCTCCATAGGGGCCGGAACTTGTTATGCCGACTTTCCCGAGAATATCTGCCCGGGCAGCACGCACCTGCGTCCTGACCCTGTTGCTGGCCCTGGCGAGCCAATCTGCAAGCGCCGTCGAGCAACCGCTGTTGAGCCTGGACAGCGCCCTGGCCCGAGCCTTTGCCAACAACCCAGAACTGGCCGCCGCACGCTGGGAGATCGACATCGCCCAGGGCGCCCGCCAGCAGGCCGGGCTTATCCCCAACCCGGTGCTGTCGGTGGACGCCGAGGACACCCGCCGGGATTCGCGTACCACTTCGGTCAAGCTCAGCCAGGCCCTGGAGCTGGGGGGCAAGCGCGGGGCACGGATCGACGTGGCCAGTCGCGGTCAGGAGCTGGCGGCCCTGGAGCTGGAGCGGCGCCGCAACCAGTTGCGTGCGGATGTTCTAGATGCCTATTACACGGCGTTGCGGGCCCAGGAGCGCACCCAGCTGGCCGGGCGCTCCCTGGCCCTGGCCGAACGGGGCGTGGCGGTAGCCCAGGGCCGGGTCAACGCCGGCAAGGCCTCGCCGGTGGAAGCCACCCGGGCCCAGGTGCAACTGGCCGAGGTGCGCCTGGAACTGAACCGGGGGCAGATGGAGCAGGACAATGCCTACCGACGCCTGGCCATGGTCACTGGCGCGGCCACCAGCGACTTTGCCGGGGTGCAGGAGCAGCCCCTGGCACTGGCGGCGCTGCCGGCTCCGGCGCAGTTGCTTGGCCGCCTGCCGGAAACCACCGAACTGCGCCTGGCGGAGCAGGAAGTGGTGCAGCGCGAGGCGTCCCTGGGGCTGGAGAAGGCCCAGCGCATTCCCGACCTGGACGTCAGCGTGGGCAGCCAGTACGACGCCAGCGCCCGGGAGCGGGTCAACCTGGTAGGGCTGTCGATGCCTTTGCCACTGTTCAATCGCAACCAGGGCAACGTGCTGTCCGCCGCCCGCCGCGCCGACCAGGCCCGGGACCTGCGCAACGCCACCGAATTGCGCTTGCGTACCGAAACCCGCCAGGCCCTGGAACAGTGGAACACCGCCCGGGGCGAGGTGCAGTCCTTCAACCAGACCATCCTTCCCGCCGCCCAGCGTGCTGTGGACAGCGCCACCCAGGGCTTCGAGATGGGCAAGTTCAGCTTTCTCGACGTGCTCGATGCTCAACGCACCCTGATCGGCGCGCGCACCCAGTACCTCGCCGCGTTAGCGCAGACCACCGATGCCTGGGTTCGGATCGAGCGCATCTACGGCGACCTCAGCCGTTGGTGAAACCCTGGCTGATGGGCCTGGCGTGCCTTGCCGCGTTGCTGGTGAGCGACTGCAGTGGCGCGCCCCCTACAGCCCCCGAAGACCCACCCGCGCATTGGTGCGTGCATGAGCTGCATCGGGCCATTGGTCAATGGCTGTTTCCCTCTACCCCGTAAGGCAGCGCCTGGCGCTACCGACCCTCGATCGATTCAGGAGTCCCCATGGATAAAAAACGCAGCCTTGTTCTGGCCAGCACGGCAGTGGTCGGCCTCGGGCTGGCGGCCCTGCTGCTGCCGGGCCTGTTCGCCAGCCCGGCAACGGTGCCCCAGGCTGAGGAGGCCGGGCACGGCACCCAGGAGCCCGAGGGCCATCTGGAACTCAGCCCGGAACAGATCCAGGCCGCCGGCATCGAGCTGGCCACAGCCGGTCCGCGGCGCCTCAACCGGGTACTCAGCCTGCCGGGAGAGATCCGCTTCGACGAGGACCGTACCTCGCACATCGTGCCGCGGGCCGCCGGTGTGGTGGAGTCGGTACAGGTCAACCTCGGCCAAGCGGTCAAGCGCGGCGAACTGCTGGCGGTGATCGCCAGCCAGCAGATCTCCGATCAGCGCAGCGAGCTGGCCGCCGCCGGGCGGCGGGTGGAACTGGCCCGTACCACCTTCCAGCGCGAGCGCCAGTTGTGGGTCGACCAGATCTCCGCCGAGCAGGATTACCTGCTGGCACGCCAGGCCCTGCAAGAGGCGGAAATCGCCCTCAACAATGCCCGGCAGAAGATGAATGCCCTGAGCGGCAGCACCCAGTTGGTGGGCGGCAACCGCTATGAAATGCGCGCGCCGTTCGACGGCGTGGTGGTGGAAAAACACCTGAGCGTGGGCGAAGTGGTGGGCGAAACCAGCGCCGCGTTCACCCTCTCGGACCTGTCCCGGGTCTGGGCCACCTTCGGCGTGTTTCCCAAGGACCTGGACAAGGTCCGGGTCGGCCAACCGGTGCAGGTCAGCTCCAGTGAGCTGGGGACCCAGGTCCAGGGCCAGGTGGCCTACGTCGGCAGCCTGCTGGGGGAACAGACCCGCACCGCCACGGTGCGGGTGACCCTGGCCAACCCCAATGACGCCTGGCGCCCGGGGCTGTTCGTCTCGGTACAGGTGGCCACCGAAGCCTTCGACGCACCGGTCAGCGTGCCGCAGACGGCGATCCAGACCGTGGAAGACCGGCCCTCGGTGTTCGTCCGCGTGGCCGAGGGGTTCCAGGCCACGCCTGTGGTCACCGGGGCCAGCCAGGACGGTTTTGTCGAGATCCGCGAGGGCCTCGAAGCCGGAGCCCAGGTGGCCGCTCGCGGCAGCTTTACCCTCAAGTCCGAACTGGGCAAGGGCGCGGCCGACCACGGCCATTGATCGGCCTCATCAGAGAGTGACTTCCCATGTTTGAACGCATCATTCAATTCGCCATCGAGCAGCGCATCATCGTCCTGCTGGCGGTGCTGCTGATGGCCGGGGTCGGCATTGCCAGCTACCAGAAGCTGCCGATCGACGCCGTGCCGGACATCACCAACGTCCAGGTACAGATCAACTCCGCGGCGCCGGGGTTCTCGCCCCTGGAAACCGAACAGCGCATCACCTTTCCCATCGAGACGGCCATGGCCGGCCTGCCGGGGTTGCAGCAGAGCCGGTCGCTGTCGCGCTCGGGGCTGTCCCAGGTAACCGTGATCTTCAAGGACGGCACCGACCTGTTCTTCGCCCGCCAACTGGTCAACGAGCGCCTGCAAGTGGCTCGCGAGCAATTGCCCGACGGTGTGGAGGCAGTGATGGGGCCGATTTCCACCGGGCTCGGGGAGATCTTCCTGTGGACCGTGGAGGCCGAGGAGGGCGCCCGCAAGGAGGACGGCACGCCCTACACCCCCACCGACCTGCGGGTGATCCAGGACTGGATCATCAAGCCGCAACTGCGCAACGTGCAGGGCGTGGCCGAGATCAACACCATCGGCGGCTTCGCCAAGGAGTACCAGATTGCCCCGGATCCCAAGCGCCTGGCGGCCTACAAGCTGACCCTGAGCGACCTGGTGACGGCCCTGGAGCGCAACAACGCCAACGTCGGCGCCGGCTACATCGAGCGCAGCGGCGAGCAGTTGCTGATCCGTGCGCCGGGGCAACTGGCGTCCATCGAGGACATCGCCAACATCGTCATCAGCAGCAGCGACGGCACGCCGATCCGTGTGCGCAACGTGGCCGACGTGCAGATCGGCCGCGAGCTGCGCACCGGCGCGGCCACCGAGAATGGCCGGGAAGTGGTGCTGGGCACCGTGTTCATGCTGATCGGTGAGAACAGCCGTACTGTGTCCCAGGCGGTGGCGAAAAAACTTGAAGAGATCAACCGCTCGCTGCCCGAAGGCGTGGTGGCGGTCACGGTGTACGACCGCACCAACCTGGTGGAAAAGGCCATCGCCACGGTGAAGAAGAACCTCTTCGAGGGGGCGCTGCTGGTGATCGTGATTCTGTTCCTGTTCCTGGGCAATATCCGCGCGGCGCTGATCACCGCCCTGGTGATCCCGCTGTCCATGCTGTTCACCTTCACCGGCATGTTCAGCAACAAGGTCAGCGCCAACCTGATGAGCCTCGGTGCCCTGGATTTCGGCATCATCGTCGACGGCGCGGTGGTCATCGTCGAGAACGCCATCCGCCGCCTGGCCCATGCCCAGCAACACCACGGGCGCATGCTGACCCGCTCTGAACGCCTGCATGAAGTCTTTGCCGCGGCCAAGGAAGCCCGGCGCGCGCTGATCTTCGGCCAGTTGATCATCATGGTGGTGTACCTGCCGATCTTTGCCCTTACCGGGGTGGCTGGGAAAATGTTCCACCCCATGGCCTTCACTGTGGTCATGGCGTTGCTGGGGGCGATGATTCTCTCGGTGACCTTCGTTCCGGCGGCCATCGCGCTGTTCGTCACCGGCAAGGTCAAGGAAGAGGAAAACCTGTTGATGCGCAGCGCCAAGCGCGGCTATGCCCCGGTGCTGGACTGGGTGATGGCCCGGCGTGGCCTGACTTTCGCCCTGGCCGGCTTGGTCCTCGCCGGCAGTGCGTTGCTGGCCAGCCGCATGGGCAGTGAATTCATCCCCAGCCTCAGCGAAGGTGACTTTGCCCAGCAGGCCCTGCGGGTGCCCGGCACCAGCCTCACTGAGTCGGTGGACATGCAGCAGCGCCTGGAGAAAACCCTGCTGGCGCAAGTGCCGGAGATCGAGCGGGTGTTCGCCCGCACCGGCACCGCGGAGATCGCCTCGGACCCGATGCCGCCGAATATTTCCGACAGCTACGTGATGCTCAAGCCCAAGGCCCAGTGGCCGGACCCGAACAAGTCGCGGGAGGCGCTGATCGCTGATATCCAGCGTGCCAGTGCCCTGGTACCGGGCAGCGCCTACGAGCTGTCGCAGCCGATCCAGCTGCGCTTCAACGAGCTGATTTCCGGGGTGCGCAGCGATGTTGCGGTGAAGGTGTTTGGCGATGACATGGCGGTGCTGAACAAGACCGCCACGCAAATTGCCACGGCCTTGCAGAGCTTGCCTGGCGCCTCGGAGGTCAAGGTCGAGCAGACCTCGGGGCTGCCGGTGCTGACCATCAATATCGACCGCGACAAGGCCGCGCGTTTCGGCCTCAACGTGGGGGACGTGCAAGACACCATCGCCGTTGCGGTGGGCGGGCGCCAGGCCGGCACCCTGTACGAAGGCGACCGGCGCTTCGACATGGTGGTGCGCCTGTCCGATCAACTGCGCACCGATATCGACGGTCTGTCCCGGCTGCTGATTCCCATACCGGCGACGGCGGGCACGGCCAACGGGCAGATCGGCTTCATCGCCCTGTCGGAAGTGGCCAGCCTCGATCTGGTGCTGGGCCCCAATCAGGTCAGCCGGGAAAACGGCAAGCGCCTGGTAATCGTCAGCGCCAACGTGCGCGGGCGGGATATCGGCTCCTTTGTCGAAGAGGCCACGGGCCTGATTGCCGAGAAGGTCAAAGTCCCGGCTGGCTACTGGACGACGTGGGGCGGCCAGTTCGAACAATTGCAGCAAGCCTCCCAGCGCCTGCAGGTGGTGGTGCCGGTGGCCTTGCTGCTGGTGTTCGGGCTGCTGTTCATGATGTTCAACAACCTCAAGGATGGCCTGCTGGTGTTCACCGGGATTCCCTTCGCCCTGACCGGCGGGATCATGGCCCTGTGGCTGCGGGACATACCGCTGTCGATCTCGGCGGGGGTGGGCTTCATTGCCTTGTCCGGGGTCGCCGTGCTCAACGGCCTGGTGATGATTGCCTTTATCCGCAACCTGCGAGAGGAAGGGCGCTCGTTGTCCCTGGCGATTCATGAAGGCGCCCTGACCCGACTGCGCCCGGTACTGATGACCGCCCTGGTGGCTTCCCTGGGCTTCATCCCCATGGCCCTGGCCACCGGCACCGGCGCCGAAGTGCAACGGCCCCTGGCCACGGTAGTGATTGGCGGCATCCTGTCCTCCACCGTCCTCACCTTGCTGGTATTGCCTGCCCTGTACCAATGGGCGCATCGCAGGGAAGAAGACTGATCGCGCGCCAGCGAAGGTGACCTTACGGACGCCTTCGCTGGCAAGCCAGCTCCTACGGGTGAGCCACCGGCCCACCGCACAGAATCGAACCGACGCACTGTAGGAGCCGGCTTGCCGGCGAAGGCGATCTCATGGGCGCTATCGCCGGCAAGCCAACTCCTGAGGGGATGGTTTTCATGGGGGATCGCGCAGGTGTGCCAGGCAAAAAAAAGCGCCCCAAGGGGGCGCTAAAAATTCATCTCTTTCCAAAGGAGCATCAGAAAAAACGCTTCAAGAGATGAATGTGCTCGGTAGGCAATCGCTGTCAGATGTCTTCTTCGGCCGCGGTGGGCGCAGAAGCATCGCGAGGGGCTTTGCCGGTGCCGCCGGTGGCGGCTGTTTCCTGGTTGGCTTCGCCGTGGATCTGTTCCTGGCTGGCCAGGAAAGCTTCGCGGAGCTGCTGGGGGCGTTCGCTGCCATCAGCGGCCCAGGTGGCGGAGCTGGTTGTGGCCAGTAGGCCGATCAATAACAGTTGGGTTGGGCGCATGAGCTTCTCCTGACACGTTGGGCGGCCGTGAAAAGCACGGTGGCTGCCAGTGTGTCCGGGAGTATATGAAGGCCAACCTAACGAGAAGGTGAGGCCGATATTACAGTTCTGAAAGGCATGAGTCTGTGAAGAAGTTTTAACACCGGACAGGCCTGGCGCCTGCCCGGAGCCGCTCTCTAGAGCAGGGCCAGGGGGTACTCGACGATCAGGCGAAACTCTTCCAGGTCGGATTCGAACTGGCTCGAACGAATGGTCGCCTGGCGGATGCGCAGGGACAGATCCTTGAGCGTGCCGCCCTGGAACACGTACTTGGCTTCGATGTCCCGTTCCCAGCGGCGCTGGTCGGTTAGTGGGTCACCCGCCGCATCGCGACGCATGTACACCGAGTTGGCGTGGCTGTAGTCGGCGCCGCTGCCGCGGGCGTAACGGGTCATGAACGACAGGCCGGGAATGCCCAGGGGCTGCATGTCGAGGTCGTAGCGGACCATCCACGAGCGTTCCTTGGGCGAGTTGAAGTCGCTGTACTGGATCGAGTTGTCTAGGAAGATCGAGTCCGACTGGCGCAGGTAGTCGAAGTCGTCGTTGCCGTTGTTGCGCTGATGCGACAGGGCCAGGGTATGGGCGCCGTAGGTGGCGCCGACCTTGGCGCTCCAGATGTTGTTGTCGAACTCGCCCAGGAGCTTCTTGCCCTCATCGACGGCCTTGTAATAGTTGAAGCCGCTGAACAGGCTCAGTTGGTCGGACAGCGGGTAGTTGCCCGCGACGCCGAAGTAGTACTGGTCCCAGGCGTCCTTCAGGCGGCTGCTGTAGAGGCTGAAGTTGAGATTGGAATTGAGCCGGTAGTCGCCACCGAAGTAGCCGACCCAGGGCGAGTCCACCTTGCCGGCGTAGAAGGTGGCGAAGCCATCGCGCATGCCACTGCTGTCGGGCTGGCTCATGGCATGCAGGCGTCCGCCCTGCAGGTCGAGGCCGTCGATGCTGGTGTTCTCCAGGGTCACCCCGCGAAAGCTTTCCGGCAGCAGGCGGGAGTCGCCGTAGTGCACCACGGGGGTCTTGGGAAACACATCGCCGACTTTCACCACGGTATCCAGGGCGCGCATTTTCACCGCACCCCCCGCCTTGCCGTAGCTGTCGGCGGGCCGGTTGTCGTGGTTCACCGGCAGCATGCCGAAGGAGCCACCGCCGCCGCTGCGGCCTGTGCCAGAGTCGAGCTTGAGGCCGTACATGGCAAAGGCATCGAGGCCAAACCCCACTGTGCCCTGGGTGAAGCCGGATTCGAACTGGCCGATCAGGCCCTGGGCCCAGGCTTCGGAATAGCCGTTGCCGGTGGGGCTGGACTGGCCCTTGCGGTCGTCGCGGTTGAAGTAGAAGTTGCGCAGCAGCAGGTCGAGGCGGCTGCCTTCGACAAAGCCTTCGGGCCGTTCCTCGGCGGCCACTGCCGCCATAGGGCTGAGCCCCAGTACCGCGGCGAGCACGGACAGGGACAAGGGGGGATTGATACGCATGGGGGTCGCTCCTGAGTGTTGGCAGCTATCAACTTTTATATCGCCAGAGGCGTTCTTATTGGGCTCGACCGGCAGGCGTCGCAACGCCTGGCCAGTCGCTGTCGATAGTTGCAAACGGCAGATAACGGCGGGGTGACCCGGTCATTACAATTGTGCAAGAAAGCCGTCCAGGGCCCGGGCCAAGACCCCGACAGGCCGGGGGTTATCCCGGGTAGGGCGGGCTGTGGGCAGCGCCCATTACAGATAAGTAATCTGCCCGCGATCATCCTGACAGGGTCGGTTGCTTATCCTCGCTGGCGTCAACTGGACGAGGAAACTGTGATGAAAGCAATCAACCTGAGTCTCGCCGCGCTGCTGCTGAGCCTGGCTTCCCTGGCGCAGGCCGAAGGGGGCGGCGACCGTACGTTCGCCCGGGCCATGGTGGAAAACCAGAAGGCCATGGAGCGCTATGCGGCGAACCAGGGCAAGCCGGCGCCGGTGGTGCAGGCTTACCGCTACGGCATGAAGCTGGATGTCGCCAAGGTGGTCAACGTGACGCCGCCGATCAAGTCCTGCGAGGTGGTGCCTTCGCGCATGACGTATGAGGATTCCGCCGGCCAGCTCAAGACCATCGAGTACCAGGTCATGGGCCAGTGCCGCAACAACGGCAGTTGATGGGCCGCCGGCGCTGCTGTGCCGGGCCCGCAGGGGTGGGCCCGGTCAGCGTGGCTGCACTCAGTCGTTGCCGGAGCCAGGGTGCAGGGCGACGATCATGTCTACTTCCACCGAGGCATTCTTGGGCAATTGATAGACCCCCACCGAGGTCCGGGTGTGTACGCCGGCGTCGGCAAAGATCGAATAGAGGATTGCGGAGGCGCCGTCCGCCACTTCGCTCTGCTGGGTGAAGTCCGCCGCACTCTGGACATAGACGTTGATCCGCAGGATGCGCTTGATCCGCTCCAGGTCGCCGAGCATCTGCTCAAGGATCGCCAGGGCCCGCAGGGTGCAGATCTGCGCCCCGTGCCGGGCCTGCTCCAGGGAGGTTTCGGCACCCACCCGGCCAACCACCATCACGGTATTGTCGATACGCGGGATCTGCCCGCTGACATACACCTCATCGCCATTGCGCACCGCCGGCACGTAATTGCCGCCAATGCGCATCTCGCCTTCGAAACTGTGCCCGACCTGTGCTGCGGCCTGCTGGAAAAGTGCCTTGCGTGATGCATCCATAGTCCAACTCCGTCGATCGCCCTGGAATATCCCGTCGCCGACTATACGCGCTCCTTGGTTGCGCGAAATCCCCGGCTGCGGCCCCGAATTCCGCGGCCTTGCTGGCCGCTGAATTATTTTTGTCAGACAAGCCTTAATGGCTATTAAGAAAAATCTTTCAGGGCCGATGTTAGGCCCAAAGCAGTCCACTTTTTCAGCCCCCCCGGTGCATCCTCATGTTCAATAAACGCTTGAAGCAGGAGTTGTCGACTCTCCGCGAAGAACTTTCGAGCCTTCAGCAAGTGAAAGAGAGCCTTGAAAGCGAGATGCTCGTCATCAACCTGAGCGCCGATGGACGGATTCAGTCGGTCAATCACAATTTCGCCCAGGAAATGCTCTACAAGACTGGCGATCTGGTGGGCCGGGCCCTGGAGGACATCGTCCCGGAACACGTCAAGCACGATGAGTTTCACCTGCGGTTCAAGGCGACCCTGACCCGGGGCGAACACTTTGCGGGGGCGGTTCGGCTGCTGCGCGGCAATGGCCAGGAAGCCTGGCTGCGTTCCATCTCCCAGCCGGTTCGCGATTCCGAGGGGCGGATCAGGTATTTCGCGATCTTCTCCAGCGACCTGACCCGCACCATCGAAGCCTCTCGGGAGCACGAGAACCTGATTGGCGCCCTGATGCGTTCCACCGCGCTGATCGAGTTCGACCTCAACGGTAACGTGCTGACGGCCAATGACCGCTTCCTTTCCAGCATGGGCTACAGCCTGGCGCAGATTCAGGGCAAGCATCACCGCATCTTCTGCGAGCCGGAGGAGTACAACAGCCAGGCCTACCAGGCCTTCTGGAAACGCCTGAACGCCGGGGAGTTCATCGCCGAGCGCTTCAAGCGCGTCGACGCCCATGGCCGGGTGGTCTGGCTGGAGGCTTCCTACAACCCGGTCATGGACGCCAACAACAAGCTCTACAAAGTGGTGAAGTTCGCCACCGTGATCACCGACCAGGTGAACCAGGAACTGGCCGTGGCCGAGGCGGCGAATATTGCCTACAACACCTCGTTGCAGACCGACAACAGCGCCCAGCGTGGCACCACGGTGGTTACCGAGGCAGTGAACGTGATGCGCGATCTGGCCAAGCACATGCAGGAGGCCGGCGAAGGCATTGGCGCCCTCAACGAGCAATCCCTGGTGATCGGCAGCATCGTCAAGACCATCAGCGGGATTGCCGAACAGACCAACCTGCTGGCGCTCAACGCGGCCATCGAGGCGGCCCGGGCCGGTGAGCAGGGGCGCGGTTTCGCGGTAGTGGCCGATGAAGTCCGGCAACTGGCCTCGCGCACCAGCAAGGCCACCGAGGAAATCGTCGGAGTGGTGCGCCAGAACCAGGACATGGCCCGCGAAGCCGTGGAACTGATGGCCGAAGGCAAGCTGCAGGCCGAGCAGGGGCTGGCCCTGGCGGCGGAAGCCGGCACCGTGATCGTCGAGATCCAGGACGGCGCGCAGAAGGTGGTCAGCGCGGTCGGTCAGTTCGCCAACCAACTGTCCTCCTGATAGCTCCCCAGCACAGTGCCCCTGCCACGGGGCACTGTGGTTTTCAAGGCGGCATCGGCCAGCCCCGGCGCCGCTGGCATCATTCATTTCCCACGCTGAAACACTCGGGCTTGACCGATAGGGCCCCGGGCGACGGCTGCGCTCAAGAAAAACCAAGAAATTTCCTAGAGGCTTGTAGGAAGTGTCTGGAAAGCGCTGCGAGGCTTGGAGAAAGCCCAAACTGCGCCGATGGCTAGGGGGTTGTTGTATCCACTCCTAGTCTGTCGGTGTATCCATGTTCAACAAACGTTTGAAGCAGCAACTTGCCACCCTGAGCGACGAGCTGAACGCTCTGCAGCAATTCAAGGCCTGCCTGGAAAGCCAGGTGCTCAATCTCGAACTCGATGGCGAGGGGGCCATCCGCCGGGCCAACCAGAACTTCATCCAGGCCCTGGAACTCGATGGCCAGCCACTGGCCGGCGTGCCCCTGGAGAACATCGTCTCGCGCCACCCGCAGGCTGTGCCGTTGTATCGCGAATTCAAGGCGGCCCTGGGGCGCAACGAAAGCTACACCGGCCAGTTGCGCCTGCAACGCGGAGGCGGCCGCGAGGCCTGGCTGCAGGTCTGTGTACAGCCGATCCGCGACGGCGCCGGGCGGCTCGATCATTACAACCTGATCTGCACCGACCAGAGCGCTTCGGTGGAAAGTGCCTGCGAGCATGAAAACCTGATGGCGGCGCTGCTGCGCTCCTCTGCGGTGATCGAGTTCGATCTGCAAGGCCGAGTGCTGACGGCCAACTCGCGGTTTCTCGCCTGCATGGGCTACCGCCTGGATGAGGTCCAGGGCCAGAACCACCGCCTGTTCTGTGAACCGCAGGAATACGAAGGGCCCGGCTACCAGGAGTTCTGGGCACGGTTGAACGCCGGCGAATACATCGCCCAGCGGTTCAAGCGCATCGACAGCCAGGGGCGGGTGGTGTGGCTCGACGCTTCCTACAACCCGGTGCTGGACGCCAGTGGCCAGCTTTACAAGGTGGTGAAGTTCGCCATCCTGATCACCGATCAGGTGAACCAGGAGCAACGGGTGGCCGAGGCGGCGGACATCGCCTACAGCATCTCCCGACAGACCGACACCAGCGCCCAGCGCGGCTCGGCGGTGGTCACCGAGACCCTGGACGTGATGCGTGACCTGGCTACCTGCATGCAGCAGGCCGGGGACGGCATCGAAGCCCTGAACGAGCAGTCCCTGGTGATAGCGAGCATCGTCAAGACCATCAGCGGCATCGCTGAACAGACCAACCTGCTGGCTCTCAACGCGGCCATCGAAGCGGCCCGGGCCGGTGAACAGGGGCGGGGTTTTGCGGTGGTCGCCGATGAGGTCCGGCAACTGGCCTCGCGCACCAGCAACGCCACCGACGAGATCGTCGGCGTGGTGCGCCAGAACCAGGACATGGCCCGCTCGGCGGTGGAGCTGATGGCCGAGGGCCGGCAGCAGGCGGAGCAGGGCCTGACCCTGGCAGCGGAGGCCGGCGCGGTCATCGTCGAGATTCAGGACGGTGCGCAGAAAGTGGTCAGTGCGGTCGGCCAGTTCGCCAACCAGCTGTCGGCCTGAGGGCGTGGGCGTGCGCCTTGGCGGCGCACGCCCGGGTTGCTAGCGTGGCGCAGGCCCATGGCACTCGTAGTGCAAGCGGTCGAACCACTCGCCGTGCAACAGGAAGCTGCGCCGCGAATGGCCGTAGCAAGAGAAGCCGCAGGCTTCCAGCACCCGCACCGAACCGGTGTTCTGCGGCCGCGCATTGGCTTCGATGCGGCTCAGTTGCAGTTCGCCGAAGGCGCGCAGCAGCACCTGCTGCACCGCAGTGCGGGCAATGCCGCGGCCGTTGAAGCGGGCGCCGACCCGGTAGCCCAGTTCCGCGCAATTGAAGTAGGGGCGCTGCACCCGGTGCAGGTTGACGCGCCCCACCAGCACTGCGTTGTCGCGGATCAGGAACTGATAACCGCGATCTGCCTCGGCATCCTCGCACGCCTGGTTTATGGCTTCGGCGACCCCTTCGCGGGAGTAGTAGGTGGCAGGCCTGGCGTTGATCGAGGCTTCGAAGAACGCTCGGTTTTCCCCTTCGAAGGCCAGCAGGTCATCCAGGTCGTCGAGGTGGGGAGCGCTGATGTGCAAGTGGGTCATGGTGCCAGTGCCTCAATCCGTGAAGGCGCTTTCATCTCACGATCGGCAGGTGTTCAGCAAGCCTCCAGGTGCGGTTTGATCAGCTCGGCGAACCATTCGATGAACACGTTGAGGCGGCGCGAGCGATGGCGCCGGTCGGGGTATAGCGCGCAGATATCCATGGGCGCTACCGGCAGTTCACGGAGCACCTGCACCAGCTCGCCACGGTCCAGCAGGTGCTGCACGTCGAAGCGTGGCACCTGGATCAGGCCCAGCCCCTGCCGGCAGCAGGCGATGTAGTTCTCGACGTTGTTGACGATCACCCGGCTGGGCAGCCCCAGCAAGTGCTCGCGACCTTCCAGTAGGTATTCCCAGGGCTGCTCGCGGCCGGTGTCCGGGGAGGCATAACCGACCATCCACTGGCCGTTCTGCAGGTCCTGAGGGGTGTGGGGCTCGCCCTGTTCGGCCAGGTAGGCGGGGCTGGCGCAGTTGATCAGCGCCAGTTGCCCCAGGGGGCGGGCGACCAGGCTGCTGTCGGCCAGGCTGCCGACGCGGATCGCGCAGTCGATGCCTTCCTGGACCAGGTCGATGCTGCGATCGCTGGCGCCCAGGGCCAGTTGCAGGCCGGGGTATTGCGCCAGCCATCGGGGCAGGGCGGGGACGATCAGGCGCCGGGCGATGCGGCTGGGCACATCGATGTTCAAGCGCCCGCTGACGTCCACCTGGCGGTGGTGGAACAACTGGTTGAGTTCGGCGGCGTCTGCCAGCAGGCGCCGCGCCCGCTCCAGCAGAATGGCGCCGTCGGCGGTCAACTGCACGTGGCGGGTGGTGCGGTGCAGCAGGCGGGTACCGAGGCCGGTTTCCAGTTGCTGCACGGCGGAAGAGACGGTGGCCCGTGGCAGTTCCAGGGCATGGGCCGCCTTGATGAAGCTACCCATGTCGGCCACCTGGATGAACACGCGGTATTGCTCAAGCTTATCCATCGTTTGCACGATCCTGGTTCGGGGGCGCCTGACGGCAGTGGATCGCAGCATCGGCCGAGGCGATCGATGCTGCGGCTCGGCAGGCCAATTTACCCCTTGGGCGCCAGGATTACTTGGTGGTGTAGCCGCCGTTGATCAGTAAGGTCTGGCCAGTGATCCACCAGCCTTCGGTGACCAGGTGGCGAATGAAGGGCACCACGTCCTCGATATCGGTGAGCCCGGTCTTGCTCGAAGGCGACAGGGCTGCGGCGCTCTTGTGATACGCCACGGCGTCGGCGCCTTCGGCCGGGTAGAAGAATGGAGTGTCCATGGGCCCGGGGCCGACGGCCGTCACTGAAATGCCGCGGGCACCGAACTCCTTGGCGGCGGCTCGGGTGAAGTGTTCCACCGGCGCCTTGGAGCCGCCATAGGCGGCATAGAACGGAGTGAAGGCCCCCAGCAGCGACGTCACCAGGGTCACCAGCTTGCCGTTGTCCTCCAGGTGCTTGCCGGCTTCCTTGATAAAGAAGAAGGCGCTCTTGGCATTGACCGCGAACATCTGGTCGTACTCGTCCTCGCTGATTTCAATGATGGGTTTCTTCAGCACCTTGCCCACGGTGTTGATGGCGATGTCGATCTTGCCGAAGCGCGCCTTGGCCTCGTTGAACAGCTGCTCCACGGCACTGGCGCGGGTGAGGTCGGCCTGCCACGCCTGGGCCTTCACACCCAGGGCCTTGAGTGCCGCCACCGTGGCCTCGGCGTCGGCCTGGCTGGCGTTGCTGTTGTAGTGCACGGCCACCGCCCGCGCACCGTGGCTGGCCAGGTCGCGGGCGATCAGGCCGCCCAGGTTCTTCACGCCACCGGCGATCAGCACGACTTTGTTGTTCAGGGAGTGATCGGTCATGGCGCGTGTCCTTCAACAGTTGGGGTGAAGGCTGAGTCTAGTGTCTGCACCGCCGTTGATAAGCCGTCGGCGGCTGGACGGATTATCCAGAAAATCCGGCCAATGACCTTGTCTGCAAGCGATCGCGATGGGGCTACAATCGCAGTTTTTTTCAGGAGCCAGTCATGTCCGATCTTCGTCGCCCGGTACCGCTGGACAAGGCGTACCGCTTGCTCAACCACGGCCCAACGGTGCTGGTCAGCGCAGCCCATGGCGGGCAGCGCAACATCATGGCCGCGGCCTGGGCCATGCCCCTGGATTTCGAGCCGCCGAAAGTCGCCGTGGTGCTCGACAAGTCCACCTGGACCCGACAACTGCTGGAGGCCTCGGGCACCTTCGTGCTCAATGTGCCTTGTGTGGCCCAGGTGGATATCGTGCAGAGCCTGGGCAACAGCTCCGGGCTGGAACTGAGCCAGGGCGGTAGCGACAAGTTCGCCGCTTACGGTCTGCAGGCCTTTGCCGGCGAGCAATTGGCGGCGCCGCTGCTGGAGGGGTGCGTAGCCTGGCTGGAATGCCGGCTGCTGTCCGAACCCCATAACCACCTGCAGTACGACCTGTTCCTTGGCGAAGTGATTGCCGCCCAGGCCGATACCCGGGTGTTCAGCGAAGGGCGCTGGCACTTCGACGGGCACGACCGGCTGCGTACCCTGCACCATGTGGCGGGCGGGCATTTCCTGACCATCGGTGACGCCGTTGACGGTCGGCAACTGCCCCTGGTTGCAGACGCTTGAGCCGACCCCCCCATGCGCTTTTTTTCAAGGAGTGAACATGCACGAAGTCTTTCAGCGTCTAGTGAGCCTGCTGGATAGCCACCAGGCCCGCTATCGGGTGATTTTGCACCCGGCCGAAGGGCAGTCGGCGCGGGTTGCCGAGATCCGCGGCACTGAACCTGGGCAGGGGGCCAAGGCCATGCTCTGCAGCCTCAAGGGCACAGACGAGGTGTATGGGCTGGTGGTTCTCAGCGGCGACCAGAGGCTGGACATGAAAAAGGTCGGCGCGGCTCTGGGGGGCAAGAAGGCGCAACTGGTATCGCCGGAGCTGGCCAGGGAGCTGACGGGTTGCGTGATCGGCGCCATTGCTCCGCTGAGTTTCGATCCGCGCATCCGGCTGATCGTCGACCCGCAATTGACCTCTTGCTACAGCGAGATCGCCTTCAACGCCGGGCGCCTGGATGCCTCCATGGTGCTCGATACCCAGGACTACCTGAGGATCGCCCAGCCGCTGCTGCTGAGCGTGACCCAGGACCTGGCAAGCGACAGCGCCCAGCCCGGTTGAAGGCGGCTACCAGCTAGCCTGAGCCAGAGCCTCGGCGAAGGCGGTGAGCTTCGGCGAGCACTGGCGCGAGGGCGGATACACCAGCGACAGCTCGCGGCTGCGCCCGGCATGCTCCTGCAGAACCGGTACCAGCCGGCCGGTGTCCAGGGCTTCGCGCACCGCGAACTCCATCAGTTGGGCAATGCCGAAGCCGCCGAGCACCGCGTCCACCAGGGCATCGCCGATATCGAAGATCAGCCGGCCCTGGACGGCCAGGTCCAGGGGCTTGCCCTGGTCCATGAACTGCCAGTCCACCAGCCGGCCGCTGCGCAGGTTACGCACGGCCAGGCAGTTGTGCTGCTGCAGGTCAGCCAGGTGCCGGGGCGTGCCATAGCGCTCCAGGTAGCCTGGCGCCGCCACCGTGACCCAGCGCAGGGGCGCCAGGGGCCGGGCGATCAGGCGCTGGTCCTGGATCACCCCGGTGCGTACCACCGCGTCGAAACCTTCATCGATGATGTCCACCACCCGGTCGGTCATCACCGCTTCGATGCTCAACGCCGGGTGCTGGGCCGTCAGTTCGCCGATCACCGGCATTACCACCTTGCGCCCGAACAGTGACGGGGTACTGATCTTCAACATTCCACTGGGGGATTCGCGCCGGTCCAGCAGCAGGTGTTCGGCGTGGGCCAGTTCCGCCAGCAGGGGCGCGGCGCGCTCGACCAGCACCTGGCCGTCCGGGGTCAGGCTGACACTGCGGGTGTTGCGTTGCAGCAGGCGTACACCGAGCTGCTGCTCCAGGCGGGAAATGGCTCGGGACAGGCCGGACTGGGTCAGCCCCAGGTCACCGGCGGCACGGGTGAAACTGCGGGTTTCGGCAACCCGGACCAGCAGGCGAAGGGCGTTCAGATCCATGATTAAAGTCATTACTGAAAGAGATAATGGCTTGTTTATCATTTAAACGGCATCGATGACACTGGCCGCCGGTTATTTCCACACAAGGATTTTCGCGATGTCCGCGACCTCGTTAGCCAAGCCGTCGGGCTGGATGCTGTTACTGCTGGCCACCGCGCAGTTGATCATCGCCCTGGACGCCACCATCGTGTTTGTCGCCCTGCCGGAAATCGGCAGCCACTTGGGCTTCTCTGCCCAGCAGTTGCAATGGGTGGTCAGTGCCTACAGCGTGGCCTTCGGTGGTTTCCTGCTGCTGGGCGGACGGGCGGCGGACCTCCTGGGCAAGCGGCGTTTCTACATCGTCGGCCAGTCCTTGTATGCCCTGGCCTCGCTGGCCGGCGGCCTGGGCGGCAGCGCGCTGCTGCTGGTGCTGGCCCGGGCGGTGCAGGGCGTGGGCGGGGCGATGCTGTTCCCCGCGACCCTGGCCCTGATCAACACCTGGTACGCCGAGGGGCCGGCGCGCAACCGGGCCTTTGCGGTGTGGAGCGCGGCCTCGGCGGCGGGGCTGGCCCTGGGGGCGCTGCTGGGCGGGGTGCTGACCCAGTACTGGGGCTGGGAGGCGGTATTCCTGGTCAACGTGCCCCTGGCTGGGGCCTGTGCGTTGCTGGCTCGGCGCTGGATACCCGCCGACCCTGCGCGCCAGCGCGGCCGTCAGTTCGACTTGCGCGGCGCGCTGACCGTGACCCTGGGTGGCACCCAGCTGGTGTTTTCCATCGTCCAGGGCCCGGAGTGGGGCTGGAGCGCTCCGGCGACCCTGGGCTGCCTGGCGTTGTCCCTGGCCCTGCTCGGGCTGTTCGTGCGCCTTGAACAGCGCAGTGCCGATCCGCTGATGCCCCTGCGCCTGCTGGGTTATCCACAACTGCGCATGGCCATGGTGATTACCGCGCTGTTCATGAGCAGCTTCGGCGTGCAGTACTACTTCCTCAGCCTGTATTTCCAGCAGGTCTATCAGTTCAGTGTGTTGCAAAGCGGACTGGCGTTCCTGCCCTCGACCCTGCTGTGCACGGCCGGGATCTGGGTCGCGGAGCGGGCCCTGCTGCGCGTAGGCTTGCGGGCGACCCTGGTCAGCGGCTTGCTGCTCGGGGCGCTGGGCATTGGCCTGATGTACCTGGCCCTGCCGGGCAGTAGCGGCTTTGTCGGCCTGCTGCCGGGGATCGTGATCATGAGCATCGGCCAGGGCATGACCTGGACCTCGATGTGGGTCTCGGCCGGGCAGGGTATCGCGGCGTCCGAGCAAGGGGTGGCTGCGGGCGTGGCCTCCACCAGCCAGCAGATCGGCGGTGCCCTGGGGCTGGCGCTGCTGGTGTCCCTGGCCAATACCTTGAGCGCCGGCGGCAATCAGGCCTATGGCATCCAGATGGCTACCGCCGCCAGCGCCCTGCTGGCGCTGTTCGGGGCCTTGCTGGCGCTGCGCCTGCCCCGGGCTGGCGTGGCCTTGCCGGCCTGTTCCGTGGCCCAGGGCTGAGGGCGTCAGCCATGGGCCCGTGGCAGGTGGCGGCGCACCGCCCACAGGACCCCGGCCAGGAGCAACAGGGCAGCGCCGCTTTGCAGCAGGCTGGGCAGGTGCTGCAGGCAGATGAAGCCATAGAGCAGGGCGAACAGGGTCTCGAACACGATCAATTGGCCGCTCAGGGTCAGCGGTAGGCGCCGGGTCGAGGCATTCCACATGCGATTGCCGAACCAGGAGCCGAGCACCGCGCTGGACAGGCTCAGGCCCCAGAACAGCATCCAGCGCTGCTCGCTGGCCTCGGCCCGGGTGCCGGGCAATGAGAACCCGTCCGCCAGCAGCCAGACCAGGGCGCTCATCAGCCCGGTGGTAATGCCCCACAGGGTCGACCACTGGCTGCTGTTGAAGCGGCTGCCTTTGAGGTAGCGGGCGTTGTCGGTGGCAAACCAGGTCCAGCACAGCAAGGCACCGAAGGCGCAGAGCAGGCCCAGGGCGCGCTGGCCCAGTTCCACCGAATCGCTGTGGGCGGTGAGCAGGGTGTCGAGGTTGATGCAGCAGATGCCGGCGAACACCAGCAGCAAGGGCCAGCGCAGCCGGCGCAAGGGTACGGCATCGGCATCGCCGCGGCCGGCCAGGGTGATGGTCAGCGGCAGCAAGCCGACGATCAGTGCGGTGCTGGCTACGCCGGCCCACTGGATGGCGCTGGCCAGGAGCATGAAATAGATCAGGTTGCCGGTCAGCGCCAGCTTCACCAACAGCACGGCATCGCCCCAGGTCAGGCGTTGCAGCAGCTCCCGGGCCTGAGGCGCAGCCAGGAGCAGGGAGAATGCACCGTAGAGGCTGAAGCGCGCGCAGCTGAGCAGCAACGGGCTGAACTCAGGCAGCAGGCTGGGCACCACAATCGCCAGGCCCCAGACCGCACCGGCCAGGGCGGCATAAGCAACTCCACGTTTCATGCAAACACTCGTACCTAGTCATCAAGCTGCGCAGGCTAGTCATTGCTGACCGGATGGACAAAGGATATATAGGCACCTACCTATTCTCCTGGGGAATGCCTTGTGAGCCGCTTCGCCCGTCATCTGCCGCCGCTGGAAACCCTGGTCACCTTCGAGGCGGTGGGCCGCAACGCCAGCTTCACCCGTGCGGCCACCGAGCTGTGCCTGACCCAGAGCGCGGTCAGCAAGCAGATCCGTGCCCTGGAGCTGTCGCTCAAGACCGAGCTGTTCGAGCGCCAGGCCCGGGGGGTGAAGCTCACCGCCAGCGGCGCCTCGCTGTTCGTCGAGGTCAGCACCCAGCTCGAAGCCTTGCTGCGCAGCGTCAGCCGCCTGCGGGCCGGGCGCGACGCCAATACCATCACCGTGCAATGCACCCACGCGGTGGCGCAGTTCTGGCTGTTCCCGCGCCTGCTGGCATTCAACAAGCAGCACCCGGACATCACCGTGAGCATCCATGCCAACAACGACATGGACGAGTCCAGCGTGGCCGAGCATGACTTCGGCATTCTCTATGGTGCGGGGCACTGGTCGTCCCTGGCGGCGGTATCGCTGTTCGCCGAGATGGTCTACCCCATCGTCAGCCGGCGCCTGGAGCTGCCTGTGGTCCAGGAGCTGGCGCAACTGGCCGAACTGCCGTTGATCCAGCTGGACGCCTCGGAGTGGAACTGCATCGACTGGCGGGACTGGTTCCATCATTTCGGCCTGGACTACAGCGCGCCACCGGGGGCCCTGGGGTTCAACCAGCTGACCCTGATGTTCAGCGCGGTGCAGCAGGGCATGGGTGTGGGGCTGGGCTGGGATTTCATGGCCAGCCAGTTGGTGGCCCAGGGCGAGTTGCTGCGGGTTGGCGAGTGGGCATTTCGCACCGGGCAGGCAGATTTTCTGGTGCACCCGCGGCACAAGCGCCTGTCCGCCAGCGGCCAGTTGTTTCGCGACTGGCTGGTGGCCCAGGCGGCTGAATGAGCGCCCGGGGCTCAATGGCCAGCCCCGGGCTATGGGTCAGAGGCTGGCGCGCGGCACGCTGAAGCGGAACTCGCTGCCCTTGCCCACTTCGCTGTGGGCTTCGATCTTGCCGCCGTGTGCCTGGATGATGCCTTGGGTGATGTACAGCCCCAGGCCGGTGCCGTTGGGGTTGCCTTCCTTCATGGTCCAGTAGCGATCGAAGATGAACGGCAACTGGTCGGTGGGAATGCCCTCCCCGGAGTCGCGCACGCTGAACACGATCTGCTCGCCGTCAGACATCGCCACCACCCCGACCTTGCCCTGTGTGGGGGTGAACTTGATGGCGTTGCCCACCAGGTTCGACAGCACCTGGAACAGGCGCTCGGGGTCGGCGTGGATCCTGAGGTCCGGTTCGGCGTGGAAGCTGATGTCGATAGCCTTGTCCAGAGCCAGTGGTGCCAGCAATGAATAGGCCTCTTCGAACATCTGGCTGACGTCCAGCGGTTGCGGGGCGATGCTGTAGCGCCCGGCCTCGATCTTCGAGGTGTCCAGCAAGTCTTCCAGCAGGTTGTTCATGCGGCTGGCGGCCTGCTGCATGGTATCGATCGCCGAGGAGATGCGCCGTGAGGTATGCGGGCCATCGGAGCTGAAGGCCTTCTGCATCATGCCGCAGAGCATGGAGATCACGGTCATCGGGTTGCGCAGGTCGTGGGACACCACCGCCACCAGCTCGTCCCGGGCGCGCACGGCCTGTTGCTCGCGCAGCACCTGGCGCGCCAGGTCGTGCTCCAGGGCCGAGCGGCGCAGGTCGTTGGCGGCGAAGCGGTCGCCGTGGCTCCATTTGGTGGCGATCCCGGCCATCTCCACTTTCCAGATCTCGAACGAGGTGCGCGGCCGCAGGCGCAGGCCTGCGTCGGAGTTTTCCAGGTCCAGGGGCTTTTGCGGGTTGCCGCTCCAGTTGATGTTTTCCTTCACTTCCGGGCGGAACCACAGCACGCCGTTATCCACAGGCTTGGGCAGGGTCATGGCCAGGACCCCGCTGGCCACCTGTTGATAACTCGCCGCCGGCGGGTAGACGCTGGCCAGGTGATGGCTGGCGAACACCGCCTGCCCGGTGCCTTGCAGCCAGCGGTGCAGGGCGCGGATTTCGTCCTGGGGGGGGCAGTTGCCGAAGCAGTGCAGTTGCTTGTCTTCGATGATTGCCACGCCACCGGCCTGGGTCAGGTCCAGCAGCAGTTGCGGCACCTGGGTCAGGCCGTCGAAGACGCTGTCGGGGGTGTCGCGCATGGCCTGGTCGAGGCGGGCCAGGGCGGTGACTTTCTCTTCCCGCTGGCGGCTGATGTCCAGGGCCTCCATGGCGCTGATCTGCAACGACAGCACCTGGCCGATGGTCTGGCAGGCAATGCGCAGCTCGTGGGGCACCAGCAGCGGCTGGCGGTTGCCGCAACTGATCAGGCCCCAGAGCTGGTCGCCCTTGAGCAGGGAAATGCTCATGGAGGACAGCACGCCCATGTTCTTCATGTACTGGCAGTGGATCGGCGATACGCTGCGCAGGGTGGCGAAGCTCAGGTCCAGGGCCTGCTGAGTGTCCGGGCGCAGCACCGGCAGCAGCGGCACCGGCTCGTAGTCGGCATTGGGGATGATCCGCAGCCAGTTACTGCGGTACAGCTCGCGGGCTTGCTGGGGAATGTCCGAGGCCGGGAAGAACAGGCCATTGAACACTTCCATGGTGGGGCGGGTGGCTTCGGCGATGACCTGGCCGTGGCCTTCCTCTTCGAAGCGGTAGATCAGCACCCGGTCGTAGCCGGTCATGGCCTGGATTTCGCTGACGCTGATGGCGTACAGCTCATTCAGGGTCTTGGCCGCCTGCAAGCGCCGCAGCAGGCGCCCCAGGTTCTCGGTCTGCTCTTTCAGGTGCTGGGGCTGCAGGTGTTCGAGCTGGATTTCCAGCTCCAGCATCAGCACGCCCTGGTGGCGATGCAGCAAGCCTTCGAAGCGTGCGCCATTGACGGCCAGGTGCAGCGGCGGCGCATCGGACAAGCGCGGCAGTTGCAGCACCTCGCGGATGCGCTGGCCGTCGGTGTCGCCCAGCAGTTGCTCCAGGGGCTGGCCGAGGACCTGCGCGGCAGGCTGGCCCAGCAGGGCCTCGACGTTGGCGCTGATCTGCTGGATGCGCAGGTCCGGCTCCGACAGCGTCAGCAGCACGCCATGGGGCTGGATCGCCCCGGGGGAGCGGATTGGCTCATCGGCGCAGTTGGCCAACAGTTGTTCAAAGGCTTGGGCGTCTTGTGGAGTCATAGCAGCACCTCGCGGCTATCGAGCCAGTGCTCGAAACAGGCAAATGTGGATTGCGCGGCGCGGACTACTTGTTGTCGTGCGCTCGCGTCCTCGGGCATGCGCCCCAGGTAGTCGAGAAAATCTTTCCAGCGCCTCCCGGTGGCGGCGCCATACACGTCGAGGAAAGCCCCGCCGTTATCCCCGTGCAGGTCCAGGCGCTGGGCCATTTCCCGGCGCAGTATCTGCCCGCCCAGGGTCGCGCCCTCCAGTACATAGAGGGCGCCCAGGCACGCGCCGGGGCTGGCCAGCGCGGGCAGATGGTGGCAGCGGGGCAGGGCGTCGATGCGCTCCGGGGCCAGGCCCAGGGCCTGCAGGTCACCGGCCAGGGCCGGGGTTTTGCGGCGCTGTTCCGGGTCGTAGCCGGCAGGGATCAGGCCGCTGTCATGCAGGGCCGCCTCCAGGGGCTGGTAGAAGCCGAAATAGGCCTGGATCAGGCGCTGGTACCAGGCCGCATCGAGGTGCTCGGAGAAGAACGGCAGGCGCTTTTCCAGGGCCATGTGCAGGGTCGCGGTGCCGGCGCGCAGGTCTTGAAGCAGGGTGGGGGCGGTGGTGTCTTGGTGCGGTTTGGGCATTCAGGGATCAGGGGTCGCAACAGGTAATGGACGCGCCATGGGCGTCATCGAAAGCTGGGACCAGGCTGTAGTCCCTGCACTAGAGCCATCGCACAGAAAAATAAGAGCGCCACTCTACCTGTGCTTTTTGCACCGACGTACAGTTTTTGACGCACCATTGGTCGGCCAAGGGTAGTCGATCGATGACGTGTTGCTGTGTCTGACTGTGTTCAAGAGGCAGAAATTCCCTTTTCCGTCTCGCAGGTTCAGCGGTGAGTATCAGATCCAGACGTCGTTCTGGGCGGTGCGTTCGCCCCCTTGATCGCCGGTGTTGAGTACGCCCTTGGGTTCGATCAGCAGCAGTTTGACCTCCTGCTCGGCCCAGGGTTTGTGCTCGACGCCCTTGGGCACCACGAACATCTCGCCACTGCCGATGGCCACCCGGCCGTCACGGAAATCGATGTACAACTGGCCGTCGAGCACGATGAAGGTTTCATCGGTGTCGGCGTGGGAGTGCCAGACGAATTCGCCCTGCAACTTGGAGATCTTGAACTGGTAGTCGTTCATCTCGGCGATCACCTTGGGGGTCCAGTGTTCGCTGAACAGGCCGAGTTTGCTGGCGAAGTTGATGCTCTGGTAGGCGGCTTGCGGGGCAGGGTTTTGCATGGTGTGTTCCACCTCAGTGATGAATGAGCGCTGAGGGTAAACAGCCAGGGGCTAGGGCTTCTTGAACGATCGTGTGTGGCCTCAGCGGCCGAGCATCTTCAGCCAGCGCGCCGGTGGCAGGCCGTAGGTCTGGCGAAACTGCCGGGTCATGTGGCTCTGGTCGGTGAAGCCGGCGATCAGTGCGGCGTTGGCCAGGGTCTGGCCCTGCACCAGCAGCGCGCGAACCAGATCCAGGCGGCGCATGCTCAGGTAGCGGTAGGGGCTGGTGCCGAACAGCAGGCGAAAATCCCGGGACAGGCTCCAGCGGTCACGCCCGCTATGGGCCGCCAGCTCCTCCAGGGTCAGGGTGCGGTCCAGGGCACTGTGGATGTATTCCCGGGCCCGCTCGGCCGCCACATAGTCGAAACGCTGCCGTGATTGGGCGACCCCGGAGACGCTGTTCAGGGCATGGGCCAGATCGAACAGGGCGTCTTCCTGTTCCAGCGGGTCCAGGGGGCTGTCGACCCCGCGCAGCAGGGCCTCGGTGGCGGCAAACAGCCGCGGGTCGTTGGACAGGCCGCCGGTAATGAAGGGCAGTGGCTGGCCGCCGAGGATCTGCTGGATCAGCGCCGGCTCGACATACAGCATGCGGTAGTGAAAGCCGTCGTGGGTGCCGGCCTCGCCGTCGTGGGCTTCGTCGGGGTGCAGGACCATGGTGGCGCCGGGCAGGCTATGGCGCCAGCCGCCGCGGTACTGGAAGCTCTGCACCCCGTGCAGGGTGCGGCCGATGGCGTAGGTGTCATGGCGGTGCATGTCATAGCCATGGCCGGCGAAATACGCCTCGATGCGCTCCAGGCCCCGGGCGGGCGGCGCGCGGTGAACCCAGTCGGTGACAGCTGCGGGTTTGGCCATGGAACGGTCCTGATGGATGAAACCAAGGGCCGTACGTTAACTCAGGGGCGCGCTGGGTTGCGAGGCCAATCGGCGGTTGCCTGGGCAGGCGCGAGTGGAGTAGCGTCGTTCCCCTGGACCCTCTTCACGGCCATCTGCCCCCATGCACGCCTCACACCTGGTTTACCTCGCCCCGTTGTTGTCGCTGGCGCTGCTCTGGAGCGTGGCGGTGATCACCCCCGGGCCGAACTTTTTCACCACTGCGCAACTGGCGGCGGGCTGTTCGCGGCGCCATGGCCTGTTCGCCGCCCTGGGGGTGGCCAGCGGCACCGTGCTCTGGGGGCTGGCGGGAGGCTTGGGCATCAAATCGCTGTTCAGCGCGGCGCCGGCGCTGTTCGTGTTGTTCAAGGTTGCCGGTGGCTGTTACCTGATCTACCTGGGGCTCAAGCAGTTCAAGCGCAAGCAGGCCCAGGAGACTCTGACCACCGACGGCGCGAGCCATGCTGCGCGCAGCCTGTTCTCGGCCTACCGGCTGGGCTTTCTCGGCAACATGACCAACCCCAAGTCGGCGCTGTTCGTGGCCACCATTTTTGCCACTTCGATGCCGGCCTCCCCGCCACCTCTGCTACTGGGGCTGGCGGTGCTGACCATGGCCGGCCTGTCGCTGTCCTGGTACTGCTGCGTGGCGCTGTTTTTCGCCAGCAGCCGGGTGGCCGGGTTCTATGCCCGGGCCCGGCGCTGGCTGGACCGCCTGGCCGGTGGTTGCTATGTGCTGTTCGGCGGGCATCTGCTGGCCAATCGCTGAACGGCCGGTGCCTTGCGCCGGCCAGTATCCGCCCCCCAACAAGGACGACCCGTCCCCGTATCAGGAGACTGAACATGGCTGTTGTTTTTCGCCCGGTGGCAGAGGCGGACATTCCGCGGATCTGCAGTTTCGTGGGCAATCCCCAGGAGCTGTATTTCTTCTTTCCCGCCGCTACCTGGCCGCTGACCCACGAGCAGTTGCGCGACTCCATCGCCCAGCGCAGCGACTCGACGGTGATCGAGCGTGACGGGCAGGTAGTGGGCTTTGCCAACTTCTACCGCTGGGCCAGGGGCGGCACCTGTACCATCGGCAATGTCATCGTCGACCCAGAGGTGCGCGGCGCGGGCCTGGCGGCGCAATTGATCGGGCAGATGATCCACATCGCCCACAGCAAGCACCAGGCCAGCGAGGTGACGCTGTCGTGCTTTAACAGCAACGTGGCGGGGTTGCTGCTTTATCCGAAGCTGGGCTTTGTGCCGTTCGCCATCGAAGAGCGCAAGAACAAGGAGCAGGAGCGAGTGGCGCTGATCCATTTGCGCTACAGCCCCAGCTGAATTGAAGAACCGTCAGCAATCATTTTTTCAACGGGAAGCAGTCATGAGCAAGTTGCGGGTCGGGATTATTTTTGGTGGCCGTTCGGCCGAACACGAAGTGTCGCTGCAGTCGGCGCGCAACATCGTCGATGCCCTGGATCGCACGCGTTTCGAGCCGGTGCTGATCGGCATCGACAAACAGGGGCACTGGCACCTCAACGACACCTCGAACTTCCTGATCAACCAGGAAAACCCGGCGCTGATCGCCCTCAACCAGTCCAATCGCGAGCTGGCGGTGGTGCCGGGCAAGGCCAGCCAGCAACTGGTGGAAACCTCCAGCCAGGAACTGCTGGGGCATGTCGATGTGATCTTCCCCATCGTCCACGGCACCCTGGGCGAAGACGGTTGCCTGCAGGGGCTGCTGCGCATGGCCGACCTGCCCTTTGTCGGCTCCGACGTGCTGGGTTCTGCGGTGTGCATGGACAAGGACATCAGCAAGCGCCTGCTGCGCGACGCCAGGTTGGCGGTGACCCCGTTCATCACCCTGACCCGGGCCACCCGTGGCCGTTACGGTTTTGCCCTGGCCCGGGAAACACTCGGCCTGCCGCTGTTCGTCAAGCCGGCCAACCAGGGTTCATCGGTGGGGGTGAGCAAGGTCGACAATGAGGCCGAATACGAGGCAGCGGTGGAGCTGGCCCTGGGCTTCGATCACAAGGTGCTGGTGGAGTCGGCGGTACGTGGGCGGGAAATCGAATGCGCGGTGCTGGGCAACGACCAGCCGATTGCCAGTGGCTGCGGCGAGATCGTGGTCAGCAATGGTTTCTATTCCTACGACAGCAAGTACATCGACGGGGAGGCGGCGCAGGTGCTGGTGCCGGCGGACATCAGCATCGAGCACAGCGAGCGCATTCGGGCCCTGGCCGTCGAGGCATTCCAGGTGCTGGGCTGCTCCGGGCTGGCTCGGGTCGATGTGTTTCTCACCGATGAGGGGGAAGTGCTGATCAACGAAATCAACTCGCTGCCGGGGTTCACCCGGATCAGCATGTACCCCAAACTTTGGCAGGCCACCGGCATGAGCTACAGCGAGCTGGTGAGCCGCCTGATCGAACTGGCGCTGGAGCGTCACGCTCAACGGCAAGGGCTGAAAATCAACCGCTGAAGCGGATCATCGTGGTTAAGGACGTGACGAATGAGTTCAGCAACAGATGCATCGGTTTATCTTTTTTCCTACGGCACCCTGCAAGACAAGGCGGTGCAGATCGCCAACTTTGGCCGGGAGTTGAGTGGCAGCACGGATGCCATGCTTGGCTACGAACAGAGCTGGGTAGAAATCACCGACCCCGAGGTGCTGGCCGCCAGCGGCAAGACCCACCACCCGATCCTGCGCCCGGGGGCGGCGGACAGCGCGCCGATTCCCGGCACCGTGTTCTGCATCACCCCCGAGGAGCTGGCGGCGGCCGACAGCTATGAAGTCTCGGACTACAAGCGGGTCAGCGTGACCCTGGCCTCGGGCATCCAGGCCTGGGTCTACGTCAGCGCCTGAGTCTTCGGCTCACTCCGGCGGCAGCATCACCCCGATGCACGCCAGGGCCAGCAGCACCGCCCCGAGCACGATGAACACATAGTTCAGCGGCGTGAAACGGGCGTTGCTGCGGCCTTCGGGATCTTTCGCGGCGGCATTCAGGCCGCGCTGGCCGAGCCAGGTGATCCACGCCAGTACCGGCAGCAGCGCCAGGCTGGCAATGTCGGTCACCGGGTAGCCGATGTTCTTGCGCGACAGCGCGTCCACCAGGTTGTTGATGATCACCCCCACCACAAACAGGGTTGCCAGTTCACCGGGGCGCCAGTCATGGCTGCGGCCGTCGCGCTTGAGCGTTGCATCGGCTTCGCGGTATAGCGCATGGGTGAAGAAGATCGCGAAGAAGGCCCGGGCCACCGGCCACAGCTCCTGGCCGCTGGCGTGCCTGAATTGATGCCAGTTCTTGTAGGCCCAGTACACCTGGTAGATGCCGAAGGTGAGGATGTACAGGGTCAGGAACTTGGCCTTGGACACCACGTAGAACGGCTGTTGCGCCGCTTCGGGCGAGGGGGCGACCAGATCCGCCTGGGGCGGGGCATAGAGGTTGTCAGACACGGGCACTCCTTGGGTTGAGCCTGAGGGGGGAGGCAACGTTAGCTCAGGTTGCTGGCCTAGAACCAGCAGGGGCTCGGTGGCCAACCGGAACCGGGTTCAGGTCCGGGGTGGATCCGCCGGCCGAACGTAGTGAATATCCCATTCACTTTCACCCACCTGAACAAAACCCAGGCGTCGATAAAAACGATTCGAGTCACTGCCGCGCAACGCATCCAGGTGGATGGGTAGCTGCTCGTTGGCGGAGCGTTCCAAAAGCTGCTCCAGGGCCTTGGCGCCGAGGCCCCGTCCTTGGAATTGCGGTAGGACGTACAGGTGCTGCAGGCGCAGATGATCGCCGTGTGATTGGCTCTGGATAAAGCCTACGGGCTGTCCGTCACTGAGGATGAAGTGGCAGCGTTCGGCCGCGAAGCTTGCGGCAAAACGCTCCCGGGCCCGCTGCGGATCGAAGCGCCCCAGGCGCTCAAGGCTTTCGCGCATGGCCGCGATGCGCATCTGGACCAGGGTTTCCAGGTCGCTCAGGGAGGTTGGGAGCAATGCACTCTCGAGGCTCATGTCCGGCCGATCCACGAATACTGGAAGGCCTTGGCTTCACCCCGGTGCCCGCGTCGACGATAGCTGGCCAGGGCCGGGGTCGAGCAGTAGGTGCACAGCTCGCTGATTTCGATCTGTTCATCACGGATTCCAGCGGCGTGCAGCCAGTGCACGGCATAGCGGCTCAGGTCGAACCACAGGGAATCGGCCTGGGTCGGTTGCGGTGGTGGAATCTGCGGCGGCAGCAGCGGGGCCGGTTGCTCACGGCTCCAGGGTGCCTGTGCGGCCGGCCACAGCGGGTCCTGAGTGGTGGACAGGGTGTCGATGAAGTCGGCGCTGACTTCATAGCAGCAGGGTTTGATCGACGGGCCGATGGCCACCCGTAATTGCTGTGGGGTGATGCCCTTGCTGGCGAAGTGTTGCAGCACATTGGCGATGATACCGCCATGCAGGCCTTTCCAGCCGCCGTGCACTGCCGCGACCCAGGAACCGTCCTCGCTGCTGATCAGCAACGGCAGGCAGTCGGCGGTGACCACCGCGATGGGGCGGCTGGAATGGGTGAGTACCGCGTCGCCGCGGATGATTCCGCTGGGCAGCGTGGTACTGGCTTCCACCACCTCGCCGCTGTGAACCTGCGAGCAGAAGAACAGGTTGGCCGGCAGGCCGGCGCCGAGGGTCGTAAACGCATGACGGATGCCGGATATCTGGTTCAACACACCTGCCTGGAAACTCATCGGGCCTTCGCTCGGTAACCTGGGAATGGCTGCAGAGCATAGCGGTATCCGAGGTACTTTTGCTGACAGACAACGCTGGATAGGCCGGGGCAGACCAGCGGTAGCCTGCCGGTCGGCCCCCTCACCGAGCGTTTCAGGCGCTCAGCGGGATATACAGTTCCACCACGCTGTCCGGGTGCATGGGCCCCAGAAAGCGCTCGCCGGTGTACTCGAACTCCACCGCTTCGATGGGCACCAGCCCGGCGGCGGGCAACCACTCGCTGTAGGCGGCGCGAAAGGTTTCCGGCAGGGTGGTCACGCTGCCGTGATGCTCGACTCGCGCGTAATGGCGGGCAGGGATGTCCAGCTCCACCATGCCGGGCACCAGGGGCGCGTCGGCGGCCACCGGCAGGCCGGCCACATAACGCCACTGGCCGTCTTCCAGGGGCTGGCAGATGCCATAGGTGCCCACCGGCTCGGCCAGGCGCTGGATCTCCTGTTCCCGGGGTTCGAAGCGTTGCCAGAGCTCGGCGATGGTGCCCGGGTCGTCCTGCTGCCAGGCCATGCCGATGATCCGCTGCTGAGCCAGGAATACCTTCTGAGGTGTCTGCGCGGCTGGAAGTTGGCGCTGCGGCTGGGCCAGGTAGCGCTGCAGATGGCCCAGTACTTTCTGGCTGCGGGCGATCTCGCTTTGCAACTGCCGGGCATGTGCCTGCAGTGACTGCTGCATGTGCAGCACGCTGTCCAGGCCGCCCTGGTCCGCCAGCGTGCGGATGTCCTCCAGGGACATGCCCAGTTGCCGCAGCCAGACGATGCGGCCCAGGGTCACGATCTGTTCCGGGCTGTAGTAGCGGTAGCCGTTGTCCCGGCCGGTGAGGGCCGGGGTAAACAGGCCGATGCTGTCGTAATGGCGCAGGGTCTTGGTAGTGAGGCCGTGGCAGCGGGCCATTTGTCCGATGGTGAGCATGGAGCGTCCTTGGTGTTGTTGGGCTGCGGGGCATGCTGAGCCTTTACCCAGGGGCAAGCTCAAGCCCGGCAGCACGGCTCAGGACGATTTGATCGGCTTGATCAGGCTCTCGGCGGGAATGCCGAACAGCTGGTGCAGTTTCCAGATCATGGGCAGGGTCAGCGCGCGCTTGCCGTTGAGCACTTCATAGACGCGGTTGGTGCGGCCGATGGCGGGGGCCAGGTCGGCGGCGGACAAGCCGGACTGTTCCATGCGGAACTTGATCGCCTCGATCGGGTTGGGCAGGTCCAGGGGAAACTGCCTGGCTTCGTATGCCTCGATCAGGGTGATCATCACATCGAAGTAATCGCCTTCAGGCGTCCCGGGCTGCGGCTCGTTGTCGAACAGGGGCGAGACGCTTTTGAGCGCGGCGCGGTAGTCCTGGTCGGTGTGGATGGGGCGGATGTTCATGTGGGTTACTCCCTGTCTACGCGGTCGGCATCAATGGCGTCGTACTGCTGGTGAGTGCCCACGAACTTGATGTACAGCGCACCAAAGCGGTAGGCCACGGCAACGACCAGTCGATACTCGTTGCCCTTGATGTTGAAGACCACCCTGCGGCTTTTGAGAATGCTCGCGTTGAGATACTGGTCCTTGATCTGCGCAGGGTTGGACCACTCGGCTTTCCTTGCTTCATCGACCCAGGCCAGCAAGGGCTGCTCTGCATCCGGGTACTGCTCCCAGAAGGCCTTCAACTGACTGACTGCAATAATTCTCATGGCGTGATCCTAGTCCCGTCCTGGGACTTAAACAAGTCGCTGAGTGCGTCAAGCGATGTACGGGCAGATCGCTGGATCTGCCCGCGCAGGCAACGTCGGCTCAGGGACGATCAGGTCATGCAGAGAGCGTGGCGTGCACGTCGTCCATCAGTGCCTTGCCCATCTCTGCCAGGTAGTGTGCCGCCCAAGCATAGCGGTCGCACCGCGGCTCCATGGCCGCCTCCAGGGTGAATTGCTTTGCCAGATGCAACAGCGCCGAGGCGTGTTCCAGGGCTTCGCTGATCGGCACGTCGGCATTCACGCGAAACAGCGGATGCGGGTGCTCGCCGCACTGGGAAAAGCGGATTTCACCGAGGGTGGTCAGGGGCGATTGAGTGGTCATCGGGCACCTCCGGTTTTGTGTTGCGGGAGGTGTTGGGGAAACAGATTGCATAAGCAGTTCATGGTCACGACTCCTTGATTCGAAGGACCGTCACCGTCTGCCGCCAAGCAGATCAGGGTGGCGGATTGCGCAGGATTGGCGGACCGGGAATCAAGGAACCGGCGAACCCGAAGGTTCTCCCACGCAACCCGCCATAACGCAGGTATGCGGGCGCAAAAAAAGCGCCCGCATGTGGGTGGGGCGCTGTTGCGCCTCGATTCTATCAGGCCGCCAAGCCTGTTCGCTGATTTTGCAGCGGCGGTCGAACCATAGGTTGGAGTAGGGGGCGTCGCAACGGCATTACTGCGACATTTTGTGAACCAACCCTGTAGCCGCTGCCGCAGGCCGCGATCTCCCAGGCGCCGAAGGCCCTTCGGCCCTTGTCGCAGCCTGCGGCAGCGGCTACAGCAAGCCCTGTTTCGCCATCTCACTGGTCGCCGCCCAACCCAGCCCCTGATACAGCGGTTTGCCGGCCTCGGTCGCATGCAGCACGGCAAAGCCCAGCCCGCGCTGGCTGAACTCGGCCTCTGCCAGTTTCATCAGCGCCGACGCCAGGCCGCGCCTCCGGTAGGCCGGTTCGACGTAGACGTTGAGCACGTAGCCGCGCTGACCCTGGGTCGGATGGGAAGGGTGGGGCGGCCAGTCGATGCTCATCAGGCCGATGCTGGCCACGCTCTGCTCGGCGTCCATCAGGGCGAAGCCGTAATAGCGGCCGTCCTCCAGGCGTTCGCGCAACCAGGGGCGAAAGTGCTCGGTCATCACCTGCAAGGTCGAGAGGTCCTTACCCGCATCGAGAAACATCGCCTGGCGATGGCGGCAGATCAGTTCAAGGTCCTGGGGCGTCAGGTGGCGTGGGCTCAGGCCCGGAATATCAAGGTCGGCTGCAATCGTGTTCATCGTCGGTTCCTCGGTGGACAGGGGCGATGCTAGGGCAGATCCAAAGACTGGATCAGACACAGACCGCCGCAAAATCTTGCATACAGAGCCCTCGTTCACCGCCCACAAAAAAGGGCCAGCCTCACCGCCAGCCCTCGGGTTCATCCGATTACTCTCAATCCCCCAGTGCTTCCCCTTCACGCCGTGGATCGGCGCCGCCGGCCCAGGACGCCTTGCCCTGTGCATCACGCACGCGAACGATGGCCTGGGTGCCGCTGGTCATGTCGATCTCGTTTACCTCATGTCCCTGAGCTTGCAGTGCCTGCTTCAGGGCCGGGCTGAACTGGCCTTTCTCCAGTTCGGTCGGCCCGTTGCGGCTGCCGAAGTTGGGCAGGCCGACGGCGGCTTGCGGATCCAGGTTCCAGTCGAGCATGCCCACCACCGACTTGGCCACGTACTCGATGATCTGCGAGCCGCCGGGGGAGCCGACGCTGGCCAGCAGTTCGCCGCTGGCGCGGTCGAAGACCAGGGTAGGCGCCATGGACGAGCGCGGGCGCTTGCCCGGTTGGACGCGGTTGGCCACCTTCTGGCCGTTTTCCTCGGGAATGAACGAGAAGTCGGTCAGTTGGTTGTTGAGCATGAAGCCCTCGACCATCAGGTGTGAGCCGAAGGCCGCTTCCACCGTGGTGGTCATCGATACGGCGCCGCCCAGATCATCCACTGCCACCACTTGCGAGGTGGAGATGCGCATTGGCGAACGGTCCGGTGCATAGGCCACCTGGATGCCCTGGGGCTTGCCCGGTTCGGCCTTGCCCATGCTGCGCTCGCCAATCAGTGCGGCACGCTTGGCCAGGTAGTCCGGGGCGATCAGGCCAGCCACCGGCACGGGCACAAAGTCGCTGTCGGCCACGTACAGGCCGCGGTCGGCATAGGCCAGGCGTTCGGCTTCGGCAATCAGGTGCACCGCTTGTGGCGCGGGCTCCAGGCCGGCGGGCAGGTTGGTTTTCTGCGGCTTGAGGTTGGCCAGGGTGTAGCGCGGGTCGCGCTGTTCCAGGGCCTGCAGGGTGCCGAGTATCTGCGCCACCGCCACGCCGCCCGATGAAGGCGGCGGCATGCCGCATACCTGCCAGCGCTTGTAGTCGCTGCACAGCGGCGCGCGTTCCTTGGCGCGGTAGCCTTGCAGGTCGTTGAGCGACAGGCTGCCGGGGTTGGCGTGGCCTTGGACCTTGGCGACGATTTGTGCGGCCACCGGGCCCTTGTACAGCGCGTCCGGGCCTTCCTCGGCGATGCGTTTGAGTACCGCGGCCAATGGCGGGTTTTTCAGTAAGGTGCCCACGGCTTTCGGCGTGCCGTCGGCATTCAGGAAATACGCGGCCATGTCCGGCGAGCGTGCCAGGAACGGGTCGGCGCTGATCATGCTGTGCAGCCGTGGCGAAATGGCGAAGCCTTGTTCGGCCAGGCGGATCGCCGGTTCGAACAATTGCGCCCAGGGCAGGCGCCCGTGTTTCTGGTGGGCCATTTCCAGGGCCCGCAGCACCCCCGGGGTGCCCACCGAGCGTCCGCCGATCTGCGCCTGGGGGAAGGGCATCGGCTTGCCGTCCGCTTGCAGGAAGAGCTTCTCGGTGGCGCCTGCCGGCGCGGTTTCCCGCCCGTCATAGGTGCGCACGGCCTTGCCGTCCCAGAGCACGATCATCGCGCCGCCGCCAATCCCCGAGGACTGTGGTTCCACCAGGGTCAGCACGGCCTGCATGGCAATCGCCGCGTCGATGGCCGAGCCGCCCTTGCGCAGCATTTCGCGCCCGGCCTCGGCGGCCAGCGGGTTGGCGGCCGCGGCCATGTGCTTGGCGGCATGGCGGGTCTGCATGTCGGTGCGGTAGCCCGAGGCGATTTCCGGGGCAGCGGGCAGAGTGTTGGAAGAAGGCGGGTTGTGGCAGGCGCCAAGGCTGAGGGCGGCAGCCAGCAGGCCGAGGCCGAGCAGGTGACGGGGAGGGAAGTTCGAGAACACGCGTTGAGCTCCGTTCACAGGGAAATGAGGGGTCGTCCGTGCGGGGGAATGTACAGCAGTGGCGCCGGCAGTTGGGTTCGGATGTAGCCCTGGGCAGGTGGCTGGAGCGGGCCATCTCCCCTGTACACAGGGTCGCAGGCAGCCTTTCACCCGGCTGTCGATTGATCTGAGTCAGGGTGGGAGGGGGGCGTTGGGTACAGGGTGAAACAAACTATAAGCCCGATGAGGGGACGTCATGCACCGTTGTAAGTGGTTACTTGTTTTCGGATTGCTGTTGGGGGGTGAGGTTCGCGGGGAAACGCCAAGCGAACCGATCTTGCCGGTACAGCCGGTGAAAATCACCGATGTGGCCAAGGTGGAACTGGGCAAGCAGTTGTTCTTCGACCCGCGCCTGTCCAAGTCCGGCTTCATATCCTGCAACTCCTGCCACAACCTGAGCATGGGCGGCAGCGACAACCTGCCCACTTCCATCGGCCATAACTGGCACCAGGGGCCGATCAACTCGCCCACGGTGCTCAACTCCGGCATGAGCGTCGCGCAGTTCTGGGACGGCCGCGCGGCCACGCTTCAGGAGCAGGCCGGTGGCCCCATCGCCAACCCGGGGGAGATGGGTTTCACCCATGACCTGGCGGTGGACGTGCTGCGCTCCATTCCCCAGTACCGGGCCTCGTTCAAGAAGGTCTACGGCGACGACGGCATCAAGTTTGACGATGTGACCAACGCCATCGCTGCGTTCGAGCAAACCCTAGTTACCCCCAATGCGCCGTTCGACCGCTGGCTCAAGGGCGACAAGGCGGCCATCAGCCCCACCGCGCTCAAGGGCTACCAACTGTTCAAGTCCATTGGCTGCGTGGCTTGCCACAACGGCGAGGCCGTGGGCGGCGGCTCGTTCCAGAAGATGGGTATGGTCGAACCCTATGTCACCCAGAACCCGGCCCAGGGCGTGGCCGGGCTGACCGGCAAGGATGCCGACCGCATGCTGTTCAAGGTGCCGACCCTGCGCAATGTGGCGCTGACCTATCCCTACTTCCACGACGGCGCCTACTGGAAGCTGGAAGAGGCGGTGGACGTGATGGCTCGCCTGCAACTGGGACGCAAGCTGGGTACCGAGGAGGTCAGCCAGATCGTGGCCTTCCTTGAAACCCTGACCGGTGACCAGCCGGACTTCAAGCTGCCGATCCTGCCGCCGTCCTCGGCGCAGACACCGCGTCCGCAGCCGTTCAACTGAGCGAAAAAACCGCAGCCTGCTGCGGTTTTTCCACCTCACTGCCGTTCCTTTCTGGAGTAGGGCGAGGAGTCGCCTGGGCTATGACGCTACCGACTCAGGGCTTCATCTGCCAGGCGGTTGAGGCGGCGGCCGCCTTGAACTTGGCCCGATTCTCCGGAGTGGCCGGCGGTTCGGAATCCCCGAAGATCGCCTTCAGCCAATGGCCGTCGGTGGGGTTGGGGAAGAGGATGAACTTGCGGCCGAACTGCTCCTTGTCCTCGGTCATCAGGCTGCTGCGCTGCTTGACGTCGGCCACGTAGTACTTGCGTTTGAAGTCGTTGAGGTTGTCGCCCAGCATCAGCACCACGTTGTGGTCCTTGGCGATTTCCTGCTGCCGCGGCTCCTTGTTGGAGCTGTCGCGGTACACCGTCAGGTGCTGCTCATCGGCATAGGGCAGTTGGTTCTTGCGCAGGTTAGCCAGGGCGTATTCGTAGGTCTTTTCGCCCTGGTCGCGGCTGGTGACGTAAAAGACTTCGACGCCCTTGGACTGGGCGTACTTGAGGAACTCCACGGCGCCCGGGGTGGCCACCGGGCCATTGTCCGCGACCCATTTGTCCCAGGCCTCGTCGTCGAAGAACTCCTTGCCCGAATTGATCATGTAGCCCCAGTAGCTGTTGCTGCTGAGCACGGTGTCGTCGACGTCGCTGATGATCGCCAGCGGCCGCTCGCCGGCCTTGTGTTCCTGCAGGGCGCGGTCCAGTTGCAGGCGGGCGATGTTGAAGCCCTGGTAGTACAGTGCCTCGAATTCGGCGGCGGTCTGCTTCCAGGCCACGGCGGCGGTCAGCAGGTTGGAGGGCGGGGTGGGAGCCTGCTCGGCGAAGGTCGGGGTACAGGCGATTGCCAGGAGCGAGAACAGCCAGGGAGCGACCGCGGTTCGGGTGGTTTTTGTTTTCATTTTCGAGCCCTTGAAGTGAGGATTGCGCAGCTCTCACAAACACTGCCGGAGTGTTCTATCCCAGCCAGCGGCGGTGCTCAATGCGGGTGTCGCGTTTGTGGATCAATGCGGCGTAAACCCCGGTACTTTTTCGCGGGCATAAAAAACGGCTTACCTTGCGGTAAGCCGTTTTTAGTACTTGGTGGCTACACAGGGACTTGAACCCCGGACCCCAGCATTATGAATGCTATGCTCTAACCAACTGAGCTATGTAGCCAAGTGGCGCGCATTATTCGCTCGGAACGACAATGCGTCAAGCGTTTTTATAAAAAAATTATCTACGCTATCAACCGTTTATCCCTTCCCCCCGAAAATCAGCGGCGACGGGCAGCGCTGGAACCAGCGGCTGGCCTGTTCGTAGGCGTGGGCCAGTTGCAGGACGGCGAAGTCGGCCTGGTGCCGGCCAATGATCTGCACGCCCATGGGCAGGCCGTTGGCGTTGAAGCCGGCCTGCACGCTGGCCACCGGGCAGCCGGACAAAGTGCCGGGAATCACCACCTCCATCCAGCGGTGATAGGTGTCCATGGCCACGCCTTCGATGCTGCGCGGCCAGGGTATGTTCTTGTCGAAGGGGAAGACCTGGGCGCTGGGCAGCAGCAGGTAGTCGAAGCGTTCGAACAGTTTTGAAATGGCGCGGTACCATTCGCTGCGGATCACCGAGGCTTCGAACACCTGGCTGGCGGACAGTTTGAGGCCGTTCTCCACTTCCCAGATGGCTTCGGTCTTGAGTTGTGAGCGCTTGTGCGGGTCGGCATAGGCGCCGCCCAGGGACCCGGCGACCATCCAGTGGCGCAGGGTGCGCCAGCTGCTCCACAGGCGCTCGGGGGCGAAGTCGGGGCTGGCCGGTTCTAAGCTGCAACCCAGGCTGCAAAAATCCCCCAAGGCTTTCTCGCAGAGTTCCAGCAGGCCCTTTTCCATTGGCAGGTAACCGTTGAAGTCCCCCAGCCAACCCAGGCGCGTGCCCTTGAAGTCACGTTCCAGCGGGGCGGCGAAGCCCTGGCCGGACTCACTGATGGACAGCGGCGCCCGTGCATCGCCCCCGGCCTGCACCGACAGCAGCAGGGCCGCGTCGCGCACGCTGCGGGCCATGGGGCCTTCGTAGCCGAGCTGGTCGATGAACAGGTCGCTGCTGTCATCGAAGGGCACCCGGCCCTGGGACGGGCGAAAACCGAAGATGTTGTTGAAGGCCGCCGGGTTGCGCAGCGAGCCCATCATGTCGCTGCCGTCGGCCACCGGCACCAGGTGCAGGGCCAGTGCCGCAGCGGCGCCACCACTGCTGCCGCCCGCGGTCTTGCTTGGGTCATAGGCGCAGCCGGTGGCGCCGAACAGCGGGTTGTAGGTCTGGGAGCCAAGGCCGAATTCCGGGGTGTTGCTCTTGCCGATCAGGATCGCCCCGGCGGCCTTGATCCGTTCCACCATGATGCCGTCGCGCTCTGGGATGAAGTCCCGGTACAGCGGCGAGCCCAGGGTGGTGCGGATGCCCCGGGTCAGGGACAGGTCCTTGATGGCGTGGGGCAGGCCGTGCATCCAGCCGCGATATTCGCCACGGGCCAGTTCGGCGTCGCGCTGGTCGGCCTCGGCCAGCAGGGCTTCGGCCGGTTGCAGGCTGACCAGGGCATTGACCAGAGGGTTGTAGTGCTCGATGTGGGCAAGGTAGGTCTGCATCACTTCCCGGCAGGAAACCTGGCGCAGGCGGATACGCTCGGCGAGTTCATGGGCCTGGAGCAGGACCAGTTCGCTGGGGGGCTTGGCGATCATGGCAGGAGGGCCTTTCAAACGGCTTTAGAAACGCCCCGGCATCCAGGCCGGGGCGGCAGAAGTCAACGCAGCTCAGCGCATCAGGTTGGTCCACAGGCGGTCGGCAAGGCGGATTGCGCCTTCGCCGCAGGTCTGGCTGAAGACCACCTTGGTGCCCTCGGGAATGTGCAGCTCGGGGGCGTCCTTCAGGCCGGCGTCGAGGAAGGGTTCGACGCCCTTGATCGGGCTCTGGTGCTTGAGGAAGTTCTGGGTCATGGCGGCGTTCTCAGGCTGGCTGAGGAATGCGATGAAGGCCTTGGCGTTCGCCGGGTTCTTGCTGCCCTTGGGGATGACCATGTTGTCCACCCAGGCCAGCACGCCCTCTTTCGGGTAGAGGTACTTCAGGCTGGGCTTCATCTCCCGGGCGCGCATCGACGAGCCGCCCCAGAACATCGACATGTCGATTTCCCCGGCCGCCAGGTTCTCGCGGATCGCCCCGGCCTTGGAGCTGTAGGTCTTGACGAAGGGTTTCTGCGCCTTGAGCAGGGCGAGGATCTGCTGCATCTGCTTGGGGTCTTCGCTGCACAGCGGAATGTTCAGGTACAGGCTGGCCATGTCGATCACTTCGCTCACCGAGTCGAACATGTTGATCCGCCCCTGCAGCTCCGCTGGCGGTTCGTAGAGCACCTTGTAGCTGTCGCTCGGGCCTTTGTAGCGTTCGCCGTTGAGCACCACGCTGGTGGTGCCCCAGATGAAGGGCACCGAGTAGGCGCCTTCCGGGTCCCAGGTCGGTTTCTTCAGGTTATCCACCACGCTGGCGTAGTAGGGCTCCTTGGCCGGGTCGAAGCGCTCCAGCAACTGCTCCTTGATCAGGATCGGGATGAACTGGTGGGAGGGAATCGCCACGTCATACCCGGTGCCGCCCTGTTTCAGCTTGGCCAGCAGGGTTTCATTGGAGTCGTAGGAGTCCACCGTGACCTCGATACCGGTCTGTTTCTGGAACTTGGCGAGAATTTCCGGCGAAAAGTAGCCACTCCAGCTCACCACGTTGAGTTTTTCGGCGGCCTGCACCGCCAGTGGCAGGCTCAGCAGCAGCGAGGTACCCAGGCTTGCGATCAACTTGCTCATGTCATTTCCCCAAGGTCAGTGGAAGGTTCAAGCGTGTTTCTTGCTCAACAGGTAAGAGAGGCTGACGAACAGCACCGAGACGCCGAGGATCAGCGTCGACACGGCGTTGACGTCGGGTGTCACGCCCATGCGCAACAGGCCGAAGATGAAGATCGGCAGGGTGGTGGTGCCGGCCTGGGACACCATCATCGAGATCACGAAGTTATCCAGGGAGACGATGAAGGCCAGCATCAGCCCGGAGACGATCCCCGGCATCAACAGCGGCAAGGTCACCTTGCGAAAGGTGCGCCAGGGGCCGGCGTACAGGTCCGCCGCGGCGTGTTCCAAGGACAGGTCCATGTCGTTGAGGCGGGCGCGGATCGGCAAATAGGCGAAGGGGATGCAGAACACCGTGTGGGCGATGATCAGGTTGCCGTAGCCCAGGGACAGCCCCAGGGTAGAGAACAGCGCCAGGGTGGCCACGCCGACGACGATTTCCGGCAGCACCAGGGGCAGCATGATGGCGCCCATGGACAGTTGCAGGCCCTTGAACTTCGCCCCGCGTGAGGTGCCCAGGGCCGCCAGGGTGGCGATAGCAGTGGCCGCCATGCTGGCGCACACGGCGATCAGCAGGCTGTTGCCCGCCGCCTGGCGCAGGGCCTGGTTGGCGAACGCCGCGCGGTACCAGTCGAGGCTGAAGCCGCTCCACACCGTGGCCGACTGGTTGGCGTTGAAGGAGAACACCACCAGCACCAGGATCGGCGCGTAGAGGTACAGGTAGAACAGGAAGCTGAAACCGCCGAAGCCGGGAAAGTCCTGCACGCCAAGGCCGTTGCGCTTGAACAGGCGGATCATCATGCACCCTCCTGAAGGGTTTTCTGGCGCTGGGCGCGCAGGGCGTAGACGGTCAGTACCAGCATCACCGCGGCCATCAGCACCAGCGACAGGGCGGCGCCGAAGGGCCAGTTACGGGCATCGCTGAACTGCCGGAAGATCAGGTTGCCAAGCATCATCCGGGTGCCGCCGCCCAGCAGTTCGGGGGCGATCATGGCGCCCAGGCAGGGCACGAAAGTCAGGATCGCCCCGGCGAAAATCCCCGGCTTGGCAATGGGCAGCACCACCTTGCGCAAGGTGCGCCAGCGCCCGGCGTAGAGGTCCTGGGCCGCTTCCAGCAGACGGATGTCCATTTTCTCCAGGGTGGCGTAGATCGGCAGCACCACGAAGGGCGCGTAGGTGTAGACCAGCCCCAGCAGCACCGCACCGTCGGTGTAGAGCAACTGCAACGGCTCGTGGATGACCCCCAGCCCCATCAGGCTGTTGTTGATCACCCCGGTGTTGCGCAGCAGCAGGATCCAGGCGTAGGTGCGGATCAGCAGGTTGGCCCAGAACGGCACGGTGATCAGGAAGATCAGCAGGCCGCGGCGCTGCACTGGCTGCATGGCCAGCCACACCGCCACCGGAAAACCGATCAGCAGGGTGATCACTGTGGTCAGCCCGGCGATGCCGATGGAGCGCAGGGCGATCAGCAGGTAGGAGTCGGCGAAGGCCAGGCTGTCGTCCAGTTGCCGTTCGAACAGCAGTGAGGTGTAGGCGTCGCTGCTGAAGACCTTGTTCACCCCGCCGTAGGGGTTGGCTTCCATCAACGAATAGCCGATGACGATGAGGATCGGCACGATCAGGAACAGGCCGATGGCCACCAGGGCCGGGCTGACCCCGAGAAAGCTGCGCAGGGCCTTGCGCCGTTCCAGGTGCTGGGAAATCGAAGCAGCGTGCATGGCGAATCCTCGTGGTCAATCCAGCAGGACGCTGGCGCTGCCGCGTTCGAACAGCAGCCCGGCGCTGCTGCCTACGCTCAGGCGCGGGTGGTGTTCGAGGCTGTTGGGCGTGCGCACGGTGAGGCGCGTGCCGTCGCCGAGGCTGACCTGGTATTGCAGGTCGGTGCCCAGATAGATCAGCGCTTCGATGCGGCACGCCAGGGCGCCTTGCGAGGCATCACCGCGCAGGTGCAAGCGCTCGGGGCGCACCGACAGGGTGACCTGCTGGCCGACCTTGGCGGTGGTGCAGGGTTGCGCCGGCAGCGCCTGCCCGGCGGGCCCGTTGAACCAGGCCAGGCCCGCTTCGACACGGCTGACCGTGGCCGGGATGAAGTTGGTTTCACCGATGAAGTCGGCGACGAAGCGATTGCGCGGCTGCTCGTAGATTTCTTCCGGGCGACCCACTTGTTGTACTTCGCCTTCGGAGAGCACGGCGATGCGGTCGGACAGGGTCAGGGCTTCTTCCTGGTCGTGGGTGACGAAGATGAAGGTGATACCGGTCTTGGCCTGGATGGCCTTGAGTTCTTCGCGCATGGCCTGGCGCAGCTTGAGGTCCAGGGCCGACAGCGGCTCGTCCAGCAGCAGTACCTTGGGGTGGGGGGCCAGGGCCCGGGCCAGGGCGATGCGTTGCTGCTGGCCGCCGGACAGCTGGTTGGGCTTGCGCGCCGCAAAGCGCTCCATCTGCACCAGGGCCAGCATCTCGCGCACCCGCTCGGCGATCTGCGCCTTGCTCAATACCTGGCCCATAGGGCGCGATTCCAGGCCGAAGGCCAGGTTCTCGGCCAGGGTCATGTGGGGGAACAGTGCGTAATGCTGGAACACCGTGTTCACCGGGCGCTCGAAGGGCGGCCGGTCGGCGATGTTCTCGCCATAGAGAAGGATCTCGCCCTGGGTCGGGAACTCGAACCCGGCGATCATCCGCAAGAGGGTGGTCTTGCCACAGCCCGAGGGGCCGAGAAGGGTGAAGAATTCGTTGTCGCGGATATCCAGGTCGATGTTCTTCAGGGCCACCGGGCCGCTGTGTGGATCGCCGTAGACCTTGCGCACTGAACGGATGGACACCGCCAGCGTTTGCAGCGCATGCAGGGCATTCATGCCTTACCTCCGATTCCCCCATGAGCTGTCGTGCAGGCCATGGATCTTGTTTTTCTTGGGCAGGATCGAAATGTGTCGGGTGCGTGGAAAGCTTGTCTTTGCAGGCTTTGCGCGGGTTTTACCGGGTTCTGCTGGGGCTGATTATCAGTGAGGGGTTGCGGGGGCGAAACATCAATTTTAACATACCGGCTGTTAAAAAATTTAATAGCAAGAGGCGGGCGAAATCATGGTCGAGCAGCGTTTGCCACCGTTGAATGCAGTGCGTGCTTTTGATGCCGCCGCCCGTCTTGGCAGCTATGTCGAAGCCTCCAGGGCCTTGCATGTAACTCAGCCGGCCATCGGCCGCCACGTGAAGCTGCTGGAGGACTGGCTCGGGGTGCAGCTGTTCGAGCGCACCTCGCGCGGGGTGAACCTGACCCCGGCGGGGGAGAAGTACCACCGCAAGATTGCCGCCGCCCTGCAACTGATCATCGAGGCCGGGCGCGAGGTACAGCCCAGGGCCGCCGAGCGCTGGCTGCGGATCATGGTGGTGCCGGGGTTTGCCAAGCGCTGGCTGACCCCGCGCCTGGAGGCGCTGCGCCACGTGCGCCCGGGCCTGAAGTTCGCCATCGAGCCGAACTCGACCTTTAGCGAAGTGGATGCCAAGAGCAGCGACCTGGGGATCGCCTATGGCCTGGACGGGCAATACGCCGAGTCCCGGGTCAGCCTGATCTGCCCCCGGGTGTTTCCCATCTGCACCCCGGCCTACCTGGCCAGTATCGAGGCGATTCGCGAGCCGGCGGACCTGGCCCGCCATGAGTTGATCCACTTCGATGACGGCGAGTGGTGGAACATGTGGTTCGCCGCCAATGGCCTGGATATCCAGCTCACGTCCGACCTGATCTACGTGAACAACGACCATGCGCTGTCGGTGGCTGAAAGCGGCGGGGGTATTGCCCTGGCCAACGAAGTGCTGGTGCGCGAGGAGCTCAAGGCCGGCACCCTGGTGCGGGTGCTGGAAGACCAGGTGCAGTTGGAAAGCTACCGGGTGCTGACCCCGGCCAGCGAGTGGTCGGAGGACGTGGAATGGTTTATCCAGTGGCTCAAGGCCGAGCTGGAAGCGGATTTCCCCGAGGCGCGAATCGGGGTTCGTTAGCAAGCTAATGGGATGGCGCGACTGCACCGAAAAATGGCACATTGACGCACCTGCCCCTGTGCACCCACCCGTTGTACGGAAAATCCTATGGCTAGCAGCAACTCCCCGAGCGTCGCCGCGACGGCTTCCCCGGCTTCGCAAAGCAGTCCCCTGGTCCTGCGCATCATTGGTGCGGTGGCCCTGGCGCACCTGATCAACGACTTGATCCAGGCAGTGCTGCCGGCGATCTACCCGATGCTCAAGGACAGCTACGGCCTGACCTTCACCCAGGTCGGCCTGATTACCCTGACCTTCCAGCTGACCGCGTCGCTGTTGCAGCCCTGGGTCGGCTACTACACCGACCGCCGGCCTCAACCTTTCCTGCTGCCGGCGGGCATGGTCTGCACCCTGATCGGCATCCTGATGATGTCCCAGGTCGGCAGCTTTCCCTTGATCCTGCTGGCAGCTGCATTGATCGGCATTGGCTCCTCGACCTTCCACCCGGAAGCCTCGCGGGTCGCGCGGCTGGCCTCGGGCGGGCGCTATGGTCTGGCCCAGTCGAGCTTTCAGGTCGGCGGCAATGCCGGCACCGCCTTCGGCCCCTTGCTGGCTGCGGCCATCATCATTCCCTACGGCCAGGGCAATGTGGCCTGGTTCGGCCTGTTCGCACTGTTCGCCCTGGTGGTGCTGTACGCCATCAGCCGCTGGTATGCCAACCACCTGCGCCTGTACAAGCTCAAGCAGGGCCAGGCGGCGACTCACGGCCTGACCAGGAACCGGGTGATCAGCGCCCTGGTGGTCCTTGGGCTGCTGGTGTTTTCCAAGTATTTCTACATGGCCAGCTTCACCAGCTACTTCACCTTCTACCTGATCGAGAAATTCGACCTGTCGGTGGCCAGCTCGCAACTGCATCTGTTCCTGTTCCTGGGAGCCGTGGCGGCGGGAACCTTCTTCGGCGGCCCGATCGGCGACAAGATCGGCCGCAAGGCAGTGATCTGGTTCTCGATCCTCGGGGTGGCGCCGTTCACTCTGTTGCTGCCCCATGTCGACCTGTTCTGGACCAGCGTCCTGAGCGTGGTGATCGGCTTTATCCTGGCCTCGGCATTCTCCGCCATCGTGGTGTACGCCCAGGAACTGGTGCCGGGCAACGTTGGCATGATCGCCGGGGTGTTCTTCGGCCTGATGTTCGGTTTTGGCGGGATCGGTGCGGCGCTGCTGGGGCACCTGGCGGACATTCATGGCATCGAGTATGTGTACTACCTGTGCTCGTTCCTGCCGCTGTTCGGGGTGCTGGCGATCTTCCTGCCGCGTACCCGCAAAGCCTGATGGCTTGAGGCGTGCTGGCGATAGAACGCCCGGGGTTCTGGCCCCGGGCTTTTTTTTGCCTGGGCTTCAGCCGCCCTGGCGGGTATGCCCGGTGCCTTGGCGAAAGGCGTTGGGTGTCTGGCCGCTGAGGCGCTTGAAGAAGCGGGAAAAGTAGGTGGGGTCGCTGAAGCCCAGGTTGTCCGAGAGCTGGCTGATGCTGATGTTGGTGTAGATCAGGTTGCGCTTGGCCTCCAGCATCAGGCGCTGGTGGATGATCTGCAACGCGGTCTGCCCGGCCAGTTCCCGGCACAGGGTATTGAGGTGCACGCTGGACAGGCCGATGCGATGGGCCAGGGCTTCCACCGTCGGGTGTTCCTGGTAATGCTGCTCCACCAGTTTGATGAAGTGCCCCAGCAACTGCTGGTTGCGTTCGCTGCGGTTGCTGGGGATCACGTTCTGCTGGCGTCGGCGGCTGATCCACACCAGCAGTACGTTGACCAGCGAATGCAGCAGCAGGTCCCGCGCCGAGGCGCTGCCTTCGTACTCCTCCAGCAAGGTCTTGAACAGGCTGTTGAGGCGCTGCCGGTCACGGCCCACCGGATAGCACCCGGCCGCGGCCAGTACCGCCAGCGGCGCCCCCAACTGGCTTTCCAACTGGGCCACCAGCGGCGCACCCAGGGTCAGCACGTAGCCCTCGATGTTCTCGGAAAACTGAAAGCCGTGGACCATCAGCGGCGGCACCACCTGGATGGTTGCTTCGCGCACGTCCTCGCGGTGCCCTTCGACTTCCACCAGCGCCTGTCCGCTTTGCACATAGAGCAGTTGATACAGGTCGGCGTGGCGGTGCGGCTTGATTTCCCAGTGGTGCAGGCTGCTGCGCTTGGGGATGGATTCGCAGTGCAACAGGTCCGGAGTCGGCCAGGCCTGGTTTTCGCCGTAGAGCTTGAATACGGGGATGCTGGAGCGACTGGCTTTCATCGGGCGCGGCCCTGGGGGTGAGGGATTGGAATGCTCGATAATCGAACGCTGTTTTCAAAAGTGCATTTTTACGGCGGTTAATCACCATTTTTTGCGATTTTTGTCGGCAAAAATGCAGGGGTACAACAATAACCATAAATTCTGGATTTCACCTGCACGGTGACTGGAATGCCCTTATGAGACGACAACAATGAAAACTCAGGTTGCGATTATCGGCGCCGGACCTTCCGGCCTTCTGCTGGGCCAACTGCTGCACAAGGCCGGCATCGACACCGTGATTGTCGAGCGCCAGACCCCGGACTACGTGCTGGGCCGCATCCGTGCTGGTGTGCTGGAGCAGGGCACCGTGGACATGCTGCGCGAGGCCGGTGTGGCCCGCCGCATGGACGCTGAAGGCCTGGTCCATGAAGGGGTGGAGCTGCTGATGGGCGGCAAGCGCGTGCGTATCGACCTCAAGGCCCTGACCGGCGGCAAGACGGTGATGGTCTATGGCCAGACCGAAGTCACCCGCGACCTGATGGAGGCCCGCGCTGCCTGCGCAGCGCCGATCATCTATTCGGCGGACAAGGTGCAGCCCCATGACATGAAGGGCGCGCAGCCCTATATCACCTATGAAAAAGACGGCCAGCTGCAGCGCATCGACTGCGATTACATCGCCGGCTGCGACGGTTTTCATGGTGTGGCACGCAAGAGCATCCCCGAAGACGTGCTGACCCACTACGAGCGCGAATACCCCTTCGGCTGGCTGGGGCTGCTGTCCGATACCCCACCGGTCAATCACGAACTGATCTATGGGCAGCATGAACGTGGTTTCGTGCTGTGCAGCCAGCGCTCCCTGACCCGCAGCCGCTACTACCTGCAAGTGCCGCTGAGCGACAAGGTCGAGGACTGGTCCGACGAGCGCTTCTGGAACGAGCTCAAGGCCCGTCTGCCAGAAGAGGTGGCGGCTGACCTGGTGACCGGGCCAGCGCTGGAGAAAAGCATCGCGCCGCTGCGCAGCTATGTGGTGGAGCCCATGCAGTACGGCAAGCTGTTCCTGGTGGGGGACGCGGCCCATATCGTTCCGCCGACCGGTGCCAAGGGCTTGAACCTGGCGGCCTCCGATGTGTGCTACCTGTACCGGATCCTGGTCAAGGTCTACCGCGAAGGGCGTACCGAGCTGCTGGAGAAGTATTCCGAACTGGCCTTGCGCCGGGTGTGGAAGGGCGAACGCTTCAGCTGGTTCATGACCAATCTGCTGCATGATTTCGGCGACCGGCAGGATGCCTGGGACCATAAGATGCAGCAGGCCGATCGCGAATATTTCCTCAACTCCCACGCTGGCCTGGTGAACATTGCCGAGAACTATGTGGGCCTGCCTTACGAAGAAATCTGCTGAGCCCACGACCCTGAAGCGACCCGCATGCAGTGGGCCGTTTCAGGGCGCTGCCTGCAACGGGCGGCAAGCCGCACTGTAACAGTCGGTAAACATTCCTATTTATAAATGATATTCATTAGCATTACACTCCGAGCCTCTCTCCCTTGATGCACCATCCGGGTGCATTGAATTGACAAGGATCGTTTGTAATGAAAGTCAGCCCCTGCCTGTTCAATTCGCTTCTGCTCAGCGCTGGTGTCGGCCTGCTGGCCCCGCTGGCGCAGGCCGGCGATGCGGTTGAAGAGGTCAAGCCTGCATCGTTGGAACTGGATACCGCCTTTGTCACGGCTACTGGCGGCGCCACGGATCTCAAGGATGCCCCGGCCAGTGTCAGCGTCATCACCCGCGAGGAAATCGAGCGCCAGCCGGTCTATGACCTCAATACCCTGCTGCGCCGGGTGCCGGGGGTGACCGGTGGTTTCGGCCCGGTGGGCGAGCAGTCGAAGATCAAGCTGCGAGGGCTGGACGACAAGTACACGCTGATCCTGGTGGATGGCAAGCGGGTCGGCAGTTCCGCGGACCTGAGTTATCGCCGCGACCTGGCGCGCCAGGACCTGAACTGGATCTCGCCGAACATGATCGAGCGCATCGAGATCGTCCGCGGGCCTATGTCGTCGCTGTATGGCTCGGACGCCATGGGCGGAGTGATCAATATCATCACCCGCAAGGTCTCGCGGACCTGGACCGGCTCGGCCAGCACCCACATCACCGTGCCCAAGGATTCCGACCGCGGTCAGACCACTCAGTACAGCGTGAATGCGGCAGGTCCGCTGACGGAGTCCCTGGGGCTGCGCCTGGGGGCCAACGTCACGCGGCGGGCAGCGGATGAGGTCGAGGCGCGGCGCGATGCCCAGGGCGATTTCATGTACGACGATGGCGCGGGCGGCTCCAAGGATCAGAGCGTGAATGCACTGCTGGACTGGCAGATCAACCAGGAGCAGAGCCTGTCCTTCGAGGCGGTGCATGGCGTTGAGCATTCCTGGGCGTCCAAGAAGACCTTTGGTGACTGGAACGAGACCGTTGGTGGCGCCTTCGGCCCCAGCCGCCTGACCCGCGACAGCTACATTCTGTCCCATACCGGCGACTGGAGCTTTGGCACCTCGAAGCTCGATGCCTACCTGAACAAGTACCGCAACGACCTTGACCTGGGCAGAGCCAGCTCGGAAGAGAAGATCGTCGAGGGCAGCCTGAATATTCCCTTCCAACTGCTGTTGGACCAGCGTCTGACGGTGGGCGGGCAATGGAAGCGTGAAGAGCTGACCAACACCGATACCCTGGGCACGGTACCCGTGGATTATCAGGGCGCGCCGGTCAGTGGCTCGACCTTGAAGGGCGATTACTCGGCGGCCTTTATCGAGGATGAACTGTTCCTGCTGGACAACCTGTCCCTGACCCTGGGCAACCGCTTCGACCACAGCGACAAGTACGGCAACCACAACAGTCCGCGGGCGTATGTGGTTTATCACCCGCACCCGGACTGGACCGTGCGTGGCGGTGTTTCCAAGGGTTTTCGTGCGCCAAGCCTGAAGGAGGGCAGTGCGGGGGCGGCTACCGAATCCGCAGGCCGGGGCTGTGGTTCGTTGCGGCCGTTGGGTTATGTCACTGGTAGTTGCTGGATGGCGGGCAATCCGAACCTGACACCGGAAACCAGCACCAACAAGGAAATCGGCCTTTCGTTCGACCACGATGGCTGGGAAGCGGGCCTGACCTATTTCCATACCGATTTCACCGACAAGATCGAATACGGCCCGTTGGGCCAGTACCAGGGCCGCTGGTGGACCATGCTGGAAAACGTCGACAAGGCCCGTACCCGTGGCTGGGAAGGCACCGCCCGGGTGCCGCTGGGCGACTCCGTGAACTGGCGCACCAACGCCACCTACATGCTGGAAAGCAAGAACCTGTCCACCGGTGAAGACCTGATCAGCTCACCCAAACTGTCGGCATTCAGTGCGCTGGACTGGCAGGTCACCGACCGTTTGAGCACCGAGCTTTCGGCTCAGCACGTCGGCAAGCAGCGGGGCCTGGGCAATGATTTCGTGCAGTCCTACACCACCTACGACCTGACGGCGAACCTGGCGCTGACCCAGTGGCTGACCCTGAATGGCGGCGTGCAGAACCTGTTGGATAAAGACCTGCGGGACGGATCGACCAACTTCTACGTGCCCGGACGGGCGTTCTTCGCGGGGGCGACCACTTACTTCTAGGCCGCTGGATGGGGCGGGGGGATCAGCCCCATTGCCAGGCAATGGGGCTGAAGAGGCTTACACGTTGAAGCGGAAGTGCATTACGTCGCCATCCTTGACGATGTATTCCTTGCCTTCCAGGCGCCATTTACCGGCTTCCTTGGCTCCGGCTTCACCCTTGAACTGGATGAAGTCGTTGTAGGCGATGACCTCGGCGCGGATGAAGCCTTTCTCGAAGTCGGTGTGGATCACCGCGGCTGCTTGGGGCGCGGTAGCACCGACACGCACGGTCCAGGCGCGAACTTCCTTCACCCCGGCGGTGAAGTAGGTCTGCAGGTTGAGCATTTCGTAGCCGGCGCGGATCACCCGGTTCAGGCCGGGCTCTTCAAGGCCCAGGGCTTCGAGGAACATGTCCTTTTCTTCGCCGTCTTCAAGCTCGGCGATTTCCGCTTCGATCTTGTTGCACACCGGCACCACCATGGCGCCTTCTTCTTCGGCGATGGCCTTGACCACGTCCAGCAGCGGGTTGTTCTCGAAGCCGTCTTCGGCAACGTTGGCGATGTACATCACCGGCTTGGTGGTCAGCAGGTGGAAGCCGCGGATGATCAGCTTCTCGTCGGCGCTCATGTCCTTCATCAGGCTGCGGGCCGGCTTGCCTTCGGTGAAGTGGGCGATCAGCTGTTCCAGCAGGGCTTTCTGGGCCACGGCATCCTTGTCACCGCCCTTGGCGTTACGGGCGACTTTCTGCAACTGTTTTTCGCAGCTGTCGAGGTCGGCGAAGATCAGTTCCAGGTCGATGATCTCGATATCGCGCTTGGGGTCGACGCTGTTGGACACGTGGATCACGTTGTCGTCTTCGAAGCAGCGGACCACATGGGCGATGGCGTCGGTTTCGCGGATGTTGGCCAGGAACTTGTTGCCCAGGCCTTCACCTTTCGAAGCACCGGCCACCAGGCCGGCGATGTCGACGAACTCCATGGTGGTGGGCAGCACGCGCTCGGGCACGACGATGGCGGCCAGGGCGTCCAGGCGCGGGTCGGGCATCGGCACGATACCGCTGTTGGGCTCGATGGTGCAGAAGGGGAAGTTCTCGGCCGCGATCCCGGATTTGGTCAGGGCGTTGAACAGGGTGGACTTGCCGACGTTAGGCAGGCCGACGATGCCGCAATTGAATCCCATGGTGTATTCCCCGAGGAGTAGAGTCAGGCCTTCTGGCTGTGCAGGTTTTTCATCGCGCGGTTCCATTCACCGGCGAAGATATCCGGCAGCACGCCGAGGGCAAAATCGATGCTGGCATCGAGTTTTTCCTGTTCGGCGCGTGGCGCACGACCCAGGACAAAGTTTGAAACCATACTGGCAACGCCCGGATGGCCGATGCCGAGCCGCAGGCGGTGAAAGGTATTCTGATTACCGAGCTGCGCGATGATGTCCCGCAGTCCGTTGTGCCCGCCATGGCCGCCACCGGTCTTGAGCTTGGCGACGCCTGGCGGCAAGTCGAGTTCGTCGTGGGCCACCAGGATCTCTTCCGGCTTGATGCGGAAGAAGCCGGCAAGCGCCGCCACGGCCTGGCCGCTGCGGTTCATGTAGGTGGTGGGAATCAACAGACGAATGTCCTGACCCTGGTGACTGAAGCGCCCGGTCAGGCCGAAATATTTGCGATCGGCGACAAGGTTGATCCCTTGTTTTTCGGCGATACGCTCAACAAAAAGGGCCCCTGCGTTATGCCGGGTCTGTTCGTATTCGGTGCCTGGATTACCCAGGCCAACGATCAGTTTGATGGCAGTCACGATAGGGGCCCTTCTTTGGAGTGGTGGATGACATCGCCGCAACCGGTGCTACGGCGAAAGTGGACGACAAGAGCTGGGTTGCCTTGCGGCAAACTTCGCGTTCTCGCCCGCTTTCTCGCTACGTTCCAGTCCGCGATGTACTCCGCTTAACTCCCGCGTCAGAGTGAATTACTCTGCAGCGCCTTCTGCAGCTTCTGGAGCAACACGTGGAGCGTGAACGTTGGCTACTGCCAGGTCGTTGCCGTGTGCCAGGGCCACGAATTCAACGCCTTTAGGGGCCTTGATGTCGGACAGGTGAACAATGGTGCCGATTTCAGCGTCAGCCAGGTCGACTTCGATGAACTCAGGCAGGTCTTTAGGCAGGCAGGAAACTTCGATTTCCGCGATTACGTGCGAGATCTCGCCGCCTTTCTTGACCGGAGCAGCTTCGTTGATGAAGTGCACTGGAACGATAGCGGTCAGTTTCTGACCAGCAACCACGCGAACAAAGTCAGCGTGCATCACGTGGCCTTTGGCCGGGTGACGTTGCAGGGCCTTGATCACGACGTTCTGCTTGGTACCACCAACGTTCAGTTCGATGATGTGGCTGTAGGCAGCTTCGTTTTCCAGCAGCTTGGCCACTTCTTTGGCCAGCATGCTGATGGATTCAGGGGCTTTGTCGCCACCGTAAACTACAGCTGGAACCAGGCTTGCGAGACGACGCAGGCGGCGGCTCGCACCTTTCCCCAGGTCGGAACGCAGTTCAGCATTCAGAGTAAAATCGTTCATGTTGTATCTCCAAAATAACCACACTCGCCCCAGCGTTTGCGACCAGCGCTAAAGGCGATATGGGCAAAAAAGCCCCGTCCCAACACAGGTTGGGACGGGGCGCTTTTCGTCATCGGGATGTTCTGCCAGGGACGGGCCCTAGCGGAACATCGCGCTGATCGATTCTTCGTTGCTGATACGGCGAACCGCCTCGGCAACTACCGGTGCGATATCCAGTTGACGGATACGCGCACAGGCTTGTGCTGCAGCGGACAGCGGGATGGTGTTGGTCACCACCAGCTCGTCCAGCACGGAATTTTCAATGTTCTCGATGGCTCGACCCGACAGCACAGGGTGTGTGCAGTAGGCAAAGACCTTGGCTGCGCCATGCTCTTTCAGGGCCTTGGCCGCGTGGCACAGGGTGCCGGCGGTATCGACCATGTCATCGACCAGAATACAGGTGCGTCCTTCGACGTCGCCGATGATATGCATCACTTCGGAGTGATTGGCTTTCTCACGACGCTTGTCGATGATCCCGAGGTCAACGCCCAGGGACTTGGCCACGGCACGTGCACGCACGACGCCGCCAATGTCCGGGGACACGATCATCAGGTTTTCGAAACGCTGATCTTCGATGTCATCCACCAGAACCGGGGAGCCGTAGATGTTATCTACCGGAATATCGAAGAAGCCCTGAATCTGGTCAGCATGCAGATCAACCGTGAGAACACGGTCGATGCCGACTACGGTGAGCATGTCAGCGACGACTTTCGCGCTGATAGCCACACGTGCGGAACGCGGACGGCGATCCTGACGGGCATAACCAAAATAAGGAATAACAGCAGTGATACGAGTCGCTGAGGAACGGCGGAAGGCGTCGGCCATCACCACGAGTTCCATCAGGTTATCGTTGGTCGGAGCGCAAGTCGGCTGAATAATGAAGACGTCTTTACCGCGGACATTTTCATTGATCTCGGCAGTAATTTCGCCGTCGGAAAACTTTCCAACAGAGATGTCACCGAGAGGGATATGCAGCTGACGTACAACACGCCGAGCCAGATCGGGGTTAGCGTTCCCCGTAAAGACCATCATCTTGGACACGCGCAGTACCTGAAGGCTGAGGGTATACCTGGATGAGTATAGGAAAATGGCAGGGGCGGCTGGATTCGAACCAACGCATGGCAGGATCAAAACCTGCTGCCTTACCGCTTGGCGACGCCCCTGTATCTGTTGCTTCGAATGCCTGGCACTCGGTTCCTTTAGAGCAGACTTTGCAGCTTGCGATGCAACATCGAAACGTTGCTTCCTTTGGCTACAAACCCTGTAAGGGTCTCTGTAAGAAGGGCCGAGACTTTATCAGCTTCAGCTTTGCTTGGGAAGCCCCCAAACACACAACTTCCAGTTCCAGTCAGTTTTGCTTCGGTAAATTTACCTAGCAAATTCAATGCGTTACGTACTTCTGGATAACGCCTTGCGACTACCGGAAGGCAGTCATTTCTGCTGTTTCCCTTGGGAACGGGGCGCACTTTAATGGGCGCGGTGTTCCGTGTCAACAAAGGATCTGAAAAAATTTCTGCTGTACTAACAGACACTTGCGGGACCAGCACCAGATACCAGGGTTCTTCGGGATATTCAGGGGTCAGTTTTTCCCCCACGCCTTCAGCGAAGGCAGCGTGCCCGCGGACGAAAACCGGGACATCGGCGCCCAGGGTCAGCCCCAGTGCGGCGAGCCGGTCTTCGTCCCAGCCCAGTTGCCACAAGTGATTGAGGCCCAGCAGGGTGGTGGCGGCATTCGAACTGCCGCCGCCGATGCCGCCGCCCATGGGCAGGACCTTGTCGATCCAGATGTCGATGCCCTGGGTACAGCCCGATTGTTCCTGGAGTTTCTTCGCCGCCTTGACGATCAGGTTGCTGTCGTGAGGCACGCCTTCGAACTCGGTGTGCAGACGAATCACGCCGTCATCACGCAGGGCGAAAGTGATTTCATCGCCGTAGTCGAGAAACTGGAACAGGGTCTGCAGCTCGTGATAGCCGTCTTCACGGCGACCGAGGATGTGCAGCATCAGATTGAGCTTGGCCGGGGAGGGCAGGGTCAGTTTTTCCATGCTCGGTCACTGCCCCAGCTTGCGCGGCAGCCATTCCTTGATCACCAGGGTGACGTCAAGGTCGCTGCCGTGCAGTTTGATTCGCTCGGGCAGCCAATAGCCGTTCTGCTGCGAGTAGTTGCTGTATTCCACCTGCCAGCCATCTTGCTCCAGGCTCGCCAGATGGCTGTCGCCGTCCAGGGTCAGGCGGCTTTTGCTGTCGGGCGCAGGCAGGCCGCGAACCCACCAGGCCAGGTGCGAGACCGGCAGCTTCCAGCCCAGCTGTTCTTCCAGCAGGATTTCCGGGCTTGCAGCTTCGTAGCGACCCTGGTTGGCCACTTCCAGGCTGACCTGGCCGGGGCGACCGGTCAGGCGCGCGGCGCCACGGCCCAGCGGGCCTGACAGGCGGATGTCGTAGTAGTCCTGGCGTTGCAGCCAGAACAGAGTGCCGCTGCCGGAATCCTTGGGGGCGCGAATGCCGATCTTGCCGTTGATCTGCCAGCCGTCGAGGCCGGTCAGTTGATCCTTGTGCACGCGCCATTGCGCAGGGTTGCCCTGGCCCTGGACAGACTCGCGGGCGCCGAAGCCGGCGCAGCCGGCGAGCAGGGCGATAAAGCTGAAAACAATAAAGTGGCGCAAAAACATGGTCTTAAAGAGTCTCTGATCCGGTCAGGCGTTTGATGGTGCCGCGTAGCACGGGGCTGTCTGGCTGATCCTTGAGGAACTTGCTCCAGATCTGCTTGGCCTCGCGCTGCTTGCCGTTGTTCCACAGCACCTCACCCAGGTGCGCCGCCACTTCCTGATCGGGGAAGCGTTCGAGGGCCTGGCGCAGCAGGCGTTCGGCTTCGTCCAGGTTGCCCAGGCGGAAATTCACCCAGCCCAGGCTGTCGAGGACCGCCGGGTCTTCCGGAGTCAGCTGGTGGGCTTGCTCGATCAGGGTCTTGGCTTCGGCATAGCGTGTGGTGCGGTCAGACAAGGTGTAGCCCAAGGCGTTCAATGCCATGGCGTTGTCCGGTTCGCGCTGGATGATCAGGCGCAGATCCTTTTCCATCTGCGCCAGGTCATTGCGTTTTTCCGCCTGCATGGCGCGGGTGTACAGCAGGTTCATGTCGTCGGGGTATTGCTGCAGGGCCTGCTGGATGACTTTCCAGGCGCGCTCGCCCTGGTTGTTCGCCGACAGGGTCTCGACTTCGATCAGGTACAGCTGGATGGCGTAGTCGGGCTGGGCGTCGCGGGCCGCCGCCAGGCGTTTTTGCGCCTCGTCGGTGCGGCCGTTGTTCATCAGGATATCGGCCTGGCGCAACTGCGCGGGCAGGTAGTCATTGCCCGGGCCGACCTGGCCGTATTCGATCAAGGCCCCTTGCGGGTCGTTGAGTTCTTCGGCGATCCGGCCCAGGTTCAGGTGCGCGGAGTCCTCGTGGCTTTCACGGGCTATCAGGTCTTCCAGGTAGCCTTTGGCTTCTTCCCAGGCCTTGGCCTCCAGGCAGACGAGCGCCAGGGAATAGCGCAGTTCGTCATCTTCCGGGTATTGCTGGACCAGGCTGGAGAACTGGGTCTTGGCATCCTCCATGCGGTCCTGTTCCACCAGCATGCGGGCATAGGTCAGGCGCAGGCGCTTGTCGTCCGGGTACTTGCGGATGCTTTTTTCCAGCAGCGGCAGGGCTTCTTTACCCCGGTTCAGGCTTTGCAGCAGGCGGGCGCGCAGTAGCAATGGCGCAACTTCACCGTCTTCCGGTGGGTTCTGCTCCAACAGGGCGAGTGCCTCCTTGGCCTCGCCGTCCTGTTGCATGAGCAAGGCCTTGCCGAAAATCAACTGGCTGTTGTGCGGATGTTTCTGCAGCAGGCGGTCGAAGCTTTTCATCAGCCCGTTGCGCGTGTCCTGGTCGGTATCGGCCGCGGACAGGGCTAGAAAGTCGAAGTGGGTATCGCCCTTGCCTTGCAGGACCTTCTCCATATAGACCATGGAGTCGTCATAGCGCCCGGCTCTGGCCAGCTGGATCGCGGCGGCTCGCTGCGCTTCCAGGTCGTCGGGGGCGTTTTTCGCCCAGATCAGCGACGTGTCCAGGGCAGCCTGGTCGGCGCCCAGGTACTCGGCGATGCGAAATGCCCGCTCGGAGATGCCCGGATCCTGGGTGTTGATGGCCTGGGTCACGTAGTTGTCCAGGGCAATGTCGAAACGATTGCGCTGGCCCGCCAGTTCAGCGCTCAGCAGGCTGAAGACGGTGTCTTCGCTGAACGAGGAATAGACCTTGGGCTTTTCAGGGGCGGAGGTGCTGTCTTCCACCGGCGACGTAGCGTCCGATGAAACGGGTGCCAGAGATTGGCAACCGCTGAGGAAGACAAAGGCGAGGAGCAACGCGGAAGATCTATTCATATAGGAAGAGGGCGACTAACCTGCGGTCGGATCATCATGACACAAGCCTTCGGCCAAACATAACCGAGACTCAACGGGATGCCAGAACAGAGGCAGTCTATTAGGACAATAGTCGGCGGTAGTTGTTCTGCGTCGGTCGAAGTAGGACAATTGCCGGCTTCTCGACATCATCAGCGACCTTGAATGGCCTTCCTTGCACTCGGTATTAACCACAAGACTGCTTCTGTAGACGTCCGCGAGCGCGTGGCCTTTACCCCTGAGCAGTTGGTTGAGGCCTTGCAGCAGCTCTGCCGACTCACCGACAGCCGCGAAGCTGCGATCCTCTCCACCTGCAATCGCAGTGAGCTCTATATAGAACAGGATCATCTTTCTGCGGATGTGGTGCTGCGCTGGCTGGCGGAATATCACCATTTGAGCCTAGACGAGCTGCGCGCCAGTGCCTACGTGCATGAGGACGATGCGGCAGTTCGTCACATGATGCGGGTGGCATCGGGGCTGGACTCGCTGGTGCTGGGCGAGCCACAGATTCTCGGGCAGATGAAATCCGCCTACGCCGTGGCCCGCGAGGCCGGCACCGTCGGGCCGCTGCTGGGCCGGCTGTTCCAGGCCACCTTCAGCGCCGCCAAGCAGGTGCGCACCGACACCGCCATCGGTGAGAACCCGGTGTCCGTGGCCTTCGCCGCGGTGAGCCTGGCGAAACAGATTTTCAGCGACCTGCAACGCAGCCAGGCACTGCTGATCGGCGCCGGGGAGACCATCACCCTGGTGGCCCGGCACCTGCATGACCTGGGGGTCAAGCGCATCGTCGTGGCGAACCGCACCCTGGAACGCGCCAGCCTCCTGGCGGAGCAGTTCGGGGCCCACGCCGTGCTGCTCTCGGATATTCCCCAGGAACTGGTGCACAGCGACATCGTCATCAGTTCCACCGCCAGCCAGTTGCCAATCCTCGGCAAGGGCGCAGTGGAAAGCGCGCTGAAGCTGCGCAAGCACAAGCCGATTTTCATGGTGGATATCGCCGTTCCCCGGGATATCGAGCCAGAAGTCGGCGAGTTGGACGACGTTTACCTCTACACCGTCGATGACCTGCACGAAGTGGTCGCGGAAAACCTCAAGAGCCGCCAGGGCGCGGCCCAGGCCGCCGAGGAGCTGGTGAACATCGGCGCCGAGGATTTCATGGTGCGCCTGCGCGAGCTGGCGGCGGTGGATGTGCTCAAGGCCTATCGTCAGCAGAGCGAACGCCTGCGCGATGAAGAACTGCAGAAAGCCCTGCGTATGCTGGCCAACGGCAGCGGCGCCGAGGACGTGCTGGCCCAACTGGCCCGCGGCCTGACCAACAAACTGCTGCACGCGCCGAGCGTGCAACTGAAAAAGCTGTCTGCCGAAGGCCGCCTCGATGCGCTGGCCATGGCCCAAGAACTCTTTGCCCTCGGTGAGGGCTCATCGGATAAAACCCCGTAATGAAAGCGTCACTGCTCAGTAAGCTGGACATTCTCCAGGACCGTTTCGAGGAACTGACCGCCTTGCTCGGCGATGCTGAGGTCATTTCCGATCAGGCCAAGTTCCGCGCCTATTCCAAGGAGTACGCGGAAGTCGAGCCGATCGTGGCTACATATAAACAGGTGCTCAAGGTCCAGGCGGACCTTGAGGGCGCCCAGGCGCTGCTCAAGGACAACGACCCGGACCTGCGGGAAATGGCCGCCGAGGAAGTGCGCGAGGCCAAGGAACAACTGGCCGAACTGGAAAGCAGCCTGCAGCGCATGCTACTGCCCAAGGACCCCAACGATGGGCGCAACGTATTCCTGGAAATCCGTGCCGGCACCGGCGGCGACGAGGCGGCGATCTTTTCCGGCGACCTGTTCCGCATGTATTCGCGCTACGCCGAACGGCGCGGCTGGCGGCTGGAGATCCTCTCGGAAAACGAGGGTGAGCACGGCGGCTATAAAGAAGTCATTGCCCGGGTCGAAGGCGAGAATGTCTACGGCAAGCTGAAGTTCGAGTCGGGCGCGCACCGTGTGCAGCGAGTGCCGGCCACCGAATCCCAGGGCCGCATCCATACCTCGGCCTGCACCGTGGCGGTGCTTCCAGAGCCGGATGAGCAGGAAGCCATCGAGATCAACCCGGCGGACCTGCGCATCGATACCTATCGCTCCTCCGGCGCCGGTGGCCAGCACGTGAACAAGACCGACTCGGCGATCCGCATCACCCACATCCCTTCGGGGATCGTGGTGGAGTGCCAGGAAGAGCGTTCCCAGCACAAGAACCGGGCCCGGGCCATGTCCTGGCTGTCGGCCAAGCTCAACGACCAGCAGACCAGCGCCGCGGCCAATGCCATTGCCAGCGAGCGCAAGCTGCTGGTGGGCTCGGGGGATCGCTCCGAGCGTATCCGCACTTACAACTTTCCCCAGGGCCGGGTCACCGATCACCGCATCAACCTGACCCTGTATTCCCTGGACGAAATCCTCGCCGGGGGCGTGGAAGCCGTCATCGAGCCGTTGCTGGCTGAGTATCAGGCCGATCAACTTGCGGCATTGGGTGAGTAAATGACCATCATCGCCAGCCTGCTGCGCGCAGCCCAACTGCCCGACTCGCCGACCCCGCGCCTGGATGCCGAGCTGCTCCTGGCCGCGGCCCTGGGCAAGCCCCGCAGCTTTCTCCACACCTGGCCGGAGCGCATTGTGCCCAGCGAGGCGGCCCTGCTATTCACCGACTACCTGCAGCGACGCCGCTCCGGCGAGCCGGTGGCCTATATCCTGGGCCAGCAGGGCTTCTGGAAGCTCGACCTGGAGGTAGCGCCCCATACCCTGATCCCGCGCCCCGACACCGAGCTACTGGTGGAAGCGGCGCTGGAACTGTTGCCCGCGACCCCGGCCAAGGTCCTTGACCTGGGCACCGGCAGTGGTGCCATCGCCCTGGCCCTGGCCAGCGAACGGCCGGCCTGGCAGGTCACGGCGGTGGACCGGGTACTGGAAGCCGTGGCTTTGGCCGAACGCAACCGCCAGCGCCTGCAACTGGACAACGTCAGCGTGCTCAGCAGCCACTGGTTCAGCTCCATCGAGTCCCGGCGCTTTGATCTGATCATCAGCAACCCGCCCTACATTGCCGAAGCCGACCCCCATCTGGTGGCTGGCGACGTGCGTTTCGAGCCGGAAAGTGCCCTGGTGGCGGGCAAGGATGGTCTGGACGACCTGCGCCTGATCGTCGCCCAGGCGCCGCAGCACCTGGAGGCCGGTGGCTGGCTGATGCTGGAGCACGGTTACGATCAGGCCGCGGCGGTCCGCGAGTTGCTGGCTGCCCAGGGGTTCATCGAAGTCCACAGCCGGGTCGACCTGGGTGGGCATGAGCGCATCAGCCTCGGGTGCCGGCCGTGCTGACCGACCAGGAGCTGTTGCGCTATAGCCGACAGATTCTGTTGCAGCATGTCGATATCGACGGCCAGCTGCGCCTCAAGGAAAGCCGCGTGCTGATCGTCGGCCTCGGCGGTCTCGGTGCTCCCGCAGCCTTGTACCTGGCGGCGGCGGGGGTTGGTGAGCTGCACCTGGCCGACTTCGACAGCGTGGACCTGACCAACCTGCAACGCCAGATCATCCACGACAGCCACAGCGTCGGGGTCAGCAAGGTGGACTCGGCCATCAGTCGCCTGTCTGCCCTCAACCCGGAGGTCCGCCTGGTGCCCCATCGCCAGGCGCTGGATGTCGATACCCTGGCCGCTGCCGTGGCGGCGGTGGACCTGGTGCTCGATTGCTCCGACAACTTCACTACCCGCGAGGCGGTGAACGCCGCTTGCGTGGCGGCCGGCAAGCCCCTGGTCAGCGGTGCGGCGATCCGCCTGGAAGGGCAATTGTCGGTCTTCGACCCGCGGCGCCCGCAAAGCCCTTGCTACCACTGTCTATACGGGCATGGCAGCGAAGCCGAACTGACCTGCAGCGAAGCCGGGGTGCTTGGCCCGCTGGTGGGCACTGTGGGCAGCCTGCAGGCCCTGGAAGCCCTGAAATTGCTGGCCGGTTTTGGCGAACCGCTGGTAGGCCGGCTGTTGTTGATCGATGCCTTGGGCACGCGCTTTCGCGAATTGCGGGTCAAGCGTGATCCGGGTTGCAGCGTCTGTGGTGCCCATCGTGAGTGAAGCGCCGATCGGGGTGTTCGACTCCGGCGTCGGCGGCCTCTCGGTGCTGGCGGAAATACAACAATTGCTGCCCCATGAGTCGCTGCTGTATTTCGGCGACTGCGGGCATATTCCCTATGGCGAAAAGACCCCCGAGTTCATTCGCCAGCGTTGCAGCCTGATGGCCCGGTTCTTTCGTGAACAGGGCGCCAAGGCCCTGGTGCTGGCCTGCAACACTGCTACCGTGGCCGGGGTGGCCGACCTGCGCCGCGATTATCCGAACTGGCCCATCGTTGGCATGGAGCCTGCGGTCAAGCCGGCGGCGGCCGCGACCCGCAGCGGTGTGGTCGGGGTGCTGGCCACCACCGGCACCTTGCAGAGTGCCAAGTTCGCCGCCTTGCTCGACCGTTTCGCCACCGACGTGAAAGTCGTCACTCAGCCCTGTCCGGGGCTGGTGGAGATGATCGAGAATGGCGATTTGCACAGTGCCGCTCTGCGCCAGCTGTTGCAGGGCTACGTCGAGCCACTGCTGGCCGCCGGCTGCGACACCATCATCCTGGGCTGCACCCATTATCCGTTTCTCAAGCCGCTGCTGACGCAGATACTGCCTGGCCATATCAGCCTGATCGATACCGGCGCCGCGGTTGCCCGGCAGCTGCAGCGGCTGCTCGATGACGGTGATCTGCTTGCCCATGGGCCAGCCCGGGAAACCAGGTTCTGGACCAGTGGCGATGTCCCGCACTTTGCCCGGGTGCTGCCTCTGCTGTGGAAAGAGTCTGCTGAAGTCCTGCCTTTGCAGTTGTGAAAAAAACGTGAAAAATCCCTCCGCTGGCGCTGAACTTCTGAATGCGCGCTGGCTTCTATAGCCTATCCACAGGGTTGTACAACACCATATAAAACCGTTCGAAAAGGATGTTCCTGATGAAGCGACTGTTATGTTTGGCTGCACTTGCGGCCGGGTTGTTGGGGCACAGTTTTTCCGCACAGGCGGCCGGAGTCGAGTTCTCCGTAGGGCAAACCGGCGATTCGACCCAGGCCTATCGGCTGGGTATGCAATGGGACTGGGACAAGAGCTGGCTGCAAAGTGACGTCGGCCGTCTAACGGGGTACTGGAGCGGTGCCTATACCTATTGGGATGGCGACAAGACCTCCAGTAACCACAGCCTGTCGTTCTCCCCGGTGCTGGTCTACGAATTCGCCGGGGCCAGCGTCAAGCCCTACATCGAGGCCGGGATCGGGGTAGCGGCCTTTGCCCATACCCAGGTCGAGGACAACAAGCTGGGGTCATCCTTCCAGTTCGAAGACCGCATCGGTTTCGGCCTGCGCTTCGCCGGCGGCCATGAAGTCGGCATCCGTGCCACGCACTACTCCAACGCCGGCCTCAAGACCCCCAACGACGGTATCGAAAGCTACGCGCTGCATTACACGATGCCGCTCTGAGGTCGCTGTCAGCGATACGCCGTGGCAATTCCCCGGCGTTCGCTCAGGCAATCCGCCTCGCCCAGCTCGAACTCGCGACAGATCAATGGCCGCAGCTCATAGATGCTGCAACGCATGCTGTCGCGATCCAGTGCCGCGCACCAGCCGTCATCCAGGCGGAGCATGACTTCCCCTCCCCAATCGTCGGTATCGATAAAGCGCTCGGGCACCCCGGTGTCGGTAATCAGCATGACCTCCAACTGGCAGCAGCAGGCGGCGCAGGTGGAGCAACTGACGGCGGGTTCGGTGGCGATGGAGGTAACAGGGATGGTGGTCATAGGCCCGCAGTGTAAGGCAGTGAGCCCGGGCTGTGTTAAAGCCCGGACGGATGCTCAGTCTCCGGTGACCAGTGGCGGTTCTTGCGGTGCCGGCCGCGCGAGCACATGCAGCAGTGGCAGGAGCAGGGCCCATAGCACTCCCAGGCCGAGCAGGGTGGGGCCGGTGCCGTAGGGGAAGGTCACTCCCGCCAGGTGCCCCCCGGCGTAGTAGGACAGCGGTCCGCCCAATGCACCCAGCAGGCACCCCAGCCACCAGGGCCGGGCACTCCAGGCCAGGCCATGGCGCAGTGTGGTGGCCAGCAAGGCCCAGAGCAGCATCAGCCAGAGGGGCACCAGCAGGCTGACTTGCTGGAACTCAAACACCCCAAGCCAGTTGAGGAAACTGTCCAGGGCGATGCCGATCAGGGCAATGCCGACGATCATCGGGCCTTCGTCGGCCCAGCGGCCGATCCATCGCAGATGCGCCAGCAAGATCGCCACCCCCAGCAGCAACCAGAGGCTGTCGCCGCTGAGCACGCAGATGAACCAGCCCAACTGGAACAGCAGGGCATTGATCAGTTGCTTAGGCATCGAGGCGCCCCAACAGCGGTTGGGGTGCCGCCGCAGGTTTGGCCAGCAGCAATTGGGCGGTGCCGATGCTGCGTTCCAGGAAGCCGCCTTCGCAGTAGCACAGGTAGAACTCCCAGAGTCGCAGGAAATATTCGTCGTAGCCCAGTTCGCTGAGGCGGCCATGGGCGCGGCGGAAGTTCTCGTGCCACAGGCGCAAGGTGCGGGCGTAATGCAGGCCGAAGTCCTCCATATGCAGCAGGTTCATGTCAGTGTCGCGGCTGACCACTTCGAGCATCTTCTGCACGCAGGGCAGGGCGCCGCCGGGAAAGATGTAGCGCTGGATGAAGTCCACGCCATTTTTCGCCTGCTCATAGCGCTGGTCGCGAATGGTGATGGCCTGCAACAGCATCAGGCCGTTGCTCTTGAGCAAGTGCGCGCATTGCTTGAAGTAAGTGGGCAGGAAGCGATGGCCCACGGCTTCGATCATCTCGATGGACACCAGCTTGTCGTACTGGCCCCGCAGGTCGCGGTAATCCTCCAGCAGCAGGGTCACCCGGTCCTGCAGGCCGGCGGCCTCTATCCGCTGCCGGGTATAGGCGAACTGCTCCCTGGACAGCGTCGTGGTGGTCACCCGGCAGCCATAGTGCTGCGCGGCATACAGGGCCATGCTGCCCCAGCCGGTGCCGATCTCCAGCAGGTGGTCCTCGGGCTTTAGCGCCAGCTTCTGGCAGATGCGTTGCAACTTGTTCAACTGGGCCTGTTCCAGGCTGTCTTCGTCACTGCGAAACTGCGCGGCGGAATACATCATGGTGGGGTCGAGAAACTGCTCGAACAGCTCATTGCCCAGGTCATAGTGGGCGGCGATGTTTTTCCGCGAGCCCTTGCGCGTATTGCGGTTGAGCCAGTGCAGGCCGCGGATCAGCGGCCTGCCGAGTTTCGCCAGGCCACCTTCCATGGCATCCAGCACGTCCAGGTTGCTGACGAACACGCGGATCACCGCGGTCAGGTCCGGGGTGCTCCAGTAGCCGTGGATGAATGCCTCGCCGGCACCGATCGAACCGCTGCTGGCCACCAGGCCCCAGGTGCTGCTGTCATGGATGTGGATTTCGCCCTGCAGGGTGGCGCCGCTGCTGCCGAACACCCGACGCTCGCCGTCTTCGTAGACCACCAGTTGGCCGTGCTGCAGTTGCGCCAGTTGCCGCAGCACGCCCCGACGCAACAGGCTGGCAGTGAGGCTGTGGGTGCTGAAGGCAAGGTTCTTGGCCGAGACGCTAGAGGATTTCATGTGGGCGATCCTTGGGTTGTACAGCGGCTGTGCGATAGGCGCCGGCGGCGGCCTGATGGGGGAAAAAACGCATGCCCTTGGCGGCCAGGCGCAGGGCCTGCCAGTAGATCGCCAGGCAGGTCTTGGCGGTCATCCACGGGAAGTGCCGCAAATACTGGTGCAGGCTGCGGCGATCCAGAGCCTGGCGCTGCAGGCTGAGGGTGGCGTCGAACACTTTGAGCTCGCCCTGCCAGTCGGCCATGTGCACGCCCAGGCGCTCGGCCGGCGGGCTGAAACTCATGCGGTATTCAAGTTCACGGGGCAAAAACGGCGATACGTGAAAGGCCTTGGCCACGGCGAAGTGCTGGTGCTCGGGCGTTGTGGCTGTGCCCGGGCGGGCAGGTAGCACGTAGTGATAGCGTTCGTGCCACGGGGTGTTGGTGACCTCGCAGAGAATCGCCGCCAGTTGTCCGTTGGCCTCGAAGCAGTAGAAGAAGCTCACCGGATTGAATGCCAGGCCCCAGCTGCGCACTTGAGTCAGCAGGTGCACCGCGCCTCCCGGCACATGGCCGATGGCCGCGGCCACTTGCTGGCGTACCGCGTCGATCAGGCGCATGCCCTGGCCGGTTAAGTCTTTCAGGTAGTCGCTTTCGCGGAAGGCGAAGGGGGCGAAACGGCTGCGGCCTGCCAGGGGCGAGAGCCCCAGCACCGTCTCCTGTTCGTCCAGGTCCAGGTACAGAAGACCGATCCGGTAGCGGAAGGCATGGTCCTTGGGGGTGAATCGCCGGTGGCTGATCCAGCCGCTGTACAGGGCGCTGTTCACAGTTGTTCTCCAAAGGCCTGGGCCACGCGCAAGGCGCTGACCACGCCGTCCTCATGGAAGCCGTTGGCCCAGTAGGCGCCGCAGTAGAAACTGTGCCGGGCGCCCTGCAGTTCGCCCCAGCGGGCCTGGGCCGTCACTGCTTCGAGGCTGTACTGCGGATGGGCGTAAGTGAAGCGGGCCAGGATTTGCGTCGGGTCGATGACCGCGGTCTGGTTGAGGCTGACGCAGAAGGTGGTGTCGCTCTTCAGGCCTTGCAGGATGTTCATGTCGTAGGTCACGGCGGCGGCTTTGTCGCCGCTGGCGTCCAGGCGGTAGTTCCAGCTGGCCCAGGCCAGGCGCCGGCGCGGCAGCAGGCGGGTATCGGTGTGCAGCACCACGTCGTTGTCGGCGTAGGGCAGGGCCTGGAGAATCTCCCGCTCGGCCTGGCTGGGGCTGGCCAGCAGTTGCAGGGCCTGGTCGCTGTGGCAGGCGAACACCACCTTGTCGAAGCGCTCGCTGCCGGCAGCGCTGTGGATAAGTACGCCTTGCTCATCGCGTTCGACTTGCCGCACCGGGCAGTCGAGACGGATGTGCTGGCGAAAGCTCGCGGTCAGCGGCTCGATATAACGGCTGGAGCCGCCTTCGATCACGCACCATTGCGGACGGTTGTTCACCGACAGCAGGCCGTGGTTCTTGAAGAAGCGCACGAAGAACTGCAAGGGGAAACCAAGCATCTGTACCCGTGACATGGACCAGATCGCCGAGCCCATGGGCACGATGTAGTGCTGGATGAAACGCTCGCCGTAGCCCTGGCTCTTCAGGTAGTCGCCCAGGGTGGTGTCGGCGGCGATCCGCTGTTGCTGCAGATCCAGCATCGAGCTTTTGTTGAAGCGCAGGATGTCTCGCAGCATGCCCCAGAATCCGGGCGACAGCAGGTTGCGCCGCTGGGCGAACAGGCTGTTGAGGTTGTTGCCGTTGTACTCCAGGCCCGAGGCCGGATCGCACACCGAGAAGCTCATCTCTGTGGGTTTGAACTTGACCCCGATCTGGCCCAGCAGGCGGATGAAGTTGGGGTAGGTCCAGTCGTTGAAGACGATGAAGCCGGTATCCACGGCCTGGCGCTCGCCGTTGTGGCTGACCTCCACGGTGTGGGTGTGCCCGCCAATCCAGCTGCCGGCCTCGAAGACCCGGATGTCATGGCGACGGTTGAGAACGTAGGCGCAGGTCAGCCCTGCGATACCGCTACCGATAATGGCGATTTTCACGATGCACTCCCCGTGCGGGCCAGGCGTTTGGCGATGGCCAGTTGCAGTCGGCCGGGCAGCCAGGCCAGGAGCTTGAGGCCGAAGATGAAAGGGGCGGGGAAAGCGATCTCCAGATCCCGGTGTGACAGATGCTTGTGGATATGCCGGGCGGCCTTGGCGGCGGGCCAGCTCATGGGCATGGCGAAGTCGTTGCGCGCGGTCAGCGGGGTGTCGACGAACCCCGGGCTGACCACGGTGACGTCGATGCCCTCGGCGGCCAGGTCGATACGCAAGGATTGCAGCAGGTAACGCAGGGCGGCCTTGGAGGCGCCGTAGGCACCGGCCCGGGGCAGCGGCAGATAGGTCACGGAGCTGGCCACGCCCACCAGATGGGGGCGATTACCGGCGCGCAGCAAGGGCAGCGCGGCCTCGATGCAATAGCCGGCGGACAGCAGGTTACTGCTCAGCACACGCTCGATCAGCGCCGCGTCGAATTGTTGCACGTCGATGTATTCACAGGTGCCGGCATTCAGAATCACCGTGTCCAGGGCGCCCCAGGCCTGGGCAATGCGCTTGCCGATCTCGCGCACCTGCAGGGCGTCGGTCAGATCGCCGGGTACCACCAGCACCCGGCCCGGATAACGTTGGGCCAGGGCATCCAGAGGCTCGCGCGAGCGCGCACTGACGGCCACTTGGGCGCCGGCCTTGAGCAGTTCTTCGGCCAAGGCCGCGCCGATGCCGCTGCTGGCACCGGTGAGCCAGGTTCGCCGTGGCATTGCCGGGTTCATCCGAGCCTCCTTTTCAACCAGGCGATCATCGCCCCGAGTAGTGGCAGGTGTTCATAGAGCAGGGCACCGGCGTCGAAATAGTCGCGGTGGCGGTAGACCCTGGCGTCGCGCCATTGCAGGTACGTGCAGCCCGCCACCTGGATCAGGGCGCCGCCGTTGAGGCGCGGGTGGCGGTAGCTCATGGTCCAGCGCAGGTAGCCCTGGTCATCGGCGCACAGGTCGCTGCCGTGGAATTCAAAGCGCAGCTCACGGACATTGGCGTAGAGCTCGGCGAAGTAGCCGCGCAACTGGGCCAGCCCCTGGACCTCGTGCAGGGGGTCGGTGAACTGGATGTCATCGCTGTAGAGCTGCCCCAGCCGATCGAGATTGTGCCGGTCGAGGGCGGCGAACTGTCGGGCGAAGTTGTCGAGAAAGTCACTCATGGCTCACCCCCGCATCCATTCGCGCGGGCAGCGCCTTGAACGCCGCCAGGGCCCGCTCCCGGGAGCGTGAAAGATCGACGATCGGCGCCGGGTAGCCAGGCACGCCGAACAGGCCGCCCATGGCCGCCGGGTTGTGGATATCTTTTTTGTTCAGCCCCGCCAGTTGCGGCAGCCAGTGCTTGATGAAGCGCCCCTCACTGTCGAACTTCTGCGACTGGCTGATGGGGTTGAAGATGCGGAAGTAGGGCGCCGAATCGGTGCCGGTGGACGAGCTCCACTGCCAGCCACCGTTGTTGGCCGCCAGGTCGCCGTCAATCAGGTGGCGCATGAAGAAACGCTCGCCCTCGCGCCAGTCGATCAGCAGGTTCTTGGTCAGGAACATCGCCACCACCATGCGCAGGCGGTTATGCATCCAGCCGGTCTCCAGCAGTTGGCGCATGGCGGCATCGATGATCGGCAGGCCAGTGCGGGCCTCCTGCCAGGCCGCCAGTTCCTCGGGGGCATGGCGCCATTTGACCGCTTCGGTTTCCGGGCGAAAGGCCCGGTGCCGGGACACCCGTGGGTAGCCCACCAGGATGTGCTTGTAGAACTCGCGCCAGAGCAGTTCGTTGATCCAGGTGACGGCCCCGGGGCTGCCGCTTTCAAACTCGCCCTGGTTGCCGCGCAAGGCGGCGTGCAGGCACTGGCGGGGTGAGATCACGCCGGCGGCGAGGTAGGGCGAAAGCTGGCTGGTGCCGGGTTTGGCCGGGAAATCGCGTTCATTCTGGTAGTAGTGGATCCGTTCATCGCTGAACTGCTCCAGGCGCCTTTGCGCCTCCTCCTCGCCGGCGGGCCACAGCTCGCGCAAGGCTTGGGTGGGGCTGGGAAAACCTTCGACCTGCTGCGGGAGCGGATCGGCGTTGATCGACAGCGGCAACTGAGCCACGGGTGCCTTCACCAGGGCCGGCATTGCGGTATGCAGACGGCTGTAGCAGACCTTGCGGAACTGGCTGAAGACCTGGAAGTAGCCGCCGCTCTTGGTCAGCACGCTGCCGGGCTGGAACAGCAATTGATCGAGATGACCCTGGACGCTGACTCCAGCGTGTTGCAGCGCCTGGGTCACGGCCGCATCGCGGCGGCTTTCGTGGATGCCGTATTCCTGGTTGAAGTGCAGCGTCTGCACCTGCAATTGCCGGCACAGTTCCAGCAGGACCTGAGGCGCCTGCTCCCAGGTGGCGGCGCTGCGGATCAGCAGCGGTATGTTCAGGCGGCCCAGGGCGGTGCTCAGCGATTGCAGGTTGCGCAGCCAGAAATCGATCTTGCACGGTGCATCGTCATGGGCCAGCCACTGCTCCTTGCTCAGCAGATACACCGCTACGACCGGGCCCCGCTGGGCGGCGGCGTTCAGGGCGGTGTTGTCGTGTAGGCGCAGGTCGCTGCGCAGCCAGATCAATTGCATGTCGGTTCCCGGATCAGAAAAGTCCTCGCTCGAGCAGTAGCTGGCAGGCCGCAATCGGGTCCTGGGCCAGGTACAGATCGGCGATTTCAGTGGTACATACGGACCACTCGGCGGGGTGGATGCACACCGCGGGTCCGACGATGAATTTTTCGCAGGCAACGCCGCTGAGCAGCCTGGGCAATTGGGCGGGGTTGAGTGCCTTGCTGGAATACAGCAGCAGGCCTCGGGCCTGCAGGCGTTCGGTGGCCAGGGCCAGTTCGCCGCCGGGCAGTGGCCAGTCGAAGACTTCCACCGGGCAGTCGGCGTTGCTGGCCAGCCAGGCGGTGAGCCACAGGTGAGGCTCCAGTGGCAGGTCCGACTGGTTGACCAGCAGCAGCGGGGCTTCTTGCAGTTGGCGGTTGTTGTGATAGATCCGGGCGCCGAGCTTGCTGCGCAGCCAGGAGTAGAAGAACACCTGCTCCATCTGGCTGCCGAACTGCCCCTGCCAGCGCTGCTCCAGCTCCGCCAGCAAGGGCATCAGCAGGTGTTCGCACAAGGTGCGGGGAGGGTACAGAGCCATGGCCTGATTGAAGGTGTCATCGACTTTGCGTTCGGCCAGCTGGCTGATAGCCAGGCTCAGGGTCTGGCGCAGGCGCTGCCAGTCATTCTCGGCCGGTGGGCTGACACTCGGAACGCTGTCCAGTAGGTGCTTGACCTGGCTGATCGCGACCCCGCGATTGAGCCAGGTGAGGATGGTCAGGATCTCTTGCACCTGTTCCTGGGAGTACAGGCGATGGCCCTTCGGGGTTCGCAGCGGCACGATCAGGCCGTAGCGGCGTTCCCAGGCTCGTAGGGTCACGGCGTTGACCCCGGTCTGGCGCGCCACCTCGCGAATCGGCAGCCAGCCCTCGTCCAGGGCGCTCCGGTAGCGGGCGCTGTTGTCGTCGGCCCCTTGGGCGAGCGATTTCATGGCTTAGATCGCGTTGCGCAGGCTGAGGTTTTCCGGGTGCGGCTGCAGGTACAGCTGCTGAGCGATGTAGGGATCGGGGTGCTGGCGGAAGTGGTGCTTGAGTAGGGTCAGGGGCACGACCAGGGGCACGATGCCGTGGCGATACTGGCCGATCACGTGCAGCACCTCCTGTTTGTCCTCGCGGCTGATGGCTTGCTTGAGGTAGCCGCTCAGATGCTGCAGCACGTTGCTGTGGGTGCCGCGAGTGGCGCATTGGCTGAGGGCCGCCATCAACCCGCTGAAGTAGCGTGGGCCGATCAGGTTTGGATCGCCCTTGCCCATGCTGCCCAGCAGATTGCCCAGAGTTTTGTATTGCACCGGGTGGTGGGCCATCAGCAGGTATTTGCAGCGCGAATGGAAGTCGGTGAGGGCGCGGCGGGTCAGGCCCTGCTTGAGCAGCGCCTGCCAGTCGCGGTAGACGTAGACCCGGGTCAGGAAGTTTTCCCGCAGCACCGCATCGTTCAGGCGCCCGGCTTCTTCCACCGGCAGGTCGGGGTGTTTCTCACAAAACGCCTGGGCGTAGATGCCGCGTCCACCGTTACGGTGGGGAATGCCATTGGCCTGGTACACCTTGACCCGTTCCAGGCCGCAGGAGGGCGAGTTCTGCATGAAGATGTAGCCGCAGATATCACCCACTCGAGCCGCCATGAGTTCGCCATATTCCGCCAGGGGCCGGGTCACATCCAGAGCGGCATCCACCGTGCCTACGGCCCTAGGTTGTTCGGGGTCGCCAACCAGCCGAATAGGTTCGCGGGGGGTGCCCATGCCGATGGCAACTTCAGGGCACAGGGGGACGAAATCGAAGTGCTCACTGAGTACTCGGCTGCACAGGCGGGATTCTTTGTGCCCGCCGTTATAGCGGACTTCTACCCCCATCAGGCAGGCGCTGATGGCAATTTTCGGCTTGGCGGACATGGTGCAACCTCCGGGAATTACCTGTACAAAAAACTTATGCTGTACAACTTGTCTTCATCATAGAATTAAAGTTGTACAAGTCAATTTTTTTGTACAGGTATTGCCTCGCAGGTGGGCGGGTCACTGCCAGCCCATGCGCCACTCGCTGTCGTTTTGCAGGGTTTGCCAGCCCATGCGCTGGCTGCGTCGAGTGAGTACAGCCTGAAGTTCGATTTCCAGCACAGTGCCTTCCTCGTCGCAGAAAAGCTCGGTGACCAGGAAGTGCTTTTCACGCTTTTGCGGGTGGGCTGCCGTCCACTTCGACAGCAGCAGCTTGCGCGGGTTGAGGCGATTCACTGCAGGCTCTCGTGGAGCCGGCGCGCGGCCTCCTGCCCGCTCAACCAGGCGCCTTCGACGCGGCCGGACAGGCACCAGTCGCCGCATGCGTACAGGCCCAGATCGGCGTCGGCCAGGGCGCCCCATTCATGGCTGGTGGCCGGGCGGGCATAGAGCCAGCGGTGGGCCAGGCTGAAGGTGGGGGCGGGCATGACGCTGTGCAGCAGCTCGGCAAAGGCGCCGTGCAATTGCTCGGTCACGGCCTCTTTCGACAGGTCGATGTGCTGCCGGCTCCAGGCGCTGGTGGCATGCAGGATCCAGGTGTCGAGGTGGCTGTCGCGCCCGGGCTTGCTGCGGTTGCGGGCCAGCCAGTCCAGCGGGCTGTCCTGCACGAAGCAGCCTTCCATGGGGGTTTGCAGAGGGGTATCGAAGGCCAGGGCGACGGCCCAGGTCGGGTCCATTTTCACCCCGGCTGCTACGCCCGCAAGCTTCGGCGCGGCGGCCAGCAGGGCAGTGGCCTGTGGTGCCGGCGTGGCGATCACGACATGGCTGAAAGGGCCGTGGGTGAAACCTTCGGCGTCCTGCAGGTGCCAGTGCTGTTCGCCGCGGAAGACTTCGGTGATGCGGCAGGCGAAGTGGGTCTCGAGGTCGCCGATCAGCGCGCGGGTGATGGCGCTCATGCGCGGAGTGCCCACCCAACGGGTCTGTTCGTCCGGCGAGGGGCTGAGCTGGCCGCCGTGGGAGTTGTAGAGTTGCGGCATCCATTCGGCGACCCAGCCCTTGGCTTGCCAGCGCTGGACTTCGGTGACGAAACGACGGTCGCGGGCGGTAAAGTACTGGGCCCCCAGGTCCAGGCTGCCGGCATCGCTGCGTTTGCTCGACATGCGCCCGCCGCTGCCGCGGCTTTTGTCGAAAAGGTGGACAGTATGCCCGGCGTCTCGTAGCGCCTGGGCGGCGGAGAGTCCGGCGATGCCGGTACCAATGATTGCGATGGGTACTGTCATAGGGGCCTCGTTTACCTTTTTGTACAGATTACGCCGCTGCCAAAACCTGTACAATATTGTTTTTTGGTATAGCTTTCGGCGTCATCGGTTGTCCAGGTTGTCTATCGTTAAAACACAGCCTGTCCGATTGAAAAGATCCCTGCTTATAAAAATAGACTAGTGATTCGGGTAAAACGCCACGCGAGGAAGATGTCATGCATATATTGCTGACCGGCGGTACTGGTTTGATCGGGCGTGCCCTGTGTCGTCACTGGCAGGCCCAGGGTCATCAGTTGAGTGTATGGACTCGCCAACCCGATAAGGTTGCCGCCCTGTGCGGTCCCCAGGTGCGGGCTGTCAAGACGCTGCAAGAGCTGGACCAGACTCCAGTGGACGCGGTGATCAATCTGGCCGGAGCGCCGATCGCCGATCGGCCCTGGAGCCACAAGCGCAAGGCGCTGCTGTGGAGCAGCCGCATCGCCCTGACCGAAACCCTGCTGGCCTGGCTCGAAAGCCGCGAACACAAACCCGGTGTGCTGGTGTCGGGCTCGGCGGTGGGCTGGTACGGCGATGGTGGCGAGCGGGAATTGAGCGAGGATTCGCCCCCGGTCAACGAGGACTTTGCCAGCCAGTTGTGCATTGCCTGGGAAGAAACAGCCCAGCGTGCCGAAGCCATGGGCGTGCGTGTGGTGCTGGTGCGCACCGGTTTGGTGCTGTCACCCGAGGGCGGCTTTTTGTCGCGCCTGCTGCTGCCCTTCAAGCTGGGGCTGGGCGGGCCGATCGGCAACGGCCGGCAATGGATGCCGTGGATTCATATCGACGACCAAATCGCCCTGATTGATTTTCTTGTGCATCAGCCTGGGGCGCAGGGTCCTTATAATGCCTGCGCGCCAAAACCGGTGCGCAACCGCGAGTTCGCCAAGACCTTGGGGCGGGTGCTGCACCGGCCGGCACTGATACCACTGCCGGCGTTTTTCCTGCGCCTGGCCTTGGGGGAGTTGTCGTTGCTGCTGCTGGGAGGCCAGCGTGCCGTTCCCGCGCGGTTGCTGGAAGCGGGTTTCACTTTCCAGTTCACTGATTTGCCTGCGGCCCTGGACGCCTGTGTCCAGCCGCCTCTGAAATAGGACGTTGCATGACCGATCACGCGTTGCTCCTGGTCAACCTGGGTTCGCCGGCCTCCACTTCGGTGGCGGACGTGCGCAGCTACCTCAACCAATTCCTCATGGACCCTTATGTAATCGACCTGCCCTGGCCGGTCCGACGCTTGCTGGTGTCGCTGATCCTGATCAAGCGGCCAGAGCAATCGGCCCACGCCTACGCTTCGATCTGGTGGGAGGAGGGTTCGCCGCTGGTGGTGCTCAGCCGGCGTTTGCAGAAGGTGATGAGCGAGCAGTGGAAGCAGGGGCCGGTCGAGCTGGCGATGCGTTATGGTGAACCTTCGATCGAGTCGGCGCTGCTCAAGCTGGTGGCCCAGGGGCAGAAGAAAATTACCCTGGCGCCACTTTACCCACAGTTCGCCGACAGCACGGTGACCACCGTGATCGAAGAGGCCAGGCGCGTGGTTCGCGAGCGCAAGCTGGATGTGCAATTCAGCGTGCTGCAGCCGTTCTACGATCAGCCGGAGTACATCCAGGCCCTGGCGGCCAGCGCCAAGCCATACCTGGCCCAGGAGCATGATCATCTGTTGCTCAGCTTTCACGGCCTGCCGGAACGCCACCTGACCAAGCTCGACCCGAGCGGCCAGCATTGCTTCAAGGACGCCGACTGTTGCCGCAATGCTTCGCCGGCGGTGCTGGCCACCTGTTACCGCGCCCAGTGCATGCGCACCGCATCGGCTTTGGCCGAGCACTTGGGATTGGCGGATGGCTCCTGGTCGGTGTCGTTCCAGTCTCGCCTGGGACGGGCCAAGTGGATCGAGCCCTACACCGAGGCGCGGCTTGATGAATTGGCCAAGCAGGGAGTCAAGAAAGTCATGGTGATGTGCCCGGCATTTGTCGCCGACTGCATCGAAACCCTGGAAGAGATCGGTGATCGCGGCCGCGAGCAGTTTCGCGAGGCGGGAGGGGAGGACCTGGTGTTGGTCCCTTGCCTGAATGACGACCCACAATGGGCCAAGGCCTTGAACGCCTTGTGCGAGCGGGCGCCGCTGGCGTTGTAAATAGCTTCGCCGGCAAGCCGGCTCCTGTGTGGGAGGCGGCTTGCCGGCGAAGGGGGGTCTAGATCAAAGGCTCATCGGCCTTCTTGTTCTTCCAGCCGTCGTTCCCCGGCAGCACCAGGTTCAGCACGATGGCGACAATGGCGCACAGGGCGATGCCCTTGAGGCCGAAGTCATCCGGGCCGGTGCCGGTTCCTACCAGCACGCCGCCAATCCCGAACACCAGGGTCACCGAGACGATCACCAGGTTGCGGGCTTCGCCCAGGTCGATCTTGTGGCGGATCAGGGTGTTCATGCCCACCGCGGCGATCGAACCGAACAACAGGCAGAGAATCCCGCCCATCACTGGCACCGGGATGCTTTGCAGCAGCGCGCCGAACTTGCCGATAAAGGCCAGGGTGATGGCGAAGACCGCCGCCCAGGTCATGATTTTCGGGTTGTAGTTCTTGGTCAGCATCACCGCGCCAGTGACTTCGGCGTAGGTGGTGTTGGGCGGCCCGCCGAACAGGCCGGCAGCGGTGGTGGCGATGCCGTCACCGAACAGGGTGCGGTGCAGGCCGGGCTTCTTCAGGTAGTCGCGGCCGGTGACGCTGCCGACCGCAATCACGCCACCAATGTGCTCGATGGCCGGAGCCAGGGCGACCGGGACAATGAACAGGATCGCCTGCCAGTTGAACTCCGGTGCGGTGAAGTGCGGCAGCGCCAGCCAAGGGGCGGCGGCGATCTTCGCGGTGTCCACCACGCCGAAGTAGAACGACAGGGCAAAGCCCACCAGCACGCCGGAAATGATCGGCACCAGGCGAAAGATGCCTTTGCCGAACACTGCGACGATCAGGGTGGTGAGCAGCGCCGGCATCGAGATCATCATTGCCGTCTGGTAATGAATCAGCTCGCTGCCGTCACCGGCCTTGCCCATGGCCATGTTGGCGGCGATGGGGGCCATGGCCAGGCCGATGGAGATGATCACCGGTCCGATGACCACCGGTGGCAGCAGGCGGTCGATGAAGCCGGTGCCCTTGATCTTCACGGCCAGGCCGAGAAAGGTGTAGACGAAGCCGGCAGCCATGACGCCGCCCATGGTCGCCGCCAGGCCGAACTGGCCCTTGGCGAGAATGATCGGGGTGATGAAGGCAAAGCTCGACGCCAGGAAGACCGGCACCTGGCGCCCGGTCACCACCTGGAACAACAGAGTCCCGAGACCCGCCGTGAACAGCGCCACGTTCGGGTCGAGACCGGTGATCAGCGGCATCAACACCAAGGCACCGAAGGCCACGAAGAGCATCTGCGCGCCAGACAGTACCTGGCGCCAGAGCGGATCGTTGAACTCATCCTGCATGATCAGGAGTCCTTCTGCTTGGTGCCGAAGATCTTGTCACCGGCATCACCCAGGCCAGGAATGATGTAGCCATGCTCGTTGAGCTTCTGATCGATGGACGCGGTGTAGATGGTCACGTCCGGGTGCGCCTGCTCGACGGCGGCGATGCCCTCGGGGGCGGCCACCAGGACCATGGCGCGGATGTCACGGCAGCCGGCCTTTTTCAACAGGTCGATGGTGGCGACCATGGAACTGCCGGTGGCCAGCATCGGGTCGATGATCATCGCCAGGCGCTCGTCGATTTCCGGTACCAGTTTTTCCAGGTAGGTGTGGGCCTGCAGGGTTTCCTCGTTGCGGGCCACGCCCACGGCGCTGACCTTGGCGCCCGGGATCAGGCTCAGCACGCCTTCGAGCATGCCGATGCCGGCACGCAGGATCGGTACCACGGTAATCTTCTTGCCGGCGATCTTCTCGACCTGGACAGGGCCGCACCAGCCTGGAATCTCGTAGCTTTCCAGGGGCAGGTCTTTGGTGGCTTCGTACGTCAGCAGGGCACCGACTTCCTGAGCGAGCTCGCGAAAGTTCTTCGTGCTAATGTCTGCGCGGCGCATAAGGCCAAGTTTGTGTCGGATCAGCGGATGGCGGATCTCACGGATGGGCATAGGGAAAGGCTCCGGCGGCGGGCAAAAAAAACGGCCTAGATTAATCTATCCGGGGTTGTTGTCCTATAGACATAAAGTACGTTAGTCCAGAAACGCTTGATCTGACCGGGCCGGATGCGTACCTTTGCCCGCTTTTCCGAAACTGTCACCCCCTTGGAGAGCGCCATGTCCGCTGATCTCGAGCATATCCGTCAAATCATGCGCGAGGCTGACTGCCTGTACACCGAAGCTGAAGTCGAGGCGGCCATCGCCCGGGTCGGTGCACAAATCACTGAAGAACTGGCTGAGCGCAATCCGGTGGTGTTCTGCGTCATGAACGGTGGCCTGATCTTCGCGGGCAAGCTGCTGACCCACCTGCGCTTTCCCCTGGAAGCCTCTTACCTGCACGCTACCCGCTACCGCAACGAAACCAGCGGCGGCGAGCTGTTCTGGAAGTCCAAGCCGGAAGTCTCCTTTATCGACCGCGACGTGCTGATCATCGACGACATCCTCGATGAGGGGCACACCCTGGGCGCGATCATCGACTTCTGCAAACACGCCGGTGCCCGCGCCGTGCATACCGCGGTGCTGATCGACAAGGAGCACGATCGCAAGGCCCGTCCGGACCTCAAGGCCGACTACATGGGCCTGCCTTGCGTGGACCGCTACGTGTTTGGCTACGGCATGGACTACAAGGGCTACTGGCGTAACGCTGCTGGCATCTATGCCGTCAAAGGGATGTAAGCGATGACCGGGCCGAGCTTTCTCGATCAAGCGTTGTTCAGCGACCTGGCTGAGAAAGCCGCGGCCAACCCCCGCGGTCGTCAGCACCACAACTTTCATGCCATGGAAGAGCCTTGCCACCGCATGGCGGTGGGGCTGCAACCCTCCACTTATGTTCCGCCGCATCGCCACCTGAGCGCTGACAAGGCCGAGACCCTGCTGGTGCTCAAGGGTCGCCTGGGCGTGCTGATTTTCGATGACGCGGGCCAGGTCCAGGGCAAGCGGGTGCTGCAGGCCGGCGGCGACTGCGTCGGTGTGGACTTGCCGGCCGGGGTTTTCCACGGCCTGGTGGTGCTGGAGCCCGACAGCCTGATGTTCGAATGCAAGGCCGGTCCTTATCGTCCGGTGGGCGAGGGTGAGCAGGCCAGTTGGGCGCCCCGTGAAGGCGAGCCCGGCGTGGCCGAATACCAGGCCTGGATGCGCGCCCAGTTCGACTGAACAGGCCCGCGCCCGTGACAGCGGCCTACCGTCGGTAACGGTGCAAGATTTGCGGTAAAAACCCGTGCTAGAGTGCTCGGCCCTTGTCTGGAGCCTGTCATGAGCCTGTTGATTCGCAGTAGCGCGGCCCTTCTATTGTGCTTGAGCCTGCCCCTGGCCGCCGCCCCGGCCCCCTTGCACGGGCAATTTCTGCCGCCTGATGACCTGACTCTGCGCGACTCGGTCCCTGAACAGCAGCAGCTGTTGCAGGTCACCGAGTACTCGGTGGTGATCGGCAGTCAGCGCCAATCGAACCAGCAACCGATTCCCGTGACTTCGCCGGTGTGGGTGCGGCTCAAGGGCAAGCCGCTGAACAAGGGCGCCACCATCAGCCAGGTGCTGGTGAATTTCGACGGTGAGAGCAAAAGCCTGAAAAAGCCGCAGTTCGATGCCAAGACCCGGACCCTGACCCTGTATTACCCGCTGGCCCAGTACCGTGCGGTGATGGACCTGTTGCGCAACGACACGGTGTATTGCCAGTTCCTCAGCTATGCCAACGGGCACATCTGGGCTGACCTGCACACCGGCAGCGTGCGTTCGCGTTGAGGCCATATGCGGGCTGGGGGTAAACTGCCCGCCCCGTGAAATGTCTGCGAGCTGGAGTCGGCAATGCGTAAAGATAAGAAACAAGTGATTGGTGACGAGATCAGCGACGAGCAGATCAAGTTGTTCCTCGATTTCGAGCCGGTCGATGCGACTTCGCCGTCCCTGCACAAGCTGATCAAGGCCTATCGTGGCCTGCGCATCGATGATTTCGAACGTTTCCTGACCTTCTTCGTCGATGCCGGTTTCGATCTGGATGGCAAGGATGAGCACGGCCAGACGTTCGTCGACCTGATCCGCGATCAGCGCAACGCCGCCGACTACATCGAGCTGATGGACAACGCCCGCGGCTGATCTTCCCGCCTGGCATAAAAAAACGCCCCGTCCTGCGAAGGACGGGGCGTTTTTCATTCAGCACGGATCAGGCGCAGCTTTCGGTTTCCTTACTTGGCTCGACCAGCTCCAGGCTCAGGTTGTTTTCGCTGTTGATCTGGTGGTACAGCGTTGCGTCGGTTTCCAGGACCTTTTCCCGTGCCGGGAAGATTTCCTTGAGCTTGGCAGCCCATTCGCCGCTGGCCTTGGCCGGGAAGCAGCGCTCGATCAGCTCCAGCATGATCGAAACGGTCACCGAGGCACCTGGCGAGGCGCCGAGCAGGGCGGCCAGAGAGCCGTCCTTGGCGGCCACCAGTTCGGTACCGAACTGCAGGATGCCGCCTTTCTTCGGATCCTTCTTGATGATCTGCACCCGCTGGCCGGCCACTTCCAGGCGCCAGTCCTCGGCCTTGGCCTCGGGGTAGAAGCGGCGCAGGGATTCCAGGCGCTGCTCCATGGACTGCATGACTTCGCTGACCAGGTACTTGGTCAGGTCCATGTTGTCCCGGGCCACGGCCAGCATCGGGCCGATGTTGCTGGCGCGTACCGACATCGGCAGGTCCAGGAACGAGCCGTGCTTGAGGAACTTGGTGGTGAAGCCGGCATAAGGCCCGAACAGCAGGGACTTCTTGCCTTCGACCACGCGGGTGTCCAGGTGCGGCACGGACATCGGTGGCGAACCCACGGCCGCCTGGCTGTAGACCTTGGCCTGGTGCTGCTTGACCACTTCCGGGTTGTCGCAACGCAGCCATTGGCCGCTCACCGGGAAACCGCCGAAGCCCTTGCTTTCCTCGATGCCCGAGGCCTGCAGCAGGGGCAGGGCCGCGCCACCGGCGCCGAGGAACACGAACTTGGCGTCGACTTCGCGGGTAGTGCCGCTGTTGACGTCCTTGATGCTCACGGTCCAGCCGTTGGCCTTGTTGCGCTTGAGGCCGGTGACGCGCTTGCAGTACTTGACCTGGGCATCGGGAGCGCTGGTCAGGTGCTTGAGCAACTGGTTGGTCAGGGCGCCGAAGTTGACGTCGGTACCGTTGAGCACGCGAGTGGCGGCGATGGTTTCGTCCGCTGGGCGGCCCGGCATCATCAGCGGCATCCACTCGGCCATCTTGGCCTTGTCTTCGGTGTATTCCATGTCCGCGAAGGCATGGTGCTGGCTCAGTACTTCAAAGCGCTTCTTGAGGAAGGAAACGCCTTTTTCGCCCTGTACGAAGCTCAGGTGCGGCACGGGGCTGATGAAGGACTTGGACGAGCCGAAGGTGCCTTTCTTGGTCAGGTAGGACCAGAACTGCTTCGACACCTCGAACTGGGTGTTTATGTGCACGGCTTTCTTGATGTCGATGCTGCCATCGGCGGCCTGTGGCGTGTAGTTAAGCTCACAGAGGCCGGCATGGCCGGTACCGGCGTTGTTCCACGGGTTGGAACTTTCCGCGGCACCCGAATCCATCAGCTCGACGACTTCCAGCTTGATCGCGGGGTCGAGCTCTTTGAGCAGTACAGCAAGGGTGGCACTCATGATGCCGGCCCCGACCAATACGACGTCTACTGCTTCGTTATGCGCCATTAACGCGTCTCCAAAATCTGCAGCACCAAATTGACGGCATGGCTGCCAGGAGTGACGGGGCGGTTCACGTAATGCCCCAGGTTACCCATGGCCAGGATCGCCATGTCCGAATCTTCGCAATTTTTTGCAACTACCACGGACGCTGCCAACCGGGCCTCAAGGTGCGTATGAACGCATCTCGGGGAGCCTCGGGCAATTCGACTTATGGTCGATACATCCGCTCGTGCAACCAAATCCGTCAGCGGACAGGCTTCAAGCACCAGTTCTTGAGGAGTGCTCGGTCCTGTGTAATCGGGCTGTTGTAGAGGCCAATGGTGCCAGTTCAGACGCAAAACTATTCATTTGCTCGCCACACTCTTGTGAAGTTGTGAAAACCCGTTTTTTCACGCTCTTTTGAAGACGTGAACCTCAAAAAAGGGCTGCCTCAGCCTGGCACCTGGCCCGCGCGGTGATGCCGGCAAAGGATGCGGGCACGACGGGCAAACAGCTTTAAGTGGCCGAGCAACGGCAGCTCTGCAGTTTCGCGAAAAGTGGAGGTTTGCAAGGTGAACAGCAAGCACGCCAGCTTCACTCGAACTGTGTGGGCGGCTCTCTGTGGGCGGTGCGGGGTGCCAAAGCAGTGGCATTGGCGGTACTGCGAGGCCCGATCAGGAGACGTCCTTATAATCGGGGGGAGATTGTAACGAAGAAATGCGCAGAAATGATCCTGTTTCGCGACTTTTATTAGGCTTTTGGTCAGGCGGCCAGTATCGGTTGCACCCGGGAGCGAGCGCAGCGCGGGCTGACCCGGGCGCTGGCGGGCAGCGGCTGGTGCAACCAGTTCAGGCGAATTTCCTGGATTTCCACCCAGCCATCGCCTACCGGGGCCAGCAGGCAGTGCTTGAAGGCCTGGCAACGTCCCTGGCTGTCCAGCAGGGCGAAACTGCGAAACTGTTGACGCGGGGCGAACAGGGAGCGGAGGAAGTTCATGACCAGGTACCTGAATGTGTCATTGACGATAAGAATGCCCTTGAGCCGTTACATCATGATGTATTGCCAGTGAACGGCAGGTTACAGGAACCCGGTTGTACGGGACCTGTCTGAGTCTTCACTAAGTCATGCCTGGCGCTGGTTTGGCGTCCTTGTACACCGCTATACTGCGGGCCTGTTTGTGCCTGATTCCTGGAGAGATGAGCATGTTGCAACGCCTGTTGTTCGGTTTGATCACTGTGACCAGCCTGTCGCTGGTGGGTTGCGCCCACAGCCCGCAACAACTCAGCCCGGAGCCCAAGCTCACAGCCCAGCTGGCGCCTGTTGGCCATGGCCAGCCGGTGGTGGTGAAAGTGGTTGATGGACGTCCCTCGCCAACCCTGGGCACCCGTGGTGGCCTGTACCCGGAAACCAGTGCCATCACCGTGCAGAGCGCGCAGATCCTGCCCAAGCTGCAGGCCCAGGCCGAAGCGGCAGTGCGCCTGCTGGGCTTTACCCCGACCGCCGGTGGTACCAACGCCCCTCAGTTGACCGTGACCCTGGCCGAGCTCAAGTACCAGTCGCCTAAAGAAGGCCTATACGTGACCGAAGCCACCATCGGTGCCACCTTCCGCTCGGATGTGCAGAACGCCAACCGTCGTTACAGCGGCCGTTACGGTGCTTCCCTGGACCAGCGTTTCGGCATGGCGCCGAACCAGGACACCAACACCAAGCTGGTGGGTGATGTGCTCAGCGATGCCTTGACCCGTCTGTTCAAGGATCCGACCGTGGGCCAGATCCTCGGCGAGTAACTGGCGCCTGGCCGGGGGCTGAGCCCTGGCCCAGCAACGAAAAAGCCCGGCTGCCTGATGGCACGCCGGGCTTTTTTATGGGCGCGGATCAGGCCGCCTCGACGTAGAAGTCCAGCATGCTGACGCCCGTCAGCAGGTCTGTTTCCGGCAGGTCCGCGTGCTGGTGCCCGCCCAGGGCGCAATACACCAGCCAGTGCCGGTCCTGCACGTTGAAGGCCAGGGCGCCCACCAGCGCCTGCTGTTCTTCACTGGGGGCGATCAGGTAAAGGCGGTCCTGGTTTTCGGCGTGCAGCATGACAAGCTCCGTGGGTTTCGAGGGGCGACAGACTGGCTTGTTTAGATGACGAAAAGATGACGCTTTAAATTAATGGACCGGCGTCTCGTTACTGGTCGGAAAGCCCCCCGCATTTTGTCGGGGATTGAGTAGAATCCGCGCCGCGGGTGCAGTCGACGGCCCGTATACGGCTTTCCTCCGAGGTTCATGATGTCGCTGCAACTGATCTGGTCGATGTTCAACGCCCATCCCGCCAAACTGATCAACCTGCTTGCCCTGCTGTTCGCCTGCCCAGGCAGCTGGCTGCTGCACGCCACCCGCCGTCGTGAGCTGCGGGCCCTGGCCAATCTGGCCGTGCAAAGCGAGGGACGGGCGGTGGATCAGCCGCTGCTGATGCTGGATCCCGCAACCTTGCGCATCAATAGGTTTTTCTACCGCTTCGGCTTTGCCTGCCTTGGCCTGGCGTTGCTGGTGTCCTGGATCAGCACCCGGTTCTGATCAACCCCCAGGTTGCAGAAACGACAACGGCGCCCGCAGGCGCCGTTGTGCTTTTCAGTCCTGCCGTTACAGCGCCAGACCGGCCTTGACCCGATACTGGTTGCGCACCGGATTGGCGTATTGCAGTACCAGGTACGGCCGGTGTTCTGCCGGGCAGGCATCCAGCCGACGCTGCCATTCCTGCTCGGCCTTGGCCAGTTCCTGGGCCGGGAAGACCTCGGCGGCCGTTGGCACCTGCAGTTGCGGATCGGCATCGCTCCACTGGGCATAGGCCAGGTAGTGCACCGGGAACAGGCGGTAGCCGCCGAGGATCTGCCGGTCCATTTCCATGGCCAGTTGCTTGGTGTCCTCGAAGGATTCGCTGATGGGCGCGGCGAAGTTCACGTGGACCCGGCCTTTATAGCCGGTGATGCCCTTGGCGATGCTCACGTCATCCTCGCCTGGTGCCTTGGTATAGGTGCCGGTGGTGGCGCGGATGTACAGCTCGCGAGCCTTGGCCTGGTCGCAGGGGTCGTATTCGTAGCTGATGGATACCGGCGTCAGGTTCAACGACTGGATAACCTCGCCGAACGGTTCGTCCTTGCGGCTCATGTGGAACATCTTGAGGATCGCCGACTCGGTGCGATCGTCTCCATCCTTGGCCCGGCCTTCGGCCTGGGCGATCCAGATCGACTGGCCGTCGTTGCGGATCGAATGGTTGATATAGGCCGACAGCAGCTGGTAGGCCGCGAGCTTTTCCCGGCGACCGCTGATGGAGCGGTGCACGATGAAACTCTTGTTCAGGCGCATCAGGTCGCTGACAAACGGCTTCTGCAGCAGGTTGTCGCCAATGGCGATGCGGGGCGTCGGCAGGCCGGCATGGTACACCGCGTAGTTGACGAAGGCCGGGTCCATGACGATGTCGCGGTGGTTGGCCAGGAACACATAGGCGGTGCCCGACTTGAACTGCTCGACGCCGGTGTAGGTCACGCCGTCGGTGGCCCGCTCGATGGTGTGGTCGACGTAGAACTCGACCTTGTCCTGCAGGGTGGCCACCGAAGTGACCCCGGCAAACTCACGGCGCAGGCGGTGAGCGATCAAGGGTTTGAGCAGCCAGCCGAAAGTCTTGGCAAAACGCGGGAAGCGAAAGTGGGTGAGGATATCTAGAAACGCCTTGTCGCCGAGCAGCCGGGCCAGCACCGCTGGTACTTCGCTGTCGTGGTAAGGTCGGATGGCATCGAATTCGCCCATCATGCTCTCTTGTTAGAAACGGCTAGGGTAAGAAAAGGTTCGGATCGAAAAAAGCCGGGCACGGTCTGAAAATTCAGCTCAAACAAAAAAAGCCCTGCAAATAGACCGGCGATTATACGCATAAGTCACTCTGGAGACGGCGATGCTGGAAACCGACCATTATCAGTGCCCTTACTGTGGCGAACAGGCGGAGGCGGTGCTGGACCTGTCTGGCGGCGACCAGACCTATATCGAAGACTGCCCGGTGTGCTGCCGGCCCATTGTATTCACCCTGCAAACCGACGGTCGGGAATGGATGCTCGACGTTCACAGTGAAAACGACTGAATGGGGAGTAGCCCTTATGCAGCGCATCTACGAGCCGGAAAACCTCCTGGAAGGCGAGTTGCTCCAGTGCATGCTGGCCAGCGAGGGGATCGAGGCCCATCTGCAGGGCCGCGATCTGTTGGGCGGGGCAGGGGAGTTGCCGCTGTTCGGGCTGCTGGGGCTGTCGGTGGAAAACCACCAGGCGCAACAGGCGCGAGAGCTGATCGCTGCGTACAATGCGGCCCTGCCGTTGCCCTTTGATGAACCGGACAATTTTGCCGGGGTGCTGGTCTGTTAGGCTGAGCGCCGATTTGCCGAGAGTTGTATTGCCCCATGTGTGGACGTTATGCCCTGTTTCGCTGGAACCCCGCGTTTGCCGCCTTGCCGGGATTTCCCGCCGACCAGAAGGCGCAGTGGAACATCTCGCCCAATGATTCGGTGCTGATCCAACGCGCGGAAAACGGCCAGTGCACCCTGGCCCGGGCCCGCTGGGGGCTGACACCGCCGTGGCTCACGGACCTTTCCCGGACGCCCGCCCATGCCCGGGCGGAAACCCTGGCGGAGCAGCCGATGTTTCGCCAGGCCTTTCGCGAGCGGCGCTGCCTGCTGCCGGCCAATGGTTTCTACGAATGGCGCGGCGGCACCCGCAAGCGCCCCTACTGGCTGACGCCGGGGGAAGGTTCGTCGATCTTTTTTGCTGCGATCTGGGAGGCTTACCCGGTGCAGGAACAGGTCTGGCTGAGCACTGCCGTGGTAACCCAGGCAGCTTCCAATCTGCGTCGCCCGTTGATCCTCGATGCCGCCGGCCAGCAAGCCTGGCTCGATCCCGAGACCCCCTTGCATGCCCTGCAAGCCTTGCTGGCCAGCCCGCCGGCAGCCTTGCGCGAGCGGGTCCTGGCCAACCTGGTCAATGACCCCAAGCTCAACGGCCCCGAGTGCCTGACCCCAGCCTGAAGCATCGACTGCAGGAGCTGGCTGTAGGAGCTCGCTTGCCAGCGAAGAGGCCTGTTGCCCAAGCCAGGATCGCTTTCGCCGGCAAGCCGGCTCCTACAGGTCCGTGATTAGACCTTGAACTGATTGATCAGGCGTCGTTGCTGTTCCGCCAGCTTGGTCAGCCCGGCGCTGGCCGCACTGGATTCATCGGCGCCGCCGGCCACTTCATTGGCCACCTGGCCGATATTGATCACATTGCGGTTGATGTCCTCGGCCACCGCGCTCTGCTCCTCGGCGGCGCTGGCGATCTGGGTGTTCATGTCGTTGATCACCGACACCGCCTGGGTGATGGTTTCCAGGGCCTGGGCGGCCTTGGCCGCGTGTTCCACGCTCTGGTCGGTCTTGTGCTGGCTGTCCTCCATCACCCGCACCACTTCCCGGGTGCCCTGTTGCAGTTGCTGGATCATCGACTGGATTTCTTCGGTGGCCTGCTGGGTTTTCTGCGCCAGGTTGCGCACTTCATCGGCAACCACCGCAAAGCCCCTGCCTTGCTCGCCGGCCCGGGCCGCCTCGATTGCCGCGTTAAGCGCCAGCAGGTTGGTCTGCTCGGCAATCCCGCGAATGGCGATGAGGATGGCGTTGATGTTCTCGCTGTCCTTGGCCAGGGTCTGCACCACGCCCACCGCACGGCCGATTTCCTCGGCCAGGGCGCCGATGGCGCTGGAGGTGTCGCGCACGATCTGCATGCCTTGGCTGGCGGCCTGGTCGGCGTGGCTGGCGGCTTGCGCGGCCTGGGTGGCATTGCGCGCGACGTCCTGGGCGGTGGCGGTCATTTCGTGCACCGCGGTGGCTACCTGATCGATTTCAACCATTTGCTTGTGCACGCCCTGGTTGGTGCGAATGGCGATGTCTGCGGTGTGTTCCGAAGAATCGCTGACGCTCTGAACCGAGGTCACCACTTGGCTGATCATCGCCTGCAGCTTGGCCAAAAAGGTGTTGAAGCCTTTGGCGATGGAGCCCAGCTCGTCAGCGCGATCACTGGTCAGGCGTCGGGTCAGGTCGCCTTCGCCCTGAGCGATGTCGTCGAGCATTGCCACCATCTGTCGCAGCGGCCGGGCAATGCCGTGGCCCACCAGCCAGATCACCAGCAAGCCGAGACCGGCAATCACTAGCCCGACCATGGCCATGCCGAAGGTGTCGGCCTTGCGTTGTTCAGCCAGGTCACCTTGCAGTTTGTCGAGGTCGGCCATCACCGCGCTCAGCGGCAGTTGCAGCATCAGGGTCCAGTGCGCATCGGTCTGGCCGATGCCGAAGGGCAGGTACAGGCTGATGGTGCCGTCGGCCTGGTCGACGTCATAGGTCACTTCGCCGCGCTTGAGGCTGGACAGCTTGGTCACTGCGTCACTGCTGAGCACGTCGCTGACTTTTTCACCGAACTTGCTCGAGTCCTTGGTATAGGCGACCAGGCGACCGTTACCGCCGATCAGCGCCATGTGCCCGGCGCCGCCGTAGAGCTTCTGGTTGGCGCCCACCAGCATGTCCTGGATGAAGTTCACTGACAGGTCGGCCCCCACGATGCCCTGAAACTTGCCGTTGAGCAGGATCGGCTGAATAAAGGAGGCCAGCATCACCACCTTGTCGCCGACCTTGTAGGGAGCGGGGTCGATGGCGCAAGGCTTGAGGCTGTCCTGGGAGCAGAGGTAGTACTCGCTGGTGCGCACGCCGGTGGAAAGCAGGGTCCGATCATTGACGTCGGCCAGTTTGTCCAGGCCCAGGCTGCCGTCTTCGTTGCGGAACCACCAGGGCAGGAAACGCCCGTTGGCCGCATCGATACCCACCACCGAGGTGCCTACGTAGGCAGCGTCGTTATGGTCGATGGCGCCGGGTTCCCAGCCAATGTAGGCACCGAGGATCTTCGGGTTCTGGGTGACGTTTTCCTTGATCAGGGCAATCAGTTGTTCACGGCTCAGGCTCAGCCCGGCATGGCCTTGCGAGTCCTGGGTGCCCATCAGCGCATTGACCCGCACCAGGCCGCCGGCGATCAGCAGGGGCGCTTCCAGTTCGCGCTGGATCTGGCTGACCTGGGTCTGCGCCAGGCCGCTCAGGCGTTGTTCGATGACTTGCTCGAACTGGGCCTGGGTACGGTCTTGCACCATCTGCTGGGTCCTGGCCCCGGAGAACAGGGCATACAGCACCAGGGCTGCAACCACGCTGAGAACGATGGCTCCGGCCAGGGCGGCGACGGAAAACTGGATCGACTTGAACTTCATAGAGGCTCCGGGCGCAGGAATTTAGGTCTGCCGAGCTGTATCGGCCGCTGCAGCGCTGGCCATTAGCCTTACACGGAAAAATGACTGTTTCAGGGAGGTTGATGTCGTTCTTGACGAAGCTGTGGGGGGAACCCCGGGCGAGATTTGCGGGAGGAATGAATGTTTCCTGTAGGGCAGATATGTATCTGAAATGCGACCGATTGCTGCTTTTACATCTGGCGCGGATACATTTCCGCCCTTAGGATACGCGCCACGTTTTCAGGGAGGTTTCATGATGAAGAAGTCATTGGTCGTATGTGCATTGAGTGCCGCAGTACTGCTCAGCGGTTGTGAAACGGTCAATACCACCAGCGGTGGCGTGGTCGGTGTGGATCGCAAGCAATCCATGTTCAGCATGGTTTCCAGTGCTGAAGTCAACCAGTCCTATGCCCAGTCCTATCAACAGACTCTGGGTGAAGCCAGCAGCCAGGGCGTACTGGACAAGACCAGCGCCAACGCCAAGCGTCTGCAGGTCATTGCCAATCGCCTGATTGCCCAGGCGCCGACTTTCCGCCCCGACTGTGCGCAGTGGAAGTGGGAAGTCAACCTGATCAAGAGCGACGAGCTCAACGCCAACTGCGGCCCTGGCGGCAAGATCATTTTCTACTCCGGGCTGATTGAGAAGCTCAAACTCACCGACGATGAGATCGCCGCGGTCATGGGCCATGAAATTGCCCACGCCCTGCGCGAGCACGGTCGCGAAGCCATGTCCAAGCAGTACGCGGTCGGTGCCGGCAAGCAGATCGCTACCTTGTTCGGCGTTCCGCAGGAAACCGTAGCCCTGGGCGACAACGGGGTGAACCTGCTGATGACCCTGCCCAACAGCCGCGAGAATGAAAACGAAGCGGACCTGATCGGCCTGGAACTGGCCGCCCGTGCCGGCTACAACCCGAATGCGGCCATCAGCCTGTGGAACAAGATGGGCCAGGCTGCCGGTGGCTCCGCGCCGCCCGAGTTCATGAGCACTCACCCGGCTTCCACCAGCCGTATCGCTTCCTTGCAGGCGGCGATTCCCAAGGTGATGCCGCTGTATCAGGCTGCCAAGAAGTCCTGATCCCTTCGCGTCATTGTCGATGACGCTTTCGCCGGCAAGCCGGCTCCTACAGGTTGTGTAGGAGTCGGTTTGCCGGCGATTTCGTTTATAGCCAGCCGCTGATCTGCATGGCCTTGTACACCGCCACCACGGCGAGGATGAAGAAGGCCGACGCCGCCAGGCGACGGATCAGGGTCAGGGGCAGCTTGTCTGCGGCGAAGTTGCCTGCCAGGACCACCGGTACGTTGGCAATCAGCATGCCCAGGGTGGTACCGATGATCACCAGCCACAGATCCGGGTACTGCGCCGCCAGCATGACGGTGGCGACCTGGGTCTTGTCACCGATTTCCGCCAGGAAGAAGGCGATCAGGGTGGTCAGGAAAGGGCCGAACTTGCGTGCGGTAGTGGCTTCGTCGTCGTCCATCTTGTCCGGAACCAGGGTCCACAGCGCGGTGGCGGTGAAGCTGGCGGCGAGGATCCAGTGCAGGGTCGAGTCCGAGAAGAAGCTGCCGAACCAGGCGCCTACCGCACCGGCCGCCGCGTGGTTGGCCAGGGTCGCGGCAACGATGCCGGCGATGATCGGCCAGGGTTTGCGAAAGCGCGCGGCAAGAATCAGGGCGAGCAGTTGCGTCTTGTCGCCGATTTCGGCCAAGGCAACGATTGCGGTGGGAACGAGGAGAGAATCCAGCATCATCAGGGTTTTCCTAAGGGGCGGGTCGACACGGCTATGACACGTACAGCCTTCCCGCCCCGGGTAAGGTGTGCGTGTCATAGGTCTTGTCAAACCCTGCGGTCCGTCTGTGCGGACTCTTGGGTCGCATGCGCCATGGTCTGAGGACCAAGTATGTTGACGCATGCCGGACGAGCGTGGTGCTCGTGGGAGACTACTCCCCTAGGACGGAGCGGATTCTGCCTAGGCAAAATCCATTCGGCAAGCCTTGTTTGCGAAAAGCCAGCTCAGCCGCGCTTGGCCCGGTAAATCCGGAAACCCTGGCCTTCGGCTTTGATCGCGCACGGCCCCAGGTGCTCTTCGATCAGCGGCTGGTAGCGCAGGAAGCTGTTGGCAACTACCCGCAGTTCGCCACCTTTTTGCAGATGTTTGGCCGCTTGTCGCAGTAGGTTTTCCGTTGCCTGGTAGTCGGTATGGACTCCGGTGTGGAAGGGCGGATTGGTCAGGATGCCGTTCAGCCCCATGGGCGCGGCGTCGATTCCGTCACCGGTCAGCACCTCGGCTTCCAGGCCGTTGGCCGCCAGGGTCAGGCGGCTGCTGGCGGCGGCGAAGGCGTCCACATCCAGCAGGGTTACGCGGCTGTCCGGGTAGCGGCGTTTCACGGTGGCCCCGAGCACTCCGGCACCGCAGCCGAAGTCCAGCAGGTGGCCGGCGGGCAGGTGGTCCAGGTGTTCCAGCAGCAGCGCGGTGCCGCGATCCAGCCGGCCATGGCTGAACACCCCCGGCAGGCTGATGACTTTTAGCGGGCCTTCGGCCAGCGGCAGTTCGTACTCCTGGGCCAGGCTCTGCAGGGTGAGCGGTTCGGGAGCATTGGCCACCGTGACCTGCCACAGCTGGCAGTGCCGGGCGCTATCGAGCTTGCGCGGTTTGCCGAAGGGGTTGAGTTGCTTGGCCGCACTCTCCACGCCGCTGCGCTTCTCGCCCACCAGGTACAGTTCGCGCCCGGCCAGGCGCGAGGCCAGGGCGTTGAGCAGGTAGTCGGTCAGGTCCTTGGATTTGGGCAGGAACAGCACGGCGCTGTCGAAGGATTGGGCCGGTGCGTCTACGCCAAAGTGGCTGCGGCCGGGAAAGCGCGCCTCCAGGGCTGCCTGATCGCCGGCGTGCCAGCTCCAGCCCCGGGCATTGGGCAGGCGGCCCAGCAGGTCGTCGGCGGCCAGGCCGGCCAGCAGCAGTGAGCCTTGAAACAATTCAGCCTGACGCAACAGTACTTCACTGCGTGTGTCCATGATCCGCCCCCGAAAAAAGTGGCGAAGTTTATCAACTCACGACCCGCAGCGGGGCGCCGCTGAAGAAGGCGTGGGCGTTTTGCGTCAATTGACCGACGATTCGCTGGCGGGCCTCGCGGCTGCCCCAGGCGTTGTGTGGAGTGACGATCAGGCGCGGAATGTCGCCGGCCAGCAGGGGATTGCCAGCCACCGGCGGTTCGACGCTGAGCACATCGGTGGCCGCACCGCCCAGGTGACCATTGCGCAATGCATCGGCCAGGGCCTGTTCATCGATCAGCCCGCCGCGGGCGGTGTTGACCACCAGGGCTCCAGGCTTGAGCAGGGCCAGCTCCCGGGCACCGATAAAGTGGCGGGTGTGCTCGTTGAGGGGGCAGTGCAGGGTCAGGGCGTCCACTTGCGGCAGCAGTGCCTCCAGCGGCAGGCGGTCCGGGCGGGCCGGGCGGCCTGGAATCTGCCCCAGCAGTACACGCATGCCAAAGGCTTCGGCCAGGCGGGCCACCGCGCTGCCCAGTTCGCCATTGCCCAGCAGGCCCAGGGTCTTGCCCGCCAGTTCGATGATCGGGTAGTCCAGCAGGCAGAACTGACTGGCCTGTTGCCAGCGCCCGGCAGCCACGGCCTGCTGGTAATCGGCGACCCGGGTGGCCAGGTTGAGCAGCAGCATCAGGGTGTGCTGGGCCACCGAGGGAGTGCCGTAGCCCTGGCAGTTGCTGACGGTGATCCCTTGCTTGCGGGCCGCGGCCAGGTCGACATTGTTGGTGCCGGTGGCGGCCACCAGGATCAGTTGCAGGTCGGGGCAGGCGGCCAGGGTTTCGGCTGTCAGCGCCACCTTGTTGCTGATGGCCACCTGGGCACCCTGCAGGCGTTCGGCGACCTGTTCCGGTGCTGTGTGGGCATGTACTTGCAGAGGGCTGAAACTGTCATGCAGCGCACTGAGGTCCAGGTCACCGAGGTCCAGTGAGCTGTGATCGAGGAAGACGGCGCGGCGATTGTTAGTCATGAACTGTACCTTTTGCACGAGGGATCTAAGGCGTAATCTGCCGAGCCTAACAGATGAAATAATTAGACATACACAGGGAGCCTGCATGTACTTCACCGAGTTCTTGACCGTTGCCCTCATCCATCTTCTGGCAGTGGCCAGCCCCGGCCCGGACTTCGCCGTGGTGGTGCGTGAAAGCGTGACCCACGGCCGTCGCGCCGGCACCTGGACCGCCCTGGGCGTGGGCTGTGCAATCTTCCTGCACGTGGGTTACTCGCTGCTGGGGATCGGCCTGATCGTTTCCCAGTCCATCGTCCTGTTCAACGCACTGAAGTGGCTGGCTGCCGCTTACCTGCTGTACATCGGCTACAAGGCCTTGCGTGCCCAACCGGCCAAGCCGGCGGCCGACGACTTGCACAAGGAAGCCGGGGTCCGCACTGCGCGTGGGGCCTTCACTTCAGGCTTTGTCACCAATGGCCTGAACCCCAAGGCAACGCTGTTCTTTCTCTCGCTGTTCACCGTGGTGATCAACCCGCATACGCCGCTGGCGATCCAGGCCGGGTATGGCGTGTATCTGGCAGTGGCCACCGCTGTGTGGTTCTGCCTGGTGGCCATGCTCTTCAGCCAGCAGCGGGTTCGTGCCGGCTTTGCCCGCATGGGCCATTGGTTCGACCGCACCATGGGCGCAGTGCTGATCGCCATCGGCGTGAAGCTGGCCTTCACCGAGATGCATTGATTGCGCTGAGCTGATTCAGGGCCGCCACGTAATGCCGTGGCGTGTCCCCGAGCAAACGGCAGAACATCGCGCTGAAGGCCCGCGCGCTGCCGTATCCCAGCGAGTCGGCCACGCTGTGTACGCTTTCCCCGGCGAGCAGGCGTGGCAGGGCTTCCATCAGGCGCACCTGCTGGCGCCAGGCATTGAAATTCATCTGCACCTGCTGCTGGAACAGCCGCGCCAGGGTTCGCGAACTGGCGCCGACCTGCTGCGCCCAGTCTTCCAGGGTGTGGGGGTGGTCCGGGGTCTGTATCAAGGTCCGGCAGATGGCTTGCAAGCGCCGGTCCTGAGGCATGGGAATGTGCAGCGGAAGGTTTTCCAGGGCGGCGATTTCTTCCAGCATCAATTGCTGGATCAAGGGGTTTTTCGCTTGCTCCGGACCTTGCACGGCACGCAGGATCAACTCCCGCAGCAGCGGTGTGACCGCCAGGACGCAGCATTGGCGCAATACGGACGCAGACAGCTCCGGGTCGATGAACAGAGAGCGCATGCGCACCTCGCCGACCATGAAGATTTCATGCTCCACCAGTGGCGGGATCCACACCGCCCGGCTCGGTGGGATCACCCAGGCGCCCTGGGCGGTGACCAGGCGCATGGTGCCGCTGGCGGCGTAGAGAAACTGCGCCTCGCGATGGCGGTGCAATGGTTGATGCGCGGCGTCGGGGTAGTCCCGGGGATAGGCGCTGACCGGCCCATGGTGGAAGTGGTCGATTAACATGTCCGGTCCAATGACTTTGTTGTCAGAAATGCGGTGGATTGCCAAATTAGCATAGGCGGCACAACAACCAACCCCCGGTGTGTCGCCATGAATCAAGCCCGAAACGTCATCCGCTACGTCAACGCCGCCCATGTCATCGATCACATGTTCATGCTGATCTTTCCCGCTGCCGTGCTGGGCATGACCCAGGCCTTTGGCCTGGACTATGCCGCGCTGATCGGTCTGTCCCTGGGCGGTTTCATCGCCTTTGGCGCCTGTTCGCTACCGGCCGGCTGGCTGGGGGATCACTGGAGTCGGCGGCAGATGATGCTGCTGTTCTTCTTCGGCATCGGTGGCGCCTCGATCCTCACCGGGCTCAGTAATAGCCCGAGCATGCTGGTGATCGGGCTGACCCTGATGGGAGTATTCGCCGCTATCTATCATCCGGTCGGCACCGCGATGCTGGTGGCCTATGCGCAGAATCGCGGACGCGAGATCGGCATCAACGGTATGTGGGGCAACCTCGGCGTGGCCTTCTCGGCCTTGATTACCGGCTTGCTGGTGGCGCAGTTCGGCTGGCGCTCGGCGTTCATCCTGCCGGGGAGCGTGGCCATCCTTCTGGGTGTCGGCTTTGCCTTGCAGGTGCGTGACGAGCCTGCCCCCGCACGCGCCCATGTGCCGCTCAAGGGCAAGGGCGGGCAGCAGATCTCCATGTTCCTGGTGTTCGGCGTGCTGGCCCTGGCCACCGCTACCGGCGGGGTGGTGTTCAACGCCACCACCATGACTTACCCCAAGCTGTTCCAGGAACGCCTGCATGAATTGTTCACCTCGCCGCAGACCCTGGGGGTGGTGGTCAGCCTGGCCTATGCCTTCGGCGCAGTGGCGCAGTTGTTGATCGGCCGGGTATTGCACCGCTTCAGCCTTAAATGGCCGTTCATCATCCTGACCCTGCTCCAGGCCCCGTTGCTGCTGGCGATGGCCGACAGCCAGGGCTGGGGCGTGATCGTCCTGGGTGCGGCCTTCATGTTCGTGGTGTTCGGCCAGGTCACGGTGAACGATGCCATGGTCGCCAACTTCGTGGCGCCCCAGTGGCAGTCGCGAGTCTTCGCCTTGCGTTACTGCTTGTCGTTCGGTGCCAGTGCCACGGCGATTCCGTTGATTGCTCTGGTGGAGCCGCGCCAGGGCCTGAGCGGCCTGTACCTCGTGCTGGCAGGGGTAGCGGCGCTGACGTTTGCCGCGGCACTGGCCTTTCCCCGCACCCCGGCGGAGGCCGCAGTGGGGCAAAGCGCCTGAAGTGGTGCAGGGCCGTAACAATACTGGCCTGAAGCTAGTATTTGTACGGCTCTGCAAATCATTCCTTTGGCTGATTTAGCGGGCGCGCAGGAGCTCTAGAGTGGTTATCCTCCAGTCACGACCGAGCCGTCAGAAAAGGGATTCTTATGTTGCAGACTCGCGTTATTCCTCCCGCCGAAGGCGCCTACCAATACCCACTTCTGATCAAGCGCTTGCTGATGTCCGGCACCCGCTACGAAAAAACCCGCGAGATCATCTACCGTGACCAGTTGCGTTATACCTATCCGACCCTGATCGAGCGGGTGGCGCGCCTGGCCAATGTGCTGACCGCGGCCGGGGTCAAGGCGGGGGACACCGTGGCGGTCATGGACTGGGACAGCCATCGCTACCTGGAGTGCATGTTTGCCATCCCGATGATCGGTGCGGTGATCCACACCATCAACGTGCGTCTGTCGCCGGAGCAGATTCTCTACACCATGAACCATGCCGAGGACCGCTTCGTGCTGGTCAACAGCGAGTTCGTCGGCCTGTACCAGGCGATTGCCGGGCACCTGACCACGGTGGAGAAAACCCTGCTGCTCACCGATGCCCCGGAGAAAACCGCCGAGCTGCCGAACCTGGTGGGCGAGTACGAGACCTTGCTCGCCGCCGCCAGCCCCCAGTACAGGTTCGAGGATTTCGACGAGAACTCGGTGGCCACCACCTTCTACACCACCGGCACCACCGGCAACCCCAAGGGCGTGTACTTCACCCACCGCCAGCTGGTGCTGCACACCCTGGGGGTGTCCACCATCATGGGGGCCATCGACAGCGTGCGCCTGCTGGGCACCAACGATGTGTACATGCCCATCACCCCGATGTTCCACGTGCACGCCTGGGGCTTGCCGTACGTGGCCACCATGCTCGGGCTCAAGCAGGTCTATCCCGGGCGCTACGACCCGGAGTACCTGGTGGAGCTGTGGCGCCGGGAGAAGGTCACCTTCTCTCACTGCGTGCCGACCATCCTGCAGATGGTGCTCAATGCCAAGGCGGCCCAGGGTACGGATTTCGGCGGCTGGAAGATCGTCATCGGCGGCAGTGCGCTGAACCGCGCGCTGTACGAGGCGGCCAAGGCCAAGGGCATCCAGCTGACGGCTGCCTACGGCATGTCGGAAACCGGACCGCTGGTGTCCTGTGCACACCTGAACGATGAACTGATGGCGGGCAGCGAGGACGAGCGCACCACCTACCGCATCAAGGCCGGGGTACCGGGGCCGTTGGTGGAAGCGGCGATCATCGATGCCGAAGGCAACTTCCTGCCGGCGGACGGCGAGGCCCAGGGCGAGCTGGTGCTGCGGGCGCCCTGGCTGAGCGAAGGTTATTTCAACGAGCCGCAAAAAGGCGCCGAGCTCTGGGAAGGCGGCTGGCTGCATACCGGTGACGTGGCAACCCTGGACAGCATGGGGGTGATCGACATCCGCGACCGGATCAAGGACGTGATCAAGACCGGTGGCGAGTGGATTTCCTCCCTGGACCTGGAGGACCTCATCAGCCGCCACGTGGCGGTACGTGAAGTAGCAGTGGTGGGCATCGCCGATCCGCAGTGGGGCGAACGCCCATTCGCCCTGCTGGTGATACGCGAGGGCCATGAGATTGGCGCCCGCGAGCTCAAGGAGCACCTCAAGCCCTTCGTCGAGCTGGGCCACCTGAGCAAGTGGGCGATTCCCAGTCAGATCGCCCTTGTTACTGAAATTCCCAAGACCAGCGTTGGCAAGCTCGACAAGAAGCGCATCCGCGTCGACATCAGCGAGTGGCAAGCCAGCAACAGCACCTTCCTCTCCACGCTCTGAGCGTCCCCGGCCGTGCCCGCTCGGGCACGGCACGCCCACCCGGCAAGCCTTTGCCTTGTACTAACGGATTTTTCCGTCATTCTTGCCGCGCCGTTTTTCAAAGGTTATGGCAAAGGGCTGTTCCAGTGCGGTGGGTGGCTGCAAATCACACTTTAGAGGGATCAAGCAGTAATCCCTGCTGGATATAGTCCGTTCACGGATTTTTCTGAACGACGGAGCATTGTGGGGTGCTCGCGCCACGCAACTTCGGAACCGGAGCGAGTGTTCATGCGGCCGGTATTCGAAGCGTTTTCAGAAGAGCGTACTGCCATAACAATAATGCACATGGAGTAGCGTCGATGACATCAGCAAACCAGTTCTGGCGCCGGGCGAAACTGCCCCTGGCCGTCGGTCTCGCCTCCACGCTCGCCGGGCCGGCATTCGGCGTCAGCTTCAATATCGGTGAAATCGAAGGCAGCTTCGATTCGTCCCTGTCGGTGGGGGCCAGCTGGTCGACCGCCGGGCGCAACAAGGATCTGATCGGGGTCAACAACGGCGGCAAGGGCCTGTCCCAGACCACCGATGACGGCCACTTGAACTTCAACAAGGGCCAGACCTTCTCGAAGATCTTCAAGGGTATCCATGACCTGGAATTGAAGTACGGCGACACCGGTGTGTTTGTCCGTGGCAAGTACTGGTATGACTTCAAGCTCCAGGACGAAGACCTGGACTTCAAGAACGTCAGCAACGACAACCGTAAAGAGGGCGCCAAGTCTTCCGGCGGGCAGATTCTCGATGCCTTCATCTATCACAACTATTCCATTGCCGATGAGCCGGGTTCCGTGCGTTTCGGTAAGCAGGTGGTGAGCTGGGGCGAAAGTACCTTCATCGGTGGCGGCATCAACTCGATCAACCCCATCGATGTGTCGGCGTTCCGCCGTCCTGGCGCCGAGATCAAGGAAGGCCTGATCCCGGTCAACATGTTCTACATCTCCCAGAACCTGACCGAGAACCTGTCGGCCGAAGCCTTCTACCAGCTGGAGTGGGACCAGACCGTTACCGATAACTGCGGCACCTTCTTCTCGCAGCCGGACAACATTTCCGACGGCTGTGACGACAACCTGAGACTGCTGGCCAAGCGTTCGACCATCGCCGCCACCGCGCCCGGGCGAGCGGCCCTGGCCGCGATGCAGGCTCGTGGCGTCGACGTCAACGAAGAAGGCACGCTGGTGCGCCGCAGTGGCGACCGTGATGCCCGTGACAGCGGCCAGTTCGGTGCGGCGTTCCACTACAACTTCGAGCCGCTGGACACCGAGTTCGGCGCCTACTTCATGAACTATCACAGCCGGGCGCCGATTTTCAGTGCCACGGCTGCGCCACAGTCGGCTTACGCCATTGCTCCTGGCTTTGGCACTTTGGCGCCGGTATGGATCGCCGGTAATTCGAAGTACTTCGTCGAGTATCCAGAAGACATTCGCCTGTATGGCTTGAGCTTCTCCACCACCCTGCCTACGGGGACGGCGTGGAGCGGTGAAATCAGCTACCGGCCGAATGCGCCTGTGCAACTCAACTCGACCGATATTCTCTATTCCGCCGTTCGACCTCTGAAGGGGGCATACACCAACGCCTCTCTGCTTGAAGGTGTGCCGGGGCAGGACCTGCACGGCTATCGCCGCAAGGAAATCACGCAATTCCAGACCACCTTCACGCACTTCTTCGATCAGGTCATGGGCGCCAGCCGTCTGACGCTGGTGGGTGAGTTGGGGGTTACCCACGTCGGTGGTCTTGAGAGCAAGTCGGATGTCCGCTATGGACGTGATCCGGTGTTTGGTCCTGGCGCCTTGCCAGCCACCGGCGGGCAAAACACCTGTCGTGCGCTTAACTCCACCACCATCGCTGGTGCAGGTCCTGGGGCAGATGCCAGCAATCTGAGCACCAACTGCAACAACGATGGCTTCACCACCGCCACTTCCTGGGGCTACCGCGGCCGTGCCATCTGGGAATACCCGGATGTGTTCGCTGGTGTGAACCTCAAGCCGAACGTGGCTTGGTCCCATGACGTCAAGGGTTACTCGCCAGGTCCTGGCGGCAACTTCGAAGAAGGCCGCAAGGCCATCAGCCTGGGGCTGGATGCCGAGTATCAGAACACCTACACCGCGAGCCTGGCCTACACCAACTTCTTCGGTGGCGACTACAGCACCGTGGATGATCGGGACTTCCTCGCCTTGAGCGTTGGCGTGAACTTCTAAGCACACTGCATTTTCAGGAAGAACAACACTATGAAAATCACCAAGAGTCTGTTGCACGTCGGTGTGCTGGGACTGTCACTGCTGGCCACCGGGGTCATGGCCGCGGTCTCGGCCGATGAAGCCGCCAAGCTGGGTACCAGCCTGACGCCGATGGGTGCGGAAATGGCCGGCAATGCCGCCGGTACCATTCCGGCCTGGAAGCCACTGGCAACCAATGCCGGCACCGTGGATAGCAAGGGTTTCCTGTCCAACCCCTACGGCAGCGAGCAGCCGCTGTTCACCATCACCGCGCAGAACGTCGAGCAGTACAAGGACAAGCTGGCGCCGGGGCAGTACGCGATGTTCAAGCGCTACCCGGAAACCTTCAAGATGCCGGTCTACCCGTCCCATCGCGGGGCCACCGTGCCGGCTGACGTGTTCGCCGCCATCAAGCGCAACGCCACCAAAACCAACCTGGTGTCCGGCGGCAACGGCCTGGAGAACTTCGAAACCGCGATTCCGTTCCCGATTCCGAAAAGCGGCGTGGAAGTCATCTGGAACCACATCACCCGCTATCGCGGTGGCAGTGTGACCCGCCTGGTGACCCAGGCCACGCCACAGGCCAACGGCTCCTACAGCCTGGTGTACTTCCAGGACCAGTTCGTGTTCCGCGACAAGATGAAGGACTACGACCCGAAAAACCCGGGCAACATCCTGTTCTACTTCAAGCAGAAAGTGACCGCGCCGGCGCGCCTGGCCGGTGGCGTGCTGCTGGTGCACGAAACCCTCGACCAAGTGAAGGAGCCGCGTTCGGCCTGGGTCTACAACGCTGGCCAGCGCCGCGTGCGCCGCGCCCCGCAAGTGTCCTATGACGGCCCGGGTACTGCTGCCGACGGCCTGCGTACTTCCGACAACCTGGACATGTACAACGGTGCGCCGGATCGCTACGACTGGAAGCTGGAAGGCAAGAAGGAGATGTACATCGCTTCCGACAGCTACAAGCTCGACTCGCCGACCCTGAAGTACGCCGACATCATCAAGGCCGGCCATATCAACCAGGACCTGGCTCGCTACGAGCTGCGCCGGGTCTGGCATGTGGTGGCAACCTTGAAGGAAGGCCAGCGCCATATCTATGCCAAGCGTGACTTCTACATCGACGAAGACACCTGGCAGGCAGCGGTGATCGACCACTACGACGGTCGTGGCCAGCTGTGGCGCGTGGCCGAGGCTCATGCCGAGAACTACTACGACAAGCAAGTGCCGTGGTACGCCCTGGAAACCCTCTACGACCTGCAGTCCGGCCGCTACCTGGCCCTGGGCATGAAGAACGAAGAGAAGCAGGCGTACGACTTCGGCTTCACCGCCACCACCAGCGATTTCACCCCAGCCGCCCTGCGTCAGGACGGGGTTCGCTGAGCCGCTGCAAATAGAGGCCGCATCCTCGGAAAAAGCCCCGACCTGGTTCGGGGCTTTTTTTTGCCTGAGGCCCAGTCTTGGAATCCGTTCGGGTACAGACGGTTTTCTCGAAGCTAATTAGCCACTTAATTAATAAATAAACGAAATATCTTTTAATCATTCAGAGTTATCTGACCAATTTGCTCATAGTCTTTTTCGCCCGAATGGTCGCAAAAATCTTCAACAGGTGGCCTTTTACCGCTAGTCTGCGGACATCTGCTACGCCGACAACCGTACATCAATAAGAGTTGGCCATGACTGACCTGTCCCCCCTGCAACGGCCTGCCAGCGCGGTGATTCCCGCTCTGGAGGGGCGTTTTTATCGACCCCCCCTGCCCGATGGATACGTGCAGCGGCCGCGTCTTTGCGAGCGTCTGGGCGCCGGGTTGAAGGGGCGATTGCTGCTGGTCTGTGCGCCTGCCGGGTTTGGCAAGAGCTCGCTGGCCGTGGAGTTTTGCCAGGGCCTGCCGGATAACTGGCAGAGCCTGTGGCTGGGGTTGAGCCGCCGGGACAGCGATCCCGGGCGCTTCCTCGAGCGTCTGTTGGCCGGTCTGCAGCAGTACTTTCCCCAATTGGGACGGCAGTCCCTGGGCCTGTTGAAAATGCGTCAGCGCCACCAGCCCTTCGCCTTTGAAGAGTGGCTGGACGGCCTGCTGGATGAGCTGGCGGTGCAATTGTCCGGTGCCAGTCCGTTATTGCTGGTGCTGGACGACTATCACCTGGCCCAGGGGCCGGTCCTCGATCGTTGCCTGCAGTTTTTTCTCAATCACCTGCCCGATGGCTTGCTGGTGCTGGTCACCAGCCGCCAACGTCCGGACTGGCACCTGGCGCGGCTGCGGTTGTCCCGGCAACTGCTGGAGCTGCACGAGCAGGATTTGCGCCTGACCCACGACGAGTCCCTGAGCCTGCTCGACCGGCACAGCAGTTCGCTGCGCGGCGAAGCCCTGGAAAACCTGATTCAGCGCAGCGAAGGCTGGGTGGCCGGGCTGCGTTTCTGGCTGCTGGCGGCGTCCGAGGCGGGAGCCGGGGGCGCTCTACCCCAGGGCCTGCATGGCGGGGAAGGGCTGATCCGCGACTACCTGCTGGAAGAGGTCATCGACTGCCTGCCCGCCGAAGTGCAGTCATTCCTGTATGACACGGCGCCCCAGGAGCGGTTTTGCGCCGAGCTGTGCGATGCCCTGCGCGAAGCCCATGACAGCGCCGAGATCCTGGGTTTCCTCCAGGCCCACCAGGTATTCCTGGTGCCCCTGGATGAACACGGCCATTGGTATCGTTATCACCACCTGTTTTCCGACCTGCTGCGCACCCGGCCCACGGCCAATGCCCTGGTGCCAGCGGCCAGCCTGCACCTGCGCGCCTGCCGCTGGTTCAACGCCCAGGGGCTGCTCGACGAAGCGGTGGAGCAAGCGCTGCGCGCCGGGCACCTGGACGTGGCGGCCAACCTGGTGCAGAACCTGTCCGAAGAGCAACTGCTGGCGGAACAGAACGTCGGCATGCTGCTGCGCTGGAAGATGGACCTGCCCGACAGCCTGCTGATCAGCACGCCGCGGCTGATCGTGCTCTACAGCTGGGCCCTGGGCCTGGCCTGCCAGCTGGATGCGGCGGAGGAACTGGCCAATCACCTGAGTCGTTTCCTGCCGGCCCCTTCGGCCACGGCGCAGAAGTCGATGTTGGCGCAATGGCTGGCCCTGAGCGGCATCATCGCCCGTGGCCGCGGCCAGCGGGAAAACACCCTGGCCTATTGCAGCGAGGCCCTGGAAAGCCTGCCGCCCAAACGGTATGGGCAGCGCCTGATGTGCTTGTCGACCTTGTCCAACCTGGCCATTACCGATGCCGATCTGTGGCGGGCCCGCAGCCTCAATCGCGAATCCCTGGAGCTGGCGCAACGGGTTGGCAATCCGCTGTTCGAAGCCCTGGCCCACTACGACCGTGCCCGGGTCCTGCAGGCCCGCGGCGAAGTGCTGCGGGCGCAGGAGGAGGTACACCAGGGGCTGCGGCGCCTGCAGGGCCTGTCGGCCCAGCGGTTGTATGCGGTGCGGGCCCGCCTGACCCTGTATGACGGTTATCTGCTGACCCTGCGTGCCCAGCCCGAGGCCGGCCTGGTGCGTTTGCAGGCCGGGCTGGTGGAGGCCCGGGCCTGTCGCGATATCAGCGTGCTGATCGGTCACTGCGTGATCGCCAAGCAGGAAGGCCTGGTCGGCGAGTTCTCCCGAGCCTTCGCCGAGCTGGCGGAAGCCGAGCGCTTGATGCACATCTGGGACGTACCACCGATCTATTACCTGGCAATGATCACCCTGGTGAAATGCGAGCTGTGGCTGGCCCAGGGGCGTACCGATCTGGCCGAAGCCTGGCTGGCCCGCCTGGGCCAGACCTACACCGGCGAACAGGCGGCGGCGCCACCGGAGTTCCATCCGCAACTGCCATTGCACATCGAATTGCAGCAAGCCCAGCTTGAAAGCATCAAGGGCGACCTGAGCCGGGCGGAGCAGCGCTTGAATCGGTTGGTCGAGCATGGCCAGCAGAGCGGCCGGCAGCTGTTGAGCGTGATGGCCCTGACCCAGAAAGCCGCACTGTTGCTGGCGGCCGGTCGCGGTCCGCAGGCCCGCCAGGACCTGGCCCAGGCTCTGGAGGCCGGGGTTGGAGGCGCGGTGCAGCCGTTCATGGCATTGCTCCATGGCCATCCCGGCTGGATGCGCGAGCAGTTGCAGCAGGGCGTATCGACGGCCCTGACCCAGGCGTTGCTGGAGCGGTTGCCGGCAGCCTCGCGTGAACCTCAGGAGATCGTGACCCATAACGAGTCCCTGAGCTCCCGGGAGCTTTCAGTGTTGCAGTTGATCGCCCAGGGCTGCTCCAACCAGGAAATCAGCGAGCGCCTGTTCATCTCGCTGCATACGGTGAAAACCCATGCCAGCCATATCAACAGCAAGCTGGGGGTAGAGCGCCGGACCCAGGCCGTGGCCCGGGCCCAGGAACTGGGGTTGCTGGGGTAGGCGTTGCGCCACTGGCTAGCGGGCCAGGTGCTCCTTGCAGTAGTCGGCGAACAACCGCGCCGGCTTGGTCAATTGGCCACGTTTGAGCCAGGCGGCCACCAGGCCTGAACCTGTGACATCCTCGACAATATCGACACACACCACCGGCTTGCCATCGTAGGAAAACGGCGAGTGGGGGCGGGTGACCAGGATCGAGAAACCGAAGCCCTGGCCGACCATCCCGCGCACCATCTCGATGGACGGTGAGCTGAAGGCAATCTGTGGCGTCAGCCCCAGTTCTTCGAACAGGCTGACGAAATAGGTGCGGCTCGGTTGCACGTCCAGCAGGATCATCGGCTCCAGGCACAGGTCGCGCAGCGATACCTGGGGCTGCTTGGCGTAGCGATGGCCGGCCGGCAGCAAGGCGTAAGGCCGTTGTGGCGGCATCAGTGGCTCGGTTTCGATGGTGCCGTCCAGGTCATGCTCATAGAGGATCGCCAGATCGAATGCGCCACCGGTCAGGCCCTGTACCAGTTCCTGCTGCTCGCCATCACGGATGCGGATTTCCACCCCGGGATAGAGCGCGCTGAAGCCGGCGATCAGCTGTGGCAGGTACAGCGGTGCCACGGTTTCGAAGCAGCCGATGTCGATCTGCCCGGCGACCACGTCGTTGTCTGCCAGGGCGTTCTGCTCGAACTCCTTGGCCATGCGCAGCAGCTCCTGGGCCTTGCGGTAGAAACGTGCCCCGCTGGGGGTCAGGGACACGCCGAGGGCATGGTGACGAATCAGCAATTGCACGCCGAAGCTGTCCTCCAGGCCCTTGATGGCGGTGGAGATCGACGGCTGGGCGATGTACAGCTTGCGTGATGCCTCGGCGACGCTGCCGCACTCGACGGTGGTGATGAAGTACTTCAGTTGACGCAGATTGTAGGCAGCCACAGCGAACCTCGTTCTTTGCCCGGGCACGGGGGAAGGGCGGCCGGGTCAGGGTGACCCGGGACTTGCATGCATCACGGCGCATGCAGCGCGCTTGATGCAAGCAAGTTACGCACCGGCAAGGCTCCCCCGGCGTGTTTTTTTGTTCCGCAACAATACTCACAACTGCTGGAAGGGAGGGCGTGGCCGAGGCAGTTTTTTCATCGCTTGCGAGCACATTTTTCCTCGCTTGGCCTCAGGCAGTCTCCTCGCCGGGGCTGGCGCTCGGGGCTTCCTCGGTTGGGGCGGCGTCGAAGTCCAAGGTGACGCTGAAGCGTTGCTCCTCCACCAGCACGTCTATGCGCCAACCCAGGCGGGCACACAACTGGCGCATCAGTTCCAGGCCCAGGCCATAGCCGTAGTCGCTGGAAGGCTCGATCTGCTTGGTTTCGCGGATGCGGTTGAGAATGCGCAGGCGCGGGTAGTCGAAGTGGATCTCGATGCTGCCGTCATCGGCGTATTGCAGGGCGTTGCGCAGGAAATTGCCAACCACGATCCGGCAAGCGGTCAGGGGCAGTCGGCAAGGGGTGGTGCTGATGTCCAGGATCAGTTCGATATCCCGTGTCCCGATCAGGTAGCGCTGCTCCTGAATCAGTTCGTTGACCAGCCCGCTCATGTCGATGGGCTCCTCGGGCAGGGCTTCGGGCAGCTCGCGGCTCATCCACAGCAAAGTCTCGGCGATGCGCTGCATGTTCAGTACCGAGCGTTCGATACGTTGCAGGGGCGGCGGCAGGGCACCGCCGGCTTGCAGGGTCAGCAGCTCGATATTGGCCTTGAGCACTGCCAGCGGGGTACGCAGTTCATGGCTGGTGTAGCGCAGCAGCCGGCCTTCTCGCTGGCTGGCAGCCTGGACCTGTTGCATGCTCTGGGCCAGGGCGTCGGCCAGCATGTTGAATTCCTTGAAGCTGAAATTGGGCCGTTCGCCGGCAACCGTGTCGGGGTCCTTGAGGGTACTGGACCACTGGGAAAGGCGCCCCAGGGGCCGCACCAGCCACCAGACCAGCAGGGCAATGATGATCAGCGCCGGTATGAACACCGCCAGGCTGATGAAAATCACCCCGCGCAGTTCACGGTCCAGGTAGGCGTCGGACAGTGGCGTCTCGACTTCGCCGCCTTCTTCCTGGTCATGGTCGACGTCGTACATGTACAGGGTCTTGCCGTCCGCCAGGGGTTGGGCAAGGATCGCCCGGCCTTCATCGTCGTCATCGGAATCCAGGTCGCCAAAGACCTGGACAGCCCCGAAGGACAGGCTCGGGGGCGTGTCCAGCAATTGGCGGACCTTCTCGGGCAGCGCTTCCTTGCCGATGACGCTGGTATAGAAATAGTTGTGCGGCGGCGGGGTCGTGGGGTCCTTGTTGTAGTGCCTGGCGAAGTACTGGGCTTCTTCCTCCATCATCGCGCTGGCGGTGTAGAGCAGGCCGCGGACGCTGTATTCCGGCAGCAGCAGGCTGTAGATCAGCAGTACCACGGCGATCAGCAGGAGGAAGCTGCCGCTGATCACCCATTTCAAACTCAGGCCGTTACGCATGTGACCTCAGCTGTATGCCAATACCGGGAAGGGTGTGGATCAGGGGCTGGTCGAAGGATTTGTCCACAGTCTTGCGCAGCCGGTGCATATGCACCTTGAGGGTGTTGCTGTCGGGTGGCTCGTCGCCCCAGATGCTCGCCTCCAGGCGTTCCCGGGTGACGGGCTCGGGGCTGGCGCGCATCAGGCACTCCAGCAGGGTCCAGCAAATGGGCGACAGGTGCAGTTCCTGGCCGGCGCGGCTGACCTTGCGGGTGGTCAGCTCCATCACCAGGTCGGCCACCTGCAGGCGGCTGGCCTGGCCGCTGCGGCGCAGGCTCAGGGCACGGATCCTGGCCACCAGCTCGGCCAGTTCGAAGGGCTTGACCAGATAATCGTCGGCACCGGCGGCAAAGCTGGCGAGCTTGTCCGACAGGGCATCCAGCGAGGTGAGCATGAGGATGGGGGTCTGGCTGCCGTGCTGGCGCAGTTGTTCGCACAGCTGCTGGCCGTCCAGCCGCGGCAGCATGATGTCCAGGAGGATCACGTCGTAATGCTGGCTCAGGGCCAGGTTAAGGCCGGTCTGGCCGTTGCTGGCGTGGTCGCAGACGATGCCACCGATTTCCAGGTACTCGATGACGGTATTGGCCAGGTCGAGGTTGTCCTCGACCAGCAGCAGGTGAATATGCACGGAAACGTCCCCTTGGACCCTTGGCACTCGATGGGCCGAAGGATAGCGGAAGCCAAGGCTTTTCCATCGATGTTTACCCGCTGTTAACCCAGCGCTCTCTAAGCTCAGGCTCTTCTTAACTGCAGAGCGCGGCACAGCCATGAACCTGTCTTCAGTGCTCAAAGGCATCCTGCTGGTGTTGATTCTTCTCGGCCTGATGGCTTGCGTCCTGCCGTCCGTGGCACCCATGGTGCGCCTTGGGGACGGTGGCCCCTTGAACCTGTTCCTGCTGGGGCAGGACCTGCAACGGGCGGAGGCCGATCATGTCGCGGGTATCGTCTGACGATGGCGGCGCCGGCTACACCGACCAACTGGTGTTGTGCCTGGTGCTGATCCTGTGTGTATCGATTTCTCTGGGGGCCTATATCGTGCGCTTCAACGCCCAGATCGACCGCCAGCGCGAGTTGGCGCCGGTGCACTTGCTGGAGTGTGGCCAGGGGCGGGGGGCCTTTATCGTCGACCCCCATGGCCGGCTTAGCAGCAGCGACAATTGTTACCTGGTGGACGAGGACGACTAGCCTCGCCGCCTGGCAGCGCCCAGAATGATCCGCCTTCGAGTTCCAGCGCAAGAAACGAGGTTCTTGCGCTGAAATCTCGTTCTACAGTGCAGGCGTACTGAGATGAAGGCGGCGAACCCCAGGGTTGCCGGCCTGATTTCCCTGGCGGATTGAAGGAGAACTGCGATGTCCTGCGTATTCAAGAAAATGGCGTCCCCGGTTGGCCAACTGACCCTGGTTGCCCGGGGAGCGAAGCTGGCGGCGATTCTCTGGGAGCACGAGCGGCAGAACCGGGTGCGCCTGGGTCCACTGCAGGAAGCCGCGGAGCATCCGCTGTTGCTGGAGACCGAGCGCCAGTTGCGCGAATATTTTGCCGGTACCCGCGAGCGTTTCGAGCTTGAGCTGGACTTTGTCGGCACCGAGTTCCAGCGCCAGGTCTGGCAAGCCCTGCTGACCATTCCTTTCGGCGAGACCCGCAGTTATAGCCAGATCGCCCGACAGATCGGCAATCCCGCTGCAGTGCGTGCGGTAGGGGCGGCCAATGGGCGTAATCCGATCTCGATCGTCGCCCCCTGCCACCGGGTGATCGGCGCCTCGGGCAGCCTCACCGGTTTCGCCGGCGGCCTTGAGGCCAAGCAGTTCCTGTTGGCACTGGAAGGCGAGGAGACGTTGCAATTGGCGTTCTGAGTAAGCAGTGGCGGCGAGCTGTGACAGAATGGCCCATCGATTTTTCTGGAGCCTTCCCATGGACGCCGCCAAGCCCAGCCTCATCCGTGAAACCTTCCCCGTCGGCCCGCTGCAGTGCAACTGCACCATCATTGGCGACCCGCTGACCAAGAAAGCCATCGTCGTCGATCCGGGCGGCAACCCCGACCTGATCATGGCGCGCCTGGACGCACTGGGTCTGAAGGTGGTGAGCATCATCCATACCCATGCCCATCTGGATCACTTCCTGGCCTCCGGGCAGATGAAGGAAAAGACCGGCGCTACCTTGCACTTGCACAAGGACGACCAGTTTCTCTGGGACAACCTCGAGATGCAGTGCAGCATGTTCGGCGTGCCCTACACCCCTGTGCCGTCCCCGGATCGCTGGCTGGGTGATGACGAAGAGCTGGCCTGTGGTTGTGGCGTGGCCTTGCACACTCCAGGGCATACCCCAGGTTCCATGAGCTTTTGGTTTTCCGAGGCTAAGCTTCTGATTGCCGGCGACACGCTGTTCAAGCGCGGGGTCGGGCGTACGGATTTGTGGGGTGGCGATCAGGCCACGCTGGTGCGTTCGATCAAGCAGCGTCTCTATACCCTCGACGAAGACGCCACTGTGGTTGCCGGGCACGGCCCAGACACTCGGCTGGGAGATGAGATGCGTCAGAATCCGTTCGTGCGAGTCTGACTATATTGCCCGTTGGTTCACGGAATTTTTGCCGTTCTGCGTGTTCCAACGCCAGCAAAGGTCTATTGCCAACGTCCGCTGCACCACAAAATGCAAAATGTAGGAGCTTTCCATGTTCACCTCACGTCGTTTGATTGTTGTCGCTACTGCTGTGGCCTTGTTGTCCGGCTGCGCTTCGCCTAACCCCTATGACAACCAGGGGCAGGCCGACGGCGGCTCGTCTGGCATGAGTAAAACCGCCAAGTACGGTGGGCTGGGAGCCTTGGCCGGTGCGTTGGCTGGTGCTGCCATCGACCACAACAACCGTGGCAAGGGGGCCCTGATCGGTGCGGCAGTGGTCGGTGCTTCCGCTGCAGGTTATGGCTACTACGCTGACCAGCAGGAGAAAAAACTGCGCGCCAGCATGGCTAACACCGGGGTCGAGGTGCAGCGCCAGGGTGATCAGATCAAGTTGATCATGCCGGGCAATATCACCTTCGCCACCGACTCGGCGAATATCGCACCCAGCTTCTACCAGCCCCTGAACAACCTGGCCAACTCCCTGCGTGAGTTCAACCAGAACCAGATCGAGATCGTTGGCTACACCGACAGCACCGGCAGCCGCCAGCACAACATGGACCTGTCCCAGCGTCGCGCCCAGAGCGTGGCGACCTACCTGACGTCCCAGGGGGTCAGCAGTGCCAACCTGTCCGCTCGTGGCGCCGGTCCGGACAACCCGATCGCCAGCAACGCCGATGTCAACGGTCGTGCGCAGAACCGTCGGGTCGAGGTCAACCTCAAGGCGATTCCGGGCCAGCAATACCAGCAACCCAACCAGCAATACCAGCAGCCCTATCAGCAGCAAGGTCAGCAATACCAGCAGTATCCCTGACCGGACTGGCTGAACCCCAGGCACAAAAAAGCCCGCCCGATGCAGATCGGGCGGGCTTTTTTAATGGCTGAAGCGTATTACTTCTTCAGGCCATATTGTTCGTCGAGCATGCCTGGGGCATTCGGCGTCTTGGGCGCGTAGTCCCGTGGTGGTTCCTGGTCCCGTGGAGGGGTCAGGCGCTCACGTGGAGCCTGCACCGACTCCGAGTGCAGGGCGGCCAGCAGGCGCTGGCGGGTCAGTTCGTCCAGGGCCAGTCGATTGGCGCCCTCGGCAAGGTGATCCTGCACTTCCTGGTAACTCTGGGTCAGTTTCTTGACCAGGGTTGCGGTGCTGTTGAAGTGAGTGACCACTTCATTCTGATAATTGTCGAAACGTTCCTGAATATCATCCAACTGACGCTGCGTGCGGTTAGGCGCGGCATTGGGCAGCAGGCGAGCGACCAGGAATCCAATGGCGACACCCGCGACCAGGGCAAGAGTCGGCAACAACCAAACTAAGAGCGAGTGTTCCACGAGTCCTTCCTCTATAAACGGCTTTGCTTTACGTTAACGGCTCGAACCTGCGCTGTATACCGCGATTCACTCGCAATAGATTGGCACAGACCATTTGCTAGACGAGTCGACCCCCTTCGAGGTCACGGAGTTCCTTCCTTGCTTATGCGTGAAACCCCTGTAGTGATTGCCGGCCCGGTGGGCCAACTGGAAGCCCTGTATCTGCAGGTGCCCGATGCACGTGGTGTGGCGCTGATCTGCCACCCCAATCCGGTGCAGGGCGGCACCATGCTCAATAAGGTGGTGTCCACCCTGCAGCGCACTGCGCGGGATGCCGGCCTGACCACCCTGCGTTTCAACTACCGTGGCGTGGGCGCTAGTGAAGGCAGCCACGACATGGGCAGCGGTGAAGTCGACGATGCCCAGGCGGCAGCCCAGTGGTTGCAGGCCCAGCATCCGCAACTGCCCTTGACCCTGTTCGGGTTCTCCTTTGGCGGTTTTGTCGCGGCCAGCCTTGGCGGGCGCCTGGAAGCCCAAGGTGCGCAGCTCAAGCACTTGTTCATGGTGGCGCCGGCGGTCACCCGCCTGCGTGATAGCGACCTGCTGCCGCAGAACTGCCCGTTGACTCTGATCCAGCCGCAAACTGATGAAGTCATCGACCCTCAGGCGGTCTACGACTGGTCCGACGCGCTTGTTCGCCCCCATGAGCTGCTGAAAGTGGCAGAATGCGGGCACTTTTTTCATGGCAAGCTCACCGATCTGAAAGATCTGGTGCTGCCGCGACTTTCGAATTGATAGCAGTCTGATAAGCGATTACCCATGACTACTCGTACGCGTATCCTCACCGGCATTACTACCACCGGCACTCCGCACCTGGGCAACTATGCCGGTGCGATCCGCCCGGCGATCATCGCCAGCCGCGACAGCAATGCCGATTCCTTCTACTTTCTGGCCGACTACCACGCACTGATCAAGTGCGATGACCCGCTGCGTATCCAGCGTTCGCGCCAGGAAATCGCCGCCACCTGGTTGGCCGGTGGCCTGGATGTGGAGCGCGTGACTTTCTATCGCCAGTCGGACATCCCGGAGATCCCCGAGCTGACCTGGCTGTTGACCTGCGTGGCGGCCAAGGGGCTGCTCAACCGTGCCCATGCCTACAAGGCTTCGGTGGACAAGAATGTCGAGGCCGGTGAAGACCCGGACGCCGGCATCACCATGGGCTTGTACAGCTACCCGGTACTGATGGCGGCGGACATCCTGATGTTCAACGCGCACAAGGTGCCGGTGGGCCGCGACCAGATCCAGCACGTGGAAATGGCCCGGGACATTGGCCAGCGTTTCAACCACCTGTTCGGCCAGGGCAAGGAGTTCTTCACCATGCCCGAGGCGCTGATCGAGGAAAGCGTTGCCACCTTGCCAGGTCTCGATGGCCGCAAGATGTCCAAGAGTTACGACAACACCATCCCGCTGTTCACCAGCGCCAAGGACATGAAGGACGCGATCTCGCGTATCGTCACCGACTCCAAGGCGCCAGGCGAGGCCAAGGATCCGGACAACTCTCATTTGTTCACCCTGTACCAGGCGTTCTCCACCCCTGCGCAAGCCGACGAGTTCCGCAGCGAGCTGCTTCAGGGCCTGGGTTGGGGCGAAGCCAAGAACCGCCTGTTCCAGTTGCTGGATGCCGAACTGGGCGAAGCCCGCGAGCGTTATCACCAACTGATCGCACGCCCTTCGGACCTGGAAGACATCTTGCGTGCTGGCGCCGTCAAGGCCCGTGCCGTGGCCACGCCGTTCCTCAACGAACTGCGCGAAGCCGTGGGCCTGCGCTCTTTCGCCGCCCAGGTACAGGTGGCAGCCACCACCAAGAAAAAAGCCGCCAAGGCCGCGCGTTTCATCAGCTTTCGCGAGGATGACGGCAGCTTCCGTTTCCGTTTGCTGTCGGCCGATGGCGAGCAGTTGCTGCTGTCGCGCAATTTCGCTGATGGCAAGGCTGCAGGTGCTGTCACCAAGCAACTGCAATCGGGCCAGGAGCTGGATCTGCGGACCGAGGGCAATGCATTCAGTATCTGGCTGGACGGCACCTGCGTGGCTGACAGCCCGGACTTTAGCGATGCCGGCGCCCGCGACGCTGCTGTAGATGCGCTGCGCATCGCTCTGACCCCAGCGCAGGACTAATCGGCATCTTCCCGACCAAGGGCTGATTGCCATTCCCCAGGGCCGTCGCTAAAGTGACGGCCCGTTTTTGTTGCCTTGCTAACGAATTATGACGCCCCTAGAACGATACCAAGCAGATCTGAAACGCCCGGATTTCTTTCATGATGCGGCACAGGAAACGGCTGTGCGTCATCTGCAGCGCCTGTATGACGATCTGATCGCGGCCGAGCAAAACAAGCCGGGCCTGCTCGGCAAGCTCTTTGGCAAGAAGGATCAGACGCCGGTCAAGGGCCTGTATTTCTGGGGTGGAGTGGGGCGCGGCAAGACCTATCTGGTGGACACCTTCTTCGAAGCCTTGCCGTTCAAGGAAAAGGTACGCACGCACTTTCACCGTTTCATGAAGCGCGTACATGAAGAAATGAAGACCCTGGGCGGTGAGAAGAACCCGCTGACCATCATCGCCAAGCGTTTCTCGCAAGAGGCGCGGGTGATCTGCTTCGACGAATTCTTCGTGTCTGACATTACCGACGCGATGATTCTTGGCACCCTCATGGAGGAACTGTTCAAGAATGGCGTGACCCTGGTCGCCACCTCGAACATCGTCCCGGATGGCCTGTACAAGGATGGCTTGCAGCGCGCGCGCTTCCTGCCGGCGATTGCCCTGATCAAGCAGAACACCGAGATCGTCAACGTCGACAGCGGTGTCGACTACCGCTTGCGTCACCTGGAGCAGGCGGAGCTGTTCCACTATCCATTGAACGAAGAAGCACAAGAAAGCTTGCGCAAGAGCTTCCGGGCATTGACGCCGGAGTGCACCCAGGCGGTGGAAAACGATGTGTTGATCATCGAGAACCGCGAGATCCGCGCATTGCGTACCTGCGATGATGTGGCCTGGTTTGACTTCCGGGAACTGTGCGACGGCCCGCGCAGCCAGAACGACTACATCGAGCTGGGCAAGATCTTCCACGCCGTGTTGCTCAGTGGCGTGGAGCAGATGAGCGTCACCACCGACGACATCGCCCGGCGCTTTATCAACATGGTCGACGAATTCTATGACCGCAACGTCAAGCTGATCATTTCCGCCGAGGTCGAACTCAAGGACCTCTACACCGGTGGCCGCCTGACGTTCGAGTTCCAGCGCACCCTCAGCCGCCTGCTGGAGATGCAGTCGCACGAGTTCCTGTCGCGGGCGCACAAGCCATAAGCGTTGCCAGATGAAAAAGGGCCTGCATTGCAGGCCCTTTTTTTATGCCGCCTGTTGCTGGAACTGTTGGCGGTACTGGTTGGGTGAAAGCTCGGTGTGCTGGCGGAACAGGCGGGCGAAGAAACTGGCATCGTCGTAGCCGACTTCGTAGCTGATGGTCTTGATGCTCTTGCGCGTTCCCGAGAGCAGGCCCTTGGCGGTTTCGATGCGCAGGCGCTGCAGGTAATGCAGGGGCTTGTCGCCGGTGGCGGTCTGGAAGCGGCGCATGAAGTTGCGAATGCTCATGCCGTGCTCGCGGGCCACGTCCTCGAAGCGGAACTTGTCGGCGAAGTGCTCTTCGAGCCAGTGCTGGATCTGCAGGATGATCACATCCTGATGCAGCTTCTGGCCGCCGAAGCCGATGCGCCCTGGGGCGTAGCTGCGCTGCACTTCATAGAGGATGTCCCGGGCCACGGCCTGGGCCACGTTGGCACCGCAGAAGCGTTCGATCAGGTAGATGTACAGGTCGCAGGCCGAGGTGGTGCCACCCGCGCAGTAGAGGTTGTCGGCGTCGGTCAGGTGTTTGTCCTGATTGAGCTGGATCTGGGGGAAGCGCTCGCTGAAGGCACTGAAGAAGCGCCAGTAGGTAGTGGCCTCCTTGCCATCGAGCAGGCCGGCTTCAGCCAGCCAGAACACCCCAGTGGCTTCGCCGCAGAGGACCGCGCCGCGAGCGTGCTGGGCGCGCAGCCAGGGCAAGATCTGCGGGTAACGCTGGCACAGGGTGTCGAAGTCGTCCCAGAACGCCGGGAGGATGATGATATCGGTGTCTTCCAGCGGGCCGTCCACCGGCATGATCACATCGCTGAAACTGCATACGGGCTGGCCGTCGGGGCTGACCAGGCGGGTTTCGAACGCCGGGGTCAGGCCTTGGCCCAGTTGTTTGCCGTAGCGCAGGCTGGCCAGATGGAAGAAATCCTTGGCTTGCATGAGGGTGGAAGCGAAAACCCGGTCGATAGCCAGGATGCTGACGCGCCGCAAGGGCGTGGAGGTTTGGTTAGACATAATTCAATTGTTCTTATAGGGGAAAGTGGTCACCAGACGGCTGGATCGTCTTATTTTTTGTCGGATGTGTCCAGTGTCCCGTGCAGGTGGCTAGCCTTAGGCTCTGGCAGCCAACCCATGATCAATAACCATCACAGGTGCCTGCATGATCCCTAGAACCTTGTTCAGCTCCGAGCACGAACTCTTCCGTGACAGTGTGCGTACATTCCTTGAGAAAGAGGCCGTGCCCTTCCATGGCGAATGGGAAAAACAGGGCTATATCGACCGTCAGCTGTGGAGCAAGGCGGGGGAGGCCGGAATGCTGTGTTCGCACATTCCCGAGGAATACGGCGGCCTGGGGGCGGACTTTCTCTACAGCGCAGTGGTGATCGAGGAGATTGGCCGGCTGGGGCTGACGGGCATTGGTTTTTCCCTGCATTCGGACATTGTCGCGCCCTACATCCTGCATTACGGCAGTGAGTCGCTGAAACACAAGTACCTGCCCCGGCTGGTGTCGGGGGAAATGGTCACGGCCATTGCCATGACCGAGCCGGGAGCGGGCTCCGACCTGCAAGGGGTGAAGACCACGGCAGTGCTCGACGGCGACGAGTACGTGATCAATGGTTCCAAGACCTTTATTACCAACGGCTACCTGGCGGACCTGGTGATAGTCGTGGCCAAGACCGACCCCAAGGCCGGAGCCAAGGGCACCAGCCTGTTTCTGGTTGAAGCCGATACTCCCGGGTTCTCCAAGGGCAAGCGCCTGGAAAAGGTGGGAATGAAGGCTCAGGACACCTCCGAGCTGTTTTTCCAGGATGTGCGAGTGCCCAAGGAAAATCTGCTGGGGCAGGCTGGGGCTGGTTTTGCCTATTTGATGCAGGAGTTGCCCCAGGAGCGCCTGACCGTAGCCATTGGCGGCCTGGCCAGTGCCGAGGCGGCGTTGCAGTGGACCCTGGAGTACACCCGCGAACGCAAGGCTTTTGGCAAGGCAATTGCCGATTTCCAGAACAGCCGTTTCAAGCTGGCGGAAATGGCCACGGAAATTCAGATCGGCCGCGTATTTGTCGATCGTTGCCTGGAGCTGCACTTGCAGGGCAAGCTCGATGTGCCGACGGCGGCCATGGCCAAGTGCTGGGGGACTGACCTGCAGTGCAAGGTGCTTGATGAATGCGTGCAGTTGCACGGCGGCTACGGCTTCATGTGGGAATACCCGGTGGCCCGGGCCTGGGCCGATGCGCGGGTGCAGCGCATTTATGCCGGGACCAACGAGATCATGAAGGAGATCATTGCCCGCTCACTATAGGAAGCGGGCCGCCAGCGAAGGCTGCGAAGCGGGTGAGCGACGTATCCATTCGCTGGCAAGCCGGCAACTGTGGGCCTATTAAGGCGCGGGGTTGGGGTGATCCTTGTGGATTGCCTCGATCCCGGCGAGGACCTCTTCCGACAGCTTCAAGGTGGCGCTGGCGATGTTGCTGTCCAGCTGTTCCAGAGTGGTGGCGCCGATGATGTTGCTGGTCACGAACGGCTGTTGAGTGACGAAGGCCAGGGCCATCTGTGCCGGATCCAGGCCGTGCTCGCGGGCCAGCGCCACATAACGGCTGCAGGCCGCTTCCGACTGAGGGTTGAAGTAGCGGCTGAAGCGGCTGTAGAGGCTCAGCCGTGCCTTGGCTGGCCGTGCGCCGCTTTCGTACTTGCCGGACAGGTAGCCAAACGCCAGGGGAGAGTAGGCCAGCAGGCCACATTGTTCACGAATGGCGATTTCCGCCAGGCCCACTTCGAAGCTGCGGTTGAGCAGGTTGTAGGGGTTCTGGATCGAAACCGCCCGCGGCCAGCCACGGCTCTCGGCCAGGGCAAGGAACTTCATGGTGCCCCATGGCGTTTCGTTGGACAGGCCGATATGGCGGATCTTGCCGGCCTTGACCTGCTCGTCCAGGGCTTCGAGGGTTTCTTCCAGCGGAGTGAAGTCTTCATCGGCCTGGTGCTTGTAGCCCAGTTGGCCGAAGAAGTTGGTGCTGCGCTCGGGCCAGTGCAGTTGGTACAGGTCGATCCAGTCGGTCTGCAGGCGCTTGAGGCTGGCATCCACGGCTTCGACTATATGCTTGCGGTTGTGCTTGAGCTGTTTGTCGCGAATGTAGTCGATGGTGTTGCCCGGACCTGCGATCTTGCTGGCCAGGATCCAGTCGGCGCGGTCGCCACGCTGCTTGAACCAGTTGCCGATATAGCGCTCGGTGGTGGCGTAGGTTTCGGCCTTTGGCGGCACCGGGTACATCTCGGCGGTGTCGATGAAGTTGATTCCGGCGTTCTTGGCCCGCTCGATCTGAGCGAAGGCTTCAGCCTCGGTGTTCTGCTCGCCCCAGGTCATGGTGCCCAGGCAAATGGCACTCACATTCAGATCGGTTCGGCCCAGCTGGCGGTAGTCCATCGGGTGCTCCCTTGGCAAAACAATCATAAAAGCAGGTTGAAATTTTTTTCGCAATCTGCATAATTCGGCAGCTCTTTCTGCAGTGGAAGTGATGCGCCGCCTGCCGAAGAATCTTGCCGTATATCAGACGCGCTGACCCGAGCCCCCGATAGCGTCTGTGTCCGGCTGCCTTTGACCTTGTCAAAGTAAGCACTATTCAGTAAGATCCGCCGTCTATTTTGCTGGGCGGCCCCTGAGGCTATAAAGAATGAAAACTTTTACTGCTAAACCGGAAACAGTAAAGCGCGACTGGTTCGTCGTCGACGCTGCTGGTCAGACCCTGGGTCGTCTGGCCACCGAAATCGCGAGCCGTCTGCGTGGCAAGCACAAGCCTGAGTACACTCCTCACGTTGACACCGGCGACTACATCGTCGTGATCAATGCCGAGCAGGTACGTGTTACTGGCGCTAAAACCACTGACAAAATGTACTACTCCCACTCCGGTTTCCCGGGCGGCATCAAGTCGATCAACTTCGAAAAGCTGATCGCCAAAGCCCCTGAGCGCGTGATCGAGACCGCGGTAAAAGGCATGCTGCCTAAGAACCCGCTGGGTCGCGACATGTACCGTAAGCTGAAAGTCTATGCGGGCGCTGCACACCCTCATACTGCTCAGCAGCCCCAAGAACTGAAGATTTAACGGAATAGTTCATTATGTCGGCGACTCAAAATTACGGCACTGGCCGTCGCAAGACTGCAACCGCACGCGTTTTCCTGCGTCCGGGCACTGGCAACATCTCGATCAACAACCGCTCCCTGGATAACTTCTTCGGTCGCGAAACTGCTCGCATGGTAGTTCGTCAACCGCTGGAGCTGACCGAGACCGTTGAGAAGTTCGATATCTACGTCACCGTTATCGGCGGCGGTGTAAGTGGTCAAGCTGGCGCAATCCGCCACGGTATCACTCGCGCTCTGATGGATTACGACGAAACTCTGCGCAGCGCGCTGCGTAAAGCTGGTTTCGTAACCCGTGACGCACGTGAAGTTGAACGTAAGAAAGTGGGTCTGCGTAAAGCGCGTAAGCGTCCGCAATACTCCAAGCGTTAATTCGCTACTGCGTTCAAAAACGCCCAGTCTCCTCGCGGAGCTGGGCGTTTTTTATTGTCTAGAATTTGCTCTGTGACAACTTGCCACATCCGCGCAGGCCCTATACTACAAGGCTTCGGGCCAGCTCGGCTTGGTAATTACCTTGTCAGAATAGGGGCTTTTCATTACCATTCGGCAAAATTTTTATAAGTTCAGATTTTTACTTAGTAGATGCCTGATTTAACAGGCCACAAAGCTGATGGGAGAGGACTGAATGAGCAATGACGGCGTGAATGCAGGCCGGCGTCGCTTCCTAGTAGCAGCCACATCCGTGGTGGGTGCTGCTGGAGCGGTGGGGGCTGCGGTCCCGTTCGTGGGGTCATGGTTTCCCAGTGCCAAGGCGAAAGCCGCAGGTGCACCGGTGAAGGTGAATATCAGCAAGATCGACCCAGGTCAGCAGATGATTGCTGAATGGCGTGGTCAGCCGGTATTCATCGTCCGCCGTACCGAGGAAATCCTGGGGAATCTTAAAAAGATCGAGGGCCAGTTGTCTGACCCTGACTCCAAGAACTCAGTACAACCAACCTACGTCGACCCGGAAGTGCGCTCGATCAAGCCAGAGATTCTGCTGCTGATCGGTATCTGCACCCACCTGGGCTGTTCTCCGACCTTCCGTCCTGAAGTGGCGCCCGCGGATCTGGGCAAGGACTGGGTAGGTGGCTATTTCTGCCCTTGCCACGGTTCCCACTACGATCTGGCTGGTCGCGTCTACAAGTCGCAACCTGCGCCTTTGAACCTGCCAGTACCCCCGCATTCCTATGAGTCGGATGACATCATCGTCATTGGCGTCGACACGGAGAAAGCGTGATGAGCAAGTTCATGGATTGGGTTGATGCGCGCTTCCCCGCGACCAAGATGTGGGAAGACCATCTCAGCAAGTATTACGCTCCGAAGAACTTCAACTTCTTCTATTTCTTTGGCTCCCTGGCGCTGCTGGTTCTGGTCAACCAGATCGTAACCGGTGTCTGGCTGACCATGAGCTACACCCCTTCGGCGGAAGAGGCCTTCGCTTCCGTTGAATACATCATGCGCGACGTCGAGTACGGCGCGATCCTGCGTCTGCTCCACTCCACCGGCGCTTCGGCGTTCTTCATCGTGGTCTATCTGCACATGTTCCGTGGCCTGCTCTACGGTTCCTACCAGAAGCCCCGTGAGCTGGTGTGGCTGTTCGGCATGCTGATCTACCTGGCACTGATGGCCGAGGCCTTCATGGGCTACCTGCTGCCGTGGGGCCAGATGTCCTACTGGGGCGCCCAGGTGATCATCTCGCTGTTCGGTGCGATCCCGGTCATCGGCAACGACCTGACTCAGTGGATCCGAGGTGACTACCTGATTTCCGGGATTACCCTGAACCGCTTCTTCGCCCTGCACGTAGTGGCTCTGCCGATCGTGATTCTCGGTCTGGTGGTGCTGCACATCCTGGCGTTGCACGAAGTGGGTTCGAACAACCCGGATGGCGTCGATATCAAGAAGAAAAAGGACGAGAACGGCATCCCGCTGGATGGCATTCCCTTCCACCCTTACTACACCGTGAAAGACATTGTCGGCGTGGTGGTGTTCCTCTTCATCTTCTGCTCGATCGTGTTCTTCTTCCCGGAAATGGGTGGCTACTTCCTCGAGAAGCCGAACTTCGAACAGGCCAACCCGTTCAAGACGCCTGAGCATATTGCTCCGGTTTGGTACTTCACTCCGTTCTACGCGATCCTGCGTGCGGTGCCGGACAAGCTCATGGGCGTCATCGCCATGGGGGCTGCCATTGCCGTGCTGTTCGTACTGCCTTGGCTCGACCGTAGCCCGGTCAAGTCCATGCGCTACAAAGGCTGGCTGAGCAAGATCTGGCTGCTGGTGTTCTGCATCTCGTTCGTGATCCTGGGTGTACTGGGCGTATTGGCACCGACTCCGGGCCGTACGCTGTTGTCGCAGGTATGTACCTTCCTGTACTTCGCCTACTTCATTCTGATGCCGTTCTACACCAGGCTCGAGAAGACCAAACCGGTTCCGGAAAGGGTGACTGGCTGATGAAAAAGCTATTTGCTGTACTGATTCTTGCTGCTATGCCTGTATTGTCTTTCGCGGCCGAGCACGGCGGCCCTGAGTTGGAGAAGGTTGACATCGACCTGACCGACAAAGCTGCCCTGCAAGACGGCGCGCGTACCTTTGCCAACTACTGCATGGGTTGCCACAGCGCCAAGTTCCAGCGTTATGAGCGGGTTGCCGACGATCTGGGCATTCCTCACGATCTGATGTTGAGCAAGCTGGTCTTCACCGGTGCCAAGATCGGTGACCACATGAACATCGGCATGCAGCCGTCAGATGCCAAGACCTGGTTTGGCGCTGCGCCACCGGATCTGACTCTGGTGGCCCGTGTACGGGGTACCGACTGGCTCTATGGCTACCTCAAGTCCTTCTACGAGGATCCGGCGCGCCCTTGGGGTGTGAATAACAAGGTTTTCCCGAACGTCGGCATGCCTAACGTTCTGGTTGGCCTGCAGGGTCGCCAGGTGATTGGTTGCAAGCAGGTGCAGATCGTCGAAGATGGCAAGAAGCAATACGATCCGCTGACCGGCACGCCGCTGACCCATGAAGCTTGTGATCAGTTGACCATCAAGGAAAACACCGGGACCCTCAACGAGGCTCAGTTCGACGAGAAGGTCAAGAATCTGGTGACCTTCCTGGCTTACTCGGCCAACCCGGTCAAGCTGCAGCACCAGCGCATCGGTACCTACGTACTGCTGTACCTGGCCTTCTTCTTCGTGTTCGCCTATCTGCTCAAGCGCGAATACTGGAAGGATGTGCATTGATAGCGTTTTAAGCATCAGTTGTTGAACGTGCGCGCCCAAGGGCGTCTCTGGAGCTGTAACAACCCTGTATCATTCGGGGGTTACCAGAGGCGCCCTGAGGGCGCGCTCGTTTTTTCTGCTTCCGATAATTTCAACAAGCGAGGAGGATCGCCATGGGCGTGACCAATCGGTTGGCCTGTTACTCCGACCCCGCCGACCACTATTCCCACCGGGTGCGCATTGTGCTCGCAGAGAAGGGTGTCAGCGCCGAGATCATCAGTGTGGAGGCGGGGCGTCAGCCGCCGAAGCTGATCGAAGTGAACCCTTATGGGAGCTTGCCAACGCTGGTCGACCGCGACCTGGCGTTGTGGGAGTCGACAGTGGTAATGGAGTATTTGGATGAGCGTTATCCGCATCCGCCACTGCTGCCGGTTTATCCTGTGGCGCGAGCCAACAGTCGTCTGCTGATACACCGGATCCAGCGTGACTGGTGTGGGCAAGTGGATCTGATTCTTGATCCGCGGACCAAGGAGGCTGCTCGAGTGCAGGCGCGCAAGGAATTGCGTGAAAGCCTGACGGGCGTTTCTCCTTTGTTTGCCGACAAGCCATTTTTCCTCAGTGAGGAACAAAGTCTGGTGGACTGCTGCCTACTGCCCATACTCTGGAGATTGCCAGTCCTGGGTATCGAACTGCCGCGGCAGGCCAAGCCGTTGCTTGATTATATGGAACGCCAATTTGCGCGTGAGGCTTTCCAGGCGAGTCTGTCTGGTGTCGAACGCGATATGCGCTGAGGCTTAAGGAGCCGCTATGAACTCCAGTCGACCTTATCTGGTCCGCGCGCTCTATGAGTGGATTGTGGACAACGATTGCACCCCGCACATGCTGGTCAACTCCGACTATCCGGCAGTGCAGGTGCCCCAGGGCTTTGCCAGTGATGGGCAGATCGTCCTGAACATTTCTCCCAGTGCCGTGCGTCATCTGCATATGGATAACGACGTAGTGACCTTCGAAGGGCGCTTCGGTGGTGTGCCGCACAGCCTGCATGTACCGGTTGCGGCGATCCTGGGGATCTATGCCCGTGAGAATGGCCAGGGCATGGTCTTCGATCTGGAGTCGCCTCTGGATGAAGAGGATGATCTCGAGCCGGATGACGATTTGCCGCCACCGGACAGTGAGCCGCCGCGCCCCAGTGGCCGACCGAGCTTGAAAGTGGTCAAGTAATAAAAAAGGCGATCCATCCGGATCGCCTTTTTTGTATCTCGCCGTTGTGTGTCAGTCGATGTATTCGAACAATTTGACGATCTTCTGCACGCCCGATACGCCCTGAACCAGGTTAGTGGCCTGGGTGGCCTCCTGTTGGGTCAGCAAGCCCAGCAGGTAGACGATGCCGTTCTCGGTCACCACCTTGATTCGCGAGGCAGGCACGCTGGCGTCGGTGAGCATCTGGGTCTTTATCTTGGTGGTCAGCCAGCTATCGTTCTGGCGGGCCAGGAAACCGGAAGGTGGCAGTACCTGCAGTTCGTTATGCACCTTCTTGACGCGCTGTACTTCGCTGGCGGCTTGTTCGGCCATGGCCTTGAGGTCCGGGCGGGGTGTTTGCCCGGCCAGCAGGACGATGCCGTTGAAGCTGGTGACAACGATGTGCGAGTTGTTTTCCAGGTCTGGGCTGGCTTTGGCAACGTTGACGGCGACTTTGGTCTCGATCAGCGAGTCGTCGATCTTGCTGCCAAAGGTACGGGTGCCGCGGTCATCATCGATGGGTTTGTCGCGGGTGGCGGTAATCACCGAGCTGCAACCAGTGATGCTCAGGCACAAGGTCAAGGCCAGGAGGCCAAGGCGATTAGGGGTCATTCTTCACTCCCGAACAATTGGCTGTCGATCAGATCGCAGAGGCAATGGATCGCCAGCAGGTGGACTTCTTGAATGCGTGCAGTGACGGTGGCCGGTACGCGGATCTCGACATCTTCAGGCAGCAGCAGGGAAGCCATGCCGCCGCCGTCGCGACCGGTCAATGCTACGACAATCATTTCGCGATCATGTGCGGCCTGGATCGCTTGAATAATGTTTGCGGAGTTGCCGCTGGTGGAAATCGCCAGCAATACGTCGCCGGGCTGGCCCAGTGCGCGGATCTGCTTGGAGAAGACTTCGTTGTAGCTGTAGTCGTTGGCGATCGAGGTGATGGTAGAGCTGTCGGTAGTCAGGGCAATGGCCGGCAGGCTCGGGCGTTCGCGCTCGAAGCGGTTGAGCAGTTCGGAGGAGAAATGCTGGGCATCGCCGGCGGAGCCGCCGTTGCCGCAAGAGAGCATCTTGCCCTCGTTGAGCAGGGCGTTGACCATGACCTGGCTGGCTTGCTCGATGTGCGGTGCAAGTACGTCCATCGCCTGTTGCTTGGTGTCGATACTGGCCTGAAAAAGCTGGCGAATTCGGGATTGCATGTCCATCTGTGTGACCTTAAGTGGCGCGGCTTGGTGGCACGTAAATGTGCAGCCCGCAAAGCAAAGAGCAAAAAAGTTGAGTGAAAATGGGTGCGGCCTGAGGGCTTCTTTCAGCTGTCGAAGGCATTGCGTAGCCAGTTCAAGCGGGCTTCTGCACCCGAGGCGCCGTCAATGGCGACCACGTCGAAACGGCAGGGATGGCTGGACCAGCGTGATTCGCTTTGCAGGAAAAGCTGCGCGGCAAGGATCAGTTTTTGACGCTTGCGCCCATCGATACTGCCCAGCGCGCCACCCCATTGCGTGTGTTTTCTGTAGCGGACTTCGACGAATACTACTGTATCGCCGTCAAGCATGACCAGATCAAGCTCGCCGCGTTTGCACAACCAGTTCTGCGCCAGCAGGCGCAGTCCGTGCTGTTGGAGATGCCGAAGTGCTTGGCTTTCGGCATCTCGTCCGCTGTGCTGGCCTGATCCTTGGAGCATTAGCGCGGCGTGTCGGGCAGGCGGGTCACTTGGCCCCCGACGAACTTGGCCCAGGGCAGTTGACGCTCGATGCGTTGCCCGGCAGCCATGCCCAGGCTGCCGGATTCACCTTCTATCCGGCTGTCTGGCAGGGCCTTGAGTTGGCCCAGGCGTGGCGCCAAGCGGTAGGCGTCGACGCCCATGGCATACAAGCGTCCGAGGCTGCCGCCGGCTTGTGGCCATTGTGCGGTGACCTGGCGGCGCAGCGGGCCGTTGGCATCCAGCAGCCATGGGGTTTCGCAGAACATCACGCCGTTCATGTCGTTGTACTGGTTCTGGTCGCCGCTGGCGCTGAACACGTTGGAGGTGGCGTAGACCGGTACATCACCAGCGTATTGGAAGTTCAAGGTCGGCTTGATCTGCTGAGCCTGTTGCGGGGTAGAGGCAAGGAAAATGAACTCGATATCCTGGCGACGTGATGGCTGTGCGGCTACCTGGGTGCCTACGGTGCTCTGCAGGCTCTTGGCGCGGCCTTCGCTCTGGCGCAGTTGGAACAGGTCGGCAATCTGCTGTGCCAGGGCGACGGGCTGATCGACGCGTTCGATACCGATTACGCTGCCACCGTTGGCTTCCCAATCCTGACGAAATGCCTTGAGCACGCGATCGCCCCATTCGCCCTTCGGAACCAGGGCCGCGGCGCGGTGCAGGCCGTCGGCGCGGGCGCGGCGGGAAACCTCGCGGGCTTCGTCTTCGGCTGCCAGGCCGAACTGGAACAGTTGCGCAGGGCCTTGTTCGCCTTCGCTGTAGTTCAGGGCCAGGGTGGTGATCGGCAGTTGCGGGCGAGCGGCAAGTTGCTTGACCAGGGGCTTTTCCAGTGGGCCGACGACCAGTTGCACGCCAGCGGCCTGAGCCTTGCGGTAGAAATCATCCAGCGAGCTTAGGCGCGAGCTGTCATAGAACTCGATGCTGGGTGGATTCTGTCCGGCTTGTTGGGCCTGGTAGTGAGCAGCCATGAAACCTTCGCGCAGCGCTTTGGAAACCGATGCGAGGGGGCCGTCCTGTGGCAGCAGCAAGGCAATTTTCGATACCGGCTGGCTGGCCAGCTCCTTGAGCTTGATCAGGGGTTGGGGCAGTTGAATGGCAGCCGGGTGCTTTGGATTCTGGGCGCGCCAGGTATCGATGGCTGCCTGCTGCTGTTCCAGGGTGCCGGCGCTCTTGACTGCCAGGGCCAGGCTCATCCAGCCGGCCAGGTCGTCATTGCCGGCAGGCTGCAACTGATCGGTCGGCAGGGCGGCAATCAGTGCCCAGATGGCTTCGTGGTTTTTGGCTGCTGCGTCATCCTTGAGCAAGGGCGCGATAGTGATGCGCTCTTTGGCGGCGGCCAATGTCTGGCCGTCGGCTTCCAGTGCGCGAGCATGAACGCTGCCAGTGCGAATCTGTTGGGCTGCCGGCAGCTCGCTCAGGTGTTGCAGGCTTGGATGGCTCAATGCGGTGAGGGCAGCCTTTGGCTGGTTGCGCACCAGGGCCAGCTCTGCGGACAGCGTGCTGGCGAAGATTTGCTGGGCAGGCTTGAGTTGATCCAGCGGTACTTGCTGCAGGATTTGTCCGGCGCGTCCGGCATTGCCTTGACGATACGCCAGGTCGGCGGCACTCAAGCGCAGCAGGGCTGCTTTTTCCGGAGTTTTGCTGGTGGCGGCCTGTTCGAGCAGTTGCTCGATGCTGGCATCCGGTGTTCGTGGAAGTTCGCCAAGGCTGGAAGAGGGGGAGCTGGCGCAAGCCACCAGAAGGGTAGCTAGGCAGAGGGCAAGAAACAGCCGCAGGCAAGCGATCATGTAAGTGTTCCTGATACTCGATCAAATGAGCGTGGAATTGTACCCAAGCGCTGGCTGGGGTGCGATGTTACTGGCGATAAACCGTCGATTTAGCTCAAGCAAATGTTGCTTGGTTGCCTGAAAGGTCGCAGCGCAGCGCCATACCGGCTGATCGCAAGGCGTATTGAGAATGCTTCAACGCGCTACAATGGCGCTTTTGCCGATCAAGAGGTGTGCGCTTTGACTGCTCCAGGTCCTTTGAATTCCGCTGCTGGCTCGCTTTATGTGGTGGCGACGCCCATCGGCAACCTGGACGATATCAGTGCCCGGGCCTTGAAGCTGTTGCGCGAGGTGTCGTTGATCGCTGCCGAAGATACCCGGCATTCCCAGCGTCTGATGCAGCACTTTGGGATTTCCACGCCCCTGGCTGCCTGCCATGAGCACAACGAGCGTGATGAGGGGAGTCGCTTCATTACTCGTCTGCTGGCTGGGGATAATGTTGCCTTGATCTCCGATGCGGGCACGCCGCTGATTTCCGATCCAGGCTATCACCTGGTGCGCCAGGCGCGGGCGGCGGGTATTAACGTGGTTCCGGTGCCGGGGGCCTGTGCTCTGATCGCGGCGTTGTCGGCGGCGGGTTTGCCTTCAGACCGGTTCATCTTCGAAGGCTTTCTGCCGGCCAAGGCGGTCGGGCGCAGGGCGCGGCTGGAAGCGGTCAAGGAAGAGCCGCGTACGCTGATTTTCTATGAGGCGCCGCATCGCATACTTGAATGCCTGCAGGATATGGAGTTGGTATTCGGTGGTGAGCGGCCGGCATTGCTGGCGCGTGAATTGACCAAGACCTTTGAAACCCTCAAGGGGCTGCCACTTTCCGAGCTGCGCCAGTTCGTCGAGTCCGACAGCAATCAGCAGCGTGGGGAGTGCGTGGTGTTGGTCGCGGGCTGGACAGCGCCGGAAAGTGATGAGGCGATCAGTAGTGAGTCGATGCGTATCCTAGACTTGTTGCTCAAGGAAATGCCGCTGAAGCGGGCTGCTGCTTTGGCGGCGGAAATCACTGGCGAGCGCAAGAATGTGCTGTATCAGGTGGCCCTGAATAAACAGAAAGAACAATAAATTGCGTAGCAGGGTGGCCAAAGGCTTTTAGCGCTTGTTCTTCGTTCGCTCTGCCGTTAACCTGCGCGGCGGAGAGTCGATTGGACAGTCGCTGCCCTCTATGAAAATTAGAGGGGGGAGGAAAGTCCGGGCTCCATAGGGCGGAGTGCCAGGTAATGCCTGGGGGGCGTGAGCCTACGGAAAGTGCCACAGAAAATAACCGCCTAAGCACTTCGGTGCCGGTAAGGGTGAAAAGGTGCGGTAAGAGCGCACCGCACGTCTGGTAACAGTTCGTGGCTAGGTAAACCCCACTCGGAGCAAGACCAAATAGGGTTCCAAGGCGTGGCCCGCGCTGGAACCGGGTAGGTTGCTAAAGATGTCCAGTGATGGCCATCGTAGAGGAATGACTGTCCTCGACAGAACCCGGCTTACAGATCGACTCTCCACCTTTTCCCTCCCTGCTTGAATCAATAGCAGAAGCGTTTTTGTAATACCGAAAAAATCTTACTCTTAATAAATTACTTTAACTTCGCTCTGCAGCTTATTGAGCTGTTGGAAGTTGATGCTCTGGAATACCCCTCGAATTCTCGTTGCCTCTCCTTTAAGTCTCCTAAATCTCCGTTCTATAAGGCTTTTCCGTCGCCGCGCGCCTTGACGGTGGTGTGGGCGCATTCCTATAGTGTGCGCAAGTGGCGGAAAGTGGCATGAAGTGGGTTTTTTGAGCGCAAAACGCTAAAATTTGGAGAAACGCTGACGTGTTTCGCGGAGCTAACGCTATCAGTCTCGATGCAAAAGGCCGTCTCGCCATGCCGAGCCGGTATCGTGACGAGCTCGTTTCGCGAAGTTCCGGACAGTTAATCGTCACTATCGATGCCGTTGATCCCTGTTTGTGTGTTTACCCCCTCGATGAGTGGGAGCTGATTGAAACCAAACTGCGCGCACTGCCTTCTCTTCGTGAAGAGAACCGTCGCTTGCAGCGTTTGCTGATTGGTAATGCCGTCGATCTTGAACTTGATGGCAGTGGTCGTTTTCTGGTGCCGCCGCGGCTGCGTGAATATGCCAAGTTGGATAAGCGCGCAATGCTGGTGGGCCAACTGAACAAGTTCCAACTGTGGGACGAGGATGCCTGGAATGCTGTTTCCGCAGCGGACCTGGCAGCTATTCAACAACCGGGCGCCATGCCTGATGAACTGCGTGATTTGATCCTGTGACTATTGATAGCGGCTTTAACCACATCACCGTACTGCTTGACGAAGCCGTCGAGGCTCTCGCCGTACGTCCTGATGGCTGCTATCTGGATGGCACCTTCGGGCGTGGCGGGCATAGCCGGCTGATTCTCAGCAAGCTCGGGCCCCAGGGGCGCCTCCTCGGATTCGACAAGGATCCCCAGGCGATTGCCACAGGGCAAGCGCTAGCGGCCGAAGACGGCCGCTTTGTCGTTGTACAGCGCAGTTTTGCCGAGCTCGGTTCGGAAGTTGCCGAGCGCGGCCTGGCGGGCAAGGTCAGCGGTGTCCTGCTGGATCTGGGGGTGTCTTCGCCGCAGTTGGACGACCCTGAGCGCGGCTTCAGCTTTCTCAATGACGGCCCGCTGGATATGCGCATGGACCCGACTCGTGGCATCAGTGCTGCGCAGTTCATCGCCACCGCACCGGTGGAGGAAATTGCCCGGGTATTCAAGGAGTACGGCGAGGAGCGTTTCTCCGGTCGCATGGCGCGCGCCGTGGTCGAACGCCGCGAGATCCAGCCGTTCGAGCGTACCGCCGATCTGGCTGAAGTGTTGAAAGTCGCCAACCCGGCTTGGGAGAAGGGCAAGAACCCGGCTACCCGTGCTTTCCAGGGGCTGCGCATTCACGTCAACAATGAACTGGGTGATCTCGAGGCTGGCCTTGAAGCTGCACTGGAGTCCCTGGAAGTGGGTGGTCGCCTGGTGGTGATCAGCTTCCATTCCCTGGAAGACCGCATCGTCAAATTGTTCATGCGTCGTCTGGTCAAGGGCGAAACGGATAACCTGCCGCGCAATCTGCCGGTACGTTTCGAAGCCTTTGTGCCGAAAATCAAGATCCACGGCAAAGCGCAGTTCGCCTCCGAGGCAGAGCTCAAGGCCAACCCGCGTGCCCGTAGTGCCGTCATGCGCGTCGCGGAGAAGCTTCGGTGAGCAAGCTTTTCGCCAAGCCACTTCCGGGCGGAAGCTTTTTCATGTTCCTGCTATTCGTCGGCGTACTGGTTTCCGCGATTGCGGTGTCCTACAGCGCCCACTGGAACCGTCAGTTGCTCAACACGCTGTACGGCGAGTTGAACTTGCGTGACAAAGCCCAGGCCGAATGGGGCCGGCTGATTCTCGAACAAAGCACCTGGACTGCTCACAGCCGCATTGAAGTGCTGGCCACCGAACAGTTGAAAATGCACATTCCCGGCGCGGCCGAAGTTCGCATGGTGGCGCCATGAAGCTCGAAGGCGCGCTTTATCCGTGGCGTTTCCGTGTAGTGCTGGGTTTGCTGGCGGTCATGGTGTCGGCGATTGCCTGGCGCATCATCGACCTGCAAGTGGTCGACCGTGACTTCCTCAAGGGGCAGGGCGATGCGCGCAGTGTCCGGCACATTCCGATTCCCGCGCACCGCGGTCTGATCACCGATCGCAATGGCGAGCCTCTGGCCGTCAGTACGCCCGTGACCACCCTGTGGGCCAATGCCAAGGAAATGCAGCTGGCCAAGGATCGCTGGCCGGCGCTGGCCATGGCACTTGGCCAAGACCCGAAAGCCCTGGCCGAACGTCTTGAAGCACAGGCCAATAAAGAATTCATCTATCTGGTCCGGGGCCTGACGCCTGAACAGGGCCAGGCCGTATTGGATCTGAAGGTTCCCGGTGTCTATGGCATCGAGGAGTTCCGACGCTTCTATCCTGCCGGCGAAGTAACCGCGCATATGGTGGGTTTCACCGATATCGATGACCGCGGTCGCGAAGGGGTGGAACTGGCCTACGACGAATGGCTCGCAGGGGTTCCGGGCAAGCGCCAGGTGATCAAGGACCGGCGCGGCAGGCTGATCAAGGACGTCCAGGTCACCAAGAACGCCAAGGCCGGCAAGCCCTTGGCGTTGTCGATTGACCTGCGCCTGCAATACCTGGCCAACCGCGAGCTGCGCAACGCCATCGTCGAGAACGGTGCCAAGGCCGGCAGCCTGGTGATCATGGATGTGAAGACTGGCGAGATCCTGGCCATGGTCAACCAGCCGACCTACAACCCGAACAACCGGCGCAACCTGCAGCCGGCGATGATGCGCAACCGCGCGATGATCGACGTGTTCGAGCCTGGCTCGACCATGAAAGCGATCTCCATGAGTGCCGCACTGGAAACCGGACGCTGGAAGCCCAGCGATACCGTCGAGGTCTACCCGGGCACCCTGCAGTTGGGTAAATACACCATCCGTGACGTTTCCAAGACCGAAGGCCCGGTACTCGACCTGACCGGCATCCTGATCAACTCCAGTAACGTCGGCATGAGTAAGGTGGCCTTCGATATTGGCGGCGAAACCATTTTCCGTCTGGCACAGAAAATCGGTCTGGGCCAGGACACGGGGCTCGGCTTCCCTGGTGAGCGGGTCGGCAACCTGCCGAACTACCGCGAATGGCGCAAGGCGGAAACCGCGACCCTGTCCTATGGCTACGGCCTGTCGGTGACTGCGATCCAGCTGGTGCACGCCTTTTCCGCATTGGCCAACAACGGCCGCATTGCGCCGCTGACACTGATCAAGTCCGACAAGACTCCGCAGACTACCCAGGTGATTCCGGAAAATGTCGCCAAGACCATGCAAGGCATGCTGCAGCAAGTGATCGAGGCCCCGCGCGGAGTATTCCGTGCGCAGGTTCCGGCCTATCACGTGGCCGGCAAGAGTGGTACTGCGCGCAAGACTTCGGTGGGCACCAAGGGTTACGCCGAGAACTCCTACCGTTCGCTGTTCGCCGGCTTCGGTCCGATGAGTGATCCGCGTTACGCCATCGTGGTGGTGATCGACGAACCGAGCAAAGCCGGTTACTTCGGTGGCCTGGTATCGGCGCCGGTGTTCAGCAAAGTGATGTCCGGCACCCTGCGCCTGATGAACATTACCCCGGACAACCTGCCGACCACGCAGCAGGCCAACGCAGCATCCGGCACCCCTGTACGAGCCAATGGAGGGCGCGGCTGATGTCTCTTAGCCTGAACAAGATTTTCGCCCATGCCGGTCACGATCTGCTGATTCGTGAGTTGACCCTGGACAGCCGTAACGTGCGGGCCGGGGACCTGTTTCTTGCGGTGCCAGGCGCCAGGTTCGATGGCCGTGCGCACATTGCCGATGCCCTGCAGCGCGGTGCCGCCGCGGTGGCTTATGAAGTGGAAGGGGCAACTGTGTTGCCGCTGACCGATGTCCCGCTGATTCCGGTCAAGGGCCTGGCGGCGCAGCTGTCGGACATAGCCGGGCGCTTCTATGGTGACCCGAGCCGCCAGTTGAACCTGGTGGGCGTAACCGGCACCAACGGTAAGACCAGCGTTACCCAACTGGTGGCTCAGGCCCTGGATCTGCTGGGCCAGCGTTGTGGCCTGGTAGGTACCCTGGGGACCGGGTTTCATGGCGCGCTGCAAAGCGGCATGCACACCACGCCGAACCCGATTGCCGTGCAAGCCACCCTGGCGGACCTGAAGAATGCAGGAGCCAAGGCGGTGGCCATGGAGGTCTCTTCCCATGGCCTGGATCAGGGGCGCGTGGCGGCACTGGCTTTCGATGTGGCGGTGCTGACCAACCTGTCCCGTGACCATCTGGACTACCACGGGACCATGGAAGCCTATGGCGCAGCCAAGGCCAAGCTCTTTGCCTGGAACGACCTGCGTTGCCGGGTGATCAACCTCGACGACGATTTTGGCCGGCAACTGGCGGCGGACAAACACGAGTCGCGACTGATCACCTACAGCCTCGAAGACACCGCTGCTTATCTGTACTGCCGCGAAGCGCGTTTTGACGATGATGGCGTTCGCGCGACCCTGGTGACCCCGCAGGGTGAACACCACCTGCGCAGTTGCCTGCTCGGGCGCTTCAACCTGAGCAACGTGCTGGCGGCGGTCGGTGCGTTGCTGGGGCTTGAATACGCGCTGGACGAAATTCTTGCGGTCCTGCCCAAGCTGGAAGGCCCCGCCGGACGCATGCAGCGTTTGGGTGGTGGTACTCAGCCGTTGGTGGTGGTGGATTACGCCCACACCCCGGATGCCCTGGAAAAAGTCTTGCTGGCCCTGCGTCCGCACGCCAAGGGCCGCCTGCTGTGCCTGTTCGGTTGTGGCGGCGACCGGGACCGCGGCAAGCGTCCGTTGATGGCTGAGGTGGTCGAGCGTCTGGCCGACGGCGTGCTGGTGACTGATGACAACCCGCGCAGCGAAGACCCTGCCCAAATCTTCGACGATATTCGTGCCGGTTTCAGCGCGGTAGAAAAGGTGGAATTCGTAGCCGGTCGCGGGTTGGCCATTGCTCGCCTGATCGCTTGCGCGTCGGCCGATGACGTGGTGGTGCTGGCCGGTAAAGGCCATGAGGATTACCAGGAAATAAACGGCCAGCGACATGATTTTTCTGATCTCGCCGAGGCGGACAAAGCCTTGACCGCGTGGGAGGTGGGCCATGCTTAAAGCCCTGCAACTCAGTGAAGTCTCGGCTCCATTGGACGCCCGCCTGATCGCGGGCGATGCTCGTTTTAGCGGCGTCAGTATCGATAGCCGGGCAATTCAGGCCGGCCAACTGTTTATTGCTCTGACCGGTCCACGCTTCGACGGCCACGATTACCTGAATGAAGTGGCGGCCAAGGGCGCGGTGGCGGCGTTGGTTGAACGTGAAGTTCCCGACAGCACGCTGCCGCAACTGCTGGTCAAGGACACTCGCCTGGCGCTGGGGCAGTTGGGGGCGCTCAATCGCGCCGCGTTCAGCCGCCCGGTCGCTGCGGTAACCGGCTCCAGCGGCAAGACCACGGTCAAGGAAATGCTCGCCAGCATCCTGCGCACCCGTGGTCCGGTACACGCCACTCGGGGCAACCTGAACAATGACCTGGGGGCGCCCCTGACCCTGCTGGAACTGGCCCCGGAACACACAGCCGCAGTGATAGAGCTGGGCGCTTCGCGCATCGGCGAGATTGCCTACACCGTGGCCATGACTCGCCCTCACGTAGCGATCATCAACAACGCCGGCACCGCTCACGTCGGTGAGTTTGGCGGGCCGGAGAAGATTGTCGAGGCCAAGGGGGAAATCCTGGAAGGCCTCGATAGCGCCGGGGTCGCCGTGCTCAACCTGGACGACAAGGCGTTCTCTATCTGGAAAGCCCGTGCTGCCGGCCGTCAGGTGCTGAGCTTCGCCCTGACTGACAGCTCTGCCGATTTCTTTGCCTCCGATATCGGTCGCGATGCCCGTGGCTGCCCATCCTTCAAGTTGCACAGCCCCAAGGGTGTGCAGACGGTGCAATTGAACCTGCTGGGCACCCATAACGTTGCCAATGCCCTGGCCGCGGCAGCCGCGGCCCACGCCATGGGCGTCTCGCTGTTCGGCATCGTCACCGGCCTGAATGCGGTGCAGCCGGTCAAGGGGCGCACCGTCGCCCAACTGGCCAAGAATGGCATGCGGGTTATTGATGACACTTACAACGCAAACCCCACCTCAATGTGCGCCGCCGTTGATATACTCGCCGGCTTTTCCGGTCGCACCGTCCTGGTGCTCGGAGACATCGGCGAGTTGGGCGAGTGGGCGGAGCAGGGGCACCGCGAAGTAGGTGCATATGCCGCTGGCAAGGTTTCGGCCCTCTACGCCGTAGGCCCGATGATGGCTCATGCCGTTGCCGCCTTCGGCGAGCACGCACGCCACTTCGCCAGCCAGGCTGACCTGATTGCCGCCCTGGGCGTCGAGCAAGACCCAAATACCACCATTTTGATCAAAGGATCGCGCAGCGCGGTGATGGAAAACATCGTCGCGGCTTTGTGCGGCTCCAGTACGGAGAAACATTGATGCTGCTGCTGCTAGCGGAGTACCTGCAACAGTTCTACAAAGGCTTCGCGGTCTTCCAGTACCTGACCCTGCGCGGGATCCTCGGGGTACTGACTGCGCTGTCTTTGGCGCTGTGCCTGGGTCCGTGGATGATCCGTACTCTGCAGAACCGCCAGATCGGCCAGTCCGTGCGTAACGATGGTCCGCAATCTCACCTGTCCAAATCGGGCACACCGACCATGGGCGGCGCGCTGATTCTCTCGGCCATCGGTATCAGCACCCTGCTGTGGGCCGACCTGCGCAACCACTATGTGTGGGTCGTGCTGCTGGTGACCCTGGCCTTTGGCGCCATCGGCTGGGTCGACGACTATCGCAAGGTGATCGAGAAGAATTCCCGTGGCCTGCCCAGCCGCTGGAAGTATTTCTGGCAATCGGTGTTCGGCCTGGGCGCAGCGATCTTCCTTTATATGACTGCCCAGAGTCCGGTGGAAACCACTCTGCTGATCCCGATGCTCAAGGACGTGAGCATTCCCCTTGGCATCGGCTTCGTGGTCCTGACCTATTTCGTCATCGTCGGTTCAAGCAACGCGGTCAACCTGACCGATGGCCTCGATGGCCTGGCGATCATGCCTACGGTGATGGTCGGCGGTGCGCTGGGGATCTTCTGCTACCTGTCGGGTAACGTGAAGTTCGCCGAATACCTGCTGATTCCCTATGTCCCCGGGGCGGGGGAGCTGATTGTCTTCTGTGGGGCGCTGATTGGCGCGGGCCTGGGCTTCTTGTGGTTCAACACTTACCCGGCTCAGGTGTTCATGGGTGATGTCGGTGCCCTGGCGCTGGGCGCGGCCCTGGGCACTATCGCGGTCATCGTCCGTCAGGAAATCGTTCTGTTCATCATGGGCGGCGTGTTCGTGATGGAAACCCTGTCCGTGGTGATCCAGGTTGCCTCCTTCAAGTTGACCGGCCGCCGTGTGTTTCGCATGGCACCGATTCACCACCATTTTGAACTCAAGGGCTGGCCCGAGCCGCGCGTGATCGTCCGTTTCTGGATCATCACCGTGATTCTGGTGTTGATCGGCCTTGCCACCCTGAAGCTGAGGTAGAACGAGTGTCTCTGATCGCTTCTGACCACTTCCGCATCGTTGTCGGCCTCGGCAAGAGCGGCATGTCCCTGGTTCGCTTCCTGGCGAGCCGGGGCGTTGCCTTTGCGGTGGCCGATACGCGGGAAAATCCGCCTGAGCTGGCCACGCTGCGTCGTGATTACCCGCAGGTGGAGGTGCGTTGTGGCGAGCTGGACGTGGACTTCCTGTGCCGTGCCGACGAACTCTACGTGAGCCCAGGCCTGGCCCTGGCGACCCCGGCCCTGCAGGCTGCCGCTGCCCGTGGGGTGAAATTGTCCGGTGATATCGAGCTGTTCGCGCGTAACGCAAAGGCACCGATCGTGGCAATCAGCGGTTCCAACGCCAAGAGCACCGTGACCACCCTGGTGGGTGAGATGGCGGCGGCGGCGGGCAAGCGCGTGGCGGTCGGTGGCAACCTCGGGACCCCGGCCCTGGACCTGCTCAGCGATGACGTCGAGCTGTACGTGATGGAGTTGTCCAGCTTCCAGCTGGAGACCACCGACCAGCTGTGTGCCGAAGTGGCCACCGTGCTCAACATCAGCGAAGACCACATGGACCGTTACAGCGGCCTGCCGGCCTACCACCTGGCCAAGCACCGGATCTTCCGTGGTGCCCGGCAGGTGGTGTTCAACCGCCAGGACGCTCTGACCCGCCCATTGATCGGTGAAGGCCTGCCATGCTGGACCTTCGGCCTGAGCAAGCCCGATTTCAAGGCTTTCGGCCTGCGCGAAGAGGATGGCGAGAAGTACCTGGCCTTCGAGTTCCAGAACCTGATGCCAGTGCGCGAGCTGAAGATCCGCGGCGCCCATAACCAGTCCAACGCTCTGGCGGCCTTGGCCCTGGGTCATGCAGTGGGCTTGCCGTTCGACGCCATGCTCGCGGCGCTGCGTACCTTCGCCGGCCTCGAGCATCGTTGCCAGTGGGTTCGCGACCTGGATGGCGTGGCGTACTACAACGACTCCAAGGCCACCAACGTGGGCGCTGCCCTGGCGGCCATCGAAGGCCTTGGCGCCGACATTGAAGGCAAGATCGTGCTGATCGCCGGTGGTGACGGCAAGGGCGCCGACTTCAAGGATCTGCGCGGCCCGGTGGCGGCCAACTGCCGCGCGGTGATCCTGATGGGGCGCGACTCCGATCAGATCGGCGAAGCCATCGGCGATGCCGTGCCGCTGATTCGTGTCGGCTCGCTGCAGCAAGCCGTGGAGCAATGCCGCGCTACCGCCCAGGCCGGTGATGTAGTGCTGCTGTCTCCGGCCTGCGCCAGTTTCGACATGTTCAAGAACTACGAAGACCGTGGCCACCAGTTCGTCCGCATTGTGGAGGAACTGGCATGAACTTCAGGAATATCATCAAGCCCTATCCATCGCCGATCATCACCGGTCGAGGCATCGATCTCGACTTCCCGATGCTCGCCGGTTGCCTGACCCTGCTCGGCCTGGGCCTGGTCATGATTGCCTCGGCCTCCACTGAAGTGGCGGCGGCGCAGTCGGGCAGCGCCCTGTACTACATGATTCGCCACCTGATCTACATCCTGCTGGGCCTGGGTGCCTGCATCGTCACCATGATGATCCCGATCGCCACCTGGCAGCGCCTGGGCTGGTTGATGCTGATCGGTGCCTTCGGCCTGCTGGTGATGGTGATCATTCCGGGGATCGGCCGGGAAGTGAACGGTTCGATGCGCTGGATCGGCTTCAGCTTTTTCAACGTCCAGCCTTCCGAGATCGCCAAGGTGTTCGTGGTGATCTACCTCGCCGGTTACCTGGTGCGGCGCCAGAAAGAAGTGCGCGAGAGCTGGATGGGCTTCTTCAAGCCGTTCATCGTGCTGCTGCCCATGGCTGGCCTGCTGCTGATGGAGCCGGACTTCGGTGCCACTGTTGTAATGATGGGCGCCGCTGCGGCCATGCTGTTCCTGGGTGGGGTCGGGCTGTTCCGGTTTTCCCTGATGGTGGTGCTGGCGGTTGCCGCAGTGGTGCTGCTGATCCAGATGCAGCCCTATCGTATGGCTCGTCTGACCAACTTTGCCGACCCCTGGGCCGACCAGTTCGGTGCCGGCTACCAGCTGTCCCAGGCGTTGATCGCCTTTGGTCGCGGCGAGTGGTTGGGCGTCGGCCTGGGCAACAGCGTGCAGAAACAGTTCTACCTGCCCGAGGCCCACACCGACTTCGTGTTCTCGGTACTGGCTGAAGAGCTGGGCGCCGTCGGTTCGCTGTGCACGGTGGCGCTGTTCGTCTTTGTCTGTATCCGCGGCATGTACATCGGCCTGTGGGCGGAAAAGGCCAAGCAGTTCTTTGCCGCTTATGTCGCCTACGGGCTGTCGTTCCTGTGGATTGGCCAATTCCTGATCAACATCGGGGTGAACGTCGGCCTGTTGCCGACCAAGGGCCTGACCCTGCCTTTCCTCAGTTATGGCGGCAGCTCGCTGGTGATCTGCTGCGCCTGTCTGGGGTTGTTGCTGCGTATCGAATGGGAGAGCAGGACCCACCTGGGCAGCGAGGAGATGGAGTTCAGTGAAAGTGACTTTGCCGAGGAGCCGAGCCATGGGCGCTAACGTCCTGATCATGGCCGGCGGCACCGGTGGCCACGTGTTCCCGGCGCTGGCCTGCGCCCGTGAGTTCCAGGCCCGTGGCTACACCGTGCACTGGCTGGGCACCCCGCGCGGCATCGAAAACGATCTGGTGCCTGCGGCCGGGCTGCCGTTGCACCTGATCAACGTCAGCGGTTTGCGGGGCAAGGGCAAGCTGTCTCTGCTCAAGGCGCCGTTCGTGTTGATCAAGGCCGTGCTCCAGGCGCGGCGGGTCATTCGCCGGTTGAAGCCGGTCTGTGTCCTGGGTTTTGGTGGTTATGTGACCGGCCCTGGCGGGGTTGCCGCGAAGTTGTCCGGGGTACCGGTCATCGTTCACGAACAGAACGCCGTGGCCGGTACCGCCAATCGGCTGCTGGTGCCGTTGGCTGCCCGAGTCTGCGAAGCTTTCCCGGACACCTTCGGTGCCTCGCAAAGCCGGCGCACCACGGGTAACCCGGTACGCACCGAACTGTTCCTCGAAACGCCGCGCGAGGCCCTGGCCGGACGCAAGGCGCGTTTGCTGATCCTGGGCGGAAGCCTGGGGGCCGAGCCGTTGAACAAGCTGTTGCCGCAAGCCCTGGCACAGGTCGCCCCCGAGCTGCGCCCGGAGGTGTTCCATCAGGCCGGCAAAAACCACGATGAAGTCACTGCAGAGCGCTATCGCGCCGCCGGCGTCGAGGCGCAGGTGCAGCCCTTTATCAAAGACATGGCCCAAGCCTATGGCTGGGCCGACCTGGTGGTCTGTCGCGCAGGCGCGTTGACCGTCAGCGAACTGGCTGCCGCCGGTCTGCCCTCGATGCTGGTGCCTTTGCCCCATGCGATCGACGACCACCAGACCCGCAATGCCGAATATTTGGCTCGTGAAGGTGCTGCCTTCCTGATGCCGCAAAGAACGACTGGTGCTGCGGACCTTGCCGCTCGCCTGACAGAGGTTTTGATGCAACCAGAACGACTCGACAACATGGCCCAGGCCGCCCGCCGCCTGGCCAAGCCCGGCGCCACCCACGACGTAGTGAATATCTGCCTGGAGGTGGCCCATGGTTGAGAATCAGAAAGCCATGCCGCAGCCGGAAATGCGCCGCATCCGCCGCATCCACTTCGTCGGTATCGGCGGCGTGGGCATGTGCGGGATTGCTGAAGTGCTGCTGAACCTGGGCTACCAGGTATCCGGTTCCGACCTCAAGGCATCGCCGGTTACCGAGCGCCTGGAGTCCTTTGGCGCACAGATTTTCATCGGCCACCGCGCCGAGAACGCTGCCAATGCCGATGTGCTGGTGGTTTCCAGCGCCGTGAACACCTCCAACCCGGAAGTAGCCACCGCTCTGGAACGGCGCATTCCAGTGGTGCCGCGGGCGGAAATGCTCGCCGAACTGATGCGCTACCGTCACGGTGTGGCCGTGGCCGGCACCCACGGCAAGACCACCACCACCAGCCTGCTGGCCTCGGTATTCGCCGCGGGCGGCCTGGACCCGACGTTCGTCATCGGCGGCCGGCTGAATGCAGCGGGCACCAATGCACAACTGGGTACCAGCCGTTACCTGATTGCCGAAGCCGACGAAAGCGATGCCAGCTTCCTGCACCTGCAACCGCTGGTGGCTGTGGTCACCAACATCGACGCCGACCATATGGCGACCTACGACGGTGACTTCAACAAACTGAAGAAAACCTTTGTCGACTTCCTGCACAACCTGCCGTTCTACGGGCTGGCGGTGATGTGCCTGGACGACCCGGTGGTGCGCGAGATCCTGCCGCAGGTCAAGCGTCCGACCGTGACTTACGGCTTCAGCGAAGAAGCCGACGTGCGCGCCATCAATGTACGCCAGCAAGGCATGCAGACCTTCTTCACCGTACTGCGTCGCGACCGCGAGCCGCTGGACGTGTCGGTGAACATGCCGGGCAACCACAACGTGCTGAACTCCCTGGCGACCATCTGCATCGCCACTGACGAAGGCATCAGTGACGAAGCCATTGTCCAGGGCCTGTCGGGCTTCCAGGGTGTGGGCCGACGCTTCCAGGTCTACGGCGAACTGCCGGTGGAAGGGGGCAAGGTGATGCTGGTGGACGACTACGGTCACCACCCGACCGAGGTCGCTGCGGTGATCAAGGCCGTGCGCGGTGGCTGGCCGGAACGCCGCCTGGTGATGGTCTACCAACCGCACCGTTTCAGCCGTACCCGCGACCTGTACGACGACTTCGTGCAGGTATTGGCCGATGCCAACGTATTGCTGCTGATGGAGGTCTACCCGGCCGGTGAAGAGCCGATCCCGGGCGCCGACAGCCGTCAGCTGTGCCACAGCATCCGTCAACGTGGCCAACTGGATCCGATCTACATCGAACGTGGGGTCGACCTGGCACCGCTGGTCAAGCCGTTGCTGCGCGCCGGTGACATCCTGCTGTGCCAGGGTGCCGGTGACATCGGTGGCCTGGCGCCAAAACTGCTCGCCAGCCCGCTGTTCGCCGGTGCTGTAGCCGCTGGCAAGGGGGCGAAATGACCGCTGCCTACGCCAACCTGTTCTCTACCGTGAAACCGAGCGATTTCGGGCGCGTCGCCGTTCTTTACGGTGGCAAGAGCGCCGAGCGCGAAGTGTCGCTCAAGTCCGGCAAGGCCGTGCTTGAAGCGCTGCAGAGCGGCGGTGTGGACGCCTTCGGCATCGACGTGGGCGATGATCTGCTGCAGCGTCTCTTGAGCGAGAAGATCGATCGTGCCTTCATCATTCTCCACGGTCGTGGCGGTGAAGACGGCAGCATGCAAGGCCTGCTGGAGTGCCTGGGGATTCCTTACACCGGCAGCGGCATCCTCGCTTCGGCCCTGGCCATGGACAAACTGCGTACCAAGCAGGTCTGGCACAGCCTGGGCATTCCGACGCCGCGCCACGCCGTATTGAGTTCCGAGGCCGACTGTATTTCTGCGGTGGCGGAACTGGGCCTGCCTTTGATCGTCAAACCGGCTCATGAAGGCTCCAGTATCGGTATGGCCAAGGTGACTTCCGCGCCCGAATTGATCGACGCCTGGAAGGCGGCCAGTACCTACGATTCGCAAGTGTTGGTCGAGCAATGGATCCAGGGTCCGGAGTTCACCATCGCGACCCTGCGTGACCAGGTGCTGCCACCCATTGCCCTGGGCACTCCCCACACATTTTACGACTACGACGCCAAGTACCTGGCTTCCGATACCCAGTACCGGATCCCGTGCGGGCTCGACAGCTCCAAGGAACAGGAACTCATGGAACTCACGGCGAAAGCCTGTGAGGCGCTCGGTATCGCCGGTTGGGCGCGTGCCGACGTGATGCAGGACGCCCAGGGGCAGTTCTGGTTCCTGGAAGTGAATACCGCTCCGGGCATGACCGATCACAGTCTGGTTCCGATGGCGGCCCGCGCGGCCGGCCTGGATTTCCAGCAACTGGTATTGGCCATCCTGGCAGCCAGTCTTGAGGCGAGAGGTTAAGTCCATGCAAGGCGCGTCGCTTCGTCATCAGCAACCCGCACCCGGCCGCAAGCCGGTGCCGCGGGGTGCCAGCCGAATGGTGGCCAAAGAGCCGATGTCGGTGCGCCTGCCGAAAGCCAACTTCGGCTTTCTGAAAAGCCTGTTCTGGCCGGTGCTGCTGGTGGCTCTGGGGTTCGGCACCTATGAAGGGGCCCAGCGCCTGCTGCCGTACGCCGACCGCCCGATCACCAAGGTCGCGGTGCAGGGGGACTTGAGCTACATCAGCCAGCAGGCGGTGCAGCAGCGGATCGCGCCTTACGTCGCGGCGAGCTTCTTCACCATCGACCTGGCGAGCATGCGCACCGAGCTGGAGCAGATGCCCTGGATCGCTCACGCCGAGGTACGTCGGGTGTGGCCGGACCAAGTGGTGATTCGCCTGGAAGAACAACTGCCGGTGGCCCGCTGGGGCGACGAGGCGCTGTTGAACAACCAGGGCCAGGCCTTCACCCCGCGTGAACTGGCGAACTATGAGCACTTGCCGCAGTTGTTCGGGCCGCAGCGGGCCCAGCAGCAAGTGATGCAGCAGTATCAGGTGTTGAGCCAGATGCTGCGGCCGCTGGGCTTTTCGATCGCCCGTCTGGAGCTGCGCGAGCGCGGCAGCTGGTTCCTGACCACCGGCGCCGGCAGTGCCGGTCCGGGTATCGAACTGCTTCTGGGCCGCGATCACCTGGTGGAGAAGATGCGCCGCTTCATTGCCATTTATGAAAAAACGCTGAAAGAACAGATCACGAACATCGCGCGCATTGATCTGCGCTACGCCAACGGCCTGGCCGTCGGCTGGCGCGATCCGGCGGCACCCACGACGGCGCAACCTGCCGTCGCGAAGAATTAAGAAGAGGCAGGACCATGGCAAATGTGCAAAGCGGCAAAATGATCGTCGGCCTGGATATCGGTACCTCCAAGGTGGTGGCGCTGGTGGGCGAAGTCGCGGCCGATGGCTCGCTGGAAATCGTCGGCATCGGCACCCATCCTTCCCGCGGCCTGAAGAAGGGCGTGGTGGTGAATATCGAATCCACCGTGCAGTCGATCCAGCGTGCGGTGGAAGAGGCGCAACTGATGGCTGGCTGCCGTATCCACTCGGCGTTCGTCGGTGTGGCGGGCAATCACATCCGCAGCCTGAACTCCCACGGCATCGTGGCGATTCGCGACCGTGAGGTCAGCTCGGCGGACCTGGAGCGGGTCCTCGACGCTGCCCAGGCCGTGGCGATCCCGGCTGACCAGCGGGTTCTGCACACCCTGCCGCAGGATTACGTGATCGACAACCAGGAAGGCGTGCGTGAACCCCTGGGCATGTCCGGTGTACGCCTGGAAGCCAAGGTGCACGTGGTCACCTGTGCAGTGAATGCCGCGCAGAATATCGAAAAATGCGTGCGCCGCTGCGGTCTGGAAATCGACGACATCATCCTTGAGCAACTGGCTTCGGCCTACTCGGTGCTCACCGACGACGAGAAAGAGCTGGGCGTATGCCTGGTGGACATCGGCGGCGGCACCACCGACATGGCGATCTTCACCGAAGGCGCGATCCGCCACACCGCGGTGATTCCGATTGCCGGCGATCAGGTGACCAACGACATCGCCATGGCCCTGCGTACACCGACCCAGTACGCCGAGGAAATCAAGATCCGTTACGCCTGCGCGCTGGCCAAGCTGGCCGGTGCCGGCGAAACCATCAAGGTGCCAAGCGTTGGTGACCGCCCTCCGCGCGAACTGTCGCGCCAGGCCCTGGCCGAGGTGGTCGAACCGCGTTACGACGAACTGTTCACCCTGATCCAGGCCGAACTGCGCCGCAGTGGCTACGAAGACCTGATCCCGGCGGGCATCGTGCTCACTGGCGGCACTTCGAAGATGGAGGGCGCGGTGGAACTGGCCGAGGAAATTTTCCACATGCCGGTTCGCCTGGGCGTGCCCCACAGTGTCAAGGGCCTGTCCGACGTGGTGCGCAACCCGATCTATTCCACCGGTGTCGGCTTGCTGCTGTATGGACTGCAGAAACAGTCCGACGGCATCTCGTTCTCCGGCATTGGCAGCCGCGACAGCTACAGCAGCGACGAGCCCAAGGCGCCACTGCTCGATCGTATCAAGAGCTGGGTGCAGGGCAACTTCTAAAGATTTACCGCAACACCGTTTCAAAGCAGTAGGCAGTAGGCGAAAAACTAGAGAAATGAAAGGAGAGGGAAAATGTTCGAACTCGTAGACAACATCCCGCAAAGTCCGGTAATCAAGGTTATCGGTGTTGGCGGTGGCGGCGGCAACGCGGTCAATCACATGGTCAAGAGCAACATCGAAGGCGTCGAATTCATCTGCGCCAACACTGATGCTCAAGCGCTGAAAAACATTGGCGCGCGGACCATCCTGCAACTGGGTACCGGCGTGACCAAGGGCCTGGGTGCGGGTGCCAATCCGGAAGTCGGCCGCCAAGCCGCTCTGGAAGACCGCGAGCGTATCGCTGAAGTACTGGCGGGCACCAACATGGTGTTCATCACCACCGGCATGGGCGGTGGTACCGGTACCGGTGCGGCGCCGATCATTGCTGAAGTGGCCAAGGAAATGGGCATCCTCACCGTTGCGGTGGTGACCCGTCCGTTCCCGTTCGAAGGCCGCAAGCGCATGCAGATCGCTGATGAGGGCATCCGCGCGCTGAGCGAAAGCGTCGACTCGTTGATCACCATCCCCAACGAGAAGCTGCTGACCATCCTCGGCAAGGACGCCAGCCTGCTGTCGGCTTTCGCCAAGGCGGACGACGTGTTGGCCGGTGCCGTTCGCGGTATCTCCGACATCATCAAGCGTCCGGGCATGATCAACGTCGACTTCGCCGACGTACGTACCGTGATGAGCGAAATGGGCATGGCGATGATGGGCACTGGCTGCGCCAGCGGTCCTAACCGTGCACGTGAAGCCACTGAAGCGGCGATCCGCAACCCGCTGCTGGAAGACGTGAACCTGGAAGGCGCACGCGGCATCCTGGTGAACATCACCGCCGGTCCCGACTTGTCCCTGGGCGAGTACTCCGACGTGGGTAGCATCATCGAGGCCTTCGCTTCCGAGCACGCCATGGTCAAGGTCGGTACCGTTATCGATCCGGACATGCGTGACGAGCTGCATGTAACCGTCGTGGCCACCGGCCTGGGCGCGAAAATCGAGAAGCCTGTGAAGGTCATCGACAACACCGTCCAGACTTCCATGTCCGCCCAGTCGCAAGCGCCAGCCCCTGCTCGCCAGGAACTGCCGTCGGTGAACTACCGTGACCTGGACCGTCCGACCGTCATGCGCAATCAGGCGCAGTCGAACGCGGCCACCGCGGCGAAGCTGAATCCGCAAGATGATCTGGACTACCTGGACATCCCGGCATTCTTGCGTCGTCAGGCCGATTGATGGAATGCATCAGGGGTATTAGGGTGATTGGTGTTCAGCAAAGGCATGGTCTGCTATTATCGCCAGCCTTTGTTGATACCAGTTCGCAATTTGCGCTGAAGCGGCCCAAGCCATGATTAAACAACGCACCCTGAAGAATATTATCCGTGCCACAGGTGTAGGCCTGCATTCCGGGGAGAAGGTATACCTGACCCTCAAGCCTGCGCCTGTCGACACCGGCATTGTGTTTTGTCGTGCCGACCTGGACCCTGTGGTGCAGATTCCTGCTCGCGCGGAAAATGTTGGCGAAACCACGATGTCGACCACTCTGGTCAACGGTGACGTCAAAGTGGACACGGTGGAGCACTTGCTCTCGGCCATGGCTGGCCTGGGCATCGATAACGCCTACGTCGAGCTCTCCGCGTCTGAAGTCCCGATCATGGATGGCAGTGCCGGACCCTTCGTATTCCTGATTCAATCTGCTGGCCTCGAAGAACAGGACGCAGCTAAAAAGTTCATCCGCATCCTTCGTGAAGTGACCGTGGAAGACGGCGACAAGCGCGCCACTTTCGTGCCTTTCGATGGTTTTAAAGTGAGCTTCGAGATCGATTTCGATCACCCGGTTTTCCGTGACCGCACCCAAAGTGCAAGCGTGGACTTCTCCAGCACTTCGTTTGTAAAAGAAGTCAGCCGCGCCCGTACCTTTGGTTTCATGAGTGATATCGAGTACCTGCGCAAGCACAACCTCGCACTCGGCGGTAGCGTGGAAAACGCAATTGTGGTCGATTCGGATGGCGTACTGAATGAAGACGGTCTTCGCTACGAAGACGAATTCGTCAAGCACAAGATCCTGGATGCAATTGGCGACCTCTACCTGCTGGGCAACAGCCTGATAGGTGAGTTCAAAGGCTTCAAGTCGGGCCATGCACTGAACAACCAGCTGCTGCGCAAGTTGATTGAGCAGAAAGATGCCTGGGAAGTCGTGACCTTCGAAGATGCCAGCACTGCACCGATCTCTTACATGCGTCCGGTTGCGGCCGTGTAAGTCACTCTCTCTTTCCTTTTGTTTTTGAAGGCCATCCCCCCGGATGGCCTTTTTTTATGCCTGCGGTTTCAGGCGCCGCGCTTGAAGCCGCCCTGGGACATATTGGACACCACTCGGTTGCGCCCGCTGTACTTGGCCTGATACAGCGCCTTGTCGGCGTCGCTCACCCATTGTTCAAGAGTGATATCGGGGTTACCCGACCAGGTGTTGATGCCAATGCTCACGGTCAGCGGCGCGGCGTGTTCGCTGATGGCCGGCAAGGCGGCGATGCTGGTGCGGATCTTCTCAGCGAGTACGGCGGCGCCGGCACTGTCTGTTCCTGGCAGGATGACCGCAAACTCCTCGCCGCCATAGCGCGCCGCCAGGTCCGATGGGCGCCCGACGCAGGCGCCGATGCTCTGTGCCACCGCACGCAAGGCCTGGTCCCCCAGCGGGTGGCCGAAGCGGTCGTTGAAGGATTTGAAGTGATCGACATCGACCATCAATAGCGACAACGGCAGGTTGGCGCGCCGGGCCCGCGACCATTCGTTGCTCAGCACCTGGTCCAGGGTACGGCGATTGGCCAGGCCGGTGAGGGCATCGACGGCTGCCAGGCGCGCCAGTTCCTGCTCGGCGTTCTGCCGGCGCCTCAGTTCGCGACACAGTTGCCAGGTCAGCCAGAACAGGGCGATGCAGAGGGCGCCAGTGGCGCCGCTGATCAGCAACGCGGTGCGTTGCCAGGCACCGAAGACCTCGTCGATGGACAGCGCGACAATCACGATCAGCGGCAGATCGCCGACCTGGGAAAAGGTGTACAGCCGCTGCTTCTGATCAACGCTGGAGACGCTGCTGAAGCTGCCGTTGCCTTCGCGCAAAATGCGGACGAAGTTGGGGCGACTGCTGAAGTTCTTGCCTATCAGGTCGTCCGCCAGCGGGGGTTGCTGGGCCAGCAGAACGCCGTCGCGGCTCACCAGATTGATCGTACCGTTGCGACCGATATCCAGGTTTCTGAACAGCTCATTGAAGTAGCTCAGGCGCATGGCCGCTTCGGCCACCCCGATGAATTGGCCATGCTCGTCGCTGAGCCGCCGACTGAAGCTGATCCGCCAGTCGTGATCGCCGGTGCGCGCGCGAAACGGCGGGCTGATCATCATCCTCGGGTCGGGATTGTCGATGTGCGATCGAAAGTACTCGCGATCGGCGTAGTTGCCCGTGCGCGGCACGACCGAGGCCGAGTCGGCCAGCACGTCGCCGTGCCTGTCCAGCAGGAGGATGTCGCCCTTGTAGGGCGCTGCGGTGGCCCGGTCGAACAGCGCCAGGTGACGTATGGACGCCGAGGCATCCTTCAGATCGTCACGTTGCGCGGCACTGATCAGTCCCTTGAGAGACAGGTCGTAGAGCTCGACGTTGCGCAATACATCGGCGTCGATCAATTGCACGATGTTGTTGGCGGCACGTGTGGCAGCCTGTTCGGCAGCGGCGTGCTCGCGGATCAACAGGTAGGTGACGATGCCGAGAATGGCTACAACGATCAGCGAGCTGGAGAGGATCAGCAGGCGCTCGGTATTTGACGCGATTTTCCCTGTGCGGGGTGTCGCACTACTCACGTTCATGATTTTGATTTCTGCTGCGTCGACAGTTTTGAGTCTAGTGTGGACGTGGGCTACAGAAATCGGTCACGCCTGCGCGCCTGTATAAATCTCCGATAAAAAAAAGACCAGCAAAACATGCTGGTCTTTTTGTTTGAGTGGCTTATTAGAAGACGTTGATCGGGTAGTCGACGATCACCCGGTATTCGTCGGTGTCGTTGTCCAGCGCGCCGTAGCCGTTGCCGCCACGGTTGGTGGCCCACTGCAGGCGTACGGCGAGGTCCTTGGCGCTGCCGCCCTGCACCACGTACTTGAGGTCCAGGTCGCGCTCCCAGTGCTTGGCGTTCTTGCCGTCGGCGCTGTACCAGCTGGCATAGCCGCGGCTGGCGGGATCGACCTTGGTCAGGTCCAGCTCGCCACGCGAGTAGGACAGCGCCGAAGTCAGGCCCGGCAGGCCGAGGCCGGCAAAGTCATAGGCGTACTTGAGCTTCCACGAACGCTCGTTGGGCCCGTTGAAGTCCGAATACTGCTGGGAGTTGTCCAGGTAGATGCTGTCGCCCTGGGCGATGTAGTCGAATGGCGTGTTGCCATTGACCCGCTGGTAGGCCGCAGTGACGCTGTGGTTCCCCACGCCGACGGTGAAGTGCAGGCTGTAGGTGTTGTTGTCGATGTTGCCCAGCAGCGCCTGGCCGGTGTCCTGGGTGTGATAGAAGTGCAGGCCCGGGTTGAGGCTGACCAGTTCGTTGACCGCGTAGGTGTAGTCCAGGTCGTAGTAGTACTGATTCCAGATGTCCTTGAGTTCGGACGCATAGAGGCTGCTGGTCAGTCCTGGAACGCCGCTCCAGGCCACGCCGGCCCAGTTCAGGTGCAGGCTCTCGTCGCCCTCGCGCAGGCTGCCGTAGGAAGTACCGATGCGCTTGTGTCCGCTCTGGTTGTACGGCTTGGTGAAGCTGGCCTGGCCGCCCTCGATCAACCAGCCGTCGAAGCTGTGGTTGGTCAGGCTCACGCCGCGGAAGGTCTGGGGCAGCATGCGGCTCATGCCGCCGGCGATCACCGGGTTGTTGAGGAACAGGTCGCCTGCCTTGAGCTCGGTATCGAAGGCGCGCATTTTCAAGGTGGCGCCGGCGGTGGAGAACGAGCCGGGTGCCTTGTGCCGGCCATCGTCGCTGATAGGCAGGATACTCGAATTGGTGGTGCCGCCACCGCCGTCCAGCTTGAGGCCGAGCATGGCGTTGGCATCAAGGCCGAAACCCACGGTGCCCTGGGTGTAGCCCGACTCGAAGACGCCGAGCAAACCCTGGCCCCATTCGATGTTGTCGTTGTTCTGCTGCAGGCGGTTGCGGTTCATGTAGTAGTTGCGGGCGTTGAGCTTGAGGCTCGAACCCTCGACAAAACCCTCGGCCCTGGGGTCTTCGGCGGCTTGCCCGAGTGTTGGGATCGTTGCGGCGATTGCAATGAACAGGGGGCTGATCTTCAGTGAGGTCTTGAACAACGTTTAGCTCCTTTGGTGAACGACAATGGCTTCTTATTGTGAATTCGGGTGTTTCTTGTTCTGGGTATGACGAGTGTGCCGAGGGTTTCCATACGGCAAAAAAAAGCCGCTGAACTCAGCGGCTTTAAGACAACTTACTCCCGGGTTGAAAGCAGAGAAGTTGTCGAGGGAAACAAGTCGAAAGCTAGGATCAACTGTCTTTCTGCGTGTCGCTCTTGCTCTGTTCGGCAGTGATCTTCTGGGCTTGCTGAGTGTTTTGCTGCTGGGCTGCCTGGGCGATCTGGGCTTGTTCGAAAGCGGCGGCGCGTGCGGTATTTCTTGCCACGAATCCTTGGGATTCTTCGGCCATGGCCATCGGGGCCACGAACAGGGAAGACAAAACAAACGCGCTGGCGATACCCATACTGTTGGACATTTCTGAAGACCTTCTTGCAGAGCAAGTTCAATTCGGTGCGACAAAAATATAACCACGTGGCTGCTGGAAAAAGAGTCGAACAGGATAAGGACTGTTACAAAAAAAACAATAGTAGGCGCTGGCTTGTAGGAGCTGGCTTGCCAGCGAACGCGCCAGATCGCCTTGCGCCGGATGTGTTGACGCCTGCGCCGGCAAGCCGGCTCCTACAGAATCCGAGAGCTACAGGGGCAGGTACAGGCCAAAGGTATTGATGCCCCGGTCGCTGCGCACGAACACATCGCCGCCATGCATCAGGGCGATGGCCTTGACGATGGCCAGCCCCAAGCCGTGATTGGCACCGCTGTTGCTGCGCGAGGCATCCACCCGGTAGAAACGCTCGAACAGCCGTGGCAGGTGTTCACTGGCAATGTCCTGCCCCGGGTTGCTGACGGCGATCGCCACCTGGTGTTCCTGGACCTCGATCCGCACCTGGATCACTTCCCCCGCTGCGGTGTGCTGCACTGCATTGCTCAGCAGGTTGATCAGGGCCCGGCGCAGGTGGGCAACCTCGATCCGCACCTGGGCGTCGCCCTGGACCTCGACCCTGACCTGGGCGTCTTCGAGGATGAAGTCCAGGTAGTCCAGGGTCGTTGCCACTTCCGCCGCCAGGGAACTGGTGGTGAGCTGGGTGGCTTTGCTGCCCTGGTCGGCACTGGCCAGGAACAGCATGTCGTTGATGATCGAACGCAGCCGTTCCAGCTCTTCAAGGTTCGATTGCAGTACCTCGAAGTAATGCTCCGCCGAGCGCCCCCGGGTCAGGGCGACCTGGGTCTGGCCGATCAGGTTGGTCAGGGGCGAGCGCAGTTCGTGGGCCACATCGGCGTTGAACGACTCCAGGCGAGAGTAGGCGTGTTCGACCCGTTCCAACGTGGAGTTGAAGGAATTGACGAACTGCTTCAGCTCCGGCGGCAGCGGCGACAGTTGCAGGCGCCCGGACAGCCGTGGCGGTGCCAGGCGCTGGGCCTCCTGGGAGAGCTTGATCAGCGGCTTGAGGCCGATCCGCGCCACCCAGTAGCCCAGGGCCGAGGCCAGCAGCACGCCGGCAATGGCCAGCCCGATCAGGGCCATCAGCAACTGATGCTGGGTCTGGTGGAAGGTGTCGGTGTCGATGGCGATCAGAAAGCGCATGGCCGGGCGTTGTTCCTTGGCCGGCAACTGGCTGACCAGGACTTTCAGCGGATAGGGGTGATCGCTCAGGTTCAGGTCACGCATGCCCAGGGGGCCTTGGGCGAATTCGCGGATCTGCGCGTCGGGGCTGCCGTATTCATAGCCGGGGTCGCCGCTGATGGCCCAGAAGCGGATGCGTTTGTCTTCCTCGCTCAGCAGCTTGAGCTTGGCGTTGATCTTGGCCCAGTGTTCGGGATTGCCGTAGCGGGTTAGGGCCGACTCCAGCACGCTGTAGCGCGCATCCAGTTCGGCTTCCGGGAGCAGCCCCAGGCCCTTGTCGACCTGCTGGTAGAGGGCTCCGCCAATCAGCAGGAAGATCAGCAGCGCCACCAGAGTGAACAGCCCGCTCAGGCGCAGGGCGATGGAGTTACTCGGCACTGCGGCTCTCCAGCACATAGCCCATGCCACGGATGGTGTGCAGCAGTTTCTGTTCGAAGGGGCCGTCGAGCTTGGCCCGCAGGCGCTTGATCGCCACTTCGACGACATTCGCGTCGCTGTCGAAATTGATGTCCCAGACCATTTCCGCGATGGCGGTCTTGGACAGGATCTCGCCCTGGCGCCGGGCCAGCACGCTGAGCAGGGAAAACTCCTTGGCGGTCAGGTCCAGGCGGCTGCCGGCACGGCTGGCCTTGCGGCTGATCAGGTCGACCCACAAGTCGGCGATGCTGATCTGCACCGGCTCATGCCCGCCGCTGCGACGGGTCAGGGCTTGCAGGCGGGCCACCAGTTCAAGGAAGGAGAAGGGCTTGCCCAGGTAGTCGTCGGCGCCATCGCGCAGGCCCTTGATGCGGTCTTCCACGCGTTCGCGGGCGGTGAGCATGATCACCGGGGTCTGCTTGCGCGCACGCAGTGCCCGCAATACGCCAAAGCCATCCAGGCCGGGCAGCATCACATCCAGCACTATCACGGCATAGTCGCCCTCCAGGGCCATGTGCAGGCCCTCGACGCCGTCCCGGGCCAGGTCGACGGTGTAGCCTTGCTCGGTCAACCCGCGGTGCAGGTAATCGGCCGTTTTTTCTTCGTCTTCGATAATCAGAACGCGCATGACCCGCCTCAGGTAGTGGTGGCCGGCAACAGGGCCGGCTGGGGCCGGTGGAACAGCCGCTCAAGCCACAAGTATATGACCGGCGTGGTGAACAGCGTCAGGGCCTGGCTGACCAGCAGGCCGCCCACCACGGCTATCCCCAGGGGCTGGCGCAGTTCGGCGCCGGCGCCGTAGCCGAGCATCAGCGGCAGGGCACCGAGCAGGGCGGCCAGGGTGGTCATGATGATCGGCCGGAAGCGGGTGATGCAGGCCTGGTAGATCGCCTCCTCGGGAGGCAGGCCGCCGTGGCGCTGGGCTTCCAGGGCGAAGTCGATCATTAGGATGCCGTTCTTCTTGACGATGCCGATCAGCAGCACCAGGCCGATCAGCGCCATGATGGAAAAGTCCTGGCCGCACAGCCAGAGCATCAGCAAGGCGCCCAGCCCGGCCGAAGGCAGGGTGGAAATGATGGTCAAGGGATGCACGAAGCTTTCGTACAGCACCCCGAGAATGATGTACACCGCCACCAGCGCCGCCAGGATCAGGTAAGGCTGGCTGGCCAGGGAGCTCTGGAAGGCCTGGGCCGCGCCCTGGAAATTGCCGCTGATGGCCGCTGGCATGCCGATTTCGCTCTTGGCCTGGTTGAGCAGGATCACCGCATCGCCCAGAGCAACGCCGGGGGCCAGGTTGAAGGACAGGTTGGCCGCTGGGAACATGCCGTCGTGGGCAATCGACAGCGGGCCGATGGTGGGTGCATCGAAGCGCGCCAGGGCAGAGAGCGGGACCATTTCTCCGGTCAGCGGCGAGCGCAGGTAGAAATAGTTGAGGCTCTCGGCCTTGCCCCGTTGCTGCGTGTCGAGTTCAAGGATCACGTTGTACTGGTTGATCTCGGTCTGGAACTCGTTGATCTGGCGCTGGCCGAAGGCGTCGTACAGCGCCTCGTCGACATCGCTGGCGGTAAGGCCGAAACGCGCGGCGGCCGTGCGATCGATATGGATGTGGGTGATGCTGCCGCCCAGTTGCAGGTCGTTGGAGATGTCACGGAAGGCCGGGTTGCTGCGCAGCTTCTCCGTCAGGCGCTGGGTCCAGGTGCTCAGGGTCGGGCCGTCATTGCTTTTGAGTACGTACTGGTACTGGGCGCGGCTGGGACCAGAGCTGAGGTTGATGTCCTGGCCGGCCCGCAGGTACAGGACAATGCCGGGCACCTTCATCAGTTGCGGGCGGATGCGGTCGATAAAGGCACTGGCAGACACGTCCCGGTCGCCACGGTTCTTGAGGGAAATCCAGAAACGGCCGTTGGCGATGGTCTGGTTGCTGCCGGAGACCCCCACGGAGTGGGAGAACGCCTGCACCGCCGGGTCGGCGGCGACGATCTCAGCCAGCGCCTGGTGCTTTTTCACCATGTCCGGGTAGGAAATGTCCGCCGCAGCCTCGGTAGTCCCAAGCACGAAGCCGGTGTCCTGCACGGGGAAGAAGCCCTTGGGGATCAGGATATAGCCGGCAATGGCCATGCTCAGGGTCAGGCCGAAGATCCCCAGCATCAGTTTCTGATGGGCCAGGGCCTTGCGCAGGCCGCGCTCGTAGACCGCCAGCAGGCGCTCGCCGAAGCCCGGCTTGGCATGGGCCGGGTGCACCGGCGCGCGCATGAACAGGGCCGCCAGGGTGGGGGCCAGGGTCAGCGAGACCACCACCGAAATCATGATGGTGGAAGTAGCGGTCAGGGCGAATTCCTTGAACAGCCGGCCCACCACGCCGCCCATGAACAGCAGGGGAATGAACGCCGCCACCAGGGAGAAGCTGATGGAGACCACGGTGAAGCCGATTTCTCCGGCGCCCTTGATTGCCGCCTCGCGCATGCCGTCGCCGGCTTCCAGGTGGCGGTGGATGTTCTCCACCACGACGATGGCGTCATCCACCACAAAGCCCACGGCCACGACAATGGCCACCAGCGTCAGGTTGTTCAGGCTGAAGCCCAGCACGTACATCAAGGCGAAACTGGCGGTCAGGGACACGCCCAGCACCGCGGAGACGATCAGGGTCGCCGACCACTGGCGCAGGAACAGCGCCATCACCGCCACCACCAGCAGCACGGCGATCAGCAGGGTGATCTCCACTTCATGCAGCGACGCGCGGATGGTCTGGGTCCGGTCCACCAGCACCTTGACCTGCACCGAGGCCGGGAGCATGGCCTCCAGGCCCGGCAGGGCAGCCTGGATGCGGTCCACGGTCTCGACGATATTGGCCCCGGGCTGGCGCGAGATCACCAGGTTGACCCCCGGTTGGTCGCCGGACCAGGCCTGGACGTAGGCATCTTCCGAACCGTTGACCACCCGCGCCACATCTTGCAGGTGCACGGGGGCACTGTCCTTGTAGGAAACGATCAACTGGCCGTATTCCTCAGGGTGGAACAACTGGTCGTTGGTGGACAGGGTGGAGATGCTCGACTCGCCGTACAGTGCACCCTTGGCCAGGTTGAGGCTGGTCTGCTGGATCGCCAGGCGGATGTCGGCCAGGGTCAGGCCGATGGCCGCCAGTTTGTCCGCCGAAGCCTGGACCCGGATCGCTGGTCGCTGCTGGCCGGTGATGTTGATCTGGCCGACCCCGTCGATCTGGCTGATCTGTCGGGCCAGCAGGGTTTCCGCGTAGTCACTCAGCTCGGTGCCGGGCATCTGCGTCGAACTGATGCTGAGGATCAGCACCGGGCTGTCCGCCGGGTTGACCTTCTTCCAGGTGGGCAGGGTGGGCATGTCCTTGGGCAGCTTGCCAGCGGCGGTGTTGATCGCCGCCTGCACTTCCTGGGCGGCGGTGTCGATGCTCTTGTTCAAGGTGAACTGCAGGGTCAGCAGGGACGAGCCCAGGGCACTGCTTGAGGTCATCTGGGTCATGCCGGGAATGGCGCTGAATTGCACCTCCAGGGGCGTGGCTACGGAAGAGGCCATGGTGTCCGGGCTGGCACCGGGCAGGGCCGCGGACACCTGGATGGTCGGGAACTCGGCCTCTGGCAGCGGGGCCACCGGCAGGCGCGGGAAGGCAATGGCGCCCAACAGCACCAGGGCGAAGGTCAGCAGGACGGTGGCGACCGGATGGTCGACGCACCAGGCGGACACCGAGCCATGGCCTTTCATGGCTGGGGCTCCGTCGCCTGTACCACCTGGGGGGGATCGCTCAGTACCTGGACCTGGGAGCCGGGCTTGAGCCGCGACTGGCCGTCACTGACCAGCACATCGCCAGCCTGGACCCCGGAAATGATGTTCAACCCGCTGTCCTGATACACCACCTGCACCGGCACGACTTCCACCTGCTGGCCCTTGACCCGGTATACGAAATGCTGGTCCAGGCCGCGCTGGACCACAGTCGGCGGTACGGTGAGGGCACTCCGGTCCAGGGCGGTCTGGATCTTCACCGTCACCAGTTGCCCTGGCCATAGCTGCTGCTGGGCGTTGCTGAACTCCGCCTTGGCGCGGATGGTGCCGGTTCCGGTGTTGATCTGGTTGTCGATCAGGGTCAGGTGGCCGTTGCCCAGCAGGGCCCCGGCGCTGTTGCTGTCAGCGCCGAGGAAGGCCTTGACCGCTGCCGGGTCCTGGGCGCCGATCAGTTGCTGCAGGGTCGGCAGCATTTGCTGGGGCAGGGAAAACTCCACGGCAATCGGGTCGATCTGGGTCACCGAGAACAGGCCCTGGGTATCGCTCATGCGCAGGAAGTTGCCTTCATCAACGGTACGAATCCCCACCCGGCCGCTGACGGGAGAGCGGATTTGAGTGTAGGAAAGCTGTACCTGAGCGGCATCAATGGCGGCCTGGTTACCCTGGGCCGTGGCGTTGAGCTGATTGACCAGGGCCACTTGCTGGTCATAGGTCTGCTTCGAGATGCCGTCATCCACCGACAGCAGCTTGTAGCGCTTGAGGTTGATCTGGGCCACCTGCAACTGGGCCTGGTTCTGCGCCAGCTGGGCTCGGGCCTGATCGAGGTTGGCGCGTATCGAACGATCATCGATGGTCGCCAGCAGGTCGCCGGTCTTGACCAGTTGCCCCTCCTTGACCAGCAGCCGGGTCAGGATGCCATCCACCTGCGGGCGAATCACCACGCTGTGCAGCGACAGCACCGTGCCGATGCCGCTGGCGTAACGTGGCACATCCTGCTGCTGCACGCTGACCACCCGTACCGGAATGGCCGTGGGCGCGGCCAGCCTGGCGGTGGCGGGCTTGTTCAGGAACCACGCGACACCGGCGATGAACACCACGAGTACCGCTGCGGTCACGACTGTTTTCTTGGCAATGGGCATGGGAGGAGAGCGCCGGGCAATGATGTCGGAAAGATGGCCATGATCTGGGCACAGTTATAGCCCGACAACCCGGTCAGCACCGTGACGGCCAGCTGTCAGCGCTGTCAGAAAACTCCCGGTGGGCCCCGATCAAAGATGGCTGGCGCACAGGTATACTGGCGCCCACTGCGGCCTCTACCCCGGCGCGGATTTCCTTTCTCTCCTGGAGTTTCCATGACTTCCCCTGCACAACCCGCTGCGGATGACGCCCTGAACGTCGACCCGGCCGCCGACGCAACCGCTACCGACACCCCGAGCACAGCGGCGATCCCGGCGTTCAAGTTTCCTTTCAAGCCTTCCGAGTTTGCTCCAGCCAAGAATGCCCAGCAGCCCTGGTACAAAAATGGTGCCAGCAACGGACACACCAAGACCCCCGGCGCAGCGCCTCCCGGTACCCGTCGCTCCATGGGCAAACGCTGATATCGCCGACATTCGCAGAAAAAATCCCGATTTGCGCTTTTTTAATCGCAATGATGGCTAATTGCTTTAAACCTGAGCTGGATCAGTATTTGTGGCATCAGTGCGCTTAGAGTCAGCAGCCCTGCCGACTCCACTCAACACATACGAGCGCGCTATCCATGAAGATCAACCTTCCGGTTACTGGGCGAAACGTGGACTTTGCCCCTGATGCGAATATCCTTTCGACCACTGATCTGACTAGCGCGATCACCTACGCCAACCCTGATTTCATCAAGATCAGTGGCTACAGCCGTGAGGAGTTGCTGGGCTCGCCCCATAACCTGTTGCGCCACCCGGACATGCCCTCCGCGGCCTTCGCCCACATGTGGCGCACCCTCAAGCGCGGCCGTTCGTGGATGGGCATGGTGAAGAACCGTTGCAAGAACGGCGATCACTATTGGGTCAGTGCCTATGTCACGCCCGTGACCCGCGATGGCCAGGCGGTGGAATACCAGTCGGTGCGCACCAAACCCAGCGTCCGCCAGATCGAGGCGGCGGAGCGGGCCTATGCCCAGCTCAACGGTGCCGGCCCCTCGTGGTGGAGCCTGTTGCCGGTGATCAGCCTGCGGTTGCGTCTGTGGGCCTCCATCAGCGCCGGCTTCATGGGGAGCTACGGCGTTTCAGTGTGGTTGCTGCCCGAATCCTGGATGGTCCAGGGGGCCGTGATGGCCATGGGGTGGTGCCTGAGCCTGACCGCGGTCGGCGTGCAAACGCGACCACTGGATCGATTGGCCGAGCGCGCCCGGCAGATCGGTGACAACCCCTTGAGCCAGGGCATCTATACCGGCCGTACCGACGAGTTCGGGCGCATCGAGTTCGCCCTGCAGATGCTCGAAGCCCAGGTGGGCGCGGTAGTGGGGCGCATCGGCGATGCGTCCCAGCGTCTGGAGGGGCATGCCGCGGAACTGGTGGAGCATCTGCACAGCAGCCACAACAGCACCCTGGAACAGCAGGCGGAAACCGATCAAGTGGCGGCGGCCATTCACCAGATGGCGGCCAGCGTCGCCGAAGTCGCCACCCATGCCCAGCAGGCTTCGGTGGCGGCGGACCAGGCGGAAAGCGAAACCCGTGAGGGCCACCTGCTGGTGGGCGAAAGCCGCAGTGCGGTGCTGCGCCTGGCCAGCGAGCTGGAGCGGGCCACCGAGGTCATCCATCAACTGGAAAGCCATAGCACCGACATTTCCGGGGTGCTGGAGGTGATCCGCAGCATCGCCGAGCAGACCAACCTGCTGGCCCTGAATGCGGCAATCGAGGCGGCGCGGGCCGGGGAGCAGGGCCGGGGTTTTGCCGTGGTCGCCGATGAGGTGCGCGGGCTGGCCCAGCGCACCCAGGATTCCACCAACGAGATCCAGCGCATGATCAGCACCCTGCAAATGGGCGCGCGCAATGCAGTGGAAGCCATGCAGCACAGCAGCCAGCACGTGGAGAGCAGTGTCGATCAGGCCAAGCGCGCGGCGGTGGCCCTGGACGGCATCAGCCAGCGGGTCAACCAGATTACCGAGATGAGTTTGCAGATCGCCGCAGCAGTGGAAGAGCAGAGCGCGGTCAGCGAGGACATCAACCGCAACATCATCGGCATTCGCAATGCCTGTGAAGCGACCGTCAATGCCGGCCAGCTCAGCCACGTCAATTCAGGCGACGTGGCCGGGCTGGCGGGGGATTTGCGGCAACTGGCCCTGGAGTTCTGGCACAAGCGCGGCTAGGGCTCTTCGCCGGCTTGCTGTTGCCCGCGGCTCAAGCGGCGCGCAGGGGAATGAAGGCGTAGTCCAGAGGTGTTTCACTGACCACCTGGGCGCCGGCGGCCTGGACCTGCCCGGCGATATCGTCTCCGGACAGGTGAAAGCGCCAGGGCTGGCCCGGTGCTCCGGGCGGTGCGGCCTGGACCTGGTCGATGGCGTTAGCCAGGGCGCCCATGTCCGGCAGGTAAGCGGTGAAACCGTCGCCCTTGAGCGCCGTGGTGCGAATGCCCAGCAAGGCGCAAATGGCTTCCTTGGTGTGGATGTCGTCGCGGTCAGCCTGGCGCGAGCGGCGGATCAGCTCGGCCAGTTCCTGATCCACCAGTTCATTGCCCAGAATCAGTTGCGGGCCCTGTTCCCAGGATTCCGGCGGGCAATCCTTGGCCTGCGGGTTGAGGGGAATGTGCGGATTGATTTCCATGGGGTAGATGCGGCACACCAGGGGCCGGCGCTGGTAGATGCGGCACAGCTGGTCTTCGTCAAGATTCCGGCAGGGGCCGACGTTGTAGGCGGCGAAGGTGATCGCCACATAGGCATCGGTGGCGCCACTGCGGACCCGGCAGGAACGCCGTTCGGCGTGCTCGCGCTGCTGCATCGGCAGCCCCAGGCCATTGCCGAGGAAGGCTTCCACCAGAATGATCACCTGGCCGCCGTCGGCCGCCCAGTCGCGGGCTTCCAGCAGGGTCAGGGGGACATGGTGATCGTTGCAGCATTTGCCGCAGCCGACGCAGGAAAACTGAGTGTTCATTGCACGAAGCGCCTTGTGGATCAGCAGAGGTCAGGTGGGAAAACCGTCATGGACGCTACCCGGGTCTATGCCGAAGCAAGTTATGCGCCATTCACCGGGCCTTGAGGGCCGGCCGGATCGAGTTCCACTCGCTGACCGCAGCCTGGCCGGTCTGCCTGTTGTACAGGCACAGTTCGATGCCCGATTGGCCGCGCATGTGTTTCTGCCGGTAGCGGCCTTGCAGCAACAGGGCGCTGACGCCGACCTGGTCGGGAAATTGCGCGAGGGTTCCCACGGGTTCGGGGTTTTGCAGGCCGCTGGCCTGGGTACAGCTGATTCGGATGGCCTGCTCCAGGGCGGCCCAGGCATCGTCGCTGGAGGCGCGGGCCTGGCCGGCGAGTATGGCCAGGCAGAGCAGGCACAGAGGCTTGGCGTTCATGGGGCGGTTCCTTGGGGGGCGCAGGGATCGTCGGGGCTGATCCGGCCGTTGGCCGCCTTCGGCAGCTACAGGATAGTGACCGGAGGATCAGTCGAGGGTTTCATGACGCACGATGTACATGCCGGCGCTTTCGTAGAGGCGCCGGGCCCTCTGGTTGCCTTCCAGTACCCGCAGATCGACGCAGCCTTCCCGGCGTTCGGCGAACAGGATGAAGGCTTGTTGCAGCAAGGCGCGCCCCAGGCCCTGGCCGCGCGCGCGGGGGTGTACCACCAGGTCCTTGATGTAGGCGCTGGTCCAGCACTGGGCGACGCCGATCATGCCTTCGGCATCCCGGGCCACCAGGCACAGTTCGGGGTCGTATTCGGCATCGCTCTCGAAGGCCTGGCGCCAGCTGTCCAGCACCGGGACGTCGCCGCCTCCGTCCTGGTAGCCCAGATGCATCAACTGATGCACAGCCTGCGCATGCTCGGGGCTGTAGTTGTGCACAGTGACGCCGGCAGGCCACTGTGGCGCTGCCAAAGGGGCAGTGAGATCGCGGCGCATCAACAAGCAGTGGATCTGGCTCATGCCTCAGGCGCCCTGGGTGGCGATGGTCTTGGCTGCGTCGATCAGGCAGCGGGTCAGTTCTGGCGAGGAAAACTTGGTGAGCACGGCGTTGGCACCGGCCACGCGGGCTTTCTCGCTGTTCATGGCGCTGTCCAGTGAGGTGTGCAGCAGCACGTAGAGGTGGGCGAAATCCGGGGTTTCCCGCAAGGTGCGGGTCAGGGCATAGCCGTCCATCTCCGACATCTCGATGTCCGAGACAATCAGGTTGATCTCGTTGGCCGTGCCTTGCAGTTCCAGCAGGCAGTCGATGGCTTCCTTGGCGCTGCGGGCGGTGTGGCATTGCAGGCCGAGGTTGCGCAGGGTGTGTACCGATTGCTGCAGGGCCACCTGGCTGTCGTCCACCACCAGGATCCGCGCGTTGCCCAGGGCTTCGGCGTCTTCCATGCTCAGCTCGGTGGGCGCCATTTCGATCTGGGCCGGGGCGATGCCATGGATCACTTTCTCGATATCCAGTACCTGCACCAGCGTGCCGTCCACTTGGGTCACCCCGGTGATGTAGGACCGCAAGCCGCCGGAGCCGAAGGGCGGTGGACGGATATCGGTGGTCAGGCAATGCACGATCTTGCTCACGGCCTGCACATGCAGGCCCTGTTTGGAGCGGCTGACGTCAGTGACGATCAGGCAGCCGCTGTCCGGGTCGGCCAGGGGCCGCTCGCCGATGGCCCGGCTGAGGTCGATCACCGACAGCGAGTTGCCCCGCAGGGTGGCGATGCCTTTCACGTGGGGGTGGGATTCGGGCAGCTTGGTCAGCGGCGGGCAAGGAATGATTTCACTGACTTTAAGCAGGTTGATTGCCATCAGCTTGCCGCTGCGCAAGGTAAACAGCAGAAGCGATAGCGAATCTGCGCGGGCTTTGTTGGAGGACATAAAAACCTTCTCTGGAGAAAATTGGCTCGTGGCACGGGCCACGGACAACCATTGATAACGGGTTATCGACGTGTTCAGGGCTGGCTTTAGCGGTGTTCCCGCTTTCCGTCGGCGGCGCGACCCAGGCCGGCAAGCCGGCGCCTGCAGAGGGGCAGGGCGCTTTGTCGGCGCTGGCGTTTACCGCAGGCCCAAGCGCTTGGCCAGACGGCTCAGGTTGGCCCTGTCCAAGCCTAGCTCACGGGCGGCGCTGGCCCAGTTGTGCTGGTGCCGCTCCAGGCAGTTGCTGATCAGTTGACGCTGGTAGTGGTCGGTGGCCTGGCGCAGGTCGCCGGCGACGGCAGGTAGGGCCTGGGTTGCAACGGCTGGCTCGGTGGGTGCGCTGGTTCTTTCGCTGGCCCGCGGCAGGTCCAGATCGCTGGCATCCAGGCTGAGGATCTTCGGTCGCTCGGGGTGGTTGCCCAGCGCTTTCAGAGCGCTGCGGCCGATCAAGTGCTCCAGCTCACGGACGTTGCCCGGCCAGTGGTAGGCCAGCAACGCCTGTTGCGCCTCAACGCTCAGGCGCAGGCTGCCCAGGCCCATGCGCGAGCGGTTCTGTTCCAGGAAGTAGCCACTGAGCAGCAGCACATCGCGGCCGCGCTCGCGCAGTGCCGGCACCCGCAGGGGGTAGACGCTGAGACGGTGGTAGAAGTCGGCACGATAGCGGCCGTTGCGCACTTCTTCCGCCAGATCGCGGTTGGTGGCGGCAATCAGGCGCACGTCGACCCGATGCTCCTGGTCCGACCCCAGGCGTTGCAGTTGGCCGCTTTGCAGCACCCGCAACAGTTTGGCCTGCACGGTCAGCGACAACTCGCCCACTTCATCGAGAAACAGAGTGCCGCCATTGGCCAGTTCGAATTTTCCCCGGCGATCCTGGGTGGCCCCGGTGAAGGCGCCGCGCACGTGGCCGAACAGCTCGCTCTCCACCAGGGTGTCGGGCAGGGCCGCGCAGTTGAGGCTGATGATCGGCTGCTCGGCCCGAGGCGAAGCCGCGTGGATAGCCTGGGCGACCAGTTCCTTGCCGACGCCGGTTTCTCCGGTGATCAGCACCGTCAGGTCGCTGCCGCCCACCAGCTTGATTTCCTCCAGCAAGCGTTTGTGGGCCTTGCTCTGGCCGATCAGCTCGCGGTTCTGCCCACTGGCCTGGCGATAGACCTCGGCCCGCTGGTGCTCGTTTTCGGCGCGCTGGGCCAGGCGTTCGATGCGTTGGGCGGCGCTGACCGTTGCGGCGGCGAGGCTGGCGAAGGCTTGCAGGGCATCCAGCTCGATGGGTTCGAAGCGCTGCGGGTCCAGGGCATCGAGGGTCAGCAGGCCCCAGGGGCGCTCGTCGACGAACAGCGGGCAGCCCATGCAGTCATGCACTTCCAGGTGATCGTCGAGGCCTTCCACCAGGCCGTCGTAGGGGTCGGGCAAGTCGCTGTCGCTGGCAAAGCGGGTTGGTCCCGGGCTGCTGAGCAGGGCGGCGAAGCGCGGATGCTCGCTGACCTTGAAGCGGCGGCCCAGGGTGTCGGTGCTCAAGCCGTTGACCGCCAGTGGCACCAGCCACTCGCCATCCAGGCGCAGCAGTGCAGTGGCATCGCAGGGCAGCAGGGCACGCAGAGCTTCCAGCAGGCGGCGATAGCGCTCGCTTTCGGGCAGTTCGCGGGACAGGTCGGTGACCAGGGGCAGCAGGGCGGTGAGCAGGGATTTTGCAGTCATAATGACTCCGTGATGTCTTAATGACTATAAAAGACAGAGTGTCTTTATGACTATATTTATTTTAACTTGTTGATATTTAAGTAATTTATTTTTGGCACGAAAACTGACTAGTCATAGGAAACCTGCAAGCAGTCATAAAGTCCAGGAGTTGTCCTTATGCTAAGCGTTCAAGATCGTGCCATCATCAAAGCCACCGTGCCCCTGCTCGAAAGCGGCGGCGAAGCCCTGATTACCCACTTCTACCGGATGATGCTCTCCGAGTACCCGCAAGTGCGGCCACTGTTCAACCAGGCGCATCAGGCCAGCGGCGATCAGCCTCGGGCCTTGGCCAATGGTGTTCTGATGTATGCCCGGCACATCGACCAACTGGACCAGTTGGGGGATCTGGTGGCCAAGATCATCAACAAGCACGTTGCCTTGCAGATCCTTCCGGAACATTACCCCATCGTTGGCAGTTGCCTGCTGCGGGCCATTTCCGAAGTGCTGGGCAGCGAGGTCGCCACCCAGGAAGTGATCGATGCCTGGGCCGCCGCCTATAACCAGCTGGCGGATATCCTGATCGGCGCCGAGGCGGCGATCTACGACGAGAAAGCCCAGGCGCCTGGCGGCTGGCGCGGTGCCCGTGAGTTCCGGCTGGTGCAGAAGGTGGAAGAGAGCGCTGAAATCACCTCCTTCTATTTCGAACCGCAGGACCAAGGGCCGATCCTCGCCGCTGAACCGGGGCAGTACATCGGTTTGCAGCTCTTTATAGGGGGCGAGGAAATCCGTCGTAACTACTCCCTCTCGGCACTTTCCAACCAGGGCCAGTACCGCATCAGCGTCAAGCGCGAAACCGGCGGCGTGGCCTCCAACTACCTGCATGACCAATGCCCGGTGGGCACCTGCGTCATGCTCTTCCCTCCAGCGGGGGAGTTCACCCTGGCGGCCAGCGACAAACCGCTGGTATTGATCAGCGGCGGGGTGGGCATCACTCCAACCCTGCCGATGCTGGAGGCAGCGCTGGCCACCGAGCGTCCGGTGCATTTCATCCACTGCGCCCGCAACGGCCAGGTGCATGCCTTTCGCAACTGGGTCGATGAACTGGCCCAGCGGTATCCACAGCTCAAGCGCTTCTATTGCTACGCCGAGGATGACGGTGTCAGCCCGGCGGCGGACAAGCTGGGCATGCTGACCCGCGAGCAACTGGACCAGTGGCTGCCGGAGCAACGCGACCTGGACGCCTACTTCCTCGGGCCCAAGGGTTTCATGGCCGCGATCAAGCGCCACCTGCAGGCCCTGGGTATTCCCGAGCACCAGAGCCGCTACGAGTTCTTCGGTCCGGCTGCGGCCCTGGAATAACCACCCCCGGCCGGCTACCCACGGGCGCCGGCCTTTTTTCTCTCCCTTCGTTTCATGTCGCTCCAGCATTCGCTGGCTTTCCCGAAACCGCCTTTGTTCTCCGCGTATTTGGTACGGCGGTTAATCCACTCTTAACCTGCTTGTCGCTATTGTCCGCAACGGGCAAAAAGCCCGAAGCCGCGTTGCGGTGGCGCTTTATGACCCTGCATTCAAAGGTCATGTTCAACGTGTAGACTTCCCGGCAGCCGGGTGGGCCTCTGCGAGCATTGGCCGGCGCGCGGTCGACGGGTTCATCGAAGACAATCTCGGTCTGCCGCCTCGGGTCTCGGGGGCAGGCTGAACACAACAGAAAAAGGAATAGGGATGAGTGACGACAGACTGGGTTTGGGACGTGAGCGGCGTTTCCTGGTGCTGCTGGGGATTATCTGCCTGGCACTGATCGGCGGAGCCCTGTACATGCAGGTGGTGCTGGGCGAGGCACCGTGCCCACTGTGCATCCTGCAGCGTTATGCCTTGCTGCTGATTGCACTGTTTGCCTTCATCGGTGCGGCCATGAGTTCGCGACGCGGGGTCACGGTCATGGAAACCCTGGTGGTCATCTGCGCCCTCGCTGGCGTGGGCGTGGCCGGGCACCATGTGTACACCCAGTTCTACCCTGCGGTGAGCTGTGGCATCGATGTGCTGCAGCCAATTGTCGACAGCCTGCCCTTGGCCAAGATCTTCCCCCTGGGCTTTCAGGTCGACGGTTTCTGCTCCACGCCGTACCCGCCGATCCTCGGTCTGTCCCTGGCCCAGTGGGCGCTGGTGGCGTTCGTGCTGACGGTGATCCTGGTGCCTCTGGGTGTGGTGCGCAATCGCAAGAAAAACGACTGATTCACCCGTAAAAGCCCCGGTCCCCGATGGGAGGGCCGGGGCTTTTTTGTGCCGTTCATTCGGCACCTGAAAAGTCCGTGATTTGCGGCAAGCGCAGGTGCGGCAAAAGTGCGACATGTTGTCACAGTGTCGCGGTCGCAGAGGGGCGGTTGAGTCGCTGCAACAGACTGCATTCTGGTGCGCTGGTTCAATGAGAGCCTGTCAGTTTGTGTACGCGAGCCTGTCGGCCGAGAACCATAGCCTGCTATCGATAAAAATCTTCACAGCGCCCGTTTTACAAGGGGTGAAGCCAGATGGAAGGCGGCCCTCAGGGGGGATCGGGAGTCCTGCAAGGGGGGTGTTTCAGGTCCTTTTTGGGGCTTTTTGTTGCAAATGAAAATCGCTATGATTTATATCCTTCGCAACAATCATGACGGATTGTTGCGTCATGGGATAAAAATTATTTCGGGATAAGACATGGTTTATAAAACGCGACATATCTACAATCGCCCGCACTGAATTTCCGACGCTGCTCAACCCTGAGCACACGAGGACGGTCGAGGGGCGGATAGAGCGCTCCATGCGACTGCGGGTGTCGGCGCCTTCCAAACTTCCGCACCAAATGGAATTGGTCTGTAACAAGGCCTTTGACCACGAGATCGAATAAGAACCACTGCTAGCCCGGGATGTGTCGTTGAGCGCTTAACGCAACGGGCAGGCCCTTATTCAATTGAAGAAAAATGCCAACCCTTGGCAGGGTGAAGTGTTGGCGATCAAAACCCAACTGCATTGCGCAAGCTGCTTTAGAGGTCGTGAGATGAGTAAAAACAGGTACCCCAGATTACTAGGCTTATTGCCGCTGCTCGGCATGTTAATGCTGGGAGGCTGCAAGTGGACCTTGCTCGATCCCAAGGGTCAGGTCGGTCTGGATGAACGAAACCTGATCATCACGGCAACCATCCTGATGCTGCTGGTGGTTGTGCCGGTCATCATCATGACCTTCGCCTTCGCCTGGAAATACCGCGCCTCCAACAAGGACGCGACCTACGCGCCGAAGTGGTCCCACTCCACCAAGATCGAGATCGCGGTGTGGCTGGTTCCGGTGCTCATCATCATTGCCCTGGGTTATGTCACCTACAAGTCGACCCACGCCCTGGACCCGTACCGTCCGCTGGATTCCGACGTCAAGCCAGTGACCATCGAAGTGGTCGCCATGGACTGGAAGTGGCTGTTCATCTATCCCGACCAAGGGATCGCCACCGTCAACAAGATCGTTTTCCCGGCCCATACCCCGGTTAACTTCCGCGTGACCTCCGACACCGTGATGAACTCGTTCTTCATCCCGGGCCTGGGCGGCCAGATCTACGCGATGGCGGGCATGACCACCAAGCTGCACCTGATTGCCAACCAGAACACCGAACTTGAAGGTATCTCCGCCAACTACAGCGGCGCGGGTTTCACCGGCATGAAGTTCAAAGCGATCGCTACCAGTCAGGAAGATTTCGACGCCTGGGTAAACGAAGTCAAGAAGGCACCTAAACAGCTGGACACCGCTGAATACGAAGCCCTTTCCAAGCCAAGCCAGAACAATCCTGTAGAGCTCTACTCCGCCTACGCGCCAAACCTGTTCCAGACCGTCATCGACAAGTATGAAGGCATGAAACCGGGCAAGCCGCTCAAGCACGAGAAGAAAGAAAAGGAAGTGGCCGCAACGGAAGGGATGGACGTGAGTTCGCATTCAGCTGCCGGGGCAGAGGAGTAAACGATGTTTGGTAAATTAAGTCTGGAAGCGATTCCGTTCCACGAGCCGATTGTCATGGTCACCGTTGCCATGATTCTGCTCGGTGGCGTGGCGCTGTTCGCGGCAATCACCTACTTCAAGAAGTGGACCTACCTGTGGACCGAGTGGCTGACGTCCGTCGACCACAAGAAAATCGGTGTGATGTACATCATCGTCGCCATGGTCATGCTGCTGCGTGGCTTCGCCGACGCCATCATGATGCGTACCCAGCTGGCCATGGCCACCGAGGGTTCGCCTGGCTACCTGCCACCTGAACACTATGACCAGATCTTCACCGCTCACGGTGTGATCATGATCATCTTCATGGCGATGCCATTCTTCACCGGCCTGATGAACCTTGTCGTGCCGCTGCAGATCGGCGCGCGTGACGTGGCCTATCCGTTCCTCAACTCCCTGAGCTTCTGGCTGCTGGTATCGGGCGTGGTGCTGATCAACCTGTCCCTGGGCGTTGGCGAATTCGCCAAGACCGGCTGGGTTGCCTATCCGCCGCTGTCGGGCCTGCAATACAGTCCGGGCGTGGGTGTGGACTACTACATCTGGGCGCTACAGCTATCAGGGCTGGGGACAACGCTGACGGGGGTCAACTTCCTGGCCACCGTGCTGAAAATGCGTACCCCGGGCATGAAGATGATGGACATGCCGATCTTCACCTGGACCTGCACCTGGGCCAACGTGCTGATCGTGGCTTCGTTCCCGATCCTCACCGCTACCCTGGCACTGCTGACGCTTGACCGTTACATGGATTTCCACATTTTCACCAATGAACTTGGTGGCAATCCAATGATGTACGTGAACCTGTTCTGGGCCTGGGGTCACCCCGAGGTGTACATCCTGATCCTGCCGGCGTTCGGTATCTTCTCCGAAGTGATCTCGACCTTCTCCGGCAAGCGCCTGTTCGGCCACCATTCGATGATCTACGCTTCCGGCGCGATCTCGGTACTGGGCTTCATGGTCTGGCTGCACCACTTCTTCACCATGGGTTCGGGGGCCAGCGTCAACGCCTTCTTCGGCCTGGCGACGATGCTGATCTCGATTCCGACGGGGGTGAAGCTGTTCAACTGGCTGTTCACCATCTACCACGGCCGTCTGCGCATCACCAGCCAGGTTCTGTGGACCCTGGGCTTCATGGTGACCTTCGCCATCGGCGGCATGACCGGCGTACTGCTGGCCATTCCGGGTGCCGACTTCGTTCTGCACAACAGCCTGTTCGTGATCGCTCACTTCCACAACGTGATCATCGGCGGCGCGGTATTCGGCTACATCGCCGGCTTCAGCTTCTACTTCCCGAAAGCCTTCGGCTTCAAGCTGCATGAAGGTTGGGGCAAGGCTGCGTTCTGGTTCTGGATCTCCGGCTTCTTCGTCGCGTTCATGCCGCTCTATGCACTGGGCTTCATGGGCATGACCCGTCGTCTGAACGCCACCACCAACCCTGAGTGGGTGCCGTACCTGTACGTCGCCATGGTAGGTGCGGTGATGATCGCCGTGGGTATCGCCTGCCAACTGATCCAGCTGTACGTCAGCGTGCGTGACCGCAAGCAGAACATGTGTGTATCCGGCGACCCTTGGAACGCCCACACCCTGGAATGGTCGACCTCGTCGCCCCCTCCGTTCTACAACTTCGCGGTACTGCCGAAAGCCGAAGGCATCGATCCGTTCACCGAAGCCAAGGAAAACGGCACTGCCTACGCGCAGCCTGGTCGCTACCAGCCGATCCACATGCCCAACAACACCGCTACCGGTCTGGTCATGGGGGCTCTGCTGACCGTGTTCGGTTTCGCCATGATCTGGCACATCTGGTGGCTGGCCATCGCAAGCCTGGCCGGCACCGTGATCTATTTCGCGATCCACGCTGCCCGTGATGATCAAGGCTACATGGTGCCGGTCGAAACGATCGAACGCATCGAAGCCGAACAGCACAAGCGTCTGGTATCGGAGAACAAGATCCCGGCTACCCGTGTTGAAACCTCGTTGGAACAGGCTTAATCCATGTCGAACTTAGTGACCAATGCTGGACACGCCCATGTCGATGACCATGGGCACGATGACCATCACCACGACTCGGGCGAGATGACCGTATTCGGTTTCTGGCTCTACCTGATGACCGACTGCATTCTGTTTGCGTCGATCTTCGCGGTATACGCGGTACTGGTTAACAACGTAGCGGGTGGCCCGTCGGGCCACGACATCTTCGAACTGCCATACGTACTGGGTGAAACCGCCCTGCTGCTGTTCAGTTCGATCACCTACGGCTTCGCCATGCTGGCGTTCTTCCGGGGCAACAAGAAGCAGGTACTGGGCTGGCTGGCCATGACCTTCCTGTTCGGCCTGGGCTTCATCGGCATGGAGATCAACGAGTTCCACCTGCTGATCTCCGAAGGCTACGGCCCTAGCCGTTCCGGCTTCCTGTCCGGGTTCTTCACCCTGGTCGGTACCCACGGTCTGCACGTGACCAGCGGCCTGATCTGGATGGCGATCATGATGTACCAGGTGCAGAAAAACGGCCTGACGGCGACCAACAAGACCCGTCTGAGCTGCCTGAGCCTGTTCTGGCACTTCCTGGACGTGGTGTGGATCTGCGTATTCACCGTTGTTTACCTGATGGGGACTATGTAAATGGCCAACACACACTCCCACGACGAAGCCGGTCACGGCAGCGTCAAGTCCTACGCCATCGGCTTCATCCTGTCGGTCATCCTGACACTGATCCCGTTCGGCCTGGTGATGTACCCATCGCTGCCCAAAGACGTGACCCTGTGGATCGTCCTGGCGTTCGCAGTCATCCAGGTGCTGGTGCACCTGGTGTACTTCCTGCACCTGGACCGTTCCGAAGCACAGCGCAACAACGTGGTGGCGTTCATCTTCGCCGCGTTGGTCATTGTTCTGCTGGTTGGTCTGTCGTTGTGGATCATGTTCAGCATCCACACCGTCATGATGGCGAAGTGAGGTAAACCCGATGTCGCTCAAGCACTTTATCCAAATCACCAAACCGGGGATCATTTTCGGTAACGTGCTTTCTGTGGCAGGCGGGTTCTTCCTGGCCTCGAAAGGGCATGTCGATCTGGCCATTTTCCTGGCCGCCATGATCGGCACCTCGCTGGTGGTAGCGTCCGGTTGCGTGTTCAACAACTGCATCGACCGTGACATCGACCTGAAGATGGAGCGCACCAAGAACCGCGTGCTGGTCCAGGGCCTGATCTCCCTGGAAGTGGCACTGGTCTACGCCTCTATCCTCGGTGTCGCCGGCGTCGCCCTGCTGTACTACGTGGCCAACCCGTTGGCCGCGTTGTTCGCGGTAATCGGCTTTGTCATCTACGTCGGCTTCTACAGCCTGTACCTCAAGCGCAAGTCGGTTCACGGCACGCTGGTGGGCAGCCTGTCCGGGGCCATGCCGCCAGTGATCGGCTATGTCGCGGTCAGCAACAGCTTCGACATGGCTGCATTGACCCTGCTGGTGATGTTCAGCCTGTGGCAGATGCCGCATTCCTACGCCATCGCGATCTTCCGCTTCAACGATTACCTGGCCGCATCGATTCCGGTGCTGCCGGTGAAGCGTGGCATCCGCGTGGCCAAGAAGCACATCCTGTTCTACATCCTGGCATTCCTGGTGGCGACCCTGATGCTGACCTTCAGCGGTTACGCCGGCATGAGCTACCTGGCGGTAGCGGCGGCCATGGGCATGTACTGGTTGTACATGGCCTGGACCGGCTACAAGGCAGTGGATGACACCGTGTGGGCGCGCAAGCTGTTCGTGTTCTCGATCTTCACCATCACCGCGCTGAGCGTGATGATGTCGGTGGACTTCAAGGCCCCGACCGAGCTCTTGCTGACCTACGCACACTAAGCTGTCCAGGCCACAGAAAAGCCCCGCCTTCGTAAGAAGCGCGGGGCTTTTTTCATTGCGCTGGGTTGATGGTCACATCATTTAAAGTTTTTCGGTCCGAAGGCCTGGCCAGTCCGGGTAAAATGCGCCGTTCGTGGATAGAACCTGAGTGGATGCAATGGAAAACCGTATTGAACTGTACGACTCGAAGGCGCGCTATGGCGTTATCAGTCGTGGACTGCACTGGGCCATGGCCCTGGCCTTTGCCTGGCTCTACAGCACCACCAGTGCGCACTACCTGCTGGCCGATTCGGCCCTGGACAAATTCCTCTGGCCGACCCACAAGCAAGTCGGCCTGCTGCTGATGGCCCTGCTGCTGGTGCGGGTAGTCTGGAGCCTGTTGAATCGTCATCGCCGGCCGCCGAGCCTCAACCTTGCAGCAACACTGGGGCATGGGCTGCTGTATGCCGGGATGTTCGCCATTCCGTTTCTCGGCCTGTTGCGTCAGTACGGCTCGGGCCGTGCCTTTTCCGCCTTCGGGCTGCCGGTGATGAGCGGCTTCGAAGGGCCGAAGATCCAGTGGATGACCGACCTGGGCAACAGCTTCCATAGCCTGCTGGGCTGGACCCTGCTGGTGCTGATCGTCGGCCATGTGGCGGCGCTGATCCTGCACTGCATCAAGGGCCAGGGGCATATCCTGCGGCGCATGGCCGGCAGTGCACGCTCGGCGTGAGCCGCGCATCCAAACACACAAAAGCCCCGCCTTCGAGAGACGCGCGAGGTATTTTATTGAGAGCCCTTGCGTGGGCTGCCCAACTATTCAAATGACCCAACTTATGCAGGAAGCAGAATGATCAAGAAAACAGCGGTTATCGTGTTCAGCGGCGGACAGGATTCGACAACCTGTCTGATCCACGCCTTGCCGCTCTATGACGAGGTGCACTGCATTACGTTCGACTATGGCCAGCGGCACCACGCGGAAATCGAGACCGCGCAGCGGCTATCCAAGCAACTGGGGGCGACCGTGCACAAAGTGCTGGACGCTTCGTTGCTCAACGAACTGGCGATCAGCAGCCTCACTCGGGACAACATTCCGGTGCCCACGGTGAACAGTTCAGGCGAGAGCTTGCCCAGTACCTTTGTACCCGGAAGAAATATCCTGTTCCTAACCCTGGCCTCTATCTACGCCTATCAGGTAAAAGCCGAGACCGTGATTACCGGAGTGTGCGAGACCGATTTCTCGGGTTACCCCGATTGCCGCGATGAATTTGTAAAGGCATTGAACAAGGCCCTCGAGCTGGGCATGGAGTACAAGTTGCGTCTCGAGACTCCACTGATGTGGCTGAACAAAGCAGAAACCTGGGCTCTGGCGGACTACCACAATCAACTGGAGCTGGTTCGCGAGCAAACCCTGACTTGCTACAACGGCATTATGGGCAGTGGCTGCGCCAACTGCGACGCCTGCAATCTGCGGGCAAAAGGCTTGAACGCTTATCTGGAGAACAAGACGCAAGTCATGGATAGCCTGAAGAGCAAGATGGGTCTGAAGTGAGGATTTGAGCCGCTTGCTGCCCTTGGAGCCCAACACTGAACCTGCCTGGCAGATAGGTGTTGAGCTCCGGCGTTGCTCTACAAACAGCGATCGATCATTTTGCCTGGCTATCCGTTATGTATCTCTTGAACAGTGATCGTGCGCCATAGGCGGGCAATATATTGAAGAATGCAAAACAGACCTTGATCGCGATCTGAACATAAATCATGTTCAGGATGTCGTTGTTTTGCATGGCTCCATAGAATGCGATGTAGCAAAACACGAAGCTGTCGATGATGACCGCAAACAAGGTGCTGAGGAATATCCGCAGAAATAGGAATCTGGAGTTTGTGAGTTCCTTTATCTTGCACAGCAAATATGAGTTTATATTTTCAGAAACAAGGAAAGAAACGGAAGACGCTACCAGTACAGACGACACCTGGATAATAACGTCGTTATAAGATGTGTCGAGTTTCCAGCCTGGCAGTCCGGGGAGGAAAGTGGACGCGTAGAGCAGGATGATGATCATGGCGTTGCTTGCAAATGCAAACAGAATGGCTCTTCTGGCGAGCCTGAGTCCGAAGTTTTCGTTCAGCAGGTCAACGATCAGGAATGTCAGAGGGTACAGAAAGGTGCCGGGGGTGATAATGATGTCGAGGGATTCAAGGTAGATCGGCTTTGTTGCAGCGATGCTGGTGAAAATATAAAAGGTAAAAAGCAGTAGGTTGAGGATGATGTAGATCATCCATGAGTTTTCATTGCGGTCGTTCAAGTCGTACGCAGTAAGTGTTCCTCCTTGGGAGTAGAATTTTTTATATAGGTTTTTAACTTCCATTTTGTTTAAGTTATCCATTATTTCGCTGTTAACTACTTCGCTTAGCTTTATTTTTATGACCTTGCCGGTGTCGATGATCATGATCACGGCCTGGTTTTTATTGTTCTCAAACCCCAGGAGTTTGTACTTACTATTCTCGATATCACCTTCATAGGCAGTCATTGAAGCGTTCCTCAATGATATCGCCGACGACAGATATACGATCCGGGTCGAAGATGACCTCGTTCATGATCAGCAGTTTGCTGGTCCGCTTGTCGTATGCCAGTTTTTCTTTTTCATCGGTGATCGATCCCTTTTGCACGATCAACAGGTCGCCAACCTCGTTCATGCCCTTGATATCGTTTTCCAGCCGCACGGCTATCAAATTACAGGATGTACCGAAGTAGTAGGTCAATGGGAAACGAGTAGCCAGTTCGCCAATACGTTTATCCATATTGGCCATCAACTGGCTTTCCTTGAGGATCGGAACAGCGGCCGGGTTCATGTTTCCTTGCGGGGAAATGCTGCTTTCGATGATTTCCTTCTTTTCAAAGTCGACGGTCTCTATTTCCTCATAGGAGATACCGAAGAAGTCGGAGATTTTTCGGATGGTGGACTGCTGGACGTTGCTGACCTTGCCTTCCAGGATGTTGTATATGGTTGTTCTGGTCAGGCCACTGGCGTTGCATAAAGACAGTTGTGTCTCTCCGCGACTTTTAATCAGGTATTTGATATTGCTTTTTAAATACTCTGTTCTTTCTCTTCTGTGCATCAAATGCCTCACCATTTCCTTATAGTCGTAATGCATCGAATTTTTTAGCGTTCACATCGCGCACGACATCGATTGCCTGGGGCCAGTAGCGGGATCACTGTGGCAGAAGCCTGTCAGTTGCTTTTATGTCGTCTGGTAATTCGCTCGTGCTCCTTTAGCCAGCCTGTATCCGTCCTGGGATACTTCGCTACGGGGACTGTGGGCGATCAAATCGCTGAGAGGGGCCGGTTTGCAGGGGGCCGCAACGGGCAAGTGTTGCATGCGTCAGCCATGACAATAAAGCCCCAAGGCTTGGGCATCATCACTCTCGCCCTGAGGCGTGCACTGGCAAGGCTGCACCGATGTCCTTTCATTTCAAAAAAGAAGCATTTAACTTTTAGGATGTTTAATTTTTTGATTAATTCTGTTACGCCTTATACAGTCTTGGCCCAGGGCTTGGATCAGCCTGATTCACACCAACGAACGTAAAACCCAGGAAGCGCGCCCTCGTTCGTGGCGCGCAGCACTCAAGGAAGGGGTACAGATTTATGGCAGCCGATATCGAACCACTGAGGAACCAGGCCGACTTGCTGCGATATGGCTTGGCGGACCTGCGAACAGAAGACGCCGAGCTGGCCAGGATCCTGGACGCTGAAGTAAGCCGGCAACAACGCACGCTTTCCCTGGTTTCATCCTCCTGTGCAGCCACCCCCAGAAGCCTTGCCGCCTCGGCCTCGGCGCTGGTCAACGTGACGGCGCAGGGGGTTGCGGGCAAACGCCATCACGCCGGGTGCGAAAACGTCGATCTGGTGGAATCCCTGGCGATCCACAGGGCTCGGAAGTTGTTTGCCGCGCAATACGCCGCGGTGCAATCGCACTCGGCCTCGAACGCCAACTACCAGGTGTTGTCCGCGCTGCTTGAGCCGGGGGACACCCTGCTCGGGATGGCCCTGGATCATGGCGGCGACCTGACCCACGGCAGCTCCCTCGCTTTTACCGGTGCCCACTACAAGGCGATCCGCTACGGCACCACGGCCCAGGGCACCATCGACTACCAGGAGGTACGTGAACTGGCGATGGCCCACCGCCCGCGCATCATCATCTGTGGGGCAACGGCTTATTCGCGGGTCGTGGACTTCCAGCGTTTTCGCGACATTGCCGATGAAGCCGGGGCCATCGTCCTTGCCGACATCTCCCATATCGCCGGTCTGGTTGCCACGGGGCGTCACCCGAGCCCGATCGATGTGGCGCACGTCACCACCACTTGCACCCACAAACAGCTCGCCGGGCCACGCGGCGGCCTGATTCTTTCCGGGCGGGACGCGGACACCAAGGTGCCCGGCCTGAGGTCGAGCTTTCGTCGGGTGCTCGACCAGGCAGTTTTCCCCGGGATGCAGGGGGCGCCTGCAGTCAACATGATCGCCGCCAAGGCGGCTGCGCTGGGCTATGCCATGTCTGCACAGTTCGATGCCTACATGGGGCGTATTCGCGCCACGGCGGATGAAATGGCCTGCGCGTTCATGGCGCGGGACTACGAGGTAGTGGGCGGCGGGACGGAAAACCACACGATCCTGTTGCGCTTGCCTAAGGGTATCAGCGGCTCCCTTGCCGAATCGGCATTGGAAAAGTGCGGAATCATCGTCAGCAAAAAACGCGCACCAGGGGAGACTCGATCGTCATTTGCCGCCAATGGCTTGTGTATCGGCACGGGCTCCATCGCACAGCGCTATGTGGACCCCCAGGGCTGTCGGCAGATCGTCGACCTGGTGTGCCGGATACTGGATCAGCTGCAGCCGCGGGGCGAGCAGCCATACGTTCTGGAGCCCGCGCAGCAGAAGCGCTTCCGGCTGGAGACCGAGGCGTTGTGTGCGATGTACCCCATCCTTGAGTACGGGGATCGCTGAAGAAAGAAAAGCCCCGTCTTCACGCTGGAATACGGGGCTTTTCAGGTCAGCAGAAGGCTGTGCTGGCGCTTCGCGAGCACGCCCGCTCCTACAGCCGGGTTACAGCTGTTGTTGCGCGCTGTAGCCTTCGAACGCGGTCTGCTGCTGGATCGCGGTGATGATGTTCTTGCGGGTGGCCTGCTGTTCGTTGCCATCCTTGTCGAGGAACATCTCGCTTTCCAGTTCCGCCTCGTCGCCTTCGCCGACAAAGCTGAAGCCGAGGAATTCGAAGGCTTCACGGTCGACGTTGGCCTTGGAGCGCGGGCGCATCGGCAGGTTGACGCTGACGCCGTCCTTGCTGATGGCGAACACTTCCATTTCTTTTTTCGGACGCGCCTTGCTCTTGCCGCCGCTGGGGTTGCTGATGGCCTGGTGGGTCTGGTTCAGCACCTTCAGGGCCAGGCCGTAGACCAGCTCCTGGAAGTCCGGATCGTCTTTGTAGCTGGAGAGAATCCGGCTGATGGGGAATTTCTTGCTCAGGTCTTCCAGGGCGGCCAGGTCGGCGGCCTCGGCGTCTTTGAGCTGCTTGAGCTGGCCCATGAGTTCATAGGCGGTGTCGTCGTCAAAGCGGTCGTGGGCCTGGCGAATCGCTGCGCGCAGTTCGCGAATCTGGTCACTTTCTTTCGAGGTGTGGAAGGCGTCGAGCACCATCTCGCTGATGGTCTTGGCCTGGGACACGTGTTGTGAAAGATGAATGGCGTTTTCGTATTCGGCCTTGTTGGACAGGGCGACTACGGATTCTTCGGTGTTGGAATCAGGCATTGAACATCCACTACTTGGTTTAACAGGTTTGAGGCGCGAAAGGCCCAGGGGGATTTTCGGGGGCGCCTAATCTATTGGACCCGGGCCCTATTGTCACGGACCAAGCGACGGCCCGGCAGCCGCGCCTCTTTCAGACCGGCCTTCGCGCTACAGATTCCCTGTCGTTCAAAGCACTTGTGTATCGCTGACCCCAGCCTCCAGTTCCTGGCGCAGATCGCTGCCCCGGCGGGTGATGAACACCAATTGCGCGGCATGCTCGGTGGGCTGGTCGGCGGCCAGGGTGAACTGGCTGCGGTTGCCCACATGCTGCAACCAATAAGGTTGTTCATTGCCTTCAAGGCGCACCAGACCCTTGAGGCGCAGCAGGTCGGCGGGCAGGCGCGCCAGCCAGTCCCGCAGCGCCTTGGGCTGCAGTGGCCGCGAGCTTTTCCACACCCAGCTTTCGAACAACTGGTCGTGGGCCTGGGGCAGGGCCTTGAACAGCACTTCGGTGGAGCGCACCGGCGGCGCCAGCAGCAGCTCGGGGGGCAGTTCGGCCTGCACCGTGTCGAACACCGGGGCGCGATTGCCGAGGCTGGCGCGGATGCTTTGCAATTGCTCGGCGCTCACCAGATCGGCCTTGTTCAGCAGCACCCAGTCGGCGCAGGCCACCTGGGCTCGGGACAGGCGGGCCATTTCCCCTTCCAGGTCCTGGTAGCCGCTGGCGTCCACCAGGGTGATCACCGCGTCCAGGTGCAGGCGGCTGCGCAGTTGCGGGTAGCCGATGGTCTGCACGATGCGCTGCGGGTCGGAGACGCCGCTGCACTCGATGACGATCCGTTCCAGGGCCGGGCGCAGCTTGGACAGGCTCACCAGTTGCGCCAGCAGGTCCTCCTGCACGGTGCAGCAGATGCAGCCGTTCTGCAGGCTGTACACCGCGTCGGTGACCTCGGCGATGATCGCCGCATCGATGTTCAGCTCGCCGAAATCGTTGACGATCACCGCCAGCCGGCCGCTGTCGGCGCGTTGCACCATGCGGTTGAGCAGGGTGGTCTTGCCGGCGCCGAGAAAGCCTGCAACCACGGTGACCGGAATGCTCGGGTTGCTGTTCATTGTTCCTTGCCCTCGATCACCGGTGGCAGGCCTTCCCACACCGCTTGCAGTGGCGTGTCGCTGAAAGTGCCCTGGCGATCGTAGACCAGCTGCCCTTCGACGAAGGTCAGTTGCACCTGGGTGTGGTGGATGTAGTTGCGTGCGCCCTGGGCGAACAGGTTGCGGTCGAGGACGATCAGGTCCGCCGACTTGCCGGCCTCCAGGCTGCCGGTCAGGTGTTCCAGGCCCATGGCATGGGCGCCGTTGAGGGTCGCCACTTGCAGGGCCTGTTCCAGGCTGATGGGGTCACCGAAGGTGTCGGGTTCCTGGTTCCACGGGTTCTGCCGGGTGACCATGGTTTCCAGGGCCAGCCAGGGGTCGATGGATGCCACCGGCCAGTCGGTGCCGAACACCGCGATGCCACCGGCTGCCAGCACCCCCTTGAAGTCATAGATGCGCTTGAGGCGTTCCTGCCCGTAGCCGGAGCGTGCACCGCTGGCGAATGGCGTCGGGTACCAGGCTGCCGGAGAGAACTCGGCGATCACGTCCAGGGCCTGGAAGCGCTTGAGGTTGCCCGGGTGCAGCAGGGTGCTGTGGGCGCACTGGTGGCGGATGCCGCTATTGCCGTTGCGCCGCCGGGCCTCGGCCACGGCATCGAGGAACACGTCGGAGGCGCCGTCGCCGGTGCAGTGGGCGATCACCCGCAGGCCGCGCTTGTCCATGTCCACCACCATGTCGGTGATGTGTTCCGGGGTCAGGTTGAGCTTGCCGCGCCAGCTCGACTCTTCCGGCCAGGGGGTCAGCAGGTAGGAGGATTTGGGCTCCACGGTGCCATCGAAGTGGAACTTCACCGCGTTGGCACTCAGGCGCGCGCTGCGATAGAAATGCCGCTCGCCACTGAGCAGTTCCCAGCGCCGGCGCACCGGGAAGATATCGTCCTGCCAACTGATGGCCGCTTCCACCCGCAGGGTCAGCTCGCCGGCATCGTCCAGTTCCTTGAGGGCCTGCAGGCGGTTCTCGCAGACGTGCACGTACTTGGTGGCGGTGACCCCGCGAGAGGTCTGGAAGTGCACGCCATCACGGTAGGCACGGCGCAGTACCGAGACAGGAGTCGGCGGCATGGCGGCGTGGATCAGGGCGTAGGCCCCGTCGATCAGCAGGCCATTGGGCTCGCCGGTCAGTTCGTCACGTTCCAGGTAACCGTTGCGCGGGTCGCTGGTGTGGCGGTCGATGCCGGCCAGTTCCAGGGCCTTGGAGTTGACCATCATGGTCCCCCACATGCGGTCCAACAGCGCCACCGGGCGGTCCGGCATGACGCTGTCGAGCCACTCGCGGCCTGGGGTCAGCCCGGCTTCGCGGAAGGTGTAGCGCACCCAGTACTGGCCGTAGATCCAGCCGTCGCCGGGATGGCTGTCGGCATAGGCGTGGATCGCTGCTGCCAGTTGTTCCGGGGTCGGGTCTTCGATGCCCACGTCCAGGTCGTCGGCGTAGCGCGGGGCCAGGGCCAGGTCCGGGTGGGTGTGCATGTCGTGCAGGCCGGGCATGCAGAAGGCCCCGTCCAGATCATGCTGGCGGGTGTTGGGCCCGATCAGCGAGGCCAGGGAAGCGAGGCTGCCCACCGCGATCAGCTTGCCCTGGCGGATGGCCACGGCGTCGGCCCAGGGCTGGGCCGGATCGAGGGTGTACATCCGGCCGTTGTGCAGCACCAGTTCAGCGTATTGATCGACGGCGCTATGGGTGGAGTTGAATTGGTCGGAAGCGGTCACGGGGTCAACCTCTCAAGCAGGGGGCCCTTCAAAGGTGGGCAAAAAAGTAAGGCGCAGCAGTGTTCTTGTCAGAGGTACCAGGGCCGCTGGGCGGCCCGGGTCATGCATTCAGCGTTGTGCGCCCAGGGTTTCGACAAAGCCGGCAATGCGCTGGCAGGCGTCCTTGAGCACTTCGTCGGCGACGGTGAAGGAGATCCGCACGAAGCCTTCGGCACTGGCGCCGAAGGCCTGGGCGTCGAGCACCGAAACCCCGGTGGCGCGGAACAGTTGCCAGGCGAAATCCATGCTCGACAGCCCGGTGCGGCGCACATCCACCAGCATGAACATCCCGGCTTCCGGCTCGCGGCAGTCCAGCAGTTGCACCTGCTTGAGGCCCGCCACCACCAGGTCGCGGCGCCGGCGATAAACCTCGCGGGCACTGCCGATCACTTCTTCATCGAGCTCCAGGGCCTTGAGCGCGGCTTCCTGGATAAACCCCGGCAGGCCGTAGAGCATGCACAGCAAGAGGTTGTCCAGATGCCCGACCAGGGCCGGCGGGGCGATCACCCAGCCCACGCGCCAACCGGTCATGGCATGGGTTTTCGACAGGCTGTTGAGGATCACCGTGCGCTCGGCCATGCCCGGCAGCGAAGCGATGCTCAGGTGTTCGCGGTCGTAGGTCAGTTGCCCGTAGACCTCGTCGGAGATCACCCACAGGTCATGCTTGCGCGCCACCTCGGCCACGGCTTCCAGCTCCTCACGGCTGTAGACGTTGCCGGTGGGGTTGCACGGGGTGGCCAGGGCAATGCCCCGAGTCTTGTCGGTGAGCGCCGCTTCCAGGGCCGCGGCGGTCAGGCGAAAGCCATTGGCCGCCGGCTGCTGGACGCAGGCGATCTGCGCCCCCGAGGCGTGGATGCAGGCCTCGTAGGTCAGGTACATGGGTTCTGGCACCAGCACTTCGTCGCCGCTGCTGAACAGGCACAGCGATGTGGCGAACAGGCCGTTCTGCGCACCCGCCACCAGCGCCACGTTGTCGGCGCTGACCTCGATGCCCAGCAGGCGGCGCTGCTTGGCGGCGATGGCTTCACGCAGGGCCGGGCGGCCGAGGACGTGGGTGTAGTGGGTGTCGCCTTGCTCCAGGGCGGCGCTGGCGGCGGCGCTGATGCGCTCGTCGGTGGCGAAGTCCGGGTCACCGACGCTGAGCACGATCACGTCTTCGCCGCGACCACGGGCCTCGATGGCCGCGTAGTGGATGTCCCAGGCGCTGACAGATTCGCCGCTGATGCGCTGTACGAAAGGTGAGTAACGCATGTTGTTCTCCTCACGGGCCTCGCTGCCCGCGCAATGAATGGGTTCAGGCCTGACGCTGGGGGACCTTGCCCAGGCGTGCGCACAGATGTTCGATGACAAAGGCCAGGACGATGTAGATCAGTGCCACGGCCAGCAGCGGCTCGTAGACTTTCAGGGTCTGGGCCCGTACCAGGTTGGCCGCGCCCAGCAGGTCGGTGACCGCCACGGTGGACGCCAGGGCAGTGGCCTTGAGCAGCAGCACGCATTCCCCCACCAGGGTCGGGCGCACCAGTTCCAGGGCCCGGGGGAGCCACACCCGGCGCAGGGTCAGCCAGTGGCCCATGCCGTAGGCGCGGGCGGCTTCCAGCTCGCCTCGGGGCACGGCTCGCAGGCCGCCTCGCAGCACTTCGCCGACGTAGGCGCCGACACTCAGGGTCAGGGCCAAAGCCACATACCAGAAACCCTCGCGCAGGTAGGGCCAGAGAAAGCTGCCGCGGATTGGTGGGTAGGCGGCGAACAGGCTGCCGACCCCGTAATAGAGGATGTAGATCTGCACCAGCAGCGGCGTGCCGCGAAACACACTGATGTAGAACTGCATCGGCGCACGAATCAGAGGGTTGCGCGACACCCGGCCCAGGCCCACCACTACTGCCAGGGCAAAGCCGCAGATTCCGCTCAGCAGCAGGAGCTTGAGGGTGATGCCCAGGCCGCGCAGCAGCTCGCTGGAAAAACCGTTGATCCAGGAAAAGTCCATCCGAGTCTCCTAGTGCTGGGGCAGCCAGCGGTTGGTGCGTCGTTCGAGCACGCGGAACACGCTGCCGGACACCAGGGTGATGACGAAGTAGAAGGCTGCGACCGCCAGGTAGAACACCAGGTAATGCTTGGTGGAACCGGCTGCCTGCTTGCCCACCGAGAGCAGCTCGCTGTAGCCGACGATGCTGATCAGCGCGCTGTCCTTGACCAGTACCAGCCACAGGTTCGATAGCCCGGCCATGGCATAGGGCAGCATGCTCGGCAGCAGGATGCGCCGCACCAGCAGCCAGCGCTCGATGCCGTAGGCCCGGGCCGCTTCGATCTGGCCGTAGGGAATGGCCTGGATCGCGCCCCGGATGATCTCCGCCGAATAGGCGCCCTGGACGATGCCCAGCACCAGCACCGCGGCGATGAAACCGTTGACCGTGACGCTCGGCCGGTCCATGGCGGCCATGGCCATGTTCAACAGGTCGGTGCCGGCGTAGTAGAGCAGCAGAATCAGCAGCAGCTCGGGCATGGCCCGGTACAGGGTGGTGTAGGCGTTGGCCAGCTTTACCAGCCAGCGCGGGCCCTTGAGCTTGATCATCGCCACCAGCAGGCCGATGCCCAGGCCAAGCACAAAGGCCCCGGCGGAAATCTGCAGGGACACCAGCGCGCCCTGGGCCAGGGCGCCGAGCCAGCCGTCGGCGACGAACAGTTGGGAAAGGTCGGACAGAGAAATCATGACGTATCCAGTCAACGCCGGCGGCCCGCGCAAACGGGCGCGCCGGACGGCTTAGTTGGCAGAAATGTCGACGCTGAAGTAGCGGCTGCGGATCTTGTCGTAGGTGCCATCGGCCTTGAGCGAGGCCAGGGCGGTGTTGATCCGCTGCTGCAGGGCGCTGTCACCCTTGCGCAGGCCGACCCCGATGCCGGAACCGAACAGCGGGTCCTTGGGCGCCAGGCCCTTGTCCGCCAGGCCGGCGCCGGCCGCGGTCTTGAGGATCGGCTCGATGGTCAGGGCGTCGGCCAGCATCACGTCGATGCGCCCGCTCTGCAGGTCGGCGATCATGTCGTCCTGGGTGGTGTAGTAGCGCAGGGTCGAGGTCTTGCCGTAGTAGGTCTTGGCGAAGGTCGCGTTGGAGGTCGAACCCTGCACGCCGATCAGCTTGCCCTTGAGGCCCTCGGGGGTGGTGACCAGTTCCAGGCTCTGGTCGGCGACCCACATGGCCGGAGTCTGGTAGTAGGGCGCAGAAAAATCGATGACCTTTTCCCGTTCGTCGGTGATGCTCAGGGAGTTGAGGATGGCGTCGATCTGGCTCGATTGCAGGGCCGGAATCAGGCCGTCCCAGGCCACTTCCTTGAGTGGGCACTGGGCCTGCATGCGGTCGCACAGAGCCTTGATCAGCTCCGGTTCGAAGCCGCTCCAGTCGCCGTTGCCGCTTTTCATCGAGAACGGCGGGTAGGGTTCCAGGGCGATGCCGAAGACGATCTTGTCGGCGGCCACGGCGTGGCTGGCCAGTGCACTGAGCAGGCAACCGGTGGCGAGCACCTTGAGCAGGTTTTTCATGGCTTTACCCTTTATCGAAGTTGTTGTTTTCAAGGATTGAAGCGAAACGTCAGACGCGGTTTTCCTGAGCCATGACGAATTGCCGGCAGCGCTCGCTGACCGGGTTGAGGAACACTTGCTGGGGTGGCCCTTCTTCTTCCACCAGCCCCTGGTGAAGGAACATCACCTTGCTCGACACGTCCCGGGCAAAGGCCATTTCGTGGGTCACCAGGATCATGGTGCGGCCTTCTTCGGCGATGCCCTGGATGACCTTGAGCACCTCGCCCACCAGTTCCGGGTCCAGGGCCGAGGTCGGTTCGTCCATCAGCAGCACCTGGGGGCGCATGGCCAGGGCCCGGGCGATGGCCACCCGCTGCTGCTGGCCGCCGGAGAGAAAAGAAGGGAAAGCGTCGCGCTTGTTGGCCAGGCCGACCTTTTCCAGCAGGTGCTCGGCGTGGGCGATGGCGTCCTTGCGGTCTTCACCGAGGACATACACCGGCGCTTCGATGACGTTTTCCAGGACGGTGCGGTGGGGCCACAGGTTGAAGCTCTGGAACACCATGCTCAACTGGGTGCGCAGGCGCGCCACCTGGGCCGGGTCGGCGACCTGCGGGTTGCCGGCACGGTCGGTCCTGATGCGCACTTCTTCGCCATTGATGCGCAGGCTGCCGCTGCAGGGAATCTCCAGCAGGTTGATGCAGCGCAGCAGGGTACTTTTGCCCGAGCCGCTGGAGCCGATCAACGACACCACTTCGCCTTCATTGGCGCGCAGGGCGATGCCCTTGAGCACGTGGTGATCGGCGTAGCTCTTGTGCAGATCATCGATCGCCACCACGGGATTGACGGAGTTGGGCTGCGATTGCAAGGGTCGACCCTCTTGTTATTGTGCGATGGCCGGGCAGTACCCGGCACAGGGTAGGGCTTGAGAATTAGCCATCGACGGCGGCGGGTCAATCGAGCATTTTTAGTGGCACACGGTAATTTTTTTCAGTAATTGGCTCTTTTTTCGGCGACGAGCAAGGCTATTGCCGCACGCCGATTGCAGCTATGGTGCTGCCACTCGTTTTTTTGTAGTCGAGGCATGATCGGTATGCGTTATCCCTCCATGACCGCGTTGCGCGCTCTGGACGCGGTGGCCCGCCTGGGCAGTGTCGCCGAAGCCGCCAATGAGCTGAACCTGACGCCCAGCGCCATCAGCCACCAGATCAAGAGCCTGGAGCAGACCCTGGGTTTTGCCCTGACCGAGCGCCAGGGCCGCAGCATTCGCATCACCTACCAGGGCGAGCGCTATGCTCGGGACATCCACCTGCTGCTGGCCAATATCCTGGAGGCCGGCCAGCGCTCCGATGGCCAGCAGGTCAGCGGCCGGCTGTGCATCAGCAGCCCGCCGGGGTTCGCCACCTATTGGCTGTGCACCCATATCGCCGAATTCCAGGCGCTGTATCCCCAGGTTGAACTGCAGTTGGTGTCGCCCCGCACGCCGGGGGACACCAGCGACAGCAGCGTCGATCTGTTCGTGGCCTATGGCATGGGCGACTGGCCCAACCAGCACGTGCAGAAGATCGTCTCCCTGCGCTATTTCCCGGTGTGCAGCCCGAGCCTGGTGAACGCCATGGGCGGCCTGAAAACCCTGGATGGCCTGGATCACGCCTTGCTCCTGCACATGATCGACTACTCCGACTGGCGGGTCTGGCTGGCGGCCGCCGGGGCGCCGAATGTCGACGTGCGCCGGGGCATCGTGTTTGCCGACGCGCACTTCGTGCAGTCGGCCTGCATCGCCGGCCAGGGCATTGCCATGGGCGACAACCTGATCAGCGGCGAAGCCCTGGCCCGGGGCCAACTGGTACAGCCCTTCGGCACCGAGATCGAGTCCAACCGCGGTTACTACCTGGTGGCCGACCTACTCAAGTCCGAGCGGCCGGTGGTGCTGGCGTTCAGCGAGTGGGTCAAGTCCCAGCTGCAGGGCATCACCCGCTTGCACCCGGAGCCTCGGCGCAACGGCAAAGCGTGAATTTTATTGAGCAATCGCCGCGATTTTTTTCGATTGTTGCCCCTTGGGTGCAGCGACTAATGTCCCTCGACATCAGCCGGGCGCAGGGTGTCGCCCGCACATAAGAACAAGAGGAAGTAGTCGATGACCACCTGTGCGCAGTCCCTGGTTCGTTTGCTGGAAGGTTATGGCGTGGACACGGTATTCGGGATTCCCGGCGTGCACACCGTCGAGCTCTATCGCGGCCTGCACGGCAGCCGCTTGCGCCACGTCAGCCCACGGCATGAACAGGGGGCCGGGTTCATGGCCGACGGCTACGCCCGGGCCAGCGGCAAGCCCGGGGTGTGCTTCATCATCACTGGCCCTGGCATGACCAATATCCTCACGGCGATGGGCCAGGCCTATGCCGATTCGGTGCCGATGCTGGTGATCTCTACCGTCAACCGTCGCGAGCACCTGCGCCTGGGCCACGGCCACCTGCACGAACTGCCGGACCAGCGAGCAATGGTGGCCGGGGTCTGCGCCTTCAGCCACACCCTGCAAGCGCCTTCGGAGTTGCCGGAACTGCTGGCGCGGGCCTTTGCCGTATTCAAATGCGCACGGCCACGGCCGGTGCATATCGAGATTCCCCTGGACGTGCTGGAGATGCCCGCCGATGACCTCAACCTGATGCCTCGCAGCCTGCCTGGCGCGCCGGCGCCGGCCGGGGCTTCGATCGAGGCGGCGCTGGCCTTGCTCAACAGTGCCCACCGCCCGTTGATCCTGGCCGGCGGTGGTGCCCGGGGTTGCGCCCAGGTCCTGCGGCAATTGGCCGAGCGCCTGCAGGCGCCGGTGGCCCTGACCACCAACGCCCGCGGCCTGCTGCCTTGCGGCCACCCACTGTTGCTCGATGGCGTGCAGTCCTCGGCCCATGGCCGGGCGCTGATCGACGAAGCGGATGTGGTGCTGGCCGTGGGCACCGAGCTGGGGGAAACCGACTACGACTTCTTCGGCCTCGGGCCGCTGCGCTTCAAGGGTTCGCTGATTCGCCTGGACATCGATCCGATGCAGGTCATGGGCGTGCAGCGGGCCCATGTTGGCCTGGTGGGGGATGCCCTGGAAGGTTTGCAGGCACTGCTGGGCAAGGTGGCGCCTGCCAATTCCCGCGGGCGCTGGGCACTGGACAGCGTGCAACGGGTGAACCAGACCGAGCGCGCCGGCTGGACGCTCAAGCAGCAAGGCTTGCAGGGCCTGCTGGACTTGCTGCGGGACAATCTGGATGCACCGATCCTGGTGGGCGACTCGACCCAGCCGGTGTACCAGGGCGCCTGTGGCTACCAGGCCCCGGCCCCGGCCAGCTGGTTCAACGCCGGCAGTGGGTACGGCACCCTGGGCTACGGCTTGCCGGCGGCCATGGGCGCCAAGCTGGCGCGGCCCGAGCGGCCAGTGGTGGCCCTGGTGGGGGATGGTGGCCTGCAGTTCGCCAGCGGCGAGCTGATCGCGGCCAAGGAAGCACAGATCGGCGTGATCCTGCTGGTATGGAACAACCAGTGCTACGGCGAGATCCGCGACTACATGCAGGCCCGGGATATCGTGCCGCTGGGGGTGGACATTCTCACCCCGGACTTCCAGGCCATGGCCCGAAGCTTCCATGTGGCCCACCACCGCGCCGACTCCCCCGCGCAGCTGCAAGACCTGTTGCACACCCTCAAGGACACCCGGCAGCCGGTGATGATCGAGGTCGATGCCGGCGCTTACCTGGCGCTGGACTGAGCCCAAGCCTGGCGCAAGGAACGCGCTTTGCAGGATGCAGGTGGGTTACATTGGCGGCGCCCGCCTGGGGGCGCCGTGCCACTTGAGGATTCAGGGATGAATTGCATTTTCTGTCACATTGCCGCTGGCACCTTGCCCGCCGCACTGGTGTACCGCGATGAGCACTGCATGGCCTTTATGGACGTGCATCCGCTGGGAGAAGGGCACCTGCTGTTGATCCCCCAGCAGCACGTAGAGAAGCTCGAGCAATTGCCTGGTTTCATCCGCCAGCACCTGTACCAGGTCTTCGATGGCCTGCTGGCGGCGCAACGGCGTGCCGGCTACGGCGTCGAAGGTACCCACCTGCTGGTCAATGACGGCCGCGCCACCAACCAGCACATTCCCCATGCGCACCTGCACCTGATCCCGCGCAAACGCGGCGATGGCCTAGGGTTTGCCGGGCGCCTGCTGCTGCATTTCACTGGGATCTTTGGGCGGCGTGCCAAGCTGGAGGTCCTGCAGCAGCAGGCCGCCAGCATCGCCGAACAGGTCCGCGTGCCTTGGGTCAGTGAAACCCCGGTGGGTAACCGCTGATATGGATCGCCGCCGTGCGCCGGTGCTTGAGTAGGCATGGCACCCATACCTGCGGCCCCGGGGCATGGACGCGCAGCTCTAGGGTGATCAGGGTGAGGAGTCCTTGTCGTGGGTGTCCGCCAAGCCTTGAACACTGCGGCTTGCACCTGTCCCACCTGTAAACCCTGTATCGTGCCGTGCCTTAGCACGGGCTTTATTGCCCCGCTGGCGCCGGGTCGAAGCGGATCGAGTACAGAATCGCCCTCAGGGTGGCGAAGTCCTGGAAGAACCCGACGCTGTCAGCCACCACCTGACGCTGGCCGCTGTCGATCAGCGCCATCAGGCAGGTGCCGCCATAGGCGTGAAAGCCGGTGTCCCCATCGCTGATGCCGCAGGTCTGATAGGCCAGCAGGCCTTTCCAGCCGGGGCCTGAAATCTCTTGCACCGGGCTGGGTTCATCCCTTCCGGCGCTGCGCATCCACACGCCGTTTTCCTGATAGAAAAACAAACCTTCGGCGGCCTGTTCCAGGCTGCCCTGCTGCAGGCACAGATGCAGGGTGTACTCCTCCTGGGGGCGTTTTTTCGGGTGGTCCAGGGTGAGGCAGCTCTGCGCCTGGCCAAGCTTCCAACCTTTGGGGTATTGCAGGCTGAAGCCCTGGCCCTTGAAGCGTGGTGAATCCTTGGGCAATACCGGAACCCCGGCCTCCTCGCGCAAGGGTTCATGCAAGCTGGGATCGTTGCGACAGGCGGACAGCGGACGGGCCTGGGCCTTGTGCAATTGGTCGAGGCGATGAGTTCGTGGATCTGCACTGGCGCTGACACAGGCGCAGCCGTAGCCGTAGTGATTGTTGGTGCGCACCCATTGTTGGTCGTTGAAGGTGGGCCACTCGCCCTCGGCCTGATAGCCGCCCTGGCTGGCGATCTCCCAGACGCCATCGCGGTCGGTCAGGGTGGCGTTGGCTGGCGTCGGGTTCTCGAACCAGCCGCACCGGCGTTCGACTTTGGCAGGCGCAGCGAACGCGGGCAGGGCGATAACGGTCAGGAGGGTGCAGAGCATGACGCGCTGGAGCATGGAGCATCCTTGTTCGAGGGGCGGGCCGGGGACATTGGGGCGCCGCTTCGGGCATGTCAAGCCGGGTATGGGGGCCATCGCGACAGCGGCGCAACTGCACCAGTCTGTCACCAGCCTCGCGGCAACAGGCCTATCGCTGGGTCGGGTTAAGGGTTTGGCAGGTCCGGCCGAAACAGCAGCTGGGAAATGGCGTAATCTCGCGTCCGGCCATCGAGCCGTCCACTCGCCCTGGGGCATGTCATGCAACGGATGCTGTGCAGCGTTTTAAGCCTGGTGATCATCCTGTCATCGCTGGGAGCTTGTACTACGGCGCCGGTCAGGCCGGCGATCGAGGGGCCGCAGGTGTATGGCTACACCCTCAATCAGCCGCTGAGCCGCGAGCAGGTGCAGCGGCTGACCGACACCGGCAAGCACTTTGTCGGGGCCATCAAGCTGTATCGGCAGGAGTTACCGGACGGCAGCCAGTTCGACTTCTACACCAACTACCGGGACTGGCTGGATACGCTGGCCCGCACCAGCCGAGAGTTTGCTGCCGAGAGCGATTGCTTGGCGGCCCAGCAGGCGGACCAGTTGCAGCTCACCACCCTGATCGATGACTTCAACGCTAGCCTAGCCCGCCCGGCGGGAGCGCCGCTTCAGGTGGGGGGTGTTTACGCCGTCCAGGCGCTGGACGCCTGTCAGCGTGTCGGTGGCCAGGGGCCTGGAGCACAAGCCTTTCGCTACACCCTCTGGGCCACCCTGCAAACCGAGACGGCGGCCCATGAACATGACTTTCAGCGCAAGGTCGAGGATCCGCATGCCCAGGCCCGGGGCATCGCGCAGGTGGTGCTCCTGCTGCCCTTTGCCGCCCTGGCCGCGTTCATGGGAGGCGGTTGCACCGATTTGCAGTCGCAGCCCAATGGCGACGGCTACTGTGCCCGGCAGCGCGCAGGCACAGGCAGATGAGGCGCTGGGGTCAATAGCGCCACTTGCGTACCAGGTCCTCGCCGTAGCGCTGGCTGATCAGTGCTTCGACAGCATCATCGTCGTCGTATACCTCCGCCAGGCAGAGCAGCATCAGCGCATCCAGGTACTCCTCGGGGGAATCGAAGAAGCATGTCAGCGCAGCGCCTGTGTCGTGATCGAAGTAGTAGACCGCGCCGGATTCGCGGTGAAAGCAGAACAGGTTACCGTTGCCCAGATAGTCGCCGAAGGCCACCAGCTTGCCTGCCAGTGCCAGATCGACATCGCTGATCTCGACGATACCGGGATAGGCCTCCAGCAACGGCTGGATCGGCGTGTGCCCAGGCCCGACGCTGCACAGCACCTCCGCCAGGGACAGCACCCCCAATTGCCGATGGTAGTCGCGCAGCGACCGAGGCAACGGGCAGCCCAGGCGTTGCTCCAGCGCCTGCAAGGCGTCCTCGCTGACAGGCGTCAGTTCCGGTTCGTTGACGTGCCCTTCCCATAGCGCGCCGTAGGCACCCATGACCGCCAGGTACCAGCTCAGCCGTGCAGCCTGGTCAGGCAGTTCCGGCCAGGCCAGGGGCGGGCAGCCGGCGGGGGGCCTGTCGGCGTTGGAGTCGTGCTGTTCGGACATGGGTCTTCCTTGGATGAGCAGGAGGCGGGGGAGTGATTATGCGCGATGGCGCGTGCGTTCAAGAGTGATGATCGAGGGTTCGAAGCCCAGCGAGCTGAAAAATTCCGCTGCCCCTGGGCGCCCGGCCCGCAGGACCCAGGTGATCTCGGGGTTGTCGCCCATCACCCAATGCACCAGGGCGCGGCCGATACCGCGCCGCTGGTGCTGCTCGGCAACGACCACCATGGACAGGTAACCGTTGGACAGACCATCGCTGATGCCTCGGGCGAAGCCGACGATCTGCCCCTGCAGAAGGGCGACCGCCGTGCGCTGGGAGTTTGCCAGCAACTGGGCGAAGTATTCGCTGTTGCCCACCCGATGGCCCCAGCCGTTATCGCCGAGAAACTGTCGCAGCGCTTCGCTTTCAGCGGCGTGTGCGTCGCGGATCAGCATGGGGAACTCTCCAATGGGCAAGCACGGGCAGATCGCGCCCCTACCGTGCCTGGGGCCGACTCACGGAGTTGAATGCTTCGGCACAGTGGGCATCGTTGTCGCATCGGGGGGCCGGCTCGGTCGTGGGTGACCTGGAGGATACAAGTCTGCCTCGGAAACTGGCAGCCCCTGGTGTCTGAACGCTGCCGGCCAAGGGCGTTCTTCGAAACTCGTACGGTTATTCGCGGCGCTCAGGCATTGGCCGCGGACTTGTGGCCTGGGCAAAGTGCTGCTCGCCGCCCAACTCCTCCTATTGTGTTGAAAAAAAACGCCGAGAGCAGGCCCGGGGCCTGGAACTTCCACCGGTCTTTGCGGACAAATGCCTCCAGGGCGATGCCCCTCGGAAATTCGGTTTGCAAGCGCTGGCGACAGGCGCTCAGGCCGCTTTCCAGGGCGCCTGAACGCCGTTGCCGGATTGCGCTTGCGCTGCGGCAGTGGTTTTTCTGGAGGCAGGTTTCTTGTTATCGTGGCCTCCCTCTTTCACGGACGAATATCGAGACAGCCCATGGCTAACTCCACCCCGTCACGCTTTGGCAAGATCCTCCAGGGTCTGCTGTTCGCCCTGATCGGCATCGGCCTGTTGGTCATCGCCGTCAATCTCACCCTTGATCGTCGCGAGTTCCTCGCCAGCGCTCAGACCGCCGACGGTATCGTCAGCGATTTGAATGCCGGGGGTTCGCACCCCGAGATCGCCTTCACCAGCAGCACTGGTGAAAAGATTTCCTACCCCCAGGGCGGCTTTATCTTCGGTTACCAGAAGGACCAGCCGGTGCGGGTGTATTACCAGCCCGAGCGGCCGGCCAATAGCGCCATCATCGACGACCCGGCAGCACTCTGGGCCACCCCGGGTGTGCTCGGCCTGATCGGTCTGGTGTTTACCCTGGCCGGCCTGGTGGGTGTCATCAGCCAGCGCGGACGAGCCACACAACGAGCAAAAGGACTTTGACCCCATGAACCTCAGCATTCCGATTCCGGTCAACGAAAGTAAATGGCTGTACCAGACCGCCAGCGGCGGCGGCCTGACCATCGCCCTCGTGGCCGGCGGTGGTGGTTCGATCACCCTGCGTTCGCCTCAGGGCAAGGACGTCAGCTATCGCTATGGCGGCCTGGGGGTGGGCGCCGGCTTTGGCGGGCGCCTGCCGCGTTTCGGCAAGGTCAATATCCAGGTCAAGGGCAAGAGCGTCAGTGGTGCCGGTGCGGCGGAGGCTTTTCCCAGCACCGGCAAGGTCTTTGTCAGCGATGCCCTTCGCAGCCGGGACCTGACCGAGGACGACATCACCGGGCCTTGCTTCTATACCGAAGTCGGTGGCGGACTGGTGGTGGGTGGTTCGGCCACGGCCCTGCTGTTCGGCCTGGACCCCAAGCTACTGGCCCTGGCCGTCTTTTTGGGAAGCAACCCGGCGACCATAATGGCTTCGATCAAGGTCAACGAGCAGTTGCTGCGTTCGGCCAAGGGCGCAGTGGTCATGGCTGGCATGAACGTTGGCCCACAGGCCGGTGGCGGCATTGCCACCTACATGGGCTACCTGTTCTAGCCTCGCCCTGAGGCGCGCCGGGAATCACAGGCGCGCCAGGCACTCCTGGAGAATATCCAGGCCCTCCTCGAATATTTCAGGCTCGGTGGTCAAGGGCGCCAGCAGGCGAATGATGTGCCGCGACTTGCCGCTGGGCATCAGCAGCAGGCCCGCATCCCGGGCGCTGCTTAGCAGCGTGCTCAGTTGCTCTGGCGCCGGTTCGCCCCGGGCATTGACCAGCTCGATGCCGCGCATGGCTCCCACCCCCGTCAGGCGGCCCAGGAAGGGGCAGAGCCCACTGCTTTTCCAATGCTCATAGCGCTGCACGATCGCCCGCTCCTGGCGCTCGCCCCAGGCTTGCAGGTGCTCGTCGGTCATTTCATCCAGGGTTGCGAGCGCCGCCGCGCAGGCAATCGGGTTGCCCGAGTAGGTCCCCCCCAGACCGCCCTTGGGCAACACATCGAGCAATTCCTTGCGCCCCACCACGGCGCCCAGCGGCACCCCGCCGCCAATGCTCTTGCCCAGCAGGATCAGGTCCGGCTCGATGCCCAGGCGGGAGAAGGCAAAACGTTGCCCGGTGCGGCCGAAGCCGGACTGGATCTCGTCGGCGATCAGCAAAATGCCATGTTCATCGCAGAAGCTGCGCAAGGCCCTGGCGAACGTGGCGTCCAGGGCCAGGAAGCCGCCTTCGCCCTGCACCGGTTCGAAGATGAAGCAGGCCACTTCCTCGACATCGATTTCCACACTGAACAGGCGCTGCATGGCCCTCAGCGCTTCGTCGCAGCTGACGCCATTGTCGGCGCTGGGGTAGGGCAGGTGATACACCGGCCCCGGCAGCACGCCGACCTTCTGCTTGTAGGGCGCGACCTTGCCGTTGAGGTTGAGGGTGGCCAGGGTGCGCCCATGGAAGCCTCCGTCAAAGGCGATCACCGCGCTGCGCCCGGTAGCTCCGCGCACGATCTTCAGGGCGTTTTCCGCGGCCTCGGCGCCGCTGTTGGTGAGCATGCCGCTGACCGGGTAACTCACCGGGATGAAGTCCGCCAGGCGCTGCATGAACTCGATGTAGGGTCCGTGAGGCGCGGCATTGAAGGCGTAGTGGGTGAGCCGGGTGGCCTGCTGCTGGATGGCTGAGACTATGCGTGGGTGGCAGTGCCCGAGGTTGAGCACGCCGATACCGCCGACAAAGTCGATGTAGCGCTTGCCATCGATGTCCCAGACCTCGGTGTTGCGTCCGTGGCTGAGGCGGATCGGGTGGACGGTGGAGATCGAACGGCTGATGTTCTCGTGGCTCATGGATGCGGGCTCTGGGTGCCGGAAACAAGCCGTTATCTAAGCCGGGGCCGGGGGCCCTGGACAAACGAAATAAAGTTGCCGGGTCAGTATGAAAATTCCCGATGTGCCGAAGCCATTGTCTCAGTGCTGTTGGGCCTTGTGCCTATTACGCAAATGCCGCACCAGTGCCGCAAGGACCACCAGTGCTATCACCCCGAGGAAGATTGGCAGGCGATAGGGTTTCAGGTCGCCAAGAAAATGCTGCAAGGCTTCGCCGGCCCAGTAGCCGGCGCTGACGAACAGAATGGCCCAGACCGCAGCCCCCAGCACATTGAGCAGGGCGAAACGCCAGGGCGCCAGGCCACTGGCGCCGATCACCATGGGGCCCACCAGGCGCATGCCGTAGAGAAAGCGCACGGCGAACACCGAGGTCGAAGGGTAGCGCTGGATCAGCCCCTGGACCCGTTCGATGGCCGCCTGATGGTGCTTGAGCTTGGGCAGCAGGCGCGCCCCGCCATAGCGCCCGGTCCAGAACAGCAACTGATCGCCGAGGATGCCCCCCAGGGTGGCCCAGCCAATCACTTGCGGCCATTGCAGGCTACCCTGATGCGCCGCCATGCCGCCGAGAATCAACACGGTTTCGCCTTCCAGCAGGCAGCCGATGAAGATCACCCAGTAGCCGTAGGCGGCGATCAGCGCGTTGAGGTCGAGGTGTTCGAGCATGGGCAAGGGCTTCCGCAGGGGGCATGAAAACAAGCCGGGCGATGATCAGGTTACAAATGGCTCTGATTCCTTTCACCGGCACAAGTGCCCGGGATCTTCCAGCGCAGGTACCGCCAGGGTGCCTGCCGGTCCATCAGAACCCAGCGTAGACGCCAGCTTCGGCGGCGGACACGGCTAGACCTACGGATATTGCTTGTGTGGAGCAAACTGGGTTCAGCGGGTATGTGAAAGCCCCTGTGCGTGCAGACTGGATGCGCGAGCAGGATCAGTCGTTATCTGCGTCGGCTTGCCCGGTCCTGGCGGACTTAGACGAGGGATAGCGTACTTCAACCTGGGCGCCGGCTTGAATCAGGGCTTCCTGCCAGACCCTGAACTGTTGCGGCCAGGCCTGGATCACCTTGAAGGGGACGCCGCTCAGCAAGTTTCTGGCCACGTTGGGGCTGACGCCCATGGCTTGCCTGATCAGCGCGAAGATCTTCGCGGGGTTGGGGCCCACCTCGGTGATCCAGAGTGCTGGATCACTGGGGGCGAGGGGCGGGTAGTCCGCAAGCGGAGCATACTGCCGGGTCAGCACTGCCCTGGCATTGCTATGGCTCAGCCAAGCCAGGGCCCGGGCACTGGCCAGATGTTCATCGCAGAACCACTCGTAGCCATGAGGGTGCCCCGCGCACCCTTTGCCCAGCGGGCGATAATCGGCGAACTGCACCATGCCGCCACCACTTCCGGCATGGCACATCTCCGAGGAAAAATCGTTGTGGCACAGGTCGCATACAGGTGGCTTCATCGATCGATCTCTCTGGGCATGCTCGGCCTCTGGGCTGAGGTCACGCAGTCTGCCCCAACACCCACGCCCAGAACATCCCCGCCATGTACAAGCCCAGCCCGAACACCGAATGCGCCATCAGGCTGCGCAGCCGGGCCACATTCGGCTTGGGCATCTTGCTCGCCGCGATCCCGGCGCCCATGCCCGGTTGCATCAGCAGGAACGGCGCAGCCACCGTCAATCCGCCGATGATCAGGGCCGGTGCCAGGGTCGGTTGCCGCGCCCACTCCAGGCCGCAGATCAGCAGCAACAGGGCAGCAAAGACGACGCCGATCAGGTAGTGAGCCAGCCAGCCCAGTGCCCGCTCCCCGGGTACTGCATTGGCCTGGGCGATGCTTTGGTGCACAAACTTCCCACGAGGAAAATGCCCGATCCAGCGGCCGACCATGGCCCAATTCGCGCCAGGAATGTTCAACACTCGCGCCAGAAACAGCGTCCACAGATCGAGGATCAAGGTGGCGCCGATGCCCAACAGCAGCGCCTGTAACATCAACGCGACGAATTCATGCATCAAGGACTCCTTGAAGTGCGACGGGCTGTGCTTCAGCCTTGTGCACGGGTGTGATAAGGTTTCATTCAATTAATTGATTGAATAATCATTAAAGCAGCAGGAACTGTCAATGAGCGATTCGATTTCCCCCCAGCAGCCTCTGGCCGAAATGGCTGAGTTGGCGCGTGTCCTGGGCCACCACCACCGTCTGATCCTGCTGGAGCACATGGCTCGCGGCGAGCTGCCGGTGGAGCGTCTGGTGGAGGCCTCGGGCTTGTCGGTGGCCAATACCTCCCAGCATCTGCAGCAGTTGCGGCGAGGCGGCTTCGTGCAGACCCGGCGCGATGGCAAGCGGGTGCTCTACAGCCTCAGCCAGGGGCCACTGGCCAGTTTGCTGGGCGCCTTGCGTCAGTACGTCGATTACAACCATGGGCAGATTCGCCAACTGCTGGCCGACAGTGAGCAGCAACCCATGCGACTGGAGGGCATCTCCCGTGAGGAATTGCGTCAACGCTTGCAGGAAGGCGGCATGACCCTGCTGGACGTGCGTTCGCCGCAGGAGTTCGCTCAAGGGCATTTGCCCGGGGCAATCAACATCCCGCTGGAGGAGCTGGAACAGCGTCTGGCCGAATTGGCCGCTGATCAGGAGCTGGTGGCTTATTGCCGCGGCCCCTACTGCGTGCTGTCACAGAATGCCGCGGCCCTGCTACGGGCCAAGGGCTTCAAGGTGCGGCGCCTGGACCAGGGGTTCACCGATTGGCAAGCGGCGGGATTGAGGGTGGAAACCCGCGAGTAAAAGCGTCACATAGGCGGGCATACAGGACATTGCCTAGGACGCCATGATCCATATCAACAGGGTTTTCAGAAAAATCCGCTACAAGGGCATCAGGCTCGGACCCACAAGGTATCGAGCCCCGGGCCTGTACCGTGAAGGCCGGGATAACCAATAAAAACCTTTGTGGATATCGGCCGAGGGGACCACCCCAGGCGGATTTTAAAGGAATAACCTGATGGCTTTTTCTCTGTCACGCCTGTGCCTTCTGGGCGCTGCGTTGCTCTGCGTACCCCTGTTGCATGCCAGCGAGCCGACCCCGGCAGCGGCGGCCTCCACCCCAGATTCCGAGTTGATCCAGCGTGGCCAGTACGTGGCCCAGCTCGGCGACTGCATTGCCTGCCACACCGCCAAGGGCGGAGCCACCATGGCCGGTGGCCTTGAGCTGAAGACGCCCATGGGCACCATCTACTCCAGCAACATCACCCCGGATAAAGACACCGGCATTGGCACCTACAGCTTCGAAGCATTCGACCGGGCCATGCGCGAAGGCGTAACCCCTGACGGCAGTCATTTGTACCCGGCCATGCCTTATCCGTCCTACGCCAAGATGACCGAAGAGGACATGCGCGCCCTCTACGCCTATCTGATGCATGGGGTGGAACCCGTAGCCCAGGGCAACCTGGAAGCCGACATGGGTTTCCCCTTCAACCAGCGCTGGGGCCTGTGGTTCTGGAACCTGGCGTTCGTCGACAAGCAGCCCTTCAAGCCTGACCCGGCCAAGGACGACCAGCTCAATCGCGGCGCCTACCTGGTCCAGGGCCTGGGCCACTGCGGCTCCTGCCATACGCCACGGGGCATTGCCTTCCAGGAGAAGGCCATGAGCGACACCGAGTCCGGCGGCCAGCATTACCTGGCCGGCGAGACGGTGGAAGAGTGGCGGGCCCTGAGCCTGCGCAACCTGTGGACCGTGGAAGATACGGTGCAATTGCTCAAGACCGGGCAGAACCGCTTCGCCACGGTGTCCGGCAACATGGCCGATGTGATCCACCACAGCACCCAGCATTTCACCGACGCCGACCTGACCGCCATCGCCGCCTACCTCAAGTCCTTGCCGGCCGGCAAAGATGACCTGCCGATGCCCTCGGTGGCCCTGACACCGGCGGCCCCGCCGAGCAACCTGTTCACCTCTCGCGGTGGCCTGGGCTACGCGCAGTTCTGTTCCGACTGCCATCGCCAGGATGGCGCCGGCGTGCCGCAGATGTTCCCGTCCCTGGCGGGCAACCCCAGCGTCGCTTCGGCCAACCCGACCTCCCTGCTGCACATCACCCTGACCGGCTGGAAGACCGCCCAGACCGCGGCTCATCCACGGGTCTATACCATGCCCGGGTTTGCCCAGCTGGCTGACGGGGAGATCGCCGAGATCCTCAGTTTTGTCCGCAGCAGTTGGGGCAACAACGGTTCGGCCATCAGCGCCGAGCAAGTGAAAAAGATGCGTGCGCAACTGAGCCCGCAAGTGGAAAACACCCTGTTCGAAACCCCGCGCCTGGCCAACCTGCTGGCGGCGCCGAATGCCGAACAGGTGGTGCGCGGCATGCGCCTGCACCTGGAAACCAAGGCCCTGCTGCCGGACAACGTCGGCAACTCGCTGAATTGCACCAGCTGCCACCTCAACGCTGGCACCGTGGCCGACGGCTCACCCTTTGTCGGTGTCTCGGCGTTCTTCCCCGGCTACGCGCCGCGGGCGGGCAAGACCATCACCCTGGAAGAGCGCATCAACGGCTGCTTCCGCCGCTCCATGCACGGCAAGCCGCTGCCGGTGAACGGCGCCGACATGCAAGCCATGGTGGCTTACTTCCAGTGGATGAAAATGAACACCCGCCCAGAAGACAAGGTGGCCGGGCGCGGCGTGGGCAAGATCGACCCGGCCCTCAAGCCCAATGCCGACAATGGCAAGCAGGTGTACGCCAAGCAATGCGCGGTGTGCCACGGAGCTGACGGTGAGGGCCTGAAACGCGCCGACGGTAGCCTGATCTTCCCGCCGCTGTGGGGCGATCAATCCTTTAACATCGGCGCCGGCATGGCCCGCACCTACACCGCGGCGGCCTTCGTCAAACGCAACATGCCGATTGGCTTCCACGAAAAATTCCCCCTGGGCCAGGGCGGCCTCTCGGACCAGGAGGCCCTGGACGTGGCCGAATACTTCTCCCACCAGCCGCGCCCGGACTTCCCGGACAAGGTCAAGGACTGGCCCAACGGCGGCCGGCCGGCGGACGCTCGCTACTGAGGGCTTGGCCCTGTAGCCGCATTGGGCTGCGGCTACAGGGCCCGTAGAAAAATCTGCCGATGCTCCCTGGCGCCGAGGTAAGATTGCCATCCTTTTTCGCCAGCCTTCGCTGTCGGTCCCTCAAGGATGAACTATGCGGCTTCGCTCGATCCTGTTGCTCAGCCTGTCCCTGGGCCTGGGCGGTTGTGCTTTTGTCTCTGCCCTCAAAGCCACCACCGTCAGCTACCGTGTGCCGGCCGATGCCGGTGAGACCGCGCTGATCCGCATCGTCGCCCAGGGGCTGGTGCGGGGTGTGCCCTACAGCGATTGCATCGACTGGAGCAAGCCTGCGTCGGGGCTGATGGTTCGGCCCCATCGTGGCATCGCCCACCCAAATTTCCGCAATCTGGGCATTCCCATGACCGCCGCGACCGACCGCATGCGTCGCCAGGAAGGCTTTGGCGCCAACGAACTGAAGATCCCGGCCAATCGTCCGTTCGCCTTTATGTTCTACAACACTGAACCGGGGATGGATAAGGATTACCGCTCCGTGTGCGAACAAAGCGTGACCTTCGTGCCCGAAGCCGGCGCGACCTATCAGATGGAGTTTCTCCAGGACCAGATGTGCACCGCGAGGCTGCGCAAGATCGATGAGCGTGGCGAGGCGCTGCCGGACCTGGTGGTTCTGCGCCCCACCGATCTGTGCCGCGCCAAAACGCAATAGGGCGTGAGTCTAGGGGGCGTAGTGCTTGCAGATCTCTTCCCAGATGTAGGCGCCGCGAAAGCGGATCCAGCGGATGAACAAGCGCCCGCGAAACGCCTGCCAGCGGCTGTTACGCCTTAGCGCCAGGCTTGCCTCGATCTCCTCCAGCAAGGGCTCGCGGGCGAAGCCCATCCAGATTTCCGGGATCACCGCCATCAGGTTGATGTAGCACACCGGCGCCACCTCTTCGTAGAGAATGCGCTCGACCTCGGCCCGGTCATAAGCCTGGGTTTCGCGGGCGATGTAGGCGTAGTCCACCTCGTTATCGACAAAGGCGTCCGACAGCACGTAGCGAATATCGTCCCGCTGCTTCGGGGTGATGTCTGATGACACGCGGTGCTCCTTCCTTGGGCTTTCGGGGATCTGCCTGGCGCGCTGGCGGATTCTATCTTGGGGCGATCATCCGGGTCGGCGCCGCGCCATTGGCATTGTGCTGGAGGATGGTCACCGGCTGGCCCTGCTGATTGAAAAACACCTGGCCTATCCCTGAGGAATTCCACAGTCGTTCTCCGGCTTGGGCATGCTCGGGCACATGGGGAATGACCTTCATCCGCCGGCGTTTGGTGAACCAGTTCAACGGCGAGCGCGGCGAGTAGAGCCAGCGGTTGAGGCGGTCGAACCATTCCAGCAGGGCGGCGGGGAATTCGTTCTTGATGCCGCTGCTGGTGATCTGCCAGATCCGTGGGCCGCCCTGGCGGTGACGGATCAGCACTTCGTAGACGAAGGAATAATGCACATCCCCCGAGAGAATCACGTAGCTGCCCGGGGTGCGGGAGTGACGGAAGATATTCAGTATCACCTGGGCCGAGCCGCGATGGGCCATCCAGTTTTCCGCGTCCACCAGCAGCGGGTAGCCGCACCAACTGAAGACCTTCTGCACCGTTTCGATCAGCTTGACACCGAAGATCGGCGCCGGTGAAACGATGATCGCCGAGGGGTGATCCAGCAGCTCGTGTTGCAGTTCGCTCAGGGCCTCCCAGTCCAGCAGGCCCGAGGGCTGGCCCAGGTTGGACTCGCTGCGCCAGCGCCGGGTGCGGGTGTCCAGCACCACCAGGGCCGGGGTGCTGGGCAAGACGTACTGCCATTGCGCAAAGCGCAGCAATTGGTCGATCAGATCGTCCTGGGGCTGACGTTGCAGCAGGTGGTCCGAGGCTTGTGCCGTGGCGCTCAAGGCCCGGGTGTGTTCCAGCAGTTGGGCGAAGGCATCCGGGTTGTTGCCCCAGCCCTGGCACAACATGTAGGCCAGCAGCGCGTTGCCGATGATGCGCTTGGAGAAGGGATGGCCGTAGGCGGTTTCCTCCCATTGGGCGCTGAGGTTCCAGTCGTCGGTGATGTCGTGGTCATCGAAGATCATCAGGCACGACAGGTGGGCAAAGACTCGTGCGACACCGTTCAGGCCCTGGACAAACTCGTCGATGCGCTGCTGTTCCCGGGTGTAGCGCGTCTGTTGTTCCGGTGCCAGTCGCGGCGGCTGTGGCGTGATCAGGGTCCAGGGCAACGGCGACCAGACCAGCAGATACATGGCCATTACCTCGGCGAAAGTCACCAGGTGGTTGTCAGCATTGCTGCTGGTGAAGATCGGTTTTTTCACCCCGCCGAAAAACCGCTCGCGCAGGGTTTCATTGCTCTTCAACGCCGGGAGCAATTCGGCCCGCTGGTAGTAGCTGGCGCCATGGCGGTACAACGCCTGACTGTCGGCCACCACGGCGCCCTCCAGTTGTTCATCGAACAGCCCGAGGCGCTCGATCAGGGCGTGAATGGCCCGCAACATGGGCCCGGCCACATCGTCGGCGTACACCTGGTCGCCGCTCATCATCAACAAGGCCGGGCGTTGTGCAGGCTCGGGTTGTTGCGCCAGCAGGCGGTCGACGCAGAGCAAGCCGTCAGCGGACGGGTGATGGGGCTTGCGGCAGGAGCCGTGGAGCAGGTTGTCGATGCGGCTGTGGAGCACGAACTCCGGGGTCCTGCCATCGCCATACAGCAAGTGCGGCGCCCAATCGGCAATAGCCTGAGCAGCGTCATCGGCATCGTTGACCAGCAGGTCATAGGCGATCGTCACGTCCAGGGGCAGGGCATCGTCCAGTGCCACATCGATCAGGTGGACAAAGGCATGGCGACCGACGGGAATGACCTGGCATTGCTGCGGGTCGAGGGCCAGATCCAGAGTCGCGCTGCCAGCGGGCTGCAGGCGCAGGGTCAGCGCTAACGCCCTGGAACCCACCAGCCACAGCACCAGCCGCCTCGGCTCCAGGCGGCGCAGCAACGGGCCGGCGAGAACAGGAGGCGGGGCTGTGGGGGGCGAGGTTGGGAGCATCTGCTGTGGGATCTCTAGCGGTTGCAAAGGGGGCGAAATGGTAGCGCAGCCCATGTCGAAGAAACGTCGGTTGCGCGGGCTGGAGCAAGGCTTTTGTATCCGATTATTTATGGGCGTTGGCCTGCGTTGCCCGCAAGCTGTTGTACCTGATTATCCATGGCGTCCTGGCGAATCTGCGCCAGCATCCAGTCGATAAACACCTGGGCTTCGGGGGCCGCATCACTGGTCAGTGCGTAGTAATAGCGGGTCAGGGGCTGGCGCAGGTCCGGCAAGGGGCAGATCAGGCGGCCGCTGGCCAGGTCCTTGGCCAGCAACGAGGCCGGGCACAGCGCCAGGCCCAGCCCGTCGACGCAGGCCTGGAGCACAAAGTGCATATGGTCGAAATGCAAGGTCGGCGAGGTGCGCAGCGGTTTCAGGCCGCAGTGCTCCAGCCACTTCTGCCAGTCGCTGGCGCGGGTGCGGCTGACCAGCAAGGTATGTCGTGGCAGATCATCGGGGCTGTTCAGTGCTGTGCGGTGCAACAGCGACGGCGCTGCCACCACCAGGATTTCGTCTTCCAGCAGGCGTTGGGGTTGCAGCGTGGTTGCCCAGCCCGAACGGCCACGGCGAATCACCAGGTCGAAGGTTTCTTTGGCGGGGTCCGGGAGCAGGGTGCTGGTCACCACCTCCGGCTGGATCTGCGGGTACAGCGCCATGAACTGCGGCAAGCGGGGAATCAGCCAGCGCACCGCGAAGGACGGCCGCACATTGATGGTGACCTTGCGCAGGGCCGCGCCGCGCCGCAGGGAGGCGGCGGCATTGGCGATCTGGGCCAGGGCCACGCTGACCTGCTCATGGAAGGCTTGCCCGGCAGGGGTAAGCACCGACTGGCGGATGCGCCGCTCGAACAGCAGCACCCCCAGGTGCTCTTCCAGCAACTTGATATGGCGGCTCACCGCGCTGTGGCTCACATGCAGTTCTTCGGCGGCGCGGCTGAAACTCTCATGGCGAGCAGCGGCGGCAAAGGCGCGGACGGCGTTCAGGGGCGGCAGGTCAGTGATCATGTGTCTAATTTAGTCACATGTATGGCGCAATTAAAGCGTTTGTCAGTGTCGCCACAGAAGGTCACGCTGAACGCCGTTCGTGACCTGCCGGTTTGCCTGCCATGCCCGATACCCACGCCCGCACCACCGATAAGGCTTCCGCCCGCGCCGCCTCGATCCTTGGCCTGTGCCTGCCCGGCGACACCTTGCTCTACCTGCTGCTGCCCATGCAGCATGAAGCCTTCGGCGTGACCCTGGCCGAAGCCGGCCTGTTGCTGGCAGCCAACCGCCTGGTGCGGATCTTCGGCTACAGCCATGTGATGCGCTTCTACGCCCGGCGCGGTGATCGCCCGGTTTGCGTACTGGCCGCCGCCACCGCTGCACTCTGTGCCCTGGGCTACGCTACCTTGTCCGGCTTCTGGTGGCTGCTGCTGTTGCGCCTGGGCTGGGGCCTGACCTACGCCGCCCTCAACCTTTCAACCCAGGTCATGGCCACCGCCGAGCCTACGGGCGCCGCCCGCCGCACCGGCCGCTCCCGGGCGCTGATCGCCACCGGGCCGATGCTGGCCTTGCCCCTGGGCGCGTTGGTCAGCGTCGAATATGGCCCGCGAGTGATCTTCCTTCTTATGGCCCTGACGTCGCTGGTCGCCCTGCTCCTGGCCTTCGGGCTGCCGAGCAAACCCCATCCACTGGCCAGTTCCAGCCGCCGTTTTCAGCGCCCCGACAGCGTGGCGCTGTGGTCCTTTATCGAAGGGCTGGTGCTGGATGGTCTGTTCATCATTGGCCTGTCGCTGCAGGCCGAACAGCTGATGGCGGGTAATGCGGTGCTGGTGGCGGGTGGGCTTCTGGCCCTGCGCTACGTTTCGGAAATGCTCCTGAGCCCCCTGGGAGGCCTCGCTGCACAACGCTGGGGCGCGACGCGGATGCTGATCGTCTTCTCCCTGCTGACCTCTGTGGCCCTGGTGGGCTTTGGTTGCCATTGGCTGATTGTCGGCGGCGCCCTGGTGCTGGTGTTACGGGCCCTGCAATTGCCGCTGGTGGTCACGGTGGTTGCACAGCGGCATCCGGGGGCGGGCAGGGTGCGGGCCTTGGCGGCCAATGCGGTGTGGCGGGATATCGGCGCCGGGGTCGGGCCCTTGATCTCCGGCTTGCTGCTGCCGGTGGCGCCCACGGTGTGGGTGTATTCGCTGGCGGCGGGGTGTCTGGCGGTGAGTGCGTTGGCGTGCCGGGAGGTTGGCATCCGTGGAGGGGAGGGCAGACAGGCATCTGCCGAAGAGGCTTAGGGGCGCCTTTGTGGCCACGGCCAGTCAGATCAGTTGACGGAGTTCTGTGGGGGCGAGCTTGCTCGCGATCGTCACGAACAGGCTCGCCCCTACAGGCCTCAGGCCGAGGCCTTGTGTTCTTCTCCGCGTTCAATACTCTGCGGCTGGCCCTGCTCGATCACCCAGCGCAGCAGGTCGGTCACCGACACCCGGTGCTTGCGCTCCACCCACTCCATGCCCTCGGGGCTGTAGTGCTCGCTGTAGCGGGTCAGCACCAGATGATTCTGGTCTTCGGACATGCGCAGGCTGACTTCGCGGCAATGCAGGCTGGCGTTATCGAGCTTGGTCACGCGTTGCAGCAGCATCAGGGCGTGTTGTTCGCAGGTGGTCATGGGCAGCTCCTTTGCGGCAAGAGGGGCTGGGGCCGAAGCGGGGTTGAGCAGGCGCATGGTCAGGATTCTCCAGCAAGGGGACGCCGATGCTGGCAGGTGAACCTTGCACAAAGATGTCTGTTTTATTGCGCGCCTGAAGGTTTGTTACAGCGTTGAAATATATGACGGGCCGCGCCGAATGGTTTTAGATAACGGCTCTTTCCGACCTTTGAGTGATGCCTGCTGGTGAGCCGTCTTTTGATCGTGGACGACGACATTGAAGTCCTCGCTCTGCTGAAGAAATTCTTTGTCCAACAGGGCTATCAGGTGGCGGTGGCCACCGATGGCGCGTCGCTGTGGGCGGCTCTGGAGCGGGAGGTTCCGGACCTGATCATCCTCGACCTGATGCTCCCCGGCGATAACGGCCTGACCCTGTGCCAGCGCTTGCGCCAGCAGCATGCCACACCGGTGATCATGCTCACTGCCATGGGCGAGTTGAGCGACCGGGTGGTGGGCCTGGAGATGGGCGCCGACGATTACCTGAGCAAGCCCTTCGACGCCCGTGAGCTGCTGGCCCGGGTGCGGGCGGTACTGCGCCGGGCCGGGGAGAGCCGGCCACTGAGTGGCGAGGTGCCGCGGCCTCTGATCAAGTTCGCCGACTGGCAGTTGGACCTGACACGCCGTGAGCTGCGCTCGCCGGAGCAGGTGATGATTCCGCTGTCGGCGGGGGAGTTCGACCTGTTGTTGGTGTTTGTCGAGCATCCGCAACGCATCCTCACCCGCGAGCAGTTGCTGGACCTGGCCCGGGGCCAGGCCCATGACGCCTTCGACCGCAGCATCGATGTCCAGGTCAGCCGCCTGCGGCGCAAGCTGGAGTTCGACACCAAGCGCCCGGCGATGATTCGCACGGTGCGCAACGGCGGCTACTTGTTCACCCCCAGCGTGACCCGCCAGTGAGGCTGATCAAGCCCTTGTGGCGTTATCGCCTGCGCGACACCGTGGCGCGCTGGATCGCCCTGACCATCATCATGGCCATGCTCACGGCCCTGGCGTTCAATGCGCTGTTCGTGCAGTTGGCCGGGGTCTGGGCTTATCCGCCCCTGGCGGAAACCGGGCTGCTGGAAAAGTCCGCGGCCATCGTGCGCATGGTCGAGGCCTCGGAGCCGGGCCAGCGCTCGCGGTTGGCGGCTTCGGTCAGCACCGATCACCTGAGCATTGTCTGGCAGGCGACACGGCAGGGCCTGGATCTGCCGCTGCTGGAAGACTCCGAATACCGCGACGGCTCCGAGGCGTTTCGCGCCTTGCTCGGCCCACCGCAGCGGCATATCGAGGCCTATCAGCCCAGCGACTGGCGGAGCGATCAAGGCCGCTACGCATTGCTGGTGCAGTTGAGCGACCAAAGCTGGCTGATGTTTTCTTCGGCGTCGCGCAGTTGGGGGCTGGAGGAGGGCACGCGCAACCTGATCGTAATTGCCCTGGTACTGATGTCCACCGGCCTGGTGGCCTTGATCGCCACGCGCCGGCTGGCCAAGCCGCTGCAGCAGTTCGCCCAGGGCGCCCGACGCTTTGCCGTGGACTTTCGTGCGCCGCCCATCGATCCGGTGGGACCCCACGAGATCCGTCAGGCGATTCTTGCCTTCAACGCCATGCAGGCGCAGTTGCAGCACTTCATCAAGGACCGCACCCAGATGCTCGCGGCCATTTCCCATGACCTGCGCACACCGCTGACCCGCATGCGCCTGCGCGGTGAGTTCATCGAGGATGCCGACCAGCAGCAGCGCCTGTTCCGCGATGTGGACGAGATGCAGGCGATGATCAATTCAGCCCTGGAGTTCTTTCGCGACGATGCGCGACTGGAGCAGGCCACCCATTTCGACCTGGCCGAACTGTTGCAGACCCTGGTGGACGACTACCGCGACCAGTCCATGGAGATCCTCTTCACCGGGCCGCCGCGTCTGGTGTATTGCGGCCGGCCCCTGGGGCTCAAGCGGGTGATGGCCAACCTGCTGGACAACGCGCTCAAGTACGGTGTGCAGCCAGCCATCGTGCTGGAGCAGGGGGCGGACCAGGTGCGGGTGCGCGTGCTCGATCGTGGCCCGGGGATTCCACCCGAGGCTCTGGAACAGGTGTTTGCACCGTTCTTCCGGCTGGAAAGCTCGCGCAACAAGAGCACCGGCGGCGTGGGCCTGGGGCTGTCGGCAGCGCGGGCCATTGTCCGCGAGCACGGCGGCGAGTTGCGGCTGTTCAATCGTGAAGGCGGTGGCCTGGAGGCGCGGGTGGAGTTGCCGCTGTAGCCGCGACCGCAGGCTGCGACAAGGCCCGAAGGGCCTTTCTAGGCCTTTCTAGGCCGTTCGAGCGCCCAGGCCGGCCAATGGGCCTGGGCTCAATGACTGGCGCCGACTCAGGACCAGTCGAAGCAGAACAGCACCAGCCCTTCCACCGGTTCGTAGAACATCACGATCAGGTCGGCGCCGCTGATTCCGTAGTGGCTGGCCGGTACGCTGAGCGCGTGCTCGAAGCGTCGGCCCGCGGGGCTCAAGGGCCAGACGTCGATGTCGCCGCTGTCATCCGTGGCTTCGACGATATCCATGGGAAATTCCACGGTTTCCACCCAGTTGCCATAGCCCTCGGCGATGCCGGCCATCTGGTCGATGAAGGTCATGTGGTAGTCGCTGTCCTCCGGCCAGGTCAGGCGGCCGAGCTTCTGGTAGCGCTGGCGCGAAGCCTGGTAGGTGGCGTGCTCTTGGGCGTAGTGGCTTTGCAGGCTGGCCCGCACGTTGCGCCGGGGCTCGGGTAGATCGGCATTGCCCGGGTGCAGGAAGAAGTAGCGCGGGTCGCCGCACAGGCGGTAGCGGCCGTTCTCGATCTTGAAGCCGATCCAGTTGGTCTTCAGCAGTTCACTGCCAAAGCCGCAGTCTGCCGTCAATTCGCCTACCAGCCCCTCATCGGGTTCGATAGGGCTCAGCAGGTGCAGGCGCCCTGACCAGTCGGGGTTGATCAGGTTGGCGTCGATGGACAGCAGGGGCAGCAGGTGCTCGGTCAGTTCCTGCTGGTCGGCGACGAACACCTCCTGGGCATCGGGGTAGGCGACGGCGCCGGCCGGCAGTTGGGTGCATTCCGGGGTTTGGATCGTGGGCATGCAGCGGGTCCTTGCTCAAACGGGAACAACAGGGAAGGAAGGCCGCGCCTCAGGCGCGGCTATTACGGAAACTGCCGGGGGTAATGCCCACTACCTTCTTGAAGGCGCGGGTCATGTGGCTCTGATCGAAGAAGCCGCAACTGAACGAGGCTTCCGCCAGGCTGGCGCCGGTGCGCAGCAGGTTCTGCACCTGGGCCACGCGCTTCTGGATCTGGTAGCTGTGGGGTGAGACGCCGACGGTCTTCTTGAACACGCGGATCAGGTACAGCGGGTCCATGTCCACCAGTTGCGCCAGTTCCTCCAGGGGAATGTGCCGGGCGTATTCGTCTTCGAGCTTTTTCTTGATGAACTTGATGGCGCTGCGCTCGGCGCTGGCGATGGCGGCGATGGGGGCGCCGCTGCGTTCGAAGAGTTGGGTCACCAGGTCCAGAAGGATGGATTCGCGCTCCAGGCTGGGTGGGGAATTTTCGATGATCTGGTGTTGCTGGAGGAAGGTCAGGGCAAAGCTGGGGTCCAGGTTCAGGGCATTCTGGAACAGATGGATGTGCTCGGCACCGAAGCGGCCCTGGAAAATCACCCGGTTGACCCAGCCCGGGTCGAGGTAAAGCATGCGGTACATCCAGCCCTGGTCATGCCCGGGGAGGCCGTCATGAATTTCCCCCGGGGTGATGGTGACCACGCTGCCGGCGCTGCCCAGGTAGTAGCTGCCTCTATAGAAGAGTTTTTCCACCCCGCTGCTTATAACGCCTACTGCGTACCGATCATGTGAATGCCTGCCAAAAGACTGAGTGCTGTAACGCGCCGATAACAACTCACAGTCGCCTTCGGGTATTCGCCAAAACTGCACGAAATCCTTGTCTGGCCTAAAGACTTTGCCGGGTTGGTGCTCATCCATGAGTTTGTCCAGTTTTGTGCAATACGTTGGAAAAGTTGGCCGCTAAATTTAGCACCCATTTCACAACGCGAGCTAGGGGAAGTGATGCCTACAAAACTAGTTATTGGGGATTACAAAAAGTCTTCATGGTCATTTCGTGCATGGCTGGTTCTTGTGACGGCAGACGTTTCCTTCGAGACCCTTCAGGTCAAGCTGGAACAGAATGACACCCGCCAGCAGATCCTGCGCTATTCGCCTTCGGGCAAGGTGCCAGCACTGCTGCTGGACAAGGTGGTGATCAACGACAGCCTGGCCATCTGCGAGTACGTTGCCGGTGCCTATCCGGCGGCCAACCTGTGGCCCCAGGACCCGCTGGTCAAGGCCCAGGCCCGCGCTGCCGCGGCTGAAATGCACTCCGGGTTCGTCAACCTGCGTACCCAGATGTCCTTCGGCCTGAACACCGGCGATACCCCCGAGCCGCTGACCGCCGACACCCAGCAAGAGATCCAGCGGATCTTCGACATCTGGACCAACCTGCGCCACGCCAGCGGCTCCAAGCAGTTCCTGTGCGGCGACTTCGGCATCGTCGATGCCATGTTCGTACCGGTGGTGTTCCGCTTCCGTCGTTATGGTGTGGCGGTGCCGGCACAACTTCAGGCTTATGTCGAACAAGTTCTGGCCTATCCGCCAGTACAAAAGTGGCAGAAGTTGGCTGCGGAAGAAGTTTGAAAAAAGCCCAACTAGTTATAACGAATAACGCTAACTAAAAATTAATGGCTATTTGACGGAAGGCAGAAAAGACCCTGGTGTTTTTTCTGCTTTTTCGAGTCTGACTTTTGTTGCAGGAAGGGGAATTTATGAGTGTTCATAAAGTGACTGCCAAGGATGTTGGCCGTGAAGGGCAGGTTTACGACGTGATCGGCATCGGTTTTGGCCCGGCGAACATCGCCCTGGCCATCGCCATGGAAGAGATGGAATTTGCCGGCACCCGGCTGTTTCTCGAGCGTCACGCGAGCACTCAATGGCAGCCGGAGATGATGCTCTCGGGCAGCGATATCCAGAACCACCCGAGCCGTGACCTGGTAACGCCGCGCAACCCGCGCAGCCGCTACACCTTCACCAACTTCCTGTTCGAGAACGACCGCCTGTTCGAGCACCTGAACCTGGGGCTGGAGTTTCCCCTGCGCAGCGAGTTCGCCGAGTACGTACGCTGGGTTGCCGGCTTTTTCGCCCGGGATGTGGCCTACAACCAGAGCGTGAGCCAGATCCAGGTCGACCCGGCCAGCAACCTCTACACCATTACCACCCAGGCCGGCGTGCAGTACCAGGCGCGTTCCGTGGTCCTGGCCCCGGGCCGCACCCCGGTGATTCCCCAGGTGTTCGCCAACGCGGCGGCGGACCGAGTGTTCCACCTGACCCAGTACCTGGGGCGCCTGGCCAACCTGGCCCAGAAGGGTGAGCTCAAGCGCGTGGCGGTGGTCGGCGGCAGCCAGAGCGCCATCGAAATCATCCTGCACCTGCGCCACACCTACCCGAACCTGGAAATCGTCAGCGTGCAGCGCGGCTACGGCTTCCGCCTCAAGGACACCAGCCAGTTCAGCGAGCACGTGTACTTCCCGTCCTTCGTCGACCAGTACTACAACAGCTCCGCCGAGGCGAAGAAGAACATCAACCGCCACTTGCACTACACCAACTATTCCGCTGCCGATGCCGACGTAATCAAGGAACTCTACGTGGGCATGTATGAGGACAAGCTGCAGGGCCGCGAGCGGGTGATCATCAAGGGGCTCAGCGAGATCCAGGGCTGCACGCCGGACGGCGAGGGCTACAGCCTGTCGCTGCGCAACAGCAGCACCCACGCCACCGAGGAACTGGGCGGGCTGGACGCGATCGTCCTGGCCACGGGTTTTCGCAACCTCGGCACCGGCCCCCAGGAAGAGCGCTACCCGGCGCTCCTCAAGGACCTGGCCGAACACCTGGAGAGCGACGCTCAGGGCGTGATCCGCATCGGGCGCGACTACAGCCTGGCCGCAGCCAAGGGCAGCCATCTGCCAGCGTTATACCTCAATGGTCTGTGCGAATCCTCCCACGGCTATGGCGATGCAGGCTCCTTCAGCCTGCTGTCGCTGCGCTCGCGGGACATTTTCAACTCGCTGAACCAGCAACTGGGCCTGGCCCAGGCTGCAGAAAAGATCGCTTGAGCCGCTGCATCGAATCCTGAACCTCGACCCCTTTATGTGAGCAGGCAGCAATGGATATTTCAGAAATGGATGAATTGGGCGTATTTGCGGATGTGGAGTCTTCGGCGCGCAGTTACTGCCGCAGCTTTCCGGTGGTCTTCGACCAGGCCCAGGGCAGTCATCTGTATGACCTGAAAGGCCAGGCCTATATCGACTTCCTGAGCTGCGCCGGGTCCGTGAACTATGGCCACAACCCCAAGGCGGTGAAGGCCGCGGTGATCGACTACCTGCAACGGGACGGCATCCAGGCTGCCTTGGACATGCACAGCCGGGCCAAGCAGGAGTTCATCTACAACTTCCGCAAGATCATCCTGGCGCCCCGGGCCTTGCCCTACAAAATGCAGTTCACCTCGCCCACCGGCACCAGCGTGGTGGAGTCGGCGGTCAAACTGGCGCGCAAGGTCACCGGGCGCCGGCACATCGTGGCCTTCACCAACGGCTTCCACGGCATGTCCAACACCTCCCTGGGGCTGACCGGCAACCGTGACAACCGCCAGCCAGGGGTGGATCCCTATGTGTTCCGCATGCCGTTCGACGGTTACCTGGAGGGCCTGGATTCCATCGCCTACTTCGAGCGCCTGATCAAGGACAACAGTTCGGGCATGGACCTGCCGGCAGCGGTGATCCTGGAAACCATCCAGGGCGAAGGCGGGATCAACGTGGCGTCGGCAGAGTTCCTGCAGCGCCTGCGCCAGCTGACCGACGAGCACGGCATCCTGCTGATCGTCGACGACATCCAGGCCGGCTGCGGCCGCACCGGAACCTTCTTCAGCTTCGAGCCCTCGGGCATCACCCCGGACATGGTGTGCCTGTCCAAGTCCCTCAGCGGCTACGGCTTGCCTTTCGCTCTGTTGCTGCATCGCCCGGAACTGGACCAATGGTCCCCTGGCGAGGACAACGGCACTTTCCGCGGCAACACCCTGGCCTTTGTCGCCGCCACCAAGACCGTGCAGGAGTTCTGGAGCGATGACCGCCTGGTCAAGCACATCCAGGCCAACGAAGCACAGCTCAAGGAGTGGTTGGCTGAGGTGACCGAACGCTTCGCCGGGCATATCAAGGATGTGCGCGGGCGCGGGCTGTTCTACGGCATCGAGTTTCACGACCCGGCCCTGGCCGCCGCGGTGATGCGTGCCTGCTTTGCTCGTCGCCTGATCATCGAGCGCTGCGGTCCGGTGGACCAGGTACTCAAGCTGATGCCGGCGCTGACCATCAGCAGCGAAACGCTGCAGGCCGGCCTGGCGAGCATTTTCGACGCCATGCAACAGGTGCTGGAGCAGGGCAAGTTAAGTGACCCGGACCAGGACGTCGATCCTCTGGTCTTCATCAATGGAGTCGCGCATGTCGACTAATACCAACCGCGCCATCATCGAGCTGACCATTGGTGGCTTGATGCTCAGCCTGTCGGCGCTGGCGGTGGCCTTTGCCCACATCGGCGCCGGCGGGGCCGGGTTCTACCGCATGCTGTTCGCCTCGATCCTGTTCTTCCTGCTGCTCAAGGTGCGGCGCATTCCGGTGCTGCTCAAGAGCGCCAAGGCCCAGCTGTACACGGCCCTGGCCGGAGTGTTCCTGGCCATCGACCTGGTGCTCTGGCACCAGAGCATCTACATCGTCGGCCCGGGCATCGGCTCGATCCTGACCAACTGCCAGGTGTTCTTCATGACCCTGCTGGGGCTGTACCTGCTCAAGGAGAAGCCGTCGATCTACTTCCTGATCTCCATCACCCTGGCGTTTATCGGCCTGTACCTGTTGCTGCTGCCGGAAATGACCAGCGCAGTGGGCATCAAGGGTGTGGTCTATGGCGTGCTCTCGGGCCTGGCCTACGCTATCTGCGTGTATTTCCTCAAGGTCAACACGCAGTTGCCTGACGGCGGGGGCGACAAGATCGCACAGATGCTCAACCTGAGCCTGTGGGCCGCGCTGGTGCTGCTGGTGTATGCCCTGGCCATGGGGGAAAGCCTGGCCATCGTCGATGGGCAGACCCTGGTGATGCTGATCATCTACGGGGTGATGGTGCAATTCGTGGGCTGGTTGCTGGTCAACCGTTCCATCGGTGCCATCAGCCTGGGCCTGGCGGGGTTGATCCTGCTGCTGGAGCCGGTGATCACCTACTTCGTCGATGTGGCATTTCTCGGCAAGGCCAGCTCGGCGCTGCAGATTGCGGGTGCGCTGCTGACCATCTTTGCGGTGTACATAGGCTCTATCAAGCCACCGGAGAAGGTTGCACCGGTGACCGAGGCTGCCTGAGGCCTCAAGCTGATCCAGTGCTCTGATTCATAGATCCGCTCGACTTTTGCTGCGCACAGACCCGCCTGTCTGCGCGCAGTTTTTTTTGCCCGGGATTCAGGCCGACAAGACCAGGCGCGTGGCTCGCGGATCTGTCGCAGCCTGGGCCTGGGTGCCTTCATCCTCTTCCAGTACCCGCGAGGCGCGGCCCACCAGCAATGGGTCCGGGGCGTGGGCGACTTTCAGGTCCTTGCCCGGGTAGTCCAGCTCGTGGAGGAAGTGGCGGATACAGTTGATTCGCGCGCGCTTCTTGTCATCGGACTTGATCACCGTCCAAGGGGCATCGGCGGTGTCGGTGTGGAAGAACATTGCCTGTTTGGCGGCGGTGTATTCGTCCCACTTGTCCAGGGACTTGATGTCGATGGGGGATAGCTTCCAGTGCTTGAGCGGGTCGTCCCGACGCGAGATGAAGCGGCGCAGCTGTTCTTCACGGTTCACCGAGAACCAGAACTTGAACATCAGGATGCCGCTGTTGCACAGCATGCGCTCGAGCTCCGGGGTCTGGCGCATGAACTCCAGGTATTGCAGGGGCGAGCAGAACTCCATCACCCGTTCCACCCCGGCGCGGTTGTACCAGGAGCGGTCGAAGAAGACCATTTCCCCGGCGGTGGGCAGGTGCTGGATGTAGCGCTGGAAATACCACTGGCCCTTTTCCTGTTCGGAGGGCTTTTCCAGGGCCACGATCCGCGCGCCGCGGGGGTTGAGGTGTTCCATGAAGCGCTTGATGGTGCCGCCCTTGCCAGCGGCGTCACGGCCTTCGAACAGCACCACGATGCGCTGCCCGGTGTCCTTGACCCAGCTTTGTACCTTGAGCAGTTCGATCTGCAGTTCGTTCTTGGCCTTTTCGTACTCGGCGCGGCGCATGCGGTTGCGGTACGGATAATTGCCTGGCAGCGCAGCGGACACGCTGTCTTCGTTGGAGCCGCGCGGCGCGCTGGCTACCTGCAGGGCCATGGGCTTCTGGCTGATGGCGCTGATCTCGGCCTCGGCGGCTTTCACCGGTGCGGCCTTGCTCGTTGTGCGTGGGCGACGCGGGCGCGGCGTTGCGGGTTTGCGCGGGGTGCTTTTGGCAGGGCTGGCGGAGCTGGCTTCCGGCAAGGCTTTGGGTGGGGGACGGAGGGTGGATTCTTCACTCATATAAGGAGGGCCTGTGCTTCTCGTTCAAATGTTCACTTACAAGTGTATGGCCCTCAAACGTCGGCTCTTTGACCTCCATCAAGGATGTGTCCGAGAGATGCTTGTATCAGGCGCGCGGGGCCCTGGCGCCGGCTACGGAAGCACTTCCTGCTGTTGCACCGCGAGCCTCGGGAATCCAATGCGAGTGTCGCCCCTGGCAGGGGGAGCGACATTCCTCGGAACCTGCATGGAAGGATGCTGAATATGGATACTGATGCCGTTGTTCATTCAAGCCGTCGTCTGGCGCGTCGCTGGCAAAGTCTGTTGCTGCTACTGGGCCTGGGGGCACTGGCGCAATCGGCGTTCGCGATCAACGTGGCGTTTGACGGCTCCTGTGCTACCCAGGCTGACCGTACTGCGGTGAGCAATGCCGTGGCCGTCGCTACTACCTGGTCGACCAATGCCTACAACCAGGTCAACAACAATGAAGCGACCTTTCGCGGCAATCAGGACCTGGCCTACCGGACCTGGTTCGGCACTTTCAGCCAGGATCGCTACCAGCGGGTGCGTGCAGTGCTCGACGGAGTGCGTTTCAAGCTCAACAGTGGCAACACCCTGACGGCCTATTGCCGGGTCAACCCGAATGACCCTTGCGACGCGCCCGGAGATATCGCCGCCACCTACGTCAACGCCCGCGGGGACGTACAGGCCTGGTTCTGCACGGCATTCTTTGCCCTGGCGCCGCGCGTGGGTTTCGATACCCAGGCCGGTACCGTGGTGCATGAGCTGACCCATTCCATTGGCCACACCACCGATATCCCCGGCGCCTATGGCGTGGCGGGGTCGCAGAACCTGGGAGCCAATCGCCCGAGCGACGCGGTGGAGAATGCCGACAACTACGAGTACTACGTGGAGGATTTGTACGACTGAGCAGAACGGGGAGAGGGGCCGGCAACGGGAGCTGTACGCCGTGCTGGCACTTTTTTGCAGGCGAAAAAAAAGACCTTGGATTTCAAGGTCTTTTTCATGTTTGGTGCCCCGAGGGAGACTCGAACTCCCACTTCTTGCGAAAACGGATTTTGAATCCGCCGCGTCTACCAATTCCGCCATCAGGGCTCAATGGCGGCGAAGTATAGAGAGGCGCTTACCGTTGGTCAATCGGCTTTCATGGTCAATTTTTGCTTAATCCGCTAAACTTTCCGGCCCTGCTAGACGAACCCCATCATGCGCGTTGCTGACTTTACCTTCGAGCTTCCTGATTCGCTGATCGCCCGCCATCCATTGGCCGAGCGTCGCGGCAGCCGTCTGTTGACCCTGGATGGGCCAACCGGCGCCTTGGCCCACCGTCAATTCACTGATTTGCTTGAGCATTTGCGCCCGGGCGATCTGATGGTGTTCAACAATACCCGGGTGATTCCGGCCCGTCTGTTCGGTCAGAAGGCTTCCGGCGGCAAGCTGGAAATCCTCGTCGAGCGGGTGCTGGACAGCCACCGTGTGCTGGCCCATGTGCGCTCCAGCAAGTCGCCCAAGCCGGGGTCGAAGATCCTGATCGAGGGCGGTGGCGAAGCCGAGATGCTGGCGCGCCATGACACGCTGTTCGAGCTGGGCTTTGCCGAAGAAGTGCTGCCGCTGCTGGACCGGGTCGGGCACATGCCGTTGCCTCCTTATATAGACCGTCCGGATGAAGGCGCCGATCGCGAGCGTTACCAGACCGTGTACGCCCAGCGCCTGGGCGCGGTGGCGGCGCCGACCGCCGGGCTGCATTTCGACCAGCCGCTGCTGGAGGCCATTGCCGCCAAAGGCGTGGAGACCACGTTCGTCACCCTGCACGTGGGGGCTGGCACCTTCCAGCCGGTGCGGGTCGAGCGCATCGAAGATCACCATATGCACCACGAGTGGCTGGAAGTCGGCCAGGACGTGGTGGATGCAGTCGCTGCGTGCCGGGCTCGCGGTGGCCGGGTGGTGGCAGTGGGCACCACCAGCGTGCGCTCTCTGGAAAGCGCTGCCCGCGATGGCGTGCTCAAGCCGTTCAGTGGCGACACCGACATCTTTATCTACCCGGGCCGGCCGTTCCATGTGGTCGATGCCCTGGTGACCAACTTCCATCTGCCGGAATCCACGTTGTTGATGCTGGTTTCGGCATTCGCCGGCTATCCCGAAACCATGGCCGCCTATCGCGCCGCGGTGGAAAATGGATACCGCTTTTTCAGCTACGGTGATGCGATGTTCATCACCCGTAATCCCGCGCCGACCGCTCCCAAGGATCTGGCCCCCGAGGAAACTGTATGAGTCGCACTTGTCGTATGTCCTTCGAGCTCCTGGCCACTGATGGCAAGGCTCGTCGCGGTCGCCTGACCTTCCCCCGCGGCACGGTGGAAACCCCGGCCTTCATGCCGGTGGGCACCTATGGCACGGTCAAGGGCATGCTGCCGCGGGATATCGTCGCTACCGGCGCCGAAATCATCCTCGGCAACACCTTCCACCTGTGGCTGCGCCCGGGTACGGAAGTGATCAAGGCCCACGGTGACCTGCATGATTTCATGCAGTGGAAAGGCCCGATTCTGACCGACTCCGGTGGCTTCCAGGTGTTCAGCCTGGGTGCCATGCGCAAGATCAAGGAAGAGGGCGTGACCTTCGCCTCGCCGGTGGACGGCGCCAAGGTGTTCATGGGCCCGGAAGAGTCGATGCAAGTGCAGCGCGACCTGGGTTCGGACATCGTGATGATCTTCGATGAATGCACGCCGTACCCGGCTGATGAAGACGTGGCGCGAATCTCCATGGAGCTGTCCCTGCGTTGGGCCCAGCGCTCGAAGAATGCCCACGGCGACAACACCGCGGCGCTGTTCGGTATCGTCCAGGGCGGCATGCACCAGGACCTGCGCATGCGCTCCCTGGAAGGCCTGGACAAGATCGGCTTCGACGGCCTGGCCATTGGCGGCCTGTCGGTGGGCGAGCCCAAGCATGAAATGATCAAGGTCCTGGACTACCTGCCAGGCCAGATGCCAGCCGACAAACCTCGTTACCTTATGGGAGTTGGCAAGCCGGAAGATCTGGTTGAGGGTGTGCGCCGCGGTGTGGACATGTTCGATTGCGTGATGCCAACCCGCAATGCCCGCAATGGGCATCTGTTCATCGATACAGGCGTGCTGAAGATCCGTAACGCGTTCCATCGCCATGATGATTCGCCGCTGGACCCAACTTGTGATTGCTACACCTGCCAGAACTTCTCCCGTGCTTATCTGCACCACTTGGACAAGTGTGGGGAAATGCTCGGGAGTATGCTCAATACCATCCATAATTTGCGCCATTACCAGCGTCTTATGGCTGGTTTGCGCGAGGCTATTCAACAAGGTACATTGGCCGCCTTTGTCGATTCCTTCTATGCCAAACGCGGGTTACCCGTGCCGCCTTTAGAATAAGTTCTAAAGACGTTAAGACACTAATTCTGAAATTATCGGAGTGTTAAATGAGCTTTTTGATCCCTGCCGCGTATGCGGACGCCGCTGCACCTGCCGCTGCCGGTCCTGCCGGCACTGGTTTCGAGTGGATTTTCCTGGTTGGCTTCCTGGTCATCTTCTATCTGATGATCTGGCGTCCACAGGCCAAGCGCGCCAAAGAGCAGAAGAACCTGCTGGGTAGCCTGCAGAAAGGCGACGAAGTTGTGACCACCGGCGGTATTGCCGGCAAGATCAACAAAGTGACCGACGACTTCGTGGTTCTGGAAGTGTCGGATTCCGTTGAACTGAAGTTCCAGAAGGGCGCGATTGCTGCCACGCTGCCAAAAGGCACGCTGAAAGCGATCTAAGTTTCATCTTTTACCAATCGACGGGGCGCGCAAGGCGCCCCGCGTCATAAACGGGCGGCGTGATGCTGAACAAATATCCTCTGTGGAAGTACCTACTGATCCTGGCGGTGCTGGCGATCGGTTTTATTTATTCCGCTCCCAATCTATACCCTGATGACCCGGCCATTCAGGTCAGCGGCGCGAGTACCGCGTTGCAGGTCACTCAGGCGGATCTGGATCGTGCGAGCAAAGCGCTCACCGACGCCGGCATCAACGTCAAGGCTTCTTCCATTGCCGCCAATGGCAAGGGTGGCTTGCTGCGCTTGACCAACAAGGAAGACCAGCTTCCGGCCAAGGATGTAGTGCGCAAGGCGCTGGGCGATGACTATGTGGTGGCGTTGAACCTGGCGCAAACCACTCCGCAATGGCTGCGCAACCTCGGTGCGCACCCGATGAAACTGGGTCTGGACTTGTCCGGCGGTGTGCACTTCCTGCTGGAAGTGGACATGGACAAAGCCCTCGACGCCCGCCTGAAAGTCTATGAAGGCGACGTCAAGAGCCTGCTGCGCAAAGAGCGCCTGCGCTATCGCAGCCTGCCGCAGCTCAATGGCGCCATCCAGCTGGGTTTCAGCGATGAAGACAGCCGTGAGCAGGCCCGTTCGCTGATCCGCAAGAACTTCAATGATTTCGATATCGTACCGGCCGACCTCAATGGCCAACCGGTGCTGCGTCTGGCGATGACCCCGGCCAAGCTGGCGGAAATCCGCGAATACTCCATCAAGCAGAACTTGACCACCGTGCGTAACCGGGTCAACGAGCTGGGTGTGGCCGAGCCTCTGGTTCAGCGCCAGGGCGCCAACCGTATCGTGGTTGAGCTGCCGGGCGTGCAGGACACCGCTGAAGCCAAGCGGATCCTGGGCAAGACCGCCAACCTGGAGTTCCGTCTGGCCGCAGAGCCGGGTGCTTCCAAGGCAACTTCCGAGTCCTTCGAGTTCCGTGAGGGCAATCGTCCTCCTGCGCAGATCGAACGTGGCCTGATCATCACCGGTGACCAGGTGACCGATGCCCAGGCCGGTTACGACGAGCATGGCCGTCCACAGGTGAACATCAAGCTTGATGGTCACGGTGGTGAGCTGATGAACCGTTCGACCCGCAGCAACGTCGGCCGCAGCATGGCAGTGATCTTCATCGAGCAGAAGCCGATCACCACCTACACCAAGCAGATGGTCGACGGCGTCGAGAAGGACGTACCGGTCCAGGCGTTCAAGGAAGAGAAGAAGATCATCAGCCTGGCGACTATCCAGTCGCCGCTGGGCAGCCAGTTCCGTATCACTGGCCTCAATGGCCAGGGCGAATCCTCCGAGCTGGCGCTGCTGTTGCGTGCCGGTGGTCTGGCGGCGCCGATGTATTTCGCTGAAGAGCGCACAATCGGTCCGAGCCTGGGTGCTGACAACATCACCAAGGGTATCGATGCGTCGCTGTGGGGCATGCTGTTCGTGTCGCTGTTCATCATCGCCATCTACCGCTTCTTCGGGGTGATCGCCACTGTGGCGCTGGCCTTGAACATGGTGTTGCTGTTGGCCCTGATGTCCCTGTTGGGGGCTACGCTGACCCTGCCGGGTATCGCCGGTATCGTGCTGACCATGGGCATGGCGGTGGACGCCAACGTGCTGATCTTCTCGCGGATACGTGAAGAGATCGCCGCCGGCATGACTGTGCAGCGGGCAATCAACGAAGGCTTCGGCCGGGCATTCACTGCGATTCTCGATGCCAACCTGACCACCTTGCTGGTGGGGGGCATCCTCTTTGCCATGGGCACCGGCCCGGTCAAGGGCTTTGCGGTGACCATGTCCCTCGGGATCTTTACCTCGATGTTCACGGCCATCTGGCTGACCCGCGCGATGGTCAACCTGATCTTCGGCGGTCGTGACTTCAAGAAGTTGTGGATTTAAGGGGCTGCCATGTTACGTACTATTAACTTCATGGGCGTGCGCAACGTTGCGTTCGGCGTCACTGTGCTGCTTACCGTCCTGGCGTTGTTCAGCTGGTTCCATAAGGGGTTGAACTACGGTCTGGACTTTACCGGCGGTACGCTCATCGAGCTGACCTACGAGCGTCCGGCGGATGTGATGAAGGTGCGTTCGCAACTGAATGACGCCGGTTATCACGAAGCCATTGTGCAGAGCTTCGGTGCTACTACCGACCTGCTGGTGCGGATGCCGGGTGAAGACCCGCAGTTGGGCCACCAGGTGGCCGAAGCGCTGCAGAAGGCCGGTAGCGACAACCCGGCGCAGGTCAAGCGTGTCGAGTTCGTTGGTCCGCAAGTGGGTGAAGAGCTGCGCGACCAGGGTGGCCTCGGCATGCTCATGGCGCTGGGTGGCATCCTTATCTACCTGGCGTTCCGCTTCCAGTGGAAGTTCGCGGTTGGTGCCATCGTCTCGCTGATCCACGACGTGATCGTGACCGTGGGTATCCTGTCGTTTTTCCAGGTCACCTTCGACCTGACGGTGCTGGCAGCGGTGCTGGCGATCATCGGTTACTCGCTCAACGACACCATCGTGGTGTTTGACCGGGTGCGTGAGAACTTCCGTGTGCTGCGCAAGGCCAGCCTGATCGAGAACATCAATATCTCGACCACCCAGACCCTGCTGCGCACCATGGCCACTTCGATCTCCACCTTGCTGGCGATCGTGGCTCTGCTGTTCTTCGGTGGCGACAACCTGCACGGCTTCTCGATTGCGTTGTTTGTCGGCGTTTTGGCGGGTACCTACTCGTCGATCTACATCGCCAACGTGGTGCTGATCTGGCTGAACCTGAACAGTGAAGACCTGATTCCTCCGGCCAATACCGAGAAGGAAGTGGACGACCGTCCTTGATGGCCTGACCTGTTCCGGCTGTCAGTTAAAAAGGCGCGAGTGTTGAACTCGCGCCTTTTTTTTTGCTCCAAGGCTGGGAGAAGCGCGGGCTTTTGACCCGCATGTATGGTCAGGAGGTTCACGTGAACAAGTCGTTGCTGGTTGGTGCGGTATTGGGTGCTGTCGGTGTCACCGCCGGGGGTGCTGTTGCCACCTACAGCCTGGTTAAAAGCGGCCCTGAGTATGCGCAAGTGCTGGCCGTTCAGCCGGTGAAGCAACAGATCAAGACCCCGCGGGAGGTTTGCAAGGATGTCGCCGTGACCCGGCAGCGTCCGGTCAAGGATGAGCATCAGATCCTTGGTACCGTGGCTGGCGCAGTGGGCGGTGGCTTGTTGGGCAGCATGATCGGTAATGGCAATGGCAAGAAACTCGCCACGGTTGCCGGTGCTGTTGGTGGGGGTTATGCGGGGAACAAGGTGCAGGAAGGCATGCAGGAGCGTGATACCTACACCACCACGCAGACTCGCTGCAACACGGTCAATGACATCAGTGACAAGATCGTTGGTTATGACGTGAAGTACGACCTGGGTGGCAAGCAGGGCCAGGTGCGTATGGATCGGGATCCGGGCAACCAGATTCCGGTGGATAAAGAAGGGCGCCTGATTCTCGGCCAGAACCAGAATCAGCCCGGCCAATAACCCTCGTCTGTAGGAGCCGGCTTGCCGGCGAAGGCGATCTCAAGATCCCATTCGCCGGCAAGCCGGCTCCTGAGGAAGATGCGGGCATAAAAAAAGCACCCCTCGGGGTGCTTTTTTTGTCGCGGGTGCTTAGCGCTTCAGCGAAGCCGGCAGGTGCGGCTGGATGGCGGTCAGCACTGCCTTGAAGCATTTGGTATTGCCGGCCACGACGTGGCCCTTTTCCAGGAAGTCGTGACCGCCGGTGAAGTCGCTCACCAGGCCGCCGGCTTCCTGGATCAGCAGGGCGCCTGCCGCCATGTCCCATTCGGACAGGCCCGATTCCCAGAAGGCGTCAAAGCGACCGGCGGCGACGTAGGCCAGGTCCAGGCTTGCTGCGCCAGCGCGACGGATGCCGGCAGTCTGGCCAACCAGGGCGCGGAACATGCCCAGGTAGTTGTCCAGGTTGTCCATCTGATCATCGCGGAAGGGGAAGCCGGTGCCCAGCAGGGCGCCGTCCAGGCTGGTGCGGCCGCTGACCCGCAGGCGACGACCGTTCAGCTGGGCACCGCGGCCACGGCTGGCGGTGAATTCTTCCTGGCGAACCGGGTCCAGGACCACGGCGTGTTCCAGGCGGCCGCGGTATTTGCAGGCGATGCTCACGGCAAAGTGCGGGATGCCGCGCAGGAAGTTGGTGGTGCCGTCCAGCGGGTCGATGATCCACAGGTAGTCTTCGCCTTCGCCGCTGCCGGCGTGCAGGCCGGTTTCTTCGCCGAGGATGGCGTGGGTCGGGTAGGCTTTGCGCAGCGCGTCGATGATCTTCTGCTCGGCAGCGCGATCAACTTCGGATACGTAGTCTTTGGCGTCTTTTTCGTCGACCTTGATGGTATCCAGGCGCTCGATGGAGCGGAAAATCAATTCACTGGCGCTGCGGGCGGCGCGCAGCGCGATATTCAGCATTGGCTGCATGGATAGGTCACCTAAGGTTGTTAAAGAAAGCCGAGCATTCTAGCAGAAAACTTTTGCAGATGAAGGTCGGTGTTCGCTTTGATTGCATTGATCCGCTGTGTGGCGCATTTCCTCGGCGGGTATTGGCCGCTCCTGTCGCGGGCTCTCAATAAGGCAGCGGAATTGGCAGATGGTTATTTTTGAGGCGGTGGTGCAGCCTGTTCTGTAATATTTGCTCCCCCTTCCCGTGTCCGAGAGCGCCTCCCTTGCTGCAGAACATTCGTGTCGTCCTGGTCAATACCAGTCATCCGGGCAATATCGGCGGGGCTGCGCGTGCCATGAAGAACATGGGCTTGTCGCGGCTGGTGCTGGTGGAGCCGCGAGTATTTCCGTCCCATGAGGCGGATGCGCGGGCTTCCGGTGCCACCGATATTCTCGAAAATGCCCAGGTGGTGGCGACGCTGGAGGATGCTCTGGCGGGTTGCACCCTGGTGTTCGGCACCAGCGCTCGTGATCGGCGCATTCCCTGGCCGCTGCTGGATCCCCGCGAATCGGGCCTCAAGGTCGTGGAGGAGGCCGGGCAGGGGGCGCAGATCGCCCTGGTGTTCGGTCGTGAAGATTCCGGCCTGACCAATGACGAACTGCAGCGATGTCATTTCCATGTGCACATCCCGTCGGATCCGGAGTTCAGCTCGTTGAACCTGGCCACGGCGGTGCAAGTGCTGACCTATGAAGTGCGCATGTCCTGGTTGGCAGCCCAGGGCCGGCCGAGCAAGGTTGAGAAGGATGAGGTGGCGTCGCCGCGCAGTGATGAGCTGGCAACCATGGATGAGCTGGAGCGGTTCTACGAGCACCTGCAGCAAACCCTGGTGGCCATCGACTTCCTCGATCCGGAGAAACCTCGGCACTTGATGGCGCGCTTGCGTCGGTTGTACGGTCGCAGCTCGGTCAGCCGGGCGGAAATGAATATATTGCGAGGCATCCTCACGGAAACCCAGAAAGCGGCCCGTGGGGAGCTACAGAAGCGGAAGGATCAGTGATGTTCGAACGTCTGCGTGAAGATATCCAAAGTGTTTTCCATCGTGACCCGGCAGCGCGCAACGCCTTTGAGGTGCTGACCTGCTACCCGGGGATGCATGCGATCTGGATCCACCGCCTGTCCGGCGCCTTGTGGGGGATGGGTTGGAAGTGGTTGGCGCGGCTGGTCTCGAACTTCGGGCGCTGGCTGACCGGGATCGAGATCCATCCGGGGGCCAAGGTCGGTCGTCGCTTCTTTATTGATCATGGAATGGGCATCGTCATTGGCGAAACCGCAGAGATCGGCGATGACGTCACGCTTTACCAGGGGGTGACCCTGGGTGGCACCAGTTGGAATAAAGGCAAGCGCCACCCGACCCTGGAGGATGGTGTGGTGGTGGGGGCTGGTGCCAAGGTGCTGGGGCCGTTCACGGTCGGGGCCGGGGCGAAGGTTGGTTCCAATGCCGTGGTGACCAAGGCAGTGCCGGCCGGTGCGACCGTGGTGGGGATTCCGGGGCGGATCATCATGAAATCCAATGACGAGCAGGAAGCCAAGCGCAAGGCCATGGCGGAAAAGCTCGGCTTCGATGCCTATGGCGTCAGCGAAGATATGCCTGACCCCGTGGCGCGGGCCATTGGCCAGTTGCTTGATCACCTGCAAGCGGTCGATGGTCGTCTGGAGGGGATGTGTGGCGCGCTGAAGGATCTGGGCAGTGACTACTGCGCCAAGGACTTGCCTGCCCTGCGTGAAGAAGACTTTGCTGAAGTCAAGGGCAAGGGCGACAGCCAGGTCGGCTGATGCTCCGCAAGCCGACTCCTGCAGGAGTCGGCTTGCCGGCCAAGAGGCCCTCGAGCGGCCATAAGCGACCCGTGGGTCGGTTGTTGCCATCGCGCTGTGCCATTACGTCGCAGACTTTGCTATGATTCGCGCGCTCTTTTGCGGGTAAATCCGACTAAAGTAGTTGGTCTTATAGTTGACCTGATTACTCGGGTATTGCATACTCGCTTCCATTCCGAAACTCCGTGGTACTTGTCCATGCGACTGACTACTAAAGGCCGATACGCCGTGACCGCCATGCTTGATCTGGCGTTGCACGCGCAACATGGCCCGGTCTCCCTGGCCGATATCTCCGAGCGCCAAGGTATTTCCCTGTCCTATCTCGAACAGCTTTTCGCCAAGTTGCGCCGTAGCAATCTGGTGTCCAGCGTCCGGGGGCCTGGTGGCGGCTATCAGCTGTCCCGCGACATGCAGGGGATCCAGGTGGCCCAGGTGATCGATGCGGTGAACGAATCGGTCGATGCAACCAAATGCCAGGGGCTGGGTGATTGCCACGCCGGCGACACCTGCCTGACGCACCACCTGTGGTGCGATCTGAGCCTGCAGATCCACGAATTTCTAAGCGGTATCAGCTTGGCTGACCTTGTCACTCGCCGTGAGGTGCAAGAAGTAGCCCAGCGTCAGGACCAGCGCCGTTGTAATGGCAAGGCGCCGCGCCTGGACAAGATTGAAGCGTCCGCCGTCGAATGACAGCCAAAGAGCTAGCGGCACGCCAGCCAGCCTGATTTAGGAGAGAGTCCATGAAATTGCCGATTTACCTTGATTACTCAGCGACCACCCCGGTTGATCCGCGCGTCGCGCAGAAAATGAGTGAATGCCTGCTGGTTGACGGGAACTTCGGTAACCCGGCGTCCCGCTCCCACGTGTTTGGCTGGAAAGCCGAAGAGTCGGTGGAAAATGCCCGTCGCCAGGTGGCCGACCTGGTGAATGCCGACCCGCGTGAAATCGTCTGGACTTCCGGTGCTACTGAATCCGATAACCTGGCAATCAAGGGTGTCGCGCATTTCTACCACACCAAGGGCAAGCACCTGATCACCTCGAAGATCGAGCACAAGGCTGTCCTGGACACCATGCGCCAACTCGAGCGTGAAGGCTTCGAAGTGACCTACATCGAGCCGGGCGAAGACGGCCTCATCACTCCGGCCATGGTCGAAGCAGCCCTGCGTGATGACACCATCCTGGTTTCGATCATGCATGTGAACAACGAGATCGGCACCATCAACGACATCGCTGCCATCGGCGAACTGACCCGCTCCAAAGGCGTGTTGTTCCATGTCGACGGCGCTCAGTCCACCGGCAAGGTCGACATCGACCTGCAGGCCCTGAAGGTCGACCTGATGTCCTTTTCCGCCCACAAGACCTATGGTCCTAAAGGGATCGGCGCGCTGTACGTCAGCCGCAAGCCGCGGGTGCGCCTGGAAGCCACCATGCATGGCGGTGGTCACGAACGCGGCATGCGTTCCGGCACCCTGGCCACTCACCAGATCGTCGGCATGGGCGAAGCCTTCCGCGTGGCCAAGGAAGACATGGCTGCCGAGAACCTGCGCATCAAGGCATTGAGCGACCGCTTCTACAAGCAGGTCGAGCACCTGGAAGAGCTGTACATCAACGGCAGCATGACTGCCCGTGTACCGCACAACCTGAACCTGAGCTTCAACTACGTTGAAGGCGAGTCGCTGATCATGGCCCTCAAGGACCTGGCAGTGTCTTCCGGTTCGGCCTGTACGTCGGCTTCGCTTGAGCCTTCCTACGTGCTGCGTGCCCTGGGTCGCAACGACGAGCTGGCTCACAGCTCGATCCGCTTCACCTTCGGCCGCTTCACCACTGAAGAAGAAATCGATTACGCGGCGCAGAAAGTCTGCGAAGCCGTTACCAAGCTGCGTGCTCTGTCGCCGCTGTGGGACATGTACAAAGATGGCGTCGATATCTCGAAGATCGAGTGGGCGGCGCACTGAATATAAGTCGCCGCACAGGGTTCTGTAGAGCGTACCGATAACGGCGATTTACAGAACCCAAGAGCGACTCTCTGATGAGTGAGGATTAAGAATCATGGCTTACAGCGAAAAGGTCATCGACCACTACGAGAACCCGCGCAACGTCGGCAAGATGAACGCGGAAGATCCGGATGTCGGCACTGGCATGGTCGGCGCTCCTGCCTGCGGCGACGTGATGCGCCTGCAGATCAAGGTCAATGAGCAGGGCATCATCGAAGACGCCAAGTTCAAGACCTATGGCTGCGGTTCCGCCATTGCTTCCAGCTCCCTGGCCACTGAGTGGATGAAGGGCAAGACTCTGGATGAGGCCGAAACCATCAAGAATACTCAGCTGGCTGAAGAGCTGGCCCTGCCTCCCGTGAAGATTCACTGCTCGGTACTCGCCGAAGACGCCATCAAGGCCGCTGTACGCGACTACAAGCAGAAGAAAGGCCTGATCTGACCGATCGGCTTTCACAGTTTTGGCGACAAGTAAGGAGTCACGATGGCTATCAGCATGACAGAAGCGGCTGCTCAACACGTGCGACGCTCCCTCAATGGGCGCGGCAAGGGTGATGGGATTCGTCTGGGTGTTCGCACCACGGGCTGTTCCGGCCTTGCCTATGTGCTGGAGTTCGTCGACGAGATTGGCGAGGACGATCAGGTATTCGAGAGTCACGGCGAGAAAGTGATCATCGATCCGAAAAGCCTGACCTATCTGGACGGCACCGAACTTGATTTCGTCAAGGAAGGGTTGAACGAAGGCTTCAAGTTCAACAACCCCAACGTGCGCGGTGAGTGTGGCTGCGGCGAAAGCTTCAACATCTGAGGCTTGTCGTGGGTACTCCTTGTCATTTCGCTTTATTTGAGCTGCAACCGAGCTTCCGCCTGGATCTCGAGCAGTTGGCCGCGCGCTACCGCGAGTTGGCGCGTGGGGTTCATCCAGACCGTTTTGCCGATGCTTCCGAGCGCGAGCAGCGCCTGGCCCTGGAGCAGTCGGCGAGCCTCAACGAGGCTTACCAGACCCTCAAGAGCCCGCCCAAGCGCGCCCGTTACCTGCTGGCTTTGAATGGCGGCGAGTTGCCGCTGGAAGTCACGGTGCATGATCCGGAGTTTCTTCTGCAGCAGATGCAGTGGCGCGAAGAGCTCGAGGATTTGCAAGACAGCGCCGACCTGGCCGGAGTGGCGGCATTCAAGCGTCGGCTCAAGACCGCCCAGGATGAACTGAATGAAAGCTTCGCAGCCTGTTGGGATGATGCGGCGCAACGCGAGCAGGCCGAGCGCCTGATGCGGCGCATGCAGTTCCTCGACAAGCTCACCTACGAAGTGCGCCAGTTAGAAGAGCGCCTCGACGATTAACCCAGTGCCGCTCCGGTCGCACGCCTGATATACAGATAAGTCCAGATAAGCATGGCCCTACTGCAGATCGCCGAACCCGGCCAAAGTCCTCAACCGCACCAGCGTCGCCTGGCTGTGGGGATCGACTTGGGCACTACCAATTCGCTGGTCGCTGCCTTGCGCAGTGGTCTTTCCGAGCCGCTGGCCGATGCGCAGGGACAGGTGATTCTGCCGTCCGCTGTGCGTTATCACGCCGACCGCGTCGAGGTGGGCGAGTCTGCCCGCCTGGCTGCACCTACCGACCCGTTGAACACCGTGCTTTCAGTCAAGCGCCTGATGGGTCGTGGCCTGTCCGACGTCAAGCAGCTGGGTGAGCAACTGCCCTATCGCTTCGTCGAGGGCGAGTCGCACATGCCGTTCATCGAGACTATCCAGGGGCCGAAAAGCCCGGTTGAAGTCTCGGCGGAAGTGCTCAAGGTGCTGCGTCAGCGCGCCGAAGCTACCTTGGGCGGGGAGCTGGTGGGTGCGGTCATCACCGTTCCGGCCTACTTCGATGACGCTCAGCGTCAAGCCACCAAGGATGCTGCCAAGCTGGCGGGCCTGAATGTACTGCGCCTGCTCAACGAACCGACTGCGGCAGCGGTGGCTTATGGTCTGGATCAGCACGCCGAAGGCGTGGTGGCGATCTATGACTTGGGTGGCGGCACCTTCGATATTTCCATTCTGCGCCTGACCGGCGGCGTCTTCGAAGTCTTGGCTACCGGTGGCGATACTGCCCTGGGCGGCGATGACTTCGATCACGCCATTGCTGGCTGGATCATCGAGGGCGCGGGCCTGTCCGCCGACCTCGACCCTGGTGCCCAGCGCAGTCTGTTGCAAGCTGCTTGTGCGGCCAAGGAAGCCTTGACTGGCGCCGCGTCCGTGGAGGTGGTGTATGGCGATTGGCGTGCCACCCTGACTCGCGACGCTTTCGACGCCCTGATCGAGCCGATGGTGGCTCGCAGCCTCAAGGCCTGCCGCCGCGCCGTTCGCGACTCCAATGTCGAGCTGGACGAAGTGCAGGCCGTGGTCATGGTCGGCGGCTCGACCCGTGTGCCGCGTGTGCGTGAGGCGGTGGCTGAAATGTTCGGTCGCCAGCCGTTGACCGAGATCGATCCGGATCAAGTGGTGGCCATTGGGGCTGCGATCCAGGCCGATACCTTGGCTGGCAACAAGCGCGAAGGCGGCGAATTGCTGCTGCTGGACGTGATTCCGCTGTCCCTGGGGTTGGAAACCATGGGCGGGCTGATGGAGAAGGTGATTCCGCGCAACACCACTATTCCGGTTGCCCGTGCCCAGGACTTCACCACCTACAAGGATGGCCAGACGGCCATGATGGTTCATGTGCTGCAGGGCGAGCGCGAGCTGATCAGCGACTGTCGCTCCCTGGCGCGTTTCGAATTGCGCGGCATCCCGCCGATGGTGGCTGGCGCGGCGAAGATCCGCGTGACCTTCCAGGTCGACGCCGATGGCCTGCTCAGCGTGTCCGCGCGCGAGCTGGGTTCGGGCGTCGAAGCCAGCATCCAGGTCAAGCCATCCTACGGTCTGACCGACGGCGAGATCGCCAAGATGCTCAAGGATTCCTTCCAGTACGCCGGCGACGACAAGGTGGCCCGTGTACTGCGCGAGCAGCAGGTTGATGCTCAGCGCCTCATCGAGGCGGTGCAGGGCGCCCTGGACGCCGATGGCGAGCGTCTGCTGGACGCCGAAGAGCGCATGGTCATCGAGCTGCAGATGCAGGAATTGAGTGAATTGATGCGTGGCACCGATGGTTACGCCATCGAGCAGCAGACCAAGCGTCTGTCGCAAGTGACCGATGCCTTTGCTGCCCGACGCCTGGATTCGACGGTGAAAGCCGCGCTGGCGGGGCGCAACCTGAATGAAATCGAGGAATAACTGATGCCGCAGATCATTTTTCTGCCACACGCCGTGTTCTGTCCGGACGGCCTGGTTGTAGAGGTCGAGCCTGGCGTCTCGGTGCTCGAGGTGGCCCACGACAACCACATCGAGATCGAAAGTGCCTGTGGCGGCGTCTGTGCCTGCACCACTTGCCATTGCATCATTCGTGAGGGCTTCGACTCGCTGAACGAGGCTGACGAACTGGAAGAAGACCTGCTGGACAAGGCCTGGGGCCTGGAAGCGCAGTCGCGCCTGTCCTGCCAGGCCATCGTCGGCGATGAAGACCTGACCGTCGAAATTCCAAAATACTCGCTCAACCATGCAGCCGAAGCGCCGCACTGATTTCAAGGAACTGGCATGAGCCTCAAGTGGGTTGATGTACTGGAAATCGCGATCCAACTGGCTGAGTCCAAGCCGGATGTGGATCCGCGTTATGTGAACTTTGTCGATCTGCACCAATGGGTTCTGGCACTGCCGGAGTTCAGTGACGATCCGGCTCGCGGAGGCGAGAAGGTTCTTGAAGCAATTCAGGCCGCCTGGATCGACGAAACTGACTGAATCCGCGGGCTACGCAGTTAGGCAATCCCTATAAACCCGCGTATAATTCGCGGGTTTAATTTTTCGCTTTAATCACCGTTTCTGGAGTTACACCATGGCTGTTCAACGTACTTTCTCCATCATCAAGCCTGACGCTGTTGCAAAAAACGTTATCGGCAAGATCGTTTCCCGTTTTGAAGAAGCCGGCCTGCGCGTTGTAGCTTCGAAAATGAAGCAACTGTCCAAGGCTGAAGCTGAAGGCTTCTACGCTGAGCACAGCGAGCGTGGCTTCTTCGGCGAACTGGTTGCCTTCATGACTTCCGGCCCGGTTGTTGTTCAGGTTCTGGAAGGCGAAAACGCCATCGTTCGCAACCGCGAACTGATGGGCGCTACCAACCCTAAAGAAGCTGCTGCCGGCACCATCCGTGCTGACTTCGCCGAGTCCATCGACGCCAACGCCGTTCACGGTTCGGACTCCGAAGCTGCCGCTGCTCGCGAAATCGCTTACTTCTTCGCAGCTACTGAAGTAACCGCTCGCTGAGTAAGGCTTGCGCGTGAGGGGTGAAACCATGACTGCATCGATCGGCAAAACTAACCTGTTGGGTCTTACTCAACCGGAAATGGAGAAATTCTTCGACTCAATCGGGGAGAAGCGTTTCCGTGCCGGTCAGGTAATGAAATGGATTCACCACTTTGGCGTCGATGATTTCGACGCCATGACGAATGTCGGCAAGGCCTTGCGCGAAAAGCTCAAGGCTGTTGCCGAGATTCGCGGTCCGGAAGTGGTCAGCGAGGACATCTCCAGCGACGGTACCCGTAAATGGGTGGTGCGCGTGGCGTCCGGCAGCTGCGTCGAGACCGTCTACATTCCCCAGGGCAAGCGCGGCACTCTGTGCGTTTCGTCCCAGGCGGGCTGTGCCCTGGATTGCAGTTTCTGCTCCACCGGCAAGCAAGGCTTCAATAGCAACCTCACCGCCGCCGAAGTCATCGGTCAGGTGTGGATTGCCAACAAATCCTTTGGCAGCGTCCCGGCGACCGTCGACCGTGCCATCACCAACGTGGTGATGATGGGCATGGGTGAGCCGCTGCTGAACTTCGACAACGTCATCGCTGCCATGCACCTGATGATGGACGACCTGGGCTACGGCATCTCCAAGCGCCGGGTAACCCTGTCGACCTCCGGCGTGGTGCCGATGATCGATGAGCTGGCCAAGCACATCGACGTCTCGCTGGCGTTGTCTCTGCACGCACCCAATGATGCACTGCGCAACCAGCTGGTACCGATCAACAAGAAGTACCCGCTGAAGATGCTGCTCGAGTCCTGCCAGCGCTACATGTCGGCCCTGGGCGAAAAGCGTGTGCTGACCATCGAGTACACCCTGCTCAAAGACGTCAACGACAAGCTTGAACACGCGGTGGAGATGATCGAGCTGCTCAAGGATGTACCGTGCAAGATCAACCTGATCCCGTTCAACCCGTTCCCGCATTCCGGGTATGAGCGTCCGAGCAACAATGCCATTCGTCGCTTTCAGGACCAGCTGCATCACGCCGGTTTCAACGTCACCGTGCGCACCACGCGCGGTGAAGACATTGATGCCGCCTGCGGTCAGTTGGTCGGGCAGGTGCTGGATCGCACCCGCCGCAGCGAACGCTATATCGCCGTGCGTGAGTTGAGCGCCGACGCCGATATGCCGCAAAGCGCCGCAACCCGTACCTGAGAGAGGATCTCCATGGCCCTGCGCTTTGCGCTGCTCCTGCTTGTTGCCAGCCTCTGTGCTGGCTGTGTTCTGTCGGGTGATTCCAACCCGATGAACACCAGCAAGGGGCGCGACGAGGCACGCGAAGCCTATGTGCAGTTGGGCCTGGGCTACTTGCAGCAGGGCATGAGCGAGCGCGCCAAGGTGCCTCTGAAGAAAGCCCTGGAACTGGCCCCCGCCGATGCCGACGCCAATGCTGCCCTGGCGCTGGTGTTCCAGGCCGAGATGGAGCCGGCCCTGGCCGACGAGCATTTTCGCCAGGCCCTGGCGGCGCGTCCGGACAGTGCTCGCATCCTCAATAACTACGGCAGCTTTCTATTCCAGGAAAAACGTTACAAAGAGGCTTATCAGCGCTTCGAGCAAGCCGCTGCTGATACTCTGTACCCCGAACGTTCCCGAGTGTTTGAAAACCTCGGCATGACCGCTTCAAGGCTCGGCCAGCGTGATCTGGCCCAGCTGCAGCTGGAAAAGGCCCTGCGTCTCAATCATCAACAGCCCCGTGCGTTGCTGGAAATGGCTGAGTTGTCTTACGAAGACAGGCATTATGTGCCCGCGCGCGACTATTACGATCGTTTTAGCCTGCTCGGCGAGCAAAATGCACGTAGTCTATTGCTCGGCGTTCGGCTGGCAACGGTGTTCGAAGATCGCGACAAGGCCGCCAGTTACGGTCTGCAACTAAAACGACTTTATCCCGGTACGCCGGAATATCAGCAATACCTGTCGGAGCAATGATGAAAGCGGCCCATCCCGAAGTTCAAGCAGTGACTCGCGTAAACCCCGGTGAGACCCTGCGTCAGGCCCGCGAAAGCAATGGTTGGTCGCTGGCCGAAGTGGCCCACAAGCTCAACCTCACCGTGAGCTCCCTGAGCAACCTGGAAGCGGGCGCCTTCGACAAGCTGCCGGGGCACACCTTCGCCCGTGGCTATATTCGTGCCTACGCCAAATTGCTGGGTATGGATCAGGCGGTACTGGTCCAGGAGTTCGATCAATACACCGGTACCGACTCCCAGGGCAGCAGCGTCCATGCCCTGGGGCGCATCGAAGAGCCGGTGCGGGTTTCCCATACCATCTTGCGCATTGTCAGTTTGCTGCTGCTGGTGGCGGTGGTTGGTGGCGGTTTCATCTGGTGGCAGGATCAGTCCTCCCAGCGCGGCAAGGAGCCGGTCTCCCTGAGCCCCGAGCATGTCGAGGTCGAAGGTGCCGACGGCACTACCCAGATTCATCCTATCGATGAGCCCGAAGACCAGGCGGTTGCCGAGGGGCAGAGCGAAACGCTGGACAATGGCGCTCAAAGCGAAGGCCAGGCAGCGAGCGAAACTCCTGCTGCCCCAGCCGCTTCGACCGCTCCGGCACCGGCTGCCACTGCGTCCGTCCCTGCAGCTCCTGTGCACAACGCGCCGGCTCCGGCGCCTGTTGCACCGGCTGCCGTGGCACAAGCGCCTGTCACGCCGACCGCGCCTGCTGCTGCGGTTGTACCGGGTAGCGCAGCGGCAACTGCGGTTGCAGGCGCGGGCCAGGTACAGATCCAGTTCAGTGCCGACTGCTGGGCCCAGGTCATCGATGCCAACGGTAAGGTTCTGCTCAGTGCCCTCAAGCGCAAGGGTGAAACCGTCGATGTCAGCGGCAAGCCGCCTTTTGCCGTACGTCTGGGCTATGCCCGTGGCGCACAAATCACTTACAACGGTCAGGCGGTGGATATCGCCCCGTTCACCAGTGGCGAGACTGCTCGCCTGAAGTTAGGTCAATAAGTCATGCACGGCGAATCTCCAATCAAGCGTCGCGAATCCCGCAAGATCTGGGTCGGCTCGGTACCGGTCGGAGGCGATGCCCCGATTGCGGTGCAGAGCATGACCAACAGCGACACCAATGACGTAGCGGCAACCGTTGCCCAGATCAACCGCCTGGAAGCCGCCGGTGTCGATATCGTGCGGGTTTCGGTGCCGGACATGGACGCTGCCGAGGCGTTCGGCCGGATCAAGCAGCAGGTCAAGGTACCGCTGGTGGCCGACATCCACTTCGACTACAGGATCGCGCTGCGCGTGGCCGAACTGGGCGTCGATTGCCTGCGGATCAACCCGGGCAATATCGGTCGTGAAGACCGGGTGCGCGCGGTGGTGGATGCTGCCCGTGATCGCGGGATCCCGATCCGTATCGGGGTCAACGCCGGCTCCCTGGAAAAAGACCTGCAGAAAAAATACGGCGAACCGACCCCGGCCGCATTGGTGGAGTCGGCCCTGCGTCACGTAGAGCACCTGGAACGCCTGAATTTCAAGGACTTCAAGGTCAGCGTGAAAGCCTCGGATGTGTTCATGGCCGTCGAGGCCTACCGCCTGCTGGCCAAGGAAATCATCCAGCCCCTGCACCTGGGGATCACCGAAGCCGGTGGTTTGCGTTCAGGCACAGTGAAATCCGCCGTCGGCCTCGGTATGCTGCTGGCCGAAGGAATTGGCGATACCATTCGCATTTCGCTGGCGGCCGACCCGGTCGAGGAAGTGAAGGTCGGCTACGACATTCTCAAGTCCCTGCACCTGCGTTCCCGTGGCATCAACTTCATCGCCTGCCCGAGCTGCTCGCGGCAGAACTTCGATGTGGTGAAGACCATGAACGAGCTGGAAGGGCGCCTTGAAGACCTGCTGGTGCCGTTGGATGTTGCAGTGATCGGTTGCGTGGTCAACGGCCCGGGTGAAGCCAAAGAGGCGCACATCGGCCTGACCGGCGGCACACCGAACCTGATCTACATCGATGGCAAGCCGGCACAGAAACTGACCAATGACAATCTGGTGGACGAGCTTGAAAAGCTGATCCGGCAGAAGGCGGCCGAAAAGGTCGAAGCCGACGCAGCGCTGATCGCTCGCGGCTAACCGAACGTATTTAAGGATTTTTTGTGAGCAAGTCTCTGCAAGCCATTCGTGGCATGAATGACATCCTGCCCGAGCAGACGCCCCTGTGGCGTTATTTCGAGGGTACTGTGGCGCGCCTGCTGGATAACTACGGTTACAAGCAGATCCGCATGCCGATCGTCGAATTCACCGAGCTGTTCAAGCGCTCCATCGGTGAAGTGACCGACATCGTCGAAAAAGAGATGTACACCTTCGAAGATCGCAACGGCGACTCCCTCACCCTGCGTCCGGAAGGCACCGCTGCCTGTGTCCGTGCGGTGCTGGAGCACGGCATTACCGGCGGTGGCCAGGTGCAGAAACTCTGGTACATCGGCCCGATGTTCCGTCACGAGCGCCCGCAGAAAGGCCGTTATCGCCAGTTCCACCAGATCGGTTGCGAGGTATTCAACCTCGACGGGCCGGACATCGACGCTGAACTGATCGTGCTGACCTGGCGCCTGTGGGGCGAGCTGGGCATTCGTGATGCGGTCAAGCTCGAACTCAACAGCCTGGGTACCGCCGAAGCACGTGCGCGTTATCGCGACGCGCTGGTGGAGTTCCTGTCGGCGCGCATGGACAAGCTGGACGAAGACAGCCAGCGCCGCCTGAAGACCAACCCGCTGCGGGTGCTGGACACCAAGAACCCGGACACTCAAGCCGTGCTGGTGGATGCGCCCAAGCTGGCCGACTACCTGGACGAAGAGTCCCGCGTGCACTTCGAAGGCCTCAAGGCCCGCCTGGATGCTGCGGGTATCCCCTATGTGATCAATCCCAAGCTGGTGCGCGGGCTGGATTACTACAGCAAGACCGTTTTCGAATGGGTCACCGACAAGCTCGGTGCCCAGGGCACCGTCTGTGCCGGTGGCCGTTACGATGGCCTGGTGGAGCAGATGGGCGGCAAGCCTACGTCGGGCGTTGGCTTTGCCATGGGGATCGAACGCCTGGTGCTGCTGCTGGAAACCCTGGAGCAGGTCCCGGAAGAGATCTCGCGCCAGGTCGACGTTTACCTTTGCGCCTTCGGTGAGGCCGCCGAACTGGCTGCGCTGGCGCTGAGCGAGCGTGTTCGCGATCAATTGCCGAACCTGCGTCTGCAGATCAATGCCGGTGCTGGCAGCTTCAAGAGCCAATTCAAGAAGGCCGACAAGAGCGGCGCGCTGTATGCGCTGATCCTCGGTGACGACGAACTGGCCCAGCAAGTGGTAGGTTTCAAACCCCTGCGTGGCCAGGGCGAACAACAAAGCATTGCCTGGGATGCACTCGCTGCGCACCTGGCCACCTGCGTCGTGCAGGGTTGAAGCTGTCAAACAGCCGATTTAGCGAATAAGGAGTATTGGGGTGTCGAGTACCGAAGATGAACAGCTGGCGGAATTGAAAGACTGGTGGCAGCGTAACGGCAAACCCCTGGTAACTGGCGGCCTGCTGGCCCTGGTTATCGTGTTCGGCTGGCAAGCCTGGCACAAGTATCAGAACAATCAGTCGCAAGGCGCTTCGGTGCTCTATCAGCAACTGCTGGAAACTACCCTGACGCCGGATGGCAAGCCGGATGCCGCTCGTGTTACGGACCTGGCGGGCAAGCTCAACAGCGAGTTCGGCGGTACTGCCTACGCGCAGTACGGCAACCTGTTCGTGGCCAAAGTGGCAGTAGACACCGGCAAGCTGGACGATGCAGCGGCACAGCTCAAGGCCGTGGCCGACAAGCCCGCCAACCCGACCCTGGGTGAAGTGGCGCGTCAGCGCCTGGCGCAGGTGCTGGCGGCGCAGAACAAGGCCGACGAGGCTCTGAAGCTGCTCGACGGCGATGCCGACAAGGCATTCCTGGCGACTCGTGAAGAACTCAAGGGCGATCTGCTGGTCCAGCTGGGCCGTGTGGACGAAGCCCATGCGGCATACCAAAAAGCCAAGGCGGCGCTCTCGGACGAAGCAGCAGTCGGTGGCCTACAAATCAAGCTGGACGACCTGGCCAAAGGGGATGCATGACGTGATCCGTTGGAAACATGCAGCATTGCTGGCTCTGGCCTTGTTGGCCGCGGGTTGCAGCAGCAACAGCAAGAAAGAACTGCCACCGGCGGAACTGGTCGACTTTAAAGAAGAAGTGGTCCTGCAGAAGCAGTGGAGCCGTTCGATCGGTGACGGTCAGGGTGAAACCTACAACATGCTGGTGCCGGCCATCGATGGTGACACCATCTATGCCGCCGACGTCACCGGTGTGGTGGTTTCCATGGATCGCATGAACGGCGACGTCAAATGGAAGAAAGATCTCGAACTTCCTGTTTCCGGCGCCGTGGGCGTGGGTTATGGGCTGGTCATGATCGGCACTCTGAAAGGCGAAGTGGTTGCCCTGGATGCCTCCAGCGGTGAAGAGAAATGGCGTGCCCGTGTGACCAGTGAAGTGCTGGCTCCACCAGCCACCAACGGTGACGTGGTGGTGGTGCAGACTCAGGACGACCGAGTGATTGGCCTTGAAGCCAGCACCGGTCATCAGATCTGGCTCTACGACAGCACTCCAGCGGTGTTGACCCTGCGGGGCACCAGTGCGCCGTTGGCGACCAACCGTCTGGCCCTGGCCGGTCTTTCCACCGGCAAGGTGGTCGCGCTGGATATTCGCAACGGCGTACCGGTGTGGGAGCAGCGTGTCGCCATTCCACAAGGCCGTTCCGAACTGGATCGGGTCGTGGACATCGACGGTGGCCTGCTGCTGTCCGGTGGCACCCTGTACGTTGCCAGCTATCAGGGGCGCGTGGTTGCCCTGGACCTGGAGAGCGGCCGTCCACTGTGGCAGCGTGATGCTTCCAGCTACGCCGGTGTGGCCCAAGGGTTCGGCAGCGTTTATGTCAGCCTGTCCTCGGGTACCGTGGAAGGCGTGGACGAGCGTTCGACTACCGCGCTGTGGAGCAACGACTCCCTGGCTCGCCGCCAACTGTCGGCACCGGAAGTCTTCTCCAGCTACGTAGCCGTGGGCGACCTGGAAGGTTACCTGCACCTGCTGAGCCAGGTTGACGGTCGCTTCGTCGGTCGTACGCGCATCGATAGCGACGGCCTGCGTGCCCGTCCGCTGGTGGTGGGCGACATGATTTATGTGTATGGCAACAGCGGCAAACTGGAAGCCCTGACCATCAAGTAATGGTTTGACTATGCTTGGGGTGATCCCCAAGCGAACTGCAGGAGCGAGCGTGCTCGCTCCTGCAGTGCTGCCCCGAGCACCAGCCGCTGCCTCGCAGCGGCTTTTGTATTTTCTGAATTAACGCAGTGGAGAGCCGCATGGTTCCCGTAATCGCCCTGGTGGGCCGACCTAACGTCGGCAAGTCCACCTTGTTCAACCGCCTGACTCGGACTCGCGACGCCATTGTCGGCGACCTGTCCGGTCTGACCCGTGATCGCCAATACGGTGAGGCCAAGTGGCAAGGGCGTACCTATATTCTGATCGACACCGGCGGTATCTCCGGTGACGAGCATGGCATGGATGAAAAGATGGCCGAGCAGTCGCTGCTGGCCATCGAAGAAGCTGATGTGGTGTTGTTCCTGGTGGATGCCAAGGCCGGGTTTACCGCGGCCGACCAGATGATCGGCGAGCACCTGCGCAAACGTAACAAGACTTCCTACGTGATCGCCAACAAGGTCGATAACATCGACCCGGACATGGCCCGCGCCGAGTTCGCGCCGCTGGGCATGGGCGATGCCATCCCGATCGCCGGTGCGCATGGCCGCGGTATCACCCAGATGCTGGAAATCGCCCTGAGCGAATTCCCCAAGGATGACGCTGACGAGCCGGAAGAAGGCGAGGAAGAGATCGTTGCCGAGGGTGAGGAAGCCAAGCGCATTCCGGGCCCGAGCGAGAAGGACGGGATCAAGATCGCCATCATCGGTCGTCCCAACGTCGGCAAGTCGACCCTGGTCAACCGCATGCTCGGTGAAGACCGGGTGATCGTCTATGACCAGCCCGGCACCACCCGCGACAGTATCTACATCCCGTTCGAGCGCAACGACGAGAAGTACACTCTGATCGACACCGCCGGTGTGCGCAAGCGCGGCAAGATCCACGAGGAAGTTGAAAAGTTCTCGGTGGTCAAGACGCTGCAGGCGATCAAGGACGCCAACGTGGTGATCTTTGTCATGGACGCCCGCGAAGGTGTGGTGGACCACGACCTGAACCTGCTGGGCTTTGCCCTGGAAGCCGGGCGGGCCCTGGTGATCGCCCTGAACAAGTGGGACGGCATGCAGCCGAGCGAGCGCGACTACGTGAAGACCGAGCTGCAACGCCGGCTGTTCTTCGTCGACTTCGCCGATATCCACTTCATCTCGGCGCTGCACGGTACCGGTGTGGGCAACCTCTACCAGTCGGTGCAGAACTCCTTCAAGTCGGCGGTAACCCGCTGGCCCACCAGCCGCCTGACGCAGATCCTCGAAGATGCCGTTGGCGAGCACGCGCCGCCCATGGTCAACAATCGCCGGATCAAACTGCGCTACGCCCACTTGGGTGGTGCCAACCCGCCGCTGATCGTGATCCACGGCAACCAGGTGGAGAAGGTGCCCAAGTCTTATGTGCGCTATCTGGAAAACACCTACCGCCGAGTCTTGAAGCTGGTAGGTACGCCGATCCGCATCGAGTTCAAGGGCGGCGAGAACCCGTACGAAGGCAACAAGAACACGCTGACCGACCGCCAGGTCAACAAGAAGCGTCGCTTGATGTCGCACCACAAGAAGGCCGACAAGAAGCGCCGCGACAAGCGCTGACCGGCTACAGGGGCCTGCTTGCCGGTGAAGCTCTGGCGCTGCTTCAGAGCTTCGCTGGCAAGCCAGTTCCTAGGGGAACTGTGTGGATAAGAGGGCGCCCCGGGCGCCCTTTTTCATGCCTGGCGTTTGGGCTATTCTCGGGGACCTCCGCGCCGCCGTAGTGCGGACTGCTCAGCAGGGAATCCTCATGATCATCAGTAAGTTGCCGAATGTCGGCACCACCATCTTCACGCAAATGTCCCAGCTCGCGGTGGAAACCGGAGCGCTCAACCTGTCCCAGGGCTTTCCTGATTTCGATGGCCCGCAAGCCCTGCGTGATGCACTTGGCTGGCATGCCGCCAATGGCCATAACCAGTACGCACCCATGACCGGCCTACCGGCACTGCGCCAGCAGGTCGCCGCGAAAATCGCCCGCAGCTATGGCGTCCAGGTCGATGCGGACGCTGAGGTGACCATCACCCCCGGTGCGACCCAGGCAATCTTCTGTGCCATCCAGGCGGTGATCCAGCGCGGTGACGAAGTCATTGTGTTCGACCCCAGTTACGACAGCTATGAGCCGTCGGTGGAGCTGGCCGGTGGGCGTTGTGTGCATGTGTCGTTGGCGGGGCAGGGCTTTGCCCTCGATTGGCAGAAACTCGGTGAAGCCCTGAGTCCGCGCACGCGGATGATCATCCTCAATTCGCCGCACAACCCCAGTGGTGCCTTGATCAGCCGCGCGGAGCTGGACCAGTTGGCTGCCCTGATCCGTGATCGCGATATCTATCTGGTCAGTGATGAGGTCTACGAACACCTGGTGTTCGATGGCGTACCCCATGTCAGTGTGTTGGCCCATGAGGAGCTGTATCAGCGGGCCTTCGTGGTCAGCTCGTTCGGCAAGACCTACCACGTGACCGGCTGGAAGACCGGTTATGTGGTTGCACCACCGGCCCTGAGCGCCGAGCTGCGCAAGGTGCATCAATATGTCAGCTTCTGCGGAGTCACGCCTTTGCAGTACGCTCTGGCGGACTTCATGGCCGAGCACCCGGAACATGTCGAAGAGTTGCCGGCCTTTTACCAGGCCAAGCGTGATCTGTTCTGCGATCTGCTGAGCGCCTCGCGTTTCAGCTTCAACCGGGTGTCGGGTACCTATTTTCAATTGGTGGACTATTCGCAGATTCGTCCAGACTTGAATGATGTCGACATGGCGATATGGATGACCCGCGAACACGGCGTGGCAGCCATTCCGGTGTCGGTGTTCTATCAGCAGCCGCCCCAGGGGCAGCGTCTGGTGCGTCTGTGTTTTGCCAAGCGCGAGGAGACGCTGCGCCAAGCAGCGGAGAAACTATGCGTGATCTGAGTGCATTACCCGATCTGAATCTGGCTCTGATCCAGACCACCCTGGCCTGGCACGACCGCCAGGCCAACTTCGAGCATTTCGAGCAGTTGCTGGAGCAGGCCCGTGGTGCAGATCTGATCATCCTGCCGGAAATGTTTACCACCGGATTCTCCATGGAATCCGCGACTCTCGCGGAAGCGGAGAATGGCCCTACCAGCAAATGGCTACGTGGGCAGGCGAAGAAGCTGAATGCGGTGATCACCGGCAGCGTGATAATCCAGGCAGCGGATGGCAGCCATCGCAATCGCTTGCTGTGGGCGCGCCCTGACGGTGAGGTCTGGCACTACGACAAGCGCCACCTGTTTCGCATGGCTGGCGAGCACAATCACTACACGCCGGGGGAACGGCAGGTACAGTTCGAGCTCAAGGGTTGGCGTATTCGCCCGCTGATCTGCTACGACCTGCGGTTCCCGGTGTGGAGCCGGGACGCCCAGGACACCGACCTGCTGCTCTACACCGCCAATTGGCCGGGTGCCCGCCGTTTGCACTGGAACCGCCTGCTGCCAGCCCGGGCCATTGAAAACCTCTGCTACGTTGCGGCGGTGAACCGGGTGGGCACCGACGGCAAGGGCTTTGCCTATACCGGAGACAGCCAGGTTCTGGACTACCAGGGCGAAACCCTGCTCAGCGCCGGAGAGGCCGATGGCGTCTTCCAGGTCTGCCTGAGCGCGGGTGAACTGGCGGCTTACCGTGCGCGCTTTCCGGCGAACCTCGACGCCGATACCTTCATGTTCACTTAGGATCGCTTCGGCACTGCACACTTTTTTACAGGTTGCGAATATCAAGCTTCGAGGGTGAAGGCCGATAGCAGGAGCAGTTCAGGAGGAATCAACCATGACTACCATCACTGCCACCATCGTCAATCCTTACCCCCTGTCGGCCCCCAAAACTGCGTCGACTGAAGCCGAAGGCAACGGCGCCAGCCCGTTGGCGCCGGTGGATGAAAGCAAGGACGGCCAGGATAAGGAACTGCGGGTCAACTCTGGCGATGCCAATATCGATGCAGTAAAGGCCGGTGGTGATCCGGTCAAGGCGCTGCAGAAACAGATTGAGCAAACCCAGAAAACCCTGACTGAACAGCAGGCGCAATTGGCCAATGTGCAGAAGGGCCAGGCCAGCGACGAACAGAAAGCCCAGCAAGTGATGGAGGTCCAGGCGCAGATCGCCGTGACCAACAGCACCTTGCAGGTGCTGCAGGCGGCTTTGCTGCAAGCCATGTTCAGCGTTGATGTGCATGCCTGAAACCGTCGTTGCTGACATTTAGCTGGTGTTATCTGTTCCGGCATAAAAAAGGCCCCGGGGAGTCGAGCTCCTCGGGGCCTTTCGCTTTTGGCGCCTTTAGGCTGCCTTGGCCTGCTGCTCGCTCAAGGAGCGGTTCAGCGCACTGAACAGCGCCTTGAAGCTGGCGGTGGTGATGTTCTCGTCGATACCGACGCCGTGCACGGCACGCTCACCGTTGACCCGCAGTTCGATGTAGGCCGCCGCCTTGGCGTTGGTGCCGGCGCCGATGGCGTGTTCGTTGTAGTCCATGATCTCCACCGGAACCGGCAGCCCGGCCACCAGCGCTTCCAGGGCGCCGTTGCCCTTGCCGCGCCAGTGCAGGTTGGTTTCGCCCTGGCCCTTGCTCGAGACTTCCACTTCCACGGCGCTGTGGCCGTTCTCTTCCTGCAGGCGATGGCTGACCAGCGCGTAGGGAGTGTTGGCCTGCAAGTACTCGCTGTGCAACAGCGCGTGGATTTGCTGGGCGGTCATTTCCAGGCCCAGGCGGTCGGTTTCCCGCTGCACCACCTGGCTGAATTCGATCTGCATGCGGCGTGGCAAGCTGATGCCGTATTCCTGCTCCAGCAGGTAGGCGATACCACCCTTGCCCGACTGGCTGTTGACGCGGATCACCGCCTCGTAGCTGCGACCGATATCGGCCGGGTCGATCGGCAAGTACGGCACTTCCCACAAGCCATCGGCTTTCTGCTGGGCGAAGCCCTTGCGGATCGCGTCCTGGTGCGAGCCGGAGAACGCGGTGTGGACCAGGTCGCCGACATAAGGGTGACGCGGGTGCACGGCAATCTGGTTGCACTCTTCCACGACTTTGCGCACGCCGTCGATGTCGGAGAAGTCCAGTTCCGGGTTCACACCCTGGGTGTAGAGGTTCAAGGCCACGGTGACCAGGTCGACATTACCGGTACGCTCGCCGTTGCCGAACAGGCAGCCTTCGACACGGTCGGCGCCAGCCATCAGGCCCAACTCGGTGGCGGCTACGCCCGTACCGCGGTCGTTGTGGGTGTGCAGGCTGATGAGCACGCTGTCACGACGGTTGATGTTGCGGCAGAACCACTCGATCTGGTCGGCATAGATGTTCGGTGTGGCGACTTCTACGGTGGCCGGCAGGTTGAGGATCACCTTGTTGCTTGGCGTGGCGTTCCAGACTTCCACCACGGCGTCGCAGACTTCCTTGGCGAACTCCAGCTCGGTGGCGCTGAAGGTCTCTGGCGAGTACTCGAACTGCCACTGGGTTTCCGGTTGCTGGGCGGCGTATTTGACGAACAGCTTGGCCGCATTCACCGCGATCTCTTTCACACCGGCCTTGTCCTGGTTGAAGACAATGCGGCGGAACGAAGGGCTGGTGGCGTTGTACAGGTGGACGATGGCCTTTTTCGCTCCACGCAAGGATTCGAAGGTGCGGGCGATCAAGTCTTCGCGGGCCTGGGTCAATACCTGGATGGTGGTGTCGTCCGGAATGTGCCCGCCTTCGATCAGGGTGCGCACGAAGTCGAAGTCGGTTTGCGAAGCGGCGGGGAAGGAAGCTTCGATTTCCTTCACACCCACAGCTACCAAGGTCTTCCAGAAGCGCAGCTTCTTGACCGCATCCATCGGTTCGATCAACGACTGGTTGCCATCACGCAGGTCCGAACTGCACCAGATCGGCGCGCTGGTGATGGTTTTCGACGGCCAGGTACGGTCCGGCAAGTTGATGGTCGGAAACGCGCGGTACTTGGAGGATGGGTCTTTGAGCATGGTCATGGAGAAATCCTTATTGTCCGGGCCGAAAAGAGGCGGCCTGCCGGTGAGTCAAGAGTGAGGTTGACGCAGGGGGATGAGGCACCGCGATTCAGCCTGGCAGTCGTGCGCTGACGAGGCAGAGGCTCCGGTGTTGACGACGCTGAATGAGGGTGTGAGAGGTTTTCATGTGCTCAACCCTAACCACTGGGGTGAGAGATGGCAAGCAGTCGAAAAAAATTGAGAGGAATACTCGAAAACAAAGCCATATCGAGATTTTATGCTGGGTATTCTTTGAAAGAATACTAACGATTGCGCAGTCGAGTTGGGCTGCGCAATCCCCGTGGGCGTCGGCTCGCCGCTGAATCAATGCCTGATGCAGGTAAGCGGCGCCGCGTGATCAGGGCTGGAAGGCCCCGATAAAGATGGCCGGATCGACCCGCGCATCATTCAGGCTGACGTTCCAGTGCATATGCGGCCCGGTGGCGCGGCCGGTCGACCCCACCTTGCCCACCACGGCGCCACGGGCCAGGGACTGGCCATTCTTCACGTCGATTTTCGACATGTGGCAGAACATGCTGATGAAGCCCTGGCCGTGGTCGACGAACACGGTGTTGCCGTTGAAGAAGTAGTTGCCGATCAGGATCACTTTGCCCGCCGCCGGGGTCTTGATCGGTGTGCCTGCCGGCACCGCGAAGTCCAGGCCGGCGTGAGGGTTGCGCTCTTCACCGTTGAAGAAACGGCGCACGCCGAACTTGCTCGATAGCGGCCCGTTCACCGGCTTGTCCAGCAGCAGGTTGCTCGGGGTATTGGGGCTGAAGCTGCGGTAGGCGCGGATCTGTTCCGCCAACTCGCCATCGATGCGCTTGAGGTCCGCCGGGTTCGGATTGACCTGGCGCTGGTTCTTCAGGGTGATGTGCTGCTCGGGGTATTTCTTGTTGCCTACCACGAAGTTCAGGCTGCGCCCACCGGCGCTTACTTGTTGAGTGCCGGGCTTGACCGTCAGCGGGATGCCGACAATCGCCAGCCAGTTGTTCTGCTCCCTCACCACCAGTACCGGCTTGCCCTGGTAACTGGCCTTGGGCGCCTGGGCGGCGCTGCCCAGGTCGACCACCGCTACGCCACCGGGCACGGGTTTGTTCAGCAGGCGGGTGATGTAGCTGTCGGCGTGAGCATTGAAGGCCAGGCACAGCAACAGCAGGGAGCAGAGAAAACGCGGCATGGATCAATCCAGTAGAGAAAGAGTGACGGGCGTCAGGTGGTTGTCTTCGACGCGTACTTGCAGCTCGCCTTCGCCCAGGCGGGCACTGAGGCGCTGGCCTGGGCGGGTCTGGCTGGCACTGCGAATGGCCTGCCCGCGATCGTCCAGCAGGATGCTGTAACCGCGCCCCAGGGTGGCCAGGGGGCTGACCACATGCAGGGTCTGCATCTGGCTGTGCAATTGCAGGCGGCGGCCCTTGAGGCCTTCGCGCATGGCCCGGGGCAGGCGTTCGGCCAGGCTGTCCAGGCGCTGGCGCAGCAGCGTCAGTTGCCGCCCTGGATGCTGGGCTCCCAGGCGGGTTTCCAGGCGGATCAAGCGTTCGCGACGGGTATTGAGGCTGCGCTCGAAGGCGCGGCGCAGGCGCATGTCCAGGTCGTCCAGGCGCTGTGCCTGCTGGCGCAGGCGTTCACCGGGATGGCGCAGGCGGCGGGCCAGGCCGTCCAGGCGCAGTCGATCACGCACCAGCCGGTCGCGCATGCGCATCACCAGGCGTCGCTGCAGGTTGTCGACCCGGCGTTGCAGGTCACTGGAATCGGGGGCCAGCAGTTCGGCTGCTGCGGAAGGCGTGGGCGCGCGAACGTCGGCCACGAAATCACTGATGGAGACATCGGTTTCATGGCCGACGGCGCTGACGATCGGTGTCACGCAGGCATCCACCGCACGGGCCACGGCTTCTTCGTTGAAGCACCAGAGGTCCTCCAGGGAGCCGCCGCCACGGGCCAGGATCAGCGCGTCGAAGCCCCGGGCGTCGGCCAGCTGCAGGGCCCGGACGATCTGCGCCGTAGCCTCGCGGCCCTGCACGGCGGTAGGGATCAGGGTCAGCACGACCTGCGGTGCGCGGCGCCGGAACACACTGATGATGTCGCGGATCACCGCACCGGTGGGCGAACTGATGATGCCGATGCGTTGCGGATGGGCCGGCAGGGGCACTTTGCGTTCGGCGCTGAACAGCCCTTCGGCGCTGAGTTTGTCTTTCAGGGCATCGAAAGCCAGGCGCAGGGCGCCATCACCGGCCGGTTCCACGGTGTCGAGAATCAGCTGATAGTCACCGCGCCCTTCGAACAGCGAGACCTTGCCCCGCACCTTGACCGCCAGGCCGTCCTTCAGCGCCTGGCGGACCCGCGCGGCGTTCTGCCGGAACAGTGCGCAGCGCACCTGGGCGCCGCTGTCCTTGAGGGTGAAGTACACATGGCCGGAGGCCGGGCGGGCGAGGTTGGAGATCTCGCCCTCCACCCAGATATTGCTGAACACGTCCTCGAGCAGCACCCGGGCGCGGCCGTTGAGCTGGGTGACGGTGAGGACCTCGCGGTCCAGGCCGAGTCGTGCGAAGGGATCTTTAATCATGGGGCGCAGTGTAAAGGCCTGTCTCTGAATGGAACAACGCAAATCAACTACAAGTGATTGCGAAAATGTTCGACGAATTGCGCCACCAGAGGCGTTGGCTCCTGTCGGTAGGCGAGGGCCACGGTGCTCTGGCAATCGGCATCCGCCAGCGGCAGGAAGCGGATGCTGGCCGGGGCGATGTCCTGCATCGACTCGGGCAGCAGGGCGATGCCGAAGCCGGCCTGGATCAGTTGCAATTGGGTGGTCTTGCGCGACATCACCCGCGCCGCCCTGGGAAAGAAGCCCTGGCGCATGCACAACTCGGCCGAGAGGTAGCTCAAGCCCCCACGCTGGGGATGGGGGATGGAAATAAAGGCTTCGTTGCGCAGTTGTGCCAGTTCCACCCCGTGAACGGGTGGATCAAGGGCCAGGGGATGCTGCGGCGGCAATGCCAGCAGCAGGGGTTCGCTGAACAAGGGCACGATTTGCACTCCCTCGCGTTGGCGCAGTACCGGCAGGCGCAGCAGGCCAGCATCCAGCCGGCCTTCGGCGAGTTCTTGCAACTGCGCCTCGGACGATAGCTTGACGATATCCATCGAAGCTCCGGGGCACGCCTGCAGATACTCGCTGATACCCCCAAGCAGACGACCGCTCATGGGCACGGTGCTTGAGTGGCTGAGGCGCAGTGTGCCCAGTTGCCCCTGGCCGACCTGGGTGGCCAGCTCCGCGGCCTTGTGCAGTTCGCTCAGCAGGTTGCGTGCCTTGGGCAGGAAGGCTTCACCAGCGGCGGTCAGCCGAGGCTGGCGGGCAGTGCGTTGGAAAAGTGGGGTTTGCAGCTGGCTTTCCAGTTCCTTGATCTGTCGGCTAAGGGCCGACTGGGCGACAAACAGGCGTTCTGCCGCCGCGCTGAAGCTACCGCTCTCGGCAATTTCCACGAAATAGCGCAGTTGACGGGTTGAAATCACAAGGCATGCCTTTTTGCGATGGGTTGAAGGCTTTGACGATATTAGTCGCAAGGCTCGTCGCTGGCTAAAGTCATTGCTGATCCGGTTGGAGAAGTCGCAGTGATGAGCTTGGTAATCGAAGGTTTGAACCAGTGGTCTTTCGGCCCGGGTGGTTGGTTGGCGATTGGTCTGGGCATCGCGCTGGCGTACATCGTATTTGGCATCGCCGGTTTCGGCACGGCGCTGGTGGCGGGACCGATCCTGATCCTGTTCATGCCATTGTCGAAGATCGTGCCGTTGCTGGTGCTGCTGGATTTCGTCGCCGCCTTCGGCAACCTGTTGCCGTCGCGCAAGGACGTGGCAAAACCCGAGTTGTTGCGGTTGCTGCCCTGCATGGCGCTGGGCTGCACCTTGGGGGTGATTTTCCTACTCAACCTCAAGTCCGATCTGCTGCTTCTATTGATGGGGCTGTTTATCAGTGCCTACGCCATCTACAGCCTGTGGGTGAAGGCGCGTCCAACCCAGTTGGCGGCCGGCTGGGCGGTGCCGATGGGGATTGTCGGTGGGCTGTTTGGCGCACTCTTCGGCAGTGGCGGCTTTCTATATGCCATCTACCTGAACAGCCGCCTGCCCAAGGACCCGGCGCGGGCGACCCAGAGTGCGCTGATCAGTTGCAGCACCGTGGTGCGTCTGAGCCTGTTCGCCTTGGCCGGGGTCTATGCCGAGTTGCCGCTGCTGCTGTTGGCGCTATGCCTGTTGCCGGCGATGGCCTTGGGGTTGTGGATTGGCCGTCGGCTGACGATGAAACTGTCACGGGAGGCTTTTGTGCGCCTGGTGACCTGGCTGGTGCTGGCCAGTGGCGTTGCCCTGATCGGACGCTACCTGAGCACTTGACCTGCGGGGTTCAGGGATTAAGCTGCGGGCCTTTCAATCCGTTCGCTGGCACGCCCTCTTACAATTGAAGGTAGGAGTCGGCTTGCCGGCGCAAGCGTTCGTATTGTCCCGCACGTTTCAGGCTTATCCATGAACTCGCAAAGCATCCTCGTCCCGAAAATTTCCACCCTGCCGGTGCACGAGCCCCGGGCTCGGGCGATCGTGCGCTGGCTGGTGCGCAAGAACATCGTCGAGGAAAGCCTCAGCACCTGCGGGCGCACCGGCAATCGCATGGGCCACGCGATTGCGCCGGGGGCACGGGAGGTGGTGCTGCGGCCGGAGGCACTGCCCTTCGGCGAGCCGATCAATGGTCTGGAGATCATCACCAAACGCTGCATCTATACCCCGGCCAAGGGCTTTCTCGAAGAAGCCGGCTGTGCCGAATGCCGCCAGGAAATCGGCGAGGCGCTGTTCGAGAGTCTGGAAGACTGGATGCCGGGGCGCACCGATAACTTCACCTGCCCCGAATGCGGTCATGAAGATGACATCAACGGCTTTCTGTTTCTTCAGGAGTGCGGCTTTTCCAACTTGGGCTTTATCTTCAACAACTGGGCCGAAGCGGGTTTTAAACAGAGCTTTATCGACGAGTTCGCCGACTGGCTGGATCAACCGATTAGTTGGGTCAAGGTCGAGTTGTAGCGCGCTGATATCTCCATCTATCACTCCAGCGATATTAGCCAGAGTTTTACATTGAGCCCGGGTAGCTGTCTGAGTATAATGGCGCGCTTCCATTTTCCCGCCCGGGAGCCCCCGCGATGCTGCGTATCAGCCAAGAAGCCCTCACCTTCGACGACATTCTCCTAGTGCCCGGTTATTCCGAAGTACTGCCTAATGAAGTCAGTCTTAAGACCCGTTTGACCCGTGGCATCGAGCTGAATATTCCACTGGTTTCCGCTGCCATGGACACCGTCACTGAAGCCCGTCTGGCAATCGCCATGGCTCAGGAAGGCGGCATCGGCATCATCCACAAGAACATGACCATCGAGCAGCAGGCCGCCGAAGTGCGCAAGGTCAAGCGTTTCGAAGCCGGTGTGGTCAAGGACCCGATCACCATCGAGGCCGACGCCACCGTGCGTGACCTGCTCGAACTGACCGGCATGCATAACATCTCCGGTGTGCCGGTACTGCACAACGGCGACCTGGTGGGTATCGTGACTTCCCGCGACGTGCGTTTCGAAAGCCGTCTGGAAGTCAGCGTCCGTGAAGTGATGACGCCTAAAGAGCGCCTGGTCACGGTCAAGGAAGGCGCCGACAAGACCGCCGTCCGCGAGCTGCTGCACAAGCACCGCATCGAGCGTGTACTGATCGTCGACGACGCCTTCGCTCTCAAGGGCATGATGACCGTCAACGATATCGAGAAAGCCAAGGCTTACCCGCTGGCCAGCAAGGACGACCAGGGTCGCCTGCGTGTTGGCGCTGCGGTCGGCACTGGCAAGGACACTGGCGATCGCGTTGCTGCGCTGGTCAATGCCGGTGTCGACGTGGTGGTGGTGGACACCGCCCACGGTCACTCCAAAGGCGTGATCGACCGCGTTCGCTGGGTCAAAGAGAACTTCCCGCAAGTGCAGGTGATCGGCGGCAACATCGCCACTGGCGCTGCCGCCAAGGCCTTGGCCGAAGCCGGCGCCGACGCAGTCAAGGTCGGTATCGGCCCGGGCTCGATCTGCACCACCCGTATCGTTGCCGGTGTTGGCGTGCCGCAAATCAGCGCCATCGCCAATGTTGCAGCGGCGCTGGTCGGCACAGGCGTGCCGCTGATCGCCGACGGCGGTATCCGGTTCTCCGGTGACCTGTCCAAGGCCATCGTCGCCGGTGCTTCCTGCGTGATGATGGGTTCGATGTTCGCCGGTACCGAAGAGGCTCCGGGCGAGATCGAGCTGTTCCAGGGCCGCTCCTACAAGGCTTACCGTGGCATGGGTTCCCTGGGCGCCATGTCCCAGGCCCAGGGCTCTTCCGACCGCTACTTCCAGGACTCCTCCGCGGGTGCCGAGAAGCTGGTGCCGGAAGGTATCGAAGGTCGCGTGCCGTACAAGGGCACCCTGACCGCGATCATCCATCAGCTGATGGGCGGCCTGCGTTCTTCCATGGGCTACACCGGTAGCGCCAACATCGAAGAAATGCGCACCAAGCCGGAGTTTGTCCGCATCACCGGCGCCGGCATGGCTGAATCCCACGTCCACGACGTGCAGATCACCAAGGAAGCGCCAAACTATCGCGTAGGTTGATAGTGATCGCCTCCAGGCCAAGGCCCGGAGGCGATTGACGAATTTAGTAACCGGGGCTGTGTTTTTCAGCCCCGTGTCGTTTCTGAAATTAGACGAGACTGACCATGGCCCTCGACATTCACGCTCACCGTATCCTGATCCTCGACTTCGGTTCCCAGTACACCCAACTGATCGCCCGCCGTGTGCGCGAGATCGGGGTCTACTGCGAACTGCATCCGTTCGACATGGACGACGAAGCGATCCGCGAATTCGCTCCCAAAGGCGTCATCCTCGCCGGCGGCCCCGAATCCGTGCACGAAGCCAACAGCCCTCGCTGCCCACAGGCGGTGTTTGACCTGGGCGTCCCGGTCTTCGGCATCTGCTACGGCATGCAGACCATGGCCGAGCAGTTGGGCGGCAAGGTCGAAGGTTCCGAGCTGCGTGAATTCGGCTATGCCCGGGTTGATGTCGTCGGCAAGAGCCGCCTGCTGGACGGCATCGAAGACCACGTCGACGCCGACGGCCTGTTCGGCCTCGACGTGTGGATGAGCCACGGTGACAAGGTCACCAAGATGCCGGAAGACTTCCACATCCTGGCCAGCACCCCGAGCTGCCCGATTGCCGGCATGTTCAACGACGACCTGCGTTACTACGGCGTGCAGTTCCACCCGGAAGTGACCCACACCAAGCAGGGCGGTCGCATCCTGTCGCGCTTCATCCTCGACATCTGCGGCTGTGAAGCGCTGTGGACCCCGTCGAAGATCGCCGAGGACGCCATTGCCCAGATCCGTGCCCAGGTTGGCACCGACAACGTCCTGCTGGGCCTGTCCGGCGGCGTCGACTCCTCGGTGGTCGCGGCCCTGTTGCACAAGGCCATCGGCGACCAGCTGACCTGCGTCTTCGTCGACAACGGCCTGCTGCGCCTGCACGAAGGCGAGCAAGTGATGGCCATGTTCGCCGAGAACATGGGCGTCAAGGTGATCCGCGCCAACGCCGAGGAGCAGTTCCTCAACAACCTGGCCGGCGAGTCGGACCCGGAGAAGAAGCGCAAGATCATCGGTCGTACCTTCATCGACGTGTTCGATGCCGAATCCTGCAAGCTGGAAAACATCAAGTACCTGGCCCAGGGCACCATCTACCCGGACGTGATCGAGTCGGCTGGCGCGAAAAGCGGCAAGGCCCACGTGATCAAGTCGCACCACAACGTGGGCGGCCTGCCGGAAGAAATGAACCTCAAGCTGGTCGAGCCACTGCGCGAGCTGTTCAAGGACGAAGTCCGCCGTCTGGGCCTGGAACTGGGCCTGCCGTACGACATGGTCTACCGCCACCCGTTCCCGGGCCCGGGCCTGGGCGTGCGCATCTTGGGTGAAGTGAAGAAGGAATACGCCGACCTGCTGCGTCGCGCCGACCACATCTTCATCGAAGAGCTGCGCAAGGCCGACTGGTACCACAAGGTCAGCCAGGCCTTCGTGGTGTTCCAGCCGGTGAAGTCCGTGGGCGTGGTAGGTGATGGCCGTCGTTACGCGTGGGTCGTGGCCCTGCGCGCCGTGGAAACCATCGACTTCATGACCGCACGTTGGGCGCACCTGCCTTACGAGCTGCTGGAAACCGTCAGCGGCCGGATCATCAACGAGATCGAAGGCATCTCCCGCGTCACCTACGACGTGTCGAGCAAGCCGCCGGCCACGATTGAGTGGGAGTGACCCCTCCTCGTAATAAACAAACGCCCGCGTAACAGCGGGCTTTTGTTTTTTGTCGCGGTACAGGGGTTAAACATTAAGGTTCGGGTTTTGGCGCGAATGTCCCGATGTAAACATAAGGCTCAAGATTAAACGCCTCTTTTAGCTGGCGAGGATTGTACTCGATGACCTGCGGCGTATCAGATAGCGCTGACATCACCATGGCTAACCTCCAGTCTGGGTTGAGCATTAATCCTGCGTTGTGTTCGTTACGTGTGAGGAAAAAGCGCGGTGTCGTGCCGGCCGTACCCTTAACTTCGACATGTAGCTCTGACTCTTTGCGCGTGAAGAGAAAGTCATATCCGCAGGGAAGGTGTGTTGTACGCTGGTAGTCATAACCTTGTGCTATGTAATACGCTATCACGGCGTCCTCAGCTGCAAGCTCAACGGCTTTACGGTGTTCAGGGCTGCCAAATCCCCGAAGAGGGTCGGCCTGATCTAGTTCTGGGTCAAAAACGGTGTGTTCATTGGGGTTGTGTACTGCGACTAGGGCCAAGCGCGTCATTAAGCTCTCGAGCCGAGCCTGCACTCTTTCTTTGTTCTCGGTCTTCGTAACGTTTGGGCCGTCCAGAAAAGAGTACTTCCCCTGTTTCACGGATGGATCCGAGAACGGCAGAACTCGCTCCTCGGGCGGGATGAAGTAAGCGGAATCGCTGGTTATGCAATATGACCAGTCGTAAGCAGGATGGGGGGAAATTTGCTGTCGCTGGTCGGTGTTGTTCGGGCGGACAATCCACTCACCACGAAGAGTCGCATTTTCGTACCAGCCGACCACGTGTATACCTGGGGTTGCCGGATTTTTGGCCAGACATACAACCGTCCATCCTTCCGGGTCGTCATGATAAGGCGCGTAGTTGCCTCCTTGAGGGGGAACATAACAGTAGTAAGTCCCATCGACATCTGGCATGAAGTTGTACGCTTCATGGCCTCGTCCTTCGTTTTCCGTGCCTCTATTCTGATTTAGCCAGGCAAAGTTACCGGCGATGTCGCCTCCTCGATAATATTCTGACCACCCGAATTTGACCCACAATACCTTATTCATGTAATGCCTTTCCTTTGGGCAGGTTTTTGCATTTTCGCAATCGAGGCAAACTGGTGGAGTGACGATCAGGCCTGAGTCGCTGATCCGAACAAGCTGCTCATGACGCTGGTATTTGAGATTCGTGGATTTCGACCGGGGCCAAAACAGGCTTTGACGTGTTCCAGAAGGTGAACCCGGCGAGGGCACCCGCGCACACCAATGCCAAGCCGCACAGTCCGGCCATGAGACGACGCTGCTCGCGGCGCAAGCGTGTTTCGCCGCTCTTCTGTTCGTTGCGCAGGGCATGTACCTCGGCTTGACGCTCGGCCCGCTCCTGCTGCCGTTCGCTGCGTTCGTTAAGTAGCGCTTGGCTCTGTTCGGCCAGCACTTCGCGCAGTTCCGAGAGCTGGCGCTCAAGGTCGCGGTGATTCTCGTCCCGCAGCTGCGCTTGAAAGGCTAAGTCGGCATCGAGCCGTTCGGTCTGGCTGGCGGCTTCACGGCGTTGTTCGTCGAGTACGGCGAGCAGACCTCGCTCTACAGCCGTGAGACGTTGTTCCAGGGTTGAGTCGACCGCCTGCTGCAACTTCGTGAGGCGCTGCTCCAAAGTGCCCGCCTGCTCATCTAGGACTTCCCGGAGCAACTGCCGCTGTTCTTCCAGAACTCCCTGCATCTGCTGCATGCGATTGTCAAAGTCCGCCAGCAGACGATCCCGGGTTTCCATCACTTCTTTGGCGATGCTTATCAGCATCTCGCCGTGTTCGTCGGTCAGTCCTTGGACTTTCAACAGGTCTGTGACGTATTGGCGCAAGCCAGCGGCTTGGTGCTTGATCACGGCCTGGTGCTGTTCGAGGCGCGTGTTCTGTCGTGCCAGTTCCTCGGCCTTGGCATCCAAGGTCTTCTGCTGGTCGGCCAGTTGCCCCTGCTGTTCGGTCAGTTGCTGCGCCTGCAGCGAGCTGATCACCATCAACTGGGCGAGAGTTTTGGAGAATTCCGCCTGCACTTGCTGGGCGTCGAGCTGGGCGTTCTTCAGTTCGCCACGATGAAAAAGCCGGCCTAGGAAGTTACGCTGCTCGTGTTCGTCGCGCACCCTCTTGAAATCGTCTAGACGTTTGAAGGTGCTGTGGAATTTCTCGTACACCTCGGCGATGTCGATACGGGCGAGCAGGTCGTCGCTTGGGACGGTGCTGGCGAGGTGGGCAATGACCTTGGACATCCCTTATGTTTCCTTCCTGAACTGCTGAAGCAACGAACTGAGGCGTTCGTTGAACTGTTTTTTGCTATCGATGGCCTGGGATAGGGCGACGATAGTCGAAGCCTGTTCTTCCATGGTGCCTTGCGCGTGCTGCACCGAGGCTTGGGAGGCCTCGGTTGCCTGGTCGAAGCGCTCGGCGATACGCTGATTGAGCTGGGCCATCATCCGGTAGCGCGCCGACAGCCGGAATTGCAGCTCTACCTGTTCGATCATGCGCTCGCCCAGTTCGGCTGTGGCTTGCAGGGTATCGATCTGCGCGTTGATGAAGTCGGTTCCCTTATCCAGCATCCAATCGATCAGCGAGTCGATCGCGTACATCAGCAGGGCGTTGGCGAGGCCGGTCATAAGGCCGGTGAGCACCGGGGCAATCATGCCGGCCAGCGGTGCGAGCACCGGGATGCCGATGATGAACGTGTTCATCGATTGCTCCAGGAGCATACCGGCACCGAGGGTGAGCAGGCCGGCCAGGCTCTTGCTGACGGCGCGCATGACGTCAGCGCCGGACATCTCCTTGGGCGGCCAAAGCAGCAGCTTAAGTGCCTTGAACAGCTCCTGCATGCCTTCGCGGATGATCGTCACGACCTTGGCCGAAGTGGTAATGAGGTTGTTGATTAGGAAGGTCAGCAGGTTGCTCACAAGGCCTTGCAGGCCGCCTTCGAAGAAAGCCTCGAAGGCGGCCTTGAACTTGCTCTGAACGCGCTTGAGCACACGCTCAACTGCTGCCATCACACGGTCGAGCAGGGGCTGCTGATCGTCACGCTGGCTGACCACCTTGTGCACTTCGACGAAGCTGCCGTTGACCACCTCGAACAACAGCACTCCCACTGCCCTGCGGAGGCCTGTCTTGCCGAATTCCTTCGCGCCTGTAATGCCCAACTCCTTGCCGTGGTAGAGCAAGCGGTCTTTGGTATCGGGCTGATGCTGGTCGATGGCGGCGCGGGCCTTGTCGATCAGCGGCTTGGTAATGGATTCGTCATAACCGTTTTCGGCAGAAAGCGCGGTCTCTGCGGCGGTATCACTCTTTTCTCGATTATTTTCAAAGGTGGTGAAATGCAGGTTGTCTTTTTCCGAGGCCAGCGCCTTGCGTTGCTCCGGAGTAAGCATCCAGCCGCCTTCCTTGTGTGCTTGCTTCAGGGGTATGGTGTGATCCAGCTCTGCGTTCATCACCAGCTTGCCATTTGACTTGGCCGTGCGCTTGGTCGGTGCATTTTCATTGGTGTAGGTGTCGATGAAGGTTTGCGAATTCATCGTGCCGTCCCTCACCGCATCCTTCATCTTCTGCTTTTTCGCGGCAGCGTAATCGTAGTCGGCTTCCCGGTCATAATGCTCGGATGCCTTGGCGTAGATATCCTGGTTAGCATTGTGCTGGGTGGTGACGTTGCCACCATCGATGTCCGAGAACATTGCCGGGGTCAATCCGAAGGGGCCGACCACTTGTTGCAGGGCTTCTTCGCGGCAGCGGTCGAGCAGCTCCTGGAGGCGCTTGTCTTTCAGTGTCTCCCGTTCGGACCGAGCGCCAGCTGGCATCTGTAGCTGCCGCTGGTCGGCATCGATCACGGAGCTGAGCAGGGCATCGAGATTGGCCGTGAGCAGTGGATCGACTTGCAGGGTCGGTTGGGAGGTCATGCAACGGTCCTTGTCGAAAGAAGCCTGCCCAGCAGGGAAAAGGCGAAAAAGACACTATTAGGCCACTATTGATTGTTCAGGCACAAGCCGCAGACCTCAGTGCTTCCAGATCACTGGATTTCAGAAATACCACCAAAGGTTTACCGCAGGCGGACACTGCCTGGGGACTATCAGCCCAGTACGGATATGACTAGGCTCGCGTTATCGGCGATTCTTGATTAGGACGCCCTTCGATGCTCACGTCATGGCGCGAGAGGCGCCACGTATGATCGAGGTTTCGCAAAGCGAAGGGGGTGCCTGTGAAGATTAGGCGAGTCAGTAAGAGGACTTACTTCCGATTGCTACGGCATAAACCGCGACAGATAACGAATGATGCGCTGAGATGTGAAATGGTATTTTTCATGGTTCTGTACTAATTGCCTCGCCAGAAGCGCCGTTTTTCCTGACGTTTACCTGCTTGTTAATAATAGAGTGGGAATGATCGGGGCCTAGTGATCGGCGCTTGATCCATTGTCGTTTCTGGGGGATTGCCTCCGGTACACATCGGCATTTGTGTTGCAGGACCTTTAGAAACGGCGCTTTTTCGCCTTCCGGCAATATCACGTAAGACATGCTCGGCCCTTTGTCCTGGGCTTCTCTCTACCCTTGGGTCTTCCCCCGCCTGTTTTTGCTGCGGCTTGTTCGCGGCGGGGTTTGATCGGATGATATAAGGTTGTCGGTTGACAACCTTGTGTGACTGGCGATACTGGAGGCTATGGATGGCTCGTGCAACTCATCCCAAGAAGGACATTGAAATGGCCCTGCGCTACGCCGAATGGCAGGGCTGGCGCATCGAGATCGGCGGTGGTCATGCCTGGGGGCGGATCTATTGCCCGTACAACAACGAAGTGTGCCGCTGTGGCGAGTTCTGCATCACCAGCGTATGGCGTACGCCGAAGAATCCGACCCAGCACGCCCGGGCGTTATGCCGGGTGATCGACAACTGCACCCTGAACCAGCTGCGTGGAGCCAAGTCGCCGGCAGCCCGCAAGGAGTAAGCACCATGGAATACCTGTTCACCCTCAACTACCTGCTGCCGCTGGAGGGCTGCGATCCGCTGCAACTGGTGGAGCGCCTCGGTGCGGCGGGTTGCACCGACGTCCTGGTGGGCACCGGCCTGGCCGGGCGCCTGGCCCTGGAGTTCAGTCGCGAGGCCGAGAGCGCCGAGGCGGCGCTGCTCAGTGCCCTGGGGGATATCAAGCGAATCATTCCCGAAGCGCGGCTGGTGGAGGCCAGCCCGGATTTTGTCGGCCTCAGCGAGATCGCCGAAATAGTCGGCGTGTCCCGGCAGAACATGCGCAAGCTGATGCTCGGCCATGCCGACAGCTTTCCCCTGGCGATCCATGAAGGCAGCACTTCGTTGTGGCATTTGGCCGAGGTCCTGAGCTGGCTGGACAGCAAGGGCGGTTATGCCCTCGAACACCCGGTGATCGAGGTGGCGCGGGTGGCGCAGCAAGTGAACACCGCCAAGGAATCCAAGCGCATCGGCCCCTTGAGCGGTGAACTGGTGGCCCTGCTGGGCTGACGGTGCAGGGCTTAGCGCCGCGCCACGTCGGAGAAGTAGAACTTGTCCAGGGTGTGCCGTGATTCGGTGTACTCGAACTGGCGCCCGTCCTGCAGAAAGGTCTGGTTGCTCACCACTATTACGTGGCTCTGGCCGTCCAGGTCGAGCAACTGCTGGTCGTCCTTGCTCCGCGGGCTGGCCTCGATGGTGCGTTGGGCGTAGCTGATGCTCAATTGCAGGGTTTGTTCGATGTAGGCATAGATCGACTGCTCGGCGATCTGCCGGTCCAGCCCTGGAATCAGATCGGCGACAAAGTGGTTGATGTCGAGAATCACCCGTTTGCCGTCAATGCGCCTGACCCGCTTGATCCGGGTGATCAGGCTGCCTTCTTCGGCTTGCAGATGGGCCCGCAGCGGGCCTTCGAGAGGAAACTGGCTGAACTCCACCACCTCGGTGCTGACGTCATCCCCCAGGCCTGGATAGGTTTCCTGGAAGCTGACGATGCCGCCCAGTTGGAACTCGATGGGATTGGGCGAGAGCACGAAGGTGCCCTTGCCGTGGATCTTCTGCGCGAAGCCGCGCTCCTGCAGCAGTTCGATGGCCTTGCGCACGGTGCCGCGGCTGGCCTGGTAGCTGTCCATCAGTTCGCTTTCCGAAGGCAGGCGGGCGCCACGCTCCAGACGTTCGGTGGTGATGCTGGCAAGCAGATCGCTGTAGATCTGGTTGTATTTGCTCATGGGATGGCTCTGCGCCGCGCTGTGCTCAAGGCAGGCACCTTAAGGGCTGCGCGGGGTATTTGTCCATGTACCTGGCAGGCCGGAGTCGGCTCGGAAAAGCACATTTCGAACGTTGGCCAGAAGAAAAATCCAAACTCGTCTGTACGAGTTGTTGATTTAACTCGTACAGACGAGTAGTTTCCTCCTCGGCGTGCTGCCAATAACAAAAAACTCAGGTGGAAGAACGAGCATGAGCCACGACTATTCAACGATCGCCAGCGAGTTGCTGCACAGCCTCGGTGGCGCCGACAACCTCGAGCAGGCTGCCCATTGCGTGACCCGCCTGCGCCTGGCCCTGAAGGACCCGAGCCGGGTCGACAGCGCCACGCTCAACCAGATCGACCTGGTCAAGGGATCGTTCTTCACCGGCGGCCTGTTCCAGGTTGTGATCGGCCCCGGCGAAGTGGAAAAGGTCTATGCGGCGCTGCGTGAGCAGACTGGCCTTGCGGCCTCGACCATTGCCGATGTGAAGGACAAGGGCGCGCAGAAGACCCACGCCATGCAGCGCCTGGTGCGGGTGTTCTCCGATGTGTTCATGCCTATCCTGCCGGCCCTGATCATCGCCGGCCTGCTGATGGGGGTGAACAACCTGCTGGGTGCCAAGGGCATGTTCATCGAGGGCCAGACCCTGCTCGAGGCCTACCCGGGCCTGGACGGGCTGTGGAGCCTGATCAACCTGATGGCCAACACGTCCTTCGTGTTCCTGCCGGCCCTGGTGGGCTGGTCGGCGGCCAAGCGCTTCGGCGGCAGCGAGATCCTCGGCATTGTCCTGGGCCTGATGCTGGTGCACCCGGACCTGCTCAACGCCTGGAACTACGGCAAGGCCGTGGCCGGGCTGGATGGCCAGAGCCTGCCGTACTTCGACATCCTCGGCCTGTTCCAGATCGAGAAGGTCGGCTACCAGGGGCAGATCCTGCCGATCCTGCTGGCAGCCTATGTGATGAGCGTGATCGAAAAATGGCTGCGGGCCCGGGTGCCCAACGCCATTACCCTGCTGGTGGTGCCCATCACCACCATCGTGGTCACCGGGGTGCTGGCCCTGGCGATCATCGGCCCGGTGACCCGCCATCTGGGGATCCTGATCACCGAAGGCGTGGTCACCCTGTTCGACCTGGCGCCGGTGGTGGGCGGGGCGATCTTTGGCCTGCTCTATGCGCCGCTGGTGATCACCGGCATGCACCACATGTTCCTGGCGGTCGATCTGCAACTGATCTCCACCCAGGGCGGCACCTTTATCTGGCCCATGATCGTCATGTCCAACCTGGCCCAGGGCAGCGCGGCCCTGGCGGTGTTCACCATGAGCCGCAACGCCCGGGACCGCAGCATGGCTTCGACCTCGGCGATCTCGGCCTACTTCGGCATCACCGAGCCGGCGATGTTCGGCGTCAACCTGCGCTACAAGTTTCCGTTCTATGCCGCGCTGGTCGGTTCGGCCCTGGGCAGCATCTTCCTCTCGCTGAACAAGGTCCAGGCCTCGGCCATCGGCGTCGGTGGGCTGCCGGGGTTCATCTCGATCATTCCGCAATACATCCCGATGTTCGTGATCGGCATGGTCGTCGCCCTGGTGGTGCCGTTCGTCCTGACCTGCGGCCTGAGCCTGAAGATCATCCGTCCCGGCTACCGAGTGGCCTGACCGGCCTTCTAGGCGCCGGCTCGCCGGCGAATGCCCTCGCACTTTCCAAAGGATTCCCCCATGCAAGACTGGCAGCGTTCGGTGATCTACCAGATCTACCCGAAAAGTTTTCACAGCCACCAAGGGCAGGCCACCGGCGACCTGCTGGGAGTGGTGGACAAGCTCGACTACCTGCACTGGCTGGGGGTCGATTGCCTGTGGTTGACCCCGTTCCTGCGTTCGCCGCAACGCGACAACGGCTATGACATCAGCGACTACTACGCCATCGACCCCAGCTACGGCAGCATGGCCGACTGCCAATTGCTGATCGAAGAGGCCGGCAAGCGCGGGATCAAGCTGATGCTGGACATCGTGGTCAACCACACCTCCATCGAGCACGCCTGGTTCCAGCAGGCCCGCAGCAGCCTGGACAACCCCTACCGGGATTTCTACATCTGGCGCGATGAGCCCAACAACTGGGAGTCCAAGTTCGGCGGCTCTGCCTGGGAATACGAGGCACAGACCGGGCAGTACTACCTGCACCTGTTCGATCACACCCAGGCCGACCTCAACTGGGACAACCCACGGGTGCGCGCCGAAGTCTTCAAGATGATGCGCTTCTGGCGGGACAAGGGCGTCGGCGGCTTTCGTCTCGACGTGATCAACCTCATCTCCAAGCCTGCGGACTTCCCCGAGGACCAGAGCGATGGCCGGCGCTTCTATACCGATGGCCCGAACGTTCACGAGTACTTGCAGGAAATGCATCGGGAAGTGTTCGCCGGCCATGACCTGGTGAATGTCGGCGAGATGTCGTCCACCCGCCTGGAACACTGCATCCGCTACTCGAACCCGGAGTCGAAGGAGCTGTCCATGACCTTCAACTTCCATCACCTGAAGGTGGATTACCCCAATCAGCAGAAGTGGTTGCGGGCCGATTTCGACTTCCTTGAACTCAAGCGCATCCTGTCCGACTGGCAGTGCGGCATGCAGGCCGGTGGCGGCTGGAATGCGCTGTTCTGGTGTAACCACGACCAGCCCCGGGTGGTCTCGCGCTTTGGCGACGACGGCGAACACCGTGTGGTGTCGGCGAAGATGCTGGCCACCGCATTGCACCTGCTGCAGGGCACGCCCTTTGTCTATCAGGGCGAAGAGCTGGGCATGACCAATCCGCATTTCCAGCGCATCGAGCAGTATCGCGACGTCGAGACCCTGAACATCTACCGCCTCAAGCGCGAGGCCGGTGAAGAGCCGCAGGCCATCATGGCGGCGATCCAGCAGAAGTCCCGGGACAACGGGCGCACGCCAATGCAGTGGAATGCCGGGGCCAATGCCGGTTTCAGCAGCGCTACCCCCTGGATCGAGGTTGCGGCCAACGCCGGCCAGATCAATGTCCAGGCACAGCTCGACGACCCGCAATCAGTGCTGCACCACTATCGCCAATTGATCGCGTTGCGCCGTGAGCAGGGTTTGATCCAGCACGGCGTCTATCGCCAATTGCTGCCCGAGCATCCGCAGGTCTGGGCCTACGTGCGGGAAGGGCAGGGCGAGCGACTGCTGGTGGTGAACAACTTCTATGGTTCGCCGTGCGAGGTTGAACTGCCGCAGGAGGTCATCGACCCGGGCATGCAGCAGCGTCTGCTGATCAGCAACTACCCGGGAGATGGCGCTCGCAGCCGGCATTTGCGGCTGCGGCCCTATGAGTCCTTCGTCCTGCACCTGACCGACTGCTGACAATCCTCGCAGAAGCGGTCGGGCCGTTTGCGTCTGCCCTGAATGCGCTGTTGCAGATACAGCGCAGGGCTTCGTTCGTCGGTAAGCCGGCTTCTGTGGATCGAAATATCACAATAAAAATAATGGGGTGGCTTATGAAAACAACAATAAATCGCGGCCTGGCGGCGTCCTGCCTATGTCTGGCATTGCCCTTTCCGGCCCAGGCCCTGGAGTTCGCCGGCTACCTGCGCAGCGGCCTTGGTACTTCGGTCAACAGCGGCCCACAATCCTGCTTTCAGCTACCCGGGGCGCCCTCCAAGTACCGCTTGGGCAACGAGTGCGAGCAGTACGCCGAGCTTGAGCTGCGCCAGGACCTGTACACCCTGGAGGACGGTTCGGTACTCAGCGTCGACGGCATGGCCTCGCTCTATAACCGCTACGACCGCAACCTGACGTTCCAGGGCGAGAACGGCTCGGCGCGCATGCCGCAGATGTACGCCCAGTGGTCGAACCTGCCCAGCCTCAATGGCGGTTCGCTGTGGGCCGGGCGCCGTTACTACAAGCGTAACGACATCCATATTTCCGACTTCTACTACTGGAACCAGAGTGCCACCGGCGGCGGCGTCGAGGACGTACGCATCGGCGATCTGAAATACAGCTACGCCTTTTCCCGCAAGGACAACCTCTACCAGAAGCAGGCCGTGAGCCGTCATGACTTCAACGTTGCCGGTTTCCAGACCAACTCCGGCGGCGAGCTGGAACTGGGCCTGAGTTACCTGGAAAAGCCCGATCACCGTGGTGCCCACAATGGCTGGGCGATCACCACCCAGCATGTGCAGAAAGACTTTTTCGGTGGCAAGAACAAACTGGCCCTGCAATACGGTGAGGGGCCCGGTACCGGCCTGGGCTACACCGGCAATCCCTACCTGGATGACGGCAACAAGAGTTATCGCCTGGTGGAGTTCTTCGATTGGCAGGTCATCCCGCGCTTCGGCGGCCAGGTAGAGGCGGTCTATCAGAAGGACATTCGCCCCGACGGCCAGGATCAGAACTGGATCTCCCTGGGTGTGCGCCCGGCCTATGCCATCACCGAACAGTTCAAGCTGGTGACCGAGTTTGGTCATGATCAGGTGCAGGCGCCCGGAGGCACCCGCAAACTCAGCAAGTTCACCTTTGCACCCACCTGGTCGCCCAAGGGGCCGGAGTTCTGGGCGCGGCCCGAGGTGCGCCTGTATTACACCTATGCCAGTTGGAACGAGGCCGCCAAACGCGCGGCCAACGAACTGGCGGCTGGCTCCGCGCTGTCCGACAGTGGTGTCTTCGGCACCGCCCGGCACGGGGCGAACGTCGGTTTGCAGGTCGAGTACTGGTGGAAATAAGCGATGCTGTCGGGGCTCGCGCTCCATCGGCACTTCAAGGAATCATTAGCAGGTGACGTCATGGCCATAACCCAACCCTTGCAATTGCTCGCGCCCCTGTCCGGGGTGCTGCTGCCCCTGGAGCAGGTGCCCGATCCGGTGTTTTCCAGCCGGGTGATCGGCGACGGCGTGTGCATCGACCCGACTTCCCAGACCCTCTGCGCCCCCTTGACCGGAGTGGTCAGCAACCTGCAGCACAGTGGCCACGCAGTGAGCATCACCGGTGAGCAGGGCCAGCAGGTGCTGATGCACATCGGGCTGGACACGGTGAACCTCGCGGGCAAGGGCTTCACCTGCCTGGTCGAGGAAGGTCAGCAGGTCTCGGCAGGCCAGCCGCTGATCGGGTTCGATGCTGACTATCTGGCCCGGCACGCGCGCAGCCTGTTGACCCTGATGCTGGTGGTCAGTGGCGAGGCGGTGACGGGGCTGGTGTCCGGCAGCCCGCTGGTGGAGCTGGGACAGCCGGTGTTGCAGATCGAGCCCGCCTGCGCAGAGGAGGGGGCCAAGGCCGAAGGCGCTGAAGCCGAGACGCTGTTTTCCAAACCGCTGATCCTGGGCAACCCCCAGGGGCTGCACGCACGTCCGGCGGCGTTGCTGGCCCAGGCCGCCAAGGGCTTTGCCGCGAACATCTGCCTGCACCGGCGCCAGGACTCGGCCAATGCCAAGTCCCTGGTGTCGATCATGGCGTTGCAGACGGTGCAGGGCGATGTCTTGCAGGTCAGTGCTGTGGGTGCGGATGCCGAGCAGGCGATCCAGGTTCTGGTGGAGCTGCTGGCCTCGGGTTGTGGCGAGAAAGTCACTGCTGCGGCGCCGAGTCCTGAGCCAGTAGCGGCGCGGGATGAGTCGTTGGAGACGGTTCTGCGGGGCGTCTGTGCGTCACCGGGTTCGGCGGTCGGCCAGGTGGTCCAGGTGGCTGAGCAGCGCCTGCAGATAAGCGAGTGGGCGGCGAACCCGCAGCAGGAGCGCGAAATCCTTGAGCGGGCCTTGCGAGAGGCGGTGCGGGGCCTGCAACAGCTGCGGGACCATGCCCCGGGTGAAGCCCAGCAGGAAATCTTCCGTGCCCACCAGGAACTCCTCGATGATCCGAGCCTGTTGCAGCAGGCCCAAGCCCTGATCGTCGCCGGCAAGAGCGCCGCCTTTGCCTGGAACAGTGCCATCGAGGTTACCGCCGAGCTGTTCAAGGGCCTGGGCAGTACGCTGCTGGCTGAGCGCGCAGTGGATCTGGCGGACGTCGGCCAACGGGTGCTCAAGCTGATTCTCGGGGTGCAAGAGCATGCCGTGAGCTTGCCGGAGCAGGCCATTCTGATTGCCGAGCAACTGACCCCCTCGCAGACCGCCAGCCTGGACACGGCCAAGGTGCTGGGGTTTGCCACCGTCGGCGGCGGCGCCACCAGCCACGTGGCGATTCTCGCCCGAGCCCTGGGCCTGCCGGCGATCTGTGGGCTGTCGCCCCGGGTCCTGTCCCTGGCCAACGGCACCCGGGTGCTGCTGGATGCCGATCGCGGCGAACTGCATACGGACCCGGACCCGCAACGCTTGCAGCAACTGGAGTCCCTGCGTCAGCAGCAACGCCTGCGCCAGCGTCAGGACCTGGCCCAGGCGGCGCAGCCGGCGGTGACCCGCGATGGTCATCATCTGGAGGTCACGGCCAACATTGCCTCTCTGGCGGAGGCCGAGCAAGCCATGAGCCTGGGAGGCGAGGGCGTCGGCCTGTTGCGTTCGGAGTTCCTCTACCAGGACCGCAGTCACGCCCCCAGCCTGGAGGAGCAGGCCGAAACCTATCGGGCCATCGCCCAGGCCCTGGGCCCCGAGCGCAATCTGGTGGTGCGCACCCTGGACGTGGGCGGCGACAAGCCCCTGGCCTATGTGCCCATGGACAGTGAAGCCAACCCCTTTCTCGGCCTGCGGGGCATCCGCCTGTGCCTGGAGCGTCCCGAACTGCTGCGGGAGCAGTTCCGGGCGATTCTCGCCAGCGCCGGGCAGGCACGCCTGCACATCATGTTGCCCATGGTCAGCCAACTGGCGGAGCTGCGTCAGGCGCGCCAGCTACTGGATGACGAGGTTCGGGCCCTGGGCCTGGCGGAGCGGCCCAAGTTGGGCATCATGATCGAGGTGCCTTCGGCGGCCCTGATGGCAGACCGCTTTGCTCCGGAGGTGGATTTCTTCTCCATCGGCACCAACGATCTGACCCAGTACACCCTGGCCATGGACCGTGATCATCCGCGCCTGGCCAGTCAGGCCGACAGCTTCCACCCGTCGGTGCTGCGCCTGATCGCGCGAACGGTGCAGGCCGCCCATGCCCACGGCAAGTGGGTCGGAGTCTGTGGAGCACTGGCTTCCGAGACCCTGGCAGTGCCGCTGTTGCTGGGCCTGGGGGTGGACGAACTGTCGGTGAGCGTGCCGTTGATCCCGGCCATCAAGGCCCGGGTGCGGGAGCTGGACCTGAGCGAATGCCAAGCGCTGGCAGCACGGATCATCGATCTGGAGGACGCGGTTCAGGTACGTGAATACTTGCACAAGCAGCCAGTCGCAGCCGATTCACTGGTTCTGGAGAACTGAAAATGTTCGAGAAATTGCAACGCGCGTTCTGGAAAGCCCTGACTCCGGATCTGATCCCTGATCAGCCGAAGGCCCCCAAGGCCAACGGTAATGTTCTGAATGACGCAATGCTGGCGGCGCTGGGTGGCAGCGCCAACATCAAGAGCCAGCAACCCCTGGCCCTGACCCGGCTGCGCCTTGAGCTGCATGATCCGCAACTGCTGGACAGCAGCGCCCTGCGCGTGGCGGGGGTACCGGCGGTGATGCTTCTGGGCGGTGGCGTGGTGCATCTGCTGTTGGGCTTGCAGGGCTGAGGGGGCTTTTTCGCCGGCAAGCCGGCTCCTACCAGAGCGATGCAAGCGCCGGTAGGCGCGGGCTTGCCAACGAACAGGCCTGTTGCCAGCGTTGCCGCCTGCGTCCCGTCGCCGCGCCGGCCTTACTGTTTCTCAACTGCGGGTGTATCGTATTCGCCTTTTGCGGGCCTGGGCCCGCGGCTGATACGTGAGGTAGTTGAGTCCATGTCCTTTACCCGTCGACAAATACTCGGTGGTCTGGCCGGTCTGGTAGTGGTGGGCGTGGGGGCAGGCGGCGCATCGCGTTATTGGCTGGGAAAGATGGCTGACGCCGAGGCGGGGCACGATTACGAGTTGATCGCCGCGCCACTGGACGTGGAGCTGGTACCGGGGCACAAGACCCAGGCCTGGGCCTTCGGCCCTTCGGCGCCGGGTACCGAACTGCGGGTACGCCAGGGTGAGTGGCTGCGGGTACGCTTCATCAACCACCTGCCGGTGGCCACCACTATCCACTGGCACGGCATCCGCCTGCCCCTGGAAATGGACGGCGTGCCTTACGTCTCGCAACTGCCGGTGCTGCCCGGCGAATATTTCGACTACAAATTCCGCGTGCCGGATGCCGGCAGCTACTGGTATCACCCCCATGTGAACAGCAGCGAAGAACTGGGTCGCGGCCTGGTGGGCCCGCTGATCATCGAAGAACGCGAACCCACCGGCTTCAAGTACGAGCGCACCCTGAGCCTGAAAAGCTGGCACGTGGATGAAGAGGGCGCGTTCATGCCCTTCAGCATCCCTCGGGAAGCGGCGCGAGGCGGTACGGCCGGGCGCCTGTCCACCATCAACGGTGTGTCCCAGGCAGTGATCGACCTGCCGGCCGGGCAGATCACCCGTGTGCGCCTGCTGAACCTGGACAACACCCTGACCTACCGCATCAACATTCCCGATGTCGAAGCGCAGATCTACGCCCTGGACGGCAACCCCATCGAGCCGCGCCCCTTGGGCAAGGAATACTGGCTGGGCCCGGGCATGCGCATCTGCCTGGCGATCAAGGCGCCGGCGGCCGGTGTGGAACTCTCCCTGCGCAACGGACCGGTGCGCCTGGGCACTTTGCGCTCGGTGGCCAACAACGATGCGCCCACCCAGTGGCCCGCCGCCTTGCCGGCCAACCCCGTGGCCGAGCCGGATCTCGACAACGCCGAGAAGCTCAACTTCAATTTCGAATGGGTTGGCTCGGTCTCGGTGAACGTGGACAATGGCAAGCCGCCTAGCCTGTGGCAGATCAACGGCCAGGCTTGGGACATCACCGACAAGACCTGCGCCGACCGCCCGATTGCCACCCTGAAAAAGGGCAAGAGCTACATTTTCGAATTGAAGAACATGACCCAGTACCAGCACCCGATCCACTTGCACGGCATGAGCTTCAAGGTCATTGCCTCGAACCGCAAGAAGATCACCCCCTACTTCACCGACACCTACCTGCTGGGCAAGAACGAGCGCGCCCGGGTCGCCCTGGTGGCGGATAACCCGGGGGTCTGGATGTTCCACTGCCACGTGATCGACCACATGGAAACCGGCCTTATGGCCGCCATCGAGGTGGTGTGATGCGCCAGATACGCCCGGCGCCGATCATCGACCGCAGCCGCGACCAGGACTTCATGCGTGAAGCCCTGGCCCTGGCCGCGCAGGGCGCGGCCCTGGGGGAGGTGCCGGTTGGCGCGGTGCTGGTGCTGGAGGGGCAGATCATCGGCCGTGGCTACAACTGCCCCATCAGCGGCAGCGATCCCAGCGCCCACGCCGAGATGGTGGCGATCCGCGAAGCGGCCCAGGCGGTGAGCAACTACCGCCTGCCCGGCAGCACCCTGTACGTGACCCTTGAACCTTGCAGCATGTGCGCCGGGCTGATCGTCCATTCGCGCATTGCCCGGGTGGTATACGGCGCACTGGAACCCAAGGCCGGCATTGTGCAGAGCCAGGGGCAGTTCTTCACCCAAGGGTTTCTCAACCATCGGGTGCTGTACGAAGGCGGGGTGCTGGCCGAGGAGTGCGGCACGATGCTGAGCGAATTCTTCAAGGCGCGTCGAGCGCGCTGATCTCGAACGTGTCTGCGGTTTTCGCGAGCAAGCTCGCTCCCACAAAAAACCGTAGGAGCCGGCTTGCCGGCGAAGGGGCCCTTGAGCCTTGCGCCGTTCTGGCGGGCGCCTTCGCTGGCAAGCGGAACGCCGCCCGGCCAGCTCCTGCGGGGGAAGGCGGGGTTATTTCTTGGCGACTATCACCGCACGCATCGGCGCCGGCAGGCCTTCGATGGTCTTGCTGTGGTCGTTGGGGTCCAGGAAGTCGCTTAGGGACTGATACTTCATCCACTCGGTGCCGCGCTGTTCCTCGATGCTGGTCACGCTCACATCCACGCAACGCACATCGCTGAAACCGGCCCGTCGCAGCCACAGTTCCAGGGCCGGTACGGACGGCAGGAACCATACGTTGCGCATCTGCGCGTAGCGATCTTCCGGTACCAGCACCTGATGCTGGTCGCCTTCCACCACCAGGGTTTCCAGCACCAGTTCACCGCCCTTGACCAGGCAGTCCTTGAGCGCCAGCAGGTGCTCGATGGGCGAACGGCGGTGGTAGAACACCCCCATGGAAAACACCGTGTCGAAGCCTTCGAGGTTGGCCGGCAGGTCTTCGAAGGGGAACGGCAGGTGCCACACCGAAGGCTCCGACAGGTAGCGCTGCACCGCCTGGAACTGGCAGAAGAACAGCCAGTTGGGGTCGACGCCGATCACGCTGTGGGCGCCGGCGCCAAGCATGCGCCACATGTAGTAGCCGTTGCCGCAGCCGACATCGAGGATGCGCTTGCCTTCAAGGTTCAGGTGCGGGGCGACCCGCGACCACTTCCAGTCCGAACGCCATTCGGTGTCCACGTGCACGCCGAACAGATCGAACGGCCCTTTGCGCCACGGCGACAGGCCCATCAGCGCGGTACGCATCTGCGCCCGGGTGGCGTCGTCGCAGTCGGTGTCCAGGCGCAGGCCATTGATCAGGTCGACTTCGCTGGGCTGGATCTTCGGCAATGCATCCAGGGCGCTTTGCCAGCGTTCCAGGTCGCCATGGCCTTTTTCCATCTTGGCGTCGAGCTGGGCTTGCAGCCCGTTGGCCCAGGTGGCCAGGGGCGTACCCGCCAGACGGCGAGCGAGGGGGGACAGATCAATCATGGCAGGGCAATCAACGAGGCAAAGTTAAGGCATTGGAACCACGGCACGACTTTCGAGAACCCGGCAGCCAGCAGGCGTTCGCGGTGTTCTTCGAGGCTGTCGGGCTTCATGACGTTTTCGATGGCACTGCGCTTCTGGGCTATTTCCAGTTCGCTGTAGCCGTTGGCACGCTTGAAGGCGATGTGCAGGTCGGTGAGCAGGGCGTGTTCCTGGTCATCGTTGAAGCGCAGCTTCTCCGAGAGGATCAGCGCTCCGCCGGGCAGCAGCGACTGGCGGATGCGCCCCAGCAGGGCCAGACGCTGCTCGGGGGCGATGAACTGCAGGGTGAAGTTCAGCGCCACCACCGAGGCCGGCTGGAACTCCAGGGCCAGGATATCGCCCTCGATCACCTGCACCGGCAGCAGCTCCTGGAACATCGAGTCCTGGCCGTTGAGGTATTCCCGGCAACGTTCGACCATGGCCGCGGAGTTGTCCACCGCGATCACTCGGCAACCGTCCGTGCGCACATGGCGGCGCAGGGCCTGGGTCACTGCCCCCAGGGAAGAGCCCAGGTCGTAGAGCACGCTGTTGGGCTGGGCGAACTGCGCCGCCAGCACCCCGAGGTTCTCGACAATGGTCGGGTAACCCGGCACCGAGCGCTTGATCATGTCCGGGAACACCCGCACCACATCCTCGTTGAAGGCGAAGTCGGGCACCTGGGCCAGTGGCTGGGCGAAAAGGCGGTCGGGTTCTTTGCTCACGGCGGTTCCGGCGATGGAGATAAAAAGAGGGCGGCATTGTAGCCGCTGGCGCAGGCTGCGATAAGGCCCGAAGGGCCTTCAGGGGCGCAAGGGCGACGCAAGGTGTGGCCCGTTCGCCGGCAAGCCGGCTCCTACGGAGAGTAGGGACCGGCTTGCCGGCGCAGGCGGCTCAGCGCGGCTTCTGGCTGAACGCGGAAGCGGCAATGCCCCACTGGCCCAGCCAGTAGAAAATGATGATCAGGTAGGGCGCGGCATCGAAGGCCAGCACGAAGCGGCTGATGCCGATCAGGCTGTCGGAGAAGGCAAAGCTCAGGGCGCCCAGCGCTGCCAGTGCCGCGGACCGGGTGGGCACCGCTGAGCCGAGGCGTGCCAGGGCACGCCAGAGCATGGCGCTGATGGTCAGGGCATAGACGATCACCGGCACCAGCAGCGGCCCCAGGCCGTGGGAGATCAGGATCGTCAGCAACACCGCGCCGATGGCCAGGGCCACCGCCAGCGGCAACAGGGCAGGGCGCCGGCAATCGCTGAGGTAGGCCTTGAGGTAGGCCAGGTGCGCCACCAGGAAGGCTCCGAGACCGAACACGAACAGGTCCGTGGGCCAGGCCAGCAGGACATCCCCCAGCACCGAGAACAGCAGGCCGATGATGATCCAGCGGCGGTAGTCCCCGGGCGGTGCATCGTGCATCCAGCCCAGCAGGGCCAGCACCGGGAGCGGCTTGACCAGCAGGCAGAGCAGGGTGGCATGCACGCTGACGCCGTAGAGGAAAGTGGCGGCGCCCATCAGCGCCAGTATCAGCCAGCCCATGTCAGTTCACCGTGATCGAGCAGTCGAAGGCCTTCACCGGGGCCTCTTCCGGGGCCCAGGGTTGCTGGTAGGTCAGCAGCAGCCGGCCCCGGCCGCTGGCGAAGGCCTGGAAGCGCCAGGTCGACTGCCCGCCACTGCCCACCAGGCCAGTGTCTTCGGGGTTGCTGTAGACCTCGGGGCTGACCTTGCGCAGGATGCCGCCGGCCGAATCCTGGATCGCCCAGCGATAACCGGTGGTGGGGTTGCTTGGCAGGGTGAGGATCAGGTTCTGCCCATTGTGCAGTTGCAGCGGGCATTCACTCTGGTTTTCAACGGTGACGTTCTGCTTGGGTTGGCTGGCGCAAGCGGTCAGCAGGGCGAAGCTGAGCAGGGCAAGAAGGCGGGGGGCGCGCATGGGTCAGGAAGCTCCGATCATTCATGACGAACGGCGAGCATAACTGAAGATGATGGGCGGTGTGGGGAGGGGAATAAAGGTTGGCGGTTATGGCCTCTTCGCCGGCAAGCCGGCTCCTGCGAGGGGGGGCCTTGCAGGAGCCGGCTTGCCGGCGAACGGGGTTAGAACAGCACTTTGGCCACGTCGGCAAAACGCTTGGCAAAATGCACGGTGATGCCTTCCTTGAGGTAGTCCGGCAGCTCTTCGAAATGCCCGCGGTTGGGCTCCGGCAGGATCAGCTCAAGGATCTTCTGGCGCCGCGCGGCGATGACTTTCTCGCGCACCCCGCCAATCGGCAGCACGTGGCCGGTGAGGGTCAGCTCGCCGGTCATGGCCACGCCTTTCTTCGGCGGCTGGTTGCGCGCCAGGGACAGCAGGGCGCTGGCCATGGTTACCCCGGCACTGGGGCCGTCCTTGGGCGTGGCGCCTTCGGGAACGTGCAGGTGGACGAAGGCTTCGTCGAAGAACTTGCTGTCGCCGCCGAACTGCTTGAGGTGCGAGCTGACGTAGCTGTAGGCGATCTCCGCCGATTCCTTCATCACATCCCCCAGTTGCCCGGTGAGCTTGAAGCCGCGGTTATGGGTGTGAATGCGCGTGGCCTCGATAGGCAGGGTGGCGCCGCCCATGCTGGTCCAGGCCAGGCCGGTGATGACCCCGGTGCCGCTCAGGACCTGCTCGTTACGGAACACCGGCATGCCCAGGGAAGCCTCCAGGTCCTTGGGCGCGATCTTGATCGTGGCGTCCGGCTCGTCCAGCAGCTTGACCACGGCCTTGCGTACCAGCTTGCCCAGTTGTTTCTCCAGCTGACGCACCCCGGCTTCCCGGGCGTAGCCATCGATCACCGTGCGCAGGGCGCTGTCGCTGATGCTCAGGCTGGTCTTGGCGACACCGGCCTTTTCCAACTGCTTGGGCCACAGGTGGCGTTTGGCGATGGCCAGTTTTTCTTCGGTGATGTAGCCGGACAGGCGAATCACTTCCATACGGTCCAGCAGCGGGCCGGGAATCGAATCCAGGGTGTTGGCGGTGCACACGAACAGGACCTTGGACAGGTCCATGCGCAGGTCCAGGTAATGATCGAGGAAGTCGACGTTCTGCTCCGGGTCCAGGGTCTCCAGGAGGGCCGAGGCCGGGTCGCCCTGGTAGCTCTGGCCCATCTTGTCGATCTCGTCGAGCATGATCACCGGGTTCATCACCTCCACTTCCTTGAGGGCCTGCACCAGCTTGCCCGGTTGGGCGCCGATGTAGGTGCGGCGGTGGCCCTTGATCTCGGCTTCATCACGCATGCCGCCGACGCTGAAGCGGTAGAACGGCCGCCCCAGCGATTCGGCGATGGATTTGCCGACGCTGGTCTTGCCGACACCGGGTGGGCCTACCAGCAGCACGATGGAACCGCTGATCTCGCCCTTGTAGGCGCCCACCGCGAGGAATTCGAGGATACGGTTCTTGATGTCGTCGAGCCCGGCGTGGTGCTTGTCCAGCACCTTGCGCGCGTGCTTGAGGTCGAGCTTGTCGTCGCCGAAGACGCCCCAGGGCACGGCCGTGGCCCATTCCAGGTAGTTGCGGGTAACCGCATATTCCGGCGAGCCGGTCTCCAGGATCGACAGCTTGTTCATTTCCTCGTCGATGCGTTTCTGCGCCTGGGGCGGCAGCACTTTGCCAGTCAGGCGCTGTTCGAACTGCTCCAGGTCCGCGCTGCGGTCATCCTTGGTCAGCCCCAGCTCCTGCTGGATCACCTTGAGCTGCTCCTTGAGGAAGAACTCGCGCTGGTGCTCGCCGATCTTGCGGTTGACCTCGGCGGAAATCTCTTTCTGCAGGCGCGCCACTTCGACTTCCTTGCGCAGCATCGGCAGGACTTTTTCCATGCGCTTGAGCATGGGCACGCAGTCCAGCACTTCCTGCAGTTCGTTGCCGGTGGCGGAGGTCAGGGCGGCGGCGAAGTCGGTCAGGGGCGACGGATCGTTGGGGCTGAAACGGTTGAGGTAGTTCTTCAGCTCTTCGCTGTACAGCGGATTGAGCGGCAGCAGCTCCTTGATCGCATTGATCAGCGCCATGCCGTAGGCCTTGACCTCGTCGGTGGGTTCGCTGGGCTGATGGGGGTACTCGACCTCCACCAGGTAGGGCGGGCGATGGTGCTTGAGCCAGGTGCGGATGCGTACCCGGGTCAGGCCCTGGGCAACGAACTGCAGCTTGCCGTTTTCACGGCTGGCGTGATGGACCTTGACCAGGGTGCCGTACTCCGGCAACGCCGAGGTGTCGAAGTGCCGCGGGTCCTCTTGCGGGGTGTCCATGAAAAACAGGGCGAGGGAGTGATGCTCGGATTTGCTCACCAGTTCCAGGGTTTCGGCCCAGGGCTCTTCATTGACGATGACCGGCAATACTTGCGCAGGAAAGAAGGGCCGATTGTGAATCGGAATGATGTAGACCTTGTCCGGCAGATTCTGTCCGGGCAGGGCCAGGCCAGTGCCATGGGCAGCCTGGTGTTCGGTGTTTTCCGGATCGACGTAGTCACGTGGATCTTCGGGAAATTCTTGCTGGTCGCTCATGGAGGCTCCTGCGCGATGGACTATGCAGCTTAGATGGGGCGGGTCGTCGCGGGTTTCAATGGGGGACAGGTTTCAGCATTTTTCCGAGACGGCTGGAAGTGCCGCTGCATCGCCTGTTGCCCTGGCAGAGAGGCGTTGTACAGCCGCGGCCTAGGCGGTTCTTGGTGCATGCCTGCGGGTTTTTGCGAGGGTATTCAAGCCCACTTGAAGAGGCTGTTTGACACGGGTTGTCAATAAAATGACTGCGATATCACCTGTTTTATTGCGTGATCTTGTGTAGTTTGAGGATTAATCTGAGTGCCCGGCATGCTGGAATAAAACTGGCATTTATTTGACGCGCGCATTCAGCTTCTCAGAGGGATGGGTATGAAGAAGGGATTTTTCAGCTTCCGGCAGGGGGCATCTGCGTCGGCCTTTTCAAGGCCTGCCGGGGATTCGGAGCGACTGAGAGCTGCCTTATGAAGTGGCGCCGAACCTTTCAGGCAAGGATTGTCGGGGTGCTGGCGCTATTGCTGTTGGTATTGATTGCCGCGGTGTATTTCGCGGTCAAGACCGCCACCACCCAAGCGGTGGAGCGCCAGGCGCAATTGCAACTGAAGATCGGCACCCGGGTGTTCGAGCGGCTGCTGGACTTGCGCGGTCGCAACCTGCAGTACGGCGTCGACTGGCTGGTGGTGGATTCCGAGTTTCGCCGCGCGGTGCTCAGCGGCAAACCGGTGGATATCCTTGCCGCGCTGGCCCAGCATAGCGGCGGCATCCGTTCCAGCGAGATGTTCGTGCTCAGCCCCGAGGGCCGGGTCATCGCCAGTACCCTGCCCGTGATCGCCCGGGACCAGCACTTTCCCTACGACCAGGCCCTGCGCCGGGCCATGCGGCACAACACCCACATGCTCTTCGTCGCAATCAAGGGCCGGCCCTATCTGCTGGTCCAGGGGGAGGTGCTGGAGTCGCTACCCATTGCCCGGGTAGTGATGGGCTTTCCCATGGATGAGCTGTTTGCCCAGGAACTGCGCTCCATGAGCAACCTGGAAGTGTCGTTTCTGACGGTCGATGGTCAGCATCCCGGTGAGCTGTTCAGCACCCAGCCGGAGTCCTTCTGGCCGCCCATCATCAAGGTCCTGGTCGACCCCCTGTGGCAATCCCTGCCGCAGTTGAGCGAGACCCGTGGCCAGCGTTTTCTCAACCAGGCCTTGCAACTGGCCAATACCGGGGATGCCGGCGATCCGCGGGTCATGGCCTTGCTGCAAAGCCCCCTGGAGCAGGCGTTGCAGGCCTTTGCCCCGCTGGACCGAGAGTTCATGTGGATCGCCATGGTAGCGCTGGCGGTCTCCCTGGCCTGCGCCCTGCTGATGGCGCGACGGGTATCGCGGCCCCTGGAAGACCTGGCCCAGGCGGCAAGACGCATCGGTGCCGGTAACTATCAGGCCCCGGTAAGCATCAAGCGCAGCGACGAGTTCGGGGTGCTGGCGGATGCCTTCAACGCCATGCAGAGCGCCATTGCCACCCGCGAGCGGCAACTGGCCCACAACGCTCTGCATGATCCGCTGACCGGGCTGCCGAACCGGGCACTGGCCATCGAACGCCTGACCAAGGCCATTGCCGCCCGGCGCAATGTGGTGCTGCTCTACCTGGGCATCGACAACTATCGGGCGATCAACGAAGGCTTTGGCACAGAAGGCCTGGACCAGATGATGGGCGAGCTCAGCCGGCGGCTGCGGGAGGTGTTGTCCCAGGGCGATACGGCGGCCCGGATCACCGCCAGTGAATTCCTCCTGCTGCTGGAGAACACCGAACTGGACGGAGCCATGGCCATGGCTGACCGGCTGCATGACCTGCTCAGCCGACCGCAACTGATCCAGGGTGATGAGGTGCGCCGGCAGATCTGCATGGGGATGGCGGTGTACCCCGCCGATGGCAAGTCCGCCGAGGAATTGATCAGTCGCGCCGCTATCGCCCGCCATGATGCTTCGCTCAAGCCCGGTTACGTGCAGGTCTATCAGCAGGACCGAGACCTGGCTCACCAGCGGCAGATCAGCCTGATCCGCGATCTGCGCCGGGCGGCTGCCGAAGGTGAGCTGTTCCTGTTGTACCAGCCCAAGCTCGATCTGCGCCGGGACTACCTGCACCAGGCCGAAGCCCTGCTGCGCTGGCGGCATCCGGTGTTTGGTGTGGTTTCGCCGGCGGAATTCATTCCCCTGGCCGAGCGCACCGGCAGCATGCACAGCCTCACCGCCTGGGTCATCGAAGCCTGTATCCGCCAGTTGGCGGAGTGGAACCGGCGGGCCCTGCCTGTACGCCTGTCACTGAACATCTCGGCCAGCGACCTGGAGGACGATGGCCTGGAAGTACGGGTCAGCGATTACCTTGAGGGTTATCAGGTGGCGGCCGAACAGTTGGTGTTTGAAATCACCGAGAGCGCCATCATGCGCGACCCGGAGCAGGCCCTGGCCGTGCTGCAACGCTTGCGCGGCTGCGGCATCAGCCTGTCGGTGGACGATTTCGGCACCGGCTATTCATCCCTGGCGCAGTTGCAGCGCCTGCCGGTGCAGGAACTGAAGATCGACCAGTCGTTCATCCGTAATCTGGATGAAAGCAGCGGCGATGCGGTGATCGTGCGTTCCACCATAGAAATGAGCCACAAGCTGGGACTCAAGGTGGTGGCCGAAGGCGTGGAATATGAGCACTGCCTGAAACTGCTGGAAAGCTGGGGCTGCGACACGGTGCAGGGTTACCTGATCAGCCGCCCGTTGCCGACCGAGGCCTTTGAGCGCTGGCTGGTGAACTCCCGGGTGTCGAGCTGAAAGCGCTGGATGGCCGACAGGCCATCCAGGGGAGGGGGCTCAGGGGGCGGCGGACTCGGCCTTGGTCAACAGGCTTTGCAGCTCCGGCTCTATGCCTTCCTCACTGAGGTTGTCCATGATTTCCAGGATGCAGGGCGCATAGCGGGGTTCGATGGCCGCTTCCGACCAGTCCAGTTCATAGACGGCCATGACCCTTACGTCCAGGTAGGGCGAATCCACCAGCAGGCGTTTGAGCAGCTCGATGGCCGGCGGGCTGCGTAACTCTCCCAGGGACACCGCGCAGCGGTGCTGCCAGTACTCTGGGCGCGACAGCAGGGTTTCGCCGAGGCGTTGCCATTGCGCCGGGGTAAAGGCGTGGAGGACTCCCTTGGCCACCTGCTCGGTGGTGTATTCGTTCCAGTTGGCGGCTTCCGAGTCACCGAACCAGTGGTGTAACCGTTCAAACAACTCATCACGCTTATCCGTGCTCATGATGTCTTTCTCCTGCGAGGGCGGTCGCGCCAGCACGCTGTTCCTGGCGTGCCGCCCGATGCCATGGCGTTTATAACGGCGTGCCAGAACCGATGCTGCCTCATTTGCGCAGGGCTTCCCAGCATTAACAACGGGCGTTGACCAACAATGTCTTGGCATTCTGGTGCAGACCGCCCGATAGCCCGGGCCCAAGTGTCCCGGTTTACCAGGTGCCGGCGAACTTCACCGCCGCCGCGGCGCGCGACGGCACCTTGAGGGTATGCAGCAGGGAAGACACGTGGATGCGCACGGTGAACGGCGAGATATCCAGCTCTCGGGCAATTTCCTTGTTGGTCTTGCCCTGGGCGATCAGGCGCAGGACTTCCTGTTGCCGGGTGGTCAGCTGGCTCACTTCGGCGCAGGCGTCCAGGGGCAGCAGCAGGCCGGAAGGCGCGTACTTGACCACCACTTCGCCTTCGCGGATGGCATCGATGGCCTGGCCGATCTCGTCCGGGCTGATGCTCTTGCCGATGAAACCGTCGGCACCGGCCGCCATGACTTCGGCGATCAGGTCCTGGTTGTCGATCATCGACACCACGATGATCGAGGTGCGTGGCAATTGCTGGCGCAGGCCGGCAATCATGCTGACCGAGGTCAGGCCGGGAAAGCGCAGGTCGAGAATCAGCGAGTCCGGCTCCTCGCCGCTCTTGGCCAGGGCCATTACCGCAGCCAGGTCGCCGGCCTCTTCGAGCACGGCATCGGGCAGCAAGCGCTGGATGGTGCGCAGCATGCCTTCGCGAAACAGCGGGTGGTCGTCGGCGACGATAATCCGGCATGTCATGTTTGAAACTCCTTGAAACATCCAGTCCTGTGGGCATGCTAACTTGGCGCACGGCGTTGTAACTGCCCGCTGGTCGTGTCTGGTGGGCCAGCTTTGCGAACGGCAAAAGACCACGGCGGCGCATATTGCACAAGGAGGTGATTGCATGAAAGTTGAGAAAGACAGTGAACTCGACCAGGCCACCCTGCGGATTATCGTGGCCGGATGCGCCCTGGTCTGGTTTGGTGTGATCGGCTTTCTGCCGGGGCAGGAGGTGGATCCCTACGTGCCGGTGATGATCTACATTTCCCTGTTCATGCTCGGTTCGATCGCCCTGCGCATGGCCATTGCCCGCTGGCCCGGGCACTACCCGGCGCGGCGCATCCTGGGCATGGTCTACGACTACACCGGCACCTGTTATGGCCTGGTGGTAGGCGGCGAGGGGGCACTGCCGATCTATGCGGTGATGGTCTGGGTCAACCTGGGCAATGGCATGCGCTTCGGCTCGCGTTACCTGGCCATCGCCACCGTGCTGGCGCAGGTCGCGCTGTTCATGGTCTACCTGCTGACCCCCTATTGGCAGGCCCAGCCCTACATGGTGTTGATGTTGATGATCACCAGCACGGTGATTCCGGTGTATGCCCATATCCTGCTCAAGCGTACCCGCCTGGCTTCGGAAGAGGCGATTGCCGCCAACCTGGAAAAGTCCCGTTTCCTGGCCCAGGCCAGCCATGACTTGCGCCAGCCGATCCACTCCATCGGCCTGTTCACCGCCTGCCTGCGCGAAGCCAGCCTGGGGGTGGATGAGCGGCGCCTGGTGGATAACATCGATCGTTCACTGCTCAACGTCTCGCAGCTGTTCCGCTCGATCCTCGACCTTTACACCCTGGACAACGGGCGAGTTCAGCCCAAATACGAAACCGTCCACCTGGGCGAGCTGCTGCGCGACCTGGTGCGCCAGAATTCCGAGGCGGCGCGCTGGGCGGGTGTCGAACTGCGGCTGCGGCCTTGCGCCCATTGGGTGCGGGTCGATCCGGGGTTGCTGGCGACCATGGTGCAGAACGTACTGTCCAATTGCTTCAAGTACGCCGCGGAACGGCCAGTGCTGATTGGCGTACGCCGGCGTGGCCGAGGCCTGGCCATTGTCATCTATGACCAGGGCCGGGGGATTGCCGAGGAGCATCTGCCGAAGATCTTCGAGGAGTTCTACCGGGTGCGCCAGGTACGGGACAAGGATGTCGAAGGCGTTGGCCTGGGCTTATCCATCGTCAAGCGCCTGGGGCAGATGACCGGCCTGCAGGTGACGATTCGTTCGCGGGTCGATCACGGCACCGCGGTCAGCCTGCACGGCCTGTCACTGGCCGCGCCACAGCGTTTGCACGGTCGTGACGAGGCGTTGCAGAGCGGCTTGCTGACCGGGCTGCGGGTGTGTCTTGTGGAGGATGACCGCAACGTCTTGCTGGCCACCTCGGCGTTGCTGGAACGCTGGGGCTGCGTGGTCCAGGCCGAGTCGAGCGGGGAGAACCTGCTGACCGACTGCGACATTATCGTCGCCGACTACGACCTGGGCACTCGGGCCTCGGGTATCGAATGCATCGACAGCATCCGCCAGCAGCGGGGCTGGGAAGTGCCGGCGCTGATTATCACTGGGCACGACATCGAGAAAATCCACGCCGCCCTGCACGACCGCAACATCGCCATCCTGTCCAAGCCGGTGCGGCCGGTGGAATTGCGCAGCACCTTGCGGGCCCTGCGCGAGGCGCCGCTGGTGCCTGCCCACAGGGCTGCGGCGCCAGAGGCGGTTACCAGGTCCGGCACGGGATAAGCAGGGGGTAGTTGGTCATGGTCAGCTTCTTGTTCTCGCCACTGGCCAGTTCGACGAAGTCATCCAGCATGCCCGAGTACGAAGAGATCGAACTGCGCTCGGTGTAGTAGTGAGTGGTCACTGGCCCGTAGTTGGTGTTGCTCTGGCCGGTGCCCACGTACTCGTTCCAGCGGCTGGTGCCGTACACCATATCGCGGCCCTGGACGAAGTAGCGGCCCGGTTTCAGCCCCGTGAACTGGAAGATGCCGTTGCCGTCGGTGCGGGTCATCCGGTGCACGGCCAGGGCTTCGGGGACCATGCTCACCGGCGCGCCTTCAGGTTGGGACGCGCGCAACTTGTGCCAGGCCTGCAAGTGCGGGGTGACCGGGTAGAGGTAGATCTCGACGTCGCGGCTGTCTTCGATACCGTCATTGCCGACGATACAGAACTTGCCGGTAAGCGTTGCGTTGCCGGGTTGCAGCGCGGCGCGCGCGGCCTGGGTGTCGAAGGGTTCATCGGGGTACTGTACGGTGGAAATCTTGACTGGCGGGTATTCGTCCAGGGTTCGCCCTTGGCGCGGCGCGCAGGCAATCAGGGTACAGGCGAGCAGGGCCAGGCCTGTCACCATGAAGAGACGGGGTTTCATCAACTCAGGACCTTTTCAGGAGGGCGCGTTGCTCGCCCGACGTTGTCCCGCTGCTACACCGGGGCAACTCGTCGCGGCGAACCGGTTGGCCAGGGGTTAGCGGTTTATTGCTTGCTGCACTCGGCCGGCAGCGCGACCACGCCGCCCATGGTGGCGAAGGCGACCATGCCGCCGCTGGGCAATACGCAGTTGTATTCGCCGGCGCTGGTGCTGGCGGTGAAGTAGGTCTGGGACGCGTCGCTGCGCACATTCGAGACGGTGGAAACCGGCTTGCCGAGGGTGATCTGGGCGCGGTTCTTCAGATCGTCGTTGCTCGGTTTGGCGATGGCGCAACCGCCCAGGGCGAGGGCCAGGGCGCTGAGCAGGGCAAGGGGGCGGAGGCTGGACTGGAGTTTCATGATGACTCTTCCTTGGTGTTGTTGTGTTTTCAACGGCGCAGCCGCTCCCGACACCGCAGGCTGGCGGCGATGGGGAGATCAGGTGGTTGCCCGGCACTATAGCCCCGGGGTGGGGGAGGGTCGATTAGCACAAATGGGCTAATGTCGCTTTGCAATTACGAGGCTGTTGGGCAGGCGAACAGGGCCGCTTGAGAGGACCGGCGAGGCGCTGCCGGTCCTGGATCCGGGGTCAGGTCAGCAGTTGTTCCTGCAGGCGTCGGCCCAGTACGTCCAGCAGGTCGCAGCCATCGCGCAGGGGGATGACGCACAGCTGGGCGAAGTCCTGGAGCAGGGCCGGGTTGCTCTGCAGGTTGTCGTGGCTGGCGATGTTCTCCAGCAACTGGGTGGCCGCGCGGATGCGGTGCGCGGCGGCTTCGTGGAGCGCGTCCAGCGGGGCCTGGGTGTCCACCAGCAGGGCGGGGATGTTGTAGTCGTTGCTGGTGAGGGGCATGTAGCGTCTCTCGGGTTGGTCAGCTGCGTTGTTGTTCATTGCTGTGGGACTCTCTCGCAGGAATCAGAATGGCCATTAGGTGGCGTCGTTTACGCCTAACGAGATAGGGGCTTCCACACCCCTGTCACTGAATTTGCAATGACCCCCAGACCTTAAGGGCATCGCCTTGGAGGGACAAGGTGATGCAATCGGACGCGAGTGGTAGGAATTTTCGGTGATCGCCCTTTGAGGGGCTGCTGGTCGAGCAGGATCAAACACCAGGCACCTTATGTAGGAGCCGGCTTGCCGGCGAAGAGGCCCGCAAGCCTTGCATCGCCCCGGCCTACGTTTTCGCTGGCAAGCCAGCTCCTACGGAGGGCGAACGGTACAAAAAAAGGCGGCTACCCGAAGGTAGCCGCCTTTTTCATGCCTGCCGGTACAGCTTATTCCGACAGTTTGTAGGCAATGATGTAGTCGCCCATCTTGGTGCCCAGGGAGCCGTGGCCGCCCACGACCACCAGCACGTACTGCTTGCCGTCCTTGCCGGTGTAGCTCATCGGCGTGGCCTGGCCGCCCGCAGGCAGGCGGGATTTCCACAGTTCCTTGCCGTTTTTCACGTCATAGGCGCGGATGTACTGGTCCAGGGTGCCACTGAGGAAGCCCACGCCACCGCCGGTGACCATGGAACCGCCCATGCTTGGCACGCCCATCGGCAGGCCGATGGGGATCGGCGAGCTGTCGCGGCTGGTGCCGTTCTTGTGCTTCCACACCACTTTGTTGGTGGTCAGGTCGATACCGGCCACGTAGCCCCAGGCCGGGGCCTGGCAAGGTACGCCCAGAGGCGACATGAACGGGTGCATGATCACCGCGTAAGGCGCGCCGGTGTTGGGTTGTACGCCCGAGGTCTCGCTTTCGCGCTTGCTGTCGGCGGCGACTTCGGCGCGCGGCACCAGCTTGGAAACGAAGGCCATGTAGTTCGGGCTGGTGAACAGCAGCTGGCGAACCGGGTCCAGGGACACGCTACCCCAGTTGAACACGCCCACGTTACCCGGGTAGATCAGGCTGCCCTGCACCGACGGCGGGGTGTACTGGCCTTCATAGCGCAGTTGCTTGAACTGGATGCGGCACAGCATCTGGTCGAACGGCGTGGCGCCCCACATGGCTTTCTCGTCCAGTGGCGGCGGCAACAGGTTCAGGTCCGAACGGGCCTGGGTTGGCGCGGTGTGGTCGCCTTCGACAGCGCCGGTGGGGGCCGGTACTTCACGGATCGGCACGATCGGGGTGCCATCGCGACGGTCCAGCACGTACAGGCTGCCTTGCTTGGTCGGCTGGATCAGCGCCGGCTTGACGCCGTCGGCGGTCTTCATGTCGAGCAGGGTCGGCTGGCTGCCCACGTCCATGTCCCACAGGTCGTGGTGGGTGAACTGGTAGTTCCAGCGCAGCTTGCCGGTGTCGATGTCCAGGGCCACGGTGCCGGCGCTGAATTTCTCCGCGCCCGCGCTGCGGTTGCCGCCCCACTGATCAGGCATCTGGTTGCCCAGTGGCAGGTAGACCATGCCCAGTTTCTCGTCGACGCTGGCCAGGGACCACATGTTCGGCGAGTTGCGGGTATAGGTCTTGCCTTCCGGCAGCGGCGTGGTCTCGTCGGGGTTGCCCGAATCCCAGTTCCACACCAGGTGACCGTCGTGCACGTCGAAGGCGCGGATCACGCCGGACGGCTCGTTGGTCGACTCGTTGTCGGTCACGTGGCCGCCAATGATCACCAGGTTACGGGTGATGGCCGCCGGCGAGGTGGAGTAGTAGCCACCCGGGGTGAACGGGCCGATACCGGCCTTCAGGTCCACAACGCCCTTGTTGCCGAAGTCTTCACAGACCTTGCCGGTGTCGGCGTTGATGGCGATCAGGCGCGCATCGGCGGTAGGCAGGAACAGGCGACGCGGGCAACTGGTGGCGATGGCCTGGCCCGCGGGGGACAGGGTGGCCGGCTGGCTGATGGCGTCGGTGTTCTTGAAGTTGGCTTCGTCGTAGTACGACACGCCACGGCAGGTCATGTGTGCCCAGCCACGGAAATCGTCGCCGTTGGGGCCTTGGATCTGTGGATCGAAGCGCCAGATTTCCTTGCCGGAATCCGGGTCCAGAGCCAGCACCTTGCTGTGGGCGGTGCAGGCATAGAGCATGCCGTTGACCTTCAGCGGGGTGTTCTGGTTGGTGATTTCCACGGGGTCCTTGGCGGTCGGCATGTCGCCGGTGCGGATGCGCCAGGCTTCCTGCAGCTTGCCGATGTTGGCCGGGGTGATCTGCTTCAGCGGCGAGTAGCGATCGCCGAACTCGGTGCGGCCGTAGGCCTGCCATTCACCGTCGGGCATGGCCGGCGCGGTGCTGGTCATGTCCGCGGTGTCGCGGCCCAGGTCACCGGAGATTTCCCCGGGGTGGGTGAACTGGCTGCCAATGGCGGCGCCACCGGCCAGGACCACGGCCACGCTCAGGGCAGCGGTGCCCAGCGGGGCCGGGCCATCGCGCAGCAGCGGGCGACGGAACCAGGGCAGCAGCAGGACCACGCCGAGGGCGAACCACAGCGACAAGCGTGGCACCAACTGCCACCAGTCCAGGCCGATTTCCCATAGCGACCAGACGGTACTGGCGAACAGTACCAGGGCATACAGGCCCAGCGCCGCGCGTTTACCGGCCAGCAGCAAGAGGCCGGTCAACGTCAGGCCGATACCGGCCAGGACGTAATACAGCGAGCCGCCGAGCATGCTCAGCTTGATCCCCCCGGCCAGCAAGGCCAGGCCCATTAGCAGCAGCAAGATCCCGAGCAGGCTTGGCAGCAAGCGGCTCGGACTTGAAGCACCCTCAGTGCTCATAGTGTGGTTCTCCGTGACGTTTAGAGTGTTCCCGCGCATGTTCACTGTAGATGACGATCAGGCGCGGGCTTGGTTCAGCTGAAAACTGTGAATGGCGTCGTTGTGTGCCTGCTGGCCTCAGAACGAACTCTGGATCTTGATCCCGCCGATCAGGGCGTCGTCCACCTGGCTCACGCCGCCGGGGTGGCGGATGTATTGCAGGTTGGGGCGCACGGTCAGCCAGTTGGCCAGGTGCACGCCGTAGTACAGCTCGGCGCTGTATTCGGTGTCCTGGGGCGGCAGGTAGCTCGGGTTGTCGTAGTCGTAGAGCGCCCGGGCCTGGTTGCTGGCCTGGGCGTTCTTGCGGTACGCCGGGTTGACATGGACCCGGGCCAGGGCAAAGCCGATGTCATCCTTGGCCCGGGCGTCGAACAGCCCCTTGTAGACCAGGCCCGCCTGGACGTAGTTGTCGATGGCGTTGGTCTTCTTGTCGTGGGCGGTGACGTTGGCGAACAGGCTCAGGCCGCGGGAGTGGTCGCTGGCCAAACTGGTGACTTGCTGTTGCGCGCCCAGCCACAGGCCGTGCTTGCTGGAGCTGCTGCGGTAGGCCTCGCCGGTCAGGGCGGCGGGCTGGCCATTGCCATCCTTGTATACGTCGTTGGCCTTGGCGCTGCTGTAGTAGTAGCCGGCGCGGTACTCACCGGCCAGGCCGTTGAGTTTCGGTGTCCACACCAGTTCCACCGGCAACAGGGTGCCCTGGGTGCCGCTGCCACTGAGCTTGAAACCGTTGTCGCGGTCCAGGTTCGAGGGGTTCTGCTCATAGGCGCCGATCTGCGCGTAGAGCTCGGCGCTCAGGTGATACTTGACCCGCAGGGCCCACTGGCTGACCGGCCAGTTGTACCAGACGCTGCCGGCCCAGTTGCCCACCTGGGAGCCGCAGAACGCCAGGTTCTGGAAGTCGCAGGGGAAGCTGTTGAAGTCTTCGCCCTGGCCGAAGCGTCCGGCCTTGATGTCGAGCTTCTGGTCGAAGAATTTCTGCTGGTACCACATCTGGGTCAGGCGCCAGGTCTGGCCACGGCCCCAGACTTCCTGGGCCGAGGTGAAGCCGCCGACCCGCGGATCGTTGATCCGGTCGTTGCTGATGTTGTCGCCGTCGCGCTTGGTCACGGTCAGTTGGAATTCGGCGTCGTCCCAGCCGAGGATCTTCTGCAGGTCCAGGTGGCTGCCGAAGGCGAACTGGTCGCTGTAGCGCGCGGTGCGGTCGTGGTCGTAGCCACCGTGCAGGTTCGAGCCCATCTCGCCGACGTAGTCGATCTTGAAGTCGTAGCCTTTGTTGGCCAGTTCCGTGCGGGCGCCATTCCAGTCGCCGAGCATCCACGGTGAGTCACTGTCGAAGGCCGGTGCGGCCTGGGCGCAGGCGGCAAAACCAAGGGCGCCGAGTAGGCTCAGGCTCTTGGGCAGGGCGACGGAAGTCAGGACAGCGCTGTCTTTTAAACGCTGAAAAGTGGGCATAGGCATTCGGATAAGGTCTTTTTCTAGGAATAGGCAGAAGCAAGGGCATGGCGCGTAGCATCGATGCAGGTTGATCGAGAACGGCAGGCCACTGATTTCAAAGGGAAAGATGAAACGGTTCAGCTTTATTAGGGGGCTAAGGATAAAGCGCCGTCTCCGGGAGAGAAAGCGCTTTTATTGACATGAACAGTTTCGCAATCGGTAACAGTTCCCGGCTCGGTCTCTGCTCAGCGTGGGGCACTGGCCTGGGCGAGGCTGGGTTTGTGCCGGGTATGGCTCAGGGCAAAGTGCGCCACCAGGCCGAAGATCAACCCCCAGAACGCGGCGGCCAGGCCCAGGAAGCTCATGCCCGATGCAGTGACCAGGAAGGTGATCAGCGCCGCTTCACGCTGTTTTTCGTCGGCCATGGCGCCGCTCAACCCGGCGCTGATGGCGCCGAACAGGGCCAGGCCGGCCAGTGCCGCAATCAGTTCCTTGGGCAGGGCGGCGAACACCGAGGCCAGGGTCGCGCCGAAAATCCCCATGAGGAGGTAGAACAGGCCGCAGGCGATCCCGGCGATGTAGCGCTTGTCCTTGTCTTCATGGGCTTCGCGGCCGGTGCAGATGGCAGCGGTGATGGCTGCCAGGTTGATCCCGTGGGAGCCGAACGGCGCCAGCAGTGCCGAGGTGATGGCTGTCCAGGAAATGATCGAGCGGGCCGGGGTGTTGTAGCCGGCGCTGCGCATCACCGCCATGCCCGGCACGTATTGCCCGGTCAGGGTGACCAGGGCCAGGGGCAGGCCGATGTTGATGATGGCGTGCCAGCTCCACTCGGGAGCGATGAAGATCGGCTGGGCCACCGCCAGGGTGATGGCCCCGCCATTGAGTTCGCCCAGGCCTGTGGCCATCGCGCAGCCCACCAGCAGCACCGCGAGGATCGCGTAGCGGGGTGACAGGCGCTTGCCCAGCAGGTAGGCGGCGATCATCGCCAGCACCAGGGCCGGTTGCAGGCTGACCGAAGTGAACAGGCCGGCGCCGAAGCGGAACAGGATGCCCGCCAGCATGGCGGCGGCAATCGCCTTGGGCAGGCGGCTCATGAGTTTGTCGAAGGCCCCGGAAAGCCCGACCAGCGCGATGAGCAATGAGGCCACGATGTAGGCGCCGATGGCCTGGGGCAGCGACACCGTGGGTAGCATCGACACCAGCAGCGCCGCGCCGGGGGTGGACCAGGCGGTGATCACCGGCACTTTCAGGCGCCAGCTCAGCAGCAGGCCGGTGAGGCCGCTGCCGATGGAGATGGCCCAGATCCACGATGACACCTGGTCGCTGGGCAGATGGGCTTCGCGGGCGGCCTGGAACACGATGATCAAGGGGCCGGCGTAGGAAATGATCACGGCGATCAGGCCGGCAATCACGGCGGAGAGGGACAGGTCCTTGCTGAGACTGTGCATGGCATCTCGACTGGGCATGGGTGGGAGAAATTGAGTCGATTGGGTTGGTGCTGATTGAGTGTATTTCAATAAATTGAGTCGATTCAATTGTTTCTCGAGAGGGCTGTGCCGAAGTTGGCTGAGTTTTATCGGTAAGGTGATGATTTATAATGGTTTATAGATCATATAAAAACTTTTTTAACGGCTTCGAGTCGCCAGTTTGGCGTGAAGATCGAATCAATTTTCCAAATGAATCGATGTTAAGGAGCGACCCATGGCTGTGATATGCTCCGGTCCACCTCAACGCAGCCGATGGTCATCAGCCTCCATGTGGGTTCCCCAGTTAAGCGAGTTCAATCAACCGGTCTACCTGTCCATCGCCGACGCCCTGGCGCGGGATATCGGCAGCGGTTTGTTGAATGATGGTGACCGCTTGCCGACCCTGCGCGAGCTGGCGGTAACCCTGAATGTCACCCCTGGCACCATCAGCCGCGCCTACAGCGAAGCTCAGCGGCGCGGATTGGTGCAGGGCGAAGTCGGCCGCGGCACTTACGTGCTGGCGCAGCCGCCGTTGGTGTTGCCCGAAGGTTCCAGCGCTCCGTCCCTGTCCCTGGGGCAGGCCGAAGCCCTGGATCTGTCGATCATCAAGCCCTACAGCGAAACCCTGGAGTACTGGTTGCGTGGCGCCCTGGTGGGCATGGCCCGCAGCAGTGACTTCGGCCGGGCCCTGGACTACGCCCCCGATGGAGGCCACCCGGCTCATCGCGAGGCCGGGGCGCAGTGGTTGCGCCATTCCTTGCCCGAGGCCAACTGGCAGCAGGTGGTCATTACCTCCGGTGCCCAGCACGGGCTGATGGTGGCCATCAGCGCCCTGAGCAACGCCGGCGACCTGGTGCTTTGCGAGTCGCTCTGCTACCCGGGCATCATCTCCGTGGCCCACGGCCTGGAGCGGCGCCTGCGGGGCGTGGCCATGGATGAAGAGGGGATGCTCCCCGAGGCCCTGCGCGAGCAGTGCCTGCGGGAAAAACCGGCGCTGCTGGTGTGTGTCGCCAGTTGCCAGAACCCCACCACGGCGATCATGTCGCCAAGGCGTCGGGCGCAGATTGCGGCGATTGCCGAAGAGTTCGATTTTTTGATCATCGACGACGATATCTACGGCTTTCTCGCCACCGATCCGTCGATCAAGCCGCTGTCGAGCTATGCGCCGCAGCGTTCGGTGTACCTCACCAGCCTGTCCAAGGCGATCATGCCGGCGTTGCGCGTGGGCTATCTCTACAGCCCGCCGAAGCTGCTGTCGCGGCTGAGTTCGATGGTGCGTAGCAGCGTTTGGATGCCGTCGCCTTTGACCGCGCAATTGGCCAGTAACGTGATTGTCGAAGGCTTGGACCGCAAGCTGGTGCAGACCCAGCGCAGTGAAGCGGCAGCGCGCCAGGCGATTGCCCGGGACGTGTTTGCCGGCCTGGAGATCCAGACCCAGCCCCACAGCTATCACCTGTGGCTGACGTTGCCGGAACCCTGGACGGGCGATGAGTTCGCCACCCTGGCCCGGGCCAATGGGGTGCTGGTGATGAGCGGCAGCCAGTTCCAGGTGGAACGCGGTGCCAGCTCCCGTTGTGTGCGGGTGGTATTGATGTCGCCCACCACCCAGGACGAGTTGCGCTTTGCCCTGACCCAACTGGCCAGCCTGATCGAGGCTGACCCGCGGCGTTACCGCTAAGCTCTTGGCTGGCAAGCCTGCTCCTGCGGGGCCGTGTAGGAGCAGGCTTGCCGGCGAACAGGGCCTTAGAAGGTAGTACGCAAGCCCACTTCCACACTGCGCCCGGCGGCCGGGGCGATATCCCGCAGGATCGAGCTGGCATAGCGCACGGTCTGGTTGGTCAGGTTCTCGCCCTTGACGAAGGCCAGCCACTGGCTATGGCCGATGTCGAAGCGATAACCGGCACTGGCGCCAAGGGTGGTGTAGCCGTCGGTGCCGCTTTCGTTGTCCGGCACCCGGCCCTGGCTGGCAGCATGTTGGACATCCAGGCGTGCCTGCCAGCGGTCCAGTTCCCACAGCAGGCCACTGTTCAGGCGCAATGGAGCAATGCGTGGCAGGTCCTGGCCGTTATCCAGGTTCTTGGCCCGGGTGTAGTCGCCGGACAGTTCCAGGGCGAACTTGCCGTAGGCGTTTTCCCCCAGGGTCCAGCGATCCTGGGCTTCGATCCCACTGAAGCGTGCTCGCACTCCGCTGTAGGCGTATTCCGGGATGCCTGTTGCATCTTCTTCGCCTTCATCGTTGAGGGTGCGCCCGGTGCCCAAGAGGCCGATGTAGTTGGAGAAGTGGCTGTAGAACACGCCGACGCTGCCTTTGTGGATGCCGTTGTCGAAGCGCAGGGCCAGGTCGCTGGACACGGCTTTTTCCTTCGATAGCTTGGCGCTGCCCACTTCATAGGTGCCGGTGGCGACGTGGGCGCCGTTGGCGTACAGCTCGTAGAAGGTCGGGGCGCGCTCGGTGTAGCCCAGGGTCGCGGCCAGGGACCAGACCGGGGTCAGGGTGTAGACCGCCCCCGAGGACAGGCTGCCGGCAGTGAAGCTGCTGGACTTGTCGGCCTGGGCGAAGCGTTCGTTGCCTTTGCTGTCCGGGTCTACGGTGGTGTGTTCCAGGCGCCCGCCGAGGCTGAGCCGCAGGCGTTCGGTGGCTTGCAGTTCTTCGAGGATGAACAGCGCGCCGCTGTTGGTATCGGTCTGTGGCACGAAGGCTTCTTCGCCCAAGGCGGAGAATTCGTTGCGGTTGACCTGGGCGCCGATCACCCCTTCGAGGGGGCCCAGCGGCTGGTGCCGGGCCTCGACACGGGCCTCGTAGCCCTTGTTCTTGAAGGTGGTGCCGGTTTCGCCGCCCTCGATCTCGCGGTGTTCGTAGTCGGTGTAGCCGGCGTTGAACTTGAGCGAGCTGAACGGGCCCTGCAGGTTGCGCAGTTCCGAAGCGAAGGCGTAGTGGTCCTGCTTCATGCGGATGCGCACGTCCTCTTCGGCGGGGGAGCCGTAGTTGGAGTCGTAGTTGCTGTAGGACAGGCCGGCATAGCCGTCATCCCAGGTGTAGGAACCGCCGATGGCGCCGCCGTCCTGACGACCGTCACTGTTGCCCAGGCGGCCTTTCTTGCCATCCCCATCTTCACTGGCCGCAGCGTGACGGCTGCGGGCGTAGCCGGGAATCTTCAGGTCATTGAACTGCCGCGAGTTGGCATCCAGGTGCAGGGCAAAGGTGCCATCGCCGGCTTCCAGCTTGCCGGCGCTGCTGCGGGTGGTGTCGGCGCCGCCGTAGCGCAACTCGCCCGCCCCGTGGATGCCCTCGATGGCCTCGGTGGGTATCCGATTGTCGAAGCTGTTGACCACCCCGCCGATGGCGTTGCCGCCGTACAGCAGGGCCGCCGGGCCGCGGACGATCTCGATGCGCTCGACGTTAACCGGGTCCAGGGGCACCGCATGGTCGTAGGACAGCGACGAGGCGTCGAGGGCCCCGACGCCGTTCTGCAGAATGCGAATCCGGTCGCCATCCAGGCCGCGAATGATCGGCCGGCTGGCCCCCGGCCCGAAGTAGGATGAAGACACGCCCGGCTGTTTGTTCAGGGTTTCACCGAGGCTGCCTTTTTGTTCCAGGGTCAGTTGGTCGCCTTCCAGCACAGTGCTTGGGGCGGCCAGTTCGGTGCTGCCCAGGGGGTTGGCGGTGATGACCTGCTGGGGCAATTCCACGGCATGGGCCTGGGAGGCGATCAGCAGCGCGGCGGACAGTGGCGACAGGCGCCAGAGCAGGGAGCGAGAAGGGCGGGGAGTTGAGCGGGACATCGGTCATTCCTTGGCGAACAGGGCGCTAGGCGCTTTGAGTCAGTGAGCAGGCGGGACACGGGGGTGCCCAAAATGCGGGTGAGTTGTTATTGATTGATACAATATAACATCTCTTTTATTTCGAAAAGCCAGGAACTTTTCGCTGTTCATGCCCGATCGCCTCGGTGACGGGCTGCGACTACAGTTACTCAAGCGTGCTGGCGCGGGGCCAAGCCCTCGGCTAAGGTGCGCGGCTTTCCCCATTTTCTTCCCGCAAAGGCCTGGCATGACCGACACCCACACCGACCCGCTGCATGGCGTGACCCTGGAACAGATCCTCAAGGCGCTGGTGGAACACTACGAGTGGTCGGGGCTGGCTGAACGCATTGATATCCGCTGCTTCAAGAGCGATCCGAGCATCAAGTCCAGCCTGACCTTCCTGCGCAAGACACCCTGGGCGAGGGAGAAGGTCGAGAAGCTCTATGTGAAGTTGCAACGTACCAAGCGCCCGCTTTAAGGAACCCTATGGCTGGCTTTTCGCTGCCGGGGCTGTGCACTCGGCGTGGCCTGATTGCCGTGGCGGCGATCCTTGGCTGGTTCGGGCTGACCGTGCAGCTGTACCTGATCCTGCTGTTGCGCTGGGACAGTGGCGCCAGCCTGCTGGGCGGGCTGGTGAACTTCTTCAGTTTCTTCACCGTGCTCAGCAATACCCTGGTGGCCAGCGTGCTGACCTGCGCCCTCAACCTGCGGGTTTCCAAGGGGCAGGCGTTCATGCTCCAGCCCTGGGTCAGCGGCGCCGTGGCGGCGAGCATTCTGCTGGTGGGGCTGGCCTACAGCCTGCTGTTGCGCCACCTGTGGCATCCCCAGGGTTGGCAATGGCTGGCGGACGAGTTGCTGCATGACGTGATGCCGCTGCTGTTTCTGGTCTATTGGTGGTGTTGCGTGCCCAAGGGCGGGCTGCGGATGAGGCACATCGGGTGGTGGACGCTCTACCCGATTGTGTATTTCGCCTACCTGTTGCTGCGCGGGCATTTGCTTGGGCTGTACCCCTATCCCTTCATCTCCGTGGACAGGCTGGGCTACCCCCGGGTACTGCTCAATGCCCTCGGGATATTGGCGGGGTTCGTCCTGGTATCCCTGCTGTTGCTGGGGCTGGACCGCTGGCTGGGTAAACTCCGGTCCAGGGGCCCGTAGGAGCCGGCTTGCCGGTGAGGGGGCCCTTGGGACCGCCTTCGCTGGCAAGCCAGTTCCTACCCTGATGCGCGATTATTCTTCTTCGCTGCTGTCCAGGCGCCAGTAACCGGCGGTCTTGACGAATTCGTCGTTGAGCTGGTGCTCATCCAGCAGCACTCGACGCACCTGGCGCGACACCTTGCTCTCGGTGGCTACCCAGGCATACAGCTTGCCTTGCGGCACCTGCAACTGGCGCACCGTGCTGATCAGGTCCTGCCCGCCTGCGTCCCGTTCAACCCAGATCACCTGCACCTGGGCGGCGCTGTCCAGAGCCTGGCGTTCGGCGGCGTTCTGTACCTCGATCACCGCCAGCACCTGGCGCCCGGCCGGCAGTTCTTCCAGGCGCCGGGCAATGGCCGGCAGCGCGGTTTCATCGCCGATCAGCAGGTAGCTGTCGAAGATATCCGGCACCACCATCGAGCCCCGTGGCCCGCCGATGTGCAGGAGCTGGCCTGGTGCGGCCTGTTCGGCCCAGGTGGAGGCGGGGCCGTCGCCGTGGAGCACGAAGTCGATGTCCAGTTCGCCCAGCTCCAGGTCATAGCGGCGCGGGGTGTAGTCGCGCATGGCGGGCATCGGGCCGTTGTCCTTGCCCGGGCCCAGTACCAGGGTTTCCAGGGCGGCTTGCTGTTCGGCGTTCTGCGGGAACAGCAGCTTCACATGATCGTCGCTGCCCAGGCTGATGAACCCGGCCAGCTCGGGCCCGCCCAGGGTGATGCGGCGCATGCGCGGAGTCAGGTCGACAACGCGCAGCACCTCCAGGCGTCGGCGCTTGATCTCGTGCATGACCCGATGGATGGACAGTTCTGGGCTGGCAGTCATTGGCTTTTCTCCGGGGCGGGGTGGCTCACAGGACCATCGACAATGGCCTTGGCGGTGTTGTTCAGCAGGTCGCGTACCCGAAGGATCTCTTCCGGGCTCCAGCGGCCATGGTGCATTTGCAGGGCGTGGCGCAGGTTGTGCACCGCCTCGTGGATTTCAGCGGGGCGATCATGTCCGCGCAGGGAGCGCTTGCTGACTTCGATGCGCATGCGCACGCCGTCCAGGGCGATGGCTTGCTCCTGCAGGGACAGACGTCCGGCGTCGGTCACGCTGTAGCGCTTTTTGCCGCCTTCGGCATCGCCCTGGATCATTTCGCTTTCTTCGAGAAAGGTCAGGGTCGGGTAGATCACGCCGGGGCTGGGGCTGTAGGCGCCGTCGAACATGCTTTCGATCTGGCGGATCAGGTCGTAGCCGTGGCAGGGCTGCTCGGCGATCAGCGCCAACAGCAGCAGTTTCAGGTCGCCGGGGGCGAATACCCGGGGTCCGCGGCCGCCGCGTTCGCGGCCCGGGCGGCGTTCGAAGATCTCATGGCTGTCCCCGTGTTCGCGATGGGGAGGGTGGTGGTGCTCTCTCATTTTCTCTTTCTCCGTTTCGATTTAGACATAACTTAAGATATATCTTAAGAATGACGCAAGCATTTCTGCCGGCGGCAAAGCTGCCGTTTGTCGGAGAGAGAGGGGGGCCTGTCGTGATTCAGCGTTGCGCCACGCTGCCCAGGCATTGGGTGCCACTGCCCGGTTGCAGGTAGGGCATGAGGATCGGCGCCATGCCCTTGAGCACCTGCACCGGCAGTGCCGAGGTGAATTTGAAGGCCTGGGCCGAGGCTCCGGGTACGTACGCGGTAAGGGTGCCGAAATGGTGGTCACCGATGTAGAACACGAAGGTTGCGGTGCGGTTGATGGATTTGGAGCTCAGCACCCGCCCGCCGGCGCCAATGGCTTCGATGCGGTTGTCGCCGGTACCGGTCTTGCCGCCCATGGCCAATGGCGTGCCATCGGCCAGCTTGAAGCTGCCGGACACCCGTTTCGCGGTGCCGGCATCCACCACTTGCGACAAGGCCCCGCGCAGCGCCGTGGCCACCTCCGAAGGCATCACCCGCTTGCCCTTGTCCGGGTCGTTGAGCAGGCGGGTTTCATAGGGCGTGCCGGCGGCGAAGTGCAGGCTGTCGATGCGCAAGGTTGGCAGGCGCACGCCGTCGTTGAGGATGGTGCCCACCAGTTCCGCCAACGCCGCCGGGCGGTCGCCGGAGCTGCCGATAGCGGTGGCCAGGGACGGTACCAGGTGGTCGAACGGATAGCCGACGCTCTGCCAGCGCTGGTGGATATCGAGGAAGGCCTCGATCTCCAGCATGGTGCGGATGCGACTGTCCCGGGCGCTGCGATGGCGGCTCTTGAACAGCCAGCTGTAGACCTCCTGGCGCTCGAACTCGCTGGCCTTGACGATCTGGGTGAAGTTCGCCTCCGGGTTGTTCATCAGGTAGCCCAGCAGCCAGAGATCCAGGGGGTGGACCTTGGCGATGTAGCCCTGGTCCGGCAGGTCATAGGCACCGGGGCCGTAGCTGGCGTAGAGCTTGTCCAGGCGTTCGTCGGTGAGCTTCTCGCTGACCTTGGCGTTCTTCATGTGGGCCCGGACGAAGCGGTTGAAGCTCTCCTGGCTGGCGTCCGGCAGCAGGTAGCGGTGCACGGCGGCGAGGCGGATTGCCGTGGGGTGCATGCTGTCGAGGAAGGTTTCCAGGCGCGACTGGGTGTCCTTGTTGCGGTACTTCTTCCAGAAACGCAGCAGGAACGAGGTGCCCTCACGGTCGGCAAAGCGTGCCAGGTACTCCTGGCGCCGCGGGTTCTCGTCGTCCCTGAGCAATTCGGCACTGCTGCTGTCGCCGCCATAAGTGCTGTAGCGCACCAGGTCGCGCATCAGGCGGATGAATGGCAGGTTGATCGATTCGCGCAGGGCATCGCGCAGGGTCGGGCTGCGGCCGTTGTCTTCGTTGCGAAAGTTGTGGAAGTGATGCACCCCGCCACCGGTGAAGAAGGCCTCGCCGGGGCTGGCGGAGTAGGTGCGGTCCAGGGCGGCGTCGAGCATTTTCGGCAGGCTGCGGTCGCTGTTCTGCATCAGGTAGTCGAGGGCCCAGCGGCTCAGGCGGTCCTGCTCGTTCACCGGGATCTTTTTCAATTGCGCGGGTGTTTGCGTGGCGTACTTGTCGTGCAGCTCGGAAATGATCTGCAGGTAGGTGGTCAGCACCCGCAGCTTGGCGGTGGAGCCCAGTTCCAGCTTGCTGCCTTCGTTGATGTCGAAAGGCTGGTCGGTGCTGTCGGTCTGCACCCGCACCCGCGAGCCGTCGGGGGTCAGTTCGAACAGGGTGAAGCTGTAGCGCACCTGAGTGGTGCTGGTGGGGGTCAGCAGGCGTTCGCCTAGCACACCAATCTGCGCGGCGAAGGCCGGGTCCGCAAGGTGCTTGAGGTATTCGGTGGCCTGGCGCTGCAGGTCGCTCTGCAAGGTGCTGGTGGCCGAGAGGTCGAGGCGGTCCAGGTCATACAGTGGCCGGTTGAGCAGGGCGGCGAGGCGGCTGCGGGCGACGCTGATGCCCTTGTTGGTCTCGATCGGCTGAATGGTCGGCTGCTGTTGCCAGTCGCGGTAGGTCACCTGGCTGGCCAGGGCGGCGCTGCTCAGCGCCGGGTCGATGACATGGTTCTGCGCCAGCAGGCGGATATGGCTGTCCGTCAGTTCCGCCAGTTCTGCGCGGCCCTTGGCCAGGTAGTGGGAGGGGCGGCGCTGGGCAATCATCAGCGACAGCACCTGGCGCAGGGCCAGCCCTCGTGCGGCGAGGCTTTTCGAGTCCGTGGCGGTGCTGCCGAGCACCTGGTTGACCTTGTCGAAGTCAGCGCCGTACCAGACCCGCAGGCCCTCGGCCATGCCGTGCACTTCGCCGTGGCCGGGCACCGCGGACAGCGGCACGCTGTTGAGGTAGTCGCGCACGATACGCTTGCGGGCCTCCAGGGTCTGCGGGCCGTCCTGATAGGCCCGCACGCTGGCGGAAACCATCTGCCGGATCTTCTCGCCCCCGGATACCGTCAGGCCATCCGGCGAGTGGCGGTATTTTTCCAACTGGGTGGCCAGGGTGCTACCCCCGGCGCTCTGCCCGGGCAGGTGCAAGAGCCGGGCGATCTGCGACCAGGCGGCTTTGGCAAAGCGCGGCCAGTCCACCGCCGGGTTGGCCTCGGCCGGCTTGGGGGCCAGCAGATCGCGGTTCTCGATGAACAGCAGGCTGTGCACCACCAGCGGCGGAATGCTGGCAAAACTCTCATACAACTGTTGTGGGTAATTGAACTGATACAGGGGCGCGGCTCGGCAGTCGGTAATGGACAGGCCCGCCTGGATCTTTTCGGTGTAAGGCACGAAAAATCCGCTTTTGCTGTAGTCCATCAGTGCCGGGGAAAAACGTGTCTGGGCGTCGATCAGGTAACCGCGCTTGAGCAAGCGTGGCAGGAACTCCCCCAGGGCGCTGTAGCCCAGGCGCCGGTCGAACGGCCCGGCACCGGGATAGAGCACGGCATCACTGGGGCCGGGCTCCAGGGAGTAGCTCAGGTCAGCGGCCAGCCGGCTGAATTCCCGGGCCTGGAGTTTCGAGGTGCGCATCTCCCGGGCAGAGGCAAAGCCCAGGGCAATCAGGGCGATCAGCAGCAACAGCCAGAACAGGCGCCAGGCATAACGGCGGGGTGTGCGGCGTTTCGGTAAAGGCGCTTCGTCCTCGCTGTGGCTTGGCACTGCGTTCTTACGCGAATCGGTCTGCCACAAAGCGCCCATAGTCGATTGATCCATTCACGCAGATTGATCGGACTTGCCTGAAGCTTAGTCGGTGGTGGGCACCGGTGAAGAAAATGTGAAAACGACCCGGTCCCGCTTCCGTGGCGAGGAAGCACGCTCCCTCGCCACAGGGTAGAGCCTTTTCCCAGGTAAATACGCCCTAGGTAGGGGCATGACGATGCACCAGGCCTGTGCAATACTCCCGGCCCTTTCCGAGTGAGGTTTCAGGGCAAAAAGCAGGTAATGCTTCTCCGTGAAAGCGGTATTTGCCGAGATTTCTCTCTGAATATTGCAACTTATAGAGTGAAAAGCCCTGTCGGGAGCTTTTTATACTGCGCACCCCGCTGATCTGGCAGGTCTTGTCCTACCAGACGCTCCGTCCCACAAGGCCGGTGCGGTCGAGCAAGCTTCGGCTATCCGCTGGCGCTTCGAAGGCTCGGTGGTTCATATCCAATAACAAAATGAGGTTGTATCTCTATGCCAGTTGGCAACCAACTGCCCCACGGCGAGACCGCTCAGGGCGGCCCGCTGAAACGCGAACTCGGCGAACGGCATATTCGCTTGATGGCCCTCGGCGCCTGTATCGGTGTCGGCCTGTTCCTCGGCTCGGCCAAGGCCATCGAAATGGCCGGCCCGGCCATCATGCTGTCCTACATCATCGGCGGTCTGGCGATCCTGGTGATCATGCGCGCCCTCGGCGAGATGGCGGTGCATAACCCGGTCGCAGGCTCCTTCAGCCGTTACGCACAAGACTACCTGGGCCCGCTGGCGGGCTTTCTCACCGGTTGGAACTACTGGTTCCTGTGGCTGGTGACCTGTGTGGCGGAAATCACCGCGGTGGCGGTGTACATGGGGATCTGGTTCCCCGATGTGCCGCGCTGGATCTGGGCCCTGGCGGCGCTGGTGAGCATGGGCTCGATCAACCTGATCGCGGTCAAGGCCTTCGGTGAGTTCGAGTTCTGGTTCGCCCTGATCAAGATCGTCACCATCATCGCCATGGTGGTCGGCGGCATCGGCATCATCGCTTTCGGTTTCGGCAATGACGGCGTGGCCCTGGGCATCTCCAACCTGTGGACCCACGGCGGCTTCATGCCCAATGGCGTGACCGGCGTGCTGATGTCCCTGCAGATGGTGATGTTCGCCTACCTGGGCGTAGAGATGATCGGCCTCACCGCCGGTGAAGCGCGCAACCCGCAAAAGACCATTCCCAACGCCATCGGCTCGGTGTTCTGGCGCATCCTGCTGTTCTACGTGGGCGCGCTGTTCGTGATCCTGTCGATCTACCCGTGGAACGAGATCGGCACCCAGGGCAGCCCCTTCGTGATGACCTTCGAGCGCCTGGGTATCAAGACCGCCGCCGGCATCATCAACTTCGTGGTGATCACCGCCGCGCTGTCGTCCTGCAACGGCGGCATCTTCAGCACCGGGCGCATGCTCTACAGCCTGGCGCAGAACGGCCAGGCCCCGGCCGGCTTCGCCAAGACCTCGAACAACGGCGTGCCGCGTCGCGCGTTGCTGCTGTCGATCTTCGCCCTGCTGCTGGGCGTGCTGCTGAACTATCTGGTGCCGGAAAAAGTGTTCGTCTGGGTGACCTCCATCGCCACCTTCGGTGCGATCTGGACCTGGGTGATGATCCTTCTGGCCCAGCTCAAGTTCCGCAAGGGCCTGAGCCCGGCAGAACGTGCCGGCCTGAAGTACCGCATGTGGCTGTACCCGATCAGTTCCTACCTGGCCCTGGCCTTCCTGGTACTGGTGGTGGGGCTGATGGCCTACTTCCCGGATACCCGTGTGGCGCTGTATGTCGGCCCGGCGTTCCTGGTGCTGCTGACGGTGTTGTTCTATCTGTTCAAGCTGCAACCGACCAATGTCCAGCAAGGTTCGGCGCGGTCGGCGTCCTGACCTGCGCTTGGGTGATGCGGCTGGCTTGAGCATCCCGGACTGAAACGCTGAGACCAGAAATCCGGCGACCTGCAAAGGCCGCCGGATTTTTTTTGCCCGGGTCAACCGCCCAGGGTGCCGCTGGTATCGGCGTCGAAGATGGCCTTGGCCTGTAGCGCCGCCGGCGCCAGCAGGGCGAGCAACGCCGTTTCGCTGTGGAGCTGATGGGCGGCCAGGGTTTTGGGCGTCGGCTCGATGGGAATCAGCACCTCTTCGCCGGGCCCATGCAGCCAGATCGCCGTGACCTGCAGCGCCGAGATGAACAGCAGGCGCAGTTCATAGCTTTTTCCCTGCAGTTGCGGCGCCTGTTCCGCCAGGTCCAGGGCGTTGACGGCGGACGCCGCCACGCTGCCATGGTTCAGCGCAGAGAAGCCGACCTTGCCGGCCATCTCGGTCAACTGCGCATCGGCAATCGACACTCCGGCATCGAACACCAGGTAATGCCAGTCACCGGCCTTGGCCTGTGCCAGCCCCTTGCCCTGGGCCAGGTCCTCCAGGCTCAGGGCGTAGCCGCGAAAGGCCTGGGACAGATTCAGGTTGCGGGCACTGGCCTTGGCAAACCCGCGGTTGATACCGAAACCCTGGGTCTGCAGGGCCGCCTGAAGGGCCGAGCGCAGGTGCTGGACGCCATCGACAGGCGCCTTGGGGTAAGTCAGTTGCATGTCGCCTCCTAGTTTTTCCGAGTGAAGTAGGTGTGGGTCCAGTTGCCGCCACCGTTGTAGGAACCGGGGAAATTGTTCAGGGCGCGGGTCGAGTAGCCGTAGATCGAATCCGCCACCAGGATGTAGCCGCCATCGCTGCCGTAGATCGTCAGGAAATGCGCACCGCCGCCGTACCAGGCACAGCGCAGGCCCACGGGGCGGCCCATGCCGAGCTGGTTGTCGATGGCCGGCATCTGCATCCTGTTCTCACGCATGCCGCCGTAGCAGCGGGTGGTGCGCAGGGCCGAGTCCAGGTAGCCGTAGACGTTGCACGGCCCGGGCTGGCTGCAGCAGGAGTTGCGGCCCAGTTCGGCGTTGGCCACCCCGCACTGGGTCCAGGAACCGGTGCCGTAGTAGTTGCCCACCGAGGCGGACAAGGCCGCCCAGCACCAGTTGCTCTGGGTTTGCTGCTGCACGCTGAAGTTGAGCCGGGCAGCGGCCTGGGGTGCGGCTTCGGTGTGTGGATCGACTTCGCTCAGTTGCGGGTCGAGCAGGCTGTCGGCCAGGCACTGGGGCAGGGCCTGGGGAGCGTCGCCTGGGGTCAGGTTGCTACTTAACATGTTCATCCTCCATGAATGAAAACCAGCCTCCGGCTGGTGTCGTCGTTGCGTGTCGGGCTACTGCGCGTAGCCGGACCCGGGACATGGCGCTGCGCTGGGCCAGCCTCGATGGCCTGCGTTGACCGGGTCTGCAAACAACCTTAGAGGATTGATGCGTAAATGCAATTAAATTATGCATTAACGCATATTGCCTGCCGTGGACGTCCCTGGAAAGAGGGGCATCCATGGCGGTGGCCGGGCTATTTTTCGTCGAGGAAATGTTCCAGGGCTGCATTGAACAGGCCCGGGTCCTGGAGGAAGGCGAAGTGGCTGACGTTGGGCAGGATCAGCAGCCCGGCGCCGGGAATCGCCTGGGCCATGTATTGGGTGTGCTCGCGCTTGATGGCTTCATCGTGGTCGCCATCGACAATCAGCACCGGCGTCTTGATCTTCGCCAGGTCGGCATCGCTCCAGTTCGGCTGGCTGGCCCACATGTGGCCGATCTGCTCGACAAAGGCCGGGTACTCCTTGGGCGTGGGTGACAGGCGGGTGTACTCCTGGCCGGCGCGCTCGATGTAGGTGGCGAAGGTCGGGTTGTTCTCCACGCCCTCCTTGACCCCGGAGGTCTGGGTGTTGGCGGCGTAGGCGAAGACCTTGCCGACCCGCTGCGGGTAACGCATGGCCAGGTCCAGGCCGAGGATCGCGCCGTCGCTCCAGCCGACGAAATCGGCGCGGGGGATCTTCAGCTGGTCCAGCAGGGCGATGACGTCGTCGGCCATCAGGTCGTAGCCGTAGGGCCGGGCGTCCCGGGTGCTGCGCCCGTGGCCGCGGCTGTCGACGCTGATCACCGTGTGCCTGGCCGCCAGGGCCTTGGCCTGCAGCCCCCAATAGTCGGCATTGCCCAGGCCGCCATGCAGCAGCACCACCGGCGAGCCTTGGCCGACCTTGCTGTAGTACAGGCGGATGCCGTTGACTTCGGCATAACCGGCTTGCGCCCCGGCTACCGGGGCCGGTGTGGGCGGCAGGCTCTGCCAGCGTTCGCTGGCAAAGGCGCTGTTGAAGGACATCAGTAGAGCGATCACTGCAAACAGACGACGAGACATGGGCTTCTCCGTGCATGGGCCCTCTGGTCGGACCGACCTTGGGCAGGTGGTTACCGCGATTGAGTCGATTGAGGGGCCGGCTAGACGTCGATGATCACCAGGGTGCCGTGGCTGCCGGGCAGCACGCTATGGGCCTGGCCGGCCTCCACCAGGTACATCTGGCCCGTCGCCACTTCCACCACGGCCTGGCCAATGCCCAGGCGCAGGCAGCCTTGGGTCACCAGCAGGCCTTCGTTGAAGTCGTGGGTTTCTTCCGGGTAGGGCTGGCCGTCCATGCGCAGCACCTTGATGCGGGCCGGGCCGACCTGGCCCACCAGCGTGGATTGCCAGGGCGCTGGCAGTTGGCGGGACAGTTGTTCGAATGACAGCAAGGGCATGGCGGGTCTCCGAAAGGTCAGTGGGGTTTGCGTCTGCTTTCGGTGGTCCGGTCAAGCAAGGTCTGGGTCGGGTTTTCTAGAACTCGTCCATCAATAGCACGCGGCATTCGCGGCGCTGAAAAGCGTTGATTTGCGGCACCAGGCGGGTGAAGTGCTCGGTCTGGCAGTGGGTGTCGAGGGCCGCTTGGTCCGGCCACTGTTCGACGAAGATGAAGTGTCCGGGGTCTTTCTGATCGACGAACAGATCGTAGGCGATGCACAGCGGTTCCTGGCGGGTTTTTTCCACCAGTTCGGCGTACCACGGGCGCACGGTTTCCAAGTGTTCGGGCTGGATGAAGTCTTCGGCGATGACCTTGAGCATTGCAATCTTCCTTGAGCAGCGCCCGGCGCCCCCCGGCCACCGGGGAGCACTGGGCAATGGGGCTTAAGCGGCGGCTTCGGTGTTGGGTTCGAAGCTGTCGGCCCGGGCCAGTTGCCACATGCGCGAGTAGAACTCGCCGTTGACCTCGCCGGTGAGCAGCTCGCCGGGCTTGAGGAACACGTGCAACTGGGAGAACAGCTTGATCTCGGTGGCCGACATGCGGCGCACCAGGTGCTTGGCTTCCAGTTGCGAAGGGTGTTGCAGGCCGGCGGCAGCGAGCATTTCCGCCAGGGCCTTGAGGGTGTTGCGGTGGAAGCTGTAGACCCGCTGGGCCTTGTCCGGCACCACCAGGGCGCGCTGGCGCAGGTTGTCCTGGGTGGCGACGCCGGTGGGGCACTTGTTGGTATGGCAGCTCTGGGACTGGATGCAACCGATGGCGAACATGAAGCCCCGGGCCGAGTTGGCCCAGTCGGCACCGATGGCCAGCACGCTGGCGATGTCGAAGGCGCTGACGATCTTGCCGCTGGCGCCGAGCTTGATCTTGTCCCGCAGGTTCAGGCCCACCAGGGTGTTGTGGACGAACAGCAGGCCCTCGCGCATCGGTGCGCCGATGTGGTCGGTGAACTCCACCGGTGCCGCGCCGGTGCCGCCTTCCTTGCCGTCGACCACGATGAAGTCCGGCAGGATGCCGGTTTCCAGCATGGCCTTGGCGATGCCCATGAACTCCCAGGGGTGGCCCAGGCAGAACTTGAAGCCCACCGGCTTGCCGCCGGACAGCTCACGCAGTTGCTGGATGAAATGCATCATTTCGATCGGGGTGGAAAAGGCGCTGTGGCTCGACGGTGAAATGCAGTCCTCGCCCATGCGGATGCCCCGGGTGTCGGCGATTTCCTGGGTCACCTTGTGCTTGGGCAGGATGCCGCCGTGACCCGGCTTGGCGCCCTGGCTCATTTTGATCTCGATCATCCGCACCTGGGGGTTCTGCGCCTGCACGGCGAAGCGTTCCGGGTCGAAACGGCCGTCGCTGGTGCGGCAGCCGAAGTAGCCGCTGCCCAGTTCCCAGGTCAGGTCGCCGCCGTGTTCGCGGTGGTAGGGGCTGATGCTGCCTTCACCGGTGTCGTGGGCGAAGTTGCCGAGCTTGGCACCCTGGTTCAGGGCGCGGATGGCGTTGGCGCTGAGGGAGCCGAAGCTCATGGCCGAGATGTTGAACACCGAGGCCGAGTAGGGCTGGGTGCATTGCGGGCCGCCGACGGTCACGCGAAAGCTGTTGGGATCGCTCAGGGGCGCCGGGCGCATGGAGTGGCCGATGAATTCGAAGCCCGACTGGTACACATCGATCAGGGTGCCGAAGGGTTTGTCGGCGCTTTCGTTCTTGGCCCGGGAGTACACCAGGGAGCGTTGGGCGCGGGAAAAGGGCAGGGCGTCGCTGTCGGATTCCAGCAGGTACTGGCGGATTTCCGGGCGGATGCCTTCCACCAGGTAGCGGATATTGCCCAGGATCGGGTAATTGCGCCGCACCGCGTGCGGGCTTTGCAGCAGGTCGAAGATCCCCAGCAGGCTCAGCAGGCCGGTGACCAGGGTGAATGGCCAGAGCCAGTCGTGTTCGAGAAAGGGCAGGCTGGCGAGGGTGAAAATCACACAGGCGGCAAAGAAGGCGTAGCGGCTCAGAAGGGACAGGCTCATACGGTTTCCTTGGTTCGGACTCATTAAGGTCGTTTATCAGTACTCATTCTTATGGGTGCACAAGATCTTATTGTTGTGTGGGGCTGCCGGGGCGGCCCTGATGGGGTATCAGGCGCTTTGCGCCTGGAGAAAAATCGAAAACAGTTCGGATTGGGACTTGATGCCCAGCTTGCTGTAGATGTGCTTTTTATGAACTTTCACGGTTTCGGCGGAGATTTCCAGCTTACGAGCGATCTCCTTGTTGGAGCAACCGCTGAGCATCAGGCGCCCCACATCCAGCTCCCGGGCGGTGAGTTGTGCGCCCCGCAGTTGTTGCATGGAGTGGTCCAGCTGGCTGCGCCAATCGGGCAGTGGATGCAATTGCGCAGGGTTGTCTTGCTCAATGCTTTCGTGGGGCAGGCGCTGGCGCAGCAAGGCCACCACCCAGGGCTCGATCAGTGACAGCAGGGCGATCTGGGGTGGGGCGAAGCGTTGTCGCGAACCCAGGGACAGGCACAGGGTGCGGCCGTCCGCCAGCTGGCAATTGAACTGGATCTCATCGGCCACCACATTCAGACGAAAGTAGCGTTGGTAGTACTCGGTCAGCTGGAAGTGTTCCGGGGCCACTTCCGCCAGGCGCAGCAGGCCGCTGCGCGATTGTTCGCGGCTGGCAACGTAGAAGGGGTCGAGCAGGTACAGGCCGTTGAGGTAGTCCTGGAACAACTGGTCGGGGCTGCCGTCCTCCCCCGGGCATTCGGCGAACACCAGGGGTTTGCGCTCACTGCAGAACAGCAGCGCCACCCAGCTGTCGAAACTCACGTACTGCTCCAGCAGGCGCACCAGCTGGGGCCAGAAACTGGCCTGGTCCAGGGCTTCGATCATCTGCCCCACCGAGCGGTGCCAGGCGATGTCATCCAGCGACAATGTCATGCATCTACCCCTATCGGGTTACCCCGGCTGCGTGATTTGCGGGCCGGTTGCTGCTGCGCATACTGCGGCACAGCCAAAGAACAAGGAATACCCATGAAGGTTGAACTGGCCCAGTTGGCGGGCCGTGATAACGCCACAGCTTACAACCTGGAACGGGCCCTGGCGGCCATTGCCGCCTGCGCCGCCGATACCCGGTTGATCGTGTTTCCAGAAACCCACCTGATGGGTTTCCCCAGCGCCGAGACCGTGGCCGCCGTGGCCGAGCCGCTGGATGGCCCCACCGTGCAGGCTGTGATCCAGGCCGCCCGGGCGCGCAATATCGCGGTGGTGATCGGCATGGCCGAAAACGACGACGGCCGATTCTATAACACCACTTTGCTGATTACCCCCGAGGGCATCGCCCTGCGTTATCGCAAGACCCACCTGTGGGCGTCCGACCGCGGTGTGTTCACCCCCGGTGACCGCTACGCCACCTGCCTGTGGAACGGTGTGCGGGTCGGCCTGCTGATCTGCTACGACATCGAGTTCCCCGAAAGCGCCCGGGCCCTGGCGCAACTGGGCGCTGAACTGCTGATCGTGACCAACGGCAACATGGACCCCTACGGGCCCACCCACCGTACCGCGATCATGGCCCGGGCCCAGGAAAACCAGGCGTTCGCGCTAATGGTCAACCGAGTGGAAGAAGGCGATGGCGGCCTGCTGTTCGCCGGCGGCAGCGCCCTGGTGGACCCCCTGGGCAGCCTGCTGTTCGAAGCCGGGCGCGAGGAAGGTCAGTTCAAGGTCGAGCTGGATCTCAAGCAACTGCAGGTGGCGCGTCAGGACTACCGCTACCTCGAAGACCAGCGCCTGAAGCTTGCGGGCGAAGTGCTCGAACACGGCAATGGCGTGCGTGAACTGCTGATTCCGATCCGCTGAAAGGGCCGTCCGCGGACGGCCAATCCCATAAGAAAGACCCCTGCTGCACTCATTTCAGTCCTGCCATAAATCTAATAATTGCGGAGTACTCGCTCATGGCTCGCTTGCAACGCACCCTTTCATTGGGCGCGGTGGTGCTGTTCGGCATCGCTTACATGACGCCGATCATTGTCCTCGGCACCTTTGGCATCCTCGCCCAATCCACCGCTGGCATGGTGCCGGCAGCCTATCTGGCGGCGCTGGTGGCGATGTTCTTCACCGCCATGAGCTACGGGCGCATGGCCGCGGCATTTCCCGTGGCCGGCTCGGCCTACAGCTATGTGCGCAAGGCCATCAGCCCCAAGCTGGGGTTCATCGCCGGCTGGGCGGTGCTGCTGGATTACCTGTTCCTGCCCATGGCCATCTGGCTGATCGGCGCCGCTTACCTGCATTCGGCGTTTCCCGGTGTGCCGCAGTGGGTCTGGGTGCTGGCGTTCATCGGGGTGACCAGCGCGATCAATATCGTTGGCCTGAAACTGGCCAACGGCATCAACGGCCTGCTGATGCTGGTGCAGTTCCTGGTGCTGATCGCCTTTGTCGGCCTGTGCATCCACTACCTTGGCGGCGAAGCCGGGCAGCCGCTGTTCACCCTGGCGCCGTTCTTCAACGGGCAGATGCACCTGCCACTGATCATGAGCGGGGCGGCAATCGCCTGTTATTCGTTCCTGGGCTTTGACGCGGTCAGCACCCTGACCGAGGAAACCCGCGACCCACGCCGGACCATTCCCCGGGCGATCATGCTGATCACCCTGGTGGGCGGGCTGATCTTTGTCGCGGTGTCCTACTTCGTCCAGGTTGCCCATCCGTCCTTCGAGTTCGCCGATGTGGATTCGGCGGCCTACGAGATTGCGCGCAATATCGGCGGCGATCTGTTCGTCTCGATCTTCCTGATCGGGTTGATTGTCGGTCAATTCGCCTCGGGGCTTTCGGCCCAGGCCAGCGGCTCGCGACTGCTGTTCGCCATGGGCCGCGACGGGGTCTTGCCCAAGCGCTTTTTCGGCAGCCTGCACGGGCGCTTCGGTACCCCGGTCAACAGCATCCTGCTGTGCGCCGTGGTGGCGTTGCTGGCATTGAAGCTGGATGTCACCACCTCGACGTCCTTCATCAACTTCGGTGCCTTCCTGGCCTTCAGTCTGGTCAACCTGTCGGTGATCTTTCATTACTGGGTGGGGGCCCGGCAGCGCGGCCTGCGGGAGTTGATCCTGTTCCTGATCTTCCCCCTCATTGGTCTGGCGGCCGATCTGTGGCTGATGTCCAGCCTCGATCACCTGGCGATCTACCTGGGGGCGAGCTGGCTGGTTATTGGCCTGGTGTACCTGGGTTTCCTCACTCGCGGTTTCTCCCGCCAGCCTCCGGAAATGGATTTTCAGGAAGCGGCATAGAACTGCCTGCAGGTTTCTTATTGCAATCGGTTCTCGTTTGGGTGGTCTTTATATGTTACTGTATAACATATTAAGCTCACCCAGATGCCCAGGAGGCCTCATGAAACCCGGTATCCATCCTGACTACCGCACCGTGCTTTTCCACGATACCGCTGCCGACGTGTACTTCCTCATCGGCTCCACCGTCGATACCGATCGCAGCCACACCTACAGCGACGGCAAGACTTACCCCTATGTGGCGCTGGACGTTTCCAGCGCCTCGCACCCGGTGTACACCGGCCAGCAGCGCAAGACCCAGTCCGAAGGCCGCATCGCCGGCTTCAACAAGCGTTTCGCTTCCTTCGGTTCCGGCGCCAAAGCCGCCCAGTGACGGCGTGCACGGCGAGTGTTGCCAGTGCGCAACACTCGCTGAAGGCGATTGGCGGCGCAGCCGCAGCGGACCGATGGTATTAAAAAGCCACTATCTCGATTGGAAATTCTTCTAGTCTTCAATCAGGCAACAGGGAATATCGTTGCCAGCCAGAACAATGAAGGACACGTGCATCGACGTTGACCCGAGGTGTCTCATGGGTGAGCTAAACGTTGCCACTGTCACACGCCGACCCGAGATTCTGCTGGTCGATAGCCAGGAAGTGATCCTGCAACGCCTGCAGCAGTTGCTCAGCCCGCTTCCCTACACGCTGCATTTCGCCCGCGATGCCACCCAGGCCCTACAGCTGATGGCCAGCCGGGAGGTGGACCTGGTGATCAGCGCCGCCCATCTGCCGCAGATGGATGGCCCGACCCTGCTGGCGCGCATCCACCAACAGTACCCGAGCACCACCCGCATCCTGCTGACCGGCGACCCGGACCTGAAATTGATTGCCAAGGCCATCAACGAAGGGGAGATCTACCGTTACCTGAGCAAGCCCTGGGATGACCAGGAATTGCTGCTGGCCCTGCGCCAGGCCCTTGAACATCAGCACTCCGAGCGCGAGCGCTTGCGCCTGCAGGATCTGGCCCAGCAGCAGAATGCCGAGCTCAAGGCGCTCAACACGCTGCTGGAAAAACGTGTAGCGGCACGCACCTCGGAGCTGCAGCAGACCGCCGACATGCTCGACCTGGCCTATGAGGAGCTCAAGCACAGCTACGCCACTGGCGCCGAGCTGTTTTCCCTGCTCGTCAACCAGCGCTTGCCCGCAGACAAGCAGACCAACCGGCGGATCATCGAGCTGGTGCGGGCCTACTGCAAAGTCCAGGGCATCGACCCTGTCGCCCAGCGTGACCTGGCCATGGCCGCGGCGCTGCACAACATCGGCAAGCTGAGCTGGAGCGACAGCATGATGACCAGCCCGGCGGATTTGCTGCATCACCATCAGCGCGAGCGTTATCGGGCCTATCCGGCGCAGAGCGAATCTTTGCTGATGACCCTGGAGCCGGTGCAGGACGCCGCGCGGCTGATCCGCCATCACCAGGAACACTGGGACGGCAGCGGTTTTCCCGACCACCTCAAGGGCGACGCGATTCCCCTGGGCTCGCGGCTGCTCAAGCTGGCGGTGGACTTCATCGAGCTGCAGTGCGGGCTGATCCTGGAACGGCACATGAACAGCGACGAGGCCCTGGTGTTCATCCGCAAGTACGCCGGCCGGCTGTACGACCCGGACCTGGTGGAAGGTTTCATCCAGGTGTGTGCGGTCTACCTCAGCGACGTGACCCTGGGCGACCCTTCGGTGAAGGTTCTGAGCACCCGGGAGCTGGCGGCGGGGATGATCCTGGCGCGCAACCTGAATGCCGATAACGGCATGCTGCTGCTCAACGCCGGCAAGGTGCTCAACCTGCCGCTGGTGGACAAGCTGATCGCCTTTGAAACCATGGAGGGCGCCCGCTACAGCGTGTTCGTCAAGTTGCCCCAGGAACAGCAGGCAAGGGCCTGAAACCGGGTTGCGGTCACCTGGAAAAATGCCGGCGGCGGATGACGAGCCGCCGCCTGGCATGTGATCCTTGCGCCCTCATTCTCAAGGCTCCCGGGTTCCCATGTCGCTGTCGTCCGTTGCTGCACCCTCCATCATTCGTATCGCCGCTGCCCTGTTGATCGGTGCCGACGGCCGGACCCTGCTGGTGCGCAAGCGTGGCACCCAGGCCTTCATGCAGCCCGGTGGCAAGATCGAAGCCGGTGAACAACCGGTGCACGCCCTGGCCCGTGAGCTGGAAGAAGAACTGGGATTGCGCATCGACCCGGCCCAGGCTCGTTACCTGCAACAGTTCTCGGCACCAGCGGCCAACGAGCCGGGGCATGTGGTGGAGGCCGAGGTGTTCCTGGTCCATATCCATGGTCCGGTGACCCCGGCGGCAGAGATCGAGGAAGTACGCTGGATCGACCCGGCCGGCGATGGAGATTTGTTCCTTGCGCCGTTGACACGCGATCTGATCTTGCCGTTTTATCGCAAGGCCCAAGCGGGCTTCGCCTGACCCCCTCCCATTGCCAAGGATTGCCATGATTCCACTCCACGACTACCTGATCTTCGCCGCTGCTTCCCTGCTGATGGTGCTGACCCCGGGGCCGAACATGATCTACCTGATTTCCCGTTCGATCTGCCAGGGGCGCAAGGCTGGGGTGACGTCGTTATTGGGGGTGGTGGCGGGGTTCTTCGTCCACTTGTTTGCCGCCGCGCTGGGCCTGACCGCGGTGTTCATGGCGGTGCCCATGGCCTATGAGGTGCTCAAGTGGGCCGGCGCCCTGTACCTGCTGTGGCTGGCCTGGCAGGCCCTCAAGCCCGGCGCACGCTCGCCCTTCGAAGCCCAGCAACTGCCGGCGGATTCGCCACGCAAGCTGGTGACCATGGGCTTTCTGACCAGCGCCCTGAACCCCAAGATCGCGGTGTTCTACCTGTCGATCTTTCCGCAGTTCATCCACCCCGAGCACGGTTCGGTGTTCTCCCAGAGCATCATCCTGGGCCTGACCCAGATCAGCGTGAGTTTCTCGGTGAACCTGCTGATCGCCCTGTTTGCCGCCGGTATCGCCTCCTGGTTTGCCAGCAACCCCACCTGGCTCTCGGTGCAGCGCTATTTCATGGGCTTTGTACTGGCGGGGCTGGCCGTGCGCCTGATGTTCGAACAGCGTCGTGTCAACTGATCGAGGAGTGCCAGCATGAGTGATTTTACAAGCCCGGAAGCGGTGGTCGAAGCACAACTGCAGGCCTACAACTGCAAGGATCTGGAGGCCTGGCTGGCGACTTATGCCATAGATGCCCGGCAATACGAACATCCGGCCACTTTGCTGGCCAGGGGGCACGAGGAAATACGTGCCCGGGCCGTGGTGCGTTTCCAGGAACCCAACCTGCATGCCCGGCTGATCCAGCGTACGGTCATGGGCAACGTGGTGATCGATCACGAACTGATCAGCCGCACCTTCGCCGATGGCAGCGGCACCCTGGAAACCGTGGCCATTTATGAAGTGCAGGACGGCAAGATAAAATGCGCTTCATTCATTACCGGCCTCAAGACCCTCGACTGAGCATGCAGATCCAGCGCCTGACCCCTGACGATGTGGAGCAATACCGGGCCTTGATGCTCGAAGCCTATGAGCGCCATCCCCAGGCTTTCACCTCCAGCGTCAAAGAGCGGGAAAAACTGCCTCTGGCCTGGTGGGCCGCACGCCTGGACGGCGAGCTCGACCTGTTGCTGGGGGCGTTTTCCCAAGGTCGGTTGCTGGGGATCGTCGGCCTGGCCTTCGAGCTGCGAGAGAAGGCCCGACACAAGGCGACCCTGTTCGGCCTCTATGTCACCGGCACGCAGCGCAACAGCGGCCTGGGCTATCGCCTGGTCCAGGGGCTGCTGGCCGAAGCGGCTGAATACGAAGGGTTGCGCCTGATCCAGTTGACCGTTACGGCCGGCAATGAAGCGGCGCTGGCCCTGTACCAGCGCTGCGGTTTCGTCCAGTTCGGCATGGAGCCCCAGGCAGTGCGGGTGGGCGAGGACTATTTCGACAAGATCCACATGTGGCGCCCATTGCCGGTCGAAGGTTGACCCCAGGTTCGCTGGCAAGCCGGCTGGGGGTCAGCGTACGGCGCTGACGCCGTCCAGGGTCGAGAACGAGGTGTCCTTGGCCGTGAGCAAAAAGTCGCGCATGTAGGGCGCATCCAGCATGTCGGCGCGAATCGCCGCGTACAGGGTGGCGAACAGGCCCTTTTCCCCGAGCCGCTTGGCCTTCACATAACCCCGTGAGCTGTACTCGTGCAGGGCCCAGTGGGGCATCCCGCACACGCCCCGGCCGCTGGCCACCAGTTGCATCATCATCACGGTCAGCTCCGAAGTCCGTACCTGGGCCGGTTCGATGTCCGCCGGTTCCAGGAAGCGGGTGAAGATGTCCAGGCGGTCGCGTTCCACCGGGTAGGTGATCAGGGTTTCGCTCAGCAGGTCTTCCGGCACTACATATGGCTTGCTCGCCAGGGGGTGCTGGTTGGCGACCGCGAGCATGGCTTCGTAGGTGAACAACGGCACGTAGGTGATACCCGCCAGCTCCAGCGGGTCGGAGGTCACCACCAGGTCCAGGTCGCCCCGGGCCAGAGCTGGCAATGGAGCGAACGAGAAGCCGGAAGCCAGGTCCAGCTCCACTTCCGGCCAGGCGTCGCGGAACTGATCGATGGTCGGCATCAGCCACTGGAAGCAGCTGTGGCATTCGATGGCCATGTGCAGGCGCCCGGCGGTACCGCCGGCCAGCCGCGAAATGTCGCGTTCGGCGCCGCGCAGCAGGGGCAGGGTCGCATCCGCCAGTTGCAGCAGGCGCAGGCCGGCGCTGGTAAAACGCACCGGCTTGGTCTTGCGCACGAACAGCGGCATGCCCAGGCGCTCTTCCAGCTCCTTGAACTGATGGGACAAGGCGGACTGGGTCAGGTGCAGGCGCTCAGCGGCTTCCACCAGGCTGTCGGCTTCGCGCAAGGCGTGCAGGGTCTTCAGGTGACGGATTTCGAGCACCAGGATCTCCATGAGTGAATTTTGTGGTTAAAGCGAAAAGGTTGAGTTTGTCTCATGTTGACGGGCCTGTCGACCATCCAGCGTTCATCGATTCGCGGGCATCTTTGCCGATAGGGGCGACAGCGCCTGTGTGTGGTGCACCGGGTGCTGGGGGCAAGCGCCGTCCCTTGCCGCGGAAAAAGTACCGCTGGGGCAATCTTCATCAAATTGTCACGCAACTGTGGCAGCGCGAATCATCCAGGTTCATCAGACTCGCGCTCCACTGGGGTTCTGCGTTTCGGTGTTTTTCATGCGGGTACGATTTCTTTCGACTGTTCTACTATTGGCCGGGCTGTTGCTCGGCCCGCTGTGTTTTGCGGCCGCGCGCTGCGATGTCAATGTCCCGACCCAACGGGTCGACCTGCCGCAGGTGAGCCTGGCTTACCAGAGCATTGGGCGCACCTCCGACCCGGCGTTGCTGCTGGTCATGGGCCTGGGCGGGCAACTGATCCACTGGCCGGATGAGGTGGTGGTGGCCCTGTGTCAGCAAGGGTTTCGGGTGATCCGCTACGACAATCGCGATGTCGGCCTGTCCACCTGGCGCCAGGCCCCGGCCAGCGCCAACCTGACCTTCGAAGTGCTGCGCTACAAGCTCGGCCTGCCGGTGGCGGCGCCCTACACCCTGACCGACATGGCCGATGACGCCCTGGGCCTGATGGACGCCCTGCATATCGAACAATTCCACGTGCTGGGGGCGAGCATGGGCGGGATGATCGCCCAGCATCTGGCAGCCATGGAGCCGCGGCGGGTCGAGAGCCTGACGCTGATCATGACCAGTTCCGGGGCCGAAGGTTTGCCGGCGCCGAACGCGGCGCTGGTGCAACTGCTCTCGCGGCGCAATGCACCAAGCCGGGAAGCGGCTCTGGAGCAGCAGGCCGACCTGCTGGCGGCCCTGGGCAGCCCGAAGGTCAGCGATGACCGCCAGGTCCTGTTGCAACAAGCGGCGGTGGCCTATGACCGGGCCTTCAACCCGGAAGGGGTCAAGCGCCAGATCATGGCGATTCTTGCCGAGCCGAGCCGGGTGGCAATGCTCAAGCAACTGCGGGTGCCGACCCTGGTGGTGCATGGCACCGCCGACCCGTTGCTGCCGGTGATGCACGGCGTGCACCTGGCGGCGCAGATCCAGGGCAGCCAGCTGAAATTGATTCCGGGGTTGGCCCACCGTTTCCAGGAAGCCTTCAAGGCGCCGCTGCTGGCGGCGGTACTGCCGTACCTGCAAACCCATCGGGAAGACACTTCCCACTGGGCGCAGATCGAGCCGCTCGATAGCAGCAACATCCTCTAGGGCCGCGCGGCAGGCCGGCCTTTGCGCTTGGGCGCAGGAGCCGGTTGCCGGCCAATGAAGCGCCGCGGTTTCAGCGAACGATCTTGTCCACGTGGATGCCGAGTTTCTTCAGCCGGTACCAGAAGCTGCGCTCGGAAATGCCGATCAACTGCGCCGCTGCCGCCTGGACACCGTTGCTCTGCTGCAGGGCGGCGAGAATGTAGGCTTTTTCCACTTCCGCCAGGGCCGCTTCCAGGTCGCTGGGCACTTGCGGGCCGACGCTGATGGCTGCGCCGCTCTCTGCGCCATGCGCCTGGGGGCCGAACAGATACCCCGGCAGGTCCTTTTCTTCGATGACCTGGCCGCTGGCAACGATGGTGGCCCGCTCCACGCAGTTCTGCAGTTCGCGGATATTCCCCGGCCAGGCGTAGCTGGCCATGGCCTGCAGGGCTTCGGGGCTGAAACCGCTGATGCGCTTGCCGGCGGTGGCGCCCAGGCTGTGGGCGAAGTGCCGGGCCAGCAGGGCGATGTCCTCGACCCGTTCGCGCAGTGCCGGCAAGGGGATCGGGAACACATTCAGGCGGTAGTACAGGTCTTCGCGAAATTCCTTGTTGGCCACCGCTTCCAGCAGGTTCTTGTTGGTGGCGGCGATTACCCGCACATCCACCTTGCGCTCCCGCGGATCGCCCACCGGCTCGATCACTCGCTCCTGCAGGGCACGCAGGATCTTGGCCTGCAGCGCCAGGGGCATGTCCCCGACCTCGTCGAGGAACAGGGTGCCCTTGTCGGCTTGCTGGAAACGCCCGACCCGGTCCGCCACGGCACCAGTGAAGGCGCCCTTGCGGTGGCCGAACATCTCGCTTTCCAGCAGGCCCTCGGGAATGGCCGCGCAATTGACCGCGACAAAGGGCTTGTCGGCCCGGTTACCGTGCTTGTGGATGGCCCGGGCGACCATTTCCTTGCCGGTGCCGCTTTCCCCGGTCAGGAGGATGGTGGCGTTGCTTTCGCGCACCGAATCCACGGCTTGCAGTACCCGTCGAAAGGCCGGGCTGTCGCCCACCAGGCTGTCGATCTGTTGGTGTTCTGCAAGCTCGGCACGCATGCGCTGGTTGTCTTTGAGAATGTCGCGAAACTGCAGGGCCTTGCTGACGGTGATGTCCAGCTCGTCGATGTCGAAGGGCTTGGCGATGTAGTCATAGGCGCCGTTGCGCATGGACTGCACGGCATTCTTCACCGTGCTGTAGGCGGTCATCACGATCACCGGCAGCTGCGGGTAGCGCTGCTTGATTTCCCCCAGCAACTGCGGCCCGTCCATGCCGGGCATGCGCCAATCGCTGATCACCAGGTCGATGTCTTCCTGCTCCAGCACCTTGAGCGCGTGCAGGCCGTTGCCTGCGGTAAATACCTGGATGCCGTTCTGGCTCAGGGCCGAGGACAGCAAGTCGCAGAGTTTCGGCTCGTCATCGACCACCAGCAGGTTATGCGTCATCACTGTCCTCGTCGTCTTCTTCACCGTTGGCCGGAATGTACAGGCTGAAGGTGGCGCCAGCATCTTTTTCGCTGGTGCACTCGATATGGCCGTCATGGCTTTCCATGATCGAGAAGACTTTAGCCAATCCCAGGCCTGTGCCCGACGCCTTGGTGGTGACGAACGGGGTGAAGATGCGTTCCAGCATGTCCGGTTCAATGCCTTGGCCAGTGTCGCTGACGCTGATGACAGTTTCGTCTTCCTGCTGAGAAATCCCCAGGGTCAGGCGGCCGCCGTCGGGCATGGCGTCGATGGCGTTGAGAATCAGGTTGAGGCAGGCCTGCTTGAGTTGCCGGGCATCGGCGTGGATGGTCGCGCCCGGGGCCTGGTCGTCGATTCGAGCGTCGATGTTGTGGGTGGCCAGTTCCGGGGTGCAGAAGCCCAGCAGATCCTCCACCAGCGGGCGTGCCAGCTGGGTGGAGCGTATCGGCGCGCTGGGTTTGGCGAAATCCAGGAATTCGGTGATCAGGTCGTTGATCCGGCTGACCTCGCTGATCACGTATTCCAGGTGGCGCTTGTCGTTTTCCGGCAGGTTGGCCCGGCGGTGCAGCAGCTGCGTGGCCGTCTTGATGATGCCCAGCGGGTTGCGGATCTCGTGGGCCAGGCCCATGGCCACTTCGCCCAGGGCGTGCAGGCGGTCGCGGCGGCGCAACTGGGCTTCCAGATGTTGCAGTTCCCCCAGGCGCTCGGTCATGTGGTTGAAGGTGCTGCTCAGCTCAGCCAGTTCGTCGCCGCCGATCACCGGCACCCGCTGGCGGTAGTCGCCGGCGATCACTGCCTGTACGCCCTTTGACAGGCCCCGCAGCGGTCGGGTCAGGCGCTGGGAAACCAGCCAGCCGACGCACAGCGAGGCCGCCGAGCTGAGCAGGAAGATCAGGATGAACAGGTTGCTCTGGTTGACCAGGCCCACCAGGCTGCTATGGCGTAGCAGACCGCTGAAGATCACCCCCACCAGATCGCCGCTGTCATTGAAGATCGGCCGGTACAGGCCGCTGTACCGGCTGGTGAACTGCTCGGTGGGCTGGCGGGTGGCGCGCAGGATGTCTTCGATCTTGTGCGGCACCTGGGGCGGATGGTCCTCGAAGCGCTGGGTGGCGAAGATTTCCGAGAAGTCGTCGGCCTTGGCCAGGTACAGGCGCAGGTCCAGCGAGTGCACGTCGGCCACGCTGGTGAGGAAGCTGGCGTCCAGGTAGGTGGCGATCAGCAATTGGTAGTCGACCCCGTCGAGCTGGGTCTGGAAAGTCGAGACCACCGCCCCGGTAGCCACGCCGCCGACCTGGATGGTCTGCAGCACGGCATTGGAGGCGGTGCTGATCTGCCCCACCACGTCATCGGCGGCGGTGGTGAACACCACCTTGTGATCGTTCTTGCGGATCAGCGCCACCACGTCGATGCCCATGGAGTCGGCGATATCGGCGGTGAGCTTGTCATGCTTGGCCGCATTGCGGTCCGTGGGCGGGCGCGTATAGCGCAGGAACAGCTGGGCGATCCGCGCGTTGTCATGGAGGATTTCGGTGATCTCGTCCTCGACGATCTTGGTGGACTCCTGCAGCCAGATCCGCACGTTGCTGTCGAAGATTTCCGACAGGGTAGTGGCCGCCAGTTCCGCGGCGATCATGGTGGGAATCACACTGACCAGCCAGAACGCCAGCACCAGCTTGCGTTGCAGGCTCCAGCGGGAAATGGCGAAGGGGCGAGGAGGGCGACGATCTTTTCTGGTCATGTACTTTCGCTTATTGCAGCAGCCATGGCGGGGTCGGAGCGATCCGGGCGGACAAAGCGTTTTATCAGCTTGAGCAGGGCATTGAGCAAGGGGTTGCGATGCCGGAAAAACAACATGTTACCGGTGAACTGGCAACCCAGGCGCAACTTGCTGGCATAACCGGCCTGACCGCACTCGTACAGGGGAATACGCTGTTGAATACAGTAGTCGACGTTGGTCAGCCAACTGCGGAAATACAGATTGTGCTCACGGGTGATGCTGAGGTCGTGGGCGAAGAACTTGTCGATCAGCCGATGCTGGTCGATGAGCACCAGGTTGAAGGCCACCAATTGCTCGTCGACCCAGTACAGGACACAGGCCGCGCGCTCCCCCAACTGCTGGAGGATGCCGGTGAAGTAGTCTGCCGGCAGGCGTTCGAACTGCAGGTCGCTCCGATTCAGGGTGGCCTCGTAGAGGCGCATGATGTCCGGCAGCACGTCGTCGATCTGGCGTCGCCATTCTATGCGTGGCGCCGGTGTCCGGAGTTTGCGGCGCAGGTCCTTGCGGGTGGATTTGCCCAGGGTGCCCAGGTAGGCATCGATCGAGGCAAAGGGCACCGGCAACAGCGCCGTGGGCAGGCTCGGCATGGCTTGCAGGCCCGCGGCCAGGCAACTGGCAGCCCATTGCTGGTCGTTGCTCGGCGCATCCTTGACCGCCATCAGGCCGATGCCAAAGCTGTCGGCATCGCGTCGGGCCAGCTGCAGTAACTGCTCCAGCAGCTCCTGGCGACGCTGCGCAGGAACATGGCTGGCGGTGCCGGCATTGCACTGTTCGGCCACAGGCGAGCCTATGGCGTACAGGCGCAGCTCCAGGGCCCCGGGCCACTGGCGTGCCAAGCGTTCAGTGAAGCGCTTGGCCAGCCCGGAGACCGTGGTATCGAGCCGGTACTGGGTGGTGAAGGCCGGCGCCACTGCCACCAGGGTCGAACCCTCGTAGAGCGCCAGGTAGCGCCAGCGAAAATCGGCGATCGCGGCTTTTTCCACGGCCAGGTAATAGTCCCAATCCTCCAGGGCCCCTGGGAAACAGTCATTCCAGGCGCTGCGATCGATGGCCTGGATGGTTGAAAAGGCTTGGGCGGTTATCACGTCTCTTCCTTAAGTCACGCCAGCTGTCGGTAGTCTTCGCGCACCGCAGGTGCCACCACTCGCTGCTGGATGAAATCTGCGCTCAGCTCGATCACCCGCTGGTATTGCAGGTCCACGGTGATCATGTGATAGCAGTTGTCGAGGAGGATCTTGGTCACCGGACCGCCGAGCTTGCGCTCCACATAGTCGGCATTCCAGGTACTGGTGATGTCGTCTTCGCTGGAGTGCAGCACCAGGGCCGGGGTCAGGATCGACGGCATGCGTTTCTTGACCACGGCGTTCATCCGGTGCAATTCGCGCACCGTCACGCCCTCCATGGTCAGGAGCCCGGCATTGCTGCTTTCACCGGCTTTCATCTGCTTCTCGACGATGGCCCGCAGACGCTCGTTCTTGATCCCGTAGGGCGGCTTTTCCTCGAAGCGGCAGATGTGCACGCCAAAGGGGATCTTCATCAGCAACGGAGTGAGGAAGGCCAGCTTGTTGATGCTCCAGCCGTCGTACTTCAGGGTGGTGGAGTACATCAGCAGGCCGCTGATCCGTCCCGGATGCTCGGAGGCCAGGTACATGGACATCACCGCACCCATGGACAGGCCGCCGACGAACACCTGCTCGTGGCGCTGCTGTACATCGGCGAAGGTCTTGCGCACGCCCTCGTACCAGTCCTGCCAGCCGGTGGCCTGCAGGTCGCTGTTGTCCCCGCAGTGCCCGGGCAGGGTCGGTACGTACACTGTGCACGTACCGTCCTTGGCCAGGCCCTGGGCCACCCGACGGAGTTCCGTCGGGGTGCCGGTCAGGCCGTGGATCAACAAGACCCCGACCGGACCCGTGCCGAGAACGAAGCCGGCGCTGCCTTCGCCCAGATCGATCTCAGCCTTGCTCATCGCTTCATGGCCCGGTCCAGCAGGCGGTCCAGCAGTGCGATGCCCAGATCGATTTCCGCGTAGCTGATTTCCAGCGACGGGGCCAGGGTGATGACGTTCTTGTAGTAGCCGCCCACATCGAGGATCAGGCCCAGGCGCTGGCCGTTGATTTCGATGTCGCCCTTCATGCCTTCCTCGACCATGAAGTCCAGGGTGGCCTTGTCCGGTGTGAAGCCGTCGGTGGTGCAGATCTCGCAGCGCAGGGCCAGGCCCAGGCCGTCGACGTCGCCGATGATCGGGTAGCGCTTTTGCAGGTCCTGCAGGCCGGCCAGGAAGTACTTGCCCTTTTCCATGACCATCGCGCCGTAGTCGATCTCGCTGGTCATCTTGAACATTTCCAGGCCCACGGCGGTGCCCAGCGGGTTGGAGGCGAAGGTGGAGTGGGTCGAACCTGGCGGGAACACGCCCGGGTTGATCAGCTCTTCACGGGCCCAGATGCCGCCCAGCGGGTTGAGGCCGTTGGTCAGCGCCTTGCCGAACACGATCACGTCCGGCTTGACGTCGAAGTGCTCGATCGACCACAGCTTGCCGGTGCGATAGAAGCCCATCTGGATTTCGTCGACCACCAGCAGGATGCCGTGCTGGTCCAGCACGTGCTTGAGCTCGCTGTAGAAGTTCATCGGCGGGATCACGTAGCCACCGGTGCCCTGGATCGGCTCGACGTAGAAGGCCGCGTATTCGCTCTGGCCGACTTTCGGGTCCCAGACGCCGTTGTATTCGGTTTCGAACAGGCGGGCGAACTGCTGCACGCAGTGGCTGCCGTACTCTTCCTTGGTCATGCCTTTGGGGCCGCGGAAGTGGTACGGGAACGGAATGAACTGAGCGCGCTCGCCGAAGTGGCCGTAGCGGCGACGGTAGCGGTAGCTGGAGGTGATCGACGAAGCGCCCAGGGTGCGACCGTGGTAGCCGCCTTCAAAGGCGAACATCAGGCTCTTGCCGTTGGTGGCGTTACGCACCACTTTCAGCGAGTCCTCCACCGACTGCGAACCGCCGACGTTGAAGTGCACGCGACCGTCCAGGCCGAACTTCTTCTTGGCGTCCACGGCGATCATTTCCGACAGCTCGATCTTGCCTTTGTGCAGGTACTGGCTGGCGATCTGCGGCAGGGTGTCGATCTGTTGCTTGAGGGCGTTGTTCAGGCGCGGGTTGGCGTAGCCGAAGTTCACCGCCGAGTACCACATCTGCAGGTCGAGGTAGGCCTGGTCGCTGGTGTCCCAGACATAGGAGCCTTCGCAGCGGCTGAAAATGCGCGGCGGTTCGATGTAGTGAACGGTATCGCCGTAGGAGCAGTACTTGGCTTCTTTTTCCAGAAGGATCTGGTCTTCGGCGGTCGCGATGCGGATATCAGACATGGTGGAAGAGTTCCTGGGTTTCAAGAGAGAAATTAGTGGCGTTGGCGGCGCTGTTCGGCAGCTTGGCCAGTAGCGCCGGCAGTTCGGCGAAGGAGTCGAACCGCGCATGGGGAATCTTGTTGCGTTCGCAGTAGTCGGCCAGGCGATCCTTGGCGAACACGAAGTCGGCGGTGGAAGCCACGCACATGTCCGATTGACCGTCGCCGATCACCAGCACGCGCTTGCCCCGCGGGGTGGATTTGCACTTGCAGTTGCCGGAAGCGGCGCGGCAGGCGTCGCTGGCATAGGGGAAGTCGATGCGCCAGCTGTTGTGGTCGACCTGGCGCAGGCGGTTGGCGAGGATCGGCAGCAGGGTCACGTAGTTGCGTGCCAGGATGCGGGCGATGCCTTGTTCGATGCCGTCGCTGACCACTTCGATGGAAGCGCCCAGGCCGATCACGTGATCGACGAAGTCGGGGAAGTCGGGGTCGATTTCGACACTGTCGAAGTAGCCCAGCAGTTCGGCGGGCGAAGCCTTGACCAGGGCCAGTTGGCGGCTGAGGCATTCACGGGAGCCGATGTGACCGTCCAGCCATTCCTGCTCGATGCCTTCCCAGCTCGGGTCGGCGAAGCGTTGGAGAACGTTATCGATCACGTCGGCGCGGGAGATGGTCCCGTCGAAGTCACATACGATATGCCAGTGCATCATCTGCTGTTACCTGTTGAATAAGAGCGCTGCTTGCGCTTGTGGCAGGGGTAGAGCAGGGACTGTGCCAACTGGGGAAAACCCAGCGTGGCTGGGGCTCTGGCCGCAGGGGGAAGTGATTTGTAGCTTTCTGGCTACAATTTTTGTAGCTTGCTACAACCAACATCAGTGCTTGCGTCGCAAGGGCGCTCTGGTGATTGATGCGCGGCTGTTCAGACAAGGAAACTCACTTATGCCTAGGCTTTCTCTGCCCGCCATACTGGCCGGCCTGCTCTCGCTGGGCGCGGCAATGGGCGCCGCCGCGGACTCCGGCATCACCGGTGAACTGGGACTTGGCCTCGGCTACCAGCCCCACGACCCGACCGGTAGCAGCTACGACACGGTGCCGCTGCCTTATATGGATCTGGAATGGGGCGATGTCAGCCTCAGCTCCGACGATGGCCTGACCTGGAGTGCCTTCAAGAGCAACGGCTTGAGCATCGGTCCCTATGTCAATTACCTGCAGGGGCGCAACGCCGACGGCAAGTTGCGCGGCTTGCGGGACGTGCGCGACATGGCCGATATCGGCGGATTCGTTGAATACGCCCCGGATGACTTCTGGCGGCTGTTCGCGACCCTGGGCCAGGCGGTCGGCGGTGCCGGCGGCCAGGGCGGCCTGTTGGGCAAGCTCGGCGGTGAGATCGGCTATCCACTGGGCATGGGCATCATTGGCAGCAACGAACTGACCCTGCACTTTGCCGACGACCGTCAGGCCAATACCTTCTATGGCGTCAGCGCCAAAGAGTCCCTGGCCTCCGGTATCGATCGCTACAACGCCGGCGCTGGCCTGCAGAACTTCACCCTGAGCCAGAGCTTCCAGTTCCCCCTGGGGGACAACTGGTCGCTGGTGGCCAGCGCCAGCTGGATCCGTCTGGTCAATTCCGCCGCGGACAGCACCATCGTCCGGGACAAGGGCGAGGTCAACCAGGGCCAGGTGCAGACCGCTATCAGCTACAAGTTCTGAGGGGCGCCGCCCCAGGCCTGAGCATGGTCTGGGGCGGCTACAGCAAAAACTGGTCTGGCCTTTGCAACGGTCGTCATGAATTCAATTTCTCAGGAAGTTCTTCATGGCTCGACCTGCCTATCGTCTACTCGCCTATTCCCTTTGGGACCTGATCCCGATTGCCATGGCCCTGGCGCATTTCGCCTTTGTGCTGTGGTTGGTGCTGGATTTTCACGCCCTGTCCTGGTGGGTGATCCTGCCGGCGGCGCTGCTCTACGCGGTCAGCCTGTCGTGGAGCATCAACAGCATTTCCCATAACCAGATCCACAACGCCTATTTCACCCCCGGGTGGATGAACCGCGGCTTCGACCTGCTGCTGTCGGTGACCATAGGTTTTTCCCAGACCCTGTACCGCGACATCCACAACCGCCACCACAGGGGCAACTCCGACCTGCCGGACGCCAATGGCAAGACCGTCGACCCGCTCTCCATCTACCTGCATGGTAAGAATGGGCAGCCGGATAACCCCTGGGCCTACACCTTCCTGAGCTTTTTCCGCGACGACCCCAAGGAGATCTACCAGGAAATGCAGCGCAAGCGGCCTGATGATGCCCGTTGGGTAAAGGTGGAAATCGGCGTCACGGTTGCCTTCTACCTGGCCCTGGCGCTGTATGACTGGCACGCGGTGCTGGTGCTGCTGCCGTTCTGGTACCTGGGGCAGTCACTGTCGTCGCTCAATGGGTACTACGAGCACCTGGGCGGCAACCCGGACCTGCCGATCGCCTGGGGCGTGAGCTCCTACAGCCCGCTGTACAACCTGATCTGGATGAACAACGGCTACCACGCCGAGCATCACTACCGGCCGAAGATGCACTGGACCAAGGTCAAGGCCTTCCACCGCGAGATCCGCGAGCAGCAACGGGCTGCCGGGGTGAAAGTGATTCCGGTGTCCCACGGCCTGGGCTTCCTGGTGTCCCACCGCAAGGCGTAAACCCCGTGGCTGTAGGAGCTGGCTTGCCAGCGAAGGGGGCGGCAAGATCGCCTTCGCCGGCACGCCGGCTCCTACACAACATCCCTTCGCTGTAGCAAAGAGGCCCTCAGGCCTCTTCACCCTCCGCCAATAGGGCAATCCCGCCGATGATCACGAAGACCCCGATCCAGTGCAGCAGGCTGATCTGCTCGCCCAGGCCCAGCCACGAGCCCAGCAGCACCACCACGAATACCAGGGAGCTCAAGGGGAAGGCCAGGGACAGGCTGCTGCGCCGCAGGATCAGCATCCACACGAAAAACGCGCCGATATAGCAGGCGATCGCCATCAGCACCCCGGGGTTGACCGCGACCGCCGCCAGCCATTGCAGGTTGAAATCCATCTGGCCCAACTGGTCGCCGCCAACCTTGGTGGCGATCTGCCCGGCGCTCTCGAAACCGATCAGCAGGGCCCAGAGCACGATGGTGCCCAGGCGCTCGTGCAGCCAGCCATGGGAGGTATTGGAACTCATCAAACGCTTCCTTCTATTCGTTGAACAAGGCTCAGGTACTGGCCACGCACACCAGCATCACCCCGGCGGTGATCACCAGGGTGCCGAGCCAGCGACGGCGGCTGACGGTCTCGCCCAGCACCACCTTGCCCGCCAGCACCACGCCGCAATAGGCCAGGGCCGCCGCGGGGAACAGCAGGCTCAGGGGCGCCCGGGACAGGGCTTCGAGCCAGACGAAGAACTCGATGGCGTAGGCGCCGATGCCGCACCACAGCAAGGGTGCGTTGAACACCTGGGCCCAGAAGGCGTTCAGGCGAAAACCGCCTTCCAGCTCCGGCAGGCGGTCCAGGCCGAGTTTGAAGCAGAGCTGGCCGACCACGTCCAGGACAATGGAAAAGGCCACCAGCAGAACAACGGTCAGGGTCACGGGAACAGCTCCTCGAACAGCGAAATCAGGGCTTCATTGGTCACCGAGTTGCGCAGCAGGTCGTCCTGGCTCCAGCGCTCGGCCGGAGGCTGGTCGGACTTGGCTTCCCAGCGCTTGAAGGCGTTGCTGAAGGCCGGCTGGGCGAACTCGCCGCAGACGTCGATGCCCAGGATCCGCTTGCGCGCCGCCAGGGTGCGCAGGGCCTGCAGCAGGTGGGTCAGGCGCATGCCGCCCTGGTCCCAGTTGGTGGCGGCGTCTTCGCTGGCCAGCACATCCTTGTCGATGGTGATCCAGATCGCCTCGGTGGGCAGGCTGTCGATCATCTGTTCGAGAAAGGCCTGCCAGTCCAGTTCCGCCAGGTTGCGCCAGTGCAGGTGGTTTTCCTGCTGCTGGTGCCCGGCGCCGTCGCCGACCCGCCCCCAGACCTTGGACGGCGCGTGCTGCCAGGGGAACAACTGCAGCTTGCCGTGCCTGAGGGCGGCGACATTGCCGCCGCGCAGTTGCGGGTTGTGCAGGTCTTCGCTGCAGGGGCCGAGGGTGACGATGCGCTGGATGTGCGGCAGTTTCAGCGCCCGGTTGACCCAGGAGCCGCAATGCCGGCGCGGAGCCAGGCGCACCCAGTCCGGGTGGTTGTCGAAGTGGATCAGGCTCACCGGCTCTTGCAGGTCGCCGAGAAAAGCCGGGGTCAGGTGGTGATAGTCACCGGAGCCGACAAAGAAGATTTCCGGCTGCGGGCCGCTGTGGCGGGGCCGCTGGCGCAGGCGTTCGGTGAAGTGGCGGTAGGTGCGCTCGGTGGACCACAGGCGCAGCTTTGGGCCCAGGTCCAGCAGGTCGAGACGCCGCGCCTGGCCGCTGTTCAGGCGCCGCATGATCGGCTCCTGGGCGGTCAGGCTGTGGTCGAGATCTAAGATATTCAAAGTGTTCTTTACCCATGGCAGCGCCCTCCAGAAAACTGCGTGATACCGCTCGAACGCAGGCTGGACGGGCTTTGCCGGGTAAATGCAAGGGTCGGGCCAGGGTGGCCGGCGACAGACCGCGGCGCCGGCTTCGCGAGCAAGCTCGCTCCTACAGGAAGGGCGGGAGCTCAGGCGTGCAGGCGCACCCAGACGCTGACCAGGATCGTCGCGGCGATCAGCCAGGCCACGGCGGCCACCGCCAGGGACGCTTCCAGGCGCAGGCGATCGACCATCACATACAGGGTCGCCAGGTAGACGAAGTAGGGAATGATCGACCACATGCCGAACAGGATGGTGGTCTTCAGGTCATCGAGGGAGCGGCCCTTGCCGACGATGTAGTGGGCGATCAGGGCAAAGGTCGGGAACAGCGGCACCAGGCCGGCGATGTAGTAGTTCCGGGTCTTGGCCAGGGCCGCCAGAATCACCACCACCGCCGCGCCCAGGGCGGCCTTCAACAATAGATCCATGGTTACTCGCGCCTTGGGTTAGTGGCTCAGGCCGTACTTCTTGACCTTGTCGAACAGGGTGGTCTTGGCCATGCCCAGCTCCTGGCTGGCCTGGGTCAGGTTGCCGCCGCTGCGCTGCAAGGCATCGTTGAGCAGGTTGCGCTCGAAGGCTTCCACCGCCTCGGCAAAGCCCAGGCCCTGGGTGGCGCTGCTGCCGGGCTTCTTGAAGGCCGGCAGGCCGAGGGCAAAGCGTTCGGCGACGTTGCGCAACTCGCGCACGTTGCCCGGCCAGTCGTGGCTCATGAGGGTCGAGAGGGTCTGGTTGTCCAGCTCCGGCACCGCGCGGTCAAAGCGCAAGGACGACTGCTGCAGGAAGTGCTCGAACAACTGCAGGATGTCTTCGCGGCGCTCGCGCAGGGGCGGCAGTTCCAGGGTCACCACGTTGAGGCGGTAGTACAGGTCGCTGCGAAAGGCCTTGGCCCGGCTCATTTCGTCCAGGTCCGACTTGGTGGCGGCGATCACCCGGCAATCCACGGCCACGCTCTGGTTGGAACCGAGGCGCTCCAGGGTACGCTCCTGCAACACGCGCAAGAGCTTGATCTGCAGGTTGATCGGCATGCTTTCCACTTCGTCGAGGAACAGCGTGCCCTGGTGGGCGTGCTCGATCTTGCCGATCCGCCGTTTGCCGGCGCCGGTGAAGGCGTTGGCCTCGTGGCCGAAGATCTCGCTTTCGAACAGGTTCTCGGGCAGGCCGCCGCAGTTCAGGGCGACGAACTGCTGCTGGTGGCGCCGGCTGAAGTCGTGCAGGCAGCGGGCGACCAGTTCCTTGCCGGTGCCGGTCTCGCCTTCGATCAGCACGTTGGCCGAGGTATCGGCAACGTTGGCGATCAGCTCCCGCAGGTTCTGCATGGCCGGCGAGCGGCCGATGATCCGCCCTTCCAGGGAACTGCGTTCGGCCAGCTGGCGGCGCAGCGAGGTCACTTCCCGGGCCAGGCCCCGTTGTTCCAGGGCGCGGCGGGCCACGTCCACCAGGCGTTCGGGGGAGAAGGGTTTTTCCATGAAGTCGTAGGCGCCTTTCTGCATGGCGCCCACGGCCATGGAAATATCGCCGTGGCCAGTGATCAGCACCACCGGCAGGCTGCGGTCCCGGGCCTTGAGGCGGTTCAGCAGTTCCAGGCCATCGATGCCCGGCAGGCGAATGTCGCTGACCACGATGCCGGGAAAGTTTTCTCCGACCTGGGCCAGGGCCTCTTCGGCGCTGCCCACACCGATGCAGGGAATGTCTTCCAGGGCCAGGGCCTGTTGGCAACCCAGCAGGACATGGGGGTCGTCTTCGACGATCAGCACGGTCAGCTCGTTGTTCATATCGGCTCGGCTTGAGTGGGGCTTGCCAGGGGCAAGCTGAGGACAAAGGCGGTACCGCCGCTTGCGGGGTGTTCCACCCCCAGGCTGCCGCCGGTGGCGGCGGCGAGGCTGGCGGACAGGGTCAGGCCGAGGCCCAGGCCCTGCTCGCCGGGTTTGGTGGTGAAGAAGGGTTCGAACAGGTGCTTGCGCGCTTCAAGGTCGATGCCGTGGCCGTTGTCGCGCACCCGCAGGCGGTACTTGCCCTCGCTGAGCTCGCCCTCCAGCCACAGTTGCGGCGCCGGTTGGGCCTGCATGGCATCCAGGGCATTGCCGATCAGGTTGACCAGGATCTGCTCCAGGCGGGTCTGGTCGATCTGCAGGGTCTGCTCGGTGAAGTCGCGGTGCAGTTGCAGGGGCAGGGGTTCGAGGCGCGCATTGAGCACTTGCAGGGCTGCGTCAACGGCCTTGTCCAGGCTGGCCTGGCCCTGGTCGTCGCCGCGGCGGGCGAAGGAGCGCAGGCTGGCGGTGATGCGACCCATGCGGTCGATCAGTTCATTGATGGTCTTGAGGTTGGCGCTGGCGGTGTCCAGGGCGCCGCGTTCGAGGAAGCGCACGGTGTTGCCGGACAAGGTACGCAAGGCCGCCAGGGGCTGGTTCAGTTCGTGGGCGATGCTGGTGGACATCTGGCCGATGGCCGCCAGCTTGCCGGCCTGGACCAGTTCGTCCTGGGCCCGGCGCAGGGTTTCCTCGGCCTGGCGGCGTTCGCGGATCTGGCCCTTGAGCCGTTCGTTGCTGGCCCGCAGGTCGGCGGTGCGTTCGGTGATCCGCCGTTCCAGCTGGCTGTTGGCTTCCTGCAGGGCTTCACGGGCGGCCAGGCGAGTGGCGATGACCTTGCGCCGTTCGTTCCAGGCGATCAGTAGAAAGGCCACCAGGGCAAAGGCCACCGCCACCAGGATGCCCTGGTTGATGGCTTCGCGGCGCAGGTCCTGCAACGGGGTGAGCAGGGTGAAGTTCCAGGGGGTGTCGCTCAGGGGCCGGGTCTGGGACAGGTAGCTGATGGCTTTCTCGTCGGACACCAGCTCGGTGTTGGCCGGAAAGGTCAGCTTTTCCACGCCTTCGGCCAGGCGTTCGCGGGCCAGGGGTTCCAGTTCGTTGAGGGGGAACCAGTAATATTGCAGGCTGCGGGCCAGGCGTTCCTTGGTGTCGTCGCTGAGGGGGCGGACCGACTTGAGGCGGCGCGCCGGGTCGCTGGACAGGATGATGATGCCGTTCTCGTCGCTGACGAAGGCTTCCAGGCGGGCGCGCTGCCAGCGTTCCTCCAGGGCCTCCAGGCGTACCTTGACCACCGCCACGCCGATGATCTTGCCTTGTTCTTCCAGGCCATGGGCCAGGTAATAGCCAGGTTCGCCGTTGGTGCTGCCGATGCCGTAGAAGCGCCCGGGCTGGCCGCGCACGGCGTTCTGGTAATAGGCCCGGAACGACAGGTCTTCGCCCAGGTAGCTGTCGACGTCACGCCAGTTGCTGGTGGCCACCACCCGGCCCGTGGTGTCCATGACATAGATGGCCCGGCTGCGGCTGCGGCGGTTCAGGCCTTCGAGGTATTGATTGACGGTTTGCCGGTGTTCCGGCGAAGGATCGCCCAGCAGCTGGGACACACTGGATTCCAGTTCCAGCAGGCTCGGCAGATAGGTGTACTTGCTGATTTCACTTTCTACGGCGCGGGCATGCAGCTCCAGCTGGCGCTGGCCATTTTCGCTGAGTGTGCGGATGCCGTTGTGCTCGCTGATCCAGAACCCGACGTAGCCCAGGCCGATCATCAGCAGGATGACCAGGGGCGGCAGGAACAGATGTCGGATCAGGCGGGGTTTCACGGCGAGTGATGGCGGCGCGGCGCGATAGAGAGTGGGGTCGCATTTCATCACAGATGCCTTGGGTCAACCACTGCGCAGTGTCTGTAGGAGCCGGCTTGCCGGCGATCAGGGCGGCGCTGACGATAGGGGAGTCAGTTACCCTCCCGTCGCAGGCAAGCCGGCGCCTACAGGAACGCGGGTTTTAGTGCTGCAGGATCTTCTCGAGGAAGTGCTGCGCACGTTCGGAACGGGCGCTGATATCGCCGAAGAACTCTTCTTTCTGGCAGTCCTCGATGATCTGGCCCTTGTCCATGAAGATCACTCGGTTCGCCACTTTGCGGGCAAAGCCCATTTCGTGGGTCACGCACATCATGGTCATGCCTTCCTGGGCCAGTTGCACCATGACGTCCAGCACTTCATTGACCATTTCCGGGTCCAGGGCCGAGGTCGGTTCGTCGAACAGCATGACGATCGGGTCCATGGCCAGGGCGCGGGCGATGGCCACGCGCTGTTGCTGGCCACCGGAGAGTTGCCCCGGGTGCTTGTGGGCGTGAGCGGCGAGGCCAACCCGGTCCAGCAGTTGCAGGCCTTTCTTGGTGGCCTCTTCCTTGCTGCGGCCCAGCACCTTGATCTGCGCGATGGTCAGGTTTTCGGTGATGGTCAGGTGCGGGAACAGTTCGAAATGCTGGAACACCATGCCGACGCGAGAGCGCAGTTTCGGCAGGTTGGTCTTGGGGTCGGCAATCGAGGTGCCGTCGACCACGATGTCGCCCTTCTGGAAGGGTTCCAGGGCGTTGACGCACTTGATCAGGGTCGACTTGCCCGAGCCCGATGGCCCGCAGACCACCACCACTTCACCTTTCTTGACCTCGGTGCTGCAATCGGTCAGCACCTGGAAGTCCCCATACCACTTGTTGATGTTCTTGATAGAGATCATACGGCGAACCTTTTTTGCAGACGCTTGACCAGCAGCGAGGCGGCAAAGCTGATTGTGAAATAGACCAGACCAGCGATGATCAGGAATTCATTGGAGCGGCCGATGATGTCGCCGCTGGACCGCGAGGCGTTGAGGAAATCCACCAGGCCCACGGTGTACACCAGGGAGGTGTCCTGGAACAGGATGATGCTCTGCTGCAGCAGCAGCGGGGTCATCTTGCGAAACGCCTGGGGCAGGATGATCAGACGCATGGTCTGGCCATAGCTCATGCCCAGTGCCTGGGCGGCGCCCATCTGGCCCTTGGGGATCGACTGCACGCCGGCACGGACGATTTCGCAGAAGTACGCCGCTTCGAACATCATGAAGGCCACGATGCACGAGGTGAATGCGCCGATCGGGGTGTCTTCGCCGGTGATCCAGCGCAGCACGAAAGGCACCGCCAGGTAGAACCAGGTGATCACCAGCAGCAGTGGGATCGAGCGGAAGTAGTTGACGTAGGCGCCGGCCAGGTTCGACAGCAGCTTGTTGTGGGACAAGCGCATCAAGGCCAGCAAGGTGCCGAGGATGATCCCGCCGACCACACCCATGACCATCAGCTTGAGGGTCATCAGCATGCCGTTCCACAGGCCCGGAATGGCCGGGATGATGCCCGAGAAGTCGAATTCCATTATTTACCTCCCACGGAGATCAGGCCGGGGACCGAAACTTTCTTCTCCACCAGGCGCATCAGCAGCATCAGGCTCATGTTCAGGGTGAAGTAGATCAGGGTAGCCAGGGTGAAGGCTTCGAACAGGTTGGCCGAGAATTCGGCGGTCTGCTTGGTCTGGGCCAGCAATTCCATCAAGCCGATCAGCGACGCCACGGAGGAGTTCTTGAATACGTTGAGGAATTCCGAGGTGAGCGGCGGAATGATGATCCGGTAGGCCTGGGGCAGCAGCACGTTCCAGTAGATCTGCGGCAGCGAGAAGCCCATGGCGCGCGCGGCGGATTCCTGGCCGCGGGGCAGGGCCTGGATACCGGTACGTACCTGTTCGCAAACCCGTGCGGCGGTGAACAGGCCCAGGCACACGACAACGCTCAGGTAGGCCGAGGTGGTGGGGTTCAGGTCCTGCTTGTACCACTCCTGGAGGTTCTCCGGCAGCAGGTCCGGCACCAGGAAGTACCAGATGAACAGCTGCACCAGCAGCGGCACGTTGCGGAAGATCTCCACGTACACGGTGGCGATGCCCGACACCAGGCGGTTCGGCACGGTGCGCATGACGCCCAGGATCGAGCCCAGCAGCAGCGCGATGATCCAGGCCACCACGGCGATGGCGATGGTCCAGCCCAGGCCGGAGATGAACCAGTCGAGATAGGTCTCGCTGCCCACGCCGGTGGACTTGAAGAACACGCCCCAGTCCCAGTTGTAATTCATTAGGGTTACCCCTCAGATCGTTCGATGTACAAGCACCCGCCTGGGGACGTCCGTTCCCGCCTGATCATGACGATCAGGCACACGCGATCGGCTCGACAACCACCGGTTCGAGTGTTTCCAAAAAATGCCAGCAGGTAGTGACAGACTCCTGAAAGGGCAGGGCCCCTTCAGGAGATAAGGTTAGTCAGGAATCAGGACTTTTTGTCGTCAGCCGCTTTGTCGGTCGGGTTGGCGATCAGGGCCTTGAGCTCGTCGCTCATCGGGAACATCAGGTTCAGGCCTTTTGGCGGGATCGGCGACTGGAACCACTTGTCGTAGATCTTGTTGATTTCGCCCGATTTGTAGGTGGCGACGATGGCGTCATCCACGGCTTTCTTGAACGGGGCATCGCCCTTGCGCACCATGCAGCCGTAGATTTCGTAGGACTGGGGGGTACCGGTCACGGCCCAGTCGGTCGGTTTCTTGGCCTTGGCCATTTCACCGGCCAGCAGCGCGTCGTCCATCATGAACGCGACGGCGCGGCCCGATTCCAGCATCTGGAACGACTCACCGTGGTCCTTGGCGGAGATCACGTTCATGCCCATCTGCTTGTCGGCGTTCATGGCCTTGAGGATGCGCTCGGAAGTGGTACCGGCGGTGGTTACCACGTTCTTGCCCTTCAGGTCCGCGAAGTCCTTGTAGGAAGAGTCCTTCTTGGACAGCAGACGGGTGCCGATCTCGAAGATGCCAACGGAGAAGTCGACTTGTTGCTGACGCTCGACGTTGTTGGTGGTGGAGCCGCACTCGACGTCCACGGTGCCGTTCTGCACCAGCGGGATACGGGTCTGGGAGGTGACCAGGTTGTACTTGACCTTCAGGTCAGGCATGTCGAGGTCTTTCTTGATCGCTTCGACGATTTTCAGCTGGATGTCGTGGGAGTAGCCCACTGGCACGCCGGAAGCGTCAGCGATGTAGGAAAATGGAATGGAAGCGTCGCGATGTCCGAGGGTGATGGTGCCGGACTCTTTGATTTTCTTCAGTGTGCCGGTGAGCTCGGCAGCGAAAACTGGAGTGCTAATCAGAGCGGCAGCGATAGCTGCGCCCAACAGATGGGGAACGATGCGCATCAATATTTCCTCGACATTTGTTTTTTTTATGAAGCCAGTTCGACGGCTCTTTTATACAGCGAATGCCTTGACGGCTCCTGTTGTGTTGGCACGACAGGCATTCGTCGCACAGTGTAGAGCATGAGTCGTGCCAGACCCATTGATCATCGTCAAACCCTTGATTTTCAAGCCTATAGAATATTTATGACCTGGGGATTTCAGCGGCTTTATCCGGTTATCCGAACCCCTGCGGCTTCGCCATTCGGAAAACCGAACGCGCCCCTGCCATTGTAGGAGCCGGCTTGCCGGCGAAACGTTCAATGCTGCGGGCCCACAAAAAAGCCCCTGGACCTTCCGGTGCAGGGGCTTTGCTTGCTTATGGGGCTCAGGCAGCCTTGATCTTGCTGCGATTGTGCTCGACTTTCTGCAGATAATCCTGCAGTTGCTGTTGCTGCGCCTCGGTGGTGAACAGCCCGAGCTTGCTCCGGCGCCAGAGAATGTCCTGGGCTTTTACTGCCCATTCCTCGCTGCACAGGTAATCCACTTCGCGGGTATAGAGGCCGCCGCCCAGGTGTTCGCCCAGGTCGCTGAGGCTGTGCACGCCTTCCAGCAGGCGCCAGGTACGGCTGCCGTAGCTGGTGGCCCAGCGCTGGGCGATCTGGCTGGGTACCCAGTCGAATTTCTTGCGGATGGCTTCTGCCAGAGCCTGTGGCGTACTCATGTTCTCGCCACCGGGCAGGGTGGCCTGGGCTGTCCAGCTCGGCTTGGCCTGCTTGAAGTACGGCGCCAGCTGCGCCATCGCCGATTCCGCCAGTTTGCGGTAGGTGGTCAGCTTGCCGCCGAACACCGACAGCAGGGGGGCTTCCTCGCCATGGCCGGAAAGGGCCAGGGTGTAGTCGCGGGTCACGGCCGAAGGGTTGTCGGACTCGTCGTTGCACAGCGGGCGAACGCCGGAATAGCTGTGCAGGATATCGCTGCGGCTCAGCTGCTTCTTGAAGTGCGCATTGACCACTTGCAGCAGGTAATCGGTTTCACCTTCAGTGATTGCTACCTTGGCCGGGTCACCGATGTATTCGCGGTCGGTGGTACCGATCAGGGTGAACTGGTCGAGGTAGGGAATGGTGAAGACGATGCGCTGGTCCTCGTTCTGCAGGATATGCGCGTGCTCGCCTTCGTACAGCTTGGGCACGATCAGGTGGCTGCCCTGGATCAGGCGGATACCGTACGGCGACTCCAGCTTGAGGTCGTCCTTGATGAACTTGGCGACCCAGGGGCCCGCGGCGTTCACCAGGGCCTTGGCGCTGATGGAGAACAGGCTGCCATCGGCGCGCTCCAGCTCCAGTTGCCACAGGCCCTTGCTGCGGCGGGCGCTGATGCAGCGGGTCTGGGTATGCACATGGGCGCCGTGTTCGCGGGCGGCCATGGCATTGAGCACCACCAGCCGCGCATCGTCGACCCAGCAATCGGAGTATTCGAAGCCCTGGGTGATTTCGGCTTTCAGGGCGCTGTCGGCACCGAACTTCAGGCTGCGCGAGCCGGCGAGTTTTTCCCGCTTGCCCAGGTGGTCATACAGGAACAGGCCGGCGCGGATCATCCAGGCCGGGCGCAGGTGTGGCCGGTGCGGCAGGACGAAACGCATGGGCTTGACGATATGCGGGGCCTTGGCCAGCAGCACTTCGCGTTCGGCCAGGGCTTCGCGCACCAGGCGGAACTCGTAATGTTCGAGGTAGCGCAGGCCGCCGTGGATCAGCTTGCTGCTGGCCGAGGAGGTATGGCTGGCCAGGTCGTCCTTTTCGCAAAGGAACACGGACAGGCCTCGACCTGCCGCATCGGCGGCAATTCCAACACCATTGATCCCACCGCCAATGACGGCGATATCGTAAACCTCGGAAAGAGGGCGCGCGGGCAAGGTAGAAGTGGGCATCGACAGGCCTCGTGTTACTTTGATATTTGAATTCGAACATTAATGTTCATTTTCGAAAATAATAGCGCATAAATAGGCACGCATCCAGCGTGCTTCGATTGAAAAAACTGATCGAAGCCGCGCTAAAGGAAAGTTTTCGAACATTGTCGACGGGTAACTGTAGCCGCTGCTGTTGCCTTGGGCTGGATGGCGGGATCGGCCGCGGCGATTTCGAAAACGATGAAGCGTCGAGGCTTGTCGTTCGAGCGCGGCCGGATCCGCAGGAGGGGGCAGTCAGACCACTTCGAGGCGGATCTTGTGCTGGTTGAGCAATTGAGTCAGGGCCGGTACGGGTTGCTGGTCGGTGACCAGGCAATCGATCAGGCTGATGGGCCCCAGGCGGATCATGGCGTTGCGCCCGAACTTGCTGGAGTCGGCAGCCAGGATCACCTGCCGGGCATTGGCGATGATCGCTTGGGATACCCGCACTTCCTGGTAGTCGAAGTCCAGCAGGCTGCCGTCCTCGTCGATGCCACTGATGCCCACCAGGGCGAAGTCGACCTTGAACTGGTTGATGAAGTCGACGCTGGCCTGGCCTACCACGCCGCCGTCACGGCGCACATTGCCGCCGGTGAGCAGCACGTCGAAATCATCCTTGGCACTGAGCATGGAGGCCACGTGCAGGTTGTTGGTGATGATCTTCAGGTGGCTGTGATTGAGCAGGGCCCGGGCAATGGATTCGGTGGTGGTACCGATATTGATGAAAAGCGAGGCGTGATCGGGGATCTGCGCGGCAACGGCTTCGCCGATACGCTGCTTTTCGTCGCGCATCTGGTCGGCGCGCATGGCGTAAGCGGTGTTTTCTACGCTGGAGTCATAGGCTGCGCCACCGTGGTAGCGGCGCAGCAGATTGGCTTCCGCCAGCTGGTTGATATCGCGGCGGATGGTTTGCGGGGTTACGACGAACAGCTGGGCCAATTCCTCGATGCTGACGTAGCCGCGTTCGCGGACCAGATCGAGGATTTGCTGCTGACGGGGAGGCAGATTCATGGGGCTTCCTTTGGGCTGCCGTGCAAAATTTGCCCATGATGCCGCAGGAATCCCCTCCCGACCAGTTACAAGCGGTTACCTATCCACGGCTTGGCTTATTTGGCCTCGTCGTGGGGTTCCCAGTCGCGGGTGCGGCTGACCGCCTTCTTCCAGCCTGCGTACAGGCCTTCTTTTTCCGCTTCCGCCAGTTGTGGTTCGAACTCGCGCTCGATCACCGCCTTGCCCCGCAGCTCTTCCAGGCTGCCCCAGAAACCGCAGGCCAGGCCTGCCAGGTAGGCGGCGCCCAGGGCGGTGGTTTCGCGCATTTGCGGGCGTTCCACCTGGGTGCCGAGGATGTCGGCCTGGAACTGCATGAGGAAGTTGTTGGCCACGGCGCCGCCGTCCACCCGCAGGGCTTTTAGGCGTTCGCCGGAGTCCTGCTGCATGGCGTCGAGCACGTCGCGGGTCTGGTAGGCGATGGACTCCAGGGCGGCACGGATGATGTGGTCCACGCGCACGCCGCGGGTCAGGCCGAACAGCGCGCCACGGGCATAGGGGTCCCAGTAGGGAGCACCCAGGCCGGTGAAGGCCGGCACCAGATACACGCCGTTGCTGTCCTTGACCTTGCCGGCGAAGTATTCGGTGTCGTGGGCATCGTTGATGATCTTCAGCTCATCACGCAGCCACTGCACGGTGGAACCACCATTGAACACTGCACCTTCCAGGGCGTAGGCCACTTCGCCACGGGGGCCGCAGGCGATAGTGGTGAGCATGCCGTGCTGGGATTTGACCGCCTTGTCGCCGGTGTTCATCAGCAGGAAGCAGCCGGTGCCATAGGTGTTCTTGGCCTGGCCCGGCTCGACGCACATCTGGCCGAACAGCGCGGCCTGCTGGTCGCCGGCGATACCGCCGATGGCGATGCCGCTCTTGGTGCGGCCGTAGATTTGCGACGAGGACTTCACTTCGGGGAGCATTTCCCGCGGGATGTCCAGCACCTCCAGCATCTTCGCGTCCCACTCCAGGGTGTGGATGTTGAAGAGCATGGTGCGCGAGGCGTTGGTGTAGTCGGTGACGTGGGTCTTGCCGCCGGTGAATTTCCAGATCAGCCAGCTGTCGATGGTGCCGAACAGCAGCTCGCCGTTGCGTGCACGCTCGCGGCTGCCTTCGACGTTGTCGAGGATCCACTTGAGCTTGGTGCCGGAGAAGTAGGGGTCGGTCACCAGGCCGGTGGTTTCGCGAATGTAGTCTTCAAGGCCGTCGCGCTTGAGCTGCTGGCAGATCTCGGTGCTGCGGCGGCACTGCCAGACGATGGCGTTGTAGATCGGCCGGCCGGTGTTCTTGTCCCAGACCACAGTGGTTTCACGCTGGTTGGTGATACCGATGGCGGCCACCTGGTCGTGATGCAGGCCGGCTTGTGCCAGGGCCTCGACCATCACCGCGCTCTGGGTGGCGAAGATTTCCATCGGGTCATGTTCGACCCAGCCGGCCTGAGGGTAATGCTGGGCGAATTCGCGCTGGGCGGTGCAGACCACGTTGGCGTCGCGATCGAAAATGATCGCCCGGGAACTGGTCGTACCCTGATCGAGGGCAATGATGTAGTTCTTATTCTGAATGTCGGTCATGTCGATTGCCTTGGACGAAATAAGGGAGTGGAAACAGGCGCGTGATCGATTTGGGCAGGATCGCGCGCCACTGGATTCAGGAAACTTTGACTTTGCCTTCGGTGACCTGTTCGGCCTCCGGGGCGACAGCAGCGCTGGGCAAATGGCGGGCAATCAAGCCGCGATAGGCCGCAGCACCCAGGCAGGCGCCGAGGATCGGAGCGAAGATCGGCACCAGGAAATACGGAATATCACGGCCGCCGGTAAAGGAAATCTCCCCCCAGCCGGTCACGAACGTCATCAGTTTAGGCCCGAAGTCCCGCGCCGGGTTCATCGCAAACCCGGTCAGCGGGCCCATGGCACTGCCGATCACGGCAATCAGCAGGCCGATCAGCAGCGGAGCCATCGGGCCGCGCGGCAGGCCATTGTTGTCATCGGTCAGGGACATGATCACGCCCATCAGGATGGCGGTGATCACCAACTCCACAAGGAACGCCTGGGCAGTGGACAGCGCCGGGTTGGGGAAGGTGGAGAACACCGAGGCCAGTTCCAGGCTGGCCTGGGAGCCACGGACCATCTGGTGGGTTTGTTCGAAATCGAAGAACAGGTTGCTGTATAGCGTGTAAACCAACAGCGCCGCGCAGAAGGCGCCAGCGATCTGGGCGAGGATGTAGAACGGCAGTTTGCGCTTTTCAAAATCGGCGAACAGGCACAGGGCGATGCTCACGGCCGGGTTCAGGTGCGCGCCGGAAACTCCGGCGGTCAGGTAGATCGCCATGCTGACGCCGATCCCCCAGATGATGCTGATTTCCCATAGGCCGAAGCTGGCCCCCGCGACCTTGAGCGCGGCGACACAACCGGTGCCGAAGAAGATCAACAGCGCAGTACCCAGAAACTCGGCGATGCATTGGCCCGATAGCGACGGTTGTTGCAGAGCAGTTGTCATGTGAACCTCGATTTTTGTTGTTGTCTGGCGCTGCTGCAAAAGGCATGGAGCGCGACTTTAAACGAAGGCGGAATCCCCATTCCGACCTCGCCTTGCTACTGGGTACAACCTTGGATCTACCGCATGATATTCAGAAACGAAAAAATATAGACAAGAAACACCGCTGTCAAAGGTCGAAAGTGAACGGATGGTCATTTTATAGATATCAATCAAATGAATGATTCCGGGACCTAGTCGCGGGAACGACAAGCATGGTTGCCTTCGTCGGCACACGGGCCGGTTAACAAGGCTCGGAATAGAGCCTTTTGCTGGTGAATGACCTAAAATTCGCGCGCTTGGTTTTGCCTTTTCATTCCTCGCCTGGAGCTGCCATGACCCCTGCACTGGACCTGCTGAAAAAAGTTCGCGCCGAACATCGCATCCACAGTTACGAACATGATCCCAAGGCCGCCTCCTATGGCCTGGAGGCCGCGGAGAAACTTGATCTTGATCCTGCGCAGGTGTTCAAGACCTTGCTTGCCAGCAGTGAAAAGGGTGAGTTGCTGGTGGCGGTGGTGCCGGTCGTCGGAAGTCTTGACCTGAAGGCCCTGGCCCACGCAGCGGGTGTGAAGAAGGCTGAAATGGCCGACCCGGCTGCCGCCCAGCGCGCCACGGGGTACCTGCTGGGAGGCATCAGCCCGCTGGGGCAGAAGAAGCGCCTGCGGACCTTTATCGATAACAGTGCGCAGCCGTTCGCCAGCATCTTTGTCAGCGCCGGGCGCCGTGGCCTGGAAGTCGAGCTGGCGCCGGCGGTGCTGGCCGAGCATACCCAGGCCAGGTTCGCCGATATCGGTCGTCCTTGAGTCGCAGCGGCTGCCGCTAAGGCCGCTGCTGTATGCAGGAAAATCCCGACTTCTGTGTCTGTCGCCCGTTGGGGGCCAGGGCCCATGCTGGTGGCCGGTTATTCACGGAGAAGGGATATGCAGCTTGAGTTTCATCAGGTCGATGCGTTCAGCGAGCGCCCGTTCGCGGGTAATCCGGCCATGGTTTACCGGCTTGAGTCCTGGCTCGATGACAGGCTGATGCAGCAGATTGCTGCCGAGCACAATCTGGCAGAGACCGCTTTTGTGGTGCGTGAGGCCCAGGGCTGGCGGATTCGCTGGTTCACCCCGGTGACGGAAGTGCCGTTGTGCGGGCATGCAACCTTGGCCAGTGCCTACGTGTTGTTCGAGGTTTATGGCCAGACCGCGCAGCGTATCGACTTTCTTAGCCAGTCCGGGCCCCTGAGTGTCACCCGTGAAGAGGGCCTGTTGTGGCTGGATTTCCCGCTGCGCAGCCCGAGCCGCCAGGCAGGGCGGGAGGCGGTGGCGCAAGCGCTGGGGGTTGAGGTCGTCGAATTGCTGGGGGCCAACGAGCTATTGGCCGTGCTGGCGTCGGAACAGGCGGTGCGTGAGTGCCGGCCGGATATGACGGCGCTGGCGAAACTGCCCTGGCCCGGAGTGATCGTGACGGCGCGCGGGGAGCAGCACGACTTTGTCTCGCGCTATTTTGCCCCCGCCATCGGTATCGATGAGGACCCGGTGACCGGGTCCACCCATTGCTGTCTGGCGCCTTACTGGGCGCAGCGGTTGGATAAGCCGCAGTTGAGCGCCTACCAATGCTCTGCCCGAGGTGGCGCGTTGTTTTGTCGTTTGGAAGGTGAGCGGGTGAAGATCGGTGGGCATGCCCGGCTGATTGCCAGTGGGCAGTTGCATCTGCAATGAGTGCGGTGGGTATTTCGCCGGCAAGCCGGCTCCTACAGTGGGCTGTCGTAGGAGCGGGCTTGCCAGCGAAGACGGCTCAATGGGCGCTGCTGTAGCGGCGCACCCCTGAGTCGCTTTGCGGGATCTGCGCCGCGGTGCTGCCCGGGGCCTGGAACAGCACAAGATGTTCCGCCGCGACCCGGATACCCACATCGGCGCCGACCTGGTGATCGGCGTGGCTCGGGAAGATCGACTCCAGCTGGCTGCCGGTGGGCAGTTGCAGGCGATACAGGGTCGAGGCGCCGAGGAAGGTCTTGCCCACGACGCGGGCTTTCAAGGCGCTGTCCGGGGCGTGGACGATATCGTCGGGACGCAACAGCACATCCACCGCGCCGCCGGTTGGCCAGGTGTAGGCACGGTTGCCCTGCAGCAACCCGAGTTCGGTCTGTACCGATTCCGGGCTGCTCAACTGGCCGCGAATGAAATAGCCCTGACCGATGAAGCTGGCGACGAAGGGCGTCTGGGGTTCGTGGTAGAGGTTGTACGGTGTGTCCCACTGCTCCAGGCGACCCTCCTTGAATACCCCTACCTGATCGCTCACGGCGAAGGCTTCTTCCTGGTCGTGAGTGACCAGGATCGCACTGGTGCCACGGGCCTTGAGGATGTCACGCACCTCGTGGCTGAGCTTGCGTCGCAGTTCGCCGTCGAGGTTGGAGAAGGGCTCGTCGAGCAGCAGCAGTTGCGGTTCGGGAGCCAGGGCTCGAGCCAGGGCCACCCGTTGTTGCTGGCCGCCGGACAGTTCGTGAGGGAAGCGCTGGCCGAGGTTCTTCAGGTTCACCAGCTCCAGCAGTTCGGCCACCACCCGCTCTTTCTGCGGGTGCTTGCGGATGCCGAAGGCAATGTTGTCGGCCACGCTCAGGTGCGGGAACAGCGCATAGTCCTGGAACACCATGCCGATCCGGCGCTTCTCCGGCGCCAGGGTGAAGCCGGCGCTGGAGATGGTCTCGCCGGCCAGCTGGATTTCCCCTTCATGCACCGGCTCGAAGCCGGCGATGGCGCGCAGGGTGGTGGTCTTGCCGCAGCCGGACGAACCCAGCAGGCAACCGATATCCCCGGCATTGAGGTGCAGGTTGAGGTTCTGCACCACACGTTGGTCCTGGTAGCCGCAGGCGAGGTTGCGCAGGTTCAGTAGCAAGGGCTGGCTCATGCGTGGTGGTACGCCGGCTCGACGAGGAATTCGAGCAGGGCCTTTTGTGCGTGGAGGCGGTTTTCCGCCTGGTCCCAGGCTACCGAACGCGGGTCGTCCAGCAGGTCGAGGCTGATTTCTTCACCGCGGTGGGCGGGCAGGCAATGCATGAACAGAACGTCCTCGGCGGCCAGGTCCAGCAGTGCACGGTTGACCTGGAAGGGAGCGAACAGTTGCAGGCGCTTGGCGGTCTCCTCTTCCTGGCCCATGGAGGTCCAGACATCGGTGCTCACCAGGTGGGCGCCACGCACGGCTTCGCGAGGGTCGCGGACGATGGTCACGCGCTCGCCGGCCTGGGCTACGAAATCCGCGTTGGGCTCGTACCCTTCGGGGCAAGCGATGCGCAGTTGGAAGTCGAACTGGATGGCCGCTTCTATATAGCTGTTGCACATGTTGTTGCCGTCGCCGATCCAGGCCACGGTCTTGCCCTGGATCGAGCCGCGATGTTCGAGGAAGGTCTGCATGTCCGCCAGCAGTTGGCAGGGGTGCAGGTCATCGGACAGGCCGTTGATCACCGGTACGCGGGAGTTGGCCGCAAACTCGGTCAGGGTGCTGTGGGCAAAGGTGCGGATCATCACCGCATCGAGCATGCGCGACATGACGATGGCGCAGTCGCCGATGGGTTCGCCGCGCCCCAGTTGGGTGTCCCGTGGCGAAAGGAAGATGGCCTGGCCGCCCAGCTGGATCATGCCGGCTTCGAAAGACAGTCGGGTTCGGGTCGACGACTTCTCGAAAATCATGCCAAGCACACGATTTTTCAAGGGCTCGAAGAGTACGCCGCGGTTACGCAGGTCCTTCAGCTCGATGCCTCGACGAATCACACTGACCAGCTCTTCGGGCGTGCAATCCATCAGGGAGAGAAAGTGCCTTGCGCTCATCATTAACTACCTTTTTGCAACGGACCGCAGATTCTCAAAGCCTTGTTTAGTCGAACAACGGGCTGGACCTGCGGCGAAAGCCGCACGGGGCGACGAAATAGGGGAAGGCGCGATCTTATAATTAAATGTCGCGTCTTACCAATAGTAGTGCTACGGCGATTATGGACATGAGAGGCCAGGACGCGAATGCGCTGGCACTTTTGAGACCAGTTTCCAGACAGCAGCCGGGCATTTGTACACTGCCCCGGCGCGCCTTGGCAATCGAGCGCGGCGCGGGTGATGCCCATGCAGTCGTTTTCTGACCTGGAGGGCGGGAGCTGCGTCCCGGATAATCCGCGGGCTGGCAGCCTGAAACATTTCCTAATGCAAAGTGCTGAGGTTATAAAGGCGAATCAGTGGCAGGGACGGGTGAACCATGGAATCCAGGGAGCAACAACTGATGACGCTCTTGGGGCTCACGGCCCGGGCACTCACCGACATGACCGCTTCGGTGACGGCGTTTTCCTTCGAGCTGCTGCGCAGTGAAGATCCGGTGACCCGAGCGGCCGCGCGCAAGATGATCGACCGGATGATGACCCTCAGTGCAGGCCTGGACGAGCATTGGCGATTGCTCGCACAACTCTCGGGTGGCTATGGGGAGCGGGGGACCGTGGATGCAACCACCCACGTCTCAACGGATGGGCCGCCACGGTTGCCCTCCAACTGAAGGCGCCGATCATGGCCGGGGCTGATGGCCGTGAATTCATGGGACGAACGTCACTGGTGTCCTGGCAGGGTAACGGCCATAGTTTTTGCTTCCGGCGGGCGAATACGCTGCGCTCTCAAACAATAGAGACTGGCCATGACCAAGACTCTCCACCACCGTGCCTGCCACCTGTGTGAGGCCATCTGTGGCCTGACCCTGGAAATCACCGAAGAAGACGGCAGTGCTCCGCGCATCAGCTCGATCAAGGGCGACCCTCAGGACAGTTTCAGCCGCGGTCATATCTGCCCCAAGGCCGTGGCCTTGCAGGATATCCAGAATGACCCGGACCGCCTGCGCCAGCCGGTGCGCCGGGTTGGCAATGAGTGGCAACCGATCGAATGGGACGAGGCCTTTGCCCTGGTGGCCGAGCGCCTGGCCAGCATTCAGCAGCGTCATGGCAACAACGCGGTGGCGACCTACCAGGGCAACCCCAGCGTGCACAACTATGGGCTGATGACCCACAGCAACTACTTTCTCGGCCAGCTCAAGACGCGCAATCGCTTCTCGGCTACCTCGGTCGACCAATTGCCTCAGCACCTGACCAGCTACCTGATGTATGGCCACGGCTTGCTGTTGCCGATTCCGGATATCGATCACACCGATTTCATGTTGATTCTTGGCGGCAACCCCCTGGCGTCCAACGGCAGCATCATGACCGTTCCGGATGTGGAAAAACGCCTGAAGGCGATCCAGGCCCGTGGCGGCAAGGTAGTGGTGGTCGATCCGCGGCGCAGCGAAACCGCGGCCATGGCCGACCAGCATCTGTTTATCCGCCCGGGGGGCGATGTCGCGCTGCTGTTCGGCCTGCTCAACAGCATCTTCGAAGAGGGGCCTACCCGCGACAGCCACTTGCAGGTGGATGGGCTGGCCGAGGTGCGCCAGGCCATTTCCCGGTTCACGGCGGAGGCCATGAGCCCCCTGTGCGCCATTGCGGCGCCGCAGATCCGCCAACTGGCCAGGGATTTCGCTTCGGCCGACAGAGCCGTCTGTTACGGGCGCATGGGCGTCTCGACCCAGGCCTTCGGCACTTTGTGCCATTGGTTGCTGCAATTGCTCAATCTGGTCACCGGTAACCTCGACCGGGTGGGTGGCGCCTTGTGTACCAGCCCCGCGGTGGATCTGGTAGCGGCGACTTCGGGCGGCCACTTCAATGCCTGGCAGAGCCGGGTTTCCGGGCTTCCGGAGTACGGCGGCGAGTTGCCGGTGTCGGCCCTGGCCGAAGAGATGCTCACCGAAGGGGAGGGGCAGGTGCGGGCGCTGATCACGGTGGCGGGCAACCCGGTGCTGTCCACGCCCAATGGCCGGCAGCTGGAGCAGGCGCTGGATGGCTTGGAGTTCATGCTCAGCATCGACCTGTACATCAATGAAACCACCCGCTATGCCGACCTGATCCTGCCGTCCACCTCGGCCCTGGAGAATGATCACTACGACACCACGTTCAATCTGTTCGCGGTGCGCAATGTCAGCCGTTTCAACCGGGCGATCCTGCCCAAGCCCGAAGGTGCACTGCACGACTGGGAGATCTTCGTCGGCCTGGCCAAGGCCTTTGCCGAGCGCACCGAAGGCTCGCTCAAGCCGACTATCGCACCGGCGCAAATGATTGATATGGGGCTGCGCGCCGGGCCTTATGGCGACGCCTCGCCGTTCAAGCTGTCATTGGCGACGCTGGCCGAGCATCCCCATGGTATTGATCTGGGGCCGCTGCGGCCGAATCTGGCCGGGCGCCTGAAAACCGAAAACCGGCGGGTCCAGGCTGCGCCGCCGGCGATCATGGCTGACCTGGAGCGCTTTGCTGCCCTGAAGGCGCCGCAGGAAGGGGAATTGTTGTTGATCGGCCGCCGGCACGTACGCAGTAACAACTCCTGGATGCACAACTATCACCGCCTGGTGAAGGGCAAGCCTCGTCATCAACTGCTGATGCATCCGCAGGATCTGGCTCATCGGGGTTTGCAGGACGGTCAACGGGTACGCATCAGTTCACGGGTCGGCGCGGTGGAAGTCGAGGTGCTGGCCAGCGCCGAAATGATGCCGGGGGTCGTGAGCCTGCCCCATGGCTGGGGGCATGGGCGTCCGGGCGTGCAGATGAACATTGCCACGGAGCAGCCAGGTTGCAGTGCCAATGACCTGACCGACGAGCGCCAGCTCGATGTGCTGTCGGGGAATGCGGCGTTGAACGGAGTGCCGGTCAGGGTGCAGGCGGCCTGAGATGTCTGTCGGAGAGGCCGAGCAGGGTGCTCAGGATTCCGTTACAATGCGCCACCGTGCCGACAACAGAGTCGGAAAGTTCAGCCGAGGTGTTCCATGGATATCATCGAAACTATTAAAGAGCAGATTGCCAACAACACCATTCTGCTTTACATGAAAGGCTCGCCGAATGCCCCGCAGTGCGGCTTCTCTGCCAAAGCCGCGCAAGCCGTAATGGGCTGTGGTGAGAAGTTCGCTTACGTGGACATCCTGCAGAACCCGGAAATTCGCGCCAACCTGCCCAAGTACGCCAATTGGCCAACCTTCCCACAACTTTGGGTGGCCGGTGAGCTGGTCGGCGGCAGCGACATCATGGCTGAAATGTTCGCCAACGGTGAATTGCAGAGCCTGATCAAGGCCGCTGCCGAAAAAGCCGCTGCCAAGACCGAAGCGTAAAGACGAGCCTGCTGGCGAGGGTTTCCGGGAATCGACATGTTGCTCATGTGATGCTCGGAAACTTGCGGCAAGCACTCTGCTTCGGTTTATTACACGAACACATTCGTGTAATAAAAAAGCCCCGCTCTCATTAAGAGAAGCGGGGCTTTTTTGTACTTCGGGTATTACGAGTTAAGTTACTCGTCACCCATTTGCGATTGCAGATAGTTTTCGATACCCACTTTATCGATCAGGCCCAATTGGGTTTCCAGCCAGTCGATATGCTCTTCTTCGGATTCCAGAATGTCTTCCAGCAGTTCACGGCTGCCGAAATCGCCGACCGATTCGCAGTGGGCGATCGCGGCCTTGAGATCGGCATGCCCGGTGCGCTCGATACGCAGGTCGCATTCGAGCATTTCCTTGGTGTGCTCACCGATATGCAGCTTGCCCAGGTCCTGGACGTTGGGCAGGCCTTCGAGGAAGAGGATGCGCTTGATCAGCTTGTCCGCATGCTTCATCTCGTCGATGGACTCGTGGTACTCGTGCTTGCCCAGCTTGTTCAGGCCCCAATCTTCATACATGCGCGCATGCAGGAAGTACTGATTGATCGCGACCAGTTCATTGGCAAGGATTTTATTGAGATGCTGGATGACTGTAATGTCGCCTTTCATGATGGGGTCCTGCCCTGTATTTAGTGGAACATGGGCGGAGTCTGAGCTGCATGAACATTACTGTCAAACCTAAGTTATTGAATAATATATGAAATTTAATCGGAATAAGAATGTTTGTGTTCCGCGTTTTGCCTCTAAGCGATTGAATTACAGGCATAAAAAAACCGGACGCTAGGTCCGGTTGTTTGAATTGGTGCTAATTATTAGCGAAATCAAGCAACATTAAATTCCACAGGGTAGGGAATGGCCGCTTGGCTGCTCTGCAGTTCGGTCAGGGTTTCGCGAACCACTTGCTTGGCCAGGCAGGCACATTTGCCGCACTGGCTGGCAACGCCGGTGGCCTGGCGCACTTCGCGGTAGCTGCAGCAACCTTCGTAGATCGCTTCGCGAATTTGTCCGTCGGTGACACCGGTGCAGAGGCAGACATACATAAGATGAGAACCGTCGCTGGTTAGGGCTCAATTGCGATGGATCTTAATGTTAACGAGAATGATTGTCAAAGTGGTTTCGACGCCCTTTGTTGCTGATTCTTGCCTGAGTGACGAACGGCTTTTCTTGGCGTTAAGGACAGATCATTCGCATTTTTCGCGTTGGAGGCCGGCCAGAGGAAAAACCACTAAGGACAGCTTAAAAACGCCGTGTATGATGGTCGGTCCTTGCGAAGCGGGCGCGCGTCACGGGGCTGTCGCATCAGCATGGCAGGCTCGGGGCCAACCCTTCTTCTTCATTACTACGTCCACACCAGGAGATATCCAATGAGCGTACTCGTAGGCAAACAAGCCCCTGACTTCACCGTTCCGGCCGTTCTCGGCAATGGCGAAATCGTCGACAGCTTCACCCTGTCCTCGGCCATCAAAGGCAAATACGGCCTGGTGTTCTTCTACCCACTGGACTTCACCTTCGTGTGCCCGTCCGAGCTGATCGCTCTGGACCACCGCATGGCTGACTTCAAGGCACGCAACGTTGAAGTGATCGCTGTGTCCATCGACTCGCACTTCACTCACAACGCCTGGCGTAACACCCCGATCAATGCCGGCGGCATCGGTCAGGTTCAATACATCATGGCTGCTGACATGAAGCACGAAATCGCCAAGGCCTACGACGTTGAGTCCGAAGGCGGCGTGGCTTTCCGTGGCGCGTTCCTGATCGACGACAAAGGTGTTGTCCGCTCGCAGATCGTCAATGACCTGCCACTGGGCCGCAACATGGAAGAGCTGATCCGTCTGGTCGACGCTCTGCAGTTCCACGAAGAGCACGGCGAAGTCTGCCCTGCCAACTGGAAGAAAGGCGACAAGGGCATGACCGCTTCGCCAGAAGGCGTTGCTGCTTACCTGAGCGAGAACGCCGGCAAGCTGTAAGGCTTGGCGTCACGCATAAAAAAACCGGCCTTAGGGCCGGTTTTTTTATGGGGCAAAGTAAAGCGACTATTCAGTCGTCGAAATCCTGCCAGCCGCCCATCTGTTTCCAGCGGTTGACGATGCCGCAGAACAGCTCGGCGGTCTTCTCCGTGTCGTAGCGAGCCGAGTGGGCCTCGCGACCGTCGAAGTCGATGTCTGCGCTCTGACAGGCCTTGGCCAGCACGGTCTGGCCGTATGCCAGGCCAGCCAGGGTGGCGGTGTCGAAGCTGGAGAACGGGTGGAACGGATTGCGCTTCATGTCCAGGCGCGCCACGGCGGCATTCAGGAAGCCCAGGTCGAAGCTGCTGTTGTGGCCTACCAGAATGGCGCGCTTGCAGCCATTGGCCTTCAGCGCCTTGCGCACCCCGCGGAAAATATCGGTGAGGGCGGTTTCTTCGCTCACAGCCATGCGCAGGGGATGGTCAAGCTTGATCCCGGTGAATTCCAGGGCTGCAGCTTCGATGTTCGCGCCTTCGAAAGGCTCGACCCGGAAGAAGTAGGTGTGTTCGGGGAACACGAAGCCTTTTTCGTCCATGCCGATGGTGGTAGCGGCAATTTCCAGCAGGGCGTCGGTGGCCGAGTTGAAGCCACCGGTTTCAACGTCGACGACTACCGGCAGGTAACCGCGAAAGCGCGCCGCCATCGGGTGGCGAGGACCGCCGCTGCTACCTTCTTGTTCGTCGTCGAAATGGTCGTCACTCACGAGTGATCCTCCAGCAGGCGCCAGCGCAGTTTTTCACCGGCGCGCAGCGGAATGACAGTCAGCTCGCCAAATGGCAGGCTGGCGGGAGCGGTCCATTCTTCACGGACCAGGGTGATGCTGTCGGTGTTGGCCGGCAGACCGTAGAAGCGCGGGCCGTTGAGGCTGGCAAAAGCTTCCAGCTGATCCAGGGCATTGCGTTGTTCGAAGGCTTCGGCGTACAGCTCGATGGCGGCGTAGGCGCTGTAGCAGCCGGCGCACCCGCAAGCGGCTTCCTTGGCGTGCTGGGCGTGAGGTGCCGAGTCGGTACCGAGGAAGAACTTCGCGTTGCCGCTGGTGGCCGCATCCAGCAGGGCTTCCTGGTGGGTGTTGCGCTTGAGGATCGGCAGGCAATAGAAGTGCGGACGAATACCGCCCACCAGCATGTGGTTGCGGTTGTACAGCAGGTGGTGCGCGGTAATGGTGGCGCCGACGTTGGCCGAAGCCTCCTTGACGAACTGCACGGCTTCAGCGGTGGTGATGTGTTCGAACACCACTTTCAGGCTGGGGAAGCGTTCAACCACACGCCGCATGTGCTCGTCGATGAAGATTTTCTCGCGGTCGAAGACGTCGACGTCGCCGCGGGTTACCTCGCCGTGGATCAGCAGCGGCAGGCCGACTTCGGCCATGGCTTCAAGCACCGGGAAAATCTTGTCGATGCTGGTCACGCCCGAATCCGAGTTGGTGGTCGCGCCGGCCGGGTACAGCTTGGCGGCGTGGACGAAACCGCAGGCCTTGGCCGCGCGGATTTCTTCCGGCTGGGTACGGTCGGTCAGGTAGAGCACCATCAGTGGCTCGAAGCGGCTGCCGGCCGGGCGCGCAGCTAGAATGCGCTGGCGATAGGCGTCGGCTTCCGCGGCGTTGCGCACCGGAGGTACCAGGTTGGGCATGATGATGGCGCGGCCAAAGGTGCGCGCGACATCGGCGACTGTATTGGGCAACACGGCCCCATCGCGAAGATGAATATGCCAGTCGTCGGGACGCAGCAGGGTCAGGCGGTCGGACATGGGAGGTTCCAGGCGGGTAAAACTCGGGGGGAATGCTACCGGAAAAGACTCTTCCAGGCACTCGCTATCAAGTTTTGCGACGAGCAACCGATATCCCGAAGGTATGGCGTATTAACGCCTGTCGATTTTTCTGTTGTACACGTCAGTGGAGCCTCCCGTGCGCCAGCGTTATCTAGCCTTGCTCAGTGTGTTTGCCAGCCTGCCTGCGATGGCTCTCACTTTCCAGACTCGCCTGGAGAGCATTGAGTGGACGGTCGAAGGTGACAAATTCGAGTGCCGCCTGATCCAACCGGTTACCGATTTCGGTTCCGGCGAATTCGTTCGTCGCGCCGGCGAGCAGGCGATTTTCCGCCTCAAGAGTTTCAACCCCATGCAGGCCGGTGGTTCCGCGACCCTGCTCGCGGCCGCCGCCCCCTGGCAGCCGGGGCGTGGCGACATCAATCTCGGGGCGGTCAAGGCCGGTACCGATGGGGTGCTGTTCAACAGCAACCAGATGCAGGCCGGCCGTCTGATCGTCGGTTTGCTGGAGGGGCGCAGCCCGGTGGTCCGGCACTTCTCCCGTGAAGGCGGAGTGTCCGAGGTACGCCTGTTGCCGGTGAAGTTCAGCAAGGCCTACGGCGACTATCAAAGCTGCATGGCCAAGCTGTTGCCGATGAACTATGAACAGGTCAAGCAGGCCGAGATCGGTTTCCCCGGAGGTGGTATCGACCTGGACGCCCGGGCCAAGGCCAAGCTGCAAGTGATGGTGGACTTCATCAAGGCCGACCCCACGGTCAATCATGTCGAATTGGACGGGCACTCTGATAACAGTGGCAACCGCCTGACCAACCGAGACCTGTCGCGCCGTCGTGCGCTGGCGGTCATGGAGTTCTTCAAGGCCAATGGCCTGGCGGAAAACCAGATCGTGGTGCGCTTCCATGGCGAGCGCTATCCCCTGGCCCCCAATACCAATGCGGCCAACCGGGCGAAGAACCGGCGGGTCAATGTGCATCTGGAGCGGGTCGCTCCTGCCGAAAAGCCGGCCCCAGCGCCTCAGGCGGCTTCCGGATCCAGCGCCGCGGCGACTTCCTGATACGGCTGTCGTCGTCGCTCGCTCGACATAATCTGTCGCTTGGTCGTCATAAGCTGTCGCGCCTCTGTAAATTATCCGCGTGGATCGGTAGACTTGGCGGCTTTCCGTACAACCCCGTGGAGTGATGGCATGGCGGACGTTAACAAGGTCGTTCTGGCGTATTCGGGCGGCCTGGACACTTCGGTGATCCTCAAGTGGCTGCAGGATACTTACAACTGTGAAGTAGTGACTTTCACTGCTGACCTGGGCCAAGGCGAAGAGGTCGAGCCGGCCCGCGCCAAGGCGCAAGCCATGGGCGTCAAAGAGATCTACATCGACGATCTGCGCGAAGAGTTCGTGCGTGATTTCGTCTTCCCGATGTTCCGCGCCAACACCGTCTACGAAGGCGAGTACCTGTTGGGTACTTCCATCGCTCGTCCGTTGATCGCCAAGCGCCTGATCGAAATCGCCAACGAAACCGGCGCCGACGCCATTTCCCATGGCGCCACCGGCAAGGGCAACGATCAGGTGCGTTTCGAACTGGGCGCCTACGCCCTCAAGCCGGGTGTGAAGGTGATTGCCCCTTGGCGCGAGTGGGACCTGCTGTCCCGCGAGAAGCTGATGGACTACGCCGAGAAGCACGGGATCCCGATCGAGCGTCACGGCAAGAAGAAATCCCCGTACTCGATGGATGCCAACCTGCTGCACATCTCCTATGAAGGTGGCGTGCTGGAAGACACCTGGACCGAGCACGAAGAAGACATGTGGCGCTGGACTGTCTCCCCGGAGAAGGCCCCAGACACCCCGCAATACCTGGAGCTGACCTACCGCAATGGCGATATCGTGGCACTGGACGGCGTCGAGATGACCCCGGCCACCGTGCTGGCGACCCTGAACCGCATCGGTGGCGAACACGGTATCGGCCGCCTGGACATCGTCGAGAACCGTTACGTGGGCATGAAGTCCCGCGGCTGCTACGAGACGCCTGGCGGCACCATCATGCTGCGTGCTCACCGCGCCATCGAGTCCATCACCCTGGACCGCGAAGTGGCTCACCTCAAAGACGAGCTGATGCCCAAGTACGCCAGCCTGATCTACACCGGCTACTGGTGGAGCCCTGAGCGTCTGATGCTGCAACAGATGATCGACGCCTCCCAGGCCCACGTGAATGGCGTGGTACGCCTGAAGCTGTACAAGGGCAACGTGATCGTGACCGGTCGCAAGTCTGACGAGTCGCTGTTCGACGCCAACATCGCTACCTTCGAAGAGGACGGCGGTGCCTATAACCAGGCGGACGCAGCTGGCTTCATCAAGCTCAACGCCCTGCGCATGCGCATTGCCGCGAACAAGGGTCGGACCCTGGTCTGATGCTTTGAGTGGTTGAAGAAAGCCCCGCGATAAGCGGGGTTTTTTTTGCCCTGGATAATCGCGATGAACATCAGGGTCTAGTTCATATCAGCAAATGTCTGTTGGCCAAGGTGAGCCGCTTCTTGATGGGCGAAGTACCCAGTGTCGCTACTGAGAGTGCTTGTAGCTTGGAATTTTATTAGTACGAAAAGTAGCTGATTTGACGATTGATCCTAGGCGGTTTGGATATTGAACCGCTTTTATCTGGGTCGTTTTGTAAGGCAATTCGGTATTGTTTGTAAGGATCGTCCTCGTAAGGTCGTAGCCCTCTGTAGCACGGTGTCAGAGTCAATTCTCTGGGGTATCGTGCGGGCTCTAAAAAAACTCTCAGGACTGAGATGGACCTATGAAAAGAGTATTGATCGTGGATGATCACCCTGTTGTCCGTTTGGCTGTGCGCATGTTGATGGAGCGTCATGGCCTTGAAGTAGTGGCGGAAGCAGATAACGGCACGGATGCATTGAAGTTGGCTCTTGAATATGTTCCAGATATCTTGATTCTGGATATTGGAATTCCGCAACTTGATGGGCTTGAAGTTATAAACCGGCTGATGTCCAGAGGTATGCCGATCAAGATTCTGGTATTGACCCTGCAAGTTCCGGGGCCTTTTTCCATGCGCTGCATGCAGGCCGGTGCTGCCGGTTATGTGTGCAAGCAGCAGGACATCACCGAGCTGTTGAGTGCCGTGCGTGCGGTGCTTGCGGGATACAGCTATTTCCCCAACGAGGCCTTGCACACTTTTCGCTCAAGCCAGGGCATCAGCAGTGAGCAGCAGATGATCGAGCTGCTTTCAGGGCGCGAATTGATCGTATTGAAACAACTCACCAACGGCATGAGTAACAAGGAAATTGCCGAGGGGTTGTGCTTGAGCAACAAGACCGTCAGTACCTACAAGCGCCGGCTGTTGGCCAAGCTCAATGCTCGTTCACTGGTTGATCTGATCGAGTTCGCTCAACGGCATCGGTTGATATGAGCCTTCAGGGCACGTGCGCATTGAGGCGGTGTGCTGGATAGGCTCGTTTGAGTGCTGATGCAGCCGGTCAGTCGGGGAGGCTGACCGGCCAGGTTTGCGGCTGGGCACAGGTACAAAAAAACCTCCGTGGGGAGGTTCTTTTGTGACTAGAGGTCAAAGTCGTAATCGGCCAACTGTTTTTGCAGGCGCCGTTCCTCAAGGAGATTGTCGATGGTCCGGCGTTTACTCAGATTGGTTTTCGCCACTTCGACCACCGGCTCTGCATCATCTGTTTCAGCCGCGACGAAATCGTCTTCTACGTCCAGTTGTTCTTTGCCAGTACTCATAAGGTCGACTCCAGGCTAGGACTGCCATTGGCGCTCCTTATATCGATATTCTCCTGGCGGGTAAAAAAGATTTTTTCAATCGATCTATCGGCAAAATCAATGGTTGCTCAATCGTCGGAAGTCTTTTGCTTGTATTCGCACAGGTCTTCGATTCGACAGCTGCCACAGCGTGGCTTGCGTGCCAGGCAAACGTAGCGGCCGTGGAGGATCAGCCAGTGATGGGAGTCCAGCAGAAACTCCTTGGGCACGAACTTCATGAGTTTCTTTTCGACCTCCACCACGTTCTTTCCCGGGGCCAACCCGGTTCGGTTGCTGACCCGGAAGATATGGGTGTCAACCGCCATGGTCAGTTGTCGGAAAGCGGTGTTGAGGACCACGTTGGCGGTCTTGCGGCCCACCCCGGGCAGAGCCTCCAGCTCTTCCCGAGTCTGCGGCACTTCACTGTTATGGCGTTCCACCAGCAGGCGGCAGGTCTCGATGACGTTCTTGGCCTTGCTGTTGTACAGGCCGATGGTCTTGATGTATTCGGACAGGCCTTCGACACCCAGGGCGTAGATTGCCGCTGGGGTGTTGGCTACGGGGAAGAGCTTGGCAGTCGCCTTGTTGACTCCGACGTCGGTCGATTGCGCCGAGAGAATCACCGCGATCAGCAGCTCGAACGGCGAGGAATAGGCCAGCTCGGTTTTCGGTTCGGGGTTGTCTTCGTGTAGCCGGCGAAAGATTTCCAGGCGTTTGGCGGCATTCATGGGTGATTCATTTCCTCGAAGGCGGTCGGTTTAAGGTCCAGGGGCCGGCCCAGGCCCGTTTTGCGGCCAGCAGCGCACCCAGCAGGATAAAACCGCCGGGGGCGAGAGTCAGCAGGCGCAGCCCCCCATGTGGCAGCACGACCCAGCCGTTGCCGGCATCCGGCTGGCCGACAAGCCAGCCCAGATGGCTGCCCAGCGTACCAGCGCCCAGCAGCTCGCGCAGGGCACCCAGGCCGATCAGGGCGCCACAGAAAGCGCCGGCCAGGCGCAGTCGGTTGCGGTGCTGGAAGAAGCCCGCCTGTTCCAGTACCACGCATTGCAGGGCCAGCAGGCCCAGGTACAGGCTCAATTGCTGGTGCAGCTCATAACTCCAGGCCTGCAGCGCCAGCCACAGGCAACTGCCCAGGCTGGCGCTGAGCAGCAGGCTGGCCAGCCAGTGGTGGCGGGCCTCGATGGGCGGACGCAGTAAGCGCATGCCTGCGCCGTAGAGGCCGATCAGCAATACCCAGGCCAGGGCCAGCCCGATGGCCTTGACCCAGGAATCCGTAGCCCCGATCAGGGGCGGCAGCATCAGCAGCCCCGGCAATGACAGCGGCTTATTCATGAGGCGCTCCAGGGAGCAGTTGTCCGCGGTGTTCGTCGAAGTAGCGCAAGGCATCATGCAAGGCATTGATCACCGCACGGGAAGTGATGGTGGCGCCGGCAATCTGATCGAACTGCCCGTTGTCCTTTTTCAAGGCCCAGGCGCTGTCGCCCGGATCATTGCGGGATTTTCCTGAAAAGCCCTGGAGCCAGGCATTGGGCCAGCCGGCGATACGCGCTCCCAGCCCTGGAGTCTCATCCTGCCGGAGGGTCTTGCTGCCCAGCAGGCGCCCCTGGGGGTCGATAGCAATCAGCAACTCGATGGGGCCGGCGTAGCCTGTGACCTGGCTGCGCAGCAGCACGGCGCTGGGCCGGCCATCGCGGGTGGCCAGGTAGCCATCGAGCAGGCGACTGTTGCTCAGTTGCCCATCGGGCAGGGGCACTGGCTGGTCCAGGGGCTGGTTGTCATAGCTACCGGCGGGCAGCACATCCAGCAGCCTGCGTGCCTGCAGGGCCCGTTGTTCGGCTTCGATGCGTGGAGTGGCGGCATCTTGCAGCCACAGGGTGGCACCGATGCCCACGGCACCGAGCAACATCAACAGCAACAGGCTGCGAGCCCCTTTCATAATGGGCGCTCCAGCCGTTTTTCGGAGCTCAGGCGCTCCAGGGCCGGTACCGCCAGGTTCATTAGCAGCACGGCGAATGCGAGCCCGTCGGGGTAGCCACCCCAGGTGCGGATCAGGTAGGTGAGCAGGCCAACGCCAACGCCAAACAGCAGTCGGGCCTTGGCGGCCTTGGGGCCGGACACCGGCTCGGTGACGATAAAGAACGCGCCGAGCATGCTGGCGCCGCTGAGCAGATGGAACAGCGGGGAACCGTGGGAGTCGGAGCCGCTGCCGTTCCAGCACAGCAGGCTGATCAGCAACAGGCTGCCAAGCATGCCCACGGGCGCTTGCCAGCTGATGACCCGCTGTTGCAGCAGAAACAGGCCGCCAGCCAGAAATCCCAGGTTGACCCATTCGGCACCACGGCCGCCGAAGTGACCGAAGGCGGGGTTGCCGGCAAAGAGTTCATCGACGGTCAGGCTCTTGTTGATCCGCAGGCTGTCCAGCGCCGTGGCCTGGGCCCAGGCGTCCGGGGGCGGGTTGCCTCTCAGGCCGAATACCTGTTGCAGCCCGCCGAGCAGATCCAGGGCATGGGGCGCGGGCCAGTGAGTCATGGATTGCGGGAAGCACAGCAGGGCCAGCGCATAGCCCAGCATGGCCGGGTTGAAGGGGTTCTGGCCGACACCGCCGTATACCTGCTTGCCCAAGAGCACGGCGCTGGCGGCAGCGCTCAGCGGCAGCCACCAAGGGCAATAGGGTGGCAGGGCCAGGGCCAGCAAGGTGGCACTGACCAACGCACTGCCATCGCTGAGGGCAGGTTGCAGCGGACGCCGCCGCAGGAACAGCACCCAGGCTTCCATGGCCAGGGCGCCACTGGCTGTCAGCAGTAGATTCAGCAGTGGCCCCCAGGCATACAACCACAGCAGTACCAGCAGCCCCGGCAGCGTAGCCAGCAGCACGCGCTGCATGGCCTGGCGCAGGCGCGGGTCGACTGTTTCAGGGCTCGTCATGGGCGTTTACCTGGCGCTCGGCTTCGCTCAGGCGGGCTTGGGCCTGGGCCAGTTGTTCGCTGCTGGTATCGGTCTGGCGTTGCAGTTTGCTCAGTTCGGCGCGGGCGTAGGCCAGCTCGGTCTTCAGTTGTCGCAGTTGTGGTGCGATCGGGCGTTTCTCGATCCGCTCCAGTACTGGGGCCGGTTTGCCACTGGCGTCTTCCGCGGCGTGCAGCGCCAGTTCGGCGTCCGCCAGGGCGGCAGCCAGGGTTTGCAGTTCGGCTTCGGGGGCTGCTGCGGCCTGGGCTTTTTTCAGTTCGGCGCGGCGCATCGCCAACTGGATCTTGGCTCGCTTGAGGTCGGCATCCCGGGCCACCGGCATGGCCGGTGGAGGCGCCTGGGCTTCCAGTTGGGCCAGTGCCTGCTCGGCCACTTCGAACTGACGCTGCAGGATGATCAACTGCGATTGCTGCTCGAAGGTCGGCGGATGACCGAAGGCCTTGAGGGATTTGTGCAACTGGGCGCGACTCATGGCCAGCTCGATCTTGGCCTTTTTCAAGGCGGCATCGGCCGCCGCGGCTTTCTGTGCGCGGACCCGCTCGATAGCCGACTGAACCGGGTCCTGGCTGGCGTCGTTGGCCTGGCTGGCGCGCTGGGCCCTGGCCTGACGTTCGGCCAGGCGCCGGGCCTCTTCGCGCTGCAAGCGATCATTGCGCTGCTCGAAGCGGCGCCGGGCGTGATCGCGTTTGGCGGCGCGAGCCTGCAACTGCTCGGCGCTGCTGGCCAGGCCGCCGACAATCGGCAGCACTCGGGCCATGGGCAACGGCAGCATGTCGATGCAATCCACCGGGCAGGGCGCCACACAGAGGTCGCAGCCGGTGCATTCGTCGATCAATACGCTGTGCATGAGCTTCGCCGCGCCGACGATGGCGTCCACCGGGCAGGCCTGGATGCACTTGGTGCAGCCGATGCATTCGGCCTCGCGGATATGGGCGATCTGCGCTGGGGCCTCGCCACGGCTGTGGTCCAGTTCCACCACCGGCAACTGGAGCAGTTGTGCCAGGCCGGCGATGGTTTCCTGGCCCCCGGGCGGACACTTGTTGATGGCCTCGCCACGGGCGATGCCCTGGGCGTAGGGTTTGCATCCAGCGTGGCCGCACTTGCCGCATTGGGTCTGGGGCAGAAGGGCGTCGATGCGTTGAATCAGACTCATGTCTTGAGCAGTCCGTTGAAGCCGAAAAACGCCACTGCCAGCAGGCCGGCGCTGATCAGGTCGATCGGCAGGCCTTGCCAGGGCAGGGGAATGTCGTTGGTGGAAATACGCTGGCGCAGGTCATTGACCAGGCTCAGTACCAACCAGAAGCCCAGCCCGGCACCCAGGCTCATGGCGCCGAGGGTCGCCAGCCCAAGGTTTTCCCCGCTGGCGATCAATAACAGGCCGAGCATCCCGGCATTGGCCAGCAACAGGGGCCAGAGGCCATCGAATGGCAAACCGGGCAGGGCCCGGGCCAGCCAGTGTAGCGCCGGTCTGATCAGCAGCACGCTCAGGGACAGCCAGGCAAACAGCTGCAAGGACTGCAGCCCCCAGGGCACCAGCACGCCACGATAGAGGGCATGGCCGAGTACGCAGCTGACCAGCATCAAGACCGTCGTTGCCAGGCCCAGCGCATGGATCCGAAGCCGAGCGCTATCGGCTGGGGCCTGCAGCAGCGGGTCGACGCCCAGCGGCCACTGCAACACGAAGTTGTTGATCAGGGCAGTGCTGACAAGGACGAGGAGGAAGTCGGTCATGGTCGGGGCCGGTACGGGCAGGCTGTCCTTCAAGAGTAGGCAAACTCCAGCGTCGGCGCAGGGCCCGCCAGATATGCAAATCCCCCCGCTGCGCCGGGCGCAACGGGGGGATGAGGTCCAGCCTGCAGCCTTACTTGATCCGCTGGCCGGGCTTGGCGCCGCTGTCCGGGCTCAGCAGGTAGATTTCTTCACCGCCAGGGCCGGCAGCCATCACCATGCCTTCGGAGATGCCGAACTTCATTTTCCGTGGCTTGAGGTTGGCGATCATCATGGTTAGGCGACCATCGAGCTTGGACGGATCAGGGTAGGCGCTCTTGATGCCGGAGAACACGTTGCGCTGTTCGTCGCCGATATCCAGGGTCAGGCGCAGCAGCTTGTCGGCACCCTCCACGGCTTCGGCCTTGACGATCAGGGCGACACGCAGGTCGATGGCGGCAAAGGTATCGAAGTCGATTTCCGCGGACAGCGGGTCCTTCACCAGTTCACCGTTGCCTTTAGGGCCACCGGTGTCGGTCTGGCTGGCGGCCAGGTCTTCCTTGGAGGCATCGGTCATGGCTTGCACTTTTACCGGGTCGATCCGCGTCATCAGCGGCTTGAATTCGTTGAGCTGATGGTTGGCCAGCAGTTGCTGGTGGTCGTTCCAGGTCAGCGGGGCCACGTTGAGGAAGGCCTCGGCATCGGCAGCCAGCAGTGGCAGCACCGGCTTGAGGAAGATCACCAACTGGCGGAACAGGTTGATGCCGGTGGCGCAGATGGCCTGGACTTCATCCTGCTTGCCTTCCTGCTTGTTCAGCGACCATGGAGCCTTGTCGGCGATCCAGGCGTTGGCGCGGTCGGCCAGGCCCATGATCTCGCGCATGGCGCGGGCGAAGTCACGGGCTTCATAGGCGTCGGCGATGCTTGGCGCCGCGGCCAGGAAAGCCTCGGTCAGCTCGGGGGCGGCACTGCTGTCCACCATCACCCCGGCATTGCCCTTGTGGATGAAGCCGGCGCAACGGCTGGCGATGTTCACCACCTTGCCCACCAGGTCGGAGTTGACCTTCTGCACGAAGTCTTCGAGGTTCAGGTCCAGGTCGTCGACACCCCGGCCCAGCTTGGAGGCGTAGTAGTAGCGCAGGTATTCCGGCGACAGGTGCTCCAGGTAGGTGCGGGCCTTGATGAAGGTGCCACGGGACTTGGACATCTTCTGGCCGTTGACCGTCAGGTAGCCGTGCACGTTGATGCCGGTCGGCTTGCGGTAGCCGGCGCCTTCGAGCATGGCAGGCCAGAACAGGGCGTGGAAGTTGACGATGTCCTTGCCGATGAAGTGATACAGCTCGGCGGTGGAGTCCTTGCCCCAGAAGGCGTCGAAATCCAGTTCCGGACGACGGCTGCAGAGGTTCTTGAAGCTGGCCATGTAGCCGATCGGCGCGTCCAGCCACACATAGAAGTACTTGCCCGGTTCATCCGGGATCTCGAAGCCGAAGTACGGTGCATCGCGAGAGATGTCCCACTGCTGCAGGCCGGCGTCCAGCCACTCGGCGATCTTGTTGGCCACGGCGTCTTGCAGGGTGCCGCTGCGGGTCCAGCTCTGCAGCATCTGCTGGAAGTCCGGCAGCTTGAAGAAGAAGTGCTGGGAATCCTTGAGCACCGGAGTGGCGCCGGAGATTGCCGACTTCGGATCCTTCAGGTCGGTGGGGGCATAGGTGGCGCCGCATTTTTCGCAGTTGTCGCCGTACTGGTCCTCGGTGCCGCATTTCGGGCAGGTGCCCTTGATGAAGCGGTCGGCCAGGAACATTTTCTTTTCCGGGTCGAAATACTGGGTGATGGAGCGCGTGGCGATGTGCCCGGCGTCCCGCAGCTTGAGGTAGATCTGGCTCGACAGCTCACGGTTTTCTTCGGCGTGAGTGGAGTGGAAGTTGTCGAAATCCACCAGGAACTCGGCAAAATCGGCGCAGTGTTCAGCCTGCACGTTGGCGATCAACTGCTCCGGGGTGATGCCTTCCTTCTCCGCGCGCAACATGATGGCCGAGCCGTGTGCGTCGTCCGCGCAGACATAGATGCATTGGTTGCCGCGTAGCTTCTGGAAGCGCACCCACATGTCGGTCTGGATGTACTCAAGCATGTGGCCAAGGTGGATGGAACCATTGGCATAGGGCAGGGCGCTGGTGACGAGGATCTTGCGTGGCTCGGACATGGGGCTCGGCTACTTGATGAAACGGAGGTCGGCCACTATAAAGCGCCGGCGCGGAATTTTCACCCTTCCAGGCACATTGTGCGCAGCAAGCTTTCTCGCCACGAAGGAGTCGGCGGCGTAGGATAGCCGGCTGATTTTCCTGTCTTGTTATCGGAGTTGCCCATGAGCGCCGTCAATCGCGCAGCGGTGGAAGCCGTCCTTCGTCAATACACCGACCCATACCTGAACCAGGACCCGGTCAGCGCCGGCTGCGTGCGGGACATCGAGGTCCAGGGCGACCGGGTCACGGTCCGCATGGAACTGGGTTATGCCGCCGGCCTGTTCAAGAGCGGCTGGGCGCAGATGCTGCAACTGGCCATCGAAGGCCTGGACGGCGTGAGCTCGGCCAAGGTCGAGATCAGCAGCGTCATTGCCGCGCACAAGGCCCAGGCGCAGATCCCGGGCCTGGCCAACGTCAAGAACGTGGTGGCGGTGGCTTCCGGCAAGGGCGGTGTGGGCAAGTCCACCACCGCGGCCAACCTGGCCCTGGCCCTGGCCCGCGAAGGCGCCAAGGTGGGGATTCTCGACGCCGACATCTATGGCCCGAGCCAGGGCATCATGTTCGGCATCGCCGAAGGCACCCGGCCGAAGATCAAGGACCAGAAGTGGTTCGTGCCGATCGAGTCCCACGGCGTGGAAGTCATGTCCATGGCCTTCCTCACCGATGACAACACGCCGATGGTCTGGCGCGGGCCGATGGTCTCCGGGGCCTTGCTGCAACTGGTGACCCAGACCGACTGGGGCAACCTGGACTACCTGGTGATCGACATGCCGCCAGGCACCGGCGACATCCAACTGACCCTGGCGCAGAAAGTCCCGGTGGCCGGTGCGGTGATCGTCACCACGCCCCAGGACCTGGCGCTGCTGGATGCGCGCAAGGGTGTGGAGATGTTCCGCAAGGTCAACATTCCGGTGCTGGGCGTGGTGGAGAACATGGCGGTGCACATCTGCTCCAACTGTGGCCATGCCGAGCACCTGTTTGGCGAAGGCGGCGGCGAGAAGCTGGCCAGCCAGTACGATGTCGAGCTGCTGGCCTCGCTGCCGCTGTCGATGCTGATCCGCGAGCAGGCCGACGGCGGCAAGCCGACGGTGATCGCCGAGCCGGAAAGCCAGATCGCCATGGTCTACCAGGAGTTGGCACGGCATGTGGGCGCGCGCATTGTCTTGCAAGAAGCGGCCGCCCCGGCGATGCCCAACATCACCATCAGCGACGACTGAAGCCCCAGGCGGGTGAGTCATGCAGGAGCCGGCTTGCCGGCGAAGGCGTCCTCAAGATCGCTTTCGTCGGCAAGCCGGCTCCTACCGTTGCGACGGCAGGATCAGACCCGCAGGCCACCATCCAATTCTAGGATGCGCCCGGTGTAGTAGTCGTTCTCGAAGATATAGGCCGCCGAGTGGGCGATCTCTTCCGGCTTGCCCATGCGCTTGAGGGGAATACCGGCAGTCATCTTCTCCAGGGCCTCGGGCTTCATGCCCAGGGTCATCTCGGTTTCGATAAAACCCGGGGCAATACCGGCCACGCGGATGCCATAGCGCGCCAGTTCCTTGGCCCAGGTCACGGTGGCCGCTGCGACCCCGGCCTTGGCCGCGGAATAGTTGGTCTGGCCAATATTGCCGGCGCGGGAGATCGACGAGATGTTGATGATCGTGCCGTTGTTGTTCAGCTCGATCATTTTTGCCGCCACTTCCCGGGTACAGAGGAAGACCCCGGTCAGGTTGACGTCGATCACCGCCTGCCACTGGGCCAGGCTCATCTTGGTCATCTGGCCGTCCTTGACCTTGACCAGCAGGCCGTCGCGCAGGATTCCGGCATTGTTGATCAGGCCGTGGATGGCGCCGAAGTCCTCGGCCACCTGGGCCACCATGTGGTTCACCTGTTCTTCATTGGCGACGTTGCACAGATAGGCACGGGCTTCGACGCCGAGCGCCTTGCATGCCGCAACCGCCTGGTCGAGTTTTTCCTGGTTCAGATCGACCAATGCCAGCCGCGCGCCCTTGGCCGCGAAATACTCGGCCATGGAGCGGCCCAGACCTTGGCAACCGCCGGTGATAATGATTACTTTGTCAGTGAGTTGCATTCGCATGTCCCGCTAGCTGATCTTGAGGGGAGTCCTTTTCGGGAACCCTCGCTCGGCGGCCGGACCTGGCCTGGCTGCAGATGAGAATTGCCCTGTTGGCGTAGCTGGAACAATGCTCCAGGCGCCCGTCCGTTTTCGACGGATTCTACATAAGGAGTCATAAAGTGAGCGTTGAAGCTGCCAAGAATGCACGAGAACTGCTGCTCAAGGAATATCGCGGGGTGTTGTCCACTCACTCCAAGGCCATGCCGGGATTTCCCTTCGGGTCCGTGGTGCCCTATTGCCTGGACGCCGAGGGCCGGCCGCTGATCCTGATCAGCCGTATCGCCCAGCACACCCACAACCTGCAGAAGGATCCCAAGTGTTCGCTGCTGGTGGGCGAGCGCGATGCCGACGACGTGCAGGCAGTCGGTCGCCTGACCTACCTGGCCGAGGCTGAGAAGCTCGAGGACGAGGCCGCCATCGACGCCGCAGCCGAGCGTTACTACCGTTACTTTCCCGAGTCGCAGAACTACCACAAGGCCCACGATTTCGATTTCTGGGTGCTCAAGCCGGTACGCCACCGCTACATCGGCGGCTTCGGGGCGATCCACTGGGTCGACCAACTGACCCTGGCCAACCCCTTCGCCGGAAAGGCCGAGCTGAGCATGGTGGAACACATGAACAGCGACCATGCCAAGGCCATTGCCCACTATGTCCAGTTGACCGGGTTGCCGGACAACGCGCCGGCGCAAATGGCGGGGATCGATACCGAAGGCATGCACCTGCGCATCGGCCAGGCCTTGTATTGGCTGCCCTTCCAGGCGCCTTGCAATACGCCGACACAAGTACGCGAGGCCCTGGTTTTCCTGGCCCGAGCTGATCAATGGCCGAAAAATCCGCCCCTGGGTGCTTGAATTCACGAATTGGCGACGTCATTTACGGTCTACTGGAAGGCATTCTTCCGCAGAGGAAACCATTTGATGCGCCCTTTTCTGTTGCTCTTTTTACTGTTCCCGGTGCTTGAGCTGTTCGTCTTCGTCAAGGTCAGCGCGGCCATCGGGTTTTTCCCGGCGCTGCTGCTGATGATCCTCGGTTCGATGCTCGGTGTGCTGGTGTTGCGCGTGGCCGGTCTGGCCACGGCTCTGCGTGCCCGTGAAAGCCTCAATCGCGGTGAGCTGCCGGCCCAGCAAATGCTCGAGGGCCTGATGCTGGCCCTGGGTGGTGGTCTGCTGATCCTGCCGGGTTTCATCAGCGATGTGTTCGGTCTGCTGATGCTGTTGCCGATCAGCCGTCGCCTGCTGGCCAATAAAATGCGCCAGCGTGCCGAGGAGCAGGCCCTGCGCCAGCGCGCCTTTGCCGACGACATGCGTGCCGCCCAAGGCGGCGCTGCACCCCAGCAGCCGCTGGGCCGCGAGCCCAACGTGATCGAAGGCGAATTCGAGCATCGCGACTCCTGAGTCAGAAACTCTAGGCACACGGCACCTTCGGGTGCCGTGTTCGTTTTGGCGCCAGCGATGTAAAAAATTTCATCGACCACCCCTTGTAATAACCTTATGCGCCCTTATGTAACGGTCACCGCAAGGTTTCTGGTGCTGACACCAGACAGACTTCCGCGGCTCGCTTGTCGAGTCGCACCCGGCAAAGCCGGATTTGCTAACCCGCCGGTATCGACACCGGCCGTTGAAAACCACAATTAGGAGAGATCGACAATGAAGCTTCGTCCTCTGCATGACCGCGTCGTCATCCGTCGCAGCGAAGAAGAATCGAAAACTGCCGGCGGTATCGTTCTGCCTGGTTCGGCCGCTGAAAAACCTAACCGTGGCGAAATCGTCGCTGTAGGTACCGGCCGTGTGCTGGACAACGGTGAAGTACGTGCGCTGGCCGTGAAAGTGGGTGACAAAGTGGTGTTTGGCCCGTACTCCGGCAGCAACACCGTGAAAGTCGATGGCGAAGATCTGCTGGTAATGGCCGAGAACGAGATTCTCGCTGTTATCGAAGGCTGATTTCCCGCGTATTTTCCCGCTACTACACAGTATTTAAGGAATATCGATCATGGCTGCTAAAGAAGTTAAATTCGGCGATTCCGCCCGCAAGAAAATGCTCACTGGTGTCAACGTTCTGGCTGACGCAGTAAAAGCGACCCTGGGCCCGAAAGGCCGTAACGTGATCATCGAGAAGAGCTTCGGCGCTCCGACCATCACCAAGGACGGCGTTTCCGTTGCCAAAGAAATCGAGCTGAAAGACCGCTTCGAAAACATGGGCGCGCAGCTGGTCAAAGACGTTGCCTCCCGTGCCAACGATGACGCTGGCGACGGCACCACCACCGCTACCGTTCTGGCTCAGTCGATCGTCAACGAAGGCCTGAAAGCCGTCGCTGCCGGCATGAACCCGATGGACCTGAAACGCGGTATCGACAAGGCGACCATCGCCATCGTCAAAGAACTGAAGGGTCTGTCCAAGCCATGCGCTGACTCCAAAGCCATCGCTCAGGTCGGCACCATCTCCGCCAACTCCGACAACTCCATCGGCGACATCATTGCCGAAGCCATGGAAAAAGTCGGTAAAGAAGGCGTGATCACCGTTGAAGAAGGCTCGGGCCTGGAAAACGAACTGTCTGTCGTAGAAGGCATGCAATTCGACCGCGGCTACCTGTCCCCTTACTTCATCAACAAGCCGGACACCATGGTCGCCGAACTCGACGGCCCGCTGATCCTGCTGGTGGACAAGAAGATCTCCAACATCCGCGAAATGCTGCCAGTGCTGGAAGCCGTTGCCAAAGCCGGCCGCCCACTGCTGATCGTGGCTGAAGACGTTGAAGGCGAAGCCCTGGCGACTCTGGTCGTGAACAACATGCGTGGCATCGTCAAAGTCGCTGCCGTCAAGGCACCAGGCTTCGGCGACCGTCGCAAGGCCATGCTGCAGGACATCGCCGTTCTGACCGGCGGTACCGTCATCTCCGAAGAGATCGGCCTGAGCCTGGAAAGCACCACCCTGGAGCACCTGGGTAACGCCAAGCGCGTGATCCTGTCCAAAGAAAACACCACCATCATCGACGGTGCTGGCGTTGAAGCGGACATCCAGGCTCGTGTGACTCAGATCCGTCAACAAGTGGCCGACACTTCGTCCGACTACGACCGTGAAAAACTGCAAGAGCGCCTGGCCAAGCTGTCCGGCGGCGTTGCAGTGATCAAGGTTGGTGCTGGCTCCGAAGTGGAAATGAAAGAGAAGAAGGCCCGCGTTGAAGACGCCCTGCACGCTACCCGTGCAGCCGTTGAAGAAGGCGTGGTACCTGGCGGTGGCGTAGCCCTGATCCGTGCTCTGCAAGGCATCAAGGACCTCAAAGGCGACAACGCCGACCAGGACGTGGGTATCGCTGTTCTGCGTCGCGCGATCGAAGCTCCACTGCGTCAGATCGTTGCCAACTCCGGTGACGAGCCAAGCGTTGTCGTGGACAAGGTCAAGCAGGGTGCCGGCAACTTCGGCTACAACGCTGCTACCAGCGAATACGGCGACATGATCGAAATGGGCATCCTGGATCCAACCAAGGTAACCCGTTCCGCGCTGCAAGCCGCATCGTCCATCGGCGGTCTGATCCTGACCACCGAAGCCGCTGTTGCTGAAATCGTGGAAGACAAGCCTGCAGCTGGCGGCATGCCAGACATGGGCGGCATGGGTGGCATGGGCGGCATGATGTAAGCCAGCCTTACCCCCGTACTAAAAAGCCCCGCCGGTGAAAGCCGGCGGGGCTTTTTTATTGCTGGGATATGGAGGCGGGGCCTGGACCTTCACGGACAAGCCCGCTCCACTTCTGTAGGAGCGGGCTTGCCCGCGAACGACCTCAGCGCTGGCTCATTTCATCCGCCGCTGCCTTGGGCACCTTCCAGTCCAGCAACTGCTGCTTGAAGCCATAACTGGCGCTTTGGTAATAGCTGATGCCGCGCTGGATCAAAGGATCGCTGTCCGGTACCCGGGATTCCTGGCTGGCGCCCAGGGCCTGGTCATGCCGGCGCAACCCCTGGCGCGGGCTGAGAATTGCCAGGTCCTGGCCGTCGAACAGGCCCAGGTGTTGATAGTTGCCCACCAGCACCCGGGGTGGCAGGGGGTTGTCCTGCAGCAGGTTGCGTCCGAAGAAGGTCGATTCGTAGTCCAGGTTCAACAGGCCCAGCAGGGTTGGCGCCAAGTCGATCTGGCTGGCCAGTTGTGCACTTTCCCGCGCTGGAACCAGCTTGGGAGCGTAGATGAACAACGGAATCTGATAGTTGCTGATGGGCAGGTCTTCCTTGCCCGCGCTGCCTGCGGTGTGGTCGGCGACAAACACGAAAATGGTGTTGTCGAACCAGGGCTTCTGGCGGGCAACCTTGAGGAACTCGCCAATGGCGTAGTCGGTGTATTTCACCGCGCCATCCCGGCCCTTGCCGGACTTGATGTCGATCCGGCCATCGGGATAGGTGTAAGGGCGATGGTTGGAGGTGGTCATCAGTTGCAACAGGAAGGGCCGCTGCTGCGCGTAGTCGGCGTCCGCCAGCTTCAGGGTCTGGGTGTAAAGGTCTTCGTCGGCCATGCCCCAGGCGTTCTTGAAGTGGATCTCGGATTCCTCGACGCTGCTCTGGTCCACCACACGGTAGCCGTTGCCACTGAAGAAGGCATTCATGTTGTCGAAGTAACCCCGGCCGCCATAGACAAACACACTGTCGTAACCCACGGCACGCAGTTGCTGGCCAAGGCTGGCGAAACCACTTTCACGTCCGATGCGCTTGACGATGGAGCGACCTGGAGTGGGGGGGATTGCCAGGGTGATGGCTTCCAGGCCGCGGTCGGTGCGGGTACCGGTGGCGTAGAAGTTGTTGAAGTACAGGCTCTGTGCGCGCAACGCATCCAGGTTGGGCGTCAGGTTGCGGTCGTCGCCGTTGCTGCCCATGTATTTGGCGCTGAAGCTTTCTATGGTCACCAGGACGATGTTGGGAGTGCGTGGAGTTCCCGGGTTGTCGATGACACGTCGGATATCCAGCGGGTCCTTGCCGATGAAGCGGGCATTGGGCTCATTGAGTTCGGCACGCATCTGACGGGCCACCACATCGGCGGGCAGGCTGCGATAGAACTGCTGGTAGTCCAGTTCGTTGTTACGAAAGGCGGCAAAGAACTGATAAGGGCCGTTACTTGCCAGTTCGTTCTGATAGGCATTGCCACCCTGGCTGCGCGGGCTGTCCTGGCTGAGCAATTGCAGGCTGGCGCCGGCCACCAGCAGCAAGCCGAGGGCACTGAGCAGGCGGCCGCGCAGGGGCGGCAAGGGTGCATCCAGCGCAGCCTTCAGGGGCTTGCGCAGGGCCAGGCTCAGGCAGATTGCCGCCAGGGCCAGCAGGCTCATGTACAGGCCGATCGGGTAGGACTCGAGAATGTTGTGGAGGACCTCGTCGGAGTACACCAGGTAATCGACGGCGATGAAGTTGAAGCGCACGCCGAACTCATCCCAGAACAGCCACTCCGCCACGGCCGTGAACAGCATGGCGAACAGGCTCAGGCTGAACAGGCCCTGCAACAGCCAGCGGTGGCCGCGCCGACGCCACAGGGCGGGTGGGCAGAGCAGCAGGTACAGGCCCAGGGGCAGGGCGGCATAGGCCAGGAAACCCAGGTCGTAGAGTAGGCCGACGCCAAACAGCGGCAGCCAGCCGCTACCGGCTTCGTTGAGGTGGGTGAGCAGCAAAATGCCGCGGGTCAGCAGGAAAATCGCCAGCCAGGTGCTGGTCAGCAGCAGCACGAAACGCGCTGGAGCTGTCTTGAGAAGATCCATCAGAGGGTGTTCCTTGGGGGCAAATGGTCCGCAGTCTGAGGTTGTCCCTGTAGTCAGCTTGTGAACCGCTGGTGAAAATATTGTTAAGCCCCGAGGCTCGGCAGAACTCTGCCGGGCGCTGGCGACAAGGCTGGCGGCGAACCGGACTTGGCCTTAAGCTGCGCGAGCCAAGATGGCCGTAACTGTGTACGGAGAGAGTGCCGATGCGAATTCTACTGGTTGAAGACAACCGCGATATTCTCGCCAACCTGGCTGACTACCTGGGGCTCAAGGGCTATACCGTGGATTGCGCCCAGGATGGCCTGTCCGGGTTGCACCTGGCGGCCACCGAGCATTACGACCTGATCGTGCTCGATATCATGCTGCCGGGAATCGATGGCTATACCCTGTGCAAGCGCCTGCGCGAAGACGCCCGGCGTGATACTCCAGTAATCATGCTCACCGCCCGCGATCAGCTCGACGACCGCCTTCAGGGCTTCAAGTCCGGGGCTGATGACTACCTGCTCAAGCCTTTCGCGCTCTCGGAACTGGCGGCGCGTATCGAGGCGGTGATGCGCCGTTCCCAGGGGGGTGGTCGTCGGGCGCTGCAGGTTGGCGATCTGAGCTACGACCTCGATACCCTGGAGGTCACCCGCGAAGGCCGCTTGCTCAAGCTCAACCCGGTGGGGCTCAAGCTGCTGGCGGTGCTGATGCAGAAAAGCCCCCATGTGCTGCGTCGGGAGATCCTCGAAGAAGCCCTGTGGGGCGACGACTGCCCGGACAGCGACAGCCTGCGCAGCCACGTTCACCAATTGCGCCAGGTGATCGACAAACCGTTCGCCAAGCCACTGCTGCACACCGTGCACGGTGTTGGGTACCGCCTGGCCGAGGGCCGTGATGGAGTTTAAGCAGAGCCTTGCCCAGCGCATCATCATCGCCTTTGCGTTGATGAGCGCACTGGTAGCGGGGGCGTTCGCCATGGGCATCGTGGCGACGGTGCACCTGGTGGAGGAGAAACTCATCTCCGCTGGCCTGGGCGGTGATCTGCAACGCCTGTTGTTGATGGATGATGTCAGCGATTGGCGGCATCGTCCCGAGCCCGACCAGTTGTTCTACTACAGTGGCGGGCGCGGCGACTTCGAGCTGCCCAAGGATTTGCGCCATCTGGATCCGGGCTTCCATGAAGTGTTCCGTGAACAGCTGTCGTATCACGCGATGGTCGAAGTGGTGGACGGTCGACGCTATGTGCTGCTGCAGGACCAGAGCGATTTTGAAGAGCGTGAGCGGGTATTGTTCGCCGTGGTGCTGGTGGGCTTTGTCCTGAGCCTGGCGCTGGCGGTGTTTCTCGGCTGGGTCCTGGCTCGCCGGGTGATGGCGCCGGTGGTCCGCCTGGCCCGCCAGGTACGTCACCGGGACCAGTTGCTGGGGCTGGCCCCGCCCTTGGCGCCGGATTATGCCGCGGACGAGGTCGGCGAACTGGCCATCGCCTTTGACGCAACCCTGGGGCGCTTGCGCCAGGCCTTGAGCCGCGAGCGGCTGTTCACCAGTGACGTCAGTCATGAGCTGCGCACGCCATTGATGGTGCTGGCCACCTCCTGCGAACTGCTGCTGGAAAATCCTGGCCTGGATCACCGTGGCCGGGCCCAGGTCGAACGCATTGCCCGCGCCTGTGAAGAAATGCGCGAACTGGTTCAGACCTTCCTGATGTTGGCGCGGGCCCAGCGTGAAGACGCCAGCATGTCGCCGCAGTTGACCCTGAGCCAGGCGGCCAGTGACTTGATCGGGATCTGGAGCGAAGCCATCGAGGCCAAGGGAATCGAACTGATCTTCGAGCCGGGCACTCCGGGTGACAGTCGTTACAACGCGACCTTCCTGCATGCGGTGATGGGCAACCTGCTGCGCAATGCCCTGCATTACACCGAGCAGGGGTTCATTCGCCTGACCCTGCTGCCGGAAGGCTTCGTGGTAGAGGACAGCGGCGTGGGCATTCCCGAGGAAAAGCGCGAGGCGATGTTCCAGCCTTTCGTCCGCGGCGATGAAAAGCGTGGGGAAGGCCTGGGGCTGGGGCTGTCCCTGGTGCAGCGGATCTGTGAGAACCAGGGCTGGACTGTCAGCCTCACTACCATGACGCCCAATGGCTGTCGTTTTTACGTTCAGCTGAATTCGGCCAAGGCCTGACTCTTCTTTCCGGCCCTGTTTTACGGGGCCGGTCACTTGTCGTTTTTTCCTCTTAAGTGGCCCCAGGCCACTGTCCTCAGCCTGTAAAACCCTGAAATATTTCCTCGTTGGACGGTACGAAGTTTTCACAAAGGGATGACCTGTCGCTGACACGTCGCTGCTTAAGGTGGCGCCATCAGTTGCAGGAGACTTTGATGATGGCTACGCCGATCAAGCTGGAATTTTCCGACAAATACGATGCCCAACATGCCCAGGAATACCTGCTCAAGCATCAGGATGGCCTGGCGCGGCAGTTGTCTCACAAACGTGACGAACAATTGGCCCGTACTGCGCTGTCTCTGGCGGGAGAACCCGGGCTGGTGCTGGACCTGCCCTGCGGCGCCGGACGTTTCTGGCCGCTGCTGGCAGAAAAAACCAATCGAGTGATCATTGGCGCCGACAATTCGGCAGCTATGCTCAGTACCGCCACGGTGGCCCAGCCGGCCGATGTGGTAAAACGGGTACGGCCCTTGCAGACCTCTGCGTTTGCCATTGATTTGCCGGACAACGCCGTGGACTGCATTTTTTCCATGCGTTTATTGCACCACATAGGCCAGGCGGAGCACCGCATGGCGCTGCTACGGGAGTTCCAGCGGGTCAGCCGTGATAGCGTGATCATCTCGTTGTGGGTCGATGGCAACTTCAAGGCCTGGAAACGCAAGCGCATGGAGCGCAAACGCCAGGCTGAAGCCGGGCAGCAGGGTTACCAGAATCGTTTCGTGTTACCGGCGGCCACGGTCGAAGAAGAATTCAGGCAAGCCGGCTTTCGTGTCCAGGAACACCTGGACTTCTTTCCGCTCTACGCCATGTGGCGGGTCTACGTATTACGCAAGAGGTAAAAGGATGGCTGTTGAATGTGCTTCGGAACTGGATGCCGCGCCCACAGATTGCTTCGAATACTTCTGGAACAAACAAGGTGAATGGGTCGAGGAACCCAATCAGCGTCGAGGCGGCGAGAGCGGCGTCCAACGCATTCAAAGCAGTAGCGGCGGCCTGCTCTATGCCAAGCGGCAGATCGGGCACATTCATCGCAGTTGGTTGCACCCTTTCGGGCGACCGACGGTCCTGCGTGAGCGCGAAGCGCTGCAAGGCCTGCGCCTGCTGGACGTAGAGGTTCCGGAGCTGGTGTTCTGCGGGGCCCGACGTGGCCCGGATCGCCAATGGCAGGCGTTGCTGGTCACCGCAGCGCTGGAGGGCTTCATGGAGGTCGACAACTGGTATGCCGCCGGTGGGCGCGAGCGCCATGGTGAAGCCTTTCATGATCGTTTGTTGCAAGCAGTGGCTGCGACCCTGGCGCGCATGCACAAGGGGCGCTGGCAACATGGTTGCCTGTACGCCAAGCACGTTTTCGTACGAGTGGACGGCGAGGGCGAGCAGGCTCAGGTGCGAGTCGCACTGCTGGATTTCGAGAAATGCCGCCAGCGCTTGAGCAGTCGGCGGGCCGCAGCCCATGACCTCAAGCAACTGCGTCGCCATTCGTCGTGGAATGACGCGGACTGGCAAAAGCTCTACTACTTTTATAAGACGGTGTTTGGCAGCCCCATCAAAGGTTTATAGCGATGAAGCTAGAAATTGCACGAGGTTTGTTCCTGGCAGGAGCCTTGGCAGTCGCTTCTTTGGCCGTAGCTGCCTGGGAGCAGCCGCGCACGCAGGTCCTGAGCGCCCAGGGAGACGCCCACTGCCCGTTGCCGCGGGTGGCCAAAGCCTCTGTGGCGGTCAAGCCCGACCATGACTTGTTGCTGTTCATGTTCGGCATGGCTCAAGGTTTGAAACCCCAGAGTTGAAGCTTGTTCAGCCCCTAGAAAAAGGCCTCGCAATGCGAGGCCTTTTATTTGCCCGGGAATGATCAGATCAGATGCAGGTGGTTGTCCCACAGGCCTGCTGGAAGGTCCAGGGGCTTGGCCACGATCTGTGTCTGACGGCAGTCATAGAAGCGGCAGCGACCTTGTCCCGAGGTCACCACGAAGCCATCGGCCACCGCTCCGACACCGGCGCAATCGGGTAGTGGGGCGTCGACCCGCACGGCACCGCTGTCCAGGTCCCAGATAAAGAAGCGATTGCCCCGGGGAGCGGTCAGGGCCACCAGCCGCAGGTCGCTGTGCACTGCCACGCTGGCGGTGTAGTGCCCCATGGACTGCAATTGTTCCTGGGCTACCGGGAAGGGGGCGAAAGGCTGGCCGGGACGCTTGATCGCCAACAGTTCCGAGGGTTCATGGGCGGCGCCCATGAACTGCTGGCCCGTGACTATGGTGCCGTCGCCGGCAATGCCCATGTGGCGCACGCTGTTCATCTGCTGGGCCAGGGTTTCCTTGCTCAGCAGGGTGCCATCGCGCTGCATCAGGACCAGGCTCGGTTCCATGGCGTCGAGGTTCATTTCCACCCGGCTTTCGGCTTCGGTACGGATACCGCCGTTGGCCACCACCAGGGTCTCCCCGTCGGGCATCCATGACACCTGGTGAGGGCCGATGCCATGGGTGGACAGCTCGCCGCTGTGCACCAGGCGCTCACCTTCGAAGCGGTAGACGCCCAGCAAGCCTCGGCCCGGGTCCCGGGTATCGTTCTCGGTGGCGTACAGCCATTCGCCGCTCTTGTGGATCACCGCATGTCCGTAGAAATGCCGGTCCGGTTGCGCGGCCAGGGTCTGCAGGAGCGCGCCGTTGCGCAGGTCGATCAGGTAGCTTTCGGTGCCCGGGCGCCGCGCCACGAACAGGGCGATGGGCAGTTGCGGGTGGTTGATGATGTCATGGCAACGTTGGCCGACCTGGGTGGCAAACACCTGTTTACCGTCCAGTTGATAACCGACGGCGTAATGCTTGCCGTCACCATCGTCCCTGGCCGAAAGCAGCAGGGGCTGCTTGCCCTTTTGCTTGAACAGCGTCCAGCCGCCCAAGGTCACCGCACTGAGCAGCAGGCTGCCCAGCGCCAAAGCCTGACGTCGCAGCATCATCAGTCACCGTCGTTGGCGTTGAAGCCCAGTTGGATCCCCAGCGCCTTGGCCAATTCGCCTTCATGCAGGCGGTGGACCACGTTGAGGCTGTCATACAGGTCGTTGAGTTGCTGGCGGCCAGCGTCGTCACTGAGCATTTCGGTCAGCGAGCGCTGGGTGCTGGCGAAGAGTTTCAGCGAGGCGGCGTAGGCGGCGTCGATCTTGTCGGCCAGAGGCTTCTGATCGGCAGGCAACAGGCCGCGCAAGCCCTTGTTGTCGACCCCGGCCCAGACCGTCTGGGCGGCGCTGAGGCTGGCTTCCAGGCCTTGCAGGGACGACTGGCTGCGCCAGGCATCGGCCTGGAACGGCTGCGGGATGCCCTTGGTCTGGCGGCCCATCGGCGTGCCGAGCTTCTTCTTCAATGTGTCCAGAGCCGTGACCTGGACCCGCAGCAGGTCGGCGATAGCCTCGTGGGAATCGGCGTACCGCTGGTTGGGGAACTTGCTCATCTGCGCGAGCATGCCGTCGTTGGTGTTCCAACTCGACAGGATTTCTTCGGCCAGCTGTTTCTGGCGCTCACCAATGGCCGTCAGCAGCGGGCAGTAGCGGGCTTTCTGCGCGCTGTCGGCCATGTCGATCTTGCTGTCGAAGAGGATGTATTCGTAGGCCGACAGCCCCTGCACCACGACGCTGGACTTGGCCAGGGCGGCGGCATCGATCTGCGGGTTGGCAGTGACCAGTTGCTCCACCTGACGGCCCACCAGGTTCTTCTTGTCCGGCCAGAACTGGACCTGCCAGGAGCGGTTGCCCTCGGCCAGTGGGCCGATCAGCAACGGCTGGAGCTCGGCCCAGGCTTTTTGCGCATGGAGGAAGTCGGCTCGGGCGGTGTCCAGGCTTTCCTTGCCTTCACAGAAGGCCAGGGCGCTGATGGCCAGCTGGCGGTCAGCGTCGACCCAGCGACTGTAGGTCGGCAGGATGACCTGCTTGGCGATGGCCGCCGAGGTCACGGCTTGTGGGTCCTGGGGCGAGCAGGCGCCCAGGGCGAGTGCGGCAAGGCTGGTGAACAGCAGTTTGGGGCGGAACATGTTCGGGCTCCCTTTATTGTGGAGAAAACGTGTGAGTCGAGCGTTATAGAGAATTCAGGAAGGCCAGCAACGCGGCGCGCTGCTGGGCATTGAAGGTCAAGACCTGTTGTTTCGCGCCTTCGGCTTCGCCGCCGTGCCAGAGCACCGCCTCCATCAGGTTGCGGGCGCGGCCGTCATGCAGGAACTGGGTGTGGCCGCTGACGGTTTCGGTAAGGCCGATGCCCCACAGCGGTGCGGTGCGCCAGTCGCGGCCACTGGCCTTGAACTCTGTGCGGTGGTCCGCCAGGCCTTCGCCCATGTCATGCAGCAGCAAGTCGCTGTAGGGGCGTATCACCTGGTTGGCCAGCTCGGGTTCGGCGGCGTTGGCCGAGGTGGTGAAACTTGGGGTATGGCAGGACTGGCAGCCGGCCTGGAGGAACAGGTTCTTGCCGGCCAGGACCTGGGGCGAGTCGACATCGCGACGTGCCGGTACCGCCAGGTTGCGGGTATAGAACAGCACCAGGCGCAAGATGTTGTCGCTGACCTCCGGCTCGCCATCCGGGCCGTTGCCATTGGGGGCCTGCCTGCAGGCGGTTTGCGCGTCGGTGCAGTCATCGAAGGGTCTCAGGCGGGTGGTCAGGCCCATATCACCAGAAAATGCGTGAACATTTTGTTGATTGAGGTTGGGTTGCCCGGCTTTCCAGCCAAAACGCCCGAGTACGGTCTTTTGCAGGGCGTCATCCCAGACCCAGTTGGGCCGGCCGGCAATGGCATTTTTATTCGCCGGCCTGGCGTTGGCCAGGATCGCCTCCTCGGGAATGGCTTCCAGCAGCCCCAGGCCGATCATCGGTGGCGCCACCCGGGCGGAAAAACGCGTGTCCGGGTGCATCGGCCCGTAGCCCAGGTCGGTGATCTGCAGCTTGGGTTTGCGCAGCTCCACTTGGGTGCCGTCCTGGAAGCGTACCGGCAGGGGATCGTAGTCCACCCGCACCCGGCCTTCCGGAGCGACCCCGGGAATGGCCATGTCCTGCAACTGGCCGCCGTACACCGGTTCTGGAACGATGCCTGCCTGCTCGATGAGCTTGGCAAAGGCCGGATCGTCGGGGATCGACAGGCGCACCAGCATCGACACCGCGTTCAGCGCATCCGGCGCCGGGGGATGGCCGCGCCCGTCCTTGACGTGGCAGTTCTGGCAGGCGTTGGTGTTGAACAACGGGCCGAGGCCGTCGCGGGCGGTGGTGGTGGAGGGGGCGATGACCCAGGGGTTGCGGAAGAAACTGTTGCCGACGCTGAAGTCCAGGCGCCGGGTGGGTGGCAGGTTGGCCGACGGCAGGGAGAAGGCATTGCGATCGCTCTTGTTGACCGTGGTTGCGCCGCCCGCCCGGGCTTCTCCAGGTTCGGCCTGGGTAAAGCGCGGCGCGTCATCGCAGGCACTCAGGCTCAGGGCCATGAACAGAGCGGACCAGCGAAGCAGCAACGAGGGCATCGGACATCCTGCAAGACGAGCAAAACAAGGGCGCAAAGTCTAACAGGGCGGCCTGGATTGAATAAGAGGAATTATCGTTTAGTTTGACCCAGGACAAGCTGGCCGGAGCTCAGGCCGTGATGTTGCAGGTTGTGCAAACGGTTGTGACGGGCACAAAAAAGGCGACCCTAGGGTCGCCTTTTTGCCGGGTGCAATGCTGATCAGAATTCGTGATCGGCGTTGTCCGGGTTCAGGTCGCTGATGCCCAGCTTGCCAGCGGCCTGCTCGATCGAGCCGGTCTGCTTGACCAGGGCGGCGATGGCGTCGCGCACGATCTGGTTGCCGGACTCGTTGCCCGCAGCAATCAGTTGGTCGTAGTGCTCGCCCTTGTTGGCGTGGTCGACCATGACCTGGATCTTGGCTTCGGTGGCCGCCAGGTCGGCTTTCAGGGCCGCGTCGGCGGCCGGGTCGGCCTTGGCCACCAGGGACGACAGGCTGGCGCCGGTCATCTTGGTGCCGTCGACACGGGTGTATTCGCCCAGGTAGACGTTGCGGATGCCCTTGGCGTCATAGAAGTGCGAGTTGTGGGTGTTGTCGCTGAAGCAGTCCTGCTCGTCCTCAGGGGAGTTGGCTTCCAGGGAAACCTTCATCCGCTCGCCGGCCAGTTCCCCCAGGGACAGGCTGCCCATGCCGAACAGCATCTTGCGCAGGCCGGTCTCGGCCGGCTCGGCTTCCAGGGTGGCGCGGTAGTTGTCGGCCACGTCCGGCTTCCAGTTGCCGACCATTTCTTCCAGGTCATTGACCAGCAGTTGGGTCACGGCCTTCAGGTAGGCACGACGACGGTCGTTGTGGCCGCCTGTGGCACCGGCACCTTCCAGGTAGTCCGAAGCAGGACGGGCGCCGGCGCCAGGGCCGGTGCCGTTGAGGTCCTGGCCCCAGAGCAGGAATTCGATGGCGTGGTAGCCGGTGGCGACGTTGGCCTCGGCACCGCCCAGCTCGTTCAGGCTGGCGAGTTTTTCCGGGGTGATGTCTTTCACGTCGACCTTGTCTTCGCCGACCTGGATCTCGGTGTTGGCGATGATGTTGGCGGTGGCGCCCGGGTTGCCCAGTGCGTGCTCGTAGCTCTTGTCGACGTAGTCGATCAGGCCTTCGTCCAGGGGCCAGGCGTTCACCTGACCTTCCCAGTCATCGATGATGGTGTTGCCGAAGCGGAACACTTCGCTCTGCAGGTAAGGCACGCGAGCGGCGACCCAGGCAGCCTTGGCGGCTTTCAGGGTGTCCTCGTTGGGCTTGGCGAGGAAGGCATCGATGGCGGTTTGCAGGGTTTTCGCGGTGGATTCGGAGTCGCTGTATACGGCGAAGACCATGTCGGCGTAATGCGCGACCACGGCCTTGGCAGCCGCTTCGTCGACCTTGCCGGCCGCATCGGCCGCTGGGGTGGCAGTGCTGGTGGCCGGGGTCGGCGCTTGGGCGGCAGCCTTGTCGTCTTTGCCTTCGCCGCAGCCGGCGAGGGAAATGGCGATGGCCAACAGACTGGCGGTAGCCAGAGGCATACGAATCATGGCGAACATCCTGCTTCGAGAGGGGAGTGGACGGCGCGGGGGCGCGCAAAAGCTGCGACATAATGCGAAAGATTTGCATTATGTGTAAAGGGTTGTGCCTGGAAATATTTCTTATTCAACAGGGGATTGCGCTGGGTCAGGTTCGCCAGCGCCGTGCCTGGCTCAGAGGATTGCCGCATTGCTGCGCTGGGCCTGTTTCAGGTAGGCCCCCAGCTCCCGGGCGGGCAGGGGTTTGCTGTAGTGGTAGCCCTGACCTTCGTGGCAGCCTTCGGAGATGATGTAGGCCTCCTGCTCGGCAGTTTCCACGCCCTCGGCGATCACCTGCATGCCCAGGCTCTTACCCAACTGGATGATCGCGCGCACGATGGTGGCATCGTCGTCGTCATCCAGCAGGTCCTGGACGAAGCTCTTGTCGATCTTGATCTTGTCCAGGGGCAGGCTCTTGAGGTAGCTCAAAGACGAGTAGCCAGTGCCGAAGTCGTCGATGGCAATCAGGGCGCCGGAGCGGCGCAGGCTCAGCAGGTGCTGGGCGGCGGTGCTGATGTCTTCCATCAGGCCGGTTTCGGTGACTTCCAGCTCCAGGCTGCGGGGCGGCAGGCGGTAGATCTGCAACAGATTGTTGACCACCCGTGGCAATTCGGCGTGGTGCAGTTGCACGGTGGACAGGTTGACCGCCATGCGCAGGTCGCTGAAGCCCATGTCGTGCCATTCCCGCAACTGGCGGCAGGCCTGGTCCAGCACCCATTCGCCGATGGCGATGATGGTGCCGTTCTGTTCCGCCAGGGGAATGAACAGGTCTGGCGGCACCAGGCCATGCTCGGGGTGCTGCCAGCGGATCAGCGCTTCGACGCCCACCACACGGTGGTCGCGATAGCTGATCTGCGGTTGGTAGACGAGGAAGAACTGATCTCGGGCCAGGGCCTCGCGCAGGTCTTTTTCCAGCTCGCGGCGGCGACGCATCTCGCTGTCGACGCTGGCGATATAGAACTGATACCGATTGCGCGACCGGGTCTTGGCCAGGGTCATGGTCTGTTCGGCTTTTTGCAGGAGCTTTTCCGTGCTGTCGCCGTCTTCCGGGAACAGGGTGATGCCGATGGTGGCACGCAGGCGGATTTCCTGGTGATCCAGGGCGAAGGTAGCCTCCAGGTCATCGAGGATGCTCTGGGCCAGTTCCGCAGCTTCATAAGGCTGTTCGATATCGGCCTGGACCAGGGCGAACTGATCGCCTCCCAGGCGTGCCAGGGCGCCAAGCCGGCCGCTGTGGCCACGCAGGCGGTCGGCCAGGGCCAGCAACAGCTGGTCGCCGGTCTGGTAGCTGAACTGTTCGTTGATGCCCTTGAAATCATCCAGGCCGACACAGAGCACCGCTACCCGGCGTTGCAGGCGCCCGGCGTCCACCAGGATCTTGTCCAGCTGTTGTTGCAGCTGCTGGCGGTTTGGCAAGCCGGTGAGGAAGTCGTACTGGGCCATGCGCAACAGGCTGTTTTCCGCCTCGTGACGCAAGTGGGTATTGCGCTCGATGGAGGCCAGCAACTGGTTGGCGGTATTGATCCAGATCCCCAGCTCGTTCTTCTCGTGGCCCTTGAGCAGGGGCAACTGGTGTTCGCTGGGGCGGTCGGGGTTGATGGTGGTCAGGTGCTCGATGATCCGCGACAGCGGCTTGGTCAGCAGCCAGTGATAGACCAGGTACAGCACCAGGCCCATGGCCAGTGCCCGCAGGACTCCGGAAATGAAGATGATCACCGAACTGATGATGAAACCCTGGCCATAAGTGGCGGTGTCGAGGGTGATGCTCAGGTCGCCGTAATACTCGCTGTATGGGCCTCGGCCCACCAATTGCGTAGTAAAGGTGCGTTCCTGACCGAGGATCAGGTCGGTCAGCCAGCGGCTGGAGGATTTCTGCAGGTCGCGGGATTTCTCCGCGAGCATGGTCTCGTTCGGGTGGCCAATGGAGGCCATGCGCACAGCGTCATCCTGGAACAGGCCTTCGATGACTTGCATGCCCATTTCCCGGTCCAGGCTGTAGACCGCCTGTGTCGATGGGTCGCGAAACATGTCGAGAATGCGCTGGGCATCGCTAGCTACCGCCTGCCGAGTCTTGTAGGCATCGAAGACGATCTGGGCGCAGCTCAGGACCACGCCCACTATGAGTGCCGACAGCAGCACAACCCGGAGCAACTTCACCGACAAGCTGTTTTTGAGTTCCAGCTTCAAAGGGCTATTCCTTGTTCCGTGCGTGTAGCGTCAAGTTGCCATGAGTATTGGCAATCCCGTGATGGCCGTCAAAGTGACATGAGTGCCGAGAACAGGACGTCTGCGGGCCAGGCCCGGGTGATCAGAATCAGGATTGCTCGTGCTGTGGATAGTGTGTCGGTAGCGACGCCTTGCAACTTGAGGGGCGGCGTTATTTTTACCTGTCATGAATCTTAGCGCTTCAGGTGGGCGGGACAAGATCCCGGCTTTGCCAGAGGCAAAAAAAACCCGGCCATGCCGGGTTTTTTACACTGCAAACGGACTTAAGCGACGAAGTTCTTGCCTTCGAACTGCTCAGCCACGAATTTCCAGTTGACCAGGTTCCAGAACGCTTCGACGTATTTTGGACGAACGTTGCGGTAGTCGATGTAGTAGGCGTGTTCCCAGACGTCGCAGGTCAGCAGCGGGGTGTCGCCGCTGGTCAGCGGGTTGCCGGCGCCGATGGTGCTGGCCAGGGCCAGGGAGCCGTCAGCCTTTTTCACCAGCCAGCCCCAGCCGGAACCGAAGGTGCCAACCGAAGTCTTGGTGAATTCTTCTTTGAACTTGTCGAACGAACCGAACGCAGCGTTGATGGCTTCAGCCAGGGCGCCGGTAGGTTGGCCGCCGGCGTTTGGCGCCAGGCAGTTCCAGTAGAAAGTGTGGTTCCAGACCTGGGCTGCGTTGTTGAAGATGCCGCCCGAAGAGGTTTTGACGATCTCTTCCAGAGTCTTGCCTTCGAACTCGGTGCCTGGCACCAGGTTGTTCAGGTTCACGACGTAGGTGTTGTGGTGCTTGTCGTGGTGGTATTCCAGGGTTTCCTTGGAAATGTGCGGCTGCAGAGCGTCGTGTGCATAGGGCAGCGGCGGCAATTCGAAAGCCATGATGATTCTCCTAATCAGGTCAGTTGCGGTGAGCGCAAGGCCGATCACGGGCGGCCAGACAAGCGCCGGGGAGTTTGTACTCTTTGCGGCGCAGGGTTCGGATCATAGCACCGGGGGTGCGGCTTAACCACGCAACAACTGTGTGGGATAGAGGTTCCAGAGCCTTTTGGAATAAGTCACGCGGCGCTGATCAACTGCAGGGCGACGCTGAACATCATCACCGCCACCAGCAGGTCGAGTATCCTCCAGGTGCTCGGGCGTGCCAGCCACGGAGCCAGCCAGGCAGCGCCCAGCGCCAGGGTGAAGAACCACAGCAGCGAAGCGCTCGCGGCCCCCACCACATAGGCGCCCGGTTCGGTCTGCTGGGCTCCCAGCGAGCCGATCAGCAGCACCGTGTCCAGGTACACGTGGGGGTTGAGCAGGGTCACCGCCAGGGCGCTGAGCATCACCGCCCGCAGCGAACGCACGGTCTGTCCTTCGCCCTGCTGCAGGCTCTGTTTCGAGCAGGCCCGGCGCAATGCCTGGGCGCCATACCAGATCAGGAACGCCGCGCCGCCCCAGCGTGCCACCGCCAGCAGCATCGGGCTCTGGGTGAGCACGGTGGCCAGGCCGAACACTCCGGCCGCCACCAGCAGCGCATCACAGGTGACGCACAGTGCCGCCACCGGCAGGTGGTGCTCGCGGCGCAGGCTCTGGGCCAGGACGAAAGCGTTCTGAGTACCGATGGCCATGATCAGGCCGAAGGCCACCAACAGGCCATTCATATAGCTTTGCCACATGGTTATTGCTCCTCGCCGGCGGCCAGTTGTTGCAATACCTGCATGGCCCGCCCGGCATCCGCCTGGCCGACAAACAGGTGATCGTGGTAGTAGCCGGCGATCACGTTGCAACTGATTCCGGCCTTGCCCAGGGCCCCGGCGAAGGCTGCGGTCAGGCCCACGGCTTCGAGCGCCGAATGCACGTTGAGGGTGATCCAGGCGGCTACATAGTCGAAGCCCAGGCCCAGGCGCTCGGCCTGCTGGCGCGGGAGAATCACGGTCAGGCCTTCGCGCTCGCGAAAACTGCCCAGCACTTCGCAGTCCTGCAGCAGGCTGCGGTCGGGGAGGGAGCAGAACACGTACTCGCCGTCATTGAGCTGCGGGCTCATGCTGCGCAGCAGGGTTGCGAGGGAGGTTTCACCGGCCATGAACGGAATCCTTGAACGAAGAGGCATTGCTGAGGCTTTACGCTGGCTATTTTCCTGGCCCAGGTTGTATAAGAAAAACCAATATTGCTGATCTCTCATTAGGAAAACTGATGTTCGACTACAAGTTGCTCTCGGCCTTGGCCGCAGTGATCGAGCAGGCAGGGTTCGAGCGGGCGGCCCAGGTGCTGGGTTTGTCACAGTCGGCGATTTCCCAGCGGATCAAACTGCTGGAGGCCCGGGTCGGCCAGCCAGTGCTGGTGCGGGTGACGCCGCCGGCGCCGACGGAAATCGGCCGGCGCCTGCTCAACCATGTGCAGCAGGTGCGCCTGCTGGAGCGCGACCTGCAAAGCCTGGTGCCGGCCCTGGACGAGGAAGGCCTGCCGGAGCGCTTGCGCATCGCCCTCAACGCCGACAGCCTAGCCACCTGGTGGGCTGGCGCAGTGGGCGATTTTTGCGCCGAGCACCACTTGCTCCTGGACCTGGTGGTGGAGGACCAGACCGTCGGCCTCAAGCGCATGCGCGCCGGGGAAGTGGCGGCCTGTGTCTGTGCCAGCGAGCGCCCGGTGGCCGGGGCCCGCAGCCTGCTGCTGGGGGCCATGCGCTACCGGGCCATGGCCAGCCCGGCATTCATCGCCCGGCATTTTCCCCAGGGCGTGCGTGCCGAGCAGTTGCCGCGCACACCGGCGCTGGTGTTTGGCCCCGACGATTTCCTGCAGCATCGCTACCTGGCGTCTCTGGGCGTGGACGGTGCTTTCGAGCATCATCTGTGCCCCTCTTCCGAGGGCTTCATTCGCCTGACCGAGGCCGGCCTGGGCTGGGGGCTTGTGCCCGAGTTGCAGGTCCGCGAGCAGCTCGAGCGGGGCCTGCTGTTGGAGCTGTTGCCGGATAAACCCATCGATGTGCCGCTGTACTGGCATCATTGGCGCAACGGCGGCCAATTGCTGGGGCTGCTCACCGAGCACCTGGCACGTTTGTCGGCACAATGGCTGGTGCCCTGGGAGCAGCCGTAAGCGTCAAGCGACAAGCTGCAAGTAGACAGCTTGCGCACTGATTTTTAACTTGCAGCTTGTAGCTCGTAGCTCGTCACTGCTTTCTTAGGAATATTTCATGAAGATTCTGGTTACCGGCGCAAGCGGCTTCATCGGCGGGCGCTTCGCCCGTTTTGCCCTTGAGCAGGGCCTGGAGGTGCGGGTCAATGGCCGTCGCGCCGAAGCCGTGGAGCATCTGGTGCGCCGTGGCGCAGAGTTCGTCCAGGGGGACCTGAGCGATGCCGATCTGGTGCGCGAGCTGTGCCGCGACGTCGACAGCGTGGTGCATTGCGCCGGTGCCGTGGGCTTGTGGGGGCGCTACCAGGACTTCCACCAGGGCAATGTGCTGGTCACTGAAAACGTGGTCGAAGCCTGCCTCAAGCAGCGGGTGCAGCGGCTGGTGCACCTGTCTTCGCCCTCGATCTACTTCGACGGTCGGGATCACCTGGGGTTGACCGAGGAACAAGTGCCCAAGCGCTTCGCGCATCCTTATGCGGCCACCAAGTACCTGGCCGAGCAAAAGGTCTTCGGCGCCCAGGAGTTCGGCCTTGAAGTGCTTGCCCTGCGCCCGCGCTTCGTCACCGGCGCCGGCGACATGAGCATCTTCCCGCGGCTGTTGAAGATGCAGCGCAAGGGCCGCCTGGCCATTGTCGGCAACGGCCTGAACAAGGTGGACTTCACCAGTGTGCACAACCTCAACGATGCGTTGTACAGCAGCCTGCACGCCAGCGGCTCGGCCCTGGGCAAGGCCTACAACATCAGCAACGGCACACCGGTGCCTTTGTGGGATGTGGTCAATTACGTGATGCGCCAGATGCAGGTGCCGCAAGTCACCCGTTATCGCTCCTTCGGCCTGGCTTATGGCGTGGCGGCGCTCAACGAAGGTGTCTGCAAGCTCTGGCCGGGGCGGCCAGAGCCGACTCTGTCGCGCCTGGGAATGCAGGTCATGAACAAGCATTTCACCCTGGACATCAGCCGTGCCCGGCATTATCTCGGCTATGAGCCCAAGGTCAGCCTGTGGGCTGCCCTGGATGAGTTCTGCGCCTGGTGGAAAGCCCAGGACATAAGCTGAAACCAAAGACTGAACCGAGTTTGTCCGGCCCGGTCCATTGGCCGGGCGGATTAGCGGTTTATACTCGCCGCACTCAGCCACCACTGCGTTTCACAAAGGTTGCCCCATGCGTAACGATGCAAACGATGACTTCGACGACGTTCCCAGTCTGCGCGCCGATCCTCTCGACGACGATGTCTTCCCTACCACCAGTGCTGCCCGCGAGCGCACTTCCGTGCATTCGCGCAGTGCGCCGGTAGTCAAGGTCAAGAGCCCCAGCACCGGCCCGCTCTGGGCATTGGTGGGTGCCTTGTTCTTTGCCTTCATCGGCCTTGCCTGGTGGAGCTTCCAGCAGATTTCGCTGATGGAACAGCAATTGGTAGCGACCCAGGAAAGCTTCGCCAGGATCAGTGAGGAAGCGGCCGGCCGCCTGCAGGACATCTCCGGCAAAGTGGTGGCCAGCCAGACCAATGTCACCACCGACAGCGAAGCGCTGAAGCTGCAGATCAAGCAACTGGAGAGCCGCCTGCAGGACCAGAGCCGCCAGCAGCAGGGCGTGGCGGGGCAGGCCACCGATCTGGACAAGCGCCTGGCGCAGATGAGCGCGCAGACCGCCGAACAGCAAGCAGCCAACAGCCAGTTGCAGGCTCAGGTGAAAGCCTTGAGCGGTGAACTGGCGAGCCTGAAAAGCGCCCAGAGCGACAACGGCAAGGTCGATGCCCAGCTCAAGAGCCTGGCCGCCGACCTGGCCACGCTGAAGAAACAGGGCAATCCGAGCGCCGCCATCGAGCGCCTGGAACAGGACCTGATCGTACTCAAGAGCCAGCAGGACAACCGTCCCGCCGCTGCGCAAAACGGTGCCAGCACTGCCGAGTTCGATGCCTTTCGCGGCCAGGTGACCCGCAACATCAACACGCTGCAAAGCCAGATCCAGAACCTGCAGCAGCAGATCAACACCCGTCCTTGATGGGGGGCGGTCTTCCCGCGCCTGGCGTGGGAAGACGCCGGTTCACCCCCGTGTGCTGAATGTTTCCGCATATCCTGTCGCCGTCTACGCTCTTCGAACGCCAACACGAACGAGGAGCGGGCGATGAGACGGTGGCTTGGAAATACCTGGCTGGGCTGGCTGCTGCTGTTGTGCTTGAGCCCGCTGCAGGCGGCGCCGGCGGTGGAGGATGGCGCGGCGGCCCGGGCGCTGCTGGAAAAGGCCCTGGGCTACTACCACGAGCAGGGCGACAAGGCATTCGCTGCCTTCAGCCGCCAGGGCGAGTTCGTCGACCACGACCGCTATGTGTTCGTGGTGGATACCCAAGGCGTGATGCTGGCCAGTGGCGGTCCCTCGTCGGCCTTGATTGGCCGTGATGTGTCGCAAGTCCTGGGGCCGGATCTGCGCAAGGCGTTCAAGCACGCGCTGAAGACGCCCGAGGGCAATGGCATCCAGCAGGCCGAGTACCGCTGGCAGAACTGGGCCGACGGCAAGATCGAGCGCAAGCATGTGTATTTCCAGCGGGTTGGCGAGCGCATCCTGGCGGTGGGTTACTACCAGCCTCGGGCGTCTGCTGATCAGGCCAGGGCATTGCTGGAGAGGGCAGCCACGGCTCTGAGCGCGGACCGCAATGGCACGCTCAAGGCGATCAACCAGTTGCAGGGCGGTTTTCTCGAAGACGATCTGTACGTGTTCGTGGTGGACCTGGACAGCCGGCGCTACCTGGCCCATGGCACCAACCTGCGTTTGCTCAACACCGACTTCGCCAAGGTCAAGGATCCGGAAGGCAAGCCTGTGGGCGAGCCGATGCTGGCGCTCATGGCTCGCGAGGATCAGGGCGAATACCAATACCGCTGGAAGAACCCGGTAACCGGCAAGGTGGAGGACAAGCACGCCTACCTGCGCAAGGTAGGGAATCTGCTGGTTGCGGTGGGCTACTACAGCCCTTGATCCTGCTGCCCCGCTGCCGCAGGCGGCTTCAGCAAGGGCTGGAGCGCTTCGAGCAAAGCGGCTACAGGAGCCCGGGGCGGGTTAACGCGCCTTGTCGTCGCGACCGCGCAGCAGGCGGTTGGGCATGGCGATCGCCGCTGCCAGCCCCAGCAGGGATACCCCGGCACTGACCAGCAACAGATGCTTGAAGGTCGTCAGCAACTCGGCCCGCAAGGCGTCCCGCGCCGGGCCGGGGGCGGCGTTCAGGCCTTCCAGCAGGGCATTGCCGGAGTGCCCTTCAGCCATCAGCCCGGCGCCACTGAGATGGGCCAGGCTGGAATCCTGGAGCAAGGCCAGCAGCAACGCCGACATCAGCGCCACGCCCACCGCCCCGCCTAGGGCGCGGAACAGGTTGGTGGTGCTGGTGGCCACACCGATATCCCGTTGCTCCACCGAATTCTGCGTGCCCACCAGGGAGGTGGGGAACTGCATGCCGCCGGCGATCCCGCAGAGCAGCATGAACAGGCCGCTGAGCAGCTCCGACTGCGGCGGGACCAGGGCCATGCCGAGGATCGACAGCGGCATCAGCAGCGCGCCACTGAGGATCATCGGTTTGTAGCGGCCGGTGACCGAGGTCAGGCGACCGGCACAATAGGCGCCCATTGGCAGACCCATGGCCAGCGGCAGCAGGTGCAGGGCGGCACTGTCGGCCCCGGCGCCGGTGATGCTCTGGAAGCGCAGCGGCATCAGCACGATCAGGGAAATGGCCTGGAAGCTGGTGAAGAAGATCGTGCACCAGCACAGCAGCGCGTTGCGGTTGGTGAACAGGTGCATCGGCAGCAGGGGTTCCCGGGCCCGGCGCTCATGCCAGACGAACAGTGCCAGGACGATGACCGCGATGGCCAGCAGATCGAGCACTTCGGCGCTGCGCCAGGAATAGCCCTGGCCTACCTGGGTGATACCCAGCAGCAGGGCGGTCAGGCCGATGATCATGAGCACGGTACCGAGGTAGTCGATGATCGGCTTGCGCTGGGGCACCGGCAGCCCGATCAGAGTGCGATGCGCCACCCACCAGGCGCCCAGGCCCAGGGGCAGGTTGATCAGGAACACCCAGCGCCAGGAAAGGAATTCGGTCATGTAGCCGCCCAGCACCGGGCCGGCAACGCTGGCCACGGCGTACATGCTGCTGAAGTAGCCCTGGTAGCGGCCGCGCTCCCGAGGCGGAACTATGTCGCCAATGATGGCCTGGCTCACGGAGATCATGCCGCCGGCCCCAATACCCTGAAAAATCCGCGCCAGCACCAGTTGCTCCATGTTCTGTGCCAGGCCGCAGAACAACGAAGCCAGGGTGAACAGCCCCATGCCGAACAGCATCAAGCGGCGGCGGCCATAAAGGTCGCCGAGCTTGCCGTAGATGGGCACTGCCACGGTCATCGCCACCATGTAGCCGGAGATCACCCAGGCCAGCAGGCCGACGTCCTTGAACTGGGCGGAAATGGCCGGCATGGAGACGGCGACGATGGTCTGGTCCAGGGCGCCGAGAAAGATCGCCAGCATCAGGGCGATCAGCACGCTGCGAATGGCCGGTTTGGGCGAGACGGGCTGTTGGAAGTGGGTCACGAAAGAACCTGCGGGCAGAGATTGACCCGGCGGAGCAAGGCCGGTGGAAGTGCGCTTCAGTGTACTAGATAGGAGCCTACTAGATAGCCATACAAGGAAGTCTGCGGGGATTTTTCATCTGGGCTTAACTGGTGGGAACGATGCTGTGTGAAGCCGTGGGCGGTCATACGAAAGCGCAGATGATGCGGCAAGGATTAGCTGGTAATGGGACGCATTCTGTATAGTGCCCGGCACCGGGCTGGTGTTCTGAACGCCGGGCCGGTCAATGCCCATTGATATTGCTGTTGCTTGCATTTCGCCCGGGCCTATTCGTTTATCGAAGAGCCCTGGCGGTTGTCTGATGGTTCGCCCACTGGCGCCCCCGTCGCCCGTCACACTGAGGCCTGGACTGTAGTGATGAACAAGCCTGCCCTTGCGTCGATTCCGGTGTTCAAGCTCTATGGCGAGAGCCTGGACTGGCCTACCCCGGACCTGCTTCATTGCGAGCCCATCAGCCAGCGCAGCCGCGAGCACCACTGGGAAATCAAGCCCCACCGGCATGCCGACCTCTGCCAGTTGCTGTTTGTGTACCGTGGGCAGGCGGAACTGGAGATCGAAGGCCAGCGCACCCTGCTGGACAAATCGATGGTCCAGGTCCTGCCGCCGCTGTCGGTCCATGGCTTCCGGTTTTCCGAAGACATAGAAGGCTATGTGGTGACACTGGCAGCGCCGCTGGTAAGCCATCTGCAAACCCAACTGGGTCAGGGGCAAAATACCCTGTCCAGGCCCGAGGGGTATCCGACGGGGGCAGACGAGGCGTACCTGAACGGGTTGTTTGCCGCCTTGCAGCAGGAGTACCAGGGTCAGCAGCCGGCTCGGGAAATGCTCATGCATGCGCAGGTCAGCATGATTGTGGTCTGGGTCGTGCGCCAGGCGTTGCAGCGCAGCAGTGCCAGCCGGCGTCCCCAGCGGGCCCGTGAGTATTTCAATGGCTTCATCCAGTTGGTGGAAGCCCATTACCGCGAGCATGTGAAGGTCGAGGACCTGGCCCACAGGCTGGGCATTTCCGTGTCGCACCTCAACGGCACCTGCCGTGAGCTGGCAGGGCAGCCGGCGCTGCAGATCATGCACGAACGCCAGTTGCTGGAAGCCAAGCGGCTGCTGACCTACACCGGGATGACCATCTACGAGATTTCCGCGGACCTGGGGTTTTCCGACCCTACCAACTTCACCCGGCTGTTTCGGCGCCGGGTGGGGATCTCGCCCAAGGTATTTCGCGACCGCCTGAAGGCCGATCAGGCCGGCGACGCCGATTCGCAGACGCTCACCTGAGGGCGTTCAAGGTGGCGTTGTGGGGTATGCAGCGCTCCAGGTTGCAACTGGCGTAGTTGCGCGGTTGCATGCGCGCCTGCTCCACGCGATAAGCGGCAGTACCGTATAGCGCCAGAGTCACGGTGCAGGTCATGAAGATGGCCAGGTACCTTCTTGTCTTGACGTTCATGGCAACGACCTCTGAACCCATACCCCTTTGGTTTAAAGGGGTACTGTTATCAGCATAGGTCAGTTGCGGGGGCTTGCCCGGCCTGTTTGGCAGGGTATTCAGCAACTGGATCGAGCAGCCCGGCCAGCGCCGCGCATCTCTCTACAAACCTTCGTCCCAGAGCGGTTGCTGGGGAAACCTGAGGACCAGGAAGTCGAGCATGCTGCGCAAGGTCGCCGGCATGTGCTTGCGCGAGGCATAGACCGCGTACATGTTCATCGTGCGCGGTTCGGCGTGAGCCAGCAGGCGTACCAGCTCTCCACGTTTGATGTACTCGCCGGCCTGGTAGCTGGGCAGCATGGCGATCCCGGCGCCGGCCATGGTGGCGCGCAACAGCGTGCTGGCCTCGTTGGCGCTGATGTTGCCCTGCACCGGCACCGATACCTGTTCGCCATCCTGTTCGAAATGCCACAGGCTCTTGCCGAAGTAGGAGTGGGTCAGGCAGTTGTGCCGGTTCAGTTCCTCCACCCGCTGGGGCGCGGGGTGCTCTTGCAGATAGGCCGGCGAGGCGCAGATCACCGAGCGGCAGACCGTCAGGCGCCGGGCGATGAGGTTCGGGTCCAGGTCGTTGCTGGTACGGATCGCCAGGTCAATGCGTTCATCCACCAGGTTCACCGTGCGATCGAGCATCTGCAGGTCGATGCTGACCCCCGGGTAGCGCTTGACGTAGTCGGCCACGGCATCCGCCAGCTGCGACTGGCCGAACGAGGTACTGACGCTGATGCGCAGCAGGCCGCGGGGGGCATCGTCCGGCTCGCCGACCGCGGCCTGCATGTCGCTGGACAACTCCAGCATCTGCCGGCAGCGGGGCAGAATCTCACCGCCGGCGGCCGTCAGGCTGAGCTTGCGCGTGGTTCGGTGCATCAGCCGGGCGCCGACCCAGTCCTCCAATTCCGCCAGATAACGTGACACCACCGGACGCGACAGGTCCAGGTGATCGGCGGCGGCCGACTGGCTGCCCAGGTCGACGACGGTGACGAAGACCCGCATTGCTTGGAGACGATCCATGATTTGCCCGCTTTCAGAAACAAACTATGTTCAAGCATCGCATTTTTTGTAACGAGCCTGGCAACTAAGCTCTGTCCATCCCAACCCAGCCAACAGATGCCGGAGCTGCCTTCATGATCGGATTCACCTCACTCAAACGCTTGCTGCTGGCCACTGCCACCCTGGGCTTTGCCGCCCATGCCGCGGCCGCCGAGCCGACCCTGAGCCTGGACGTCTACAACCCGGGTGCCAACGCAATCTTCCCGGTGACCTCGGTGCTGGTCAGCGGCAAGAAGGACGCGATCCTGGTGGACGCCCAGTTCGGCAAGTCCCAGGCCCAGCAACTGGTGGACAAGATTCGCGCCAGCGGCAAGCACCTGACCACGATCTACATCAGCCATGGTGATCCGGACTACTACTTCGGCCTCGACACCCTGACCAAGGCATTCCCGGATGCCAAGGTGGTGGCTTCGCAGCCGACCGTGGATCACATCAAGGCCACGGTGGACGGCAAGCTGGCGTTCTGGGGGCCGAAAATGGGCGCCGACGTGCCGGCCAAGACCATCGTGCCGGGCGTGCTCAAGGGCCACAGCCTGACCCTGGAAGGGCAGAAGCTCGACGTCATTGGCCTGGACGGCAAGCAGCCGGACCGCAGCTTTGTGTGGATCCCGTCGATCAAGGCGGTGGTCGGTGGCGTGGTGGTCGCGGAAAACATCCACGTGTGGATGGCCGACACCCAGACCCCGCAGTCCCATGCGGACTGGCTGGCTACCCTCAAGACCATCGAGGGCCTGCAACCCAAGACCGTGATCCCCGGGCACTTCCTCGGTGACAGCGCGCGTTCCCTGGCCCCGGTGCACTTCACCGCGGACTACATCAAGGCCTTCGACGAGGAAACCGCCAAGGCCAAGGATTCCGCGGAGCTGATCGCGGCCATGAAAAAGCGTTACCCGGACCTGGGCGAGGACAGCTCCCTGGAGCTGAGCGCCAAGGTCGCCAAGGGCGAAATGGAGTGGTGAAAACGGTTTGACCCGCTCCCTTGTGGGGGCGGATGCCTCTGTACTCTCTTAGCCAACTGGAGACATGTCATGAGCAAGATCGCAATCATTGGTGCCACCGGCCGTGCCGGTAGCCAACTGCTGGAAGAAGCCCTGCGTCGCGGCCACAGCGTGACCGCCATTGCCCGCAACACGGCGAAGATCGGTGCGCGTGCCGGTGTGGTCAGCCGCGATGTGGATGTGGCCGACAGTGCCGCGCTGCAAGCGGCGGTGGCCGGTCACGATGTGGTGATCAGCGCGGCGCATTTTTCCAGCATCGCTGCCAATGCCATCATCGACCCGGTGAAAAAGGCCGGGGTCAAGCGCCTGCTGGTGGTAGGCGGTGCCGGTTCGCTGTTGCTGCCGGGTGGCGGCAAGGTCATCGATAGCCCGGGCTTCCCGGAGGAATACAAGGCCGAAGCCAGCGCCGGTGGCGTGTACCTGGAGACCCTGCGCAAGGAGCGGGACCTGGACTGGACCTTCCTTTCGCCATCGGCGGAGTTCGTCGAGGGTGAGCGTACCGGGCACTTCCGCCTGGGTCAGGACGACCTGCTGGTCAGCGCAGAGGGCCGCAGTTGGATCACTTTTGCCGACTACGCCATCGCCATGCTCGATGAGGTGGAAAAGCCGGCCCATAGCCGTCAGCGTTTCACCGTCGGCTACTGATCACTGGCCGATTGGCCCGTTAGCTGCGCGCTGCAGGCGGCTAACGGGTCGTTCCGGCAAGCGTTGAAGGCCCCTCGCGGGGCTTTTCGCTGCCTGCCGGTATTTCACTCAGCGCTGCCGGGCCTGTTCTACCAGCCAGTCCAGCAGTGCCTGCAGAGCCGGCGAAGGCCCCGGGCGCTCCGGGTACACCAGGTAATACGCCTGCCCTGTCGGCACTTTCAATTCAAAGGGCATGACCAGCCGCCCGGCACTCAGGTCATCGCCAATCAACGCCCAATCGCCAATCGCCACGCCTGTGCCCTGGGAGGCCACGGACATCGCCAGGTCCAGGGTTTCGAAGTGCTGGCCCTTGCCCAGGGTGTCCAGGGGCGTGCCAGCGGCCTTGAGCCAGGTCTGCCAGTCCCGCTGATCATGGGAGGGGTGCAGCAGCAGGTGCTGTTGCAGGTCTCTGGGGCTTGTCAGCGGCACCGGGCCTTCCAGCAGGGGCCGGGAACAGACCGGAGTCAGCTGTTCATTGAACAGGTGTCGCGAGCCCAGGGTCGGTGCCGGTGGCGCGCCGTACACGACCGCGGCGTCGAACGGCTCGCGGCCGAAATCCACGCCATGGGCAATGGTGGTGGTCAGTTGCACCGGCACATCGGGGCGCTCCTTCTGCCACTGCAACAACCGCGGCAGCAGCCAGCGCATCACGCAGGTCGGGGCCTTGAGCCGCAGGTTGCGCTTCTGGCCGCCGATCTCGTCCACCGCGCCATTGATCATTTCGAACACCTGCTGCACCCGTGGCAGCCATTCCAGCCCCTCGGCCGTGAGGCTCAGGCCCCGGGCCTGGCGCAGGAACAACGGATAGCCCAGGTGACTTTCCAGCCCGGCGATCTGCCGGCTCACCGCGCCCTGGGTGATGTGCAACTGCTCGGCGGCGCGAGTGAAGTTACAGCACTGGGCGGTGATCAGAAATGTGTGCAGCGCGGGCAAGGGAGGAAGGCGTTTCATGGCGGGCCGAGGCATGACGTGGGGACATGGCTAGTATGACTTTTTATCCATTGTTGCGGCTACAGGCCCACCGTTCCAATAGCCCCTCTATCGGCGCCCGCAGGCGTTTTCCAGCCTGTGGCCGACGTGCGGTTTTCCTCCAATAAGAAGGGCGATGAGATGGCGACGTGCGGTGAAGTACTGGTCAAGCTACTGGAAGGTTATGGCGTCGAGCAGGTGTTCGGCATTCCCGGGGTACACACCGTGGAGCTGTATCGCGGCCTGGCCCGTTCGCCCATCCATCATGTGACTCCGCGCCATGAGCAAGGCGCCGGCTTCATGGCCGACGGCTACGCCCGAACCAGCGGCAAACCCGGTGTGTGTTTCATCATCACCGGCCCCGGCATGACCAACATCACCACCGCCATGGGCCAGGCCTACGCCGATTCGATTCCCATGCTGGTGATCTCCAGCGTGCAGGCCCGCAGCCAGTTGGGGGGCGGGCGCGGCAAGCTCCACGAGCTGCCCAACCAGAGTGCGCTGGTCAGCGGCGTGGCGGCGTTTTCCCACACCCTGATGTGTGCCGACGAGTTGCCAGCGGTGCTGGCTCGGGCCTTTGCCCTGTTCCAGGCCGGGCGCCCACGCCCTGTGCATATCGAGATTCCTCTCGATGTGCTGGTCCAGGACGCCGACCACCTGCTGAGCAGCGAGCCGGTGCAGATCGCCCGCGCCGGCGCCGCCCCGGCCGCTGTCGCGCAGATGAGCCAACTGCTGGCCAGTGCCAAGCGGCCGCTGATTCTCGCGGGCGGGGGCGCCATCGATGCCGCCCCGGCCCTGACCCGCCTGGCCGAGCTGTTGCAAGCGCCGGTGGCCCTGACCATCAATGCCAAGGGCATGCTGCCTTCGGCGCATCCGCTGCTGATCGGTTCCACCCAGTCCATGGTGGCGACCCGGGCCCTGGTGGCAGAGGCCGATGTGGTCTTGGCCATTGGCACCGAGCTGGCGGAAACCGATTACGACGTGACCTTCGCCGGTGGCTTCGAGATTCCCGCTACCTTGCTGCGTATCGATATCGATGCCGACCAGACCGTGCGCAACTATCCGCCGAAAGTGGCGCTGGTGGCCGACGCCCGGATCGCCGCCGAAGCGCTGCTGGCGCAACTTGCCGGGCTGGAACTGGCAGCGCGTCGCAGCGACTGGGGCCAGGCCCGCGCCGCTGCCTTGCGCAGTGAGCTGAGCCAGCTCTGGGACGGCCCGACCCAGGCCCAGACCCTGTTTCTGCAGACCGTGGTCCAGGAACTGCCGGAGATTGTCCTGGTGGGCGATTCCACCCAGCCGGTGTACAGCGGCAATCTGACCTTCAACCCCGAGCAGCCACGACGCTGGTTCAACTCCTCCACTGGCTACGGCACCCTGGGTTATGCCTTGCCCGCGGCCATTGGCGCCTGGCTCGGCGGTGGTTCGCACGCCAGCCAGCGACGGCCGGTGGCCTGCCTGATCGGCGATGGCGGCTTGCAGTTCACCCTTTCGGAACTGGCCTGCGCGGTGGAGGCTCGCACCCCGATCATCGTCCTGCTGTGGAATAACCAGGGCTACGAAGAGATCAAGAAATACATGGTCAACCGCGCCATCGAGCCGGTGGGCGTCGACATCTACACCCCGGATTTCATTGCCGTGGCCAAGGGCCTGGGCTGCGCCGCCGAGCGCATCGACAGCGTCGAGCAACTGCGCGCGGCGCTGCGCTCGGCGGCGGATCGCCAGGGCCCGACCCTGATAGAGGTCGATCAGAACCGCTGGACCCAAGGAGTACAGGCATGAGCGCGCAACCCCTGTTGAACGGGCTGTACATCGACGGCCAATGGCTGGCGGGCAACGAGCATCTGCAGGTGATCAACCCCAGTACCGAGGGCGTACTGGCCCAGGTTGCCGGTGGCGGTCCCGAGGCCGTGGGGCAGGCGCTGAGCGCTGCCAGCGCCGGCTTTGCGCGTTGGTCGCACAGCAGCGGGGCTGAACGTGCGGCGGTCCTGCGACGGATTGCGGCCGGTGTGGCCGAACGCCGGGAGCAACTGATGCACTTGCAGTCGAGCAACAACGGCAAGCCGCAGTTCGAGGCCGCCATGGATGTGGACGATGTGATTGCCACCTTCGAGTACTACGCCGGGCTGGCCGAAGGCCTGGATGCCGCTCAGGACGCCAACGTGGCACTGCCCAGCGAGGCCTTCAGTGCCCGCCTGCGCCGCGAGCCCTGCGGCATCGTCGGGCTGATCGTGCCGTGGAACTTCCCCATGGTCACCACCGCCTGGAAGCTCGCCCCGGCCCTGGCCGCCGGTTGCAGCGTGGTGCTCAAACCTTCCGAAGTCACCCCATTGCCGGAGCTGGAACTGGCGGCAATCATCGCCGGCAGCGGCTTGCCCCGGGGCGTGTTCAACCTGGTCTGCGGCACCGGCCTGGCGGTGGGCGCGCCACTGGCGGCCGACCCGCGGGTGGCGAAAATTTCCTTCACCGGCAGCAACGCCGTGGGGGTCCAGGTGATGCAACGCGCGGCGGAAACCGTCAAGGGCGTGAGCCTGGAGCTGGGGGGCAAGTCGGCGTTGCTGGTGCTGGCGGATGCCGATCTGGATCTGGCGGTGGAGCTGGCCTGTGGCGGCGGCTTCTTCAACGCCGGGCAGATGTGCTCGGCCACCAGCCGGGTGCTGGTGGCCGATGAGTTGGCCGATGAGTTTCTGTTGCGCCTCAAGGCCCGGGCCGAAGCCATTCGCGTGGCTGACCCGTTCGACCCGGAGGTGGAAATGGGCGCGCTGGTCAATCAGGCGCAATACCGGCGGGTGCAGGCCCATATCGAGGAAGGCTTGAATGCGGGGGCCAAGCTGGTCTGCGGCGGTGGTCGCCCGGCCGGCTTGCAGCAGGGGTATTTCATCCAGCCCACGGTGTTCACCGAGGTGCCGCTGGACAGTGCGCTATGGCGCGAGGAGATCTTTGGCCCGGTGCTCTGCGTGCGCAGTTTCAGCAATGAGCAGCAAGCCATCGAAATGGCCAATGACAGCGAGTTCGGCCTGGTGGCCAGCGTAGTGGGAGCGGATGCAGCGCATGCCGAGCAAGTGGCCAATGCCCTGCAGGCCGGTCTGGTGTGGATCAATGCGCCCCAGGTGATCTTTCCCCAGACGGCGTGGGGCGGCTACAAGCAGAGCAGCATCGGTCGTGAACTGGGGCCCTGGGGGCTACAGGCCTTTCAGGAAATCAAGCATGTGATCCGCGCTCGTTAGGCCGGTCTCAGCTGCTCACCCGCAGGCGCGCCATATCCCGCAACGGCGGCGCGCCGAACAAGCGGCTGTACTCGCGGCTGAACTGCGACGGGCTTTCATAACCCACCCGATAGCCCGCCACCGAAGCCTCCAGCCCCTCGGCCAGCATCAGCCGCCGGGCCTCTTGCAGGCGCAACTGTTTCTGGTACTGCAGCGGGCTCATGGCGGTCATGGCCTTGAAGCGGTGGTGCAGGGTCGAGACGCTCAGGTTCACCTCCCGGGCCAGATCATCGATGCGCAACGGGTGCACGAAATTGCCGTTGAGCCACTTGATGGCCTGGTTGACCCGGTGGCCCTGGCTGTTGGCGGTGGCGATTTCATACAGGCGGTGGCCCTGGGGGCTGCGCAGCAGGCGATAGAGAATTTCCCGGCGTACCAGCGGCGCGAGCATGGCGATGTCTTTCGGGGTGTCCAGCAGGCGGGTCAGGCGCAACACCGCGTCGAGCATCGCCGGGTCCAGGCGCTCCACGTACAGGCCGCGCCCGGTAGGCCGGGCGGGTACGCCGATGGGGCCGGCATCGGCAATCAATGCATTGATTTCCCCGGGGTCGATGTCCAGGCGCAGGGCCAGGATCGGCTCCTCCGGTGAAACGATCGCCACCTTGCCGCTCAGGGGGACGGAAACCGAGACCACCAGGTAATTCAAGGGGTCGTAGTTGTAGCTTTCATCGGCCAGGCGTACTTCCTTGCGGCCCTGGGCCATGATGCACAGCGCCGGCTGTGCCAGCACCGAACCGAATTGATGAGAGCTGCTGTGGCGCGAGACGAACAACGAGTCGATGGCCGTGGCGTAGCTGCCGTCCTCGGCGGTGTTGCGTGCAATGATCGCGGCCAGTTCCACGCGCTGCCGTTCCATCTCCGGGGCCAGGGGCGGTGGCGGGGTTTCCAGTGATGGCATGGGGCAGCCTCCGAGTGTTTGCAGTCGGCACAGCTTAAGTTTGTGCAAGAAGCGCGGGTAGGCGAATCCTGCGTAAAACTTGCCTGATCCTGCTGCTTGCGCGCGCGATAGGCAAGATCAGTCGATGCTCATGAGCTTCACTTGCTTGAAACACCGTTGTCACGCTTTTGCCCCATGGCGTGGAGTCGGGGAGGGAGCAAGGGGCTTGTCGCAGGATTGGGCAAATCAACGGCAGAAATTGACTAACGCGCGCGAGGACCCGCCCCGTATCGTTGATCCTGTCGCAGCCCGTCCCATGGCTGCCTCGACAACACCCTGGGAGGGTCGCACATGTCCACGCATATTCCCGTCAGTCACATGGCCTTTGTCCGAGCCCGGGCCGGGCGTTCCAAGGAGCTGGGTGCGCGCTTGAGCAGCCTGATCGAACCGTCTCGCCAGGCCTGCGGTTGCCTGCATTTTGCCCTACAGCATTCGCAGTGCGATGCCGACCTGTGGCTGGTGTCCGGTTTCTGGAGCAGCCAGCAGGCGATGACGGCCTATTTCAACTCCCCGGCCATGGCGATCTTTGCCGAGCTGGTGCAGGACCTGGTGGTCAACAGCCTGGATTTTCATACCTTCAGTACCGTGTCGGCGCTGCAAGCCCATGGCGAATATCCGCAACTACAGCAGGCGCCGGTGCACAAGCTGGCCAGTTGAAGGTTTAGAATGGCCGACTTTTCATTGGCCAGGACTCGCAACATGGCACGCAAAGAGTTTGCACACTACGAAGCAGTTTCCGCTGTGGTTCCAGGGGAGGGGGGATACAGCGCCGCCATCGCCGTCAAGGCTCTTGGCGCATCAAGCGCACCACGCTTTCATAAAGTCCTGGATGAGCAGAAATTCAAGACGGCGCATGACGCCGACCAGGCTGCCGCACAACAACTCGAACAGTTGGCCGACGTCGATCAGGACGGCGAATTGAGCTGGAAGAGCTACTGAGTCCAGGCGCTATTTGACTGCCCCCGGGCGGTGCATCCTGAACAGAGCCTCTGGCCCCAGTTGGAAGTAATCCGCCGGCCCGCCGCCGCGCAGAATCGGCTCTGCCGCGGCGGTGTCGTAGATCCCGTCCTTGAGCAGCCACTTGGCGATATGCACGGCGACCACCTCGCCGAGAATCAGCCAGCTCGGCACCAGTTCCTTGTCCGCCCGCCGCAATTGAATGATCTGGGTGACCTTGCATTCGAAGGACACCGGGCTCTCGGCTACCCGGGGCACGCTGATGACTTTCGACGCCACGGGGGTCAGGCCGGCCAGTTCGAACTCGTTCACCTCGGCCGGGACTGCGGCGCAGCTCTGGTTCATCTGCTCGGCCAGAGGTCGGGTGGCCAGGTTCCAGGCGAACTCGCCGGTCTGCTCGATATTGTTCAGGCTGTCTTTGCGCCCGACGCTGGAGAAACCGATGATCGGTGGAACGTAGTTGAAGGCGTTGAAGAAGCTGTAGGGCGCCAGGTTCAGGCGACCCTCGCGATCCTGTGAAGAGATCCAGCCGATGGGGCGCGGGCCGACGATGGCATTGAACGGGTCGTGGGGCAGGCCGTGGCCCAGGGCGGGTTGGTAAAAGTGGATATCGTCGGGCATGGCTCAAGGTTCCTGCTTGGGGCGAGTTAAGGGCGCCATAGTGCAGTGCGCAATCGTCTAATTCCAGCGTCCTGGCCCTTGAGCGTTCCGCGCTAGGGGTGTTTTCCCCTGGCCAGAAACGACTAAGCCCGGCCAAGGCCGGGCTGTGGTGTCAGGTGCATCAATCAGCTGATGCTGGCGGAACCGGTGCGGTCGTAGCCATCGGCGGCGAAGGTGGCGGAACCGGTGCGGTCGTAACCATCGGCGGCGAAGGTGGCGGAACCGGTGCGGTCGTAACCATCGGCGGCGAAGGTGGCGGAACCGGTGCGGTCGTAGCCATCAGCGGCGAAGGTGGCGGAACCGGTGCGGTCGTAGCCATCGGCGGCGAAGGTAGCGGAACCGGTGCGGTCGTAGCCATCGGCGGCGAAGGTGGCGGAACCGGTGCGGTCGTAGCCATCGGCGGCGAAGGTGGCGGAACCGGTGCGGTCGTAGCCATCGGCGGCGAAGGTAGCGGAACCGGTGCGGTCGTAGCCATCGGCAGCGAAGGTGTTGGCAGCCAGTACCGAGAGGGTCAGGGCGAGGATCAGTTTGCTTTTCATGATGGTGACTCCGGGTTCGTTGAGGTGAATGCGTTGCTTGGGATTAATCCTACTCCGGTAAAGTCGATATAAAAGCGCAAATTAGTGCTTATAAATATCTACTTTATCGATGTTTTTGGGGGCAACCCTCATCGCCAAATACCGCGTTCAAGCCTCACTGCCTATACGAGCCAAGTACCCACTTGGATTCATTAGTAGGCTATTCATCCCGCATTAACTGATCATTAATTGAGCAAATTGCTTGTAAGAAAATATTTCAACGATTTTTTCATCCGCGCCTTACCTGTTTTTCACCCCTCGACGTTCAGCCTCCGCGCAGGCCTGCAGTCCATAGACAGGCCGCCTTGAATGCGACCTTTGGAGCACCTTTGCGAATGAACAAGCTACCCCAGATCACCCTGGCCTTCTGGGTCATGAAAATCTGCGCCACCACCCTCGGCGAAACGGCGGGTGACCTGCTGTCGATGACCCTGAACGTGGGTTATGCCATCAGCTCGATGATTCTGATCAGCGTATTCCTGCTGACCCTGGTCACCCAGCTGTGGTCCAAGATCTACAACCCGGTGCTCTACTGGATCGTGATCCTCTCCACCAGTACCGCCGGTACCACCATGTCGGACTTCATGGACCGCACCCTGGGCCTGGGCTATGCCAGTGGCTCGTTGATCCTGATCGGTATTCTGCTGGCGATCTTCGCGCTCTGGCGTCTGAGCGGCGACTCGCTGAACGTCAACAAGATCCAGACCTTTCGCGGCGAGATGTTCTATTGGATGGCGATCCTGTTTTCCAACACCCTGGGCACCGCCCTTGGCGACTACCTGGCGGACGATTCGGGGCTGGGCTTTGCCGGCGGGGCGCTGTTGATCGGCTCGACCATCGCCGTGGTGGTGCTGCTCAAGTACTTCACCAGGCTCTCGTCGGTGCTGCTGTTCTGGGTGGCCTTCGTGTTGACCCGGCCGTTCGGCGCGACCCTGGGTGACTTCCTCACCAAACCCCACGAAAAGGGTGGCCTGGATTTCGGCACCATCGGCTCGTCGGCGGTATTGGCGGGAATCCTGCTGGTGATGATCGTTGGCGCTTCCTGGGCGCAGAACCGCTACGCGCGCCAAGGTGCCGCCGAACTCTCCTGACCTGTACAGCCTCTGTAGGAGCCGGCTTGCCGGCGAAAGCTTTCCCACAGATCGCGAAAAACGCCCGGGCCTTGCACCCGGGCGTTGTTGTTTTCAGTCAGTCTCGATCCGCGAATGCTTGCGAGTGTCCTTCATGGTCGCGTAGACCAGCAGCGAACAGGCGATGCAGGCGGTGACGTACCAGTAGTAGCCGGTTTCCATGCCGATGCTCTTGAACCACAGGGCGATGTATTCGGCGGTACCGCCGAAGATCGACACGGTCAGTGCGTAGGGCAGGCCCACGCCCAGGGCGCGGATTTCGGTAGGGAACAGCTCGGCCTTGACCACCGCGTTGATCGAGGTGTAGCCGCTGACGATGATCAGCGCCGCCATGATCAGGAAGAACGCGCCCCACCAGGTCTGGATGGTGTGCAGGGTGGTGAGGATCGGCACGGTGAACAGGGTGCCGAGTATGCCGAATGCAATCAGGATCGGGCGTCGGCCAACCTTGTCCGAGAGAGCACCGATCACCGGTTGCAGGCACATGAACAGGAACAGCGTGGCGGCGGAAATGGTGGTGGAGTCGGAGATGCTCATGCCGACAGTGTTCACCAGGTATTTCTGCATGTAGGTGGTGTAGGTATAGAAGGCCAGGGTGCCGCCCATGGTCAGGCCGACCACGGTCATCAACTCCTTGGGATGACGCATCAGGGTGCGCATCAGGCTTTCCTTGGGCTTTTCCTTCTTCTTGGTGAAGGACTCGGTTTCTTCCATGCCGCGACGCAGGTACAGGGCTACCACGGCGCAGAGGGCACCGATGCCGAACGGAATCCGCCAGCCCCAGGATTGCAGTTCCTCGGTGGTCAGAATGTTCTGCAGCACGATCAGCACCGCCAGGGCGATGAGCTGGCCGGAGATCAGGGTCACGTACTGGAAGCTGGAGAAGAAGCCACGACGTTCCTTGGTCGCCATCTCGCTGAGGTAGGTGGCCGAGGTACCGTATTCACCGCCTACCGACAGGCCCTGCATCAGGCGCGCCAGCACCAGCAGGATGGGGGCGCCGACGCCGATGGTTTCGTAACCCGGGGTCAGGGCGATGATCAGCGAGCCGAAGCACATCAGCAGCACCGAGGCCATCAAGGCGGCCTTACGCCCTTTGCGGTCGGCATACAGCCCCATCAGCCAGCCGCCGATCGGGCGCATCAGGAAGCCCACGGCGAAGATCGCGGCGGTGTTCAGCAGTTGGGCGGTGGTGTCGCCCTTGGGGAAGAAGACCTTGGCGAAGTACAGCGAGAAGGCGGCGTAGACGTACCAGTCGTACCACTCGACCATGTTGCCCACGGAACCGCTGAAGATCGACTTCAGGCGGCTGGCGGTGGTCTTTTCTGTGGCGGGCGCAGCCGCCGACCCGGCAGGCAGGGTATTAGAGATATCCATGAAGGACCCTTCTATTCATTGTTTTTGTGGAGTGCGCGCAAGCGCAGCCTGCAGGGGCTATAGCAGGACCTGTGCCAAAGGCGAGAAGCCCGGAATAGAGGGGGTTAAGCGAGTTTGATAAGCGGAAATCCGCCTATGGGCGCCTTGTGGGTAAGCGGGAAATTGCCGAAAGCGGCCGTGCCCCTGGGCATGTGGGCGAAGGCGTCGATGGGGGCGGTGCCGGGTTTGAGGGTTGATTCTCCGGCAGCCGCGTCCTGTAGGGGCTACTCCTCCTTGAGGAACTGTTCCCTGGTCAGCCCATGGCGCTGCATCTTTTCGTTAAGCGTCCGGCGGGGCAGTTGCAGCTCGTTGAGTACCGCCTTGATATCACCCTTGTGCCGGCTCAGGGCCGCGCGCAGGCATTGGGCCTCGAAGGCTTCCTGCTGCGCCGCCAGGGACTGGCCGGGTTCGATGGCGTCGGGTTCCGGCTCGCCCAGGCCCAGCACCTGGCGCTCGGCGGCGTTGGCCAGCTCGCGCACGTTGCCCGGCCAGTCGTGGCTGAGCAGGCGGCTCAGTTGCGCGCCGCTCAAGGGCGCGACGCTGCGCCCCAGGCGCTCCCCGGCATTCTGGGCAAAGTGCTCGTAGAGCAGGGGGATGTCCTCGCGGCGCTCGCGCAATGGTGGCAGGCGCAGTTCAGCCACGGTCAGGCGGTAGGCCAGGTCCTCACGGAAACGCCCGGCACGGGCCTCGTCCAGCAGGTCGGGCTTGGTGGCGGCGATGATCCGCAGGTCGACCTTGATGCTCTGGTTGGAACCCAGGCGTTCCAGCTTCTGCTCCTGCAACACCCGCAGCAGCTTGACCTGCTGGGCCAGGGGCATGCTTTCGATCTCGTCGAGAAACAGCGTGCCGCCGTCGGCGTACTCCAGTTTGCCGATGCGTTTGCCCTGGGCGCCGGTGAAGGCGCCGCTTTCATGGCCGAACAGTTCGGCTTCGAACAACTGCTCGGGGATCGCCGCGCAGTTCAGGGCCACGAAGGGCTTGCCGGCCCGCGGGCCGAAGTCGTGCAGGCAGCGGGCAATCAGTTCTTTGCCGCTGCCGGTCTCGCCGCGGATCAGCACGTTGACCGGCAGGGCTGCCAGTTCCAGTACCTGGCGGCGCAGGGTCTGCAAGGCCCTGGAGACCCCCAGCAAGGTGGCGTCGAGCTTGGCCCGGCTGTCGGCCTGTTGGTGCAGGCGGCGGTTTTCCAGGACCAGGCGGCGCTTGTCCAGGGCCCGGCGCAGGCTGCTGAGCAGGGTGTCGGGGCTGAAGGGTTTTTCCAGGAAGTCGTAGGCCCCGTCGCGCATGGCTTCCACCGCCATGGGCACATCGCCGTGGCCTGTGAGCAGGATGATCGGCAGGTCCGGGTCCAGGCGCTGGACCTGGGCCAGCAGCTCCAGGCCACTGATGCCGGGCATGCGCACATCGCTGAGGATCACCCCGGGAAAGTTCCTGGGCAGTTGCGCCAGGCAGTCCTCGGCCCGGCTGAACAGCTGGACCTCGAAGCCCGACAGGCTCAGCCACTGCTCGACGGCGGTACGGATGCTGGCTTCATCGTCCACCACGATCACTGAGTTCAGCATTGGATATGGGCCTCCAGATCGATGGGCAGGCTCAGGGTGAACACCGCCCCTTGCTCCTGGTTGGCCACGCTCAGGCGGCCACCCAGTTCGTGGACTATGGCATAGGACACCGCCAGCCCCAGCCCCAGGCCATCACCCACCGGTTTGGTGGTGAAGAACGGATCGAAGACGCTCAGCAAGTGTTCCTCGGCAATACCGCCGCCGTTGTCGGCGACCCGCAGTTGCCAGAGCTGGTCTTCGGCTTCAAGACTAATCTCCAGGCGTTTGTGCGGTTTGTCCTGCATGGCGTCCAGGGCATTGCGCAGCAGGTTGATCAGCACCTGTTCCAGGCGGATGGCGTCGCCCCGGACCCAGGCCGGGCGGGTCAGGTGCAGCAGCACTTCGACGTCTTCGGCACGCAGCCGGGCTTCCAGCAAGTGCAGCGACTGGTCCACCACAGCGGTCAGGTCCAGGCGTTCGCGCAGGCCACTGGGGCTCTTGCGGGCGAAAGTCTTGAGGTGGCTGGTGAGGGCGGCCATGCGGGTCAGCATGTCGTCAAGTGGGCGCAGGGCTTTGTAGGCTTCGTCCACCCGGCCGTGATCCAGCAACAGCCTGAGGGTTGCCAGCTGCATGCGCTGAGTGGTTAGGGGCTGGTTGATTTCGTGGGCCAGGGCGGCGGACATCTGCCCAAGGGCTGCGAGCTTGGCCGATTGCACCAGGCCTTCCTGGGCGGTGCGCAGATCGCGGGTACGTTCTTCCACCAGTTGTTCCAGCTCCTGGCGATTGCGCTGGCGCACTTTCCCCAGGCGCCAGCGCTGGTTGAGGAACAGCAGCAGGAACACCAGGGTCAGCCAGGCACCGGCGGCGGCGAGCCCGGCATTGCGGGTTTCCTCGAAGGCATTCGGCGGTTTGCGCAGCAGGTGCAGGGTCCAGCCTTCGGCGGCCAACGGCAGGGACTCCCAGAGGTAGCTGGCGCGGCCCTCGGGGCCTTCGACCCGGGCCAGGCTGCTGTTGTCGTCAAAGCGTTGCAGCGTCTGGTATTGCAGCGGGGTCAGGGGCTGTTTGTCGTACTGGCGGGTGAGCTTGATTTCTTCCAGGTCGTTGCTCGACAGCGGCTGCAAGTGCCGGTAGCGCCAGCCGGGCTGGTTGGCGATGAACACGATGCCCCGGGCATCGCTGACCAGCAGGGTATCGTTGCCCTGGCTCCATTCATGTTCCAGTTCGGGGAATTCCAGCTTGACCACCATGGCCCCGAGGAAGTCCTGGTTGTCGGCCTTGACTGCGCTGGCCAGGAAATACCCCGGGATGCCGCTGGTCACGCCCACCGCGTAGAAGCGCCCGCTGCCTTGGCTGCGGGTCTGCTTGAAGTAGGGGCGAAAGCCGTAGTTGTGGCCAACGTAGCTGCTGGGCAGGCGCCAGTTGCTGGCGGCCACGGCCAGGCCCTCATGGTTCAGCAGCTCCAGGGTCGAGGAGCGGGCCGCGCCATTGATCTTTTCCAGCTTGCGGTTCAATGCGTCCTGGGTTTCGGTGGCCACCGGCCCCTGCAGCGCCGCGCGCAGTTCCGGGTCCAGGGCCAGGACCGCGGGCAGGGCACGATAGCGTTCGATCAGGGTATGCAGCGAGTTGGCGTACAGCCCCAATTGCTCATTGGCACGGGCGGCTTCCTCCACCAGCGTCTGCCGTTCTGCATGGCGCATGGCCAGGCCGGCGCTGAGCACGGTGCCAGCAAGAATCACCAGGATATAGAGCGTCAAGCGGAGGTGGCGGGAGATCTGGGCCATGAGTCGGGGCAGGCTGCAATGGGGGCGGGAACGATAGCATGAGCGCCGGGGCTAACGTTGATCGCGGACAGTGTCGGGAAAGGGCGGTGCATAAAAAAAGCGGCGGGCCATTCAATGAACAGCACCGCCGCCTGGGCCGAACGGAGGAAGGGCTTACTGCACTTCTACCGCCAGGCTGTCACTGATCTTCTTCTGCCAGATGGCAGGACCTGTAATGTGTACCGACTCGCCCTTGCTGTCGACGGCGACGGTCACCGGCATGTCCTTGACCTCGAACTCGTAGATCGCCTCCATGCCCAGTTCGGCAAAGGCCAGGACCTTGGATTTCTTGATCGCCTGGGCTACCAGGTAGGCAGCGCCGCCGACGGCCATCAGGTACACGGCCTTGTTGTCCTTGATCGCTTCGATCGCGGTCGGGCCGCGCTCGGACTTGCCGATCATGCCCAGCAGGCCGGTCTGCTCGAGGATCTGGCGGGTGAACTTGTCCATCCGCGTGGCGGTGGTCGGGCCAGCCGGGCCGACCACTTCGTCACCGACCGGATCCACCGGGCCGACGTAGTAGATGAAGCGACCCTTGAGGTCCACCGGCAGGGTTTCGCCCTTGTTCAGCATCTCGACCATGCGTTTGTGCGCAGCGTCGCGGCCGGTGAGCATCTTGCCGTTGAGCAGTACGGTTTCGCCCGGTTTCCAGCTCTGCACTTCTTCCGGGGTCAGGGTGTCGAGGTTGACCCGACGGGCCGACGGGCCGGCTTCCCAGACGATTTCCGGGTAGGCGTCCAACGGTGGCGCTTCCAGGCTCGCCGGGCCGGAGCCATCCAGTACGAAGTGCGCGTGACGGGTGGCGGCGCAGTTGGGGATCATGCACACCGGCAGGGAAGCGGCGTGGGTCGGGTAGTCCATGATCTTCACGTCGAGCACGGTGGTCAGGCCACCGAGGCCCTGGGCGCCGATGCCCAGCTGGTTGACCTTCTCGAACAGCTCCAGGCGGATCTCTTCGATGCGGTTCTGCGGGCCACGGGCCTTGAGCTCGTGGATGTCGATGGATTCCATCAACACTTCCTTGGCCATCACAGCAGCTTTCTCGGCGGTGCCACCGATGCCGATGCCCAGCATGCCCGGTGGGCACCAGCCGGCGCCCATGGTCGGAACGGTCTTGAGTACCCAGTCGACGATCGAGTCGGACGGGTTGAGCATGGCCATCTTCGATTTGTTCTCGGAGCCGCCGCCCTTGGCCGCCACGTCCACTTCCACGGTGTTGCCGGGAACGATGGAGTAGTGGATCACCGCAGGGGTGTTGTCCTTGGTGTTCTTCCGGGCGCCTGCCGGGTCGGCCAGGATGGAAGCGCGCAGGACGTTTTCCGGCAGGTTGTAGGCGCGACGCACGCCTTCGTTGATCATGTCGTCCAGGCTCATGGTGGCGCCGTCCCAGCGCACGTCCATGCCCACGCGCACGAATACCGTGACGATGCCGGTGTCCTGGCAGATCGGCCGGTGGCCGGTGGCGCACATGCGCGAGTTGATCAGGATCTGCGCTATGGAATCACGGGCAGCCGGCGATTCTTCCCGCAGGTAGGCCTCGTGCATCGCCTGGATGAAGTCCACGGGGTGGTAGTAGGAAATGAACTGCAGGGCGTCGGCAACGCTCTGAATCAGGTCGTCTTGCTTGATCACGGTCATGAGTCGCGCTCCTCTAAAAGACGGGAACATTTAATAAGGTGCCTGCACTTGGGTGGATCGGTCGGATGCAGGCACCTTCTAAGGCACGCCGGACAGACAACTGGCGCGACGCTAAAAAGGCGCGGCAGTATACCGCGCCTGGGGGCTCGGCACACCCGCCAGCCGGGCCAACCAAAGTCGCCCATCGGATGGGCACTGTTCTTGCCTGAGTCGGCGCTGAAACCTGGCGACGGGGCTTTAAATTTGAATAGTCATTTGCCGGGCGCAGCACTAAAGTGGCAAGTGGCCTGCAGGGTAGGAAACTCTTTAAGCCTCCTTTCTCACGGTGAGTCAACGATTGACCCATAAAGCCATCCAGAGCCTGTTATTCAAGCGCTTCGCCATTGCAGCGGGCACTTACGCACTGATCCTGCTGCTGTTCTGGCTGGCCGTCGTCACGGGGCATTCCCGTGCTTCGACCGGCAGCGCGCTGCTGGGCACTGGCCTGGTACTGGCCAGCCAGGGGCTGCTGTGCTGGGTGTTCGTCAGCGGACGCAACCTGCAGTTCGCCGACCCCAGCCTGACCGAAGTCCAGGTGGTGCTGGGCATCGCCTGGCAGACCTGGCTGATGGCCCATCTGGATCAGGCCCGCGGGGTGTTCCTGGTGTTCTACCTGCTGCCGTTGCTGTTCGGCCTGTTTCACCTCACCCGCCGGGCCTATCTGCGCAGCGCGGCGTTGATCTTCTTCTGCTTTGCCGGGGTCAACCTGTGGGACGGCTATCGCCTGCTCCTCGGTGATCCGCAACTGGCTGCGTTGCAGGTCTGCGTGCTGCTGGTGATGCTGGTGTGGATGTGCCTGTATGCCGCCTATGTTCAGGCGTCGCGCGCGCGCATGCGCCAGCGGCGCTTTGCCCTGCAGGCTCACCAAGACACTCTGCGGGGCATGATGCGGCAACTGGAGGACCTGGTAGCCACCGATGAACTGACCGGCCTGTTCAACCGCCGGCATTTCCTGCGCATTGCCAGCCGCGAGCTGCACGCCATGGATCAGGACCAGGTGCATGGGCTGGCGCTGATCGACCTGGACCATTTCAAGCGCATCAACGATCTCCATGGCCATGCTGCCGGTGACCAGGTACTGCAGGCCTTCGCCGCGGTGGCCACGGCTTGCCTGCGCGATGGCGACGTATTGGCCCGTTACGGTGGCGAGGAATTCGTGGTACTGCTGCCCGAGTGTGACGCCGAGCGCCTGACCTCCTGCTGCGAGCGTTTGCGCCTGGCGTTCACCGAAGTGCAACTGGTGGGCCTTAACGTACGAGACCTGAGCCTGTCGGCGGGGATGACCCTGCTGCGGGCCGGCGACGATCTGGACCATGCCCTGCAACGCGCCGATCAGGCGCTGTATCGGGCCAAGCGCGACGGTCGCAATCGTTGCGCTGCGGCCTGGGAAAACCTCGATGCCTGAATTGACCGTTGGTAGCCGGTGCTGGCCGGTGGCGCCTGGAAGCAACCTGCTGGATGCCCTGAATCAGGCTGGCGTGACGGTGCCCTACAGTTGCCGCGCCGGTAGTTGCCATGCCTGCCTGGTGCATTGTGTCCAGGGCTTGCCCAGCGACAGTCGGCCGGATGCGTTGAGCGATGAACAGCGCCGGCTTGGCTGGCGCCTGGCTTGCCAGTGCCAGGTGGTGGAGGATTTGCAAGTCGAGACCTTCGACCCTGTGCGTGACGGCCTGCCGGCGACGGTGGTCGGCCTGGACTGGTTGTCGAGCTCGGTCCTGCGCCTGCGCCTGCAACCGCAGCGGCCCTTGCGTTACCGCGCCGGCCAGCATCTGGTGCTGTGGGCCGCCGGCCAGATCGCCCGGCCTTATTCTTTGGCCAGCCTGCCGGAAGAAGACCGCTTTCTGGAGTTCCACCTGGACTGCCGGCATCCGGGCCAGTTCAGCGATGCGGCGCGCCAGTTGCAGTTGGGCGACCCGATGCGCCTGGGGGAGTTGCGAGGTGGCGCGTTGCACTACGATCCGGACTGGCAGCAGCGCCCACTCTGGCTACTGGCCGCGGGAACCGGCCTGGCGCCGCTGTTCGGCATACTGCGCGAGGCCCTGCGCCAGGATCACCAGGGCCCCATCCGCATCATTCACCTGGCCCATGACAGCAGTGAGCATTACCTGGCCAAACCCCTGGCGGCCCTGGCGGCGAACCGGGCCCAGCTGTCCGTCGAGCTGTGGACCGGGGCCGAGCTGACAGCCGCTTTGGCGCAACTGCGGCTTGTTTCCCGGCAAACCCAGGCCTTACTCTGCGGTCACCCTGACAGTGTCGAAGCCTTCGCCCGGCGCCTGTACCTGGCGGGGCTGCCGCGCAATCAACTGCTGGCCGATGTGTTCCTGCCCCGTGGTTGAGCGCTGATTCTTCCAGAGCGAGATCCCCATGACCGATGCCATCGAGTTGCAACGTGAGGGCGGGCTGCTGACCTTGCGCCTGAACCGTCCCGACAAGAAAAACGCCCTGACCCGCGCCATGTACGCTCGCCTGGCCGACGCCCTGAGCGAGGCCGATGGCGATCCCGAGATCAACGCCGTGCTGATCTGCGGCAGCAGCGAATGCTTTACCGCCGGCAATGACATCGCCGACTTCCTCCAGCAACCGCCCCGGGACCTCGACAGCCCGGTGTTTCGCTTCATGCGCAGCCTTGTGCAATGTCGCAAGCCGGTGGTGGCTGCAGTGGCCGGCGCCGCAGTAGGCATCGGCACCACGATGCTGCTGCATTGCGACCTGGTCTATGTCAGTCGCGATGCACGGCTGCGCATGCCGTTCGTCAACCTGGGGCTGTGCCCGGAATTTGGTTCGAGCCTGATCCTGCCGCGCTTGCTGGGGCAGGCCAAGGCGGCGGAGTTGCTGTTGCTGGGCGAAGGCTTCAGTGGCGAACAGGCCGCCGCCTGGGGGATTGCCAGCGCCGCCCTGGGGGATGGTGTGGCCACCTTGGCCAAGGCCCGGGAGGCGGCCTTGCGTTTCAGCCAGTTGGCGCCCGAAGCGGTGCAGGTGAGCAAGCGCCTGATGAAGGCGCCGGACCGCGAGCAACTGCGCCAGGTCATTGAGCAAGAGGGCGTGGAATTCACCCGGCGCCTGCAGTCCCCTGAAGCCATCGCCGCGTTGTCCGGGTTTCTCAGCAAGGGCTGAGGCCGTGGACAGCGGTTTCACGCGGGCATGAAAAAGCCCCGGTGTTTTCGACACCGGGGCTTTTTGTTCAGCAAGGCGAAGACTCAGACCATCGGGTCGCCCACGTGCAGGATCTTCATGCCGTTGGTGCCGCCGGTGGTGTGGTAGCTGTCGCCCTTGGTGAGAATCACCCAGTCGCCTTTCTCTACGACGCCGCGCTTGAGCAGCTCATCGATCGCTGCCTGGCTGACCTGCTCGGGCGGCAGGGAGGCCGGGTCGAACGGGACGGTGTAGACGCCACGGAACATGGCTGCGCGAGCCTGGGTTTCGCGGTGCGGGGAGTAGGCGTAGATCGGCACCGAGGAGCGGATGCGCGACATGATCAGCGGGGTGTAGCCACTTTCGGTCAGGGCGATGATCGCCTTCACGCCGGGGAAGTGGTTGGCGGTGTACATGGCAGCCAGGGCAATGCTCTGGTCGCAGCTTTCGAACACCTTGCCCATGCGGTGGCTGGAGGTCTTGCTGGTGGGGTGCTTTTCCGCACCGACGCAGATCCGCGCCATGGCCTGCACCGCTTCCAGCGGGTAGGCACCGGCGGCGCTTTCCGCCGAGAGCATCACCGCATCGGTGTAGTCGAGCACGGCGTTGGCCACGTCGGACACTTCGGCGCGGGTCGGCATCGGGTTCTGGATCATCGACTCCATCATCTGGGTCGCAACGATCACCGCCTTGTTGTGGCGACGGGCGTGCAGAATGATTTTCTTCTGGATGCCCACCAGCTCGGCGTCGCCGATTTCCACGCCCAGGTCGCCACGGGCAACCATGACCGCGTCGCTGGCCTTGATCAGGCCGTCGAGGGTTTCGTCGTCGGCCACCGCTTCGGCGCGTTCGATCTTCGCTACCAGCCAGGCAGTACCACCGGCTTCGTCACGCAGCTTGCGCGCGTATTCCATGTCGGCGGCGTCCCGTGGGAAGGACACGGCCAGGTAATCGACTTCCATCTCGGCCGCGAGCTTGATGTCGGCCTTGTCTTTCTCGGTCAGGGCCGGGGCGGTCAGGCCACCGCCACGACGGTTGATGCCCTTGTGGTCGGACAGCGGGCCGCCGATGGTCACCACGCAATGCAGTTCGGTAGCGGTGGCGGTTTCCACACGCATCACCACGCGACCGTCGTCCAGCAGCAGCTCGTCGCCCACGCCGCAGTCCTTGACCAGATCCGGGTAGTCGATGCCGACGATATCCTGGGTGCCTTCGGTCAGCGGATGGCTGGTGGAGAAGGTGAACTTGTCACCGATCTTCAGCTCGATGCGCTTGTTGGCGAATTTGGCGATGCGGATCTTCGGGCCCTGCAGGTCGCCGAGGATGGCCACGAAGCGGCCGTGCTTGGCTGCCAGGTCGCGGACCAGTTTGGCGCGAGCCTTGTGCTCGTCCGGAGTGCCGTGGGAGAAGTTCAGACGGGCAACATCCAGGCCCGCGAGAATCAGCTGTTCGAGAACTTCCGGCGAGTTACTGGCCGGGCCAAGGGTGGCAACGATTTTGGTACGACGAACGGACATGCACGGACTCCTGAGTTCAAGCGCAACGAGAGGCTACTATGCTCCGAAGTTGTAGTCATTGTTCGTTTGCACTACTTATTGCTTTGTTTGTTTACCGCAACAACCTTGAAGATTTTTGCCGATGAGTCGATACACTGCACAAGACAGGAGATACCCCATGCGATTCGTACTCATTGCTGCCCTGGCCGTCAGTGTTGTCGGCTGCACCCGCTGGTCCATGGACCATCATTTGAATAACGCCTACCGCGCTTATGACCGCGGCAACTGCGAGAGCGTGATGCTCGAGTTGAGCCAGGTCGACCGTGACAGTCGTGCCCGTCGCTACATCCAGCCGGAAGTGTCGATGCTGCGCGGGCAATGCCTGGAGCGTCAGAAGTTGTTCGTCGATGCCGCGCAGACCTACCAGTTCATCATTACCCAGTACCCCACCAGCGAGTACGCGTTTCGCGCCCGGGCTCGCCTGGATACCCTGCAACAGTTGGGGCACTACCCGGCAAATGGCGCCGCACAAGTTCGTCGCACGGCGCTGTAAAAGAGATTCACCAGGGGGCGATGTAATTGCCCCTCGCGCTTGAGCTAACATCTGCACAGGCTGTTCGAAAACCGCCCCGGCCCGGCTGGTGGCAGTGGCGTTGGAATCCCTCTGGCAGTCTTCCTCGCGCATCGAATCCGGGAGAGCGGGCCGATATCAGGGCCTGTTCCGAAGCACTAGTGCGGTCATGCTTAATGACCTTTCATAGCGATACCCAGCATGTTCATGGAACCTCGGATCGAGCGGCACCAACTGCCGTCCTTTTTAAAAGTATTCAATCGTTTCACCGACAAGCCCGTAGGTTTCCTTGGCAACCTGTCGGCCGACGGGCTGATGCTGATCAGCCCATTGCCGATGCTGATCGGTGCCGAATTCGACTTGCGGGTGAAAGTCCCCGGCGGTGACGGCCAAGTGCAGTTCATCGACTTCAGCGCCTGCTGCCTCTGGTGCCATGAGGACCTGACACCCCACCACTACGACAGCGGTTTCAGCCTGTTGCGGGCCGGTGCGGAGTTTGCCGAGCTGGAGCAGGCGTTGCGTCATTACTTCAGCTTTCACCCGTTGCAGACCTCGGCCTGAGGCGCTCGGCAGCGGCTACAGGCTGCCGGCTTTCTTCCAGTTCAGATAGCGGCTGACCAGTTCGGCCCCCAGTTCTCCCGGACGGGCATCGAGCAGGGCGACGCCGTGGGCGCTCAGGCGTTCGTGCAGCTCGGCGCGGCTGTTCAGGTAGTTCACCGTCGCGCTGTAGGCCAGGGCTTCGGGCAGGGTTTGCACCGGGCTCTGGCGCAACTGGTCAAGCACCTCTTCGCGCAGGCTGGCCACCAGCACCCGATGCTGACGGCCGATGCGCTTGACCGCCGTCAGCAGTTCCTGGTCATCCTCGTCCCGCAGATTGGTAATCAGCACCACCAGTGCCCGGCGTTTCTGCCGGGCCAGCAGCTCGCTGGCGGCGGCCTGGTAATCGGCGGGGCGCTGGCTGGTGTCCAGGTCATAGACGCCATTGAGCAGCACGCTCAACTGGGCCGAGCCCTTGACCGGTGCAAGGTAGCGCGAGCGTTCCCCGGCAAAGCTGTACAGGCCCACCGCATCGCCCTGGCGCAGGGCGACATAGCTCAGCAGCAGACAGGCGTTGAGGGCGTGGTCGAAGTGCGCCAGCTCGCCATCCTGGCTGCGCATGCGGCGCCCGCAGTCGAGCATGAAGATGATCTGTTGGTCGCGTTCGTCCTGGTACTCCCGGACGATGGGCGCGCGTTGGCGGGCCGTGGCCTTCCAGTCGATCTGTCGCAGGCTGTCGCCTTCGCGAAACTCCCGCAGTTGGTTGAACTCCAGGCCCAGGCCGCGGCGTTGCCGCTGGCGCACACCGAGTTGGCTGAGCCAGTTGTCCACCGCCAGCAATTGCGCGCCGTAGAGGCGGGCGAAGTCCGGGTAGACCCGGGTGCTGTCGTGCACCTTGAGCAGGCGCCTGGCGCTCCATAGTCCGAGAGGGCTGGGCAGGCTGATTTCGCACTGGTCGAAATTGAAGTGGCCGCGCTGCAGTGGGCGCACGTTATAGCCGATCCGGCTGACCTGCCCCGGCTCCAGGCGGGTGGACTGCGGCAGGTACTCGAAGCCCAGGCCCTGGGGCGGGTGGTCGAACAGCTGCACATCCAGAGGTTGCCGGTAGTCGTGCAGGATCTCCAGTTGCACTTCGCTCCAGCGGCCCAGGGGCAGGCTGCCGGGTAGCTGGCGCTGGATCTGCGGCGAGGCCACGCGCAGCAGGCGCAGGGCGTCCAGCGATGCCAGCAGCAACAACGCCAGCAGCAGGCCCCAGGCAATCGAGTCCAGGCGCGGCAGGGCCTCGCTGCCCAGGGCGCGGGCGGCGCCGAGCAAGGTGTACAGGCCGGTCAAAGTCCCCAGCCAGATCAACAGCAGACGGGTCGGCTTCATTGGCGTGGGCGGCTCACAGGCGCGGTGCCGGAATCTGTTCGAGCATCTGCTTGAGCACCTGTTCCACCGACAGGCCTTCGATGTCCAGCTCCGGGGCGACCCGCACCCGATGCCGCAGCACGGCCATGGCGCAGCCCTTGATGTCATCGGGAATCACGAATTCGCCGCCACGCAGCAGGGCTCGGGCACGAGCGCCGCGTACCAGGGCAATGGAGGCGCGGGGGCCGGCGCCCAGGGTCAGGCCTGGCCAACTGCGGGTGGCCCGGGCCAGGCGCACGGCATAATCGAGCACCTGCTCGTCCAGAGGCAGTTCGCTGGCGATGCGCTGCAGGGCCAGTACGTCCTTGGCCTGGAGGACGGTGCGCAGAGGCTGTACGTCGAGCATGTCGGCGCGGGTCGAGCGTGTCACCTGGCGGACCATGGTCAGTTCTTGTTCGGCATCCGGGTAATCCATGCGCAGCTTGAGCATGAAGCGATCCAGCTCGGCCTCCGGCAGCGGGTAGGTGCCTTCCTGTTCGATGGGGTTCTGGGTAGCCAGGACCATGAACGGCTGGGCGATGGGCAGCGCTCGGCCTTCGAGGGTGACCTGCCGTTCCTGCATGGCTTCCAGCAGGGCGGCCTGGGTCTTGGCCGGCGCGCGGTTGATCTCGTCCGCCAGCAGCAGGTTGGTGAACAGCGGGCCCTTGCGCAGCTTGAACTGCTCGGTCTGCAGGTCGTATACCGCATGCCCGGTGACGTCGCTCGGCATCAGGTCGGGGGTGAACTGGATGCGCGCGAACTCGCCGCCAAAGCAGCGGGCCAGGGCTCGTACCAGCAAGGTCTTGCCGAGCCCGGGTACGCCTTCGAGCAGCACATGGCCGCCAGCGATCAGAGCGGTCAGCACGTCATCGATGACCGCTTCCTGGCCGATCACCGCCTTCTGCAGTTCCAGGCGCACCGCCTGAGCCAGCTGGCTGGCCCGCTGGCGCTGCTGGGCAGCATGGACCTGAGGCTGTGGGGCCTCGGAAGGCTCGAGGGTTTCGATCGGTTGTTCGCTCATAGGGCATTCCTGAGAGTTTGCAGGCGGGCGACCTGGTGGCTGAAATCAACGCTGGAAAGGCGCTGTCCGGACAAGGGTTGCAGGGCCTGTCGAATGGCCTCGACAGGTTGTTGGCTGAGCAGGGCCAGCACGTCCCACTGGGCCTCGGCCGGCAATTGCTCGAAGCCTGGGTGGCGGCGCCGTGCACGGCGCCGGATATCCAGTTGCAGGGCCTGCAGCAACGCAGCCTGGCCGGCATGGCGCAGCAGGAAGTCGGCGCTGGCCCGCAGGTGTTCGCGCAGTTGGCGCCGGGCCTTGGGGGCAGGAGCCAGCAACGGCCCGTGGCGCACGCCGGCCTGCCAGAGCCACAGGCCGAGCAGCAGGGCCAGGGCAACCAGCGCCTGGGGGAAATAGCGCCAGAGCAACTGCCAGAGGTCTGGGTGATCGGTGTTGAACAGCAGCGTCACGGCGCTATCGGTATTGAGGTACCACAGCAACCAGGCGTTGTCGTACAGACCGATGGCCGGGGCTTTCCAGATATCGGCATCGGTGAGCACGATGACCGTGCCTTTGCCGTATTCAAGCTGGATCATGTGGGTTGCCACGCCGCTGTTGGCCCAGGACTGCGCCAGGCTTTGCGGGTCGTCCAGGTGAAAGTCGGTGTCGAAACTGATGTAGGCCGGAGCCTGTTCGTCTTCCAGGTAGACCTTGGTCAGCTTCGGATAGGCATCGTCGGCTTCCGGCTCCGGTGGCTCGTCAAGGTACTGGCTGAGCTGCTGGTGGATCTGCACCCGGTCCAGCAGCAGGTCGCCGCTCTTCTGGCTGTCTTCGTCCCACAGGGCTTCGGCGACGAAGAGCAGGCGGCCGCCGGCGCGGGCCCACTCCAGAAGCTGGTCGACCTGGGGCGGGCTCATGTTCGAGCGCTCCCCCAGCAGCAACAGGCTGTTGCCGGCCGGGGGCAAACTGGCCAGGACGTCCAGGCTATTGGCGTGTTGTACCTTGAGGCCACGTTCGCGCAGGAACATCTCGGCCGCCAGGTAGGGGTTGGCCCGGGCTTCGGGGGAAGGGCCGTGATCGACCATTTCCTGATAGGGCGTGGCATGGCGATACAGGTAATAGCCGCCGGCCCCGAGCACCAGAGCCAGGAGCAGGACCAGGCCGCCCCACAGGTAGCGCTTCATGGCTGTGCTCCGGGGCCGAACAGGCTGCGCCAGGCACCGCACAGTTGTGGTTGCAGGTCGGCGCCGGGGACCTGATGACCGTACGCCATGTTCTGCCAGTGGCGGGTCAGGCTGATGCTGAAGGCCTCCAATTGTGGCTGCTGCAGCGCCTTGATGCGCTCCAGCACCTGGCCTTCGGTATCGGCCACGCTGAGGGGCAGGTGGTAGTCTTCCAGCAAGCGGCTGAGCAGCGCCCGGTATAGCAGGCCCAGGGCTTCCCGGGGTTGGCTGGCCCAGAGTTCAGCGGCGCGCGCGGCGACATCGGCGGGCAGGGTTTCGCTGCTGACCTCCAGCCCGAAGAGTTGCTGGGGCATGGCCGCGGGGCGTTTCTTGCGCGGCAGCGGACGACGGCTGACGAAGGCCTGCAGCCAATCGCGGTAGCGCCAGATCAGCCAGCCCAGAGCCGCCAGCAGCAACCCCCAGAGCAGAATCTCCAGGCCCTGGGCGACCCCGCCGAAACGGTCCTTGCCCAGGCTTTCCAGCAGGTTCTTGAGCCAGCCTGGAGGCTTGCCCTTGGCGTCCTTCTTCTGGGCTTGTTCGTCACCGAAACGGTAGCGGGTGACCGACTCCTGGTTCTTGAAAGGGGGCTTGTCCAGGATGGCCTGGATGCTGTCCCTGGAGGCCTTGCTGGTCAGCGGCTGCTGCAGCAGCCGCGGGGTCTCGGGGCCCGCCGCGGAACTGCTGGGGGCGGCGGCCCAGAGCGGTTGGGTCGGGGCCAGGAACAGCAGGCCGGCGAGCAAGAGCAGCGTGCTGGCACCGGTCAGGCGCTGGCGCAGGCGACGGAACACCAGCTCGATGTCCCAGGCCTCCAGCTCGGTGCGTCGGTTCAGGTACAGGCTGAAACCGCAGGCCACGTAGATCGGCTCCCAGATCACCAGGACCAGGGCGTAGAAGACGTTGGTCAGGTGTTCCAGCCATAGCCAGTCCTGTTGGGCGGCGATCATCAGGCTCTGCCAGCTCCAGTCCACTTCGACCTGTTGTGGCAGCAGCAGGTAGAACAGCACCATCAGGCCAATCCACAAGGCGCCCTCCAGGTGCATGCCAATCAGGGTCAACCAGCGCGCGGCACCGGCATTTTTCTGTAGCAGCACCGCCAGGCGTTGTTGCCGGGCATCGGCGCTCAGGCCTTCAAGTTGTACCACCGGCAGGGTGAAGCTGCGGCTCATGCTCAAGCGGCGCCAGGTCAGGCTGGCCAGCAGTTGCGGCTTGAGCAGGCGAGGCCATTGTTTCAGCGCTTGCCCCAGGCTGGGTGTTTCGCCGAACAGGGCTTTAGACAGAATAAACAGCGGCAGGCGTTCGAAGGCCGGCTTCAGCCACCAGAACAGCAGGATCGCCAGCGACGGCGATTCCCAGAGCAGCAGGCTCAGCAGGGCGAACACTGGCAGGCTGACGATGGCCCAACTGGTCATCAGCAAGCGCCGATGACGCTGGCTCAGTAGCACGCCCAGGTCCATGGCCTCCCAGGCGCTGCGGGGGCGGATCACCACGCTGGCATCACTCAGGCGCATGGGATTCACGTCCGGCCAGGGTCAGGTAGGCCGCCACCAGGCCCCAAAGGGCACTGCCGACGCTGTATTTGACCCAGGCGGCCGGCCAGGTCATGGAGGACCAGTAGGCTTCGACAAAGGCGGCGATCAGCAAGAAGCCGATGACGCCGTAGATCAGTTGCACGCTGACGCGTGCGGCTTGCAGCAGGGCTTCGCCGCGGGTCAGGCGGCCCGGCGCGATCAATGCCCAGCCAAGTTTCAGCCCGGCGGCGCCAGACAGGGCGATGGCGCTGAGTTCAAAGGCGCCGTGGCCGATCACGAACGGCCAGAAGGTCTGGCCGAAGCCGATCTGGGTCAGGTGGCCGGCAATGGCGCCGATCATCAGGCCGTTGAAAAACAGGAAGAACACACTGCCCACGCCGAACAGCAGGCCGCTGGCGAAGGTCTGAAAGGCGATCCCGATGTTGTGCATGATGTAGTAGCCGAACATCACCCAGTCTTCGCTCGAGGCCCGTTCGGCGGCCCGCCCCAGGCGCCCGGCGGTAGGGTCGTACATGCCTTGCATCTCGCTGACTTGCTGCGGGCTCACCAGGCTGTAGATCAGGTCGGGAAACAGGTACACCAGCACCCCGATGGCCAGCAGGCTGCCGAAGAACAGCAGGCTGGCCAGCAGCACCAGGCGCCATTCCTGACGCACCAGACGGGGGAAACCGGCCAGCACGAAACTCAACAGATTGGCCCCGAAGGCGCTGCGCTGTCGGTACAGCTGCTGGTGGCCACGCAGGGCCAGCTGTTGCAGCGGATCGATCAGGTAGCTGCTATAGCCGCGTTCTTCGGCCAGGGCCAGATGCTGGCACAGGCGCCGGTAGTCCTGGACGAAGCTCTGGCATTCCTCGGCTTTGGCCCGGCCATGTTCCAGACGCTCGAGCAACTGCTCGAACTGCTGCCATTGCGCCTGGTGGCGGTGTTCGAAAAGGCTTTGTTTCATGGGGTTCCCAGGAAGCCGCGGGCAATGCCATTGAGTTCGGCCGTGGCCTGGGCACTGGGTACATGCAGCGGTTGCGCGAGGATGCTGGCCAGTTCCCGGGTACGCTCGGCCGACAGCTGGCCCTGGCGCTCGACAAAGCCGAGGATCGCCCGTTGCTCATTTAGGCTCAGGGCGAAGGGCGCAGTGCGGGGGACGGCTGGCGGCAGTTCGGGGCGTTTGACCGGCTGCTCGCGGTAGATCACCAGGGTGCCGGCGGCCAGATCGCCGAGGCGTTTGAAGGTCGGATGCTGCAGGCAACTGATGGCGCCGAGGAAATAGCCGAAAGGCAGCATGTCGGCGAAGCGCAGCAGGTTGCGGGTCAGGGAGGCGCTCCAGCCAATCGGGGTGCCGTCATCCTGCACCACTCGCAACCCCATCAGTTGCTTGCCGGGGGAGCGGCCCTGGTTCAGCACCTCGAACAGCACCATGTACCACCAACTGATGAGGAACAGCAGGATCGAGCCGAGGCCGACGCCGACTTCGTCGAAAAAGCCCAGGATGATGAACAGCAGGCCCAGCACCAGCCCGCGGATGCCCAGGTCGAGACTGAAGGCCAGGGTGCGCACCAGCAACCCCGCAGGCCGCAGCGGCAGGTCGATGCCCTCGGGGGTTTCGACTTGGTAGCGCGTATCCAGTGGCGGGTGCAGCGATGCGTTCCTTGGCGTTGCTGTCGTCTCAAGCATGGGTAACTTATCGGCTTGGTCTGGTAAAAAATCCAGCGCCGATGCTAGCAGTGTCTGAGGGGCAAACGACATCATTAACTAAGAATTCGCCAAGTCCAATGACTTCGCCCCGGTTCGTGCGGCTGGCCCTGACGGCGCCTGAACGCCTAGACTGCGGCGGTCTTTCAGTTCAGGAACAGGCCGTGACTTCCCTCTTTTGGTACGACTACGAAACCACCGGCATCAATCCGCGTTGTGATCGCCCGTTGCAAGTGGCCGGTATCCGCACCGACCTGGCACTCAACGAGATCGACGAGCCGGTCAACCTCTACTGCCAGCCCAGCGACGATATCCTGCCCCATCCGATGGCTTGCATGATCACTGGCATCACCCCTGGCCGTCTGGCCGAGCAAGGCCTGGGCGAGGCGGATTTCATGACCCGGGTGCACGGGCAACTGGCGCGCCCCGGGACCTGTGGCGTGGGTTACAACACCCTGCGTTTCGACGATGAGATGACCCGCTACAGCCTGTACCGCAACTTCTTCGATCCCTACGCCCGGGAGTGGCAGGGCGGCAACAGCCGTTGGGACCTGATAGACGTGGTGCGCACGGCTTATGCGTTGCGCCCCCAGGGGATCGTCTGGCCCGAGGAGCAGGGGCAGGTAAGCCTCAAGCTGGAGCGCCTGACAGCAGCCAACGGCATCGACCACGGCCAGGCCCATGACGCGCTGTCCGATGTCCGGGCGACCATCGCTCTGGCGCGATTGGTTCGCGACAAACAGCCCAGGCTCTATGACTGGCTGTTCCAGTTGCGCAGCAAGCAGCGGGTGATGGATCAGGTCCGCCTGTTGCAACCCATGGTGCACATCTCCGGGCGCTTTTCTGCGGCGCGCCACTACATCGGCGTGGTCCTGCCCCTGGCCTGGCATCCACGCAATCGCAATGCCTTGATTGCCTGCGACCTGCACCTGGACCCTCAGGGGCTGTTGGAGTTGGACGCCGAAACCCTGCGCCAGCGTTTGTACACGCGCCGGGAAGATCTGCTCGAGGGCGAGTTGCCGGTGCCGTTGAAACTCATCCATATCAATCGCTGCCCGGTCGTGGCGCCATTGAGTGTTCTGCGCAGTGAAGATCAACAGCGGCTGCACTTGGACATGGAGCTATATCAGCGTCGGGCTGTGGCCTTGAGCGAAGCTCAAGAAGTTTGGCGGGATAAACTTTCGGTGATTTATGGCCCGGATGAATTCGCTGCAAGCGATGACCCGGAGCAACAGTTGTACGACGGTTTTATTGGTGACCGTGACCGGCGTTTGTGTGAGCAAGTACGTGAGGCTGATCCGCTGCACTTGGCCCAGCAACAATGGCCATTCGATGATGAGCGCCTGCCGGAATTACTCTTTCGCTACCGTGCCCGCAACTTTCCAGAAACATTGAACAACGCCGAGCAAGAACGTTGGCTGGTTTTTTGTCAGCAGCGTTTGCTTGATCCGCAACTCGGTGCTCCCAATACCCTGGAAAGTTTCCGGCAAGGGCTTGAGCAATCGCTGTTAAGTGCGGACCCAGGGCAGCGCCAGGTTCTGGATCAATGGCAGGAATATGTGCAGGCCCTGACTCGGCGCCTGGCTCTTTGAGCTGCGGCCCCGGTCCTTGAACGGGTTGCCAGGGCATAAAAAAACGCCAGCATGCTGGCGTTTTCTCTGTAGGGCTGCAAAGCCCGGGCGCTCAACGGCGAGGCTTAGCCCAGCAGGGTGGCCCAGCCTTCTACCACGTCGCCGCCCCACTTGGCTTTCCACTCTTTCAGAGTCTTGTGGTTGCCACCTTTGGTTTCGATGACTTCGCCGTTGTGCGGGTTCTTGTACTGTTTAACTTTACGGGCGCGCTTGGTGCCGGTGGTTTTAACCGCGGCGCGAGGTGCTTTAACTTTCGAGTCCGGATCCAGCAGGGCGATGATGTCGCGCAGGGATTTGGAGTACTCGCCCATCAGGCTGCGCAGTTTGCCTTCGAACTCCAGTTCGGCTTTCAGTTTGTCGTCTTGGGACAGGTTCTTCAAACGCGCTTGCAGTTCTTTGATGGCTTCTTCAGTGGCACGGTATTCGTTGATCAGGGACATGAGGACTACCTTATTGAGCGCTGAGTGGCTGGGTGACAGTGTTGCAATAATAGTCAGGGAGTTTGAGCAAGTAAACATAATAACGCTGTTTTATTCGTCTCTCTTAGTGTGTTTAGGCGTAAAAGTCATTTCACTATTTAATAGGTTGATGCATTCGGGCCGGTTATTCACAAACTAGTTGAGCGCTATTTACAAGTGACGTTACGGCGTCTGGAGTAGTGGCCGATAAGCCGGGCCGCAGGGGCCCTTGGTGATCTGCCCGGAGTGCTGGATGCAATGGATACTGCAGTTTTGTCGCGCAATCGCTAGAATGGCGACCTTTGCGAAGTTCTGGAGTTTCCCCCTCATGCGCACCTTTCGGTTGGTGATTTCTTGCCCTGACCGCGTTGGCATCGTTGCCAAAGTCAGTAACTTTCTAGCCTCCCATAACGGTTGGATCACCGAAGCGAGCCACCACTCGGACAATCTCAGTGGCTGGTTTTTCATGCGCCACGAGATTCGTGCCGACTCACTGCCCTTTGGCCTGGAGGCTTTTCGCGAGGCCTTTGCGCCGATCGCCGAAGAGTTCTCGATGGACTGGCGCATTACCGATACCGCTGAGAAAAAGCGCGTGGTACTGATGGCCAGCCGCGAATCCCACTGCCTGGCAGACTTGCTGCACCGCTGGCACAGCGATGAGCTGGATTGCCAGATCGCCTGCGTGATTTCCAACCACGATGATCTGCGCAGTATGGTCGAGTGGCACGGCATTCCTTATTACCACGTGCCGGTCAACCCGCAGGACAAGGAGCCGGCCTTCGCCGAGGTGTCGCGCCTGGTCAAGCAGCACGACGCCGAAGTGGTGGTGCTGGCGCGTTACATGCAGATCCTGCCGCCGGAGCTGTGCAGCGAGTACGCGCACAAGGTGATCAACATCCACCACAGCTTCCTGCCATCCTTTGTCGGTGCCAAGCCTTACCATCAGGCCTCGCTGCGCGGTGTGAAGCTGATCGGCGCAACCTGCCATTACGTCACCGAGGAACTGGACGCCGGTCCGATCATCGAGCAGGACGTGGTGCGGGTCAGCCACAGCGACAGCATCGAGGACATGGTGCGTTTCGGTCGTGACGTGGAGAAAATGGTCCTGGCCCGCGGCCTGCGCTACCACCTGGAAGACCGCGTGCTGGTGCACGGCAACAAGACCGTGGTGTTCTGATTGAAAAAAAAACCAGGAGCGGGGGTTCAATACCCCGGTCCTGGTTTGCACTCACGAGGTCAGCCCGATGACCGATCCACTGGATAAAGCCACGTCCCAGGCACCCGCCACCCTCGGCGAAGGTTGCCTGAGCCGTTATGACCCCGATGAGTTGAGCCCTGACGACGGCACCGATTTTCCCGATGCCGCGCAGTTGTGGGAGCAATTGCAGCAGGAGCCGCAGACGCCATCCCGGCCCAAGCCTGCTTGAGCCTGCCGCCGGCTAGCCGGCGACAGGGCATTGGGCGCTTTCAGATCCTGAAACTGCCCACCAGTTGCTTCAAGCGTGCTGCCTGCTGTTCCAGGTCGGAGCAGGCCCGCAAGGTGGCCTGGAGGTTTTCCACGCCTTCCTGATTCAGCGTATTGATCTCGGTAATGTCCATGTTGATGGACTCCACCACCGAGGTCTGCTCCTCGGTCGCCGTAGCCACTGACTGGTTCATGCCATCAATCTCGCCTATGCGCTGGGTCACGCTGTTGAGTCGCTCCCCGGCCTGGTTGGCGATTTCCACACTGTCCTGGCTGTGGCGCTGGCTGTTGCTCATGGTGCTCACCGATTCGCGGGCGCCCACTTGCAACTCCTCGATCATGCCCTGCACTTGCTGCGCCGACTCCTGGGTGCGGTGCGCCAGGTTGCGCACTTCATCGGCAACCACGGCAAAGCCGCGTCCCGCCTCGCCGGCCCGGGCCGCTTCGATGGCCGCGTTGAGCGCCAGCAGGTTGGTCTGCTGGGAAATGCTGGTGATCACCTCGAGGATCTGCCCGATGTTCACGGTCTTGCTGTTGAGGGTTTCGATGTTGCTGCTGGAGGCACTGATCATGTCCGACAGCTGGTTCATCGCCTGGATGCTGCGATCCACCACTTGCTGGCCGTCTTCGGCGAGGTTGCGCGCATCGCTGGCCTGTTGCGACGCCTGGGCGGCATTGCGGGCGATTTCCTGGGCGGCGGCCCCGAGCTGATTGATGGCGGCGGCCACGCTGTTGGTACGGCTGGCCTGTTCGTCGGAGTTGAGCATCGACGAGTTGGAGGCGCTGACCACGCGCAGGGCGACTTCGTTGACGTGCTCGGTGGCCGAGGACACTTCGCGGATCGAGCCGTGGATGCGTTCGACGAAACGGTTGAAGGCAGTGCCGAGGATGCCGAACTCGTCCTGGTTATGGATGTTCAGGCGTCGGGTCAGGTCGCCTTCGCCATCGGCGATGTCCTGCATGGCCCGGGTCATCACGTGCAGCGGCTGCATCAGCAGGCGGATCAGCAGGCCCAGCAGGGCAATGGTCAGGGCCACGGCCGTCAGGGTGGCGATGATCGCCGAGGTGCGGAACTCGCTGAGCATGGCGAAAGCCTTGTTCTTGTCCACGGACAGGCCGATGTACCAGTTCACCGAGGACAGGCCCTTGATCTGGGTGAAGGTGACGATGCGCGGCTTGCCGTCGACAGTGATCTCGCTGAGCTCACTGCTGATCTTCGGTGTGTCCTGGGGGTAGACGTCCTTGAGGGTCTTCATCACCAGATTCTTGTCCGGGTGCACCAGGATCTTGCCGTCGGCGCTGATCAGGAAGGCGTAGCCCATGCCGCCGAAGTCCAGAGCGTTGATGCTGTCGGTGATTGCTTGCAGGCTCAGGTCGCCGCCGACCACACCGATCCTCTGGCCGGCCTTGATCACGCTGTCGACGATGGAGATCACCAGTTGGCCGGACGCCAGGTCGATATAGGGTTCGGTCAGGGCCGAGCCGTTGCTGTTCTCGGCACTCTTGTACCAGGGGCGGGCGCGAGGATCGTAGCCGTCCGGCATCTTGCTGTTGGGACGGATGATGAAGGTGCCGTCATTGTTGCCCAGGTAGGCTCCCATGAAGGTCGAGCTGACGGATTTCTGTTCCAGCAGGTTGCTGACATTCGCAGGGTCCGTGTTGAGGGCCACCGACTGGGAGATGTTCTCGATCAGCAGGGCGCGACCGGCGAGCCAGGTCTGAATATTTTTTGCCGTGACGTCGCCCATTTCCTGAAGATAGTTGTCCAGATCCTCACGAATGGCGTTGCGTTGCAGGTAATCGTTGTAGAGCGTGAATAGTGCAAATGCAGCTATGACGATCAGCGAGGCGGCAAGCAGGATCTTGTGGCTGAAGCGCAGATTTTTGTTCATGGCTTGGGGGTCCGCTAAGGTCTTTGAGTCCAGGGCATCGGTTTGGAAAAACGCACAGAAGGGCGGTGTTATAAGTAAGCTGATATCTCCATCTATCCCACGGGAATTACCTGACCTTTATTTCAGATACTTCTGATCCATCATTTATTCATATCGACCGTGTAAGGCCAAAGATTAACCAGGGGTGACAAAATGCCTGACTCATCGCAACTCGTAATCGGTGCCGGCCTCGATGGCCAGCCGATCGCCCAGGCCATGCGCCTGGCCAACCGCCACGGTCTGGTGGCGGGCGCCACGGGCACCGGCAAGACCGTCACCCTGCAGCGCCTGGCAGAAGCCTTCAGTGATGCCGGGGTGGCGGTATTCGCCGCGGACATCAAAGGCGACCTCTGTGGGCTGGGTGCTGCGGGCAACCCCCAGGGCAAGGTTGCCGAGCGGATCGCCGGCATGCCCTGGCTCAAGCATCAACCACAGGCCTATCCGGTAACCCTGTGGGATATCCATGGGCAAAGCGGTCATCCTCTGCGCACCACCCTGAGCGAAATGGGCCCGCTGCTGTTGGGCAGTTTGCTGGAACTCACCGACAGCCAGCAGTCGGCGTTGTATGCGGCGTTCAAGGTGGCTGATCGCGAAGGCCTGTTGCTGCTCGACCTGAAGGACCTCAAGGCGCTGCTCAACCACCTCAAGGACAACCCGCAACTGCTCGGGGACGATGCTGCGTTGATGACCACCGGTTCCAGCCAGGCGCTGTTGCGGCGCCTGGCGACCCTGGAGCAGCAGGGCGCCGAAGCACTATTCGGTGAGCCGGCGTTGCAGTTGGAGGACATTCTGCAGCCGGCCGCCGATGGTCGTGGGCGGATTCATCTGCTCGATGCCAGCCGCCTGGTGCATGAGGCGCCGAAAGTCTATGCGACCTTCCTTTTATGGCTGCTGGCCGAGCTGTTCGAGCAACTGCCGGAGCGGGGCGATGCGGACAAGCCGCTGCTGGCGCTGTTCTTCGACGAAGCGCACCTGCTCTTCGCCGGTACTCCCAAGGCCTTGCAGGACCGGCTGGAGCAGGTGGTGCGGCTGATTCGCTCCAAAGGTGTGGGGGTGTATTTCGTTACCCAATCGCCCGGGGACCTGCCGGACAATGTCCTGGCTCAATTGGGATTGCGTATCCAGCATGGCTTGCGGGCCTTTACTGCCAAGGAACAGAAGTCCCTGCGCGCCGTGGCGGATGGTTTCCGACCCAACCCGGCCTTCGATGCGCTGGCGGTCCTGACCGAACTGGGCATCGGCGAAGCGCTGGTGGGCACCTTGCAGGACAAGGGCACGCCAGAAATGGTCCAGCGGGTACTGGTGGCGCCGCCGCAATCGCGGATCGGGCCGCTGACCGAGGCCGAGCGCCAGGCCCTGATCGCCAGTTCGCCATTGCTGGGGCGCTATGACAAACCAATCGACCGCGAATCAGCCTATGAAGTGTTGCTGGGGCGCAAGGAGCTGGCACCGCAGGATCAGCAGCCCCCTGGCAAAACAGTGGCTGAAGAACCCAGCCTGGCCGACCGGGCGGGTGAGTTCCTTGGCACGGCTGCCGGGCAGGCATTGAAGTCGGCCATGCGCCAGGCGGCTAATCAATTGGGACGGCAACTGGTGCGGGGCTTGATGGGGTCCCTGCTCGGCGGCAGCAAGCGGCGCTGAAGCACAGGCTTGGGTCAGCCCCGCGGTTTGGCGTGGCTGGCCAGGCGCTCCAGGGCTGCACGCAAGTTGGGGTCGGTGATGCCCTCGGCGGTGGCCTGGATGGTTTCAGCGGCGTTGTTCGACAGGTCCATGGTGTGTCCCGTGGCCCCTTGCTGGACGGTCGGCGGTTGGACCTTGAACAGGATGCGCGTCAGGTTGCTGAACTCGTTGAACTCCAGCAGTTGACGTTGCAGGCGCTTTTGCTGATAGCGCAGGCGCGTTGCCCAGTGGCCGTCGGTGACGATCAGCAGCAGGCTGCCTTCACGCCAGGAAGCAACGTGGCAATGTTCGCGAGCGGCCGGCTGCAGCTGGCTTTCCAGCAGGCGCTGCAGATGCGCCAGGCGCTGGGCGTGGCCGAGTATGGCTTTCAGAGGCTTGGCTTCGCGAAGAAGAACGGCGGGAGCGCGTGCCGTAAGGGGGCGAAATGCCATGATCAGAAACCTGAAGTTACAGAGGCGCCATGGTAGCAGAAAGCGCCCGCCACGCCGGATCCATCGCGTGGTCGTGCTTTGATCAATTTCTGGTTCTTTGCTGATCGTAATCATTAACTTCTGGGGTCAATGGGCTTGAAGTTCAGCGAAAAGCCCTTATTTTAGGTGAGCCCCGTCACAGCGCTGTGCCAGCATCGTGGAATAACGCCACTTTCCTCACCATCGTTTCCGGGTAGAATGCTCGTTCGCATGCGGCCATGAGGGCTGCTCGGGCGACTCACGGGGCCGCCCTCCAACCCTATGTGTGGAAGATCCTGCCGATATGTTTGCGCCTTTGTTAAAGAAACTTTTTGGAAGCAAGAACGAGCGTGAAGTCAAACGCATGCTCAAGACGGTACAGATCGTCAATGCCTTCGAAGAGCAAATGGTGGCCCTTTCGGACGATCAATTGCGTGCCAAGACTGCCGAGTTCAAGGCCCGTATCGCCAAGGGTGAAACCCTCGACAAACTGCTTCCCGAAGCCTTCGCGGTCGCCCGTGAAGCCGGTAAGCGGATCATGGGAATGCGTCACTTCGATGTGCAGTTGATCGGCGGCATGACCTTGCATGAAGGCAAGATCGCCGAGATGCGCACCGGTGAGGGCAAGACCCTGGTAGCGACCCTGGGTGTGTACCTCAACGCACTGTCCGGCAAGGGCGTGCACGTGGTGACCGTGAACGACTACCTGGCTCGCCGCGACGCCAACTGGATGCGCCCGCTGTACGAGTTCCTCGGCCTGAGCGTCGGCGTGGTCACGCCGTTCCAGCCGCCTGAAGAGAAGCGTGCCGCCTACGCCGCCGACATCACCTACGGCACCAACAACGAATTCGGTTTCGACTACCTGCGCGACAACATGGCTTTCAGCATGGAAGACAAGTTCCAGCGCGAGCTCAATTTTGCCGTGATCGACGAAGTCGACTCGATCCTCATCGACGAAGCCCGTACTCCGTTGATCATTTCCGGCCAGGCTGAGGACAGCTCCCGCCTGTACACCGAGATCAACAAGCTGATCCCGCGCCTGGAGCAGCACATCGAGGAAGTGGAAGGCCAGGTCACCAAGGCCGGTCACTTCACTGTCGACGAGAAGACCCGCCAGGTCGAGCTCAACGAAGCCGGTCACCAGTTCATCGAAGAAATGCTGACCCAGGTCGGCCTGCTGGCTGAAGGCGAAAGCCTGTACTCGGCGCACAACCTGGGCCTGTTGACCCACGTTTACGCCGGCCTGCGTGCCCACAAGCTGTTCAACCGCAACGTTGAGTACATCGTCCAGGATGGGCAGGTGGTACTGGTGGACGAACACACCGGTCGTACCATGCCGGGTCGCCGCTTGTCCGAAGGCCTGCACCAGGCCATCGAAGCCAAGGAAAACCTCAATATCCAGGCCGAGAGCCAGACCCTGGCCTCGACCACCTTCCAGAACTACTTCCGTCTGTACACCAAGCTGTCCGGCATGACCGGCACCGCCGACACCGAAGCCTTCGAGTTCCATCAGATCTACGGTCTGCAGGTGATGGTGATTCCGCCGAACAAGCCGCTGGCCCGTAAGGACTACAACGACCTGGTGTTCTTGACCGCGGACGAGAAATACGCCGCGATCATCAACGACATCAAGGAGTGCATGGCCCAGGGCCGTCCGGTGCTGGTCGGCACCGCGACCATCGAAACGTCCGAGCACATGTCCAACCTGCTCAACAAGGAAGGCATCGAGCACAAGGTCCTGAACGCCAAGTTCCACGAAAAAGAAGCCGAGATCATCGCGCAAGCCGGTCGTCCGGGCGCCCTGACCATCGCCACCAACATGGCCGGTCGTGGTACCGACATCCTGCTGGGCGGCAATTGGGAAGTGGAAGTCGCGGCACTGGAAAACCCGAGCCCTGAGCAGATCGCCCAGATCAAGGCCGACTGGCAGAAGCGTCACCAGCAAGTGCTGGAGTCTGGCGGTCTGCAGGTGATCGCGTCCGAGCGTCACGAATCCCGTCGTATCGACAACCAGCTGCGTGGCCGTGCCGGCCGTCAGGGTGATGCCGGCTCCAGCCGCTTCTACCTGTCCCTGGAAGACAGCCTGATGCGCATCTTCGCCTCTGACCGGGTGAAGAACTTCATGAAGGCCCTGGGCATGCAGTCCGGCGAGGCGATCGAGCACCGCATGGTGACCAACGCCATCGAGAAGGCCCAGCGCAAGGTAGAAGGCCGCAACTTCGACATCCGCAAGCAATTGCTGGAGTTCGACGACGTCAACAACGAGCAGCGTAAAGTGATCTATCACATGCGCAACACCTTGTTGGCTGCGGACAACATTGGCGAAACCATCGCCGACTTCCGCCAGGACGTGCTCAACGCTACCGTCAGCGCCCACATCCCGCCGCAATCGCTGCCTGAGCAGTGGGACGTGGCAGGCCTGGAAGAAGCCATCCAGAGCGGCTTCGGTGTCAGCCTGCCGATCCAGCAATGGCTCGACGAAGATGATCACCTGTACGAGGAAACCCTGCGCGAGAAGCTGCTCAACGAGCTGATCGCCGCGTACAACGAAAAAGAAGACCAGGCCGGTGCCGAAGCCCTGCGCACTTTCGAGAAGCAGATTGTTCTGCGGGTACTGGACGATCTGTGGAAGGACCACCTGTCGACCATGGACCACCTGCGTCACGGTATTCACCTGCGTGGTTACGCGCAGAAGAACCCGAAGCAGGAGTACAAGCGCGAATCCTTTACCCTGTTCTCCGAGTTGCTCGACTCCATCAAGCGCGATTCGATCCGCGTGCTGTCCCACGTCCAGGTGCGTCGCGAAGACCCGGCCGAGGAAGAGGCTCGCCTGCGTCAGGAAGCCGAGGCTCTGGCCCAGCGCATGCAGTTCGAACACGCCGAGGCACCGGGGCTGGATCAGCCGGAAGCCCTGGAAGAGGGCGTCGAGGCCGATGTGGCCCTGGCCACCGTGCCAGTGCGCAACGAGCAGAAGCTTGGCCGCAATGAACTGTGCTACTGCGGTTCGGGCAAGAAGTACAAACACTGTCACGGCCAGATCAACTAAGATCCGCGCCAGACACTGAAACACCCGCGCCGTGACGGCATCAGCCGTCGCGGCGTTTTTCCATTTGCGGCACCGTCTTTTGAGACGACGGTGCAGACACCTGATAAGAGGAGCGCATTCATGGCTGTTGGTCTTGGTCCTTTGCCTACGTTGCACCCGGTTGCCGGCTTCGAGCTCGGTATCGCTTCGGCCGGCATCAAGCGCCCGGGGCGCAAGGATGTGGTGGTCATGCGTTGTGCCGAAGGTTCCACGGTGGCGGGGGTGTTCACCCTCAATGCGTTCTGCGCCGCACCGGTGATTCTGGCCAAGCAGCGTGTGCAAGGCCCGGTGCGGTATCTGCTGACCAACACCGGTAACGCCAACGCCGGCACTGGTGAGCCGGGCCTGGCAGCGGCATCCCGCACCTGCGCCAAGCTGGCGGAACTGACCGGCGTCGATGCCAGCGCCGTGCTGCCTTACTCCACCGGAGTGATTGGCGAGCCATTGCCGGTAGAGAAAATCGAAGGCGCTCTGCAAGCTGCCCTGGACGACCTGTCCGTGGACAACTGGGCTGCCGCCGCCACTGGCATCATGACCACCGACACCCTGCCCAAGGGCGCCAGCCGCCAGTTCCAGCATGATGGCGTGACCATCACCGTGACTGGCATCAGCAAGGGGGCGGGAATGATCCGCCCGAACATGGCAACCATGCTCGGCTACATCGCCACCGACGCCAAAGTCTCCCGCGAAGTGCTGCAGAACCTGTTGCTGGACGGTGCCAACAAGTCCTTCAACCGCATCACCATCGACGGCGACACGTCGACCAACGACTGCTGCATGCTGATCGCCACGGGGCAGGCCAAGCTGCCGGAAATCACCAAGGCCGAGGGCCCGCTGTTCGCTGCCCTGAAGCAGGCGGTGTTCGAGGTGTGCATGGAAGTGGCCCAGGCCATCGTCCGTGACGGTGAGGGCGCGACCAAGTTCGTCACTGTGGAAGTCAACGGCGGTGCAACTTGCCAGGAGTGCCTGGACGTGGGCTACACCGTGGCTCACTCGCCACTGATCAAGACCGCGCTGTTCGCTTCGGACCCGAACTGGGGCCGCATCCTGGCGGCAGTAGGCCGTGCCGGGGTGCCGGACCTGGATGTCAGCAAGATCGACGTGTTCCTCGGCGAAGTCTGCATTGCCAGCCGTGGCGCCCGTGCCGCCAGCTACACCGAAGCCCAGGGCGCGGCGGTGATGCAGCAGGAAGAAATCACCATCCGCATCGAACTGGGCCGTGGCGCTTGCAGCGAAACCATCTGGACCACCGACCTGTCTCACGAATACGTGAAGATCAACGCGGAATACCGCACCTAAGAACCTCGCTGGCGGTGCCGCTCCTGCTGTAGGAGCCGGCTTGCCGGCGAAGCGCAGATCCAACGCCCGGCCCGCAAGGGCCTGGCCAACATGCCTGAGCAGAGGAAGTAGTGCGGTGAAACGAGTACATGTGGCTGCGGCCGTTATCCGGGATGCCAGCGGCAAGATCCTGATTGCCCGGCGTGCCGATACTCAACATCAAGGTGGCCTGTGGGAGTTCCCCGGCGGTAAGGTCGAGCCCGGGGAGGCGGTCGAAGCGGCGCTGGCCCGCGAGCTACAGGAAGAGTTGGGCATCGCCGTCACCGCAGCGCGCCCGCTGATCAAGGTGCAGCACGATTATCCGGACAAGCAGGTACTGCTGGATGTCTGGGAGGTCTCGGCGTTCAGCGGTGAGCCTCACGGCGCCGAAGGGCAACCTCTGGCCTGGGTCACTGCTCGTGAGCTGGCCGACTATGAATTCCCCGCGGCCAATCAGCCGATTGTCGCTGCCGCGCGTCTGCCAGCCCAATACCTGATCACCCCGGAAGGCCTGGAAACCCCGACCCTGCTGCGAGGCATGCAAAAAGCCGTGGCCCAGGGCTGCAAGCTGATTCAACTGCGGGCGCCCGGCGGCTACGACCCGCAATACCGCGATCTGGCGGTGGATGCGGTGGGCCTGTGCGCCGGCAAGGCGCAACTGATGCTCAAGGGGCCCTTCGAATGGCTGGGGGATTTCCCCTCGGCGGGCTGGCACATCACTGCGGCGCAACTGCGCAAGTACGCCAGCGCCGGGCGGCCATTCGGCAAGGATCGCTGGTTGGCGGCTTCCTGCCATAACGCCGAGGAGCTGTCCCTGGCCCAGCAGATGGACGTGGACTTCGTGACCTTGTCTCCGGTACAGCCCACCCAGACCCATCCGGATGCACAGCCATTGGGCTGGCAACAGGCCGAACAACTGATCAGCGGTTTCAACAAGCCGGTGTATCTGCTGGGTGGCGTGGGGCCTGTCGAATGCCAGCAGGCCTGGGCGGCGGGTGCTCAAGGTGTAGCGGGTATCCGCGCCTTCTGGCCGCAGGATTGAAGGCATCCTCAATGGCAGCCTGGGCCCAGGTCTGCGGGAGCCGGCTTGCCTGAGAGGCATCGTCGGGTGATGTGCAAGGCTTGCAGGCCCTTTCGCCCGCAAGCCGCGTGGTCAGGGCTTGGCGGCGGCCTGCCAGAGGATTTCGGCAATGCCCTGGCGCTTGGCAATCAGTCGGGCGGCGACAAACAGCAGGTCCGACAGGCGATTGATGTAGGCCAGTCCAACCCCTTGCAAAGGCTCCACGGCATTCAGGTGCTGACAGCGACGCTCGGCGCTGCGCGCCAGGCTGCGGCAGACATGGGCCTGGGCGATCAGCGCCGAGCCGCCGGGCAGGATGAAGTTCTCCAGCGGGCCCAACTCCTCGTTCCACAGATCGATGGCCGCCTCCAGGCGCTCTACTTCGGCCTCGTTGAGGGCCTGATAGACCGGCATGGCCAGCTCGCCACCCAAATCGAACAGCCGATGCTGACAGGGCGCCAGCACTGTGATCACTTCCTCGAGCCCGGGGCAGGCACCGCTCTGCTCACCGAGGCCTGCCAGTAGCAGGCCCAATTGGCTGTTCAGGGTATCAACCTCGCCAATGGCTTCGACCCGTGGGTGATCCTTGGGCACCCGACGGCCATCCCCCAGTCCGGTTTCGCCTTTGTCGCCAGTGCGGGTGTAGATCTTCGACAAGCGAAAGCCCATGTTCAGTTCTCCAGTGGTAACGGTTCTTGGACCAGCGGCTGGCTGCTGGCCAGGGGCAGGCGCAAGGTGAAGCAAGTGCCCTGGCCGCGGGTGGACTGCACCTCCATCTGCCCCTTGTGGTTATTGGTGATGATGAAGTACGACACCGACAGGCCGAGCCCGGTGCCCTGGCCGATTTCCTTGGTGGTGAAGAAGGGCTCGAAGGTACGCTTGCGTACGTTTTCGCTCATGCCGATTCCGTTGTCCTCCACCTGGATCTCTGCCCAGGGCGGATTCAAACGGGTACGCAGGATGATACGTCCGGGTTCGCTGTCATCTTCGCGCTGATGGATGGCCTGGGCAGCGTTTTTCAGCAGGTTGAGCAGCACCTGTTCCAGTTCGTTGGCAGTGCCGGGAACCGGGCCCAGGTTCGGGTCGAACTGGCGAATGATCGCCTGGCCCTTGAAGTCGAAGCCAATGGCCAGGTCGAAGTCATTGCTGGCGATCTCCACCGCCTGGTCGATCAGCGCCGGCAGGTCGCAGGGGGCCATCTGCCGGTTGCTGCGCCGGCTGAAGCTGAGCATGTGGGTGACGATCTTCGCCGCCCGGGCTCCGGCCTGCTGAATGCCATCGAGCAGTTGCGGCACTTCGCGGCTTTCCAGGTAGCGATTGACGGTCTGCAGTTCAACACCGATCTGCTGCGCGTGCTCAAGGTTCTTTGGCAGATCGGCAGACAGTCGTCGGCGAATGTTCTGTACGTTGTGCAGGATCGCTCCCAGCGGGTTGTTGATCTCATGGGCCATGCCGGCCGCGAGGCCACCGACCGAAAGCATTTTCTCCGATTGCACCATCATCTCTTCCAGGGACAGGCGCTGGGTGATGTCGTCGATACGGATCACCACCCCGCGTCCGGCGCCCCCCATCAGGGGGTAGAAGGTCAGGGCGTAGTGCTTGGGCTCTTCGTCCTTGAACCAGGTGACACGCTCGACCTTGGTCACCGTGTGCTGTTCGACGGTTTCCTTGAGTTGCGGCAGGAATGGCTTGAGCGGTTCGAAGGCGAGGAAGATCGGCTGGTTCAGGGCTTCGTCGAGCCGGGTGCCGGACAGGGCGCTGGCTTCCTGGTTCCACTGGGTGACGTAGAGCTGTTCATCCAGCGCGATCAGCGCCGAGGGCATGGAGTCGATGATGCTGTTGAGGTAGTTCTGAAAGCCGGTGAGCTTCTTCTCGATCTTGCTACGCACCTGGACTTCCAGTTCCAGCTTGCGGTTGGTATGGCGGGTTTCCTCCGCCAGCCCCTGGGCCTGGTCGTAGGCGGCCTGGGAGTCGTCCCGGGCGCGCTTGAGCTGCTGCTCGCGAGCTTCGATACGCGACAGCATGGTGTTGAAGGCTTCTGCCAGGCTGCCGATTTCATCGTGGTTGCCCCGGGCTGCGCGCAGGGCATAGTTCTCCTCGCGGGTGACCTGGCGCGACAGTTCCTCGAGCTGGTGGATCGGCTGGGTGATCAGGCGCTTGATCTGCCGGGCGATGACCAGCCATAGCAGCACACTGAAGATCAGGATTCCCAGGCTGGCGGTCAGGGTGCCGGTGTAGAAGGCCATCGGCAGTTCGCTGGTGGCCACCAACAGCAGGTGGCCGGGGGCCTGGCCCGGGCGAGGCAGGGTGATGACCTGGTTGCTGCGAAACTCGGTCATTTGCCAGGCTTCGATATGCCGGTAGCGTTCGGGCAGCTTGAGGCGTTCGCCGTGCTGCAACTGGGCCAGGCGCTGGCCCTTGCCGTCATAGAGTGCGGCAGCCCGCAGCGGGCTATAGCTGTCGAGTTCGTTGAGCAGCTTCTCGGCATCTTCGGGGGAGTTCAGTGCCTGGATCGCCAGGGTCGGATTGGACACCAGGCGGCCAATGGTCTGCAGCGCCTGGGGCGCCATGCTTTCCTGGGAGATCCAGTAGGCCGCGCTGATAAAGGTCAGGTTGGCGACCAGCAGAACGGTGGTCAGCAGGACAAGCAGGGCGGCCAGGAGCTTTTGGCCCACTGGCAGGTTTTCGAGGCGCTGGCGCAATGGCATCGGCTATATCGCTGGAAATGAGCAAGTGGGGAGCGTAGCCGCTGCTCAGGCGCTGGGCAATCCGCGTTGCTGCAGCTGGTTCACCAGGCGCTGTTGCAACTGCTGCAGATGGGGCAGTTGCAGGCGATGCCGGGCAGCGGCTTCACAGGCGTAACCCAGCAGGTAGCTGATTTCGGTGCGCCGTCCGTTGCTGACATCCTGGTGCATTGAGGAATAGTTGGCGGCGGTGGCCAGGATCACCCGTTCCACTTCCTGTTGCAGGTTTTCCGCTGCGGCGGGCTGCCCGCAGCATTGCAGCAGCTCGCTCAGCTCGGCGCACAGGGTGGCCACTTCGCACTGATGCTGCTGCAAGCCACCGTTGCGGCAGTCGTGCAGTACCGTCAGTGGGTTGATCGCGCAGTTGAGTGCCAGCTTGCGCCAGAGCCGGGTGAGGATCTGGGTGCTCCATTCATGGGGAATGCCGCTGGCCGCCAATTCGTCGAGCCAGATCGGCGGCGTGGGGTGCCCCGAGTCCCCGAGCCAGGTGTAGCCGTGGCCGGCAAAGACCACGCGCCAGTCGCCATCGCGGAAGGCGCCCTCGGTGCTGGAGGCGGCGATGCAGCGTGCCTGGGGCACTCGGGCGGCCACGGCATCCTGGCTGCCCAGGCCGTTCTGCAGCAGGATCAGTTCGGCTCCCGGCGCCAGGCGCTGGGCGATGCTGGCCACTGCCGCCTCGGCGTCGTAGGCCTTGCAGGCCAGCAACAGGCGCTGGATGGGGGCGCTGCTGGTGCTGGTTTCTCCGGGAATTGCCAGCAGGCTGCTCTGGCCCTGTTCTACCAGGGTCAGGCCGCCGGCCGCCTGATAGGCCCGCAAGCGGGCGGCGTCACGCAAAATCAGGCGTACCGGCAAGCCGGCGCGGGCCAGGCGGGTGGCCCACAGGGTGCCGAGGCTGCCGGCGCCGAGAACATGCCAGGTGGTGGACATCAGGTTTTCGCTCTGTTTGGCCGCCCGGGGGAGGGCGCGGGGTGAAGGAGGGGAAAGACCCGTTATAATGAGCGCGGATTTTAACCGCAAGCCGGGCGTGTTCGATGTTTTGAACAGCGCCCCTTTTTATTTGGAGAGATTACATGCCGTCGTTTGACGTGGTATCCGAACTGGACAAGCACGAAGTCACCAACGCGGTGGAAAACGCCGTCAAGGAACTGGATCGCCGCTATGACCTCAAGGGCAAGGGCAGCTTCGAGTTCAAGGACAAGGAACTGACCGTCAACCTGACCGCTGAGGCCGAGTTCCAGCTTGAAGCGATGATCGAGATCCTCAAGCTGGCCCTGGTCAAGCGCAAGATCGACGTGCAGTGCCTGGAGGTCAAGGACGCCTATGCCTCGGGCAAGGTGATGAAGCAGGAAGCGGTCCTCAAGGAAGGTATCGATAAAGAACTGGCGAAGAAAATCGTCGCCCATATCAAGGATGCCAAGTTGAAAGTGCAAGCCGCCATTCAGGGCGAGCAGGTACGGGTGACCGGCAAAAAGCGTGACGACCTGCAAGAGGCCATCGCCGCCCTGCGTGCCAAAGAGTTCGGCATGCCGCTGCAATTCAACAACTTCCGCGATTGATCGGCTTCTCCGGGAACCTCTAGAGCTTATTGGCGTCCGAGGCCGGAGGAATGGCAGAAACGATTGAGCTCCCGCGGGGCTGGTCGTTCTGCCTGTCAGTCATGTGCGCCGCAACCCCGGGAATCTGGAGAAATAGATGGATTTGAACGCTGAAGTAGACAACCTGGTCCGGGCCTCCCAGGCCTGGATTCCAATGATCATGGAATACGGCAGCCGGGTGCTGCTGGCCGTCATCACCCTGGCTATCGGCTGGTGGTTGATCAACAAACTGACTCACAAAGTGGGCAAGTTGCTGGCCCTGCGCAATGCCGACCTGGCGCTGCAAGGTTTTATCAGTAGCCTGGCCAACATCATTCTCAAGATCCTGCTGATCGTCAGCGTGGCTTCGATGATCGGTGTCGAAACCACCTCCTTCGTGGCCGCGATCGGTGCTGCCGGCCTGGCCATCGGCCTGGCGCTGCAAGGCAGCCTGGCGAACTTTGCCGGTGGGGTGTTGATCCTGCTGTTCCGCCCCTTCCGTATCGGTGACTGGATCGAAGCCCAGGGCATCAGCGGTACTGTCGACAGCATCCAGATCTTTCACACCGTGCTGCGTACCGGTGACAACAAGACAGTGATCGTGCCCAACGGCAACCTGTCCAACGGCATCATCACCAACTACAACCGTCAACCGACCCGCAAGGTGGTGTTCGACGTGGGTGTGGACTATGACGCGGACCTGCAGAAGGCCCGCGAGGTGTTGCTGGAGTTGGCCAAGGATGAGCGGGTACTGGCCGATCCGGCCCCGGTAGCTGTGGTTTCTACCCTGGGCGATAGCGCCATTACCCTGTCGCTGCGGGTATGGGTCAAGACTTCGGATTATTGGGACGTGCTGTTCCAGTTCAATGAGTTGTCCCGTGATCGCTTGAAGGCAGCGGGTATTGATATTCCTTTTCCACAACGAGTGATTCGAGTGGTTCAGGAAGCTGCGGTGTAATAAGGCAGTTTCATGACTTGGCCGTTCGGTCAGCTAATGTTGTTCAAGACAAGGGGCTATCAGCCCCTTGTTTGTTTTCGATACTAGCCAATAGCAACTAGTGAATCTGCTTTCGAGGTGGAACATGGACTACCGCAAGCACTCCAGTTAGTTAGCTTGCTATTTAATTATTTATTTGGCCTGGTACTTTTACAGAGGCAAAAAAAACCGCCGCCCTGATTAGGGGCGGCGGTTCTTATTAGTGCTGCACGTTAGCGCAATCAGCTGGGCATCGATATTACAAGATGCTCAGTGGGTACTCTACGATGATGCGAACGTCGTTGTTGTCTGCGGTGTAGTCTTTGTTGTAAGCACCGTTTGCACGGTACACAGCGCTACGCAGGCGGAACGACAGGTCCTTGGCTGGACCTTCTTGCATCACGTACTTGGTTTCGAAGTTGAACTCGTTTTCCTTGCCTTCGGTGTTCGACGAAGTGGTGATGTTGTCACCCTTCACGTAACGGGCCATGAAGCTCAGGCCTGGAACACCCAGGGTCGCCATGTTCAGGTCATAGCGAGCCTGCCAGGAGCGCTCGTCTTCACCGATGAAGTCGGAGATCTGGATGGAGTTGGCGACGAAGATGGTGCCGTTGCCGTCAACACCGTACAGGTAGTTGGTGTCGCCGGTGGAACGCTGGTGGGCGATGGTGAACTTGTTCGGGCCGATGCTGTAGGCGGCCGCCAGGCTCCACAGTTTGTTGTCCAGCTTGCCGTACAGCTTCTTGCCGTCGTCTTCGGTGCGATAGCCGTTGAAGTCGAGGTTCAGCGACTGGTTATCGGCGATCGGGAAGGTGTAGTTCAGGTTGATGTACTGCTTCTTGAAGTAGTCATCGACCTTGGACGCGGCCACGCCACCGACGAAGTTATCGGTGAACTGGTAGGTAGCACCCGCGAAGTCGGCAGCGGTCAGGCCCGGGTTTTTCAGGCCGGTGTCACCGTTGCGACCGTTGATGCTGTCGTTGTACTGGCCGGTTTGCGAGCGCAGTGCAGTGAAGTGACCGGCGTTCAGTTCCAGGCCTTTGATCTCTTTGCTGGTGATCAAGGTACCGGTGGCTACTTCAGGCAGCAGACGGCTGTCGTCGGTGGAGAACACAGGGCTTGCAACCATCTGGTCGCCGTACTTGAGTACGGTGTCGGAGATGCGGAATTTGACTGCGCCGCCTACGGCCGAAGAGTCTTTTTCGGGTTGGCCGAGGCTGTTGTTGGCGGCCAGGCCGTTACCGGAGCGACCGGCACCGCCGTCGAGTTTGACCACGCCCATGGCGAAAGCATCGACACCGACGCCTACGGTGCCCTGAGTGAAGCCGGAGTTGTACTGCAGCAGTTCACTCAGGCCGGTATCTTGGCGATAGCCGCTCTTGAAAGTACCGTCGTCGCGCGCATGGTTGCCTGCACCGTTCTTGAAATCACGGTTCATGTACTCGAGACGGGTTTTGGCTGTCAGGGTGCTATCTTCGATAAAGCCTTTTGCATCGTCCTGGGAGGATGCAATTGCAAACTGCGAGGTGCCTGCTGAGACAGCCAGGGCGATCATGCTCCACTTCATCACGCGCATCGTGATTTGCTCCTTTGGTTTTTAGAAGAGTACTGCCGTCCCACCTGTTTTTTTATCTGGGCGGCTCTTTCTTTTTGTGTCGGCGCAAACTTATATCACGCTGACAATGTTGGCGATACTTGCCTATCTATCCTTTCAGCTTCTTTACGGGCCTGTCGCAATTCGCTCGATAGGTGTCGTAATTCTGCAGTCAGTCTGTATCCAGGCCGACAACTTTCAGCAGTGTTTTTCGAAGCCGAGAATGAAGGAAACAAGTCCCCATGCACACACTCTAAAAAGCACCGCGGGGCAGCCCTGCCACTATTATTATGAGTCTGTAAGGCCTGACTTCCGTTAGACCGTTGCAGACGATGCGGGGTTGAATGCAACAAGCGTGCACAAACTGAATTTAGCCACCCATTTTTCTTCAAAGAGCCGTTCGGCCCTGTAAAAACCGCATAAAACCGCTGTTTCAAGGGGCGTTTTGTTTGGCTTGACTCTGTGGTTTTCCTGGTGCAGGGCTGTGCATTAAGTTGCACAGTGCGGCGAAACGTTACCGCTGCACACTGCAAAGTGAGTAAACGGCGGATGCTTGAGGAATTCAGCGTAGACCGCCTGTGCGATTCTGGTGCAAAACTTTTGCAACGCTGTGCACGATTCATACAGTCAGGCCCAGGCAGAATGAGGGGCGCAAGGGGTGGATCGGGTCATTTTCCGGATGGGTTGCGGGTTGTGGGCGCAAATGGTGCGAGGCACGAGGAAATGTCCTGCTGTGGGGCGTGGCCTTTGCATTGCGGTCGGCTCCTTGCCGTGCCTGAGTGTGTGCTGTCCGGTCTCTGGCTCATTGGTCATGAAGCGCAGGGCATTCGCAGGTATGCTGCGCGTCTGTCGCCTGGCAGGAGTCCGTCTACTGGACGCCGGGCTGAAACAAGCTGAGCGGGAGTAAACGCGGTGTTCACTTTAGATTCACGGCTGCAACAAGACACATTGACCCTCGGGGATTTCCCCCTCTGCCGGTTGTTGCTGTCCAATGACGCCAACTATCCCTGGTTCATCCTGGTGCCGCGTCGCGAGGATATCAGCGAGTTGTTTCAACTGGATGTCACCGACCAGCAACAGCTATGGCAGGAAACCACCGCGCTGGCCGAGTTGCTCAAGGATTCGTTCGATGCCGACAAGTTGAATGTGGCGACCTTGGGCAATGTGGTGAGCCAACTGCATATGCACGTGATCGTGCGCAAGCGTGATGATGCGGCGTGGCCGGCACCGGTATGGGGCAAGCATCCGGCCAAGCCTTACAGCGCCGAGCAAGTGGCGGCGATCCGTGAACGCCTGCGGTTGGTGCTGACCGATGACTTTCAGTTTCTGGAGGGGTAAGGCATGAGTCTGCAAGAGCGTGTAACCGACCTGGAGAGCCGCCTGGCGTTTCAGGATGACACCATCCAGGCCTTGAACGATGTGCTGGTGGCGCAGCAGAGGGCAGTGGAGCGTCTGCAGTTGCAGATGGCGGCATTGCTCAAGCGCCAGGAAGAAATGGTCGGGCAGTTCGAGTCGTTCGAAGAGCAAGTGCCACCGCCTCATTATTGAGGGGGGATCGTTGGCCAAAAAAAAACCGCGCCTGGGCGCGGTTTTTTATGGGCGGCCGATCAGCGGCGCGGCAGCGCGGCAATCACGTCTTCGGCTTGCAGGCCCTTGTCACGGTTCATTACCGAGAACTCCACGCGCTGGCCTTCCACCAGGACACGATGGCCTTCTCCGCGAATGGCGCGAAAGTGCACGAAAATATCATCGCCGGAATCCCGGGAGATAAAGCCGAAGCCCTTGGAGGTGTTGAACCACTTCACGGTGCCGGTATCACGATTGCTCATATCGTAGCTTGGCGTGGCTGACGCGGAAGGTGATGACTTGTAGAAGCTGATGGCCAGGTGCAGGACTACGGCGATCAGTGCAGTCAACAAGCTGACCAGAACCGCCGGTTGGCCGCCAATGACTGGCATGGGGGCCAGCAGGGTGAGGGTTTGCAGTACAACGACCAGCACCAGCAGGGCGCTGACCAGGTTTTGCAGGTGATGACGAGAACCTTTGTTCCAGTAGGGAATAACTGGAGCCAGGATCAGGTTGAGCAGGCCGAAAAGGGCCAGGTAAAGAGCATCGGGTTGTTGCAGGTAGGGAACCGCGTCAGATCTCAGACTCGGAATCAAGGACAGCAGCAAAGCTGCAATGCCTGTCAGCAGGTGGACGATTTTCAACATTTTGATTAACTCACGTTAAGAAGGAAGCACAAGGAGGAGCTGATCACGCACGGTTCGCTTCTGAACAAATAGGTGAGGCGGTGGTTACGTACGCGGTGTCAGCCTATGCGCGCTGGCCGAAGAAATAGGCAACAGCGACACGGGCTCTATTTAACAGCAAAGCCCAGGCCTTCTCAAATCAGCAGCGGGGCCCGGCCCGGGCGTATAAATGAGCGCTTCTGCAGACTGAGCTCGGACAATCGGGCAAACGCCTGTTCTAGACAGATGGCGGTGATTTTTCCAAGGAACGTCGGATTTCTGCTGCTGTCTGAACTGACTCGAACTCAGTGAGGTTTATCCCGGGCCGGGCCACGGGACAATCCACCGCAGGCCGATTGACGATCCCGGGCGGCGCGGGGGCGGTACTCTTGCTAGAGTGGTCCGGCAGATGAGTGGGTGAATCCATCCCGATAACGGAGAGAAACATGGCAATTGATATCGGTATCAGCGAAGAAGATCGTAAATCCATCGTCGACGGTCTTTCCCGTCTGCTTTCGGATACCTACGTGTTGTACCTGAAAACCCATAACTTCCATTGGAACGTCACCGGCCCGCAATTCCGTACCCTGCACTTGATGTTCGAAGAGCAGTACAACGAACTGGCCCTGGCAGTGGACCTGATCGCCGAACGCATTCGCGCCCTGGGCTTTCCGGCTCCGGGGGCCTATTCCATCTATGCCCGGCTGTCCTCGATCAAGGAAGAGGAAGGGGTGCCTGCCGCTGAGGAAATGATCAAGCAACTGGTCGCGGGCCAGGAAGCAGTGACCCGTACCGCCCGTGGCATCTTTCCGTTGCTGGACAAGGTCAGCGACGAACCCACGGCGGATCTGCTGACCCAGCGCATGCAGGTGCATGAAAAAACTGCGTGGATGCTGCGCTCTTTGCTGGAAAACCGTTAAGCCCGCTCCTGCGAATGGCGTCCTGTACGCCGTTCGCACCCTCGACTAAGCAGACAGCACCCGCGTTCTCCAGACCTTCCGGGGTTGCAGCCCGGATAGATGCCTGACGGTCGGTGACGCCCGCCATGGGGTCATACGGCTGCACAGGGCCGATTTAATGGATATAATCCCGCTCTTTGCTACGTAGCCCGGGCTTTGGCGTGGGCTCTGGCTGTAGTTCAAGCAGTAATCTGGATTGCCGAGACGCCCCCCATGCCCATGTACGACTATCAATGCGCTTCCTGTGGTCATCAGTTGGAAGCCATTCAAAAGATCAGCGCCGCGCCGCTGGTCGACTGCCCTGCCTGCCAGGCGCCCGAGCTGAAAAAGATGCTTTCCATGCCTGGTTTCCGCCTGAGCGGCACCGGCTGGTACGAAACCGACTTCAAGACCGGCTCCAAGAAGAACCTGGCCGGTGGCGACAAAGCTGACTAAGTTGAACGACACGCGCGAGTTCTTGCACTATCCGGCACCTTGAGGTGCGCAAGGCCTCCATCGAATTTCGAATTACGAGAAGTGAAACCACTACCATGATGCGCAGCCATTATTGCGGCCAACTGAACGAAAGCCTGGAAGGTCAGGAAGTAACCCTTTGCGGATGGGTCCACCGTCGCCGTGACCACGGCGGGGTGATCTTCCTCGATATCCGTGATCGTGAAGGTCTGGCCCAGGTGGTGTTCGACCCGGACCGCGCTGAAACCTTCGCCGCCGCCGACCGCGTACGCAGCGAATACGTGGTCAAGATCACCGGCAAGGTACGCCTGCGTCCGGCCGGTGCCGGCAACGCCAACATGGCTTCGGGCATGATCGAAGTGCTGGGCTACGAGCTGGAAGTGCTGAACGAAGCGGAAACCCCGCCGTTCCCGCTCAACGAATACTCGGACGTGGGTGAAGAAACCCGTCTGCGCTATCGCTTCATCGACCTGCGCCGTCCGGAAATGGCCGAGAAGCTGCGCCTGCGTTCGCGCATGACCACCAGCATCCGTCGCTACCTGGACGAGAACGGTTTCCTCGACGTCGAAACCCCGATCCTGACCCGCGCCACCCCAGAAGGCGCCCGCGACTACCTGGTGCCGAGCCGCACCCACGCCGGCAGCTTCTTCGCTCTGCCGCAATCGCCACAGCTGTTCAAGCAACTGCTGATGGTGGCCGGCTTCGACCGCTACTACCAGATCGCCAAGTGCTTCCGCGACGAAGACCTGCGTGCCGACCGTCAGCCTGAGTTCACTCAGATCGACATCGAGACCAGCTTCCTCGACGAAAAAGACATCATGGGCCTGACCGAAGGCATGATCCGCAACCTGTTCAAGGAAGTGCTGGGTCTGGAATTCGGTGAATTCCCGCACATGACCTTTGAAGAGGCCATGCGTCGCTACGGTTCCGACAAGCCGGACCTGCGCAACCCGCTGGAACTGGTGGACGTTGCCGACCAGCTCAAGGAAGTGGAGTTCAAGGTGTTCAGCGGCCCGGCCAACGATCCGAAATGCCGCATCGCCGCCTTGCGCGTTCCAGGCGGGGCGAGCATGCCGCGCAAGCAGATCGACGACTACACCAAGTTTGTCGGCATCTATGGCGCCAAGGGCCTGGCCTACATCAAGGTCAACGAGCGCGCCAAAGGCGTTGAAGGCCTGCAATCGCCGATCGTCAAGAACATCCCGGAAGCCAACCTGAACGTGATCCTCGATCGCGTGGGCGCGGTCGACGGCGACATCGTGTTCTTCGGGGCCGACAAGGCCAAGATCGTCAGTGAGGCCCTGGGCGCGCTGCGTATCAAGCTCGGTCACGACCTGAACCTGCTGACCTGCGAATGGGCGCCGATGTGGGTGGTCGACTTCCCGATGTTCGAAGAGAACGACGACGGCAGCTTCACCGCCCTGCATCACCCGTTCACCGCGCCGAAGTGCTCGCCGGAAGAACTGGAAGCCAACCCGGCTACCGCTCTGTCGCGCGCCTACGACATGGTTTTGAACGGCACCGAATTGGGTGGCGGTTCGATCCGTATCCACCGCAAGGAAATGCAGCAAGCGGTATTCCGCCTGCTGGGCATCAGCGAAGCGGAACAGGAAGAGAAGTTCGGCTTCCTGCTGGACGCCCTCAAGTACGGCGCGCCGCCGCACGGTGGCCTGGCCTTCGGCCTGGACCGCCTGGTGATGCTGATGACCGGCGCCCAGTCGATCCGCGAAGTGATCGCCTTCCCGAAAACCCAGAGCGCGGCCTGCGTCATGACTCAGGCACCGGGTCTGGTGGATGCCAAGGCTCTGCGCGAGCTGCACATCCGCCTGCGCGAACAGCCCAAGGCTGAATAAGCCGGCCCGATAAGGCGCACCTTCGGGTGCGCTTTTTCTATGGGTCGAGTTTTTGTTGCCCGCACCCGCCATGCGGCGTGGGCAATGTTTCAAAGAGAATTTGGAGCAAGTTATGGCAGGTCATTCCAAGTGGGCGAACATCAAGCACCGCAAAGAGCGTCAGGATGCCAAGAGAGGCAAGATCTTCACCAAGTGGATTCGTGAGCTGACCGTCGCGGCCCGTCAGGGCGGCGGCGATCCCAACTCCAACCCACGCCTGCGCCTGGCCCTGGACAAGGCCCTGGGTGCCAACATGAGCCGCGACATCATCGACCGGGCCATCGCCCGTGGCACCGGCGCTGCCGGCAGCGACGATGTGGTCGAGCTGACCTATGAAGGCTACGGCCCCAACGGCGTGGCGGTGATGGTCGAGTGCATGACCGACAACCGCAACCGCACCGCGGCAGCTGTTCGTCATGCCTTCAGCAAGTGCGGCGGCAACCTGGGTACCGACGGTTCGGTGGCCTACCTGTTCGAGCGCAAGGGGCAGATCACCTTCGCCGAAGGTGTCGATGAAGACGCCTTGATGGAAGCGGCGATGGAAGCCGATGCCGACGACGTGGTCAGCAACGAAGACGGTTCGATCGACGTGTTCACCTCGTTCGCCGGTTTCTATGGCGTGCGCAATGCCTTGGAAGCGGCGGGCTTTACAGCTGCGGACGCAGAAATCGTCATGTTGCCGACCACCAGTGCCGAACTGGACCTGGAAGGCGCCGAGAAGGTCCTCAAGCTGATCGACATGCTGGAAGACCTGGATGATGTGCAGAACGTCTATTCCAACGCGGATATTCCCGAGTCGGTCGCCGAGCAACTCGGCTGATTCAACTGCACTAACCTTGAGGCCGGAGGTGCGAAGCCGTGATCATTGCACGGCAGGGCGCTTCCGGCTTCTGCCTTTTCGCTGTTCCGGTCCTGGCCGGCAAGCCTCTTTATTCAAGCAGCAGGCGTTATGACTCTTATTCTTGGCATCGACCCCGGTTCGCGCATTACCGGTTATGGCGTGGTTCGAGACACGGGGCGCGGCTGTGTGTACGTGGCCTCTGGCTGTATCCGTACCGGGGCTGGCGAGCTGCCCGACCGGCTGCAGATCGTCTATCGCGGGGTGCGTGAAGTGATCCAGACCTACGGCCCGGTGACCATGGGGATCGAGAAGGTGTTCATGGCGCGTAACGCCGACTCGGCGCTCAAGCTCGGCCAGGCGCGGGGGGCAGCGATCGTTGCCGGTGCCGAAGAGGGGCTGGAGATTGCCGAGTACACTGCCACCCAGGTCAAGCAGGCCGTGGCCGGCACTGGCGGGGCCAACAAGGAACAGGTGCAGATGATGGTCATGCACCTGCTCAAGCTGACCACCAAGCCACAGATCGATGCCTCGGACGCCCTGGCCATTGCCATCTGTCACGCTCATACCCGTTCCAGCCTGCTGCCCCATGGCCTGGGGACAGCACGCAGTCGTGGCGGCCGCCTGCGTCTCTGATAGCATCAGCGCAGTCATTTTAGGGGTTGAGCGTTTTGCGCCTGGGTAGCCGGCGCAGACGCTCGCCCAACGAGTCGCCAGCTGCGGGCTGGCCATCGCCTAAGGATCTGAAACGTGATTGGACGCTTGCGCGGCACCCTGGCTGAGAAGCAGCCGCCGCACCTGATTCTTGATGTAAACGGGCTGGGTTATGAAGTCGAAGTGCCGATGACCACCCTGTATCGCCTGCCGTCGGTCGGCGAGCCCCTGACCCTGCACACCCATTTGGTCGTCCGCGAGGATGCGCAGTTACTCTACGGTTTTGCCAGCAAGCGCGAGCGAGACTTTTTCCGCGAGTTGATCCGTCTCAATGGTGTGGGCCCGAAACTGGCCCTGGCGTTGATGTCCAGCCTTGAGGTGGATGAACTGGTGCGTTGTGTGCAGGCCCAGGACACCTCGGCCCTGACCAAGGTGCCCGGAGTCGGCAAGAAGACCGCCGAGCGCCTGCTGGTCGAGCTCAAGGACCGTTTCAAGGCCTGGGAAGCCGTGCCGAGCATGTTCGCCCTGGTGCCGAACCAGCCGGATGCGCCGGCGCCAGTGGCCAGCGCCGAGTCGGATGCGGTCAGCGCGCTGATCTCCCTGGGCTACAAGCCGCAGGAAGCCAGCAAGGCCGTCTCCGCGATCAAAGACAAAGGCTTGAGCAGTGAAGACATGATCCGCCGAGCCCTGAAGGGAATGATTTAAGTGATTGAAGCCGACCGTCTGATCGCCGCCACGGGCCCCCGTGAGCGCGAGGAAATCCAGGATCGGGCGATTCGTCCGGTCAGCCTGGCCGACTACATCGGCCAGCCTAGCGTGCGCGAGCAGATGGAACTGTTCATCCAGGCCGCCCGTGGGCGCAACGAATCCCTGGACCACACCCTGATCTTCGGTCCCCCGGGCCTGGGCAAGACCACCCTGGCCAACATCATCGCCGAGGAAATGGGGGTGTCGATCAAGAGTACGTCCGGTCCGGTGCTGGAGCGCCCGGGTGATCTGGCGGCCTTGCTGACCAATCTTGAGCCTCACGACGTACTGTTCATCGACGAGATTCACCGGCTTTCGCCGATTGTCGAAGAAGTGCTGTACCCGGCCATGGAAGATTTCCAGCTCGACATCATGATCGGCGAAGGCCCTGCGGCGCGCTCGATCAAGCTCGATCTGCCGCCGTTCACCCTGGTGGGGGCAACCACCCGTGCGGGGATGCTGACCAACCCGCTGCGGGACCGCTTCGGCATCGTCCAGCGCCTGGAGTTCTACAGCACGGCGGACCTGGCAACCATTGTCAGCCGTTCCGCCGGCATTCTAGGTCTGCCGCTGGACCCGGATGGGGCCTTCGAGGTCGCGCGCCGTGCCCGGGGCACTCCGCGGATCGCCAACCGCCTGCTGCGTCGGGTGCGGGATTTCGCAGAGGTACGGGCCAAGGGGCATATCACCAAACCGATCGCCGACCTGGCGCTGAACCTGCTGGACGTCGATGAACGTGGCTTCGACCACCAGGACCGACGTCTATTGCTGACCATGATCGAGAAGTTCGATGGCGGGCCGGTGGGGGTCGACAGCCTGGCCGCGGCCATCAGTGAAGAACGCCATACCATCGAGGATGTGCTGGAGCCGTACCTGATCCAGCAGGGTTACATCATGCGCACACCCCGTGGCCGCGTGGTGACCCGGCATGCCTACCTGCACTTCGGTCTTAACATTCCGTCACGAATGGGGGACATGCCCGTGGTAGACGAATTCCTCGATGCCGTGGACGATTAATAACCCGCTCTTTGTCGATTTATTCGGGGTTTGTGCTGTCCTAGGGACTGGCATGGTTAAAACATCACGAAAAGTCGTTCAAGAATGAAAAAACAGTTGCCTGGCCGGATTGGCAACCTGAGGAGTAAGCACTAGAGTATGCGCGCGCAAAACGGGCTTGAGCCGTTCGCACATCGTTGTCGCGTTTATTACGAGGACACCGATGCCGGCGGCATCGTGTATTACGTTAATTACCTTAAGTTTATGGAGCGGGCTCGAACCGAGCGGCTACGACACCTGGGCTTCGCCCAGTCGCAGCTGGTGGGGGAGAACCTGTTATTTGTCGTGCATTCCAGCGAAGCGCGTTATCACGCGCCGGCGCGACTGGACGATGAACTTCTGGTCAGTGCCCAAGTTACCGAATTGAACCGGGTCAGCCTGCGCTTCACTCAGCAGGTCAGGCGAGCCAAAGACAATGCGCTGCTCTGTGAAGGGCAGTTCCTGGTGGCCTGTGTGCGCGCCGACAATTTCAAACCCCGCGCCATTCCAGACGCTCTGCGTACGGCCTTTGCCGACGAGAGCAGCGCGGGTACACACTCAGAGCAGGAGATAAAGCGTGGAAGCTAACGTCGTCGACCATTCCTCCATGTGGAGCCTGGTCAGCAATGCCAGCGTTGTAGTGCAGTTGGTAATGCTGACCCTGGTTGCCGCATCGGTGACTTCATGGATCATGATCTTTCAGCGCAGCAACCTGCTGCGTGCCGGTCGACGTGCCCTGGAGAGCTTCGAAGAGCGCTTCTGGTCCGGCATCGACCTGTCCAAGCTGTACCGCCAGGCGGGCAGCAACCCCGACCCGGATTCTGGCGTCGAGCAGATCTTCCGCGCCGGTTTCAAGGAGTTCTCCCGCCTGCGTCAGCAACCGGGTGTCGATCCTGAAGCCGTCATGGAAGGCGTGGCCCGCGCCATGCGCGTAGCGATTTCCCGCGAAGAAGAAAAGCTCGAGCAGAGCCTGCCGTTCCTCGCCACCGTCGGCTCCGTCAGCCCGTACATCGGTCTGTTCGGTACCGTCTGGGGGATCATGAACTCCTTCCGCGGCCTGGCTCAGGCCCAGCAAGCGACCCTGGCTACCGTAGCCCCGGGCATCGCTGAAGCACTGATCGCCACGGCCATCGGTCTGTTCGCGGCCATTCCGGCGGTTATCGCCTACAACCGCTTCGCCGCTCGTGGCGAGACGCTGATCAGCCGTTACTACACCTTCGCCGACGAGTTCCAGGCGATCCTGCACCGTAAAGTGCACACCAGCGAAGAGTGAGCAGGTAAAACCCATGGCCCGAGTTCGCCACAAACGCAAGCCGGTTGCCGAGATGAACGTGGTGCCCTACATCGACGTGATGTTGGTACTGCTGGTTATCTTCATGGTGACCGCGCCGATGCTCAACCAGGGCGTGAAAGTTGACCTGCCCAAGGTTTCCAGCGAAGCCTTGCCCCAGGACAACAACACCCAGGTACTGACCATCTCGATCAAGGCTGACAAGACCTACTACTGGAACCTTGGCAGCGAAGTCGACACCGAAAAGCAACAGGACAAGGCGATGACCTTGCCACAGATGACTGACGCGGTGACCAAGATCATCCGTGCCGGCAATGAAGGCGGCAAGCACACCCAGGTGTTCATTCGCGGTGATAAATCCGTCGACTACGGCGCCGTGATGGGTGCCATGGGCGGCCTGCAGAAAGCCGGAGTCGGTAACGTTGGCCTGATTACCGAGGCGCCCTGATGCACCAACAGCGAGAGCCGTCCGCCTCGGAAAGCTACTTCTGGCCTAGTGTCTGGGCAATTGCCCTGCACGTGCTGGTGTTTGGCATGCTGTTCGTCAGCTTTGCCATGACCCCGGAACTGCCCCCTGCCAAGCCGATCGTTCAGGCGACCCTGTACCAGCTCAAATCCAAGAGTCCGGCAACCACCCAGACCAATCACAAGATTGCGGGTGAGGCGAAGAAATCCGCCGCGCGCCAGACCGAAGCCGAACAGCTGGAGCAGAAGAAGGTCGAGCAGGAAGAGATCAAGGCCGCGGAACAAAAGAAAGAAGAGGCTGCCCAAAAAGCCGCGGAAGCGAAAAAGGCCGATGAGGCCAAGAAAGCTGACGAGGCGAAGAAGGCTGATGAAGCCAAGAAAGCTGCGGAAGCCAAGAAGGCCGAAGAGAAGCAATTGGCTGATGTAGCCAAGAAGAAAGCCGAAGAAGAAGCCAAGAAAGCCGCTGAAGAAGAGGCCAAGAAAAAGGCCGCTGAAGAGGCCAAGAAGAAAATCGTCGAAGACGCGAAGAAGAAAGCCGCGGAAGACGCGAAGAAGAAAGCTGAAGCTGAAGAGGCGAAGAAAAAGATCGCCGAAGACGCGAAGAAGAAAGCTGCTGCCGATGCCGCGAAGAAAAAGGCCCAGGAAGCAGCGCGTAAATCTGCCGAAGAGAAGAAGGCTCAGGCCCTGGCGGACTTGCTGTCCGACAAGCCGGAGCGTGAAGCCACTAAGTCGGATGAGGTCGGTGACAGTGTCTCGGGCAGTTTCGATGACCTGATTCGTATCCGTGCAGCGGAAGGCTGGGCTCGTCCTCCTTCGGCACGCAAGGGCATGACAGTGGAACTGCGGATCGGCATGTTGCCGGATGGCACGGTGACCACGGTCAGCGTGATCAAGTCCAGTGGTGATGGTCCGTTCGATGCCTCGGCGGTAGCGGCAGTCAAGAACATTGGGCGTTTGACAGAAATGCAGGGGTTGAGTCCGAAGGATTTTGCTCCCTATCGTTCATTCAAGATGACATTCACACCTGAGGATCTAGCCTTGTGAGAAACCTTCTTCGAGGAATGCTTGTCGTTATTTGCTGTATGGCAGGGATAGCGGCAGCGGATGAAAAAAACATTCTGGTCACCAGTGGCAGTGACCGGGCAACTCCCATCGCGGTAGTGCCGTTCGGTTGGCAAGGCGGCAGCGTGCTGCCGGACGACATGGCGCAGATCATCGGTGATGACCTGCGCAACTCGGGTTACTACGCACCGATTCCAAAGCAGAACATGATCAGCTTGCCGACCCAGGCCAGCGAAGTCATTTTCCGCGACTGGAAAGCCCTGGGCGCCCAATACGTGATGGTCGGCAGCATTGTTCCAGCCGGCGGTCGCCTGCAGGTGCAGTACGCGCTGTTCAACGTCGCTACCGAGCAGCAAGTGCTGACCGGCAGCGTGTCGGGTAGCGTTGATCAACTGCGGGACATGTCGCACTACATTTCCGACCAGTCCTTTGAAAAACTCACCGGCATCAAGGGCGCGTTCTCTACGCGCCTGCTGTATGTGACGGCTGAGCGTTTCTCGGTGAACAACACCCGTTACACCCTGCAGCGTTCGGACTACGACGGTGCGCGTGCAGTTACCCTGCTGCAGTCCCGCGAGCCGATCCTGTCGCCGCGTTTTGCACCCGATGGCAAGCGCATCGCCTATGTGTCGTTCGAGCAGAAGCGTCCGCGGATCTTTGTGCAGCACATCGACACGGGTCGTCGTGAGCAGATCACCAACTTCGAAGGCCTGAACGGTGCTCCAGCCTGGTCGCCAGATGGCACCCGCCTCGCGTTCGTGCTGTCCAAGGACGGCAACCCGGATATCTATGTGATGAACATGGCGTCCCGGCAGATCAGCCGCGTCACCAGTGGCCCGGGCATCAACACCGAGCCGTTCTGGGGCAAGGATGGTTCCACCATCTATTTCACCTCCGACCGTGGCGGCAAGCCGCAAGTCTATAAAAGCAATATCAATGGCGGTGGCGCTGAGCGTGTGACCTTTATTGGTAACTACAACGCCAACCCGAAACTTTCTGCTGACGAAAAGACCCTGGTAATGATTCACCGCCAGGATGGTTTCACCAACTTCCGGGTAGCGGCTCAGGATTTGCAGCGCGGTAGCGTAAAAATCCTTACAGACACCAACCTTGATGAGTCAGCTACTGTTGCGCCCAACGGCACCATGGTAATCTACGCCACCCGCCAGCAGGGCCGGGGAGTCTTGATGCTCGTGTCCATTAATGGACGTGTGAGGCTCCCGCTTCCTACCGCTCAAGGCGAAGTCAGAGAACCGTCCTGGTCCCCTTACCTGAACTGACGCGGCGCTACAATGTTTCACTTAACACACTGGGGTTCATTAGGAGTTTCACGATGGAAATGTTGAAGTTTGGTAAGTTTGCTGCGCTGGCTCTGGCCATGGCTGTGGCTGTAGGTTGCTCCTCCAAAGGCGGCGACAATGCCGGTGAAGGCGCTGTTGATCCAAACGCTGGTTACGGCGCTAACACCGGTGCTGTTGATGGCTCCCTGAGCGAAGAAGCTGCTCTGCGCGCAATCACCACCTTCTACTTCGAATACGACAGCTCGGACCTGAAGCCAGAAGCCATGCGCGCTCTGGATGTTCACGCCAAAGACCTGAAAGCAAACGGCGCTCGCGTTGTTCTGGAAGGCAACACCGACGAACGTGGTACTCGTGAGTACAACATGGCTCTGGGCGAGCGTCGTGCGAAAGCCGTTCAGCGCTACCTGGTTCTGCAGGGCGTTTCCCCTGCACAGCTGGAGCTGGTTTCCTACGGTAAAGAGCGTCCAGTTGCTACTGGCCACGACGAGCAGTCCTGGGCTCAAAACCGTCGCGTCGAACTGCGTAAGTAATTCGTCATGCGAACGTGCCGTCGTGCTGTAACTATTTTGGCTCTCAGTCTCACGCCGCTTGCGGCGTGGTCTGCGGTTCCTGTGGTCGATAACAACTCCGGCTATAACAATAGCGGCAGCAGTTATCCGCCAGCGGGTTATGGCACGAACGGCGCCTATGCCGGGGGAGGGGTTTCGACCCCTGTCTCGGCACAGGGCGAGCTGTTCCAGCAACTACAGCAAATGCAGGAGCAGATTGCACGCCAACAGGGTGTGATCGAAGTTCTGCAAAATGATGTAGCGCGGATGAAGCAAGAAAGCCTGGAGCGTTACCAGGATCTTGATCGACGCATAGGAAGCGGTGTCGCACCTGCCGCAACTCCTGAGAATTCTTCTGCCGGTGGCGATAACAGTGCTGCCGGTGCCGCTGCTCAGGCGCCAGCCGCCAGTAGCGAACCGGGTGATCCGGCCAAGGAAAAGCTCTACTACGATGCTGCCTTCGACCTGATCAAGGCCAAGGATTTCGACAAGGCCAGCCAGGCCTTCTCGGCATTCCTGCGCAAGTACCCCAACAGCCAGTACGCCGGCAATGCCCAGTACTGGTTGGGTGAAGTGAACCTGGCCAAAGGCGACCTGCAAGGCGCGGGCCAGGCATTTGCCAAGGTTTCCCAGCTGTATCCCAAGCACGCCAAGGTGCCGGATTCGCTGTACAAGCTGGCTGACGTAGAGCGTCGCCTCGGTCACACCGACCGGGTCAAGGGCATCCTGCAGCAGGTGGTGGCCCAGTATCCGGGCACTTCCGCCGCTCAGTTGGCCCAACGGGACCTGCAGCGCATGTAAGTGCGTTGGCCCCCCGTTACAAGAAACCCGCGCTTTTCGCGGGTTTTTTCGTTAGAATCCATGCCCTTTTTCTGAAACACGCTTCCTGGGATCTGCGCGATGGCGGGGTTCCTTGAAGTGCCTGACGGAGGCGGACAGCCTGTTTAGCTGTTACGCCCGTGGCGACTATGCAAGACACATTGAGAATCACCGAAGTTTTCTACTCGTTGCAGGGGGAAACTCGGACTGCCGGGCTGCCCACGGTTTTTGTGCGCCTGACCGGTTGCCCGTTGCGTTGCCAATACTGCGACAGTGCCTACGCGTTCAGCGGCGGTAGCCTGCGGACCCTCGACAGCCTGCTGGAGCAGGTTGCCGGTTTCCGCCCTCGCTACGTCTGCGTCACTGGTGGCGAGCCTCTGGCCCAGCCCAATGCCATTCCCTTGCTCCAGCACTTGTGCGATGCCGGCTACGAGGTCTCGCTGGAAACCAGCGGTGCGCTGGACATCTCTGCGGTGGACCCGCGCGTCAGCCGGATCCTTGATCTCAAGACTCCCGGCTCCAAGGAAGCGCACCGCAACCGCTACGAGAATATCGAGCTGCTGACCGCCAATGATCAGGTCAAGTTTGTCATCTGCTCTCGCGAGGACTATGACTGGGCGGTGTCCAAGCTGATCCAGTACGGTCTTGAGCGTCGCGCCGGCGAAGTGCTGTTTTCGCCCAGCCACCATGACTTGAATGCACGAGACCTGGCGGACTGGATCGTCGCCGACAACCTGCCAGTACGTCTGCAACTGCAGTTGCATAAATACCTTTGGAATGATGAGCCGGGGCGCTGACATGACTGAACAAGCACAGAACCCATCTGCGAGTGAAAAGCGTGCCGTGATCCTGCTGTCCGGCGGCCTGGACTCTGCCACCGTGGTGGCCATGGCTCGCGCCGAAGGCTACCGCTGCTACACCATGAGCTTCGATTACGGCCAGCGCCATCGAGCCGAGTTGCTCGCCGCCGAGCGCGTGGCCCGGGACCTCGGTGTGGTGGAGCACAAGGTGATCGGCCTGAACCTCAACGGTATTGGCGGCTCGGCACTGACTGATAGCTCCATCGAGGTGCCAGAGGCGCCGGGGGAGGGCATTCCTGTCACCTATGTGCCGGCACGCAACACCGTCTTCCTGTCCCTGGCCCTGGGCTGGGCGGAAGTCCTGCACGCGCGGGATATCTTCATCGGTGTCAATGCGGTGGATTATTCCGGTTACCCGGATTGCCGTCCCGAGTTCGTCGAAGCCTTCGAGCGCATGGCCAACCTGGCGACCAAGGCCGGTGTCGAAGGACAGGGCTTTCGTATCCAGGCGCCGCTGCAGAACCTCAGCAAGGCCGAGATCATCCAGGCCGGTGTGCGCCTGGGGGTTGATTACGGGCTGACGGTTTCCTGCTATCAGGCAGACGATAGCGGCCACGCGTGCGGCAAATGTGACAGCTGCCGCCTGCGTGCGGAGGGCTTCAATGCAGCCGGAATCAGTGATCCAACACCTTATTTTTGATTTTTTTCATATAGGGTGTTGAATTCCCGTTAGAAATCAGTATTATACGCGCCACCACACAGCGGGTCGTTAGCTCAGTTGGTAGAGCAGTTGGCTTTTAACCAATTGGTCGTAGGTTCGAATCCCACACGACCCACCATATTTGGCGGTTTAGAAAATCCGGAAGGCCCACGAAAGTGAGGATTTCCGGGTTTTTTTTTGCCTTGAAAAAACCTTGATCCCGCCACTCAGCTGCTCAGCTTGCCTTCTTCTCACTGCTTGAATATCAACTCTTCTGCAGAGGCTGGCCTTTTGCCGGTAGCCGGGCTCATCTCTAAAAACCTTGATAAATTCAGGGGCTTTATCTGAATTCCCCCTTTTTTTCAGGGGTTATCGCTTTAAATTCAGAATAAGTGCGGGGCTCGTTGACAGCGCAAATGCCTCCCGCGTAAATCTTGCCGCCATTGCCAACAGGGGTTGCGTCCCTGGCAAGGAGAACAGATACCAGGGTCGGTAACTTCGCAGTCAGCAGGGCTTTGCCCTGCCTGTACGAATCTGTCCCTGAGTCTGTGCGTGAGTCAAAAGCCCGGCTTACTCAAGGTGACAGGATGTTCACAGAAGCAGTTGCAATATCCATTAGGCGCAGTGCCCCCTCCAGCCCTTCCGTCATTCGTGGCAAGGGGTGCTTTCTCTACGATGAGCAGGGCAAATCCTTCCTCGACATGTCCGGTGGCAGCGGTGCCGCTAACCTGGGTTATCAGCGCGATGACCTGGTCGAAGTCCTCAAGCGTCAATCCGAACTGCTGATCCATACCGGTTGGAACATCGACAACCCGCAGCGCCATGAAGTGGTCGCCAAGCTGGAGGGGCTGGTGCCCTATGCGCAGGCTTCGGTGTTTGGCGCGGTCACCGGTGCCGAGGCGATCGAGGTGGCGCTGAAAATCGCCCGCGCCGCTACCGGACGCCAGGGCGTGGTGTATTTCCACAATTCCTTCCATGGCAAGACCCAGGGCGCCCTGTCGGTGACCTCCAACCGCGGTTTTCGCAAGCACCTGGCCGGTGGCGACAGCCTGCAACTGACCGCCCTGGCCCTGGATTACGCCGCCGACCAGGACCCGGCCCTGGCCGCCTTGTGGCGTGAGCAACTGGCTGAGGATCTGCGCCAGGCGCAGCAGGCCAATTGCTTGCCCGCGGCGCTGATCATCGAGCCGATCCAGGCAGCGGAGGGCATGTATCCGGTGCCTCTGGCGTTGCTCGAAGCGATTGTCGAACTGGGCAGGACCTTCGGCGTGATCACCATCTTCGATGAGATCTACACCGGTTTTGGCCGCACCGGGACGCCGTTTTTCAGCAACCCGCAACTGCTGCCGGACCTGTTGGTGCTGGGCAAGGCCCTGGGCAATGGCTTGCCGATTTCCGCGGTGGTAGGCCGCCCGGAACTGGTGGACTGCCTGGGCTATGCCGAGCATTCCTCCACCTTCACCCTGATGCCGCTGGCCTGTGCCGTGGCTTCCAAGGTGCTGGATATCTACCACCAGGAACAACCCTGGCAGTGGGCGGCGAGCAACGGCGCGTACCTGCGCCAGGCCCTGGAAGGCCTGGGGGCCCAGGACGCACGAGTGGTCAATGTGCGCGGCCGCGGCATGATGCTCGCCTTCGATTTCGAGGGCCAGGGCGCTGATGTACTGGCGCTGCGCAACCGGCTGCTGGAGCACGGGGTGATCGTGCGCACCGGCGGGCGCAATCCGGCGACGGTCAAGCTGACCCCGCCACTGAGCATCTCCCAGCAGGAAATCCAGGCATTCATGCAGACGCTGCAGGGCGTTTGTCGCTCCCTCTAATAACAACAAGGCAGGGATATCATGTTGCAGGCTTTTACCCGCATGGCGGGTACCGATGTTGCGGGTGTCATCGATGTCCAGGGCAGCCTTGGCTTTGCCGCGCTCGATCAGTTGCGCGAGGGGGTCAGCGCCGAGCTGCAAGGGCTGCCGGAGCCGGTGCTGGCGCTGTATGCCAGCCATGGCCGGGCCATGTATGCGGCGTTGATCGCGGCCTTGTCCGCCGCCCGGCGAGTGGTGTTCATCGACCCGGCGAGCAACCTCGACGAGTTGATGCCGGTGCTCCAGCACCTGGGCGTGAACCTGGTCCTCAATGGCACTGCCCGGCCTGGCTCGCAACTGACCCGTTCCTTGCCGGTGCTCGACCTGCAGCACCTGCAACCCCGGCCCGTGCCCCTCGGACGGGAATATCCGTTGCGTTGCCAGGACTACGTGATCTTCACCAGCGGCTCCACAGGTGAGCCCAAGGCCATAGTGCAACGCATCGAGGCCCTGGGCCGGCACATCGACAACTACATCGGCTATGTCGGAATCGGCCCCGGGCAGCGTGTGCTGCAACTGGCTTCCGCGGGGTGGGACGCCGGCCTGATGGACATCTTCGCCAGCCTGAAGACTGGCGCCACCCTGTGCAGCCTCAACCCCCGGGAGCATGACTTCGCCGCAGTCGAGGCGCTGATCGCCGAACATGACATCGATGTGTTGCATATGACGGTGCCCTATCTACGGGCCTTCTACAGCGATGCGAGCGCCATCTATGCCCGGCCCAAGCAACTGGTGATCGGCGGCGAGATCATCCACCCCTCGGACATCCAGCGCTTCAACCACGCCTTTGCCCCAGGCTCGCAGCTGTTCAACGCCTACGGGCCGACCGAATGCACCACCGCGCTCTACGCCCGCATCGACCAGGGGCAGACGCTGCAGGACCCGACCTGGGCCCTGGACCGGCCGGTGGAAGGCGTCACCCTGGACATTGCCAAGGAAGCGGGGCAGCCCTACGGCGATGGGGTGGGTGAACTGCTGCTCTATTCTTCCCTGGTGGCCCGGCGCCTGGACCCGGCCAGCGGGCTGATCGTCGAGCTGACCCAGCCCAGCCCCCAGGACTCGCAGCGCCAATGCTACGCCACCGGTGATCTGGCGTGCCGCCAGGCCGATGGCGCTATACGCCTGTTGGGGCGCAAGGATTCCATCGTCAAGATCAACGGGCAGAAGGTCAGCCTGGTCCAGGTGGAATCCGAGCTCAAGGCTCTGGCCCAGGTACGGGAAGCCTGTGTGATCGCCCATCAGGCCGGGGACAACGTGGCCCTGGTGGCCTTTGTCATTGCCCGTGACGCCAGCCTTGGCGAAGACCTCCTGCGTCAGGCCGCCAGGGCCGCACTGCCGGCGCACCGGGTGCCGGCGCGCTTTATGCTGGTGGAGCGTTTTGCCTTGAACCGCAACAACAAGATCGACCGGCAGGCGTTGGCGCAACTGGCTGCCCGCGCCATGGCGGCGCCGGAGCCGGCACAGGCCGCACCGGAGCCTTTCTGGCAAGCCATCGGCCAGGTACTTGGCGGGCAGAGCCCGGACCGGGCCAAGAGCTTTATCGACAATGGCGGCGATTCGCTGCGGGCCTTGCAGGTGGTGGCCACGCTGAAGAGAAAAGGCCTGGTGCTGGACCTGGAAGAGTTGCTGTCGGATCAGGCCCTGGGGCAATTGCCGGTGCACGCGGCGGCGGCCAAGGCCCGGCCCGGGGTTTTCCGGCCGCAGGTCGAGGGCCTGCCCAATCGTCGCTTCCTGCTGAGCCGCGGCATCAGCGACCTGGATCACTGGAACCAGGCCCTGGTGCTGGACATAGCCCCCGGCCAGGAGCCACAGCGAGTCGGCCAGGCGCTGCGGGCAATTTTCCACCATCACTTTATCGAGGCGGGCGTTCAGGATCAGGGGCTGCAGCCCGCCGGGACGGATCTGCAGCAAGCGGTGCAGCGGACCTGCGCAGCCATCTCCCTGAGCCAGGGACAACTCTTCTGCCTCAGCCAGCAACAGGACGCCGCGGGCCATCACCTGATCATTGCCGGGCACCAGTTCCAGGTCGACCGCTACTCCTGGATGCTGCTGGTTTCCGAGCTGGACGAATGCCTGGGGCAGGGCCTGGAGTGCATGCAAGGCTGGCCGCGGCCGACGGCCTTCGAGGAGTGGCAGCAGGCCTACCAGCGCGAGCATGCCGCGGCGACCCATGAAGCGTTCTGGGAAGCACTGCCCTGGGGCCGCTGCGCGCAGTTGACCGGGCAGCGCCCCGAGTTTCCCCGGCGCGAGGCCTTTCGGCGAGCCGAACTGTGCCTGGGGCCGGTCCGCGACCTGCCGCAGTGGGCACAGGGTGTGGCCGAGACCAGCCAGTTGCTGCTGGCGGCCATCCTGCGCGCCATGAGCCAGAGCGAGGACAACCCGTTCCAGAAAGTCCATTTGCTCGACCATGGGCGGGCCCTGGACAAGAGCGGCGCCGAGCTCAACAGCGTGTTCGGCTGGCTGACGGTGATCTATCCCCTGGTGCTGCAAGTTGCCAGCCTGGACCTGGAGCAGATCGCCAGGGAAATCAAGGCCGGCCAGCAAGCTAGCCAGGGCATTGCCCACAGCTTCGGCAATCGTTATTTCGCCACGCCCGAGGCCGAGCGCCTCAAGGGCCTGTTCGATTGCGGCTACAGCTACAACTTCCTGGGCGCCGTGGAGAACCCGCCCGGGGCCCGGGTCGGCGTGCACCCCTTGAGCCTGCAACTGATGCAGGGCAGCCCCAGCCATCACCTGGAGTTCACCGGCTACCTGGCCGCGGGCCAGTTGCTGCTGAAAATCGACTATGACCCGCAGGTCTTCGGCGAAGAACGCTTGGAGTCGCTGCTGACCGGGATCACCGCTGCCTTGAGCTAGGGAAACCTCCATGAACGCCTTACCCGATAACAACAAGAAACCCCGTTCACTGGTCGCCGTGCTGATTTTTCTCGGCTGCCTGCTGATCTGGTCCACCAACTGGATCGCCATTTCGCTGCAGGTGGAACACAGCGACGTCGGCTCTTCGCTGATGCTGCGCTTCCTCATTGCCTACGGGGTGCTGTGGCTGTGGCAACGGTTGTTCGCCGGCCCGCAGCAGCCGGTAACCCGCAAGGCCTACCTGCTGATGGCCGGGGTGGGGGCGGTGTACTTCTATGCCGGCATCGGCCTGGCCTACCTGGCCACCGCTTACCTGGGCAGTGCGCAGATGGCCTGCCTCAGCGCCTTTGTGATTTTCTACATCATCGGCATCAAGCGCCTGTTCCTGCATGTGCCGGTCGCCTTGCACAACGTGCTCGGCGCACTGGTGAGCATCGCCGGTCTGGGGCTGTTCATGCTCGGCGATCCGGGGCGGCCGCTGTCGCTGGCGGGGGGGGCCCTGGGGCTGACTTCCTTTCTGGCGGTGGCCATCGGATCGGTGCTTTCGGAGCACATCCAGAAGACCTGCCAGCTTGGCACCTTGCACATCAACAAGGTGGCGGCGGGCTGGGCCTGCGCTCTATACGCCGTCAGCCTGTTGCTGGGCGGCCATGGCTTGCAACTGCCGGGCACCCTGGCCGACCTCGGCATCCTGCTGTATCTGGGGGTGGTGTGCTCGGCGCTGGTGTTCGTGCTGTTCATCGACCTGATCAAGCGTATGGGCGCCGAGAACGCCGGCTACGTCGGCGTGCTGTACCCCATCGGCGCCAGCTACCTGTCGGTGTGGCTGGGGGAAACGCCCTTGAGCCTGCACCTGATGCTCGGCAGTGCCCTGGTAATGCTGGGCAGCCTGATCAATTTCAAGTTTCGCTACCAACCCGCCCCCAAGAAAGTGGAGTTCAGCTGAATGAGCAATGTACGGATACGCCAGGCCACCACGGACGATCTGATCGGTATTTTCGAGGCCCACCGCAACTCGGTAGAGCGCCTGTGCACCTCTGAATACAGCGATCAGCAGATCCGCATGTGGCTCGATGGGCGCTCCCCGGAAACCTACCGCGAAGCCGTGGAAAAGGGCTCGCTGTGGCTGGCCGAGGGCGAGCAGATCGAAGGGTTCGTCGAACTCGACGGCAATGAGGTCAGCAAACTGTTCATCCGTGGCGATGTGGCCAGGCGTGGCCTGGGCAGCCGTCTGCTGGAGGTGGCGCTGGCTCGGCTGCGGGCCAGCGGTGCCAGCTCGGCCTACCTGGAGGCGACCCTGACGGCCGAAGGCTTCTATGCCTACCACGGCTTCCAGAAGATCGGCGAGGGCACTTTCAGCCGCGGCAACAGCCCGGTGTCCATCGAGATCATCAAGATGGAACGCCCGCTTTGAGCTGACCGTCAGCGGCCACTTCAGCACAGCAGGTCTTGCCCGTCCCCGGTTCGCGGGGGCGCGGCCGGCTGCACCCGGAAAACGGCACACGAGGCTTATCCAAGATGACAGGGATGTTATTGAAATTGACGGTGCTCGATCAGAATCTGTGCGCCGGGTGCGGCGCCTGCGCCCTGGTGTGCCCACAGCAGGTGATCGTTTTCGACCCGGACCGGGTGGTGCCGCTGCTGGAGGGCATCGGCGACAGTTGTGAAAGCTGCACCGAGTGCCTGGCGGTGTGCCCGGGGCTGCAGCCGGATACCGATCGCTCCGAGCTGGAACTGTTCGGCCGTACCCGCCGCGCCGAAGAGCGCTGGCTGGGGATCAGCCGCCAGGCCATTGGTGCGCGTTCCACCGATCCGCAGATAGTCCGGCGCTCGGCCAGTGGCGGCACCGCCACCACTTTGCTGCTGACCGCCCGGGAGCACTTTGACGTGGACCTGACCCTGACCATGGGCCGTCATCCGGGGCAGGGCTGGCGCAGCGCGCCGCAGCTGGGCAGTGATGCGGCGGCGATCATCAACAACGCCCAGTCCACCTACCAGCTGGCGCCTTACCTCAATGCCCTGCGCGAATGCTACGAACAGCAGCCGGACGCGCGCATCGCCGTGGTGGGGCTGGCCTGCCACGTCCAGGCGATCCGCAAGCTGCAGCGCCGGGACACGGCCATCGGCCACTGGGCCCGCAGCCGGATCATCTGCGTGATCGAGACCGCCTGCTCCTCCAACACCCTGCCGGCCGGCACCCACAGCATCATCAGCGAGGTGCTGGGGCAAGACCCGCAGCAGGTGCGCGATATCAAGTACCGCGAAGGCGATTACCCCGGCCGGCTGCAAATCACCTTGCTGGACAGCCAGACCTTTGGCATCGATTTCTGGGAGATCCTCGGCAAGCTCAAGGACAACAAGACCTTTCGCTGCCTCAGTTGCGGTGACTGGATGAGCGGGCTGGCCGACGTCAGCGTATGTGACGGCGACCCCAACATCTTCGAAGCCAGCCTCAACGGTTCCCAAGAACAGAAACACGGCCGCGCGCTGATCCGCACCGCGATGGGCCAGGCCCTGGTGGACAGCGCCATCACCCATGGCCGGCTGGAAAGCTGGGGAGTGGACCTTGGGGGCTTCAACCTCGGCCTTGAACGCAAGAAGAACCGTCGGCGCTTCTATGAAACCCAGCCGCTGGTGTTGCCCGCGGGCCCCGGGGTGGGCGACCACTTCGAGGACGAAGCGCTGGTGGACGACGCCGAACTGATCAACCCCGCCAAATACAGGAGTCGCCCATGATCGATTACCCGGACCGGCCCATCGATTTCACCCTTGGCCGCCACCAGCAGGTCTGGGCCAACATCGACGGCTACCTGCCATCGGACAAGTCCATCAGCCATCGGATGATCCTGTTTGCCGCCCTGGCCCGGCATCCGGTGCGCCTGCGGGACCTGAACCGCGGCAAGGCGGTGACCCTGTTGCTCGATGCCCTGCAGCAACTGGGCCTTGAGGTGACGCCAGGGCAGACGCCCCAGACCCTGGAGATCAGCGGTGATTTCGCCCAGGCGACCCACGAGCGGCGGGTCGACCTGGGGCCCTCCAGCGCGGCCGCGCGGTTACTGATCGGGATGCTGGTGGGGCTCAATGTGCCGTGCATCGTCGATGGCGACGAAACCCTGCGCAACCGCCCCTTCGACTGGATCGTCGAGCCCCTGAACCAGATGGGCGCCCGCCTGGAGTACCTGGGGCGCCCGGGCGCGCTGCCGATCCGTATCCACCAGGCTGCATTCCGCGGCGGCGCGGCGCAGATCCACATCGGCAGCGCCCAGGCCATCAGCACCTTGCTGTTTGCCGGGGTGGCGGCACGCAAGCCGATGTCGATCCGGTACCCGGTGGTGGCCCGGGATCACACCCAGCGCATCATCAACAGTTTTGGCGACCGGCTGCAGGACGAGCAGTTGCAGATCCACTACCAGCCACGGGACTGCGCGATTCCCGAGGAGATCAGCATCCCTCGCGACCCCTCGGCCATTGCCTATCCGGCGGCGTTGTTCCTGCTGTGCAACCGCCACCAGGAGCAGCAGCGCCTGAGCTTCGACAATGTGTGCCTGAACCCTACGCGCCTGGGCTTTTTCAACTGGCTGCTGGCCTGTGGTTTCAACCTGACCCTGGAGGTGGACAGCATTCGTCATGGCGAGCCGGTGGGCCGCCTGCTGCTGCGCGGGGGTGGCCAGCCCAGGGCTCACGACTTGCGCGACAAGCACCAGTTCCACGCAATGATCGACGAAGTGCCGCTGGCCCTGGCCATCAGCTGCGTGCTGCCCGGCAGCGCGACCTTCAGTGACCTCTACGAACTGACCTTCAAGGAATCGGACCGGATCGCCGCCACCCGCAGCATGCTCAATGCCCTGGGCCTGGACTACCAGGTCGACGGCTACGACGTGCGGGTGGAAGGCGGGCAGGTACCCAGTGTGCAAGGGGCGATCCCGACTTTCGGTGACCATCGCCTGTCAATGACCGCCCACGTCCTGCTGCTGGCTCACGGGCTGCAGGCCACCATCCTCGAAGGGCATTGCTACCAGACTTCATTTCCAGGGTTTGCCCAGTGCCTGGATCGCCTGACCGGACGGGAGGCCTGATGAGCAGCAGCCGATACACACTCACCGCCTGTGGCGCCGATGGCGTGATCGCCGTGCATGAACCTCTGGCCGCTCTAGCGGCCACTGAAGTGCAGGTGGCGGTGGACTACTCCATGGTCAGCCCGGGCACCGAGCGTCATTACCTGCAGCAGGTACGCGAGACTGGCGAGCAACTGCCGCTGGGCTATTGCGCGGCCGGGGTGGTTAGCGCCGTGGGGCCCGAGGTGGAAGGCGTGCAGCCGGGAGACCGGGTGGTGGCCATGGGCTGGAAGATTGCTACCCATTCCAACTGGATCCAGGTGCCCCAGCGGCTGGTGTGCAAGGTGCCGCCGTCACTGACCCAGGACCAGGCGATTCTCGCCACCCTGGGTGCCACTGCGGTGCATGCGGTGGACCGTGCGCAATTGCAGGCGGGGGAGCAGATCCTGGTGGTGGGCATGGGCCTGGTGGGCAAGATGCTGAGCCTGGTGGCGGCCTGTCATGGTGCGCGGATCTGGGTCGCGGACCTCAACCCCGCCGCCATCGACCCGGGCCTGCCGGTGCAGGTGCTCGACCTGCTGGCCGAGCCGGGGGCGATGGCCGGGCAGTTCACCCGGATCTTCCTGTGCATCGATGCTGATATCAGTGCCTTGTTCCCGCGGTTGCTGGCCCTGCTCAATCCGCAGGGCAACGGGGCTGGCCGCTCGCGGCTGGTGAATGTCGGGCGGGTCAGCCTGACCCTGGAGCTCTCGCCGCAAATGGGCAACATCGACATCATCAACGTGTCCCGCTGCGGTAACGGTTACCGCGACGATGCCTACCATCACGGGCGCAAGAGCGTGCAGTGCCCGGCAGGGGAAGCCACGGTGGAGCGCAACATCGCTCGTTGCCTCGACTGCCTGGTGGCCGGCAAGGATTGGCTGGAGCACTTGCAGCGGGTCGAGATGGACCTGGGGCAGGCGTTGGCGCACTACAACGGCGCGGCGTTCTTCGCCCCTGGAATCAACCTGATCAAACACAGGGAAGCGTGACGGCATGGCTCATCTATCTATTGCTTCGTGCCTGGACGACGTCTTCGCCCGGCATGCCACGGATACCGCGCTGAGCTGCAACGGCGCACGGCTCAGCTACCGGGAGCTGGAACAGCGTTCGGCACAGGTGGCGGCCCGCTTGCTGGGCTTGGGCCTGACGCCTGGCAGCACCCTGGGCCTGGAGGTGGAGCGCTCGATTGAACAACTGGTGCTGCTGGTGGGCATGGTGCGGGCCGGCCTGTCGTACTGCTATCTGGACCGCAACAACCCGCCCCAGTGGAACCAGTCGGTGTGTGAACGCAGTGGCGTGCGCTGGCGGGTCACGCCGGAGGTTGCCGGTGGCCCGGGGTATCTGGCGCTGGATGAGTTGCTCGCGCCCACGGACGAGGCTGCGTGCTGGCCGCCGCTATGCGGTGCCGAGCCGGTGTACGTGAACTTTTCCAGCGGCACCACCGGCGCGCCGAAGATCATTCCCTGTACCCATCGCGGGGTGTTGGGGTTCTGCGACCGGCCGCGACATTTTCCGCTGCAGCCGGGCTTTCGCATGCTGTACGCCTCGAACCTGACCTTCGACGCCTCGCAGTTCGAGATCTGGACCGCGCTGCTCAATGGCGGCGAATTGCATATCCATGTTCCCGGCGCCCTGACCCTGGAACACCTGCATCGTTACATCCACGAGGCCGGGGTCGACAGCCTGTGGCTGACCTCGACCCTGTTCAACACCTTCGTCGATATCGACCGCGGCTGGCTGCGGGGTATCAAGCGGCTGATGGTCGGCGGCGAGGTCCTGTCCGCAGGGCATGTCCGCCAGGCCTATGCGGCCGCCGATGGGCTGGTTCTCTACAACGGTTATGGCCCCACGGAAAACACCATGGGTACCTGTGTCTATGCCATTCCCCGCCGCTTCGACAGCACCCGGGACATTCCCATCGGCCAGGCCGTGGACGATGCCACCCTGTTGCTGCTGCGCCCTGACGGACAGCCGTGCGAGGTGGATGAACCCGGCGAGCTGCTGATCGCCGGGGGCGGCTTGTCCCCGGGATATCTGGGGGATGCCGAGCTGACCCGGGAGCGTTTCATCGACCTGCCATGGCAGGGCCGGACGCTGCGTTGCTACCGCAGTGGCGACCTGGTTTCCCGGGATGGCCAGGGGCTCTATCACTTCCATGGCCGCAGCGATGACCAGATCAAGCTGCGTGGCCAGCGCCTGTCGCTGACCGAGGTCGCCGCCGCCTTCAAGTGTTACCCGGGAATGCTCGATTGTGTGGTGTTGCTGGATGACCAGGGAACCGAAGCGCAGTTGCTGCTGGTGTACCTTAAGGCGCCTGGGGTCGAGCCCCGGGTGCTGGCCGAATATGGCCGGCAAAGCCTGCCGCCGTTCATGGTGCCGTCGCGATTTGTCGAGGTTGAGCGCTTTGCCCTGCGCTCTTCCGGCAAGCTGGATATTGCTGAGCTCAAGCAGCGCCTGTGTCTCGGGCAGCCGGCCACTGAAACGGACGACTCGCCGGCAGGGCGTTTTCTCGCGCGTTTCGGCGTGTCGGCTCATGACCTGCAGCGCAGCTTCTTCGACAGCGGCGGCAACTCGCTGGCGGCGATCAAGCTGGTGGGCACGGTGAACCGTCACCTGGGCTGGGAAGGCCTGGGCCTGGAGCAGTTCTACCGCATGGCCACCCTGGGCCAGTTGCTGGACTGGCTACAGGCCCAACCCGGCCTGGCGTCCCTGCTGGAAAACGGTGCGCAGGAGTACTACGTGATCGAGTCGGAGCAGGAGTCCTTGCCCGCCGCCCATGCAGGGTTTTCGATCAATACTCACCTGGGGCGTTTTGCCGTGGTCCGCGCCACCTCCGCCCGCCACGCCAGGGAGGCGCTGCGCAACGGTCCCGGGCGGTTGCCGGCTGCCGGCGACAGCCGCTGGATCGGCTTGAACAAGAGCCAGTTGTCGATGGTGTATGCCGAACTGTTCAACAAGGATCTACGGGCCAACAACGTGCTCTACCTGTTCCGGCCCGAGCAGTTGCCGGCCGCCGGGCTGGACCTGCAGGCGCTGGCCGAGGGCTTGAAGCAGCGCTATCCACTGGCGGGCTGTCGGGTGGCGCGGGTCGAGGGCGAGTACTGTTTTGATCTGGCCCCCGAGCCGCCGGCGCGCCTGTGGCTGGAGCCTGTGGCGGAGTTTCCCAGCCAGCAGGCCTGCGTGGAGCATTTCCTTGAGCGGCCGCTATCACTGTTCGAGCAGGACCTGTGCAGCCTGTTCAAGGTGCGCATCGACGGCACCTTGCACCTGGGGCTGTGGCTGCATCACATCCTTGGCAACCATGTCGGCCAGTTGAGCCTGCTGCGCAGCGTGGAACAGTTGGCGCTGGGCGTGCAGTCGCCGCCGGTGGCGGATTTTTCCTTTGTCGGTAACAACCTGATGCAGGCCGAGGAATATGAGCGTCTGGCAGAGGCCGGCACCGAGGCCTGGGAGCAAGAGGCCGAGGAGTACGCGCCGTTGGCCGATGTCCCGGCACCGGCGGCCAATGCCCAGGCACTGCAGTTGCGCGCGGCACTGGCCATGGATCCGATGAAGCTGGCCTCGCCGCAGCGTCTGTTTCACCTGTTGCAGGCGTTTCGCCAGGGCTGTGCCGAGGGCTTGGGGATCGAGGCGCCGATCGTCAATCTGCTGTTCGCCTGGGCTGAGCGTTCGGTGATCAGCGGGTTCTCCAGTTACACGGTGCCCGTGCCCCTGGCTCCCGGGCGCTTCGCCGAAGGTTGCGAGCCACAGGCCTGCATGGATTACCTGAATGCCAAGCTGGCCCGGGCGGCCTTGGGTTACGAGGAAATACTCGCGGCCCTGGGCTTGTACGGCTTTGCTCCGGCGTTCCTGTGCAATTTCGTCGAGCTGCCGGCCAGTGATGCCCGGTGGTTGCAAACGCGGATTGCCAACTCGGTTAGCGAGTGGCCCAAGACCCTGCTCGACCTGACGGTGGTCAAGTCGGCGCTGGGCTGCGAAGTGCTGCTCAACAGCTATCTGCCCGAGCCGCAGGCCCGGGCATTTCTCGAATCCTTTGTCGCGGCGGGGCAACGTCAATGAAACTGATCTGCTTTCCCGACTTCGTCGGCCATCCGATCTGTTTTTCTGCCCTGGGCCGGGCACTCAAGGGGCGAGCGTCGCTGGTGCAGGTCAACTACAGCGACTACTGGCCCTATTCCAGTGTCGAAGACCTGGCCCGGCAGATTGCCCAAGAGCATGAGCTGACGCCCCTGGATGCGGTGCTCGGTTACTCCTTCGGCGCTTACGTGGCGGCCTGTTGCGTGGCCCGCAGCACGGCGCCCGCCAGGCCGCTGCTGCTGGTGGACCCGCCGCTGCTGGCCGAGCTTCGAGGGTTGGCCCCCGACGCCATTGCCCGGCGTTTGGCGGCTGATCCGCAGTATGCCTACGTCGATGACCTGGTGGACGCGCAGTTGGTCAATCGCGAGTGCGTGCACGGCAATATCCTGCTGCTGTCCCAATGGCAGGCGGTGCCGCTGAAGGGGCGCGCGGTGGATGTGCTGTTGTCCGCCGGGCGCAGTATCGAGGGGCTGGCCCCGGGCCTGGGGCTCGATCCGGCCCAGGACAATCGCTACTGGCGGGACGAGCAGCGCCACCATGGCTCGGTGATCAACAGCCCCGACGTACTCACCTGGCTGCTGGACCCTGAGGCCTTGCAGCGCATTGCTTGGTGATCGAAGCCGGCCCGTTCGGGGGGCCCTCAGTTCCAGCTAAGTTTTCCCTCGTAGCCTCTGCTTCGCGCCAATACACGCGCCGTTATGGAGAGGCACCCGATGAAGCCGCTGAGTAAGACCGATTGGCTGAACAAGGTTCCGGAGGTGACGCTGTCCTTCTGGATCATCAAGATCATGTCCACCACCGTGGGCGAAACCTGTGCCGACTACCTGGCCGTCGACGCCGGCCTGGGGCAGGGTGTGACCAGCATCGGCATGGCGCTGTTGCTGGGGGTGGCGCTGTTCGCGCAGTTCCGTAGCCGGGCCTACACGCCATGGATCTACTGGCTGAGCGTGGTCCTGGTGAGCATCGTCGGGACCCAGATCACCGATGTGCTCACCGATCAGCTGGGCATCAGCCTGTACCTGAGCACCGCAGTGTTTGCAGGTTTGCTGGCGGTCAATTTCGCTGTCTGGTACGCCGTTGAACACAACCTGTCGATCCGCCAGATCGTTACCCCGCGACGCGAGCTGTTCTACTGGGCCACCGTGCTCTGCACCTTCGCCCTGGGAACCGCCGCCGGGGACCTGGCCACCGAGGCGCTGGGGCTCGGCTTTACCCTGGGAGCGCTGATCTTTGCCGCACTGATTGCCGTGACCCTGGTGGCCTGGCGCCTGGGGGGCAATGCGGTGCTGACCTTCTGGGTCGCCTACATCCTCACCCGACCGTTTGGCGCCGCCCTCGGCGACCTGCTGACACAAGCCAAGACCTACGGTGGCCTGGGCCTGGGCGCCACCTGGACCAGCGCGATCTTCCTCTGCGTGATTCTTTTGCTGGTGAGCGTCGCGCAGCTCAACGTCAACAACCGTCAGCGCCTTTCCCACTGATTATCCGACCCTCACTCAAGGACTCATCATGGCCTTTATCCGCTCTGCCATTCGCTACACCACAACCCTTTCCATGATTGCCCTGCTGGGGCTGGCCGCGGGGTGTTCCAAGCCTGCCGATGCGCCCAAGCCCGGTACTGTCGCCTCAGCCCAGGCTGCTGGGGCCACGGCCTCCAAGCTGGGCGACCTGGCCGAGTTCCAGGCCATTGCCCGTGATGTTGCCGGCTTGGTGGACAAGCAGGACCTGGCGGGGGCGAAGCGCCGGATCAAGGATCTGGAAGTTGCCTGGGACTCTGCCGAAGCCGGCTTGAAGCCCCGTGCCGCCGGTGACTGGCATGTGTTGGACAAGGGCATCGACCGCGCACTGGACGCCCTGCGCGCCAGTACCCCGCAACAGGCCGAGTGCAAGTCGGCGATGGACGATCTGCTGGCAACGTTCAGTCGCTTGCAAGGCAAGGCCTGACCCTCATCTTTTCCAGCAGATCGGCAGGCGAGTGATTACCCTTGGGGGGACTCGACCCGGGCCCGGCCTTGCTCAAGCGCAGGCCGGGCCTGTTTCACTACGGAGGCACTATGCGGATCTTGCTGGTGGAGGACGACGGTATGATCGCCGAGGCGATACAGGGTGCCCTCAAGGATGCAGGCTACGCCGCCGACTGGGTCAGCGATGGGGTGACCGCCCTGGCTGCTCTGGACAGCCAGCATTACGACCAGGTGCTGCTCGACCTCGGCCTGCCCGGCAAGGACGGGTTGCAGGTGCTCGACAGCATTCGCCGCCGTAACAACCCGGTGCCGCTGTTGATCATTACCGCCCGTGACAGCCTCGATGACCGGCTGCGAGGCCTGGACGGTGGCGCGGACGACTATCTGCTCAAGCCCTTCGCCATGGCCGAGCTGCTGGCGCGAATGCGTGCGGTCATGCGTCGCAAAGGTGGTAGCGCGGCGCCGCTGCTGGGCAATGGCGTGGTCTCGCTGGACCCGGTATCGAAACAGGCAAGCTCGTTCGAGCAGCCTGCGGTGCAGCTGTCGAACCGCGAATTCGCCCTGTTGCAGGCGCTGTTGATCCGCCCGGGGGCGATTCTTTCCCGTAGCGAACTGGAAGACCGCATCTACGGCTGGGGCGAGGAGGTGGAAAGCAATGCGGTGGAGTTCCTGATCCATGCCTTGCGCCGCAAGCTGGGAAGCCAGGTGATCAAGAACGTCAGGGGGATGGGATGGATGGTTTCAAAAGACGTCTGAGCGAGTCGGTCCAGCTCAGGCTGTCCATTGCCTTGTCAGTGGCGGTGCTGATCGTTGCGCTGCTGGCCGGAGTCTTTGCTTATGTCTCGGCCTTCGACGAGGCCCTGGAGATGCAGGACAACACCCTGCGCCAGGTGGCCGCGCTGTTCGAGCGCCAGCACATGACCCTGGCCTACCCGCAGCCGGGGCAGGTCGTCGCCGACGATAACGAGGAATCCAGGGTGGTCGTTCAATATCTGGCCGATGGCGCCAGGGCGGCGGCGGACAGTGATGCCGATATCCCCCTGCCGTTGCCCACCACCCTGGCAGACGGTCTGTCGACCCTGACGGTGGGCGGCGAGCCGTTTCGGGTGCTGGTCAAGACCACCAGCGCCGGCCTGCGTATTGCCGTGGCCCAGGAAACCGGCGCTCGTGACAGGGATGCACGGGAAAGCGCCTGGCGCGGCCTGTTGCCCTTCCTGATCCTGTTTCCCGTGCTGTTGCTGGTGATTGCCGATCTGGTGCGCAAACTGTTTCGTCCCATCGAGCAGTTGGCGGCCGAGATCGACCTGCGTGACGAGCAGGAATTGCACCCGATCGACGAGCGCCATCTGCCGACCGAGGTGCGGCCTTTCGTGCGGGCCATCAATCGCCTGTTGCTGCGGGTGACTCAGTCCATGACGGCGCAGCGGCGTTTCGTGGCGGATGCCGCCCATGAATTGCGCTCGCCGCTGACGGCCTTGTCCCTGCAGGCCGAGCGCCTGGCATCGGTGGAGATGCCCGGCCTGGCTCGGGAGCGCCTGCAGCTGTTGCGCCAGGGGATCGAGCGCGGCAGAAAGCTGATCGACCAGTTGCTCGGGCTGGCGTCTGCACAATCGGCCATCAATGGCCGGGTGGAGCCGGTTTCGGTGCACGGGGTGTATCGCCGGGTGCTGGAGGACCTGCTGCCCCTGGCGGAGGACAAGGGGATCGACATCGGCCTGGAAGGTGGGCCGGACAGGCAGGTGCTGATCAGCCAGGAGGACCTGCTGACCCTGGTGAAAAACCTGGTGGACAACGCCATCCGCTATACCCCGCCAGGTGGGCGGGTGGACCTGTCGGTGGCCCAGGTGCAGGACGAGATCCTGCTGCAGGTCAGCGACTCGGGGCCGGGTATTGCCATGGCTGAGCGCGAGCGTGTGTTCGATCCTTTCCATCGCGGGCTGGGCAGCGATGAAGTGGGCTCCGGGCTGGGGCTCGCCATCGTCAAGGCCATTGCCGATCGGCATGCCGGCCGGGTCTGGCTGGATTACTCCGACCAACGGGCCAAACGCGGGTTGTGTGTGACGGTGGCTTTTGCCCGGGTGCAGGCGCCGCCGGCAGGGTAGGGCGCAGCTGTTGGGCAGAATAGGCTTTTGAATACCCTGGATATTCTGTAGCCTTGCGCGGCTCCAATGTTGTCCGTACCTGATGAACTCACTCTCCCGGCGGGGCCTTAAGCGGTCCGGAGCCGGTGGTATACTCGACTTTCGCGCCTCAAGCGCCTGCAGGTCTTGCGAACATGACGCAAATTTCTGAACGCCTTCTGGTTCAAGCCCACCTCGATGCCAAGCAGCCCAAACCCTTGAGCGCTGCGCAAGAGGCCCATCTGCGTACCGCCATCGCTGCCGAGCTCAAGGCTCAGGATGCGGTGCTGGTTGCCCACTTCTACTGTGATCCGGTGATTCAGGCCCTGGCCGAAGAAACCGGCGGCTGCGTATCCGACTCCCTGGAAATGGCCCGCTTCGGCAATGCCCATCCGGCCAAGACCGTGCTGGTTGCCGGGGTCCGCTTCATGGGTGAGACGGCGAAGATTCTCAACCCTGAAAAACGGGTGTTGATGCCGACCCTGGAAGCCACCTGCTCCCTTGACCTTGGCTGCCCGGTGGAGGAGTTCTCGGCCTTCTGCGACCAGCATCCCGAGCGCACCGTGGTGGTCTATGCCAACACGTCGGCGGCGGTCAAAGCCCGTGCCGACTGGGTGGTGACCTCCAGTTGCGCCCTGGAAATCGTCGAAAGCCTGATGGATAACGGCGAGAAGATCATCTGGGGCCCCGACAAGCACCTGGGCACCTACATCCAGCGCCAGACCGGTGCCGACATGCTGCTCTGGGACGGTGCCTGCATCGTTCACGAGGAGTTCAAGTCCAAGCAGCTGGAAGACATGAAGGCGCTGTATCCGGATGCGGCCATTCTGGTGCACCCGGAGTCCCCCAGCTCGGTGATCGAACTGGCCGACGCGGTGGGCTCCACCAGTCAGCTGATTGCTGCCGCGCAGCGCCTGCCGAACAAGACCTTCATCGTCGCCACCGACCGCGGCATCTTCTACAAGATGCAGCAGCTGTGCCCGGACAAAGTGTTCATCGAGGCGCCGACGGCCGGCAATGGTGCGGCGTGCCGCAGTTGTGCCCATTGCCCGTGGATGGCCATGAACACCCTGGAGCGTACCCTGCAGTGCCTGAAGGATGGCAGCAACGAGATCAGCGTCGACCCGGCGCTGATCCCCAATGCGCTCCGCCCGCTGAAGCGCATGCTGGATTTCACCCAGGCGGCGCGGATGAAACTGGCGGGCAACGCCTGATCGGCTCTTCTGCTCGCTTAAAAAAAACGCCCCGATCTGTCGGGGCGTTTTTGCAGGCGGCGGGCTTACTTCTTCTGCTTGGGAATGCGCACCAGCTGGCTGTTGGAGTAGATGTCGTGCCAACTGCGTTTCTGCTTGTCCACCAGCACCCAGAAGAAGCCCAGGCCGGCGCACAGCCAGGACGCGATCGACACCATGAAGCGCAACAGCGCCTGCCACAGGCTGATACGGCTGCCGTCGGCGTTCTGCACCCGGATACCCCAGACCTGCATGCCCAGGGTCTGGCCGGAATGGGTCCAGAACTTGGCGAAGAAACCGAACAGCACGAACAGCAGCACCGTGGAGTACAACGGGTCCCCATCCAGGGCGCCGGATTCGGTCAGGGTACGCATCCGCGCCTCGCCGATGATCTGCATCTGGATCAGCTTGTAGACGCCGCCCGTGACAATCAGCAGGGCAACGCACAGCAGGAAATCATAGAACATCGCTGCCAGGCGACGACCCAGGCCGGCGGCGGGGAACTCGCCTTGGGGGCTTAGCAGATGTTTCGACATGACAGGCTCTCGACTGAAAAAAGAAGCCATTTTACGGAATTGCGCGCACAAAAAAGCCCCTGATGTCAGCATCAGGGGCTTTTTCGTTACAGACGATTAAGCTTCTGCTTGTACTTCGTCAGCCTGCATGCCTTTCTGGCCTTGCACAGCGATGAAGGTCACTTTTTGGCCTTCTTTCAGGCTCTTGAAGCCGTTGCCCTGAATAGCGCGGAAGTGTACGAACAGATCCGGACCGCTTTCTGGAGTGATAAAACCAAAACCTTTCTCGTCGTTAAACCACTTGACGGTACCGCTCTGACGTTGGGACATTTCTTATTTCCTTTGACGCTAAAAAATTAATGACAGTCTCTTTCCCATGAAAGAGTACTGGGCTGGGTTGCAGGAAAGTAAGAGACGTCGAACGGGTTGTAGCAAACTTGTTAGCTACTGCCCAGGTCACGATTCCAAGCGACCCATGCAAACACAGTGGGGAAACTCTACGCCAACTATGGGAGAAAAAACAAGCCCCGCGAAGCCCCGGTTTTACTCAGCTTGCCGAGGTTTGGCGGAACTAGCGTGCGGGGCTTATTCGATAGAGTTGTTCAATTGTTTTCGGGCGTTATAAGTGAAGTTCAGTATCGAAAATGTGCACTGTTTTATGGCGGTTGCGTTACAGATTAGTGCACTTTTAACGCAACCGCGTTACTTATAGAAACAGTCCCTCAGCCGCGGTAGTAGCGTTGTGGCACGAATGGCATTTTGCTTACAAGCATTGGTACCTTTTTCCCACGAACTATTGCTGCAACTGGCGTATCGAGTGCGCAGTGCTCGATGTCGAGGTAGCCCATGGCCAGAGGGCCGCCCAGGGTCGGTCCAAAACCGCCGCTGCACACGCTGCCGATAACCTTGCCTTCGGCGTCGACGATCTCTGCACCTTCACGTACCGGTGTGCGTTCCTGGGGCAGCAGGCCGACGCGTTTGCGGCTGACACCGCCTTGCTGCTGGGCAAAGATCACCTCGGCACCGGGGAAGCCGCCGGCGCGGGCGCCATCGGCACGACGTGCCTTGGAGATGGCCCACAGCAGGCTGGCCTGGATCGGCGTGGTGTCGCTGTTCATGTCATGGCCATAGAGGCACAGGCCGGCTTCCAGGCGCAGGGAGTCGCGGGCGCCGAGGCCGATGGCCGCTACTTCCGGCTCGGCCAGCAGGGCACGGGCGAGTTTTTCCGCCTGGGCCGCCGGCACCGAGATTTCGAAACCGTCTTCGCCGGTGTAGCCCGAACGGCTGACAAAGCAGCCCACGCCCAGCAGGGTCACCGGCTTGAACTGCATGAAGGTCATCTGCGCCACCTCCGGCGCCAGGCGCGCCAGCACCGTGACTGCAGCCGGGCCTTGCAGGGCCAGCAGGGCCCGTTCCTCGAACAGCGGTTGAATGTCGCATTGCTCACCCAGGTGACGGCGCAGGTGGGCCAGGTCCTGGTCCTTGCAGGCGGCGTTGACCACCAGGAACAGCTGTTCGTCCCCCAGGTTGGCCACCATCAGGTCATCGAGGATGCCGCCCTGTTCGTTGGTGAACATGGCGTAGCGCTGCATGCCCACCGGCAAGTCGATGATATCCACCGGCACCAGGGTCTCCAGGGCCTGGGCGGCGTTGGCGCCGCGCAGCAGGATCTGCCCCATGTGGGACACATCGAACAGCCCGGCCTGTTCACGGGTGTGCTGGTGCTCCTTCATCACTCCCAGCGGGTACTGCACCGGCATGTCGTAGCCGGCGAACGGCACCATGCGGGCGCCGAGTTCCAGGTGCAGGCTGTGCAACGGGGTTTTCAATAGTGTTTCGGTGGACATGGGCAACTCCTGAAAAAAAACGTGCGGATACAGGCTGCGTATCAGCACTCGATAATGTTCACGGCCAGACCGCCACGGGCGGTTTCCTTGTATTTGCTTTTCATGTCGGCGCCGGTCTGGCGCATGGTGCGGATGACCTTGTCGAGGGAGACGAAGTGCTGCCCGTCGCCACGCAGGGCCATGCGCACCGCATTGATGGCCTTGACCGAGCCCATGGCGTTGCGTTCGATGCAGGGCACCTGCACCAACCCGCCAATGGGGTCACAGGTCAGCCCGAGGTTGTGTTCCATGCCGATTTCCGCGGCGTTCTCCACTTGCTGCACGCTGCCGCCGAGGACCTCGCACAAGGCCCCGGCCGCCATCGAGCAGGCCACGCCCACTTCGCCCTGGCAGCCGACTTCGGCGCCGGAGATCGAGGCGTTTTCCTTGTAGAGGATGCCGATGGCTGCGGCGGTGAGGAGAAAACGCACCACCCCGTCTTCGCTGGCCCCGGGAATGAAGCGCATGTAGTAGTGCAGCACCGCCGGAATGATGCCGGCCGCACCATTGGTGGGGGCGGTGACCACCCGTCCGCCGTTGGCGTTTTCTTCATTCACCGCCAGGGCATAGAGGTTGACCCAGTCCAGCACCGACAGGGCATCGCGCAGTGCCGCTTCCGGGTGCTTGCACAACTGGCGGTGCAGGGCCGCGGCACGGCGCTTGACCTTGAGCCCGCCGGGCAGGATGCCTTCGTTGCGGCAGCCGGCATCCACGCAGTCCTGCATCACCTGCCAGATCTTCAGCAGGCCGGCGCGGGTTTCCGCTTCCGGGCGCCAGGCACTTTCATTGGTCAGCATCACCTGGCTGATGGACAGGCCATAGGTAGCGCAATGTTGCAGCAGTTCCTTGGCGGTCTTGAAGGGGAAGGTCAGGCGAGTGGTGTCTTCAACGATGCGATCGGCTCCGGCGGCATCTTCGTCAACCACGAAACCACCGCCAACGGAGTAGTACTCGCGGCTGCGGATCTGCAAACCGGCGTTGTCGAAGGCACGAAAGATCATGCCATTGGGGTGATAGGCCAGGGGCTTTCGGATCATGGCCAGGTGTTCTTTCTCGTTGAACGCAATGCTGTGTTCGCCGAGCAAGTTGAGGCGCGCGCTGCTGCGTATTTCCTGCAGGCGTGCGGCGATGTTTTCGGTATTCACGGTGTCCGGGTGCTCGCCTTCCAGGCCCAGCAGCACCGCCTTGTCGCTGCCGTGACCTTTACCGGTGGCGCCCAGCGAGCCGTACAGCTCGACCTTGACGCAGGTGGTGGCCTTCAGCAGGTCTTCACGGCGCAGGCCTTCGACAAAGCGCGCGGCGGCGCGCATCGGGCCGACGGTGTGGGAGCTGGAGGGGCCGATGCCAATCTTGAACAGGTCGAACACGCTCAGGGACATGTTGGTTCTCCGGTTTCTTGTTATGGAGGCAGCGGCAAGCCACAAGCTGCAAGTCGGAAGCCGATCGGCTCTTTCTTGCAGCTTGAGGCTACTAGCTTGCGGCTACCTTAGGCGTAGCTTTCGATCGACGGGCAGGCGCACACCAGGTTGCGGTCGCCGAACACGTTGTCGACCCGGCCCACTGGTGGCCAGTACTTGCCTTCCACCAGGGACGCCACTGGGTATACCGCCTGTTCACGGCTGTACGGATGGGACCACTCGCCCACCAGTTCGGCCGCGGTGTGCGGGGCGTTCTTAAGCGGGTTGTCGTCCTTGTCCAGGCTGCCGTTTTCCACCGCGCGGATTTCTTCGCGGATGCGGATCATGGCGTCGCAGAAGCGGTCCAGCTCTTCCTTGGATTCGCTTTCGGTGGGCTCGATCATCAGGGTGCCGGCCACCGGGAAGGACATGGTTGGCGCATGGAAGCCAAAATCGATCAGGCGCTTGGCCACGTCGTCCACGCTGATGCCGCTGCTGTCTTTCAGCGGACGCAGGTCGAGGATGCATTCGTGGGCCACCAGGCCGTTGCTGCCGGTGTAGAGCACCGGGTAGTGCTCTTCCAGGCGGCGCGAGATGTAGTTGGCATTGAGGATCGCCAACTGCGAGGCGCGCTTGAGGCCGGCGCCGCCCATCATGCTGATGTACATCCAGGTGATCGGCAGGATGCTGGCGCTGCCGAACGGAGCGGCACAGACCGCGCCTTTCTTGTTTTCCAGCGCGGCGTGGCCGGGCAGGAAGGGCGCCAGGTGCGACTTGACGCCGATCGGGCCGACGCCCGGGCCGCCACCGCCATGGGGAATGCAGAAGGTCTTGTGCAGGTTCAGGTGGGACACGTCGCCACCGAACTTGCCCGGGGCGCAGAGGCCGACCATGGCGTTCATGTTGGCGCCGTCGATGTACACCTGGCCGCCGTTGTCGTGAATGATGCCGCAGATTTCGCGGATGCCTTCTTCGAACACGCCGTGGGTGGACGGGTAGGTGATCATCAGTGCGGCGAGGTGCTCGCGGTGCTCGATGGCCTTGGCCCGCAGGTCCTCGATGTCGACGTTGCCGCGGGCGTCGCAGGCGGTGACCACCACGCGCATGCCGGCCATGTTGGCAGTGGCCGGGTTGGTGCCGTGGGCCGAGGAGGGAATCAGGCAGATATCGCGGCGCTCGTCGCCACGGCTCTGGTGATAGGCACGAATGGCCAGCAGGCCGGCGTACTCGCCCTGGGAACCGGCGTTGGGCTGCAGCGACACCGCGTCGTAGCCGGTGGCAGCGCACAGCATGGCTTCAAGTTCGGTGGTCAGTTGCTGGTAGCCGGCGCTTTGCTCGGCGGGGGCGAAGGGGTGCAGCGCGCCGAACTCGGCCCAGGTGATGGGGATCATTTCGCTGGCGGCGTTGAGCTTCATGGTGCAGGAGCCCAGCGGGATCATGGTGCGATCCAGGGCCAGGTCCTTGTCCGCCAGCTTGCGCAGGTAGCGCATCAGCTCGGTTTCCGAGTGATAGCGGTTGAATACCGGGTGGCTGAGGATCGCCGACTGGCGTGCCAGGGCAGCGGGGATGGCGCTGGTGACCGCCGCCGCGAGTGCCGCGAAGTCCGGCGCGGGCTTGCCGTCGGCCAGCAGGCTCCACAGGGTTTCAACGTCGGCTTGAGTGGTGGTTTCGTCCAGGGACAGGCCCAGGCGCTCGGCGTCTATCACCCGCAGGTTGATGCCCTGGGCGCGAGCCTTGTCGTGCAGCGCAGCGGTGCGGCCAGCGGTGTGCAGGCTCAGGGTGTCGAAGAAGCTTTCCTGCTCCACGGTCAGGCCCAGCTGGACCAGGCCCTTGGCCAGGATCGCGGTCAGGTGGTGGATGCGCTGGGCGATCTGGGTCAGGCCCTTGGGACCGTGGTACACGGCATACATGCTGGCGATGTTGGCCAACAGGACCTGGGCGGTGCAGATGTTGCTGGTGGCCTTCTCGCGGCGGATATGCTGCTCGCGGGTCTGCATGGCCAGGCGCAGGGCCGGCTTGCCGAAACGGTCCACCGAGACGCCCACCAGGCGGCCGGGCATGTCGCGCTTGAAGGCATCGCGGGTGGCGAAGTAGGCCGCATGCGGGCCACCAAAGCCCAGGGGCACACCGAAGCGCTGGGCACTGCCGATGGCCACGTCGGCGCCGAACTCGCCCGGCGGGGTCAGCAGGGTCAGGGCCAGCAGGTCGGCGGCCACGGCCACCAGGGCGTTGGCAGCGTGGAAACGCTCGGTCAGCTCGCGGTAGTCGAACAGGTCACCGTTGCTTGCCGGGTATTGCAGCAGGGCGCCGAAGAACGGGCTGACGTCGGTCAGCTTGCGCTCATCGCCCACCACCACGTTGATCCCCAGGGGCTCGGCACGGGTGCGCAGCACATCGAGGGTCTGTGGGTGGCAATGCTGCGAGGCGAAGAAGGCGTGGCTGCCCTTGTTCTTGCTCAGGCGCTTGCAGAAGGTCATGGCTTCGGCGGCGGCGGTGCCTTCGTCCAGCAGCGAGGCGTTGGCGATCGGCAGGCCGCTCAGGTCGCTGATCAGGGTCTGGAAATTCAGCAGGGCTTCCAGGCGACCCTGGGAGATTTCCGGCTGGTACGGGGTGTAGGCGGTGTACCAGGCCGGGTTTTCCAAGAGGTTGCGCAGGATTGGCGATGGCGTATGGCAGTTGTAGTAGCCCTGGCCGATATAGGTCTTGAACAGCTGGTTCCTGGCGGCGATGGCCTTGATCGAGGCCAGGGCCTGGGCTTCGCTCAGGCCCTGGCCCAGCTCCAGCACGCTGGTGCCCTTGATGCTCTCGGGAATCACGCTGGCGCTCAGGGCTTCCAGGGAATCGAAGCCCAGGCTATTGAGCATGGCTTGCTCATCGCCCTGGCGCGGGCCGATGTGGCGCGCGATGAATTCGTTGGCGGTGCTCAGGTTGACGGTCATGGCGGCTCCTCAGGCTTCGGCGCTGGCTTTGATCAGGCGGTCGTAGGCGTCCTGGTCCAGCAATTGGCCAACGGCAGCGGCATCGGCAGGGATGAAGCGGAAGAACCAGCCTTCGCCCAGCGGGTCTTCGTTGACCAGTTCCGGGCTGTCTTCCAGGGCCGGGTTGGTGGCGATCACTTCACCGTCCAGGGGCATGTACACGCCGCTGGCGGCTTTCACCGATTCCACGGTGGCGGCTTCGGCGCCCTTGTCGTAGCCCTGCAGCTCCGGCAGTTGCACAAACACCACATCGCCCAGGGCGTTCTGGGCGAAAGCCGTAATGCCGACGGTGACACTGCCATCCGCTTCGGTACGCAGCCATTCGTGATCTTCAGTAAAACGCAACTCGCTCATGGAAACTCCTCAGGGGCCAGACTCGTCTGGTGGACGCGATTGAAGGCTCGGACAGCGCCGAGCCGAATGGCAATGTCCATAGCAAGAACACGGCCAATATTTATTTGGCCGTTGTAAATCAAGGGGTTGAGGTTTTTTTGTAGAGGATGGAATGTCACGACCGTAGCGAAAACGCTACAGCGCGGGGTGCGGAAAAAAGGCTTTGAGGATCAAAGCCTTGCACGGCAGCGATTGCAAGGCGTTGTAGCGAAATCGTTCCACTGTAGCGCTTTCAGTACAGATGGAGGTCGCTTTCAGGGCGGCAGGCGCAAGCTCAGGCCTTGTTGGGAATGCCGTATTTGCGCAGGCGATGGGCTATCGCGGTATGGGAGGTCTGCAAGCGGTTGGCCAATTGCCGGGTCGAGGGGTAGCTGACGTAGAGGTTTTCCAGCAGTTCCTTTTCGAAGGCTTCCACGGCCTGTTCCAGGCTGGCGACTTCGGCATCGTTCTGGCGGGCTACCGAGGTGCCGGCAATGTCCAGGTCACCGATGTCCACCAGGTTGCTCTCGCAGATCGCCGCCGCACGGAAGATCACGTTCTGCAATTGCCGCACGTTGCCCGGCCAGCGGTTGCCCAGCAGCGCCGGGTAGGTCCCCGGCGTCAGCCGGCACACGGGGCGCTGGATCTGCGCGCAGGCCTGCTGCATGAAGTAGCGGGCCAGCAGCAGGATGTCCTGGCCGCGTTCGCGCAGCGGTGGCACTTCCACGTTCAGCACGTTGAGGCGATAGAACAGGTCTTCGCGGAAGGTGCCTTCGTTGACCATTTTCTCCAGGTCGCGGTGGGTGGCGCTGAGGATGCGCACATTGACCTTGATCTCGCGATCCCCACCGACCCGGCGAAAGCTGCCGTCATTGAGAAAGCGCAGGAGCTTGGCCTGCAGGTAGGGCGACATCTCGCCGATCTCATCGAGGAACACCGTGCCCTGGTTGGCCAGTTCCATCAGCCCCGGCTTGCCGCCGCGCTGGGCGCCGGTAAAGGCGCCGGGGGCATAGCCGAACAGTTCGCTCTCGGCCAGGTTTTCCGGCAGTGCCGCGCAGTTCAGGGCCAGGAACGGTGCGCTATGGCGGGCGCTGATGGCATGGCAGGCGCGGGCCACCAGTTCCTTGCCGGTGCCGGTTTCGCCCTGGATCAACAGCGGCGCGTCCAGCGCTGCGACCCGCTGCGCCCGGGCCTTGAGGGTGCGGATCGCCGGTGATTCGCCGAGCAGGGCATCGAAGCCTTCGGCGTGGTCGTGATGCAGGGCCGAGAGCCGTTCACCGATGCGGTTGGGCGGGTACAGGGTCAGCAGGGCGCCGGCGTCGGTAATGGGGGTGGCGTCCAGCAGCAGGGTCTGGCCATTGACGGTGATCTCCCGCAGCGGCAGGCGAAAGCCGTTTTCCAGCAGGGCCTCCAGCAGTGCGGGGTCGGCAAACAGCTCGGCAACGCTTTCCCCGGCCGGTTCGCGGCCATACAGGGCGATCAGCGCCGGGTTGGCCAGCAGCACTTTGCCGGCACTGTCCAGGGCCAGCACCGGATCGGTCATGGCCGCCAGCAGGGCGTCCAGTTGCAGGTGCCGACGTTGCCCGGGAAGGATGTCCACCACCGTCACCGCCTGCACGCCACGTACGTTGAACAGCGCATCGCGCAGTTCTTCCAGCACCTGGGGGCTCAAGGTCGGGGCATCGATATAGACGTTGGGCGGCACCATTTCCACCGCATCCAGGTTGAGGTTGCGCCCGCCCAACAGGGCCAGGACTTCCTGGGTGATGCCGACGCGGTCGATGAAGCTGACGTGGATACGCATGGGGTGACTGACGGTTCTGCAAAGCGGAGGGTGGCCAGTATGCCTTGGGGCGGGGGCTTAGTCGAAATCGTCACGCATGCCGCAGGAGCCGGCTAGCCGGCGAAGGCGGGCCGGGCAGCGATGCAGGGCCGTGGTCAGTTCGCCGGCACGGGATCGGGGGTTACGCAAGGTGCTCGGGTTTCACCGGGTCGCCGGGCTTGACGTCCAGTTGCTTGCGTACGTCCTCGAACATTTCGTCGTAGTACTTGTGCATCGAGGCAATGCTGGCGCTCTTGGGCAGGCCGTGCTGCTGGGCGATACGGGTGGCGTGGCGGGCGAAGTCGAAGGCCAGGTCCTTGGCCAGGAAGAACTGCTCCTTCAGGGACTTGTCTTCGATGGTGCCGTGCAGGGTGAACAGCATGCCCTTGCCCTCCTTGGGGTCGTGGGCCACTTCGTAGTCAATGCACAGGTTGTAGCTGAAGTCGTCCTTGTTCAGCGCATGGCGCTCGATGTGCAGGTGACCGGGCTCAAACATGGCCATAGGCTTCTCTCCTCCAGGGCTTTGAAAGGAGGGCAGGCGCCGGGCCTGCCCCGAGTTTTCACTGCAAGCGTCTTACAGGTAACGGATGCCAGGTTGCGCGGTGCTGATGCGGGTGCCGGCCTTGCCCTGGACGATCGCTTCGATGTCCGAGAGTGAACCGATCACGGCGGTTTTGCCAGTGTGCCGGGCAAATTCGCAGGCGGCCTGGACCTTCGGCCCCATGGAGCCGGCGGCAAAGCCCAGCTTCTCCATTTCGTCCGGGTGGGCCTGGCCGATGGCCTTCTGGGTTGGCTTGCCGAAGTCGATGAACGCCGCGTTGACGTCGGTGGCGATCACCAGCAGGTCCGCCTCCAGCTGCTCGGCCAGCAGCGCCGAACACAGGTCCTTGTCGATCACCGCCTCGATGCCCTTGAGCTTGCCGTCCTCGCCGTACAGGGTGGGGATGCCGCCACCGCCGGCGCAGATCACGATGCTGCTTTTCTCCAGCAGCCACTTGATCGGACGGATCTCGAAGATGCGCTTGGGTTTCGGGCTGGCCACCACCCGGCGGTACTTGTCGCCATCCGGGGCAATGGCCCAGCCTTTTTCCTTGGCCAGCTTCTCGGCTTCTTCCTTGCTGTAGACCGGGCCGATGGGCTTGGTCGGGTTCTTGAATGCCGGGTCCTTGGCGTCCACTTCCACCTGGGTCAGCAAGGTGGCGAACGGCACCTCGAAGTCCAGCAGGTTGCCCAGTTCCTGTTCGATGATGTAGCCGATCATGCCTTCGGTCTCGGCACCGAGCACGTCCAGCGGGTAGGGCGAAACCTGGGTGTAGGCCGCTGCCTGCAACGACAGCAGGCCGACCTGTGGGCCATTGCCGTGGGCAATTACCAGTTGGTTGCCGGGGTGGATCTTGGCGATCTGCTCGGTGGCGATGCGGATGTTGGCGCGCTGGTTGTCCGCGGTCATGGGTTCACCACGGCGGAGCAGGGCGTTACCGCCCAGTGCAACGACGATACGCATAATGCAGTCCTTCTAGAGTCCGGTGCCGGCGCCGCCTGGGCGGCGCCGGTACTGGAGGGGGATTACAGGTCGGCCAGGGTCGAAACCAGGATCGCCTTGATGGTGTGCATGCGGTTTTCCGCCTGCTCGAAGGCGATGCAGGCGGGCGACTCGAACACGTCGTCGGTCACTTCAATGCCGTTGGCCAGGTGCGGATACTGCTCGGCGATCTGCTTGCCGACCTTGGTATCGCTGTTGTGGAAAGCCGGCAGGCAGTGCATGAACTTGGTCCGCGGGTTGCCGGTGGCTTTCATCAGCTGGGCGTTGACCTGGTAGGGCAGCAGTTGCTCGATACGCTCGGCCCAGGCTTCCACCGGTTCGCCCATGGAGACCCAGACGTCGGTGTGAATGAAGTCCACGCCCTTGACCGCGGCTTTCGGATCTTCGGTGAGGGTCAGACGGGCACCGCTTTCTTCTGCGTATTTCTTGCAGCGCTGTACCAGGTCGTCATGGGGCCACAGGGCCTTGGGCGCGCAGATGCGCACGTCCATGCCGAGCTTGGCGCCCACCAGCAGCAAAGAGTTGCCCATGTTGTTGCGCGCGTCGCCCAGGTAGGCGTAGCTGATCTCGTGGATCGGCTTGTCGGCGTGCTCACGCATGGTCAGCACGTCGGCGATCATCTGGGTCGGGTGGTATTCATCGGTCAGGCCATTGAATACCGGAACCCCGGCGAATTTCGCCAGTTCTTCGACGATTTCCTGCTTGAAGCCGCGGTACTCGATGGCGTCGTACATGCGCCCCAGCACTCGGGCGGTGTCCTTCATGCTTTCCTTGTGGCCGATCTGCGAGGAGTTGGGGTCGATGTAGGTGACGTTGGCGCCCTGGTCATAGGCCGCCACTTCGAAGGCGCAACGGGTACGAGTCGAAGTCTTTTCGAAGATCAGGGCGATGTTGTTGCCCTTGAGGTGCTGCTGCTCGGTGCCGGTGTACTTGGCGCGCTTGAGGTCGCGGGACAGGTCCAGCAGGTAGCGCAGCTCACGTGGGGTGTGGTGTTCCAGGCTCAGCAGGTTACGGTTGTGGATGTTGAACGCCATGATGATTCTCCTTGGATTCGGTAATCGGCCCGACCGGCGCCGGATAGGCGCGGTCGGACTGCTGGTCGTCTAAAGGCTTAGTAGTCGATCGGGTCGCGGATGATCGGGCAGGTCATGCAGTGGCCGCCGCCACGGCCCCGGCCCAGCTCGCCGGCGCTGATGGTGATGACCTCGACCCCGGCCTTGCGCAGCAGGGTGTTGGTGTAGGTGTTGCGGTCGTAGCCGATGACCACGCCGGGCTCCACGGCCACCACGTTGTTGCCGTCGTCCCATTGCTCGCGCTCGGCGGCGAAGGCGTTGCCACCGGTTTCCACCACGCGCAGGGCCTTGAGGTTGAGGGCCTTGGCCACGGTATCGAGGAAGCTGCCCTCCTCGCGGCGCACATCGATGCCGCCGGGCTTGCTTTCGTCAGGGCGCAGGCTGAAGGCGACGATCTGGCTCACCACTTCCGGGAAGACCGTGACCAGGTCGCGGTCGCAGAAGCTGAACACGGTGTCCAGGTGCATCGCCGCGCGGGATTTTGGCAGGCCGGCGACGATTACCCGTTCCACGGCCTTGTGCTTGAACAGGTTCAGCGCCAGTTGGCCGATGGCCTGGCGCGACGAGCGCTCGCCCATGCCGATCAGGACCACGCCGTTGCCGATGGGCATCACGTCGCCGCCTTCGAGGGTGGCGTTGCCGTGTTCCTGGTCCGGGTCGCCGTACCAGATCTGGAAGTCGGCGTTGGTGAACTCGGGGTGGAACTTGTAGATGGCGGTGGTCAGCAGGGTTTCCTGACGTCGCGCCGGCCAGTACATCGGGTTCAGGGTCACGCCACCGTAGATCCAGCAGGTGGTATCGCGGGTGAACTGGGTGTTGGGCAGCGGCGGCAGGATGAAGCTGGAGTGGCCGAGGAAGTCGCGGAACATCTCGATGGTCTTGCCACCGAAGCTGGTGGGCAGGTCATCGGCCGATACACCGCCGATCAGGTACTCGGCGACCTTGCGCGGCTCCAGGCTGCGCAGCCAGGAACCGACTTCGTTGACCAGGCCCAGGCCGACCTGGTTGGCGGTGATCTTGCGCTCCAGAATCCAGTCCAGGGCTTCGGGGATGGCGACAATGTCGGTCAGCAGGTTGTGCATTTCCAGCACATCAATATCCCGCTCACGCATCTTGGTGACGAAGTCGAAGTGGTCGCGTTTGGCCTGGGCCACCCACAGCACATCATCAAACAGCAGTTCATCGCAGTTGTTCGGGGTCAGCCGCTGATGGGCCAGGCCTGGGGAACAAACCATGACTTTGCGCAGTTTGCCGGCTTCGGAATGTACGCCGTACTTAACTTTTTCCGTGGTCATTACTGTGATCCTCCAGAGACAAAACAATCGGGGTATTGCTAGAGCTATAGGGTCAGGAAGCCGTCGTAGAGTCCGTAGGCCGCCACCAGGGCGCCTATGACTACTGCGGCAAAAATCAGCTTCTCGACGTTGGTGAAAATCGGTTTGTGCAGTTCCATCTTGGCCTTGGCGAACAGCACCACGCCGGGGGCGTAGAGCAGGGCCGAGAGCAGCAGGTACTTGACCCCGCCGGCATACAGCAGCCAGATCGCATAGAGCAGGGCGATGCTGCCGATGATCAGGTCCTTCTTGCGTTCGGCCAGGGCCTGTTCATAGCTTTCGCCGCGCACGGCCAGCAGTACTGCGTAGGCCGCCGACCACAGGTAGGGCACCAGGATCATCGAGGTGGCGAGGTAGATCAGCGACAGGTAGGTACTGGCCGAGAACAGGGTGATGACCAGGAAGATCTGCACCATGGCATTGGTCAGCCAGAGGGCGTTGGCCGGTACGTGGTTGGCGTTCTCGCGGCGCAGGAACTCCGGCATGGTGTGGTCCTTGGCCGCGGCGAACATGATCTCCGCGCACAGCAGCACCCAGGACAGCAGCGCCCCCAGCAGCGAGATGATCAGGCCGACGCTGATCAGTACCGCGCCCCAGTGGCCCACCACATGTTCCAGCACTGCCGCCATGGACGGGTTCTGCAGCTTGGCCAGTTCCGGCTGGGTCATGATCCCCAGGGACAGTACGTTCACCAGCACCAGGAACAGCAGCACGGTGATGAAGCCGATGACGGTGGCCTTGCCCACATCCGAGCGTTTCTCCGCCCGGGACGAGAAGATGCTCGCGCCCTCGATGCCGATGAACACCCACACGGTGACCAGCATCATGTTGCGCACCTGGTTCATCACGCTGCCCAGGTCCGGATTCTTCACGCCCCAGATGTCGGCGGTGAAGATGTCCAGCTTGAAGGCGAACAGGGCGATCAGCACGAACAGCAGCAGCGGCACCACTTTGGCAACCGTGGTCACCAGGTTGATGAAGGCCGCTTCCTTGATGCCGCGCAGCACCAGGAAGTGCACGGCCCAGAGCAAAACAGAGGCGCCGATCACGGCCGCGGGGGTGTTGCCCTCGCCGAAGATCGGGAAGAAATAGCCCAGGGTGCTGAACAGCAGGACGAAGTAGCCGACGTTGCCCAGCCAGGCACTGATCCAGTACCCCCAGGCGGAAGAGAAGCCCATGTAGTCGCCGAACCCGGCCTTGGCGTAGGCGTAGACGCCACCATCCAGGTCCGGTTTGCGATTGGCTAGAGTTTGGAAGACGAAGGCCAGGGTCAACATGCCAACAGCGGTAATTGCCCAACCAATAAGAACAGCACCAACATCGGCGCTGGCGGCCATGTTTTGCGGTAAGGAGAAGATCCCGCCGCCAATCATGGAACCCACTACCAGGGCGACTAAGGCGCCCAGTCTTAGTTTACCGGGGGATTCAGACATTGCATGACTCCAATGCAGGAGAAGAGAGACGTCAGAGTAAATCTGCTTGCAATCCGAACAGCTGACTCAGATCAGTTCATTACTGCATTCCGTTGTGAATGAATGACTTAAGATTTGTTACGGGAGGTAGGATGCTGCCCGGAGAGGGGCATTCCAGACGTGTTTCGATCTCCTTGTCAGTAGCGGTTCTCATTGCCGACGACGTTTGAAACTAGACCCTTTTGAGGAATGTGCAAATCTCTCAGCGGCATTGATTAATCACTTGGTAGTGATGGCATTTAGTGCATATACATAACAAAACAGTCGGTTATTCAGGGCCTTCTGCGAGGTGTCCAGAGTCCCGTTGCATAAAGGATAAATAATTGACTGTTACTGTTAGACGCAAATTTGTAGAAGTTATTTAATAGCGTGTAGCTTTAGTCGCCAGATCGACTCACTGAAGAAGAGGTAGGGATGTCACAACCGGCGCAGAAGCTGCAACTCGGTGCATTGATCGCCCTGGTGGTGGGTTCCATGATTGGCGGCGGGATCTTCTCGCTGCCGCAGAATATGGCGGCCCGGGCCGATGCCGGAGCGGTGCTGATCGGCTGGGCCATCACCGCGGTGGGGATGCTGACCCTGGCCTTCGTCTTCCAGACCCTGGCCAACCGCAAGCCGGAGCTCGATTCCGGGGTCTATGCCTATGCCAAGGCCGGGTTCGGCGACTACATGGGCTTCTCTTCCGCCTGGGGGTACTGGATCAGCGCCTGGCTGGGCAACGTCGGCTACTTCGTCCTGTTGTTCAGCACCCTGGGCTACTTCTTTCCAGTGTTCGGCCAGGGCAATACCCCGGTGGCCATCGGCTGTGCCTCGGTCCTGCTGTGGGCCGTGCATTTCCTCGTGTTGCGGGGGATCAAGGAGGCGGCCTTCATCAACCAGCTGACCACGGTGGCGAAGATCGTGCCGCTGGTGATGTTCATCGTCATCGCTGCCGTGGCATTCAAGGCGGATATCTTCACCCGGGATATCTGGGGCCGCAGCAATCCGAATTTCGGCGGTGTGATGGACCAGGTGCGCAACATGATGCTGGTCACGGTGTTCGTGTTCATCGGCATCGAGGGCGCCAGCGTGTATTCGGCCCGGGCGCAGAAGCGCGCCGATGTCGGGCGGGCCACGGTGATCGGTTTTCTCGGGGTGCTGGCGCTGCTGGTACTGGTCAACGTGCTGTCGTTGGGGATCATGAGCCAGCCGGAGCTGGCGCAATTGCAGAACCCTTCCCTGGCTGCAGTGCTGGAGCACATCGTCGGCCCCTGGGGCGCCTTGCTGATCAGCATCGGCCTGGCGGTTTCCCTGCTGGGGGCCTTGCTGTCCTGGGCCTTGCTGTGCGCCGAGATCCTTTACGCCACTGCCCGGGACCGGACCATGCCGGCTTTCCTGAAGAAGGAAAACGCCAACCATGTGCCGGTCAATGCCTTGTGGCTGACCAACGTGATGATCCAGATCTTTCTGCTGATCACCCTGTTCTCGGCCGGCACCTACACCAGCCTGATCTACCTGGCATCGTCGATGATCCTGGTGCCCTACCTGTGGTCGGCAGCCTATGCGGTGTTGCTCAGCGGCCGCGGGGAAACCTACGAGCAGGCCTCCCGGGAACGCAAGAAGGACCTGTTCATCGCCACCGTGGCCCTGAGCTACGCCATCTGGCTGCTGTACGCCGGCGGCTTGAAGTACCTGCTGCTGTCGGCCTTGCTGTATGCGCCTGGGGTGATCCTGTTCGCCAAGGCCAAGCATGAGCAGGGCGAGCCGTTGTTCACCCCGCTGGAAAAGCTGATCTTCACGGCCGTGGTCATCGGCGCCTCGTTGGCGGCCTATGGCTTGTACAGCGGCCTGCTGGCGCTGTGATTCAGCACCTGCCCTACCAGGGCGCCTACGACTGGCCGGCGATGCTGGGCTTTCTCAGGGCCCGCGCCATCGAAGGCCTGGAGGTGGTGCAAGGCGATACTTATGCCCGCACCTTCGCGCTGGAGGGGCGGCAAGGCATCTTGAGTGTCTGCCCGGGGCCTGCCGGCTATTTGCAGGTGAAGTTGCAGAGGGCCGAGCAGGCCCTGCTGCCCCAGGTGCAGGCGCGCTTGCGCCGGCAATTCGATCTGGACGCGGACCTGCCCCTGATCAACCGCCATCTGGCCCGTGATCCGCTGCTCGCGCCGTTGCTGGCGGCACGCCCGGGCCTGCGAGTACCCGGGGCCTGGGATGGTTTTGAACTGGCCATTCGCGCCGTGCTGGGCCAGCAGATCACCGTGCAGGGCGCGATCCGCCTGGCGGGCAAGCTGGTGGCGGTGCATGGCCGGCCCCTGGCCAGTCCCGCTCCGCAGTGGCCCGGTCTGACCCACCTGTTTCCCACGCCCCAGGTGCTGGCCACTGCCAGCCTGGCCGACCTGGGGATGCCCCGCAGCCGGGCACGCACCTTGTCTGCCGTGGCCCAGGCCTTGCTCGACGATCCACTTCTGTTCGAACCCAGGGCCAGCCTGCAACAGGGGGTGGAGCGCCTGTTGCAATTGCCGGGAATCGGCGATTGGACCGCGCACTACATCGCCCTGCGCCAGTTGCGCGAGAGCGATGCCTTTCCGGCGGCGGACGTAGGCCTGTTCAACGCTGTGGCACGTCTGCAGGGGCTGCGGCCCAATGCCCGCCAACTGCTGGCCCGAGCCGAGGCCTGGCGGCCGTGGCGCGGTTATGCGGCGCAGCATTTGTGGGCGGCCATGGGCTGAAACTGTTCGCTGGTCTCTGCGGGATCAACTGGCAGCCAGGGCCTTCACCACCATCTGGGGCGATGGGCGCCCAGGGCGGTGGCCGGGCAACTCCACTGCACCGGCGTTCCATTGATGTGCAACGGCACCCGCAGGCGCCGCGCCGGCCCCCAAGGGGTCTGTTCCAGCACCAGCCCCTGGTCCTTGTCGTCTTCGGCGCGCAGTGGAGTTTCGGCGGTCGCTGATGGGGAATGATCAATCAGCAATTGGGCGGTGCGGGCCAGGGACAGGCGCGCCGATGCGCCCTGCTCGCCGCTCAGGGACCGGGTCAGTGCCCGCAGGGCGCTGGCTGCCATCAGGTAACCGGTGGCGTGATCCAGGGCCTGGACCGGCAGTGGTACAGGCCTGTCCGCGGCTTTCCAGGCCATGCCGGCTTCGGCGATGCCGCAGCTCATCTGCACCAGGCTGTCGAAGCCCCGGCGGTTGCGCCAGGGGCCGCTCCAGCCGTAGGCATTGAGGCTGACTTCGATCAGCCCCGGAGCGATTTTCTGGCGTGCCTGGGCGTCATAACCCAGGTGTTCCAGGGCATCGGCGCGGTAGCCATGCAGAAGCAGGTCGGCCTGCGCCAACAGGCCTTCGAACAGGGCACGCTGTTCAAGGTCGTGCAGGTCGAGGCGCGCGCAGCGTTTGCCCAGGGTCACCTCCGGCTCCAGGGCCGGCTCGTTCCAGTGTGGCGGATCGATGCGCAACACCTCGGCGCCCAGCCCCGCCAGCAGGCGGCTGGCCACCGGGCCGGCCAGGACCCGGGTCAGGTCCAGTACCTTGAGCCCAGCCAGTGGCCGGTCGACGCGCCCCATCCAGGTCTTGTGCCGCTGATCGGCCTGGGGCAGCCAGTGCACCAGGGGTTCGCTGTTTACCGCCTGGCCCTGGGGGTGGGCCTGCCACTGTGCCCAGCTGCGCATCTGCGCGGCACAACCGCCCTGGTCGACTATCGCCTGTTCCAGTTCCAGGGCGTTCCAGCTGGCCACCTGGGCGGCCATGGCCGAGCGTTCGGTCACCACTCCCAGTACCCGTTCGGCGGCGGCCCGGTGCTGGGGGGCATTGGTGTGCAGGCGAATCCAGCCATCACGGCTGGGGTAGTCGCCGGCAATCGGGTCCCAGGGTGATGGCAGGCTCCAGCCGTGGGGGCGGATCGAGCCGGCGAACCAGAACGAGGCCAGGCGCCGGTCGACGCTGACCTCAGGGAGGCGCCCGGTCCGGCTGTACAGGAGTTCAGCGACTGCCTGCCCGGCAGCGGCAATGCTGGCGCTGGCCAGGTCGGTCACGGCGAAGGCCGAGGGCAGGGCGCCCTGGCCGGTTTGCCGGATGCTTGAGGGCGCCAGGCCCAGCGCGGCCTGGATGGATGCGAGTAACTCGGTCATGGCCCACTCCGCGAATCAGAGGAGGGCATTGCACCCTGAAACTGCCGCGGCTGTCGATCACCCCTGGTCATCGGCCGCGGCTGGCGCCAGAGCTGCGCTTACACGCGGAACTGATCCATGAGTTTCATTTGCTGGGTGGCCAGGGCATTGAGCTGGCTGCTGACCTGGGCCGACTCACTGGCCTGTTCGGTGAGGGTTTCGGTCACGCTGCGAATTGCCGAGACGTTGCGGTTGACCTCTTCGGCCACCGCGCTCTGCTGCTCGGCAGCGCTGGCGATCTGCAGGTTCATGTCGCTGATCACGGTGACCGCGTCGCTGATCTTGCCCAGGGCCTGGACTGCCTGCTGGATCTGCCCGGCATTGTTCTGCGCCTGGCTCTGGCTGGCGTGCATGGTGTTGACCACATCCCGGGTGCCGTTCTGGATGCGCTCGATGACCACGCGGATTTCCTCCACCGAGTCCTGGGTGCGTTTGGCCAGGTTGCGCACTTCATCGGCCACCACCGCGAAGCCGCGACCGCTTTCCCCGGCGCGGGCCGCTTCGATGGCGGCGTTGAGGGCCAGCAGGTTGGTTTGCTCGGCAATGCTGCGGATCACTTCCAGCACCGACCCTATCTGTTCGCTGCTCACCGCCAGGGCTTCGACTTCCCCCACCGCCTTGCTCACCTCGTCGGCCAGCAGGCTGATGTCCCGGGTGCTGCGTTCGATGATGCTCATGCCGTCCTTGGCCGACTGGTCCGCGCCGCGGGCGGCCTGGGCGGCATTGGAGGCACTGTTGGCGACATCGTGGGCGGTAGCGCTCATTTCGTTGGAGGCGGTGGCCACTTGATCGATTTCGCGGAACTGCACCTGCATGCCTTCACTGGTCTGGCGGGCGATTTCCGAAGACTGGTCGGCGGTGCCCCGGGCTTCGGTGATGCTTTGCTTGATCTGGGCGATGGTCGGTTGCAGCTTGTCGAGGAAGCGGTTGAACCAGCCCACCAGTTCGCCGAGTTCGTCTTTCTTGCTGTAGTCCAGGCGCTGGGTCAGGTCGCCGTCGCCGCTGGCGATGGCCTTGAGCATCTGCGCCACGCTGTTGATCGGCCGGGTCACGCCCGAGGCGCTGAGCCAGATCAGCAGCAGGCCCAGCAGGCCGGCGCCGACGGCCACCAGTACGGTTTTCACGGTGCCGCTGGTCTGGGCTTCATCCAGCAGGCCTTGCAGTTTTACCGAGTCTGCCAGCAGCACCTGTTGCGGCAGGTCGATGGTGACGCCCCAGGGCTTGGCATCGGCAATCGGGCTGAAGGGGTAGACCGCGCGGATCAGTTCACCCTGTTGCAGGACCTTGTTCTGGCTGCCGGCGAGCACCGCGAGGATATCCTGGCCCTGGGCGCCGAGGGTTTCGCTGATGTTCTTGCCAACCTGGCTGGCATCGGCGCCCACCGCTGCCAGCAAGCCGCTGCCGGCGACGATCATCATGTGCCCGGCACCGTTGAACAGAAAACGCTGGGATTCGCCGGCCGCGGCCTGCAGGGAGTCCAGGGCGATGTCGACGCCAATCACCCCGATGACCTTGCCGTCCACCAGCAAGGGCTGGGAGATGGTGGTCATCAGCACCTGTTTCTTGTCCTCGCCGATGGTGTCGGCGTAGGGGTCCAGCAGGCAGGTACGGCGGCTGTCGCGGGGGCAGGTGTACCAGACGTTGTAGGGGGTGCCGCTGAGGTTGAGGGTGGTCTTGGTCAGGTCGTCCTCCACCATCACGGTGTTCAACTGCTGGCCCCCGGATCGGCTCCAGTAGGTGGCGAAGCGCCCGCGTTCGTTGGAGGCACGGGCTGCGTCATTGAGAAAGTCGCTGTCCTTGCCATCCAGGGCGTCGGGTTCGTAGGCCAGCCAGATGCCGAGTACTTTGGGATTGCGCTCGAAGGCAGTCTTGAGGCTGTGGTTGAGCTCTTCGCGCAGTGCCGCAGCTCCCAGGCCGCGCTTGCTCGCCATGTCACGCAGGTCGCGTACCTGGTCCGCCAGGGCGGTGATCACCAGGTTGCTTTCACCGAAGGTCTTCTGCACCCGGACTGCCTGGTCGGCGGCCTTGGCCTGCAGCAACTCTTGGACCCCGGCGGTGAGCATCCGCGTGCTGGAGGTGTTGACCAGCTGGTTGTTCTGCTGGCTCTGGTACAGGTTCATGCCGACGATCAACGCCACTACGCCCAACAGGCACAATCCGGATAACAGCACTATTTTCAGGCGAATGGAGAGAGAGTCGAACATGGGGGCGATCTCGCGAAAGGACGGATGGAAAGCACGGAATCGGATGACTCCGGTCGCCAAGTCCATTCAGCGCTATGCCCGGAACATCGGCTCGGGCGGCCTTTGCGTGAGGGGCTGCCGACGAACGGTCATGCCCTTGACATATATGGCCTCAGGGGCGATGGCATAGCTGCCAGCGGGCGCAGGTCAAGAGGTTTGCGGCAGGGCTTCGGGGCGTGACCAGATCCACAGGTTGCCCAGGGTCATGCCGGCAATGGCGGCATACATCGTCCAGTGATGGTTGAGCAGGGTCAGCATCAGCCCGGCGCACAGCAGCATGCTGACCGTGGCGCTGACCTTGGCCTTGCGGCTGACGATCCGGCCGTTGCGCCAGTTGTGGAGGATCGGCCCGAACAGGCGATGGTTCTCCATCCAGGCGCTTAGCCGCGGCGAGCTCTTGGTAGCGGCCCAGGCAGCCAGCAGGATGAACTCGGTGGTTGGCAGGCCGGGTACGACGATGGCGATCAGGCCGATGGCCAGGCTGACATAGGCCAGCGCGCCAAACAGCAGGCGGGAAATCTTCGACGAGGAGGGGCGAGTGGGGGTCATGGTTTCGATGATGAGGTAACGCGGCGTACGGCTCAATCCGGGAATGGCGCCGGCCGACAAAATACCGCTGCGGGCAGGGGCACGCCTTGGCGCGCCACCTGCCCGCAACTACGCGGGTCAGGCCGGTTGTGCGGCGCCGGAGTAAGCCTGTTCCAGCAGCACGGTAAAGCGGTTGAAGGCATCCAGGGCACCTTTTTCCGCTGCGGCTTCTTCTTCGGCGGTGAACTCCAGGCTGTCGAGGATGCGGGTGAAGGTTTTCCAGCCTTCGGCGCGGCCACCGGCCGGTTCGCCCAGGTGACGGGCACCGAAGGTTTCGCTCAGGCCCAGGCCCACGGCGCGCTTGATCAGGAACGCGGCACCGAGCTTGGAGCCCTCGGAGACGAAGATCCAGCCCAGGGCTTCGGCCTGGCTTGGGTTGCTGACGGCACCGGCCACTGGTGCAGGAACCTCGGTTTCCAGGTCGGCCAGGTCAGCCTTGGCGGCTTCGGCGCGGCAGCGCTCGGCCAGGTCCGGGACGATCTTGTTCAGTTCGGCATCGTTGTACAGGTCCACCAGTTCCGACTGGAACAGGTACTGGGCCACCACGAAACGGGCGAATGCACCCTGGGTTTCGAAGGGCGCATGGGCCTTGACCAGGGCGTCGAGCTTGGAATGCGGCTCGTGGGTGATCTGGTTCAGGCGTTGGGAGCGCAGGTGGTGACGCTGGGAGGAATCCTGGGAGGTCATGCAGATGTCCTTGAGAATGAGAGGCACTTAGTGACTAGACGAACAAGAAGACGCGACACAGTAAAAAATCCTCACTGCCCTGGATGAAAAAGGGCAGTGAGGTGTCCAGGCGTCAGATATCCCACACCAGGTTGACCGACAAGTTGCGGCCGGGCTGGGTCAGGCGGTCGAGGTTGGCCGGTGCGGTCTGGCCGGCTTCACCGACGCTGTCGTAGCCGCGCACGTCGTCCCAGTTCCAGTATTTCTTGTCGGTCAGGTTGTACAGGCCGGCGTTCACGGTCAGGTCATCGGTGACCTTGTAGAAACCGCTGAGGTCGAGAATGCCGAAGCCCGGGGATTTGAACTGGCTGCTGGTAACACGCCCGTCCGGAGCCTTGAAGGTACTGTCGTCGACCCGGTCCTTGCGCTTGACCAGGGTCCAGCTCAGCAGGGCGCCGTAGTTGTCCTGGTCATAGCCCAGGCCGAACACGCCTTTGAGCGGGTTGACGCTGTTGATCGGTTCGCCGTTGTCGTTGTTGCGACCGTATGCGTAGGCCACCGAGCCGATGCTGTACAGCCCTTGTGGAGCACCAAAGGCGTCGAGGTTGAGGCGGCCCTTGGCTTCCGCGCCCTTGATGGTGGCGTGCTTGATGTTGTTGCTCTGGATGACCGACAACAGTGCACCGGCGGTAATGGCGTCTTCATTGATGAAGTCGCGGTACTGGTTGTAGAACACCGAGACGTCGAAGGAGCCCGCGTCGAAGTTGCCGCGCAGGCCGGTTTCGTAGCTCTTGCTGGTTTCCGGCTTGAGGTTGGAGTTGGGTTCCACTACATAGCCGCCCGCAAGGTTTTCGAAGCGACCGTAGAGTGCCTTGGCCGAGGGGGTACGGAAGCCTTCGGAGTATTGGCCGTAACCGGTGTAATGCTCGTCAAAGGCGTAGGTCAGGCCGAACTTGGGCGATACGCGGTGCCAGGTCTTTTCATCGTCGCTGACCGGGAAGGCACCGGTTGAGTTGGCAACGTTGAGAAACTCCTGAGTCAGCTTGGGCTTGAGCCGGGTGTAGTCGTAGCGCAGGCCCGGTGTGAAGGTCCAGGCGTTCCAGCTGATCTGGTCCTGGACGAACAGGCTGTAGGTGTTGATGGTCGGGTCCGGGAAGTCGCTGGACTTCTTCACGCTGTCACCGGCAGAAGGGCTCGGCGCACCAACCGCGGTACAGCCGGCACCGACGGCCAGGCAGCGGGCGGTGCCATAGCGCGAGCCCGTGACCTTCTGCTGCTTGAGAGTGGTGCCGTAGGTCAACTGGTGATCGGTTTCACCCAGGGCGAAGGCCTTGTCCAGCTGAGCGTCGAACACCCATTGTTTTTCCTGGTACAGGGTTTTCCGCTCACGCTGCACGTCACGCGCCACCGGGCTGAAGATCGACACCGGGTTGTAGCGCTCTGAGGTGGTCTGGTCGGTCTTGGCGATCTGGTAGTTCAGGCTCCACTTGATCTGGTCGGCGATCGGCGAGTTCAGGGCAAAGCTGTTTTCCAGGCCGAAGCGTTCGCGGGTGATGGTGTCGTTGCCGACGCGCGAGCGATACCAGTTCTGGCCAACGCCATTGAGGAACAGGCCACCCACCGCACTTTTCTGGTTGGTGTCGCGGTCGTCCTTGTACTTTTCGTAGGTCAGGCCCAGGCGTGCGTCGTCCGCATAGTTCCAGCCGAGCTTGGCCAGTACGTTGGTGGTCCGGGCGTCTTCCGGGTTGGCGGCAGTGCGGTTCAGGCCGGTGCCGTTGTTGCTGCCATAGGACTCGGTCTCGTGGCCATCACGCTGGCTCAAGTGCAACAGGCCGTCGAATTCGCCGACCCGCCCGGCAAAGGTGCCGGATTTCAGCCAGCTTTCGTCCGCCGAGCTGTAGCCGGTCTTCAGGCGCGCGCCAAAATCCTGGCCGGGCTTGATGATATCGTCGGCGTCCAGCGTGTAGTAGCTGACCGCTCCACCGATGGCGCTGCTGCCGTAGAGCACCGAGGCCGGGCCACGCAGGATTTCCACGCGCTTGACGATTTCCGGGTCGACGTAGTTACGGTTGGTCTTGGCATAAGGGCCGCTGAAGAAGTGATCCGGCACTTCCACGCCGTCCACCTGGGTGAGGATCCGGTCGCTGTCGATACCACGGATGTTGTAGCCGCTGATACCGGCACGCTGGCCTGCACCGCCTACCGAAACTCCGGGCTCATAGCGCACCAGTTCCTTGATTGTGTTGACGTTCTGGCGGTCGAGTTCTTCCCGGGTGTGCACGCTCACGGTGCTGGGCACCGAGTTGATGTCCTGCTCCTGACGGGTGGCGCTGATGGTCACCTGCTGCAGGTTCACCACATTGGCTGCGCTGCGCTTTTCCAGAACGATGTTGTTGTTGCCCAGCTTGCGGTAGCTCAGGTTGGTGCCGCTGAGCAGCCGATCCAGGGCCTTTTCCGGTGGCAGCGAGCCGCGCACGCCCGGGGACGACACCCCGCTGCCCAGCTCCGCTGGCAGGCCCACTTGCCAGCCGGTGACCGCGGTAAAGGCGTTGAGCGCCGATACCAGCGGCTGCTGGGCGATAGCGAAGTTGTAGTTGCCCATGCGCTGGCTGGAGGAGGCCGGGGCATCGGCGGCCATCACGGGGGCAGCGTGGGCGCCGGCCAGCAGGATGGCTGCGGTCAGCAGCGACAAGGTGCAGTTTTGCAGGCGGGCACAGGGAACAGGGGATCGGCTGTTGAGGCGAGGGGACATCGAGAGCGCTCCGGGTCGCACGAAACTTTTATAGGTGCAGATACACATTAAAAATGCGAATCAGTTGCATTGGCTATAACGAGACGTACGACCCGTAGAGATCGCGTAAAAATAATTGTTCTCAGTTGAGAATCACTAGTGCCGGGAACTCGGAAAGCCGTGCCGACGTGATGTGGGCCAGGGAACGCACCACGTCCAGAGGCTGATCCAGGCGGTAGTTGCCGGTTACCGCGACCTTTGCCAGGTGTTCGTTGTTGTTGACGATCCAGCCCGGGTAATAGCGCCGCAGTTCGGCCAGGACCTGGCTCAGGGGGCAGTTCTCGAACACCAGGCGGCCCTGGACCCAGGCCAGTTCCTTGTCGGCGTCGAGCCTGGCCGGCTGGTCGAAGCCCTGGGGCCCGACCCGCACGCTTTCCCCGGCGCGCAGGCGTAGGCGCTGGTCGGCGTGGGTGGCGCGCAGGTCGATGTCACCGCGCTGCACCTGGACTTGGGCCACGCCGTCCAGGTAGCGCACGGCAAAGGTGGTGTCGCGCACGCTGGCCTTGACCGGGCCGGCATCCAGCTCCAGGGGCAGGCCGCGATTGCCGGGGATCTCGAAGAAGGCTTCGCCCTGGTACAGCCGGGCCACGCGCTGGTGATCGTTGATGTCGCTGGAAAAGGCCGAGTTGGTGTTGAGCAGCACCTTGGAGCCGTCTTCGAGCTGCAGGCGCTGGCGCTCGCCGACCTGGGTCAGGTGGTCGGCCTGCAGGCGCAGCGGCAGGTTGCTGAAGCTGAATAATCCGAGTAGCAGCACCGCGGCGGTGGCCAGGGGTTTCCAGTGGGGGCGCAGGCGCGCCAGGCGCGAGACTTTCGGTGGTGCTGCCAGGGTCAGGGCGCATTGCGCCACTTGCGGGCCATTCCAGATCGCCTGGGCCTTTTCGAAGGCCTGGGCGTTGAGCGGTGAAGCCGCCAGCCACTGATGAAACTGGCGCACTTGTTCCTCGTTCGGATGTTCCAGCTCGATCAGCCAATCCAGTGCCTGATCCATGGCCAGGGTGCTTGAGTGCGCGCCGGCAGGGGTGGGCGGCTCGGCGCTGTGAAAATCCGTCACGGGTGTTCCTCGGCTGCGTCTGTGCGCGGCTGTTTTTTCAAGAGAGAGCGAAAGCCGGCCAAGGTTAACAAAGGCTCGGGGCTGCCGCAGTCATTCTGCTCAGCGGTTGAGACTCACTGGCCGTCGAGACGTTCGGCGACGCCAATGCAGATGGCCATGATCAGTTTCAATTCCTTTTGCACCGTGCTCAGTGAAACCCCGAGCTCGTCGGCGATCTCCTGGTAACTGTGGCCGTGCAGGCGGCTGAGGATGAAGATCTGCTGCTGGCGCGGGCTGAGCTGGCCGAGGCTGAGGTTCAGGCGTTCCAGCATCTGCTCGGCGTGGGCTGCGTCTTCGGCACTGCTGACGGGCGCGGCGACATTCTCCACCACCTCCGGCGGTACGTCTTCGAGCAGGGTGCGGCCCTGGATGCGCCGGGCCCGCAGGTGATCCAGGGCGAGGTTGCGTGCGGTCTGGAAGACAAAGGGTTCAAGGTGCGTGATCGGCCGCTCGCTCAGGGCCCGGGTTACGCGCAGGTAGGTCTCCTGCAGCAGGTCTTCGGCGGTGCTGTGGTTGTTGACCATCCGCTCCAGCGTTCGCAGCAGAGAAATGCGTTGGGTGAGGAAGACGTGGTTGAAGTGCGATTGACTCACAGCAAGGCCTGATCCATTTTTTCAGCAGATGATAATGATTGTCATCTACGTCAATGGTCAAGCCTTGCGTGAATTATCCTCGGCCGGCCAGGTAGGCCTGATAGTCGGGAATCCGGTGCTCATGGGCCTGGTTCATCAATGGGCTGCTGAGCAGGTAGTCGGCGCTGCACTCGTTACAGGCCACCGGAATGTTCCACACCGCCGCGACCCGCAACAGAGCCTTGATGTCCGGGTCATGGGGCTGGGGTTCGAAGGGGTCCCAGAAGAACACCAGCATGTCGACCCGTTGCTCGGCAATCTGCGCCCCCCAGTTGCTGATCGCCGCCCAGGGGGCCGCTGATCATGCTTTCCACCGACAGCCCCAGGTGCCTGCTCAGCAACAGGCCGGTGGTACCGGTAGCAACCAGCTCGTGCTCGGCCAGGCGCGCCTTTTGCCGCCCGGCCCACTCCAGGAGGAACGCCTTGCAGTGGTCATGGGCGACCAGGGCGATGCGCTTGCGCGCGGCCATGGTCTTGTGGGTGAAACTGATACCGATCATCGACGAATATCCGTTTTATTCCGCGTTGCACAGGGCCAGGCAGTTATCCAGCATGCGGTTGGAGAAACCCCACTCGTTGTCGTACCAGGCCAGCACCTTGAGCAACCGGCCACCGCTGACCTTGGTGTGGTTGGCGTCGAAGATCGACGACAGCGGATTGTGGTTGAAGTCGCTGGAGACCAGCGGCAGGGTGTTGTAGCCGAGGATCGTCGAGTGCTGGCTGGCGCTCTTGAGCAACGCATTGACCTCTTCGGCGGTGGTGTCGCGCTTGAGGGTCACTGTCAGGTCCACCAGGGACACGTTGATCACCGGTACTCGCACGGCCATGCCGGTCAGCTTGCCAGCCAGCTCCGGCAGCACCAGGCCCACCGCTTCGGCAGCGCCGGTCTTGCTCGGGATCATGTTCTGGGTGGCCGAACGGGCGCGATAGGGGTCGCTGTGATAGACGTCGGTGAGGTTCTGGTCGTTGGTGTAGGCGTGGATGGTGGTCATCAGGCCGTTGTCGATGCCCAGCTCGCGGTGCAGCACCTGGGCCACCGGGGCCAGGCAGTTGGTGGTGCACGAGGCGTTGGAGATGATCTGGTGCGACTGGCGCAGGATGTCGTGGTTGACCCCGTAGACCACGGTGGCGTCGGCGCCCTTGGCCGGGGCCGAGATGATGACCTTTCGGGCACCGGCGGTCAGATGGGCGGCAGCCTTGGCGCGGTCGGTGAACAGGCCGGTGCATTCGAACACCACGTCGATCTTCTCCGCGGCCCAGGGCAGTTCGGCCGGGTTGCGGATGGCGCTGACGGCGATGCGGTCGCCATTCACGGTGAGGCTTTCCTGATCGTGTTCGACTTGGGCGTCGAAAGTGCCGTGTACGGTGTCGTATTTGAGCAGGTGGGCATTGATAGCGCTGTCTCCGAGATCGTTGATAGCGACGATCTGCAGATCCTGGCGATAGCCTTGGGTATAAAGTGCGCGCAGGACGTTACGGCCGATACGGCCAAAACCATTGATTGCGATTCGAAGAGTCATGTGCAAACGCCTGTCGTTGAATTTGTTGTTGGAATTACAAGATTATTCGCATAGAAATAGAAAACAAGCCTTTTTAATGGCAATATTTTGTCTTATCTACAACGAGTGACCTGAATCAACTGGTCCAAATGGTCAGAAACATCCTCCGCTGTCCCTGAGCGGTGGCGCGTCTGATCAGCATAGACAAACAGGTCGCCACATCCGTTAGCCTGGAGTTCTACACATGCATCCCCGCGTTCTTGAGGTCACCGAACGGCTTATCGCCCGCAGTCGCGCCACTCGCCAGGCCTATCTCGCGCTGATCCGCGATGCCGCCAGCGATGGCCCGCAGCGGGGCAAGCTGCAATGTGCGAACTTCGCCCATGGCGTGGCCGGTTGTGGCGCCGACGACAAGCACAGCCTGCGGATGATGAACGCGGCCAACGTGGCAATTGTTTCGTCATATAACGACATGTTGTCGGCGCACCAGCCTTACGAGGTCTTCCCCGAACAGATCAAGCGTGCCCTGCGCGAGATCGGCTCGGTGGGCCAGTTCGCCGGCGGCACCCCGGCCATGTGCGATGGCGTGACCCAGGGCGAGGCCGGCATGGAACTGAGCCTGCCGAGCCGTGAAGTGATCGCCCTGTCTACGGCGGTGGCCCTCTCTCACAACATGTTCGATGCCGCGCTGATGCTGGGCATCTGCGACAAGATTGTCCCGGGGTTGATGATGGGCGCCCTGCGCTTCGGTCACCTGCCGACCATCTTCGTTCCGGGCGGGCCCATGGTCTCGGGCATTTCCAACAAGCAGAAAGCCGACGTGCGCCAGCGTTACGCCGAAGGCAAGGCCAGCCGCGAGGAACTGCTGGAGTCGGAAATGAAGTCCTACCACAGCCCCGGCACCTGTACCTTCTACGGCACCGCCAACACCAACCAGTTGCTGATGGAAGTCATGGGCCTGCACCTGCCGGGCGCCTCTTTCGTCAACCCCAATACGCCGCTGCGCGACGCCCTGACCCATGAGGCGGCGCAGCAGGTCACCCGCCTGACCAAGCAGAGCGGCAACTTCATGCCGATCGGCGAGATCGTCGACGAGCGCGTGCTGGTCAACTCCATCGTTGCCCTGCACGCCACGGGCGGTTCCACCAACCACACCCTGCACATGCCGGCCATCGCCCAGGCGGCGGGCATCCAGCTGACCTGGCAGGACATGGCCGACCTCTCCGAGGTGGTGCCGACCCTGTCCCACGTCTATCCCAACGGCAAGGCCGACATCAACCACTTCCAGGCGGCGGGCGGCATGTCGTTCCTGATCCGTGAACTGCTGGAAGCCGGCCTGCTCCACGAAGACGTCAATACCGTGGCCGGACGCGGCCTGAGCCGCTATACCCAGGAACCCTTCCTGGACAACGGCAAGCTGGTGTGGCGTGACGGCCCGATCGAAAGCCTGGACGAAAACATCCTGCGCCCGGTGGCCCGGGCGTTCTCTGCGGAAGGCGGCTTGCGGGTCATGGAAGGCAACCTCGGTCGCGGCGTGATGAAGGTTTCCGCCGTGGCCCCGGAGCACCAGATCGTCGAGGCCCCGGCCGTGGTGTTCCAGGACCAGCAGGACCTGGCCGATGCCTTCAAGGCCGGGCTGCTGGAGAAGGACTTCGTCGCGGTGATGCGCTTCCAGGGCCCACGCTCCAACGGCATGCCCGAGCTGCACAAGATGACCCCGTTCCTCGGGGTGCTGCAGGACCGCGGCTTCAAGGTGGCGCTGGTCACCGACGGGCGCATGTCCGGCGCTTCGGGCAAGATTCCGGCGGCGATCCATGTCAGCCCGGAAGCCCAGGTGGGTGGCGCGCTGGCCCGGGTGCTGGACGGCGATATCATCCGCGTGGATGGCGTCAAGGGCACCCTGGAGCTTAAGGTAGACGCCGCAGAATTCGCCGCCCGGGAACCGGCCAAGGGCCTGCTGGGCAACAACGTTGGCACCGGCCGCGAACTCTTCGCCTTCATGCGCATGGCCTTCAGCTCGGCAGAGCAGGGCGCCAGCGCCTTTACCTCTGCCCTGGAGACGCTCAAGTGAAACTGGCCCTGGTCGGTGATATCGGTGGCACCAACGCGCGCTTCGCGTTGTGGAAAGACCAACAACTGGAGGCGATCGAAGTCCACGCCACCGCGGACTACAGTTGCCCGGAAGACGCCATCAAGGCCTACCTGCGGGACCAGGGGCTGGCCCTGGGGGCCATAGGTTCGGTGTGCCTGTCGGTGGCCGGCCCGGTCAGCGGCGATGAGTTTCGCTTCACCAACAACCACTGGCGCCTGAGCCGCCAGGCTTTCTGCCAGGCGTTGCAGGTGGACCAACTGCTGTTGGTCAACGACTTCTCGGCCATGGCCCTGGGCATGACCCGCCTGCAGCCGGATGAATTTCGCGTGGTCTGCGAAGGCGTTGCCGAGCCTTTGCGCCCGGCCGTGGTGATCGGCCCGGGCACGGGCCTCGGGGTGGGCACCCTGCTGAACTTCGGCGACGGTCGTTACATGGCCTTGCCGGGGGAGGGTGGGCATGTCGACCTGCCCTTGAGCAGTGCGCGGGAAACCCAGCTCTGGCAGCACATTCACGACGAGATCGGCCATGTCAGCGCCGAGACCGCCCTCAGCGGTGGCGGCCTGCCCCGGGTGTACCGGGCGATCTGCGCGGTGGACGGCCATGAGCCGCAGCTCGAGACTCCGGAGGCCATTACCGCGGCCGGCCTGGCCGGCGACCCGGTCGCCCGGGAAGTGCTGGAGCAGTTCAGCTGCTGGCTGGGCCGGGTGGCGGGCAACAACGTGCTGACCACCGGGGGGCGTGGCGGGGTGTACATCGTCGGTGGGGTGATTCCGCGCTTTGCCGATTTCTTCATCCACAGCGGCTTTGCCAAGAGCTTTGCCGACAAGGGTTGCATGAGCGATTACTTCAAGGGCATCCCGGTGTGGCTGGTGACCGCGCCCTATTCCGGGCTCACCGGTGCCGGCGTGGCCCTGGAGCAGGCCCAGGGCTGACGCCGCCCTGGCAGGCGACCCGGCATCAGGCATAATCGCGCACCCTGCCTAACAATAAGGACGGCCCCGGTGAGTTCAGTCAGTAAGTCGATTTTGTTGGTTGACGACGATCAGGAAATTCGCGAGCTGCTGGAAACCTATCTCAGCCGCTGCGGCTTCCAGGTGCGCAGCACCGCCGACGGGGCCGGCTTTCGCCTGGCCCTCAACGAGGCGCCCAGCGACCTGGTGATCCTCGATGTGATGCTGCCGGACGAAGACGGCTTCAGCCTGTGCCGCTGGATCCGCCAGCATCCCAAGCGCAGCCAGGTGCCGATCATCATGCTGACCGCCAGCTCCGACGAGGCCGACCGGGTCATTGGCCTGGAGCTGGGCGCCGACGACTACCTGGGCAAGCCCTTCAGCCCCCGGGAGCTGCAGGCGCGGATCAAGGCCCTGCTGCGGCGCGTGCAGTTCACCCAGGAGCGGGTTGTCGGCGAGGTGCTGTGCTTCGACGAATGGCGCCTGGATGTGATCAGCCACCGGCTGTTCCACAACGATGGCGAGGAGGTGATTCTTTCCGGCGCCGACTTCGCTCTGCTCAAGCTGTTTCTCGACCATCCCCAGGAAATCCTCGATCGCGACACCATCGGCAATGCCACCCGCGGGCGTGACCTGATGCCCCTGGACCGCATCGTCGACATGGCGGTGAGCCGCCTGCGCCAGCGTCTGCGTGACACCGAAAAGCCGCCGCGGCTGATCCGCACCGTGCGCGGCAGCGGCTATCAATTGGCAGCCAATGTGGTTGCCGGCAATGGCCACTGAGGCATTGCGCAGAATGCTGCGGCGCCTGCCGGTGCCCCGTTCCCTGCTGGGGCGGATGCTGCTTTTGACCTTGCTGGCGGTGCTGTTCGCCCAGGCGCTGTCCAGCGTGATCTGGGTTTCCCAACTGCGCGCCACCCAGCTCGAAGGGCTGGTGACCAGCGCCCGCAGCCTGGCCCACTCGATGACCGCCAGCGTCAGTTACCTGCGTTCGTTGCCGGTGGCGTACCGGCCCCTGGTGCTGGACCAGTTGCGCAGCATGGGCGGTACGCGGTTTGTCGTGACCCTGAACGACAAGCCCCTGGGCATGCAGGTGCTGCCCGCCACCCCGCGCAAAGAAGCGGTGTTGCAAGCCGTGGAGCAGGTGTTGCGCCAGTCCCTGGGCAACGACGCGGATATTTCCGTGACCTTCGTCAGCCCCGATGACCTGCGGATCTTCAATGGCGGCCTCAAGCTCGACGAATTGCCGCGCTCCTGGGCCCACTACGCCCTGACCCTGGAACCGGTGAACCCGCCGGTGCTGGTGACCCAGATCCAGATGGCGCCGGGGGAATGGCTGTACATCGCCTCGCTGTTGCCCGAGCCCTACACCAGCCTGGAAGAACAGGGCCTGCCGGCGCAACAGGTGTGGTTCATCCTGCTCACCAGCGGGTTTCTGCTGTTGTTCATCGGCCTGTTGGTGCATTGGCAGAGCCGGCCGCTCAAGCGCCTGGCCCGGGCTGCACGGGACATGTCCCTGGGGGCCGACGTCGAGCCGGTGGCGCAGGGCGGTGGCAGCGAGGTGGTGGAAGTGGGCCGGGCCTTCAACAGCATGCGCGAGCGCATCAGCCGCTACCTGACCGAGCGCAGCCAGCTGTTCAGTGCGATTTCCCATGACCTGCGCACCCCCATCACCCGCTTGCGCCTGCGGGTGGAATTGCTGGAGGACGAGCAACTACAGGCCAAGTTCGGGCGCGACCTGGATGAACTGGAGTTGCTGGTCAAAGGCGCGCTGCAGTGCGTCAAGGACACCGACATCCATGAGAACATCGAGCCAGTGGACCTCAACCAGGTGCTCGATTGCCTGGTTGAGCCTTATCTGGCACCCAACGGCAATGGCCGTGTGACCCAGCAGGGCCGGGCCCTGGCCAGCTACCCGGGCAAGCCCCTGGCGCTCAAGCGCTGCATGGGCAACCTGATCGACAATGCCCTGAAGTACGGACAGAACGCTCACCTGCACATCGAAGACGACGACAGCGGCTTTGTCCTGCATGTCGACGATGAAGGCCCCGGCGTACCGGAGCAGCGCCTGGAGCAGGTCTTCGAGCCGCACTTCCGTCTCGCTGGCCAGCAGCAGGGCTACGGCCTGGGCCTGGGGATTGCCCGCAACATCGCCCACAGCCATGGCGGCGAAGTCAGCCTGCAGAACCTGCGCGAAGGTGGGCTGCGGGTGACCCTGTACCTGCCCCGGACCTTGGACTGAACTGCCGGCCGTTGTAAGCGCTGGCTTGCGTAGGAGCTGGCTTGCCAGCGAAGGCGTCCTCAAGGGCACCGCAGGACTCAAGGGCCTCTTCGCCGGCAAGCCGGCTCCTACGGGGGAGCGCAATGTCACGGTTTGGTGACATTACGCTGGTCCTTCGTTACCTGCGGTCGCAGGCGACTTGATTAGACTCAAGCCTTCGATAAAAACAACAACAGGTCACCCATGGACCCTCTCTCCTTGCCCTTCAGCAGTTGGCTCAATGCCCCTGCACATCAAGCCTGGCTCGCCGCCGAAGGCCTGCGCCTGCTGGATTTTGCCAAGGCCTCACGGCTCCCCGCAGGTTTTGGCAACCTCGATGAACAGGGCCGCCTGCCCAGCGGTGCCCAGGCCGAAACCATGAACACCGCGCGCATGACCCACAGCTTCGCCATGGCCCATATCCAGGGCCTGCCGGGTTATGCCGCCCTGGTGGACCACGGCATCGCCGCCCTCGGCGGGCCCTTGCGTGATGCCGAGCACGGCGGCTGGTTCGCCGTGGCCGGGCAGGCCGACGGCAACAGCACCAAGGCCGCCTACCTGCATGCCTTTGTCGCTCTAGCGGCCAGCTCCGCGGTGGTGGCCCAACGTCCCGGCGCCGAGCGTTTGCTGGAGGAGGCCATCGCCATCATTGACCGGCATTTCTGGAGCGAGGAGGAGGGCGCGCTGCGCGAGTCTTTCAACTGCGACTGGAGTCAGCAGGAAGCCTATCGCGGTGCCAACAGCAACATGCACGCCACCGAGGCCTTCCTGGCCCTGGCCGATGTCACCCAGGACTCACGCTGGCTGACCCGCGCCCTGCGGATCGTCGAACGGGTGATCCACACCCAGGCGGCGGCCAACGACTTCATGGTGATCGAACATTTCGACCTCGCCTGGCAACCACTGCATGACTACAACCGGGCCTTTCCCGCCGACGGTTTCCGGCCCTTTGGCACCACCCCGGGACACGGCTTCGAATGGGCGCGGCTGCTGTTGCACCTGGAGGCTTCGCGGGTGAAGGCCGGCATGCTGACCCCCGGCTGGCTGGTGCAGGACGCGCAGAGGCTGTTCGAAAGCAACTGCCGCCATGGCTGGAGCGTCGATGGCGCCCCGGGTATGGTCTACACCCTGGACTGGGACCACCGGCCAGTGGTGCGCGAGCGCCTGCACTGGACCCACGCCGAGGCCAGCGCCGCCGCCAGCGCCTTGCTCAAACGCACCGGCCAGGCCCAGTACGAGGCCTGGTACCGCTGTTTCTGGGAGTTCTGTGAGGCCCATTTCATCGACCGCAGGCACGGTAGCTGGCACCACGAACTGGGCCCGGACAACCAGCCGTCAGCCCGGATCTGGGGCGGCAAGCCGGACCTCTATCACGCCTGGCAGGCGGTGCTGATCCCGCGCCTGCCGTTGGCCCCGAGCATGGCTTCGGCATTGGCCCAGGTGTCTGTTCCGGGCCTTGTGTAACCATGTGGTGACATTTCCCCATCGCTTCGTTACTCGAATGATCGACTAGGCTGTTTAGACTCGTTTGCAGCGCAAGCACCAGACTTGCATGCATAACAACAAGAAAGGTACTTCAAATGAATGCGATTTCTCGCCTCGCCACTGTCATTTCCCTTGCCTCTCTGTTTCCCCTGAGTGCCCTCGCCGCCGACTCCAAAGGTTCCGTGGAAGTCGTCCACTGGTGGACTTCGGGTGGTGAAAAAGCCGCGGTCGATGTGCTCAAGGCCCAAGTGGAAAAAGACGGTTTCACCTGGAAGGACGGCGCCGTGGCCGGCGGTGGCGGTTCCACTGCCATGACCGTGCTCAAAAGCCGCGCCGTGGCCGGCAACCCGCCGGGTGTGGCGCAGATCAAGGGCCCGGACATCCAGGAATGGGGCAGCACCGGCTTGCTCAGCACCGATACCCTCAAGGACGTGGCCAAGGCCGAGAACTGGGACGGCCTGCTGTCGCCCAAGGTGGCCAATACCGTCAAGTACGAAGGTGACTACGTGGCGGTGCCGGTGAACATCCACCGGGTCAACTGGCTGTGGATCAACCCCGCCGTGTTCAAGAAAGCCGGGATCGACAAGGCCCCGACCACCCTCGAAGAATTCTATGCCGCCGGCGACAAGCTCAAGGCCGCCGGCTTCATCGCCCTGGCCCACGGTGGCCAGCCGTGGCAGGACAGCACCGTGTTCGAAGACGTGGTGCTCTCGGTCATGGGCCCGGAGGGCTACAAGAAAGCCCTGGTGGACCTGGACCAGAAAACCCTCTCCGGCCCGGAAATGGCCAAGGCCTTCACCGAGCTGAAGAAAATCACCGGCTACATGGACCCCAACCGTGCCGGGCGTGACTGGAACATTGCCGCAGCCGACGTGATCGGCGGCAAGGCCGGCATGCAGATGATGGGCGACTGGGCCAAGAGCGAGTGGACCGCGGCCAAGAAGGTCGCCGGCAAGGACTACCAGTGCGTACCGTTCCCGGGTACCGACAAGGCCTTCACCTACAACATCGACTCCCTGGCAGTGTTCAAGCTCAAGGCCGACCGCAAGGGCGATATCGCTGCCCAGCAGGACCTGGCCAAGGTTGCCCTGGGCAAGGACTTCCAGAAAGTCTTCAGCATCAACAAGGGTTCGATCCCGGTGCGTACCGACATGCTCAACGACATGAGTGCCGAGGGCTTCGACTCCTGCGCCCAGGCGTCGGCCAAGGACTTCCTGGCAGACGAGAAGACCGGTGGCCTGCAGCCGAGCATGGCGCACAACATGGCCACTTCCCTGGCGGTGCAGGGCGCGATCTTCGACGTGGTGACCAACTTCATGAACGACAAGGATGCGGACCCGGCCAAGGCCAGTGCGCAGCTGGCTTCGGCGGTCAAGGCCGCGCAGTAATCCTTGAACCCCGCCGCCGGTACGCCGGCGGCTCACCCGTGACTGTCGCCGCCCTGCCTGTGCCCCGGCCCATGCAGCGACGGTGTGCAGCCCGGATTCACTCCTGACTGGGTTATTCCGATGAGCTCTGTGGCGGTTTTCAGCAAAGCCTCACCGTTAGATGCATTGCAGCGCTGGCTACCCAAGCTGGTGCTGGCACCGAGCATGGTGATCGTGCTGGTGGGTTTCTACGGCTACATCATCTGGACGTTCATTCTGTCCTTTACCAATTCCAGCTTCATGCCGAGCTACAAGTGGGTCGGCCTGCAGCAATACCTGCGCTTGATGGACAACGACCGCTGGTGGGTGGCGAGCAAGAACCTCGCGGTCTTCGGCGGCATGTTCATCGCCATCAGCCTGGTGCTGGGGGTGTTCCTGGCGGTGCTGCTGGACCAGCGCATCCGCAAGGAAGGCTTTATCCGCACCGTGTACCTGTACCCCATGGCGCTGTCGATGATCGTCACCGGTACCGCCTGGAAGTGGTTGCTCAACCCCGGCCTGGGCCTGGACAAGATGCTTCGCGACTGGGGCTGGGAAGGCTTTCGCCTGGACTGGCTGGTGGATCAGGACCGGGTGGTGTACTGCCTGGTGATCGCCGCGGTGTGGCAGGCCTCGGGCTTTGTCATGGCGATGTTCCTCGCCGGCCTGCGGGGTGTCGACCAGTCGATCATCCGCGCCGCCCAGGTGGACGGCGCGAGCCTGCCGACCATCTACCTGAAGATTGTCCTGCCGAGCCTGCGGCCGGTGTTCTTCAGTGCCTTCATGATCCTCGCCCACATCGCCATCAAGAGCTTCGACCTGGTGGCGGCGATGACCGCGGGCGGGCCGGGCTATTCCTCCGACCTGCCGGCGATGTTCATGTATTCCTTCACCTTCAGCCGCGGCCAGATGGGCATAGGTTCGGCCAGCGCCATGCTGATGCTGGGCGCCGTGCTGACCATCCTGGTGCCGTACCTGTATTCCGAACTGCGGGGCAAGCGCCATGACTGACTCCCTTGGCAAACCGACCCTGAACTTCAGCCGGATCGCCATCTACGCCACCCTGCTGCTGGCGGCGGCGGTGTACCTGATACCGCTGGTGGTGATGCTGCTCACCAGCTTCAAGACCCCGGAGGATATCCGCACCGGCAACCTTTTGAGCTGGCCACAGGTGGTGGACGGCATCGGCTGGATCAAGGCCTGGGACACTGTCGGTGGCTACTTCTGGAACTCGGTGAAGATCACCGTGCCGGCGGTGCTGATCTCTACCTTCATCGGTGCAATGAACGGCTACGTGCTGTCGATGTGGCGCTTTCGCGGCTCCCAGCTGTTCTTCGGCCTGCTGCTGTTCGGCTGCTTCCTGCCGTTCCAGACGGTGTTGCTGCCGGCTTCGTTCACCCTGGGCAAGTTCGGCCTGGCCAACACCACCACCGGCCTGGTGCTGGTGCACGTGGTCTACGGGCTGGCCTTCACCACGTTGTTCTTTCGCAACTACTACGTGAGCGTGCCGGATGCGCTGGTCAAGGCTGCGCGCCTGGACGGTGCCGGGTTCTTCACCATCTTCGGCAAGATCCTGCTGCCGATGTCGGTGCCGATCATCATGGTCTGCCTGATCTGGCAGTTCACCCAGATCTGGAACGATTTCCTCTTCGGCGTGGTGTTCGCCAGTGGCGACGCGCAACCGATCACCGTGGCCCTGAACAACCTGGTCAACACCAGCACCGGGGCCAAGGAATACAACGTTGATATGGCAGCGGCGATGATCGCCGGGCTGCCGACACTGCTGGTCTACATCTTCGCCGGCAAGTATTTCCTGCGCGGGCTGACGTCCGGCGCGGTCAAGGGGTAAGGCATGGCAACTCTCGAATTACGCAACGTCAACAAGACCTACGGTGCCGGCCTGCCGGATACCCTGAAGAACATCGAGCTGAAGATCGATGACGGTGAATTCCTGATCCTCGTCGGCCCATCCGGCTGCGGCAAATCCACCCTGATGAACTGCATCGCGGGCCTTGAGAACATCAGCGGTGGGGCGATCCTGGTGGACGACGCCGACATCAGTGGCATGAGCCCCAAGGATCGTGACATCGCCATGGTGTTCCAGTCCTACGCGCTGTACCCGACCATGAGCGTGCGCGACAACATCGCCTTCGGCCTGAAGATCCGCAAGATGCCCGCCGCCGAGATCGACGCGGAAGTGGCACGGGTGGCCAAGCTGCTGCAGATCGAGCACCTGCTCACCCGCAAGCCGGGCCAGCTCTCCGGTGGCCAGCAGCAACGGGTGGCCATGGGCCGGGCCCTGGCGCGACGGCCGAAGATCTATCTGTTTGACGAGCCGCTGTCCAACCTCGACGCCAAGCTGCGGGTGGAGATGCGCACAGAAATGAAGCTGATGCACCAGCGTCTGAAAACCACCACGGTCTATGTCACCCACGACCAGATCGAAGCCATGACCCTGGGTGACAAGGTGGCGGTGATGAAGGACGGGATCATCCAGCAGTTCGGCACCCCGAAGCAGATCTACAACGACCCGGCCAACCTGTTCGTGGCCAGCTTCATCGGTTCGCCACCGATGAACTTCATCCCCCTGCGCCTGCAGCGCAAGGACGGCCGCCTGCTGGCCCTGCTGGACAGTGGCCAGGCTCGCTGCGAGCTGCCCCTGGGGCCCCAGGATGCCGGGCTGGAAGACCGTGAGGTGATCCTCGGCATCCGCCCGGAACAGATCGCCCTGGCGGCGGGGGAGGCCAACGGCCTGCCGACCATTCGTGCCGAGGTCCAGGTGATCGAGCCCACCGGCCCCGACACCCTGGTGTTCGTCACGCTCAATGGCACCAAGGTCTGCTGCCGCCTGGCACCGGACCAGGCCCCCGAGGCCGGGGAAACCCTGACACTGCAGTTCGATCCGGCCCGGGTGCTGTTGTTCGACGCCCAGAGCGGCGAACGCCTGGGCGCCGCCGGGGCTCCGGTGACGGAGGCCCGGGGCGGCAATGTGGCGCAGTTCAAGGGGCGCTGAATCCGTGACGGATGGCCTGTCATCCGTCGCCACTGCTGTAAACCGCGTTGGATAAATCGTTAATAACAATAAAGACGAGGATGTAGGGATGAAAAAGCAACACAGCAACACCCGATTGCTCTGCCAGTTGTCGGCGGTAGCGGCCCTGGTCCTGTCCGGCAATGCCATGGCCGATGAGGCGTTCAGCGCCGATTCGAAATGGATGACCGGTGACTGGGGCGGCGAGCGCACCAAGTTGATCGAGCAGGGGATCGACATCAAGGCCGACTACGTCGGTGAAATGGGCGCCAACCTGCATGGCGGTTACAACGACGACAAGACCGGGCGCTACAGCGACCAGTTCGGCCTGGGCGTGGCGTTCGACCTGCAGAAGCTTCTGGGCTGGGACAACACCCAGGCCAAGATCCAGCTGACCAACCGTAATGGCCAGAACATCTCCAACGACCGCATTGGCGACCCGCGTGCCGGCACCTTGAGCTCCTCCCAGGAGGTCTATGGCCGGGGGCACATGGTCCGCCTGACCCAGTTGTGGGTTCAGCACCAGTTCCTCGACGGCAAGCTGGACGTCAAGGCCGGCTACTTCGGCGAAGGCGAAGACTTCAACACCTTCCCCTGTGACTTCCAGAACCTGGCGTTCTGCGGCTCCCAGGTGGGCAACTGGGCCACCGGCATCTGGTACAACTGGCCGGTCAGCCAGGCGGCGCTGCGCATCAAGTACAACATCACCCCCGAGCTGTATGCGCAAATCGGCGCCTACAACCAGAACCCGTCGCAACTGGAGCACGGCAACGGCTTCAAGCTCAGCGGCAGCGGCACCAAGGGCACCGTATTGCCGGTGGAACTGGTCTGGTCGCCCAAGCTCAATAGCCTGCCGGGCGAGTACCGCGTCGGTTACTACAAGAGCACGGCCGATGCCAATGATGTGCGCAAGGACGTCAATGGCCAGGATGCCGCGGACACCGGCGATGCCTATCGCGTGCACAACAGCAAGCACGGCTACTGGTTCGTCGGGCAGCAGCAACTCACCACGCACAACGGTGATGCATCCCGGGGCCTGAACATCGCTGCCAACGCCACCTTCCACGACAAGGACACTAACGTCGTCGACAACTACCAGTCGCTGATGTTCGTGTACAAGGGGCCGTTCGATGCGCGTCCCAAAGATGACGTCGGCATCGGTTTTGCTCGGATCCACGTCAACGACGATGTGCGCAAGAACGCTCAGCTGATCAACGAGGACAACGGCATCAGCAACTACGACAACCCGCTGTACATGCCGCTGCGCGACACCGAATACAACTACGAGATCAACTACGGCTTCCACGTCACCAACTGGCTGACCGTGCGCCCCAACCTGCAATACATCACCCACCCGGGTGGTGTGGATGAAGTCGACAACGCGCTGGTGGCCGGTCTGAAAATTCAGTCGGTGTTCTAAGGCCGTTGCGATAAGCTCCTTCTCTCTGTGCGCATTTTGCGGATGGCCTGGGCCGTCCGCTTTTTTTTGTCGGGCCGGCGCCGCCCCTCATGAGTAGCGAGACAGCATTGATTTTCAGGACTGCGGCCCATGCATGAGCATCCGCTACAACGCTTTTTCAGATCCTTGCGCGAGCGCCCGGTGTTTGCCTGGGAGCGCTATCAACTGCGTGACGTGCTGGTGATCGATCACCCGCTGTGCCAGGCCGTGTTCAGTCGTCAGGGGGCCCAGTTGCTGCACTTCCAGCCGGCCGGACAAAAGCCCTGGCTGTGGTGTGCGGCGAAGTGGCCGCAGGTGGGGGCGATCCGTGGCGGAGTGCCGGTGTGCTGGCCCTGGTATGGGCGCCATCCCAGCGAAAATGCCTGGCCTTCCCATGGCTGGGCGCGGCTGCTGGACTGGAAGCTGCTGGACAGCGGCAGTGATGAAGAGGGCGTGCGCCTGCACTGGCAATTGCAGTTGTGCGACTGGAAGGTCGACTTGCATGCGCACCTAGGCCAGAGCATGGACCTGCGCCTGAGCACCGAGCACCAGGACACCGAACCCTGCCAGTTGAGCCAGGCTCTGCACGCCTACTGGCGTATTGGTGATGTTGGTGAGATAGCGCTGTCTGGGCTCGATGGCGCCCAGGGTTATGACCAGTTGAACCGTCAGGTCTGCCAGCAGCAGGGCGAGTTGCGGGTCGAGGGCGGTTGCCAGCGGGTGTTCCAGCACGAGGGTGAGTTGCAGCTCAAGGATCACGCCTGGCAGCGCGAGTTGTGCATCGATACCGGTGACGACGCCGACACCGTGGTCTGGCACCCCGGCACCCGGCCGCTGCTGGGGGTGAGCTGGAACGAGGTGTCACGGTTCGTCTGTGTCGAAGCGGCTGTGGGGGGCACCGACAGCCTGCGCCTGGCACCCGGGGAGCAGGCGCACCTGAGCTTGCAGGCGCGCGCTGCAGGGTAGGGAGCCGGCTGGCCGGCGAACCGGCCCGGCTTCAGTTGAACTCGTCGCCCACCGGGTAGCGGCTGGCGTTGAGGCTTTCCTTGATCTTGCGCAGGTGTGGCTGGAAGTCCACGCCGCGGCGCAGGGTCATGCCGGTGGCCAGCACGTCGAGCACGGTGAGCTGGATGATCCGCGAGGTCATCGGCATGTAGATGTCGGTGTCTTCCGGTAGCGGGATGTTCAGGCTCAAGGTACTGGCCTTGGCCAGTGGCGAGTTTTCTGCGGTCAGCCCCAGCACCGAGGCGCCGTTTTCCCGTGCGATACGCGCCACTTCCACCAGTTCGCGGGTGCGGCCGGTGTAGGAAATGATCACGAACAATTCGCCGGTATGAGCCACCGACGCGATCATCCGTTGCATCAGCACATCGGCGTGGGCGGTGACGGCGAGATTGAAGCGGAAGAACTTGTGCTGGGCGTCCAGGGCCACTGGGGCCGAGGCGCCCAGACCGAAGAAGTGGATCTGCCGGGCCTGGATCAACAAGTCCACGGCCTTGCTGATCAGGTTCGGGTCCAGGGCCTGGCAGGCGCTGTCCAGGGAGGCGATGGCGCTGCCGAAAATCTTTTGCGTGTAGGCTTCGGGGTTGTCGTCGGCCTCTACGGCACGGCTGACATAGGCCGCGCCGCTGGCCAGGCTCTGGGCCAGTTGCAGCTTGAGTTCCGGGTAGCCGCTGACGCCAAAGGAGCGGCAGAAGCGATTGACCGTCGGTTCGCTGACCGAGGCAGCCTGGGCCAGGGCGGCGATGCTGAAGCGAGTCGCCTGCTGCGGGTTGAGCAGGATGACTTCGGCGACTTTACGTTCCGCCTTGTTCAGTTCTTCAAGACGGTTCTGGATCTGCTCCAGAAGGTTTCGCACTCGGTCCATTAAGGTTTCCTAGATCGGCTAGACAGGCGCTGCGGGCAGGGCCGGGAAGCGGTCAATCGAGCAAGGCGCGCCGACGGATTGTCGGTGCAGGCCTTTTGAGCTTGCTGCGATTGCGCTGCGCACCGGGTCGCTGGCGCGCCTGCAATGCGAAGTTGAGAGGTGGCCTATCCTACTGATGGCCCGGATCGACCACCACCTGGAATCTGTATTTTGTAAAAATGTTGTGTTTATTACTACATTTTTCCTTGAGTGATGCCTTGAAAAAAGGTATTTGTAGCTTAACTTGATAAAAGAACAAACATCATGCCTTCGATAATGGTTGAACCCTGCACCTTTGCCTTATTTGGCGCGCTGGGCGATCTGGCGCTGCGTAAGCTGTTTCCTGCCCTGTACCAACTCGATGCCGCCGGTTTGCTGCATGACGACACGCGCATTCTGGCCCTGGCCCGCGAGCCTGGCAGCGAGCAGGAACACCTGGCGAATATCGAAACCGAGCTGCACAAGTATGTCGGCGACAAGGATATCGACAGCCAGGTCCTGCAGCGTTTTCTCGCCCGCCTGAGCTACCTGCATGTGGACTTCCTCAAGGCCGAGGACTACGTCGCCCTGGCCGAACGTGTCGGCAGCGAGCAGCGCCTGATTGCCTACTTCGCCACGCCGGCGGCGGTGTATGGCGCGATCTGCGAAAACCTCTCCCGGGTCGGGCTCAACCAGCACACCCGTGTGGTTCTGGAAAAACCCATCGGCTCGGACCTGGATTCATCACGCAAGGTCAACGACGCGGTGGCGCAGTTCTTCCCGGAAACCCGCATCTACCGGATCGACCACTACCTGGGCAAGGAAACGGTGCAGAACCTGATTGCCCTGCGTTTCGCCAACAGCCTGTTCGAAACCCAGTGGAACCAGAACTACATCTCCCACGTGGAAATCACCGTGGCCGAGAAGGTCGGCATCGAAGGCCGCTGGGGCTATTTCGACAAGGCCGGCCAACTGCGGGACATGATCCAGAACCACTTGCTGCAACTGCTCTGCCTGATCGCCATGGACCCGCCGGCCGACCTTTCGGCCGACAGCATCCGCGACGAGAAGGTCAAGGTACTCAAGGCCCTGGCGCCCATCAGCCCGGAAGGCCTGACCACCCAGGTGGTGCGCGGCCAGTACATCGCCGGCCACAGCGAAGGCCAGTCGGTGCCGGGCTACCTGGAGGAAGAAAACTCCAACACCCAGAGCGACACCGAGACCTTCGTCGCCCTGCGCGCCGATATCCGCAACTGGCGCTGGGCCGGTGTGCCGTTCTACCTGCGCACCGGCAAGCGCATGCCACAGAAGCTGTCGCAGATCGTCATCCACTTCAAGGAACCCTCGCACTACATCTTCGCCCCCGAGCAGCGCCTGCAGATCAGCAACAAGCTGATCATCCGCCTGCAGCCGGACGAAGGTATCTCGTTGCGGGTGATGACCAAGGAGCAGGGCCTGGACAAGGGCATGCAACTGCGCAGCGGTCCGTTGCAGCTGAATTTTTCCGATACCTATCGCAGTGCACGGATCCCCGATGCCTACGAGCGGTTGTTGCTGGAAGTGATGCGCGGCAATCAGAACCTGTTTGTGCGCAAAGATGAAATCGAAGCCGCGTGGAAGTGGTGTGACCAGTTGATTGCCGGGTGGAAGAAATCCGGCGATGCGCCCAAGCCGTACGCGGCCGGGTCCTGGGGGCCGATGAGCTCCATTGCACTGATCACGCGGGATGGGAGGTCTTGGTATGGCGATATCTGATTTGCAATTGCCGGCGGGCGTGCGCGCCCACGAATTCCGCAGCCCCACGCTGCTGGCTGAAGGCCAGGCGCTGAAGGTCGCCGAGCTGCTGCGCGAGGCCATTGCCGCGCGCGGCAACGCCACCCTGGTGGTGTCCGGTGGCCGCAGCCCGGTGGCGTTTTTCCAGGCCCTGGTGAAGCAGGAGCTGGATTGGTCCAAGGTGCTGATCACCCTGGCGGACGAGCGCTGGGTGCCGGTGGAGCATGCCGACAGCAACGCGGGCCTGCTCAAGCGCTACCTGCTCCAGGGGCCAGTGGCCAAGGCTCGCTTCCTCGGCCTCTACAGTGCGGCGGCCAATCTTGAAGAGGCTGCCCAGCAAGCCGACAGTCTGCTGGCGGAACTGCCGGGCATCGATGTGCTGGTACTGGGCATGGGGGATGACGGCCACACCGCATCGCTGTTCCCCAACAGCCCGAACCTGGCTGAAGCGCTCAAGGCCGATGGCACTCGTCGCTGCTGGCCGATGCTGGCGCCCAGCGTGCCCCATCAGCGCCTGAGCATGAGCCGGGCACTGCTGGCCTCGGCCCGCAACAGCCTGTTGTCGATTTCCGGTCAGTCCAAGCTGACCACCCTGAGCGCCGCACTGGCTGGTGACGCTGTCGCCGAAATGCCGATTCGCGCCTTCCTGCAAACCCCGTTAGAGATTTACTGGTGCCCATGAGCCAAGGATCAGCCGCTATGACAAACCTCGCCCCGACCGTTTCCATGGCGGACAAAGTTGCCCTGATCGACAGCCTCTGCGCCAAGGCGCGGATCCTGCCGGTGATCACCATTGCCCGCGAGCAGGATGTCCTGCCGCTGGCCGATGCCCTGGCGGCCGGCGGCCTGACCGCCCTGGAAGTGACCCTGCGTTCGCAGTTCGGCCTCAAGGCGATCCAGATCCTGCGCGAGCAGCGCCCGGAGCTGGTGACCGGCGCCGGTACTGTGCTCGACCCGCTGATGCTGGTGGCGGCGGAGGCGGCAGGTTCGCAGTTCATCGTCACCCCGGGGATCACCCGCGACCTGCTGCAAGCCAGCGTGGCCAGCCCGATTCCCCTGCTGCCGGGGATCAGCAATGCCTCCGGGATCATGGAGGGGTATGCCCTGGGCTACCGCCGCTTCAAGCTGTTCCCGGCGGAAGTCAGTGGTGGCGTGGCGGCGATCAAGGCCCTGGGCGGGCCGTTCGGCGAGGTCAAGTTCTGCCCTACCGGCGGCGTCGGCCCGGCCAATATCAAGAGTTACATGGCGCTCAAGAATGTGATGTGTGTCGGCGGTAGCTGGATGCTCGATCCCGAGTGGATCAAGAACGGCGACTGGGCACGGATCCAGGAGTGCACGGCCGAGGCCCTGGCCCTGCTGGACTGAAGGTTCTACCCGATTCGTTGGTGTGTTCTACGGCTTTACGGTGCGCTTGGTCGGCGCACCGTTTTTTTTGCCTGGAAAATAGTGCTGCCCGGGGCACGACAGGCGGGTAGGGCTTACTGGCCGGCCAGGTCGGTGAGGGCTTCGATCAACTGCTGCATATGCGCAAGGGGAGTGGTCAGCCCCGGGGTGATGCGGATGCAGGTGCCGAACCCTGCGCCATTGCGGGCCACGGTGAACAGGTTGTAGTCCCGTAGCAGGCGATCCGCCAGGGCTTGCTGGTCCTGGTGGCGGGTGAAGCGCACGGCGCTGATGGCGCAGCACAGGCGCGGATCCTGCGGGGTCATGACTTCCAGCCCGGGCAGTTCGCGCACCGCTTCGCTCCAGCTATGGCGCAGGTAGTTCAGGCGCGCGCCCTTGGCCGCCGCGCCGCCCATCGCCCGGTGTTCCTCGAACACCCGGGGCAGGGTCATCAGCGCCGGAATGTTTGGCGTGCTGTAGGGCGTACGGGCGCGCACGTCGTCACGGGGAAAATGGAACTCGCCCATGTCCGGGTCGATGTCTTCCAGGCGTTCGGGGTGGATATACACAAAGCCCAGGCTCAGCGGTGCGCCGATCCACTTGTGCAGGTTGAAACCGGCGAAGGCGATGCCCAGGTCGCAAAGGTCGAAGTCGATCTGGCCCAGGGCGTGGGCGCCGTCGAGGATGATGTCGACCCCGTGTTCCCGAGCGGCGGCGGCAATCGCCCGGACCGGCATCACCAGCCCACTGCGATGGGTGACGTAGGTCAGGGGCATCAGCTTGAGCCGTGGGTAGCGCTCGAAAGCGTCTTTGTAGGTGCCGACAAGGCTGTCAAAACTGGCAGGATGCCGGTGGACGATCTCTATCACTTCGACGCCGCGCTGGCGGGCCAGCCAGCGCATGGCGCTCTTGACCGTGTCGTACTCCAGGTCGCTGAGCAGCACCTGATCGCCCGGTTGCAGGCGGTTGTAGTTGCGGATCAGCGATTGCAGGGCGTCGGAGGCGCAGCGGGTCAGGGCCACGGCGTTTTCTGGCGCCTGCAGCAGCGCCGCCAGTTGGCGGCGGATGTGCAGCGCATCGATCTGCTCGAAACGCTGGCGCACCAGCAGCGAGTTGCTGCGGTTCACCCACTGGATGTTGTGCTGGTACTCCTGGGCCACACTGCGGGTCATGCGCCCGAAGTAGCCGTTTTCCAGGTTGATCGGCCCCGGCTCGATGTCGAACTGGCGAGCGATGCCCTGCCAATGATCTTCATCGTGGGCAAGCGTGGCTGCAGTCCTTGGCATGAAGGGCTCTTTTTCAGTGACGGGGTTTGGGTTTGCCGTGTTTGGCCCGCAGGGGATCGAGCAGGTCGCTAAGGCCGTTGTGGTCGATTTCCTGCATCAGGGCCAGCAGGCCGCCGAGTTCACCCTTGGGAAAACCTTCCCGGGCGAACCAGTTCAGGTAGGGGCCGGGCAGGTCGGCCAGGATGCGGCCCTTGTATTTGCCGAAGGGCATTTCCCGGGTGACCAGCAGTTCAAGTGTTTCAGGGGTCATGGCGGGGGCTGTCGTGTCATTCAAGAGCCTTGGAAAATACAGGCATTCTGCACGGAGGCCAAATGACAGATCATGCAAATAACTCGGATACAGATTTTTGTATATTTTATAAGTCATTGAATAATAAGGAATAAAAATATAATCCAAGTCTGGCATGGCGGGTGCAACGGTTAACTCAACTAACTCAACTATCGAGTTAACCCAATTTTCGCAACCCACAAGGAACCAGAAAATGACTGACTTGAATAAAGAAGCTATTTCGGTACTCAACAGCCTGATCGAGACCAGCAAGGATGGTCAGGAAGGGTTCAAGACCTGTGCCGAAGACATCAAGCACCCCGAGCTCAAGGCGCTGTTCATCAAGCGCTCCACCGATTGCGCCACGGCCGCGGCAGAACTGCAGTCGGTCGTGCGCTCCATGGGCGGTGATCCGGAAACCTCCACCAGTGTCAGCGGCGACCTGCACCGTCGTTGGGTCGACCTCAAGTCCCTGGTGACCGGCAAGGACGAGGAAGCGGTGCTCAACGAAGCCGAGCGTGGTGAAGACCATGCGTTGAAGGCCTACAAGGAGGCTCTGGAGAAGATCAACAAGCACAACCTGGTGGGTATTCGTGACGTGGTAGAGCGCCAGTACCACGGCGTGCAACGCAATCACGACCAGGTCAAGGCCCTGCGCAATCAGGCGCGCGCCCGTTCGTAAGGGTCAAAACCTGTCAAAAACGCCAGCCAGCCTGGCGTTTTTTTATGCCGGTAATTTAATGCTGGACGGTATTTAGTTAGCTAGCTAATAATTAGCCCAGCTTCGCTGATGCCTATCGCGACTATCGTTGTGTTTGTCCTGCCAAGAGTTGCCAGCCGTGCCCATTACCCTGCAAGCCCTGCTTGCTCCCAACCTTCCTGCATTGCAGTTCGCGATCAAGACCCTGCTCGGTGGTGGGGTGGCGCTGTGGCTGGCGTTGCGCTGGGGGCTGGAGCAACCGGCCTGGGCCCTGATGACCGCATTTATCGTGGCTCAGCCGCTGTCCGGCATGGTCCTGCAAAAAGGTCTGGCGCGGCTGTTGGGGACCCTGGTGGGCACGCTGATGTCGGTGCTGTTCATGGGGCTGTTCGCCCAGACCCCCTGGCTGTTCCTCCTGGCCCTGGCGCTGTGGCTGGGGTTGTGCACGGCCAGTTCGACCCTGTTGCGCAGTGCCTGGTCCTACTCCTTCGTGCTGGCCGGCTACACCGTGGCCATCATTGCCTTGCCAGCCATCAGCCATCCCCTGGGGATCTTCGACCAGGCGGTGGCCCGCTGTACGGAGATTTCCCTGGGTATCATCTGCGCCACTGCTAGCAGCGCTTTGCTCTGGCCGCTGCGCGTCGAGCGACAGTTGGCCGATCAGGCCCGCAGCGCCTGGCACAGCGGGATGCAGGCGGCCCGTGCCACCCTGGCCGGGGATGCCCAGGCCCGCAAGGGCCTGCTGGAGATCCTCGGGCGCATCGTCGCCGTCGATGCCCAGCGCGAACATGCCTGGTTCGAAGGCCCGCAGGGCCGCCAGCGGGCCCGGGCGATCGGTGGCCTGAGCCAGAAACTGTTGATGCTGCTGCGCATCTCCCGTTCGGTGCGGCGCCAGTGGAAGCAGTTGGATAGCGTCGAAGCCGCGCGGTTGCAGCCATGGATGGATCAGGTCCTGGCGGCCCTGGACAGCGCTGATGGGGCCAGCCTGCAAGCCTTGTCGCCACGGGTGCTGGAGGCCTCCCGCGATGGGGCGATCAGCCCGGCGCAGAGTTACTGCCTGGCGCGTTTCAGCTTGTTGCTGGACACCGCCCTGGCTGCCACCCAGGCCCTTGAAGCGGTGCAGCAGGGGCGCGGGGCCATGGTGCAGCCGGCGACGCTGACACCTCACCGCGACTTGTCGCTGGCCCTGGTATTCGGCGCCCGCAGCGCCCTGGCTTTTCTGACGGTGGCCAGCTTCTGGCTGGCCACCGCCTGGCCCGCGGCCTCCGGGGCGATGCTCCTGACCTGTGTGGTCTGCAGCCTGTTCGCCAGCCGCGAGAACGGGGCGCAGATCGGCATGAGCTTCATGCGCGGGATCTTCCTGGCGGTTCCGGCAGCCTTCGTGGTGGGGCAGATCCTGCTGCCCCAGTGGAGCGGTTTCCCGATGCTGGCGATGGCCATGGGCGTGCCGCTGTTCTTCGGCGCCCTGGGCATGGCCAAGCCGCAGATCGGCGCCACGGCCACTTCGTTCTGCCTGCACTTCATCGTGCTGATCTCGCCGATGAACCGCATGAGTTTCGATGTGGCCAGTTTCTTCAATAACGCCCAGGCCATGGTGCTGGGGGTGGGCGCCGCGGTGCTGGCCTTCCATCTGCTGATCCTGCGCAACCCGGCGTGGCACGGCCGGCGCCTGCTGGCTGCGACCCTGCAGGACCTGGTGCGCCTGACCCGGCGCAACCTGCGGGGTGCGGAAAGCTGGTTTGGCGGGCGCATGGCCGATCGCCTGTTGCAACTGGCGCGGCATTATCCGGAATTGCCGGAGCCGGCCCGCAGCCGCTGGGACGATGGCCTGCTGGGCCTGGATATCGGCGACGAACTGATGCACCTGCGCCTGAGCCTGGCGGTGGCCCAGGTACCGGTCAGCGCCGCGCAGCGAGCTTATTTCGAGCACCTGCAGCGCACCCTGGAACAAGGCCCGGCGGGCAGTCGTCAGGATGCCCTGGAGCAGCCAAGCCTGGCCTTGCTGGAGGCATTGGGGCAGCAGCCGCCCAGTGATGCGTTGAAACTGGCGCAGGGCGCCGTCGTGCAATTGCAAAGCAGCTGGCGCAGTTGGTGCCGGCAGCAGGAGGAAAGTCATGGGGCTGCGTGAGTGGTCGCTGGGCGGGGTGCTGCTCAGCCCGTTCCTGATTTATGTGGTGCTGGCGCTGGTGCTGACCGGTGCCCTGCGGATGCTGGTGCGGGTAACCGGGCTGGGCCGCTGGATCTGGCACGAAGCACTGTTCGATTGTGCCCTGTACGTCTGTGTATTGACGGTCATTACGCTGGTCCTGGGGCCCTTATAAGGAGTTGATCATGCGTACACCCGTACGTGTCGTGTTTACCCTCTGCCTGGTGGCGGTGGCGATCTTTGCCGGTTATCACCTGTGGCAGTACTACATGCTTACACCCTGGACCCGCGATGCGCGGATCCGCGCCGACGTGGTGATAGTCGCCCCGGATGTGTCCGGCTGGGTGCGTGAGCTCAAGGTGGCGGACAACCAGCCAGTCAAGGCCGGTGAGCTGTTGCTGAGCATCGACCGCGATCGTTTCGAGGCCGCCCTGGAAAAAGCCCAGGCGGTGGTGCAGACCCGCCAGCAGCAGTTGAGCCTGCGCGAACATGAAGCCAGCCGCCGCGCTGCTCTGGGCCCCCAGGCCATCAGCGCCGAGCTGCGCGAGAACGCCCAGATCAACGCCGGCATCGCCCGTGGCGAGCTGCGCCAGGCCCAGGCTGAAGCCAAGGTTGCCGAGTTGAACCTGGCCCGCAGCCAGGTGCATGCGCCCCGTGACGGGCATATCACCAACTTGCGCCTGGCCGAGGGCAACTACGTCAATGCCGGGCAGCCGGTGATGGCGCTGATCGATGACTCGACCTTCTATGTCCAGGCCTATTTTGAGGAAACCAAGTTGCCGCGGATCCAGGTCGGCGACCCGGTGAAGGTCTGGCTGATGAGCGCCGGTGATGCCCTGCAAGGCCATGTGGAAAGCATCAGCCGGGGGATCACCGACCGTAATGCCACGCCTGATGGGCAACTGCTGGCGGAAGTGGAGCCGACCTTCAACTGGGTACGCCTGGCCCAGCGGATTCCAGTGCGGATCAAGCTCGACAAGGTGCCCGAAGGCATCAACCTGAGCGCCGGCATGACAGCCAGTGTGCAGGTGGAGGAGGGTGGCAAACAGTAGGAGCCGGCTTGCCGGCGAAAGCGCCGGCGCAGCCTTCGCCGGCAAGCCGGCCCCTGGGGAGCGAGACTCAGCCGATGGTGATGGCGGGCAGGGTCGGCAGGGTCACGGTCTGTTGCTTGCGTGGCGCGAGAATCTCGGCTTCGCCGTCCACCACCAGCTCATCGCGCTGGTTGAACACGCGGGTGGCGATGCGCACGCGGAACTTGGGCAGTTTTTCGAGGATCTCCAGGCGCACGGTCAGGGTGTCGCCAATTTTCACCGGCTTCTGGAAGCTCATCTGCTGGCCGATGTAGATGGTGCCCGGGCCTGGCAGCTCGCAGGCCACGGCGGCGCTGATCAGCGCACCGCTGAACATGCCGTGGGCGATGCGCTCCTTGAACATGGTGGCGGCGGCGAACTCGGGGTCCAGGTGCACCGGGTTGTGGTCGCCGGACATGGCGGCGAACAGCTGGATGTCACGCTCCTCGACGGTCTTGCTGTACTGGGCGGTCTGGCCGACTTCCAGGGCTTCGTAAGGCGTGTTGGTTACCTGGGTCATGTTGCTGAAATCCTCTGACAGATAAATAAGCGCACTGGCTGCGCACCGGTTATTCCGACCGCGGTGGCCGGCGGTGCTGCAGGGCCTGGTCGAGCCAGGCCAGCACGTCATGGGTCACTTGGTCACGGTTGCTTTCGTTGAACAGCTCATGACGTGCCTGGGGGTAGATATTGAGTTGCAGGCACTGGCTGCCGGCCTCGCGCAGCGCGTTGGCCAGATCCTTGAGACGCTTGCCAGCGCTCACCGGATCACATTCACCACCTATTACCAGCAGCGGCAGGCCCGGATCGATCTGCTTGAGGTTGGCAATCTTGCTGATTTGCTGCAGCCCGCCCAGCAGATCGATCCACAACTGGTTGGTGCAACGAAAGCCGCACAATGGATCGGCCACGTACTTGTCGACTTCCGCCGGGTCGCGGCTGAGCCAGTCGAAGGCGGTGCGATTGGGTTTGAACGCCTTGTTGAACGAGCCGAAGGACAGCCATTCGATCAGCGCGCTGCGCCCCTGGCCGCCCTGGCGCCAGCGTTCGATGCGGGCGATCAGGCTGGCGGCGCGGTACAGCGCCACCGGCTGGAAATTCGAGCCACTGAGAATCGCCCCATGCAGGCTGGCGCTGTGATGTTGCAGGTAGGCCTGGGCGATGTAGCTGCCCATGCTGTGGCCCAGCAGCACGATGGGCGTGCCGGGGTGCTGCTGGCCGATGTGCTGGTTGAGGCTGGCCAGGTCGCCGACCACCTTATTCCAGCCGTTCTGGTCCGCGTAGTGGCCCAGCACCCCCTGTTGCGCCGTCTTGCCGTGGCCACGCTGGTCGGGGGCGTAGACGGCGTAGCCTTCGGCGCACAAGGCCTGGGCCAGGCGCGCGTAGCGCCCGCTGTGCTCGGCCATGCCGTGGGACAGCAGGACTACCGCCTTGAGTGGCGGCTCGGGCAGCCACTGGTTGACGAAGAGGCGGTGGTGGTCGCTCGTGGTCAACCAGAACGTGTCATGGGTCATGGCGATTCCTTTGCTCGAAGACGCTGCACTTTATAGCGCATCGGTGCCTGGGCGTCTGATTCGCGCGCCCGTTGGAAGCAAGATTCACAAAATTAATGACACACTTGCGCATATTTGCCTGAATCGCCATAGCTGCTAACGTCCGAGGAGCCCCGCCCCTGAGAGCGTTACAGTGGCGGCCCGGACAGCTCAGGTACAAGAGAGGACAAGAATAATGCAACCTGATTTCTGGAATGATAAGCGCCCCGCTGGCGTCCCCAACGAGATCGACCTGGGGGCCTTCAAGTCGGTGATCGAGGTGTTTGAGCGTTCCTGCAAGAAATTCGCTGATCGCCCGGCCTTCAGCAACATGGGCGTGACCCTCACCTACGCCGAGCTGGAACGCTACAGCGCGGCCTTCGCCGGTTATCTGCAAAGCCATACCGATCTGGTTCCGGGAGACCGTATCGCGGTGCAGATGCCCAACGTGTTGCAGTACCCGATCGCGGTATTCGGAGCCTTGCGCGCAGGGCTGGTGGTGGTCAATACCAACCCGCTGTACACCGCGCGGGAGATGCGTCACCAGTTCAAGGATTGCGGGGCCCGGGCCCTGGTCTACCTGAACATCTTCGGCCAGAAGGTCCAGGAAGTGCTGGGGGATACCGACATCCAGTTCCTGATCGAGGCCCGGATGGGCGACATGATGCCCAGCGCCAAGGGGTGGCTGATCAACACCGTGGTGGACAAGGTCAAGAAGATGGTGCCGGCCTACCACCTGCCCCAGGCCATTTCCTTCAAGAGTGCCCTGCGCCTGGGGCGTGGCCAGAGCATCAAGCCGCTGCAGGTGGGCCACGACGATGTTGCGGTGCTGCAGTACACCGGGGGCACCACCGGCCTGGCCAAGGGCGCGATGCTGACCCACGGCAATTTGGTGGCCAACATGCAGCAGGCGCGGGCCTGCCTCGGCCAGCATGGGCCCGACGGCCATACCCAGTGGCGCGAAGGTCAGGAGGTGATGATCGCGCCGCTGCCGCTGTACCACATCTATGCCTTCACCGCGAACTGCATGTGCATGATGGTCACCGGCAACCACAACGTGCTGATCACCAACCCGCGGGACATCGGCGGCTTCATCAAGGAACTGAAAAAGTGGCGTTTTTCTGCGCTACTGGGGCTCAACACGCTGTTTGTGGCGCTGATGGATCACCCGGATTTCAAGAACCTGGATTTTTCCAATCTGAAGCTCACCAACTCTGGCGGCACGGCCCTGGTCAAGGCCACCGCCGAGCGCTGGCAGAAGCTGACCGGCTGCCGGATCACCGAAGGCTACGGGCTGACCGAAACCTCGCCGGTGGCCTGTACCAACCCCTATGGCGAGCGTTCGCGGCTGGGCACCGTCGGCCTGCCGGTACCGGGCACCACCTTGAAGATCATCGATGACCAGGGCGTCGAACTGCCGTTGGGCGAGCGGGGCGAGCTGTGCATCAAGGGCCCGCAGATCATGAAGGGCTACTGGAACAAACCCGAGGCCACCGCCGAAGTGCTGGATGCCGAGGGCTGGTTCAAGTCCGGTGATATCGCGGTGATCGATCCGGACGGTTTCGTGCGCATCGTCGATCGCAAGAAGGACATGATCATCGTCTCGGGTTTCAACGTGTACCCGAACGAGATCGAGGATGTGGTCATGGCTCACCCGAAGGTCGCCAACTGTGCCGTCATCGGCATACCGGACGAGCGTTCCGGCGAGGCGGTGAAGCTGTTTGTGGTGCCGCGTGAGGCGGGGGTCAGCCTTGAAGAGCTCAAGGCCTACTGCAAAGAGAATTTCACCGGCTACAAGGTGCCCAAGCACATTGTGCTGCGTGACTCTTTGCCGATGACCCCGGTGGGCAAGATCCTGCGCCGCGAGTTGCGCGATATCGCTTGAGCCCAGGGCTTTTACCTGGCGGGCAAGCCGGTTGGCGCAACCGGCTTGCCCGCTCTGCATTCCGGGGGCGCAAAGCCCCGGGCCAGAGCGGAATTCAGAGTGATAGAATTTTTACTCTAAAAATGACTATTTAAGTGTCTTGAGTCATTTTTGTGACTATTCAGGCCTTCTTTGGCTCTAGTCGGCCTTTTCCAAAGCTGCTACTCTCGGCGCGCTTTGTGACTTCTCGGCCTAAGTAAAAGCCAGACTCACCAACAATAGACACCAATAAAAAACACAGACAAATAATAATCGCATCAAATGCGGTGATGAATTCGCGTTGCTGAGGAGTGGGCTTCCATGATCGAAGACTTTTGGAAGGATAAGTACCCAGCTGGGATTGCTGCCGATATCAATCCAGACGAGTATCCGAATATTCAGGCGGTGTTGAAGCAGTCCTGCCAACGTTTCGCTAACAAACCGGCCTTTAGCAACCTCGGCAAGACAATCACCTACGGTGAACTGTACGAACTGTCCGGGGCCTTTGCCGCGTACCTGCAGCAGCATACCGATTTGCAGCCCGGCGATCGAATCGCCTTGCAACTGCCCAACCTGCTGCAATACCCGATCGCGGTATTCGGTGCGATCCGCGCCGGCCTGATCGTGGTCAATACCAACCCGCTGTACACCGCGCGGGAAATGGAACACCAATTCAACGACTCCGGCGCCAAGGCCCTGGTCTGCCTGGCCAACATGGCCCACCTGGCAGAGGCCGTGGTGCCCAAGACCGGGGTCAAGCACGTGATCGTCACCGAAGTGGCGGACCTGCTGCCGCCGCTCAAGCGCCTGCTGATCAACAGCGTGGTCAAGTACGTGAAGAAGATGGTGCCGGCCTATCACCTGCCCCAGGCCGTCAAGTTCAATGACGTTCTGCGCAAGGGCCATGGCCAGCCAGTGCAGGAAGCCAACCCTGCCAGCGGCGACGTGGCAGTGCTGCAATACACCGGTGGCACCACCGGGGTCGCCAAGGGCGCCATGCTGACCCACCGCAACCTGGTGGCCAACATGCTGCAGTGCAAGGCGCTGATGGGCTCCAACCTCAATGAAGGCTGCGAGATCCTCATCACCCCGCTGCCGCTGTACCACATCTATGCGTTCACCTTCCATTGCATGGCCATCATGCTCATGGGCAACCACAACATCCTGATCAGCAACCCGCGGGACTTGCCGGCGATGGTCAAGGAGCTGTCGAAGTGGAAGTTCAGCGGCTTCGTCGGCCTCAACACCCTGTTTGTCGCCCTGTGCAACAGTGAAGCGTTCCGCAAGCTGGATTTCTCGGCGCTGAAAGTCACCTTGTCCGGTGGCATGGCCCTGCAACTGGCGGCGGCCGAGCGTTGGAAGGAAGTGACCAACTGCCCGATCTGCGAAGGCTACGGCATGACCGAGACCAGCCCGGTGGCCACGGTCAACCCGATCCAGAACATCCAGATCGGCACCATCGGCATTCCGGTGCCTTCGACCCTGTGCCGGGTGGTGGACGACGCCGGGGAAGAGCTGCCCCTGGGCGAAGTCGGCGAACTGTGCGTGAAGGGCCCGCAGGTGATGAAGGGCTACTGGCAGCGCCAGGATGCCACCGATGAAGTCCTCAACAGCGAAGGCTGGCTCAAGACCGGTGATATCGCCCTGATCCAGCCCAATGGCTACATCCGCATCGTCGACCGCAAGAAGGACATGATTCTGGTCTCCGGTTTCAACGTCTATCCCAATGAGCTGGAAGACGTACTGGCCTCGCTGCCGGGCGTGCTGCAGTGCGCGGCGATCGGCGTACCGGACGAGAAATCCGGCGAGACCATCAAGATCTTCATCGTGGTCAAGCCGGGCGTGACCCTGACCAAGGAGCAGGTGATGGCGCACATGCGTGCCAATGTCACCGGCTACAAGGTGCCCAAGGCCGTTGAGTTCCGCGATGCGTTGCCCACCACCAACGTCGGCAAGATCCTGCGCCGCGAGCTGCGTGACGAAGAGCTGAAGAAGCTCGGCGTGAAGAAGTAAGCCGCAGCGCCCACAAAAAAGCCCCGCCAGTGCGGGGCTTTTTATTGGGCGGCGCCCGCCTTACTGCTGGAACTGGGCGAAGCTCACGCCGGTGCCGGCCGGGCGCACGTCCTTGAGGAAGGAGTCCTTGTCGGCGCTCAACTCCAGGCTCAGGGCGGCCTTGCGCTTGCCTTCGTTGCGGATCACCAGGCCTTCGAGTTTTTCCCGCAGGAACACCGTAGGCACCTTCAGGTGCAGCAGTTGATCGGTGTCCGGGGTGTGCAGCAGCAGGTGCACCCATTCGTACTGACCGATGGCCAGGCGGGTGACCAGGATATCGAACCACCAGATATTGCGGTTGCGGTTCAGCTCCGCGAAGTGGCAGTTGTTGACGCCCAGCACCGCACCGCCCAGTTCCTGGTTCCTGCGGGCGATAGCCTGCTTTTTATCGAGTTTCATAACGTTCCTACGGGGATTGGATCTTCAGTGCTTGGCCTGAACAGGGGGAGCATTCTCCCGGGTTGCCCGGCAAACATAAAGCGCTACCTGGGCGGCGCGATGAAATGCTCGGCAAAAATAATTGAAACTCTGCACGAAAGCCGCAGGTCAACCTTGGGTAACGACGCAATCCCCTTTGTTCGATCAATGAATGTTCTACGGAGAAATACCATGGGCAGCACAGCGGATAAGGCAAAAGGTCTGGCTAACGAAGCCATCGGTAACGTCAAGCAAGGTGTCGGCAAAGCCACCGACAACACCAAGCTGCAGGCTGAAGGCAAGCTGCAGGAGAAGAAAGGCGAAGCCCAGCAAGCGGTGGGCAAAGCCAAGGATGCAGTGAAAAAGACCATCGACAAGGCCTGAAAACGGCCTGTTCGATGACCCACTGCAGCGGCCATCCACGGATGGCCGTTTTCATGTGAGGGGTGGGTGAGAGAGGGGAATCGGCCCCTGGAAATGGTTGCGGTTCGCCAACTAGGCTAATTTGTTGTAGAAAACGCCCCCTGAGTCGCTATCGACTTCAACCTTTTTGCGGCGAAAGGAGACGCTATGATTTTTCCCGACCTCAAAGGTTTGCCCCTGCACCGGGTACTGATCCGCACGGTGAATGAGTTCATCGCGGACGAGATGTCCACCTACGCCTCGGCACTGGCCTACCAGATGCTGTTCTCGCTGTTCCCCTTCATTCTGTTCCTGATCGCCTTGATCGGGTTTCTCCATCTGCCGGATTTCTTCACCTGGCTGCGCCTGCAGTCGGAGCTGGTGCTGCCCCACGAAGCCCTGGAGCAGGTCAACCCGGTCATCGATCAATTGCAGCAGTCCAAGGGTGGCTTGCTGTCCATCGGTATCGTCATCGCCCTGTGGACCGCTTCGGCGGGTGTGCGCCTGATGATGAGCGCGATGAACGCCGCCTACGACGTGGTCGAGGGGCGGCCGATCTGGAAGCGCTTCCCGCTGTCGGTGTTCTACACCGTAGGCATTGCCGGCATGCTTCTGGCCGCCGCGGCGCTGATGGTGCTGGGGCCGCAAGTGATGGCCTGGCTGGCGGGGCAGGTGGGCCTGGAGGACTTCATCGTCACCCTGTGGACCATCCTGCGCTGGCCGGTGATCGTGCTGCTGATGATGGTGGCCGTGGCCCTGATGTACTACGTGATGCCCGATGTGCAGCAGAAATTTCGCTTCATCACCCCGGGCTCGGTGCTGGCGGTGGTGGTGTGGATCGTCGCTTCCCTGGGTTTTGCCTACTACGTGAAGACGTTCGCTAACTACAACGCCATGTATGGCAGTATCGGTGCGATCATCGTGCTGTTGCTGTACTTCTATATCTCCGCTGCGGTGCTGTTGCTGGGAGCGGAGATGAACGCGGTGATCGAACACATGTCGGCCGAAGGCAAGGACCCTGGCGAAAAGGACTTTGACCAGCACGACGAAAAACAACACGTTTCGGGACTGGGCCGGGACCACTCGCTCAAGCCGACCACTGACGAAGCCTGATCATGATCCGTGAAATCCTCAAGATGGGCGATGAGCGCCTGCTGCGCATCGCCCCGCCGGTACCGCCGGAAATGTTCGACAGCCCCGAGCTCTGGGAACTGATCGACGATATGTTCCAGACCATGGAAAGCGTGGGTGGCGTTGGCCTGGCGGCGCCGCAGATCGGTGTCGACCTGCAACTGGTGATCTTCGGCTTCGAGCACAGCGAACGTTATCCGGAAGCCGAGGCGGTGCCGCAAACCATCCTCATCAATCCGCTGATCACGCCCTTGAGCCCGGTGCTGGAAGAGGGCTGGGAAGGTTGTCTCTCGGTTCCCGGCCTGCGCGGGGCGGTGCAGCGCTACCAGCACATCCGCTACGAAGGCTTCGACCCCAGGGGCGAGCCCATTGTGCGCGTGGCCTCGGGTTTCCACGCCCGGGTGGTGCAGCATGAGTGCGATCACCTGATCGGCCGGCTGTACCCCTCGCGGATCAGCGATTTCAGCAAGTTCGGCTTCACCGAAGTGCTGTTTCCCGACCTCGACCCCAACGCCGACGAATAAGCCCCGGCCTGCCCGGTGTCAGGGCCTCGACCCAGGTCGGTCGATGGCCATGGCCAGCAACGGCTTGCTGCGCTGGTAGCGGGCCAGCCGTTCGTTCAAGGCGTGTGGCAGGCAGGTCGTGCTGCAAAAGCCCATCGATCGGTACAGGGCCTGCAGGTCCGGATGGCAGAACAGCCAGACCGGGCCTTCGACGCTTTGCACGGCCTGCGCCACCAGCTGGGCGGCCAGCCCCTGGCCGCGACTGCTCGGGGCGACGAACAGGCCCGTCAGCCAATAGCCCTCAGCTGCCGGGCTCAGGCTCATGCCAGCGATGATTTCACTGCTTCGGGCAACCCAAAGCTGCCCCTCGCAAGCGGCGCGCATGGATGACCGGTGCTGGCGATAGAACTTGTTAAGCAAGGGCCGTTCAACCTCGGCAAGCAGGTTGATCTGGAGGTCGGGCATGAGGTTTCCGGATTGGGCAACAGGGGCCGGCGGATTATAAAAGAACCCTGGCCGACTATAGGTGCTATACCTGAAGCCTTTCCCGCATCAGTGGAGTGAACGTCATGTCCAAAGGTATGAACGCCAAGAAAAATGCCAAGAAAAAGCCGGCAAAGAGCGCAGACGAGAAACGCGCCGAGAAAAAGGCCAAGAAGACCGAAGTGAATATCTTCGGCCACTGATCACTTTGACGAAGCCCGCCCTGCGGGCTTCGTGCTCTCTCCCCTCAGGCCAGTTCCAGCGCCAGGGCATCGCGTACCGCCGGTCGCTGCTCGACCCGGGCCTGGAACCGCGACAGCGCCGGCCAGTTCGCCAGGTCGATGGCGAACGAAGCCGTCCAGCGCAGGACGGTGAACAGGTAGGCATCGGCGATGCCGAACTGCGCGCCTTGCAGGTAGTCCTGGTGTTCCAGCGTCTGCTCGAGCAAGGCCAGGCGCTTGAACAACTTCTGCTTGAACACCTCTTTCACCCCATCATCGAACCCCGGATTGAACAGCCAGCCCATGATCCCGTGCACTTCGCTGGTGATGAAGTTCAGGGTTTCCTGCAGGCGCACCCGCTCCCAGCCGCCATTGGCCGCGGCCAGGCCGGACTCGGGCTTGAGGTCGGCGAGGTATTGCAGGATGGCCGGGCCTTCAGTGAGGACCTGGCCATCGTCCAGTTGCAGGGCGGCTACATAGCCCTTGGGGTTGATGGCGAGGAAGTCCCGGCCGTCGGCGGTGCGCTTGCTGCGGTTGTCGACGCGGATGGCCTCGAACGGCAATTTCAGCTCGCGCAGCACGATATGGGAGGCCAGGGAGCAGGCTTGTGGGGCGTAATAGAGTTTCATCGGCAGGTCTCTGGTGAAAGTGCGAGCCAGTGTCGTGTAAGGCGGCAACATGGGTAAAATTAATCTTTCAGAACACTGCCATAAGGACAGCTACTGCCATGATGAACCTGATGCACTGGCGCCTGCTGGTGGCAATTGCCGAGTGCTCCACCATCACCCGGGCCGCCGAGCAGGTGGGCATGACCCAGTCCGGGGCCAGCCAGGCCCTGGCCCAGATGGAGGACATGCTCGGGGTGCAGCTGTTTGTCCGCGAAAGCCGCCAGGCGTTGCCCACAGCGATCGGTTTGCAGGTGCTGGCCCAGGCGCGGGTGATGCTCGAGGCCCTGGCCGAGGTCCGCCGGCAGGTGGACGCGGCGCGGGGCATTCCTCAAGGCAGTGTGCGACTGGCGGGCTTTCCCATGGTCCTGGCGACTTTCCTGCCGCCGTTGCTGCGGCGTTTCAAGCAGCTGTATCCGAGCATCGAAGTGGTGCAGCTTGAGGTCAGTGATGATGAGGTCGAAACGCTGCTGGAGGCGCAACTGGTGGACCTTGGGGTGGTACTCAACCCGGCCCCCGAGCGCCGCTCTTGGTTGCTGGGGCGTGATTCGTGGGTCGCGGTGCTACCTGAAGATCACCCCTGGCCGGCCTCGACCATCGACCTTGAAACCTTGCTGGCGCAGCCCTTTGTCCTGGCCACCGGGGGCTGTTCGGTGAATGCCCGCAGCCTGGCCGCCGAGGCCGGGATCCCCCTGGCCGACGTCCGGGTGGAGGTACGGGAATGGAACAGTGCCTTCAGCCTGGTGCGTGAGCGGCTGGGAGTGACTCTGGTGCCACAGAGTACGTTACCGGTGCAGCGCGAAGGGTTGCGGGTGCTGGAACTGAGCACAGGAGTGGAGCGGGAGTTCGCCCTGGTAGCGGCGCCGGGGCGGGAGTCGAGTGCGCTGGTCCAGGCGTTTCTGTCGAGCCTCGAAGAGTTTTAGTGCGGGAGCTCCCGGGCATTGCCACAGGCTCTGTTTATGTCTTGTTTGTTACTTGTCGCCCATGCACTTCAATACCTCGAAAGTTGTGAAAACAGACTGACTAGTGGCCTTGCATAGGGTCTGCGGCTGTCTATGCTCAATTGTGAAAATTCGTATCTGTTGGCCTATGAGTATCCGTCCCGCGCGGCCTGCGCAGTTGTAATCGGTATGCGTGCGACCTTCATCCAGGGCGCAGTATTGAATCCATGAATAAAAACGAGAGTGCGCAGTTAAAGGCACTGCAGGATCAGGAGTGTCGATTTAGATGGAGTTTCTTAACGTTGTTAGGTCAGGCCCGGGAATAGGGCATCAAGTAAAGGATGGCTTGATAAGAGCGTTGCAACATGGACTCTCCGATTAAACATCATTTATCACCTGACACTTCCTCTCTCTTATGTAGGGAGGCGCTTACCCTGTTTTATAGATCGTTGTGGTGGATCAGTTGAAAGACTAGAAGCTTCCGTCAATCAAAAGACAGCGTTGAAGGTGATACAACCATGTTTAACCTACATCACAAGGCTGACCTGCTGGAAATCGAACGATTCAACTGTGCGCTGAGCGAGGCCAACGCCAAGTTGGCGGCGATCAGTCGTTCCATGGCGATGATCGAGTTCTCGCCCGATGGCATCGTGCTGGATGCCAATGAAAACTTCTGCCAGGTCATGGGCTACTCCGCAGAAGACATACGGGGCAAGCACCACCGGATTTTCTGCGAGGAAGAGTTCTATCGCAGCGAGGAGTACAGCAAGCTGTGGCGCGACCTGGGGCGTGGCGAACCGGTCAGCGGGACTTTTCTGCGCCTGGACAAGCGTGGCCGGGAGATCTGGCTCGAAGCCAGCTACATGCCGGTGTTCGATGCCAACCGTCAGGTGCGCAGTGTGATCAAGGTGGCTTCGGACATCTCCGAACGCATCAATGTCGAACATGAAAACCAGAGCCTGCTGAACGCTATTGGCCGTTCCATGGCCATCATCGAGTTCAGCCCGGACGGCAGGATCATCACCGCCAACGACAACTTCCTGAAGACCATGCAGTACACCCTGAATGAAATCGTCGGCCAGCATCACAGCATGTTCTGCCACCGTTCCGAGGCTGAATCCCCGGAATACAAGCAATTCTGGGCTTCGCTGAACCGTGGCGAGTTTCACTCCCATCGTTTCGAGCGGGAAAACAAGTATGGGCAGACGGTGTTTCTCGAAGCCTCCTACAACCCGCTGTTCGATACCAAGGGCCGCCTGTACAAGGTGGTGAAGATCGCCAGCGACATCACCGATCAGATGACCACCTTGCGCTCCGCCGCCGAATCCGCCCACAGCACCTCGGTGCAGAATGACGCCTGTGCGCAGAAGGGCTCGGAGGTGGTGCAGCAGACGGTGGAAATCATTCAGCAGATTTCCCATGACCTCAATGAAGCGGCCCACAGCATCGATGCGGTGAGCAAGCAGTCGGACATCATCGGCAGCATCGTCCAGACCATCCGCGGCATCGCCGACCAGACCAACCTGCTGGCGCTCAACGCGGCCATCGAGGCTGCCCGTGCCGGTGAGCACGGGCGCGGTTTCGCCGTGGTCGCGGACGAGGTGCGCAGCCTGGCGGCGCGCACCAGCCAGGCGACGGTGGAAATCGTCGAGGTGGTGCGCAAGAACCACGACCTGTCGACGAGCGCGGTGACCAGCATGCAGTCGAGCCTGAGCCGCACCGGGCTCGGGGTCGAACTGGCGAATGAGGCGGGGGAGGTGATCCTGGAGATCCAGCAGGGCTCGCGGCACGTGGTGGATGCCATCAGCCAGTTCAATTCGACCCTGCAGTTGCAGTAGCCGGTTTTCGCCGGGCACAAAAAAGGGTTCCCATGGGGAACCCTTTTGCGTCCAGCGGCGTTACAGCGCGGCGAGGAACTTCTCGTCCACCGGTTTGGCGCTGTTCTTGGCGTCTTTCTCTTCCTTGGCCAGCTGCATCTTGTCCTGCAGGCGCTGGGCAATTTCCTGGTTGATCGCCAACTGGCGCTCTGGCGGCAGGTTCTTCAGATCTTCCTCGGTCAGCCCCATGTCCTTGAGGATGCTGTCGCGCAGGCGCTGTTCCGGGGTCTTGCTCATGTAGTCCTTGAACTCGCTCAGCGCGCCGGTTTCCGTCGCGCTGGTGGCTTGCGCGGCGCTGGCGGTCGGTGGCGTGGCCTGGAGCAGCACGCGGGTCTTGGCGAAGGCGGCGTTGACGTTGTCGTCCACGCTGTTGGCCTGCTGGCTGGAGGACTGGGACGCCGGATAGGTCACGGAGTTCTGGGCCTGTTGCAGCATGCCGCTGTACAGCGCGCTGGCGGCTGCGGTAGTCGGGTCCATATCGGTGCGCGAGGTGGGCTGCACCGAAACGGATTTCTGGGCGTTGACCAACATGATCGGGAACCTGTGTAAGAGAACTAGGCTGAGGTTTTAGCAAGTTCCATGCCGATTGATACGCCCTTGTATATCAAGGGCTTGGCTCAGGACGTCGGTCGTGGCTGCCAGCAAGCGGACAAGTCTTGCCGCTTTCAGGCAACCGCTGCCGGCGCCGTCTTCATGCGTGGGCGATGTCTTCCAGGGCCAGGTTGCGGGTGCGCGGCCCGAAGCGGCCGATGGTCAGGATCACGATCAGCATGCTGCTGACGATAAAGGCCAGGACGCCGGGCGTGCCGAAATGCTCGAGGAAAAAGCCCACCAGCAAACTGCTGAACACCGTCGACAAGCGGCTGAACGAGTAACAGAAACCCACCGCCCGGGCGCGAATGTTGGTGGGGAACAGTTCGCTCTGGTAGGAGTGGTAGCTGAAGCTCAGCCAGGCATTGCAGAAGGTGATCATCACCCCGCACACAATCAGCCCCAGGGCGCTGCTCTGCAGGGCGAACAAGGTGCCGAAGGTCATGGCGCCCAGGGCCGAGCCGACGATCTGCCACTTGTTCTCGAAGCGGTTGGCGAAACGCACGAACAGCAGCGGCCCCAGGGGATAGGCCAGGGTGATGATGAAGGCGTACAGCAGGCTGTGGGTGACGCTCACGCCCTGGCCCGACAGCAGCGCCGGCAGCCAGTTGCCGAAACCGAAGAAGCCGATGGCCTGGAACACGTGAAACACGATCAGCATCAAGGCCCGGCGGCGGTAGGGCGGTTGCCAGATATCGGTGAAGCGCCCACGGCCCTGGATATCCACGGCCTGGGGTTCGGGCTCATCCAGCGGCTTGGCGTAGTCCCGGGCGCAACGGGTCTCGAGGCCTTGCAGGATCCGCTCGGCTTCGTCGAAGTGCCCGTGCTGGGCGAGCCAGCGTGGCGACTCCGGCAAGCGTGAGCGCAACCACCAGATGAACAGGGCGAACACCGCGCTGGCCAACACTACCCAGCGCCAGCCGGAGATCCCCCAGGGCGCCTGGGGCACCAGCCACCAGGACATCAGCGCCACTGCCGGCACCGACAGGAATTGCACGAAAAAGGCAAAGGCGAAGGCCGAGCTGCGCATGCGCTTGGGCACCAGTTCGCTGAGGTAGGCGTCGATGGTCACCAGTTCGATGCCCAGGCCGATGCCCACCAGGAATCGCATGCAGATGATCCCCAGCGCGGTGCTCTGCAGCCCCATCAGCACCGTGGCCAGGGTGTACCAGATCAGGGCGAAGGTGAAGATCGCCCGGCGCCCGAAGCGGTCGGCTATCGGGCTCAGCAGGCTGGCGCCGAGGAACAGGCCGAGAAAGGTCGCCGAGGCGAAGGCCGCCTGGTCGGAAACACCGAACACCCCTTGGTTGCCGCTGGCGAAGATCCCGTCGCGGATCAGCCCCGGGCTGATGTAGGCGGTCTGGAACAGGTCGTACAGCTCGAAAAAACCGCCAATGGACAGCAGCGCCACCAGGCGCCAGATCGTGGCCACGGCAGGCAGGCGGTCGATGCGCGCGCTGATGCCGGCGGCGCGTTGAGGGTCGAGGTCGCTGGTGAGCGGGGCAGAGGCGGGCATGCAGGGAATTCCACAGGACACAGAGCGGAAATCTTAGCCTGCTAACGGAAACCAAGGATTGTGAATCCACGTGCGTAAACCGGAGGATGCGCTGATTTATTGTCGTATTTCGTTACATCTGCCGGATTTATAGCGCAACGCCGGGCACCCGCGCGTGACGGCGGGTGCCCGGTGGTGGCTCAGTAGGTGATGGGAATGCCGAAATTTTCCTGGAAGGCATCGTCCACCGGTTGGTAGCCCAGCACCCGGGTGGTTTCGCTGAGGTCCAGGCGCTTGAAGCGATTGTTGGAAATGCCGTGGCCGATCAGCAGTTGCACCCCCGGGGTTTCCACTGCCCGTTGCAGCAGTTGCACTGCATCCCGTGGGCTGAGCCAGGCGCTCAGGTCGCGGGTGGTGGTCAGTTCGTGGTGTTTCGGGTCTTCGAACGCACCAATGCGCAGGGCAATGCAGGACAGCCCGCGCTTGGCGGCGTAGAAGGCGCACAGCGCCTCGCCGTAGCACTTGCTCACGCCATACAGGTTGGCTGGCATCACCGGCATGCCCGGGGTGATCTGCCGGTCCACCGGGTAGCCCTCGATGGTCTGGGCGCTGCTGGCAAATACCAGGCGCCGGCAACCGGCCTGTACCGCGGCCTCGAACAGGTAGGTGGTGGCGAGGATATTGTTCGCCAGCAACTGGTCGAAGCTGGCGCTGGCATGGGGAATGCCGGCCAGGTGCACGATGACGTCGATCCCCGGCAGCAGGCGGCCGATGGCTTGCGGGTCGTCGAGGTCCAGGCGCACGAAGCGGTGTGGCGCGGGGATTTCGAAGTCCGGCTCCACCCGGTCGGTGAGGGTGAAGCGGTGGCGCTCTTGGGAGCCCTGAAAAAACACCTTGCCGATCCTACCGCAAGCGCCGGTCAGTAGTACGTTAAGTCCGTTCATTTCGAATCTCCGATGGGCCAGAGGAGGGATGGCCAGCTCAGGCGATGCCATTGCGCCCGTGCAGCATGAAGCCCGGGTGCAGGCTGAGGCGTTCGTAGTAGGCGGCCACGGCGGGGTAGGCCGGGTGCTCCATGGGGGTCATCTTCCAGCGATTCACCGAGAGGCCAAGAACGATATCCGCAAGGCTGAAATCCTCGCCCAGAACATAGGCGCCCGAGCGCTCGAGCTGGCGTTCGAGGATTTGCATCTTGGCATTCCAGGCCAGCAGGCTGGCGCCGATGCGCTGGCTGTCCTGGTAACCCGCATGCTGGCGCACCAGGCCCATGAATGCATAGCTCCAGGACGGGTTCAGCTCGGTGGCCTGCCAGTCCATCCACTGCTCAACCAGGGCCCGGGCGCGCGGGGCCGTGGGCAGCAGGCCGCTGCCGGGGTGCAGGTTGGCCAGGTAGCGGCAGATGCTGTTGGATTCCCACAGGACCCCGGCGTCGTCGATCAGCACCGGTACCTGGGCATTGGGGTTGAGGGCGAGAAACTCGGGGGTATGGGTGGACTGAAAGCCACTACCCCAGTCTTCCTGCTGGTAGGAAAGCCCAAGCTCCTCACAGGTCCACAAGACTTTCCTGACATTGATGGACGAGGCTTTACCGAGAATTCTGCAGCGGGTTCCCATGACGCTTCCTTGTTCGTGGCACTGGATGGCCATGGGAATCTAACAGCGTGGCGTCGTCTCGGCGACGATCGAGTTGCCTTTACGGGTATCTCAGGCCGGATCGGGGAGGGCCGAGGCCGGCAAGCCGAAAACCCGGTCGAACAGCCAGTTGAAGGCAAAGGTGTAGCAGGGGATGAACAGGATCAGCGCCAGGTCCAGGAGAAAGGCCTGCACCAGGCTGATCGCCATCCACCAGGCGATCAGCGGAATCAGGAACACGATCAGGGTCAACTGGAAACCCACGGCATGGGCAATGCGCCGCTTGACCGTACGGGTGCGCGATGGCTGGCGGCTTTCCCAGCGCTCGAACAGGGTGGTGTAGATGAAGTTCCAGGTCACCGCGATGCTGGTGATGACCACCGCCAGCGGCCCGGTGCTGCTGGGCGAGGTGCCGGACAGCAGGGCCAGGCCCAGGGCCGAGAAGGTCATGCCGAACACTTCGAATAAAGAGACATAGACCAGTTTGCGTTTCACGCCTTGCATGCGGGTTCCTCGATTTTGAATGGGAATGGCCAGCCTGAGGGTGGCGCAGGGCGCGGAAGATAGCTTCAATCAAGGTGACAGAAAAAGTCGGAAGCTTTCAGTTTTCCTGATAGGTTGTTTCTCATGAACTTCTCCAGCGACAGCATCCAGTTGTTTCTCGCCGTGCTCGATCGCGGCTCCTTTTCTGCGGCGGCGCGCGCGCTGGGCAAGGTGCCTTCGGCCGTGAGCATGGGCATTGCCAACCTTGAGGCGGAGTTGGGGTATGCGCTGTTCGATCGCAGCCACCGCGAGCCGCTGCCCACGCCGCTGGCCTTGTCCCTGGCGCCCCATGCGCGGTTGATTGCCGACCAGCTCAAGCAATTGCAGGTGCATGCCGTCGAGCTGTCCCTGGGCCTGGAGAGCAAGCTGTCGATCGCGGTGGTGGATGACATCGACAAGCAACGAGTACTGGCCGCCATCAAGCTGATTGCCGAGCGTTATCCGCTGCTGGAAGTGGAGCTGCTCAGTGCTCCCCAGGATGACGTGCTGCACCTTTTGCACAGTGGCCGGGTCAGCGTCGGCGTGGCCTTTGCCGGCTTGAGCGTGAATGCCCTGGAGTATTTCCAGTACCTGGGCTGCGAGCGGATGATTGCCTGCATTTGCGCCGGGCACCCTGTGTTCCAGGCCAGTGACGGTTCGCTGTACCTGGAAGAGCTGATCAAGGTCCGTCAGGTGGTGGTGGCCAGCCGCGACCTGCCCCTGAGTGATACCCGGCCCCTGGTGGGCGAGTCGCTGTGGCGCACCGACAGCCTGGCCATGGCCCTGCACATGGTGGAGGCGGGGATCGGCTGGGGCAATTTCCCGCTGTCGGTGATCCAGCCGTTGCTGGCGGCGGGGCGTTTGCAACGGTTGCATTTCAAGAACATCGACAACGGCCTGGTGTTGCCGGTGCATGCGGTGTGGTTGAAGAGCCAGCCCTTGCAGAAGGGGGCCCTGGCCCTGGTGCAATTGCTCAGCGGCGAGGACCCGGCGCTGGGGGCCGTGGCCCCGCCTGCCTGAGTGCCTACGCCAGGGCTTGCCGGCGCAACCAGTGCAGCAGTTTTCCGCTGGCCGAATCCGGGTCTATGGCCTGGGGGGAAAGCAGGTAATAAGCGCTGCCATCGGCGACAAAGCCGAAGGGCGCACACAGCAGCCCGCCCTCCAGGTCGTCACGCACCAGTTGCCAGGGGGCAATGGCCAGACCCAGCCCGGCCACGGCTGCTTGCAGGCTGAAGTAGAAGTGCTCGAAGACCTGCTCCGGTGGCGTCGGGGCAACCGGTTGTTGCTGCAATTGCAGCCACTGTTGCCAGGCGTGCGGCCGGGTGGCGCTGTGCAGGCGTGGGGCCTGCGCCGCCAGTTGCGCCAGCCCGGCCGTTGCCGGGGTCCAGTCGGCCTGGCGCTCAGGGCGGCATACCGGGCCTATGGCTTCGTCGAATAGCCAGTGGGCCTGGGTGTCGCGGCTCCAGGCAAAGTCGTTGCGGCGGATCGCCAGGTCGATACCGGCACCGAACGAGAAGGGCCCGCCGCCGGCCAGCAGTTGGATCGGCACTTGCGGGTGCTCGGCATAGAACTCCGGCATGCGCGGAATCAGCCAGCGCATCAGCAGGGTCGGCTCGCAGGACAGCACCAGCGGTGCTGCGGGAGCCGGGGCTCGCAGGCGGCTGGCGGTGCTCTCGATCAGGTCCAGGGCCTGGGTCACGCTGTGCAGCAGTTCGGCTCCGGCGGCGGTGAGAAAGACCCGCTGGCTGCGGCGCTCAAACAGAGGGGTGCCAAGGTCCTCTTCCAGGGCGCGCACCGCACGGCTGATGGCGCCGTGGGTCAGGTGCAGGGTGGCGCCGGCCTGGGTGAAGCTTTCCAGGCGTGCAGCGGCTTCGAAGCAGCGCAAGGCGCTCAGCGGGGGCAGGCGCCGTCGCGAGAGTTGTGAGTTTTTATCACCAGGAATGTCAGTTTTCATCGTTATCGGCCTGGGTCATGGTCCCAATACAGTAGCGCCTGATTCTATAGCCTAGGCGTATTCAACGTGACCGAACTGTTACTCGTAATCACCATTACCATTCTTGCTGTACTCAGCCCCGGGGCCGACTTTGCCCTGGTAACCCGCAACAGCCTGCTGCTTTCGCGCCGCCATGGCGTGTTCACGGCCCTGGGCATCGGGCTCGGGGTCATGGTGCATATCGGCTACAGCCTGCTGGGGGTGGGGGTGTTGTTGCAGCAGTCGCTGCTGTGGTTTACCGCCTTGAAGATCGCGGGGGCGCTGTACCTGATCTACCTGGGCATCAAGCTGTTGCGCAGCCCTGAGCAACGTCCGGGGGAAGAACCGGCAGAGGGGGCACGGATGTCGACCTGGGGCGCCTTGCGCAGTGGCTTTCTGACCAATGCCCTGAACCCCAAGACGATGATTTTCGTTCTCAGTCTGTTCATGCAGGTGATTCAGCCGGGCACGGCCTTGCCGGTGCAGATCGGCTACGGCGCGATCATCGTCCTGGCCCACGTGCTGTGGTTCGTGCTGGTGGCGCTGTTTTTCTCGGCACCGGCGATTGCCGGCCGGCTGCTGGCCTACAAACGCCGGATCGATCAGTTGTTCGGCGCGGTGCTGGTGGGCTTCGGCCTGTTGCTCAGTGTCCTGAGCGTCAGGCCCTGAGGTGTTTCAGGTGCTTTCCCGAACCCGCAGTTCAAACCCCATGTCCACCACCGGCTCGGCCACGCTGTTGCCGGCCAGCAGGGTCAGCATCTGTTCGGCGGCGCGGCGGCCAATGGCTTCGCGCGGAGTGCTGATGCTGCTCAGGCGCGGCACCATGTGTTCGGAGGAGGGCAGGTCGTTGAAGCCCAGCACCGCCACCTGCTCGGGCACCTTGATCCCGCAGCGCATGGCTTCCAGCAGCGCGCCCTGGGCCAGGTCGTCGTTGCCGAAGAAGATCGCATCCACCTGGGGCTGGCTCTGCATCAGTTGCAGGAACAGCTCGGCCCCCAGGCCGACGGACGAGGGCCGTGGGGTCAACAGTTCCAGGTCGGGGTTGTACAGCCCGGCCTGCTGCAGGGCACGGCGGAAACCTTCGCCGCGCAGCAGGGTGCGCTGGTCCAGTTGCGCACCGACGTAGGCCAGGTGCTTGCGCCCGCGGGAAATCAGATGCTGGGCCGCCGTCTCGCCGGCGTTCAATTGCGAGAAGCCCACGCAGTTGAGCCCGGCGCCGGAGTCCAGGTCCATCATGTAGACGCAGGGAATGTTGTTCGCCTCGATCATCCGTCGAGCGCTTTCGGTGCGGTCGAAACCGGTCAGCAGCAGCCCCCGGGGCTGGTAGGTCATGTAGTTGCGCAGCAGGTTTTCTTCTTCGTCCCGAGAATAGTGGCAGTTGCCGATCAGCACTTCGAAGCCTTTGGGGCGCAGTACCTGGTGGATGGCTTCCAGGGTTTCGATGAACAGCAGGTTGGACAGCGACGGCACCAGCACCACCACCGACTGGCTCTGGGCCGAAGCCAGGGCGCGGGCGGCGGAGTTGACCACGTAGTTCAGTTCCAGCGCGGCCTTCTGCACCTTTTCCACCAGTTCAGTGGCCACGCTGCTGACGCCGCGCAGCGCCCGGGAGGCGGTAATCGGGCTGACTCCGGCCAGGCGGGCGACTTCATTGAGGGTGGGACGGCCCGTGGTACGGGTGTTTTTATCGTTTTTATGAGTGGTCATCAGACGGCTTGCCAAACAAAATTCAAGTCTCTAAGGTAGCGCTGTCCTGAAACAGCTGCAATGCGTGAGCGAGGTGTGCCTGACCCTCGCTCTTTGGTTTGGCGGACTATATACGCGGCAACCCACAAAAATGACAAGAAGGCGTCGGCAGACACTGTTTTTGTACTAGATTTTTTATTTGCGAAGGTAGCGCTGTCTGCGCGCTGAGGTGTTTCATGAGTCAACCCATCACCGCCCTGGTCATCATGGGTGTTGCCGGCTGCGGCAAGTCCAGTGTCAGTCAGGCCCTGTGCCAGCGCAGCGGCGCCATGGCCATTGAAGGCGATACCTTCCACCCGGCGGCGAACATCGCCAAGATGAGTGCCGGCATTCCCCTCGACGACGAAGACCGCGCCGGCTGGCTCGACAGCCTGTGCGATGAACTGCGTCGTGCCCTGGCCGCCGGCCAGCACCCGGTACTGACCTGCTCGGCGCTCAAGCGCAAGTACCGCGAGCGCCTGCGCGCCGCCACGCCCGGCCTGGGCTTTGTCTTTCTCGAACTGACACCGGCAGTCGCCGCCGACCGTGTGGCGCACCGGCCAGGGCATTTCATGCCTTCGACCCTGATCGACAGTCAGTTCGCCACTCTCGAATCCCCGGTGGGGGAGCCGCTCACCCTGGCCCTGGATGCCAGCACCCTGAGCGTCCAGCGCCTGGCCGAACTGGCCAACCAATGGTGGCTGGAGCATGGCCTGGAACCTTCACATTAAGTGCTGGCTCGAAAAAGGTAGCGCTATCCCACTCGGCCCTTGTTTTTAACGCTTTAATAAAAACAACAAACCGGAGGCAATTCCATGTTTGGCATGTCCCAAGAGACCTATCTGCTGGTTGATGCAGTGGTCACTATCATCGGGCTGATCGTGTTGATCACCCGATTCAAGCTGCACCCCTTCATCGCTCTGATCATCGCCGCGGGTTTCCTCGGCCTGACGTCGGGCATGCCGGTGGACAAGATCATCAAGGCGTTCCAGGACGGCTTTGGTGGCGTGCTCGGTTTTGTCGGCATCATCCTGGCCCTGGGTACCATGCTCGGCAAGATGATGGCCGAGTCCGGTGGCGCCGATCAGATCGCCCAGACCCTGATCCGTTCGTTCGGCAAGGAGCGGGTGCAGTGGGCGATGATGTTCGCCGCCTTCCTGGTGGGCATCCCGCTGTTCTTCGAGATCGGCTTCGTGCTGCTGATTCCGCTGGTGTTCATCGTTGCCCGGCGTACCGGGGTGTCGCTGATCAAGATCGGCATTCCGCTGCTGGCCGGCCTGTCGGCGGTGCACGGCCTGGTGCCGCCGCACCCGGGGCCGCTGCTGGCCATCGGCGTGTTCGGCGCCGACATCGGCAAGACCATCCTGTATGGGCTGATCGTGGCACTGCCCACGGCGATCATCGCCGGGCCGATCTACGGCACCTTCATTGCCAAGTACATTCCCGGCAATCCGTCCCAGGAGCTGGTGGACCAACTGGCCCGCGAGCCCCAGGCCGCCCAGTTGCCCAGCTTCAGCGTGACCCTGGTGACCGTGCTGCTGCCGGTGTTCCTGATGCTGCTCAAGACCTTCGCCGACGTGGCGCTGCCGGACGGACACTTCTTCCGCATCTGGATGGACATGATCGGCCACCCGATCACCGCCTTGCTGCTGGCGCTGCTGCTGTCGCTGTACACCTTCGGCTACAAGCAGGGCATCGGTTCCAAGCAGATCCTCAAACTGTTGGATGCCAGCCTGGCACCGACCGCGGCGATCATCCTGATCATCGGTGCCGGTGGCGGCTTCAAGCAGATGCTGGTGACCAGCGGCGTGGGTGACGTGATCGGCCATATGGCGGTCAATGCGCAGATCTCGCCGATCCTCCTGGCGTGGCTGGTGGCGGCGGTGATCCGTATCGCCACCGGTTCGGCCACCGTGGCCACCATCACCGGTGCCGGCATCGTGGTGCCGGTGGTAGGGATGATTCCCGGGGTCAACCGCGAGCTGCTGGTGCTGGCCACCGGTGCCGGTTCGCTGATCCTGTCCCACGTCAACGACGCCGGGTTCTGGCTGGTCAAGCAATACTTCAACATGACCGTGGCCGAGACGTTCAAGACCTGGACGGCGATGGAAACCATCCTTTCGGTGGTGGGCCTGGTCTTTATCCTGCTGCTGTCGTTGGTGGTTTAAGAGCTTCGCCCGTAGGAGCGGGCTTGCCCGCGAAAACAGCCGTTAAGCCAGCCACAAAAAAACCGCATCGCTGCGGTTTTTTTGTGGCTCAAGCCATCTCAGCTTTTCGGTGCCAGGCCGTCGGCGCGGAACATGCCGCGGATGCCGCGCACGGCCTGGCGGATCCGATCCTGGTTTTCGATCAGGGCAAAGCGCACGTGATCGTCGCCGTATTCACCGAAACCCACCCCCGGCGAGACACAGACCTTGGCCTCGGCCAGCAGTTTCTTGGCGAACTCCAGGGAGCCCAGGTGCGCATAGGCCTCGGGAATCTTGGCCCAGACGTACATCGAAGCCTTGGGGTTCTCCACCATCCAGCCCAGTTCGTGCAGGCCCTTGACCAGTACGTTGCGCCGCTGCCGGTATTGTTCGGCAATGTCACGCACGCATTGCTGGTCGCCTTCCAGGGCGGCAATCGCCGCCACCTGCAACGGGGTGAAGGTGCCATAGTCGTGGTAGCTCTTGATCCGCGCCAGGGCGCTGACCAGTTCCGGGTTGCCCACCATGAAGCCGATGCGCCAGCCGGCCATGTTGTAGCTCTTGGACAGGGTGAAGAACTCCACCGCGATGTCCTTGGCGCCCGGCACCTGCATGATCGACGGGGCCTTCCAGCCGTCGTAGACGATGTCGGCGTAGGCCAGGTCATGGATCACCAGCACGTCGTACTGCTTGGCCAGGGCGATCACCCGTTCGAAGAAGTCCAGCTCCACGCACTGGGCGGTGGGGTTGGACGGGAAGCCGAGGATCATCATCTTCGGCTTGGGGATCGAACCGCGGATGGCCCGCTCCAGCTCGGCGAAGAAATCCACCCCGGGCACCAGCGGCACCGAGCGCACCTGGGCGCCGGCGATCACCGCACCGTAGATGTGGATCGGGTAGCTGGGGTTGGGCACCAGCACCGTGTCGCCCTGGTCCAGGGTGGCCAGCATCAGGTGCGCCAGGCCTTCCTTGGAACCGATGGTGACGATGGCTTCGCTTTCCGGGTCGATGTCGACCTCGTAGCGGTCCTTGTACCAGCGGGAAATCGCCCGGCGCAGCCGCGGAATGCCCTTGGAGGTGGAGTAGCCGTGGGTGTCTTCGCGCTGGGCGACGGTGACCAGTTTCTCGACGATATGCGGCGGGGTAGGGCCGTCGGGGTTACCCATGCTCAAGTCGATGATGTCTTCGCCGCGCCGACGCGCAGCCATCTTCAGCTCGGCAGTGATATTGAAAACATAGGGGGGAAGACGATCGATGCGCGCAAAGCGGCGCGGCGAACCTTGTTCGGCCATTGTTGCCTCGAATAGACGTAAGCGCCCGGAACCGTCCGAGCGACGTTGGCCACTGCGGTGGCCTGCGGGGCAGACGATACGGGCGCCGCCGGCGGCTTGTCCAGAGGCGCGGAAAATTATTTTTGGTGCGCCGGGCGGATTTGCGAGGGGGCAGGATTTGCCGCTATAACGTGCACGCTTCTTGCCTGCAAGGGCTGCGAGCTGCCTCCGCCGGCCTGGCTTTTGCGGGGGCGGCGCACCTCGGCCCCTCTTCGAACAACAGCAGCAAACGGGATGAATGATGGAGTTTACCAGCGGCTTCTTGTTGAGCCTTTCGCTGTGCCTGGACATCGGCGTGGCCAATATCGCGATGATCACCCTGGCCATGCAGCGGGGTTATTTCCAGGGTTTCTGCCTGGGCCTGGGGACTTGTGTCGGTGACCTGATCTATGCGCTGCTGGCCCTGGCCGGGATGACCGTGCTGCTGCAATACCAAAGCGTGCGCTGGGTGCTGTGGATCGGCGGTTCGGCCCTGCTGGTGTACTTCGCGGCGAAGATGATCTACGCCGCCCTCCATCACAGCGCGGTGCTGGCCACCGCCGGGGAGGCGGACCAGGGCTCGGCGCGCCGGGAGTTTTTCCGCGGGATCTTCCTGGCCATGTCGTCCCCCAGTGCGATCCTCTGGTTCGCTGCCGTGGGCGGCACCCTGATTGCCCGATCAGGGGGCGGTGGGATTGCCGATTCGGGATTGTTCCTGGCCGGCTTTTTCTGTGCCGGGCTGGTCTGGACCCTGGGCCTGTGCCTGGCCGCGACCCAGGGCGGCAAGCTGCTGGGGGACAAGCTGTTGCGCTACTCCTACCTGGCATCTGCGGCGATCTTCTGCTATTTCGCGGTGTACGTGATTCTATCCGGCTACCAGGAGTTCATCCTTGGTACGGGCGCGGCAGACCTTCCGGCGCTCTGATCCTGGCCTTGGCTATTGGCTTCTATACTTCGTGCCGAACCCATCTTTTCTGCGGCAGGAGTGGCATTCATGGATGAGCAAGAACAGGGCAGAGGCCCAGAACCGCGCTTCGAAAGGGAGCGTTTTTTGCTGATCGCCGGCCTCGGCGAACGATTCACTCCTGCCACTCGCCAGGACATCGGCCTGCTGTGGCAGCGTTTTGTGCCGCACATCGGCAAGGTGCCGGGGCAGGTCGACCGCAAGACCTATGGCATCTGTTGCAACCCCGACGGCCAGGGCGGCTTCGAGTACATCGCCGGGGTCGAGATCAGCAAGCTCGACGATCTGCCCGAGCGCTATCGCTGGATCGAGGTGCAGCCGCAGCACTATGCGGTGTTCGAGCATGGCGGCGCCTTGCAGGACTTGCCCTGGACCTTCGACTACATCTGGAACACCTGGCTGCCCCAGTCAGGTCGAGAGGCCGCCGATGCCCCGGAGTTCGAGCGCTACAGCGCCGACTTCAACCCCCAGGCCGGCACCGGGGTACTGGAAATCTGGCTGCCCCTGAGAAGTGACTGAGCCCCTCGGGGGCGCTGGCCCGTCCCCGATTCTCCCGCCCCGTACCACCGCAATCTTTACGCCGTCTTAATGCCGCCCCCGGCAATCAGTGCCCGACCTTGATGCGCCCTCACCTAACCTGCGTGGCGCAGAGGAGAGCGGTGGACGAGGCGTTCCCGACTCCCTGCCGGCGCCCGTCGCGGGTGCCCTGACCGGCTGTGCCCGGGTTGCGCTTTGCGCTCCCGGCACCGCCTTTGAGCATTAAGGGGAGAGCTGCCTTGCTGACACTGCCATTCATCTACGGCGCCAGCGGTTTGTGCGCCGTGCTGCTGTTTGCCTACCTGGGTTATGCGCTGATCCGTGCCGAGAAATTCTGATGACCGCACGCAGCAACTGCCACCCACTTTCATTCGCCCGTCCGGGCATCTACCAGAAAGGAAACCAGCCATGTTCGACCTGATCTTCGTGGGCCTGACCCTGGGGTTCTTTGTGTTGACGGCCCTGGTCATCGTCGCCATGGGCAAGATTTGAACGGAGCATCGACATGTTGAGTACTGTGCTGGAATACGCGGTGATCCTCGGCCTGATGACCGGGCTGGCCGCGCTGATGGGCCAATGGCTGGCCCGGGTCTTCAGCGGCCGTGGCCACGCCTTGCCGGAGCGTGCCACCTACCGCCTGCTGGGGATCGACCCGGCTGAAACCATGGGCTGGGCCCGCTATGGATCGGCCCTGCTGCTGTCCAACGCGGCGATGATGCTGCTGGGCTACCTGCTGCTGCGCCTGCAAGGCAGCACACCGCTCAACCCCCTGGGGCTGGCGGCGCAGACCCCGGACCTGGCGTTCAACACCGCCGCGTCCTTTATCACCAACACCAACTGGCAGGCCTATTCCGGGGAAAGCAGCCTGTCGAACTTCAGCCAGATGGCGGTCATCACCTTCCTGATGTTCGTCGGCGCCACCGCCGGCGTGGTGGCGGCAGCCGGTTTCATTCGTGGGCTGAGCCGTTCCAGCTCGGCGGACCTGGGCAACTACTGGGTGGATTTCACCCGTACCCTGTACCGGGTGATGCTGCCTTTGTGCCTGATCATGGCCCTGGTCTATGTCTGGCAGGGCATGCCCCAGACCCTCAACTCCCAGGCCCTGGCCACCACCCTGGAAGGCGCCCAGCAGCAATTGATCGTCGGCGCCGTGGCCAGTTTCGAGTCGATCAAGCACATCGGCACCAACGGTGGCGGCTTCTTCAGCATGAACGCGGCCCACCCGTTCGAGAACCCGACGCCGCTGACCAACGTCCTGCACATCCTCAGCATGTTGCTGATCCCTTCGGCCCTGACCTATGCCTTCGGCAGCATGCTGCTGCGTCGGCGTCAGGGCTGGGTGTTCTTCGGCACTTTCCTGGTGATGTTCGTCGGCTTCCTGGCGATTGTCTTCACCGCGGAGCAGGGCGGTAACCCGCTGCTGACCCAGGCCGGTGCCGACCAGCAGATGTCGGAGACCCAGAGCGGCGGCAACATGGAAGGCAAGGAGCTGCGCTTCGGCATTGCCGACACCGCGCTGTTCGTCACCACCACCACCGGCGCCACCACCGGTTCGGTGAATGCCATGCACGACTCGCTGACCCCCATGGGCGGCTTCGTGCCCCTGGCGCAGATGATGCTCAACTGCGTGTTCGGCGGTGACGGCGTGGGCTTTATCAACCTGATCCAGTACGCCCTGCTGACGGTGTTCCTGGTGGGCATGATGATCGGCCGCAGCCCTGAGTTCCTCGGCAAGAAGATCGAGGCCCGGGAGATCAAGCTGGTGATGCTCTCGGTGCTTGCGCACCCGATCTGCATCCTCGGTTTCACCGCCCTGGCAGCGCTGTGGCCGGACACCCTGAACAGCCTCAACAATCTGGGCCCCCATGGCTTCAGCGAGGTGCTCTACGCCTACGCCTCGGGCACCGCCAACAACGGTTCGGCGTTTGCCGGCCTGAACGCCAATACACCGTTCTTCAACACCACCATTGGCCTGGCGATGCTCATGGGGCGCTTCTTCACCATGCTGCCGATGCTGGCCGTGGCCGGTTCCCTGGCGGCGAAAAAGAACATCCCGGCCGGTGCCGGCACCATTCCCACCGCCACGCCGCTGTTCATGTTGCTGGTGGTGTTCGTGGTGCTGGTGGTCGGTGGCCTGACTTTCCTGCCGGCCCTCGCGCTCGGCCCGCTGGTGGAGCAACTGCAGTTGCTCGCCGGCCAGACCTACAAGTAAGGGGTTGTGATGACTACGCAAATGCAAACCCAGGGCGCCACCGCGCTGCTGTTCAAGGGCCTGTTGCGCCCGGCGCTGGTGTCGGCGGTGTTCTTCATGCTGCTCACCGGGCTGGCCTATCCGCTGGTCACCACGGGGCTGGCCAACCTGCTGTTTCCGTTCCAGGCCCAGGGCAGCCTGGTGCAGCGTGATGGCCGGGTCGTGGGCTCGGCGCTGATCGGCCAGGCGTTCGACCGCCCGGAGTATTTCCAGGGCCGCCCGAGCATGACCCTGGGCAGCGATCCGCTGGACCCGAGCAAGAGTGTGCCCCAGCCCTACAACGCCGGGGCCAGTGGCGCCAGCAACCTGGGCCCCACCAGCCAGAAGCTGGTGGACAGCGTGGCCGCGCGGGTCAGCGCCTATCGCCAGTTCAATGGCCTGGTGGCAGACATACCGGTGCCAGTGGACGCGGTAACCGCCTCGGCTTCCGGCCTGGACCCGCACATCTCCCTGGCCAACGCCCGGTTGCAACTGAACCGGGTGGCCCGCCAGCGGCACATGGCCGCCGTGGACGTGCTGATGCTGCTGCAGGCGCACAGCGAAAGCCGCACCTTCGGCCTGCTGGGCGAGCCCCGGGTCAATGTGCTGCAACTCAACCTGGCGCTGGATGCCCAAGCGCCCCTGCATTCCTCGCCCGTTGCGGCCAGTGAGTAAGAGACGTCGATCATGAGTAGCAACCCTCGTATAGCGTTGTTCGACCGTGGGCTAGTGCTCACCGCGTGCCTGGATGCCGTGAAGAAACTGCTGCCCCAGGCGCAGTGGAAGAACCCGGTGATGTTCGTGGTCTACCTGGGCAGCCTCCTCACCACCCTGCTGTGGTTCCAGTCCCTGGGCGGCGAGGGTGAGGCCCCCAGCGGCTTTATCCTCAGCATCACCCTGTGGCTGTGGTTCACCGTGCTGTTTGCCAACTTTGCCGAGGCCCTGGCCGAGGGCCGCAGCCGGGCCCAGGCGGCGAGCCTCAAGGGCATGAAGCGCCAGACCCTGGCCAAGCTGCTGCAACAGCCCCGGCATGGCGCCGCCTGGTTGCCCATGGCCGCCAGCGAACTGCGCAAGGACATGGTGGTGCTGATCGAGGCCGGCGACCTGGTGCCCCTGGACGGCGAGGTCATCGAAGGCGTGGCCACGGTGGACGAAAGCGCCATCACCGGTGAATCGGCGCCGGTGATCCGCGAGGCCGGGGGCGACTTTTCCTCGGTCACCGGCGGCACCCGGGTGCTGTCGGACTGGCTGGTGGTGCGCATCAGCGTCAACCCCGGCGAGTCGTTCCTGGACCGCATGATCTCCATGGTGGAGTCGGCCAAGCGCCAGAAGACTCCCAACGAGGTGGCCCTGACCATTCTCCTGGTGGGCCTGACCCTGCTGTTCCTGCTGGTGATTGTGACCCTGAGCCCGTACTCGATCTTCGCCGTGGCCATGAGCGGCACCGGCAGTGTGATCAGCGCCACGGTGATGGTGGCGCTGCTGGTGTGCCTGATCCCCACCACCATCGGTGGCCTGCTCTCGGCCATCGGTGTGGCGGGCATGAGCCGGATGATGTCGGCCAATGTCATTGCCACCTCCGGCCGCGCCGTGGAAGCGGCGGGGGACGTGGACGTGCTGCTGCTGGACAAGACCGGCACCATCACCCTGGGCAACCGCCAGGCCAGCGCCTTCCTGCCGGCGCCGGGAATCAAGGACAGCGAACTGGCGCAAGCCGCGCAACTGGCTTCCCTGGCGGACGAGACCCCGGAAGGCCGGAGCATCGTGGTGCTGGCCAAGCAGCTGTTCGACATCCCTGGGCGCGACCTTCACGCCCTGGGCGCCAGCTTCGTGCAGTTCACCGCCCAGACCCGCATGAGCGGGGTCGACCTGCCCGAGGGCCGGAGCATCCGCAAGGGCGCGGCCGATGCCATCCGCCGGCATATCGAGGCCCAGGGCGGCAGCTTCCCGCCGGCCTTGCAGGCCAAGGTCGATGAAGTCTCGCGCCGTGGCAGCACGCCGCTGGTGGTCAGCGACGGCGCCCAGGCCCTGGGCGTGGTGGAGCTCAAGGACGTGGTCAAGGGCGGCATCAAGGAGCGCTTCGCCGAACTGCGGCGCATGGGCATCAAGACCGTGATGATCACCGGCGACAACCGCCTGACCGCGGCGGCCATCGCCGTGGAAGCCGGGGTCGACGATTTCCTCGCCGAAGCGCGGCCCGAGGACAAGCTGCAACTGATCCGCGACTACCAGGCCAAGGGCAAGCTGGTGGCCATGACCGGCGACGGTACCAACGACGCCCCGGCCCTGGCCCAGGCCGACGTGGCGGTGGCCATGAACAGCGGCACCCAGGCGGCCAAGGAAGCCGGCAACATGGTGGACCTGGACAGCAACCCGACCAAGCTGATCGAGGTGGTGGAAGTGGGCAAGCAGATGCTCATGACCCGCGGCGCCCTGACCACCTTCAGCGTGGCCAACGACGTGGCCAAGTATTTTGCTATCGTACCGGCCGCGTTCGTCGCCACGTACCCGCAATTGGGTGCGTTGAACGTGATGCAGCTGACCAGCCCGAATTCGGCGATTCTCAGCGCGGTGATCTTCAATGCGCTGATCATCGTGTTCCTCATCCCCCTGGCGCTCAAGGGGGTGAAGTACCGCTCCATCGGCGCAGCGGCGCTGCTTAACCGCAACCTGCTGATCTATGGCCTGGGCGGGGTGCTGGTGCCCTTTGCCGGGATCAAGCTGATCGACATGCTGCTGGCCGGGCTTGGCCTGGTCTGACAGGGACTTGCAAGGCGGCGCTCTTTCGAGTGCCGCCTTGTCCATTTAAGGATGCACATGGCTGTTCTCGATGCTGATATGCCGCCCCGCGACGGTCGCCCCGATCCCGATGCGCTGCTGGAAAAGCTGCAGCAGGATGAACAGGCCGCCCAGCGCGGCAAGCTGCGGATCTATTTCGGTTCCAACGCCGGGGTCGGCAAGACCTGCGCCATGCTCACCGCGGCGCGCCACGAAGTGGCCCAGGGCCGCGACGTGGTGGCCGGGGTGGTGGAAACCCATGGCCGGCGGGAAACCGCGGAGCTGCTGCAAGGTCTGGAGGTGCTGGAGCGTCACCGCCTGATGCACCGCGACTACGCCTTGCCCGAATTTGACCTGGACGCGGCCCTGGCGCGGCGTCCCTCGGTGCTGCTGGTGGACGAGCTGGCCCACAGCAACGTCCCTGGTTCGCGCCACCCCAAGCGCTGGCAGGACGTGGAAGAACTGCTGCGGGCTGGGATCGACGTCTGGACCACCCTCAACGTCCAGCACCTGGAAAGCCTCAACGACATCGTCAGCGGGATCATCGGCATCCGGGTGCGCGAGACGGTGCCCGACCACCTGTTCGACGAAGCCCACGAAGTGCTGGTGATCGACCTGCCGCCGGACGACCTGCTGCGCCGCCTCAAGGACGGCAAGGTCTACCTCGGGCCCCAGGCCGAACGCGCTTCACGGCATTTCTTTCGCAAGGGCAACCTGCTGGCCCTGCGTGAATTGACCCTGCGCCGCACCGCCGACCGGGTCGATGCACAGATGCGCGACTATCGCCGCGAGCGTTCGATCAATGCCTTGTGGCCGGCCCGCGAGCGCTTGCTGGTGGGGGTGGCCGGCGACCCGGCGGACGAGCGCCTGGTGCGCGAAGCCGCGCGCCTGGCGCAAAAGCTCGAAGCCGACTGGATGGTGGTGCACGTGGCTTCGGCCCAGCGCCGTGGCGCCGGCGCCGCCCGTTATGCGGCGGCCATGAAGACCCTGGCCCTGGCCGCCGAGTTTGGTGCCGAGACCGCCACTTTGCCCGGCATGGATGTCGCCGAAGCCCTGGTGGCCTGCGCTCGCGAGCACAACGCCAATCGCCTGGTGCTGGGCCATTACCCGCGCAAGGTCTGGCAGTTCTGGCACCAGTCGGTGAGCGACCGCATCAGCCGCCAGCACCCGGAAATCGACCAGATCGTGATCGCCAACGGGCCCTTGAGCCGGCGCCCCGCGCCTGTGGACAAGCCCGAGGCCGGCCTGCCGCCCAGCCGCGCGCCGGCCTACCTGTGGGCGAGCCTGGCGTGCTTTGCCGCCACCGCGGTGGCGGCGCTGCTGCTCAAGGTGTTCGACCCGGCCAACGTGGTCATGCTGTTCCTGCTGACCGTGGTCCTGGTGGCGCTGCGCTACGGGCGGGGCCCCGGCGTCTGGGCGGCGATGCTGGCGGTGCTGTGCTTCGATTTCTTCTTCGTCCAGCCGGTGTGGTCGTTCACGGTCAACGACACCCAGTACTTCTTCACCTTCGCCCTGATGCTGGGGATTGCCCTGATCACCGGCCAGCTCACCGCGCGCCTGCGCCATGAAGCGCGTACCGCGGCTGCGGGCGAGCGTCGTGCCACCTCCCTGGCCGGGCTGGCCCGTGAGCTGTCGGCGGCGTTGACCGAGGAGCAGATCTGCGCCGTGGCCCTGCGTACCTTCAGCGGGGTGTTCGAGGCCCGGGTCGGGCTGGCGTTGCCGGATGCCGAGAACCGGGTGCGGGCGCTGAGCGCCAATGGCCTGGCCATTGACGAGAGCATCGCCCAGTGGGCCTATGACCACGACCAACCGGCCGGGCGCGGCACCGATACCCTGGCGGCGGCCAAGGGCTGCTACCTGCCGCTCAAGGCGCCGATGCGGGTGCGGGGCGTGCTGGTGCTTGAAGCCGAGGATGCCGAGCGCCTCAATGAGCCGGAGGAACAGCGCCTGCTGGAAGCCTGCATGAGCCAGCTGGCGATTGCCCTGGAGCGCGTGCATTACGTCGAGGTAGCCCAGAGCACTGTGCTGCAGATGGAGGGCGAGCGCATGCGCAACACCCTGCTGGCGGCGATTTCCCATGACCTGCGCACGCCGCTGACCACCATCATCGGCGCCGCCGACGCCGCCTTGCCCCACGCTGCGCAGGGCCCGCTCAAGCACCTGCTGGCAGGGATTCACGATCAGGCCTCGTCCATGCAGCGGCTGATCGAGAACCTGCTGGACATGGCGCGCATGCAGGAGCGCGGGGTGCGCCTGAATCGCCAGTGGAACTCCCTGGAGGAGATTGTCGGCAGTGCCTTGCGCCAGCTGCGCGAGCCCCTGGCCGGGCATCAATTGCGAGTGGCCATGGCGCCGCAGTTGCCCTTGGTGGAAGTGGACGCGCTGTTGCTGGAGCGGGTGCTGGTGAACCTTTTGGACAACGCCGCCAAGTACACCCCGGCCGGGACCCTGGTGCAGATCAGCGCTCGCCAGGTCAACCAGCAGATCATCCTGCAGGTCAGCGACAGCGGCCCGGGCTGTCCGAGGGGCAGTTCCCCGGCCAGCCTGTTCGAAGCCTTCAGTCGCGGTCAGCAGGAATCCGCCGTGGCCGGCATCGGCCTGGGCCTGGCCCTGGCCAAACGTATCGTCGAGGCCCACGGCGGGCGCATCGAGGCCCAGCCTCATGCCGATGCCGGGCTGAGTTTTGTCATCACTTTGCCGGCGGGTCAGCCGCCTTCCATGGAAACCCTATGAGCAGCGCACGCATCCTGATCGTCGAGGACGAAGCCAATATCCGCCGTTTCGTCGGTATCGCCCTGGAGGACGAAGGTTTCCAGGTGTTCGAGGCCGACAGCGTCAAGCGCGCCCTGATCCATGCCGCCAGCCGCCAGCCGGACCTGGTGATCGTCGACCTGGGCCTGCCGGACGGCGACGGCAAGCAGTTGATCAGCGAGCTGCGCGGCTGGCTGGCGGTGCCGATCCTGGTGCTGTCGGCCCGAGATCGGGAGGACGAGAAAGTCGCCGCCCTGGATGCCGGCGCCGACGACTACCTGGTCAAGCCGTTCGGCGTGCCGGAACTGCTGGCGCGGATTCGCGCGCAGCTGCGGCGCCATGGCCAGAGCGGTACGGCGGCCGCCACCAGCAAGGTGGCCTTTGGCGCCATCGAGGTCGACCTGGCCACCCATGAGGTGCGCCGCGAAGGGCTGCCTGTGCACCTCACGCCGATCGAGTACCGCCTGCTCTGCGCGCTGATCCGTGGCCAGAGCCGGGTGCTGACCCATCGTCAGTTGCTGCTGGAAGTCTGGGGGCTGGACTACGTCGACCGCGCCCATTACCTGCGGGTGCACATGGCCCATCTGCGGCAGAAGCTGGAGGCCGATCCGGCCCAGCCCCAGCATCTGATCACCGAGTTGCAGGTGGGTTACCGCCTGGTGGGGCTGTGATCCCGGCCCGGGGATTTTTCGCCGCGGCGCCGTTCGTGGACAAAGTCGATGTACAGGGTGATGCAGCCGAAGGCGGCAATGCCGAACAGCAGTAGAAAGCCGATCTGGATATTGCTCATGGGAAAGCTCCTGTGGGCAGGACGGGGCGGTTCCGGCCCGCTCGGGCCGGCCACCCTGGCGTCGGGGAGCTGATAGATAAGCCCTTGGCGCAGGCGTTGCCAGGGCTTATATGAAAGCTTTACGGCGCCCCCTTCGATCCCTATGCAATGCATACGCAGGCTGCACTGTTGGTAGAATCGGCGGCCCTTCTCCGACCCCAGGTTGCTGCCCATGACCGCTTCGACTCCGCTGATCCGCACCGTCCTGCCCACCGACCTGGACCGCTGCTTTGCCATCGAGACCCTGGCCTATGAAGGCGACGAGGCCGCGACCCGGGACAAGATCGCCACCCGCATCGCCACCTGGCCCGAGGGCTTCATCGTTGCCGAAGTGGAGGGCGTGGTGGCCGGCTTCATCAACTCCGGCGCCACCTTCGACGTGCAGATGGCCGACGAGGCCTTCAAGGAACTGATCGGCCATGACCCGGCGGGCCCTGAAGTGGTGATCATGTCGGTGGTGGTGCACCCGGACTTCCAGGGCCTGGGCCTGTCCCGGCAACTGCTGCACGCCTTCATCGCGCGCATGCGCGAACTGGGCAAGGCGCGCATCCACCTGATGTGCAAGGAACGCCATGTACCGCTGTACCAGCGCTTTGGTTTTGTCTACATCAAGGCGTCGGAGTCGGACCACGGCGGCATGGCCTGGCATGAGATGGTGCAGTCGCTGTAGAGCGGATATCGGGTTTACGGCAGCGGGCTCGGGGTCAGAACGCCAGCGCCATCCGCCGTTCATAGCCGATCCGGCCCTTGCAGGCATCGCCGTTTTCCACCCAGCCCAGCTTGCGGTACAGCTTGAGGGCCGGCTGGTTGTCGCTGTCCACCGCCAGGGTCAGGCCCTTGAGCTGGGGCCAGGCCTGGCGGGCGGCCTCAGGCACCGCTTGCAGGCAGGCCTGGCCGAAGCCCCGGCCCTGGTGCCGCCGGTCCACTTGCAGGGCGTGCAGGCTGGCGCTGTCGGCATCGGCCCAGGCCGGCAGGCAGGGCGGGCGCTTGAGCAGCAGGAAGGCCACCGGCCACTCCTTGCTGAGCAGGGCAAAGCCCCTGATCGCTCCCCGCGGCGCGTTGCCAAGGGTGTATAGCGCGCCATGAATGTCCCCGCTAAACGCCTTCTGTCCGGGCAGCACCTCAAGCTCCAGCAAGCGGGCATGCTGGTGGCTGTCGAGCTGTTCGTAAGGCACCAGGCGAGTGGTCACGGGCATGCAGATCCGATGGGGGGAGGGGGCGGATTCTAGCGATTTTGCCTCGTGGATAAATTTTTTATGCGCAGTGTCGATTGCGCGAATGGCCAGACGACTAAGGGTGAACTGAACATTCAACGGCGTGGGTGCAGTGGGTGTTCAGCAGCGTTCATTCCATTCATGAGGAGTTTTGCCATGCACCATCCATCCAACGAAGCGCAGATCCGCAGCCTGATCGACAGCTGGCAACAGGCTGTGATGGCCCGGGATATCCAGCGCATTGTCAGCTACTACGCCGACGACATCACCTCTTTCGACGCGGTCGGTGCCTTGCAATTCAAGGGCAAGGCCGCCTATCGCGAACACTGGGAAGCGTGCATGCAGGTCTGCCCCGGCCCGGGCATTTTCGAGTTCCATCAGTTGCAGGTGCTGGCCGATGAGGAACTGGCCTTCGCCCACTGGCTGGCCCATTGCGGTGGCACCGATGCCGAGGGCGTGACCAAGGCCTGCTGGATGCGGGTGAGTGCCGCTTACCAGCGCCGTGCGGGCCAATGGCTGGTGGTGCACGAGCACTGGTCGGCGCCGTTCGACATGCTCACCGGGACCACCCAGTTCGACCTGCAACCCTGAGCAACCCGCGGTTCGCCAAAGCGGCGAACAGCGACCATAGTTGCTCAGCCCGAATCCGGAGGTGCCCATGAAATACCTATGCCTGGTCTACAGCGACGAACAGTTGCTGCACAGCCTGCCCGACAGCCCCGAGGATGCCGAGTGCCTGGCCTATGCCGAGTCGGTCCAGGGCAGCGGGCGGATGCTGGCCGCCGAGGCGCTGCAGTCGGTGCACACCGCCACCACGGTGCGCATGCGCGGCGGCAAGCTGTCGATCACCGATGGCCCGTTCGCCGAAACCAAGGAACAGTTGGCCGGTTTCTACCTGATCCAGGCCAAGGACTTGAACGAAGCGATCCAGGTGGCCGGGCAGATACCGGCGGCCCGGGTCGGCAGTGTCGAAGTGCGTCCGGTACGTGAATTGAATCCCTGAAAACAACGATAAACAGGAGTTTCGCGATGACTTTCCAGACCGCGGGCCGCAAGCCCGCCGAGCATGAACTGTCCATCAGCCGCCTGATCGACGCGCCGCGCAACAAGGTGTTTCGCGCCTGGACCGAGCCGGCCTTGCTGGCGCAATGGTGGGGGCCCCACGGCATGACCACCCCGGAGTGTGAAATGGACCTGTGGGTCGGCGGCCAGTTTCGTACCCTGATGCGCGCCCCGGACGGCAGCGAGTACCCGACCATGGGGGTGTTCCTGGAGATCGCCGCGCCGTCGCGGCTGGTGTTTACCGACGCCTACCTTCCGGGCTGGATCCCCTCGGGCAAGCCGTTCATGACCGCTGAAGTGACCTTCGAGGAGCAGGGCGACCAGACCCTCTACACCGCCCGCGCCATGCACTGGACCGAGGCCGATCGCAAGGCCCATGAGGCCATGGGCTTTCACGAGGGCTGGGGGCAGAGCCTGGAGCGGCTGGTGGCCCTGGTCACCCGGGACCTGCCGGACTGATGACCGACCAGCCTCGGGACGTCATCGCGGCAACGGTGGCGCAGGTCTACCGCGAGCAGTCGCGGCGGATCCTCGCCACCCTGATTCGCCTGCTGGGGGATTTCGACCTGGCCGAGGAGGCGCTGCATGAAGCCTTTTTCGTGGCGGTTGAGCGCTGGTACAGCGATGGCGTGCCGGACAACCCGCGGGCCTGGCTGGTCTCCGTCGGCCGCTTCAAGGCCATCGACGCCCTGCGTCGCCGGGCGCGCTTCGCGGCGTCACAGGCGGCGCTGCTCAGCCAGCTGGAGCACCTGGAACAGGACGACTGGTGGGCCGAGGACGTTCAAGACGACCGTCTGCGCCTGATCTTCACCTGCTGTCACCCGGCACTGGCGGCGGATGCCCAGGTGCCCCTGACCCTGCGGGAGATCTGCGACCTGAGCACCGAGGAAATCGCCCGGGCCTTTCTGGCCACGCCGGCCACCATCGCCCAGCGCATCGTGCGTGCCAAGGCGAAGATCCGCGATGCGCGGATTCCCTACCAGGTGCCGGCCTTGAGCGAGCTGCCCGAGCGCCTGGAGAGCGTGCTGCGGGTGATCTACCTGGTGTTCAACGAAGGGTATTCGGCCTCCATGGGCGCCGAGCTGACCCGGGAGGACCTGACCCGCGAAGCCATCCGCCTGGGCTACCTGCTGCTGGAACTGTTGCCGGAAGCGGAGGTGATGGGCCTGCTGGCGCTGATGCTGTTGCACGAGTCACGGCGTGGCGCGCGCCTTTCCAGCGACGGCGAGCTGGTCCTGCTGGACGAGCAGGACCGCGGGTTGTGGCAGCAGGATTTGATCGAGCAGGGCTGTGCCCTGGTAGAGCGCGGCCTGCGCAGCGGCCAGGCCGGGCCCTATTGCCTGCAGGCGGCGATTGCCGCGGTGCATGCCGAAGCGCCGAGTGCAGCACAGACCGACTGGCCGCAGATCGTCGGTTTGTATGACGTGCTGCTGCGCCTGCAGCCTTCGCCGGTGATCGAGCTCAACCGTGCCGTGGCCCTGGCCCAGCGCGACGGGCCCGGTGCCGGGCTGGCGCAAGTGGAAGCGATCCTGCTGCGCGGCGACTTGCAGGATTACCACCTGGCCCATGCCGCTCGTGCCGACTTCTGCCGGCAACTGGGGCATATCGCCGCGGCGCGCCAGGCCTACCAGCGGGCCCTGGCCCTGGCCCGGCAAGCCCCCGAGCGGCGCTTTCTCGAACGGCGCCTGGCCCAGCTCCCCCCGTAGCCGCTGCCGAAGGTTGCGACCGAACCCGCCGGGGCGTCGCCAGGACGATCTCGCGGATACACCCTGGCTGCGGCGGCTGGTAGGCGGCCCTGGCCACGTCGTCTGCACTCAGCACTGTGCCGCCAGGCCCTGTTTCCAGGCCTGGTAACCGGCCTTGATGGCCTCATCGGTGGTGGGGGCAGACTGTTGGGCAGCCCCAGCAGCCCGGCTAGGGGCCGGCGAACAACCTTACTGCAGCATTCTTTCCAGCAACCAGCTGCCCGCCGGCCCTGGCGGATGCAGGCGCGACCAGAGCGCGTCCACCGCCACGGTGCGCGGCCAGCCACGCACGTTCAGCTCCTGCAACTTGCCCGCGCCAAAACCTTCCACCAGCCAGCGCGGCAGGGGCGCCCAGCCAAAGCCGCCCTGGGCCATCTCCAGCAGCATCAGGTAGCTGGGGGCCGACCAGACCCGGCCCTGGCAGCGGCTGTCGTAGGGGTTGAGCACCGTGGCCAGACGCAATTCACGGTGCTGGCGCAGGCTTTCCTCATCGACCCTGGCCTGCTGAGCCAAGGGATGCTTGCGGGCCACATAGAGGGAAATCTCACCGCGCTCTTCCAGGGTCTTGTGCTCCAGGTCCGCCGGGTAATCGGCCTGCCTCTCGGCAAAGGCGATCTGCGCCCGGCCGCTCTGCACCAGGGCGATCAGGTCTTCGCACTCGGCAATCAGGCATTCCAGCTCAAGGTCCGGGTAACGCTGCTCGAAGGCGCTCAGGCTGCTTTCGAAGCGATCCGACTGGTAGGTGTCCGACAGCGCCACCGTGAGCTTCGCCTCAATGCCCTGGGACAATTGGCTGGCGGCCATTTCCAGGCGGCTGGTGGCGGCCAGGATTGCTTCGGCGCGCTGCAGCAGCACATGCCCGGCCGGGGTCAGGCCGGGCTTGCGGCTGGAACGGTCGAAAAGCTGCACGTCGAGGTCGATCTCCAGGCTGGCCACCGCCGCGCTGATGGTGGACTGGCTCTTGCCCAGCTTGCGTGCGGCAGCGGAAAAGGAACCCTGGGTGGCTGCCTGGACAAATGCCAGAAGCACTTCATGTGAGGCCATGAACTATCGTCCTGATCGATGGTTATTGATTATGAAGTATCGGCCCCGTCCTGGAAGATCGGCAACACTTTCATTCAAGGAGCCGACCATGAGCCTTCAGAAATCCCTTAACGAACGCATTTTCCAGGCGGTAGGTTTTGAGCTGCTGGCGGTGCTGATCTGCACCCCGCTGCTGTCCTGGATCATGGACAAGCCCATGGCCGACATGGGCCTGGTGACCATCGGCATCGGCCTGTTGGCCCTGGCCTGGAACGTGGTGTTCAACGGCCTGTTCGACCGGTTGCTCAAGCGCTTGCAGTGGGTCCACAACGGCTGGACCCGGGTCCTGCATGCGTTGATGTTCGAAGGCGGGCTGGTGGCAGTGGGCGTACCGATGATTGCCTGGTGGCTGAATATCAGCCTGCTGCAGGCGTTCATCCTGGACATCGGCGTGCTGCTGTTCTTCCTGCCGTACACCTATGTCTATCACTGGGTCTACGACGTGCTGCGGGACAAGTGGCTGCAACAGCGCCTGGCTCACTGAGCCGGTTTCAGGGCGCCGGGTGCCGCCCTTCGATGGCGGCCAGATAGGCTTCCAGCGCCCGCGGCACTTCTTCGAGCAGCAGCTGGCTCTTGAACTCGGGGTGTTCCAGGGCCAGGTGGAACAGGCCGATGGGCAGGCCGAGCATGGCCATGGCGTAGGCCTCGCGCTCGGCGGCACTGGCGCGGGGAAGGCGCAGCGCCAGGACCTGGCGATAGACGCTCTTGATCTGCAGGCGCAGGTCCGGGGCCTGCAACTGGCCCATGGCGAACCCCGGGTTGATCATCAGCAGCAGGTCGGGGTGCTGCTCCAGGTATTCGAGGATCGGCAGCACCATGCGCTCTATCACTTGTCGGCCACTGGACCCCGTCCAGACCTGCGGGGCAACCGCCAGCAGGTCGCGGGTAATGGTGCTCAGGGCTTCGATGTGGCGCTGGCCCAGGGCTTCGAGCACTTGCTGCTTGTCACTGAAAAAATGATAGAGCGAACCGATGGAGGTACCGGCCAGCCGGGCGATGCCGTGCATGGTCAGGTTCGCCGCCCCCTGGCTGGGCAACAGCCGGGCACAAGCGTCGAGAATCGCCATCACCCGTTCGTGGCCACGGGACTGTTTGGGGGCTCGGTGAGCGGCGGCGGGGGAGGGGATGGATTCGGTCATGGTCAGCGAAATGTCCGGGGGCGCCTATTATGGCGTAGAGCGTGGTGTGCAGTCCTAGAGAAAACTAGACACCATCCTCTACTTTTGCAGAAAATACCCGGCTTCGGGTTCCGTTCAGTGAACCTGCTGCCCTCCTGACTATCTGAAGGCCATGACTATTTCCCGCAACTGGATCATCTGCGAACACTGCGATTCGTTGTACGAGTCCGTGCCGCTCGGCAAAGGCCAGACGGCCCAGTGCTCGCGCTGTGGCGCGGTGCTGGCCCGTGCCCGTTGGCTGAGCGTGCAGCAGCTGTTGGCCCTGTCGATCACCGCCGGGTTGTTGTTCGTCTTCGCCAATCTGTTTCCGGTGATCAAGATCAGCCTCGAAGGCCTGAGCAACGAGGCGACCCTCTGGCAATCGGTGGAGGCCCTGGCCCAGGGCCGCATCAGCCTGATTGCCGCGATCACCGGCCTGACCATCATTCTTGCGCCCTGCCTGCAGATCATCCTGCTGTGCTGGGTGCTGGGGTTTGCCAATGTGGGCCGCGCCGCGCCCGGTTTCAAGGCCAGCATGCGCGCTCTGGAGCACCTGCGGCCCTGGAGCATGCTGGAGGTGTGCCTGCTGGGGATCCTGGTGGCCATCGTCAAGCTGGCGGGGATGCTCGATGTGCACCCGGGGCTGGGGCTGTGGGCCCTGGCGATGCTCACGGTGCTGATCATCCTGATTTCCGGCAAGGACATCCGCTACCTCTGGGATGACCTGGAGGGCCGCTACTGATGAGCGCTCCGCCCTACGCCCGGGACCACCAATTGATGCTGTGCCACACCTGCGGCCAGGTCTGCCAGGCATCCGAGCATCAATGCCCACGCTGCGATTCGCCGGTGCATGCGCGCAAGCCCAACAGCCTGGCGCGCACCTGGGCCTTTCTCCTGGCTAGCCTGATCTTCTACATTCCGGCCAACCTGCTGCCGGTGATGCACACCAGTATCTTTGGCAGCGCCAGTGAAAACACCATCATGAGTGGCGTGGTGGAGTTCTGGAAACACGGTTCCTGGGACATCGCCTTGCTGATCTTCATCGCCAGCGTGGTGGTGCCCTGCAGCAAGTTCTTTGTCCTCGGCACCCTGCTGGTGACCTGCCAGCGCCGCAGCCTCTGGGCCCAGCGCGAGCGGGCCAAGCTCTACCGTTTCATCGAGCTGATCGGCTACTGGTCGATGCTCGACGTGCTGGTGGTGGCCCTGGTGGCGGCCCTGGTGCAGTTTCGTGCCCTGAGTTCGATCGACCCGCGCATGGGTATTCTGTTTTTTGGTTTGGTGGTGGTGCTGACGATGTTGGCGGCCATGAGTTTCGATCCCCGGCTTATCTGGGACGCAGAGGTTGAAGATGTCTGATCATCCAGGTTCCAACGCAGCAAATCCCCCGCCCGTTCCTGGCGCTCCGGCGCTGCGCACGCGGCGTTTCAATGTCTCGCTGGTGTGGCTGGTGCCGATTGTCGCGGCCCTGGTGGGGCTGTCGATGGTGGTGCACAACTCACTCTCGGCGGGGCCGGAAATCAGCATCAGCTTCCAGACCGCCGAAGGCCTGGAAGCCAACAAGACCCAGGTCAAGTACAAGAACGTGGTGATCGGCAAGGTGACCTCCATCGCCCTGAGCGACGACCGCAAGAAGGTGGTGGCCAAGGTCGAGCTGGACCAGTCCGCCGAGTCCTTCACCGCCGACGATTCGCTGTTCTGGGTGGTGCGCCCGCGAATCGGCGCCAATGGCATTTCCGGGGTCGACACCCTGCTTTCCGGGGCCTTTATCGGCGCCGACGCCGGCAAGTCGGAAAAGCGCAAGGACAGCTTCAAGGGCCTGGAAACCCCGCCGCCCATCACCTATGGCCAGAAGGGCAAGCGCTTTACCCTGCACACCGACGACCTGGGCTCGCTGGACATCGGCTCGCCGGTCTATTACCGGCGCATCGAGGTGGGGCAGGTGGTGTCCTACCAGCTGTCCAACAGCGGCAAGGGCGTGGACGTAAAGATCTTCGTCAACTCGCCCAACGATAAGTACGTCACCACCGACACCCGTTTCTGGAACGCCAGCGGCGTCGACGTGACCCTCGGCGCCAACGGTTTGAAGGTCAACACCGAGTCGGTGTCGTCGATCCTCGCCGGCGGCATTGCCTTCGTCGAACCCAAGTACAGCCCCAACGCCAAGCCGGCCGACGAGAACGCCGAGTACACCCTGTTCGGCGACCAGGACACCGCCCTGGCGCCGCCCGACGGCGCGCCCTATTACATTCGCATGCGCTTCGACCAGGCCTTGCGCGGCCTGTCGATCAATGCCCCGGTGGAGTTCCTTGGGGTGAATATCGGCAAGGTGGTGTCCATGGACCTGGACTACGACGAGCAGCGCAAGTATTTCCCGACCCTGGTGGGGGCGGTCATCTACCCCGAGCGCCTGGGCAAGGCCCACGAGAAGCTGGTGAAGCAGACCGGCGGCGAAGACGACGCCCGCTCGGCAAAACTGATCGGAGCCTTCGTCAAGAACGGCCTGCGCGCCCAGCCCCGCAGCGGCAACCTGCTGACCGGCCAGCTGTACATCTCCCTGGACTTTGTCACCAACGCCAAGCCGGTGGCCTATGACGCTACCGCACGGCCCCTGGAGATTCCCACTGTGCCTGGCAGCATGGACAAGTTGCAGGAGCAGTTGCAGGCCGTGGTGGACAAGATCAGCAAGCTGCCGATCGACTCCATTGCCGCCAACCTCAATGGCAGCCTGGCGGAGATGCAGAAGACCCTCAAACAGGTCAACGGCGAAGTGCTGCCACAGATGCGCGACACCCTGGAGCAATCCAAGAAGACCCTGGCCAGCGCCAACGAGAGTTTCTCCGAAGACTCGCCGCAGCGGCAGAAACTCGGCCAGGCCATGGAGGAAGTGCAGCGCACCGCGCGTTCGGTGCGGGTGCTCAGCGACTTCCTCGGGCGTCATCCTGAAGCGCTGATCCGCGGGCGCCTCAAAGACAACCAACCGGATGCCTACCAGTCGCCATCCTCCTCTGTTCGCGAATCCGTACCGGAAGCCCAGCCATGAAAACCCGTGCCCTGTTGCTCTGCCTGACCCTGGGACTTGCCGCCTGCAGCTCCGCGCCCACCCATTACTACACCCTGCTGCCACCGGTGGCCGAAGGCAGCAGCGCGGCCCGCACCGGGGGCCCCCAGTTCGAAATGTCCACGGTGCGGATCCCGGTCCAGGTGGACCAGCCGCAACTGGTGGTGCGCCAGGACAGCGGCACTCTGGCGATCCTCGAAACCCAGCGCTGGAGCGCGCCGCTGGTGGATGAGTTCCACGACGCCCTGGCCAGCCAGATGGAGCTCAAGCTGGGGACCCGCAACCTTGAAGGCCTGCCCAAGCAGCCCGGGCGCCCGGTGCTCTCGTTGCAGACCGATGTGCGGCGCTTCGAGTCCCTGCCCGGGCGCTATGCACTGATCGATGTGGTCTGGAGCCTGCGCCAGCGGGGTGAGGGCGGCCCGGCCCGCAGCCTGACCTGCAGCAGCCAGATCCGCCAGCCGGCGGGAGTGGAATTGAACAGCCTGGTCCAGGCCCACCAGCAGGCCATCGCCCAGTTGGCCGGGCAGATCGCCGCCGCCGCGCAACGCTGGACCTGCCCCTGAATCACCCTGTAGCCGCTGGCGCAGGCTGCGAACGGCTCAGCAGCTGGCAGGGCCACACGTTCAGCGCCGGGCGCTGAGTTGCTGGGGCGCCAGGAAGGCGTCGTGGAAGTAATCGCGCAGGGCCTGCATGGCCGGGGTGAAGGTACGCTCGCGGTGCCAGGCCAGCCCCACGCTCATGGGCGTGACCGCATCGCTCAGGCTCAGGGTCTCGATACGCTTGCCTTCCAGTGACCAGGGCCGGTGCACCAGGTCCGAGAGGATCGCCACGCCGCTGCCGTTGGCCACCATGCTGCGCACCGCTTCCACCGAGCTGGTGCGCACGCGCACCCGGGGCTGTTGGCCGGCCTGTTCCCAATAACGCATGGCGCTTTGCTCGGCTTCGTCGACGGTGAGCAGGATGAACGGCTCCTGGGCCACGTCCGCCAGGCTGATGCTGCTGCGCTCGCACAGCGGATGGTGGGCCGGCAGCCACAGTCGGCGCTCGGAGTTGAACAGGGTCTGCGAGACGATGTCCGGGTGTGTCAGGTTGGCGGTGAGCACCACTGCCATGTCGAAGCGGCCTTCCAGCAAGCCTTGCTCGATGGCCTGGCGTTCCTGCTCATGGAGCTCGATGGTGACGTCCGGGTGCCAGTGCTGCAGGCGCTGCAGGTGGTGCGGCAGGAAGTAGCCGATCACCGTGTAGCTGGCCGCCAGGTGCAATACGCCGCTGGCCCGATAGTCCGGCAACGGGCTGTTCAGGGCATCTTCGACGCTGCGCAGAATCACGTAGGCGCGGTTGAGAAAATGCCGCCCGGCATCGGTCAGGCTCATGCCCTGGGCCGAGCGCACGAACAGCTGCACGGCGAGCATCGCCTCCAGCTCCTTGATCGCCGTGGTCACCGCCGACTGGGAAATATTCAAGTGCAGCGCCGCCTGGGAAATCTGCCCGATTTCGGCGGTAGCAACGAAATAGCGCACCTGGCGCAAGGTCAACGACACGGCCCATTCCCCTCTAATCCTGTAGGAGCCGGCTTGCCGGCGAACGCGATCTTGCAAGCGCCTGTGCCGCTACGCATCACGCTGCCTGCTAGCTTTATCTGTTTTTCAGAACAAGCTCTATCTGATAATAGATCTTCCCAAGGGGTCAAGGGCGCTCTAATTTTCGTCGCACGAAGTCACGAGAGTTGGAGCAACAGTGATGCAGGCAGTGGATTTCAATTCGGACATGGGCGAGAGCTTCGGCCCGTGGACCATCGGCGATGGCGTCGACAACGAGCTGATGGGCTTTATCAGCTCGGCCAATATCGCCACCGGCTTTCACGCCGGCGACCCCGGCACCATGCGCCGCACCATCGAGCAGGCCAAGCGCCTGGGGGTGGCCATCGGCGCCCATCCGGGGTTTCGCGACCTGGTGGGTTTCGGCCGCCGGCACATCAATGCCCCGGCCCAGGAACTGGTGGACGACATGCTCTATCAGCTTGGCGCCCTGCGGGAAATGGCCCGGGTACAAGGCGTGAAGCTGCAGCACATCAAGCCTCATGGTGCGCTTTACATGCACCTGGCCCGGGACGAGGAAGCGGCGCGGCTGCTGGTGCAAAACCTGCGCCGGCTGGAGCCCGAACTGCTGCTGTATTGCATGCCCAACTCGGTGATCTGGCGCGTGGCCCAGGAGTTGGGGCAGCCGGTGATCCGCGAGTTCTACGCCGACCGCGACTATGACCTCAGCGGCTCCATCGTGTTTACCCGCAACGTCCGCGCCCTGGACCCGGCTGCCGTGGCGGCCAAGGTGCTGCGCGCCTGCCAGACCGGCCTGGTGCGTACCGTCGAGGGCGAGGAGCTGTTTCTCGAATTCGATTCCATCTGCCTGCACAGCGACACCCCGGGTGCCCTGGACCTGGTGCAGGCCACCCGAGCGGTGCTGGACCAGGCCGGTATCGAGGTCCGCGCACCGCGTTGAGGCGCCTCTTGCCAGTACCGCGCCCAGACGCGAGCTGCAGTCGTTTTTTGTTTTTTTGCCTGCCTTTCTACAACTATTCCAAAAGGAACAGACATGGCCGAACACAGTGTTATCACCCCCTTGCCGGGCACCTTCTATCGCAAGGCCACGCCGGAGTCGGCCCCTTTCGTCGAGGTCGGCGACCACGTCAGCGCCGATACCGTGATCGGCCTGATCGAAGTCATGAAGCAGTTTTCCGAACTGACCGCCGGGAGCGCGGGTCAAGTCAGCGCCTTTGTGGTGGAAGACGGTGATCCGGTGGAACCGGGTCAGGTCGTCGCGACGCTCGAACAGTGAGGGCCGAGGCATGACTCAAGCAATCAAGAAGTTGCTGGTGGCCAACCGTGGCGAGATCGCCGTGCGCATCCTTCGCGCGGCCAAGGCCCTGGGCATTCCCACCGTTGCTGCGTGCAGCGAGGCGGATGCCGATTCCATGGCCGCGCGCCTGGCCGACGAGGTGCAGATCATTGGCCCGGCCCGGGCCGACAAGAGCTACTTGAATGTCCAGGCCCTGCTGGGCGCCTTGCAGGCCAGCGGTGCCAATGCGGTGCACCCCGGTTACGGCTTTCTGTCGGAGAACGCCGACTTCGCCGAAGCGGTGGTCGGGGCCGGGGCAATTTTCGTTGGCCCCAGCGCCGAGACCATCCGCCGCATGGGTGACAAGGCCGAAGCCCGGCGTACCGCCCAGGCTGCCGGGGTGCCGGTCGTACCGGGTTCCCCAGGCGAACTTTTCGACCTGGACAGTGCGCTGGTGGCCGCTGAAACCGTGGGCTTTCCGTTGTTGATCAAGGCCAGTGCCGGCGGTGGCGGGCGCGGGATCCGCCTGGCCCAGGACGCGGTGCAATTGGCCGAGGAATTCCCTCGGGCGCAACGCGAAGCACAGACCGCATTCGGCAATGGCGCGGTGTACCTGGAGCGGTTTATCGGCCGTGCCCGGCATATCGAAGTCCAGGTACTGGGCGATGGCCAGCACGCCGTGCACCTCTTCGAGCGCGAGTGCTCGCTGCAACGGCGCCGGCAGAAGATCTTCGAGGAAGCGCCTTCGCCGGTGCTCAGTGCCGAGCAGCGTGAGCAGTTGTGCAGCAGCGCCGTGCGGCTGACCCAGGCCCTGGGCTATCAGGGCGCCGGTACCCTGGAATACCTCTACGACGACAGCACCGGCGAGTTCTTCTTTATCGAGATGAACACGCGGATCCAGGTGGAGCACCCCATCAGCGAGCTGATCACCGGTATCGATCTGGTCCAGGCCATGTTGCGCATCGCCGGGGGCGAGCCCCTGGGCCTGCGCCAGAGTGACATCCAGCTCAATGGCGCGGCCTTGCAGATGCGCCTGAACGCCGAAGATCCGGCGCGGGATTTCTTCCCCAGCCCGGGCAAGGTCGAGCAGTTGATCTGGCCGCAAGGCGCCGGGGTGCGAGTCGATAGCCACCTGTACCCGGGCTATGCTGTGCCGCCTTACTACGACTCGCTGCTGGCCAAGCTGATCGTCCATGGCCGTGACCGTGGCGAAGCCCTGGCCCGGGCGCGGATTGCCGTGGAGCAGACCACCCTGACCGGCATGGCCAGCACCTTGTCGCTGCACCGTGAACTATTGGCCGAACCCTGGCTGGAGCAGGCCGACTTTCACACCGGAACCCTGGAAACCTGGCTGGCCAAGCGCCGCGCCGGAGGTGTTGCATGAACCTGCCTATCCGCTACAGCTTTGGTGCCGACGAGCACCTGTTCGCCGAAGTCAGCGACAGCATGTCCCTGGAAGCCTTCTTCAAGGGCATGGCGGTGACCCGCGCTGTGCAGCGCCTGGAATTGGATGGCGTGCTGGATGTGTGCCTGGCCAATGCCTCGTTCCAGATTCGTTTCGACCCGGACCGCATCGCCCCGCAGGATCTGCTGGAGGCGGTGCAAAAGGCCGAGGCTTGCGCGGTGGCCGAGCGCAGCCTGCATACCCGGATCATCGAGATCCCGGTGCTCTACAACGACCCCTGGACCCATGAAACCCTGATGCGTTTTCGCGACCGGCACCAGGACCCCAGCGCCACCGATCTTGAGTACGCGGCGCGGATCAACGGTCTGGCGGATGTCGAAGCCTTTATCGCCGCCCACAGCGGCGCGCCCTGGTTCGTCTCCATGGTGGGCTTTGTGGCCGGGCTGCCGTTCATGTTCCAGATGGTCGAACGTGAACGGCAACTGCAGGTGCCCAAGTACCTGCGGCCGCGCACCGACACGCCAAAACTGACCCTGGGCCATGGCGGCTGTTTCGGCTGCATCTACTCGGTGCGCGGTGCCGGCGGCTACCAGATGTTCGGCGTCACCCCAGCCCCCATATACGATCCGCAGCAGCAACTGGCTTACCTCAAGCAGCACATGGTGTTCTTCCGTCCGGGGGACATCGTGCAGTTCAAGCCCATCGATCGTGAGGCCTATGATCTTGCCGTGGCCGAAGTCGAGGCCGGGCGTTTCGATTTGCGCATCCGCGAAGTGGAGTTCTCCCTGGATGCCTTTCTCGCCGATCCGGTCGGCTATCCCAAATCGCTGCAGGAGGTGCTGGCATGATCAAGGTCATCAAACCGGGCCTGGCCACATCGGTACAGGACCTGGGTCGCGAAGGTTTCTATCACCTGGGGATTCCGCCGTCCGGGGCCCTGGATCAATACGCCCTGAGCGCCGCCAACCAGCTGGTGGGCAACCCGGCGGGGGCTGCGGGGCTGGAGTGCACCTTGCTCGGCCCGGAGCTTGCGTTCAGCACCGATGCCCTGGTGGCGGTCTGCGGTGCCCACATGACCCCCAAGCTCGATGGCGTGGACATGCATCTGGACACCGCCTTTGCGGTCAAGGCCGGGCAAGTGCTGCGCTTCGACTTTCCCAAGGCTGGGGCCCGTGCCTATCTGGCGGTGGCCGGTGGCATCGATGTGCCGCTGGTGCTGGGCAGTCGCTCGACCTACGCCTTGGGTACCCTGGGTGGTTTCCAGGGCCGGCGCCTGGTGGCGGGTGATGAGCTGCCGATGGGCGTGGCCAGCGGCAAGGGCCGCCCGGGCGCCAGTCTGCCCATGGCGCTGCGCCAGTCCCTGGGCGGCGAGATCAGCTTGCGGGTGGTGCCGGGCCTGTACTACGAGCGCTTGAGCGAGGCGGCCAAGGTCAGCTTCTTCGCCGAACCCTGGACCGTGGGCTCTGAGGCGGACCGCATCGGCTATCGCTTCAAGGGCGGCAGCGCCTTGAGCTTCCAGCCCCGGGAGCAGCCGTTCGGCGCCGGCTCCGATCCGTCGAACATCGTCGACAGCTGCTATCCCATCGGTTCGATCCAGGTGCCGGCGGGGCTCGAACCCATCGTCCTGCACCGGGACGCGGTGTCCGGTGGTGGCTACGCGATGATCGGCACGGTGATCAGCGCTGACCTGGACCTGATCGGCCAGATGCAGCCCAACCAGAAGGCCCGTTTTGTGGCGGTGACCCTGGAAGAAGCGCTGGAGGCCCGGCGTTCCTACAAGAAAAGGCTCAGTTGCCTGAGCAAGTTGTTTCCTTCCTGACCTGCTTGCTCGTGTAGCCGCTGGCGCTTGAGGCTGGCGAGGGATCGCCAGGCAAGGCCCTGCGGGCCTTTTCGCGGCCTCGCAGGCTCGGCAGCGGCTACACAGGGGGCAGGCGAGCCCCTCAGAACAGCTGAGTGAACAACCAGTACAGGCTGCCGGATAGCAGGATCGCTGCCGGCAGGGTCAGTACCCAGGCCATGGCCAGGTTGCGGATGGTGCGCATCTGCAAGCCGCCGCCATTGGCCACCATGGTCCCGGCCACCCCCGAGGACAGCACATGGGTGGTGGACACCGGCAGGCCGAACATGTCCGCCGCACCGATGGTCAGCATTGCCACGGTTTCCGCCGAGGCGCCTTGGGCGTAGGTCAGGTGGGTCTTGCCGATCTTTTCGCCAACGGTGACCACGATGCGCTTCCAGCCCACCATGGTGCCCAGGCCAAGGGCGATGGCCACGGCGATCTTCACCCACAGCGGAATGAAGCGCGTGGCGTTGTCGATCTGTTGCTTGAACAGTTGCAGTTTGTCCCGGGTGTCCTGGTCGAAGTGGCCTACCTGATTCTTGTCCATCAGGCGGATCGCTTCGCTGGTCAGGTACATGTCGTTGCGCACGTTGCCCATGGCTTCGGCGGGCACCTTGGCCAGGGACCCGTAGCCCTTCACTTCAGTGCCGATGGCGCCGGTCAGGGCGGCCAGCGCGGGGATCAGTTCCGGTGTCGCTTGCTTGCTGCGCATGTACTCCGAGAGCACCGCGCGAGAATCGGCCGGCGCCGGTTGCGGGGCACTCTTCACCAGGGCCTGCTGGGTGACTTCGGCCACCGCGGCGAATTGCAGCGACTGGTCGGCGGGCATGGTGCGGTTCAAGGCGTAGGCCATGGGCAGGGTGCCCACCAGGATCAGCATGATCAGGCCCATGCCTTTCTGGCCGTCGTTGGAACCGTGGGCGAAGGACACGCCGGTGCAGGTCAGGATCAGCAGCCCGCGAATCCACCAGGGCGGCGGTGCGTCGCCCTTGGGTGCCTTGTACAGGGCACGGTTCTTGACGAACAGGCGCAGGGCCAACAGCAACAGGGCGGCGAACACGAAGCCGATCAGGGGCGAGAACAGCAGGGCGTAACCGACCTTGGTGGCCTGGCCCCAGTCCACGCCGCTGGTGCCGTCGCGACCGTGCATCAGGGCATTGGCTACGCCGACACCGATGATCGAGCCGATCAGGGTGTGGGAAGACGAAGCCGGCAGGCCCAGCCACCAGGTGCCGAGGTTCCACAGGATGGCGGCGATCAGCAGGGCGAAGATCATCGCGAAACCGGCGGAGGAACCCACTTGCAGGATCAGCTCCACCGGCAGCAGGGCGATGATGCCGAAGGCCACCGCGCCGCTGGACAGCAGCACCCCGAGGAAGTTGAACAGGCCGGACCAGACCACCGCGAACTGCGGCGGCAGCGAGTGGGTGTAGATCACCGTGGCCACGGCGTTGGCGGTGTCGTGGAAGCCGTTGACGAACTCGAAGCCCAGGGCAATCAGCAACGCCACGCCCAGGAGCAGGAACGGGGTCCAGGTGGTGACCGTGGTGCCCAGCTCGTGCATGTCGTGCACCAGGCTGTAGGCGGTGAACAGCAAGCCCATGGCCAGCACCGCGAAGAAGGCGACGAGGGTGAAGGGGCCGGGCTTTTTATCCAGTTGCGGTTTGCTGTCGAGGTTGGACGAAGCGGCAGTCAGGGACGGGGTGGCCATTGCTGGACAATCCTGTGGCGAGAAGGAGTGCTGCCTATGATCGTTGCCGAATGTTACAGGGAGACTGCCTCAGGTCATGGTTTACGCAATTGAGCCCTTGCGTTGATCCGATCGATCACGCACGACCATCCCTGCATCCCGCTCATCCCGTAGGAGCCGGCTTGCCGGCGAAGGGGCCCTCCAGCCAAGCACCTGCCTTGGCGGACACCTTCGCCGGCAAGCCGGCTCCTACAGGGGGGGTCAGTAGTCCTGGCGTTTGCGAAAGGCCCAGCGTCCGGCAATCACGGTGAAGGTGGCCACCAGGGCGACCAGGATCCAGAAGCCCTCCGGGTCGCCGGAGAACGGAATGCCACCGACGTTCATGCCAAAGAAGCCGGCGATGATGTTGATCGGCAACGCCAGCACCGTGACCACCGTCAGGGTGAACAGGGTGCGGTTGGTCTGTTCGTTGAGGTTGGCGGCGATCTCTTCCTGCAACAGCTTGATCCGCTCCCCCAGGGCGGTGAGGTCGTTGATGATCAGGGCGAACTCTTCGGTAGACTTGCGCAGCTCCTTGACGTCCTCCTTTTGCAACCATTGCGGCGGGCGGTTGAGCAGGCGCAGCAGCGAGCCCGGCTCCAGGGCCAGCAGCCGTTGCAGGCGCACCAGCACCCGGCGCATGGCCCCCAGTTCGGCACGGTTGGTGGAGACCCGGGCCGCCAGCAACTGGTCCTCGATCTGATCCACGCTGAGGCTGGTCCGGCGCACGATCTGGGTCAGCACTTCGCCCTGGTCCCGTAGCAGGTGTACCAGCAGTTCCAGGGGCGAGCGAAAGCGTTCGCCGGCCTTGACCGAGGAGCGCAGCTTGTCCACCGAGTGCAGCGGCTGCAGGCGGGCGCTGACGATCAGGCGGCTGCGGGCGCAGACCCAGAGGGTGGAGATGTCCGAGGAAACCATGCTGCCGAAGTTGAACACCACGTCGTTGACCACCGCCAGCAGGGCCGAATCCACCTGTTCGATGCGGGTCGAGCGCGAGCCTTCGTGCAGGGCCTCGAAGAATTCGTCGGGCAATTGCAGGTGGGATTTCATCCAGCGCTCACACGCGGCGTGAGCCAGGTTCAGGTGCAGCCAGAGGAACTCCTCGCTGTCCTCGGGGTGTTGCAGGGCTTGCAGGGCTTTGGCCGAGTCCAGTTCGCGGCCCCGTTCGCCGGGGCGGAAGCTGAAGCCGTAGAGCAGGCCGAACAGATCGGAATCACGGTGACTCTGGTCGATGCTGTGGTTCATGGAGTCTCGCAGGAGGGACAGTGCCTGGCGCGGGTTTCTCAGGTTCACTTGAGCCCCATCATGGCAAGGCTTTTTGACATTTTTGTGACGTTTTGAAGTGCATGATGGAGCCCGTCATACCGGTGGTCGGCGGCACTCAAGATTGTCTTGCGCAGGCCGATCACACTCCTACGCTGCACTCATTCGACCCCTCTCGAATGCGCCTTACAGGGATGTTCGGCACTACGCATGCCTTCATCGGGCCTGCTCTATCCCTGCCATGAGATCTCTTCGATGTTTTTGCAAAAATCCCTGAGAGCGCAAATTCTTGCCCTGCTGAGCGGTAGCCTGCTGGCGATGTTGTTGATCGCCCTGGCGAGTTTTCATTTGCTGTCCGGTGGCGTGCAGAGCTACCGCGAGCTGATTGAAGGTCCGCTGCGCAGTTCGCAGTTGATCGACGAGGCCAACCTGCAGTTCAAGAGCCAGGTGCAGGAGTGGAAGAACGTATTGTTGCGGGGCAAGCAGCCCCAGGAGTTGAACAAGTACTGGCAGCAGTTCGAAGACCGCCAGCGCGATGTGCAGAACATCCTCGGCCAGCTGGTGCAGACCCCCGGGCTGGACGCCTCCCTCAAGAGCCGGGTGCAGCGCCTGGCGGATGAGCACCGGCAGTTGGGTTCGGCCTACCAGAAGGGCCGCGATGCCTATGTGGCCGGCGGTGCCGATCCGAGTGCCGGCGATGCCGCGGTCAAGGGCGTGGACCGGGCCACCAGCGAGCAGATGAGCGAACTGGTGACCGAGCTGCGCCAGCACGGCGACCGGCAGTCCGCCGAGATCAGTGCGGCGGCCGACCGCACGGTGTGGCTGGGCATTCTGGTGATGCTGGCTTCCGGTTTGCTGATCGGCCTGCTCAGCCTGTGGCTGGTCAATCGCAGCCTGGTGCAGCCGATCCGTCAGTTGATCGACTATGTCGCCCAGCTCAGCCGCGGCCAACTGGCGCAGCGGGTGGCCAACGAGCGTCAGGATGAACTGGGCAAGCTGGCGATGGCCGCCAACACCCTGCGGGATTTCCTGGCCCAGACCTTCGCCAGCTTGCAGCGCAGTGCCTCGGACCTGGACAGCTCCAGCGGCGAGCTCAACTCCATCGCCACCCTGATGTCCCAGGGCACCAACGAGCAGTTCAACCGCACGGACCAGGTGGCCACGGCGATGAACGAGATGTCCGCCACCGCCCAGGAAGTGGCGCGCCACGCCGCCGACGCCGCCCGTGCCGCAGACGATGCCGACCAGTCGGCGCAGCAGGGCGAACAGGTGATGCAGCAGACCATCCACAGCATCACCCAGATGCGTGGCGAGATTGCCAACACCGCCACCGTGATCCGCCGGCTGGAGGCCGACAGCGGGCGCATCGGCAAGGTGCTGGAAGTGATCCAGGGCATTGCCGAACAGACCAACCTGCTGGCTCTGAACGCGGCCATCGAAGCGGCCCGGGCCGGTGAGGCCGGGCGTGGTTTTGCCGTGGTTGCCGATGAAGTGCGCAGCCTGGCGCAGCGCACCGCAGCCTCGATCACCGAGATCAACCAGATCATCCAGAGCGTGCAGACCGGGGCCGTGGATGCGGCCCAGGCCATCGAGAGCGGCCAGTCCCGCAGCGAGCAGAGCGTGCAGCAGGTGACTGAAGCCGGGGCCATGCTCGAGCGCATCACCGAAGCGGTGGAAGCGATCCGCGACATGAACCGGCAGATCGCGACCGCCGCCGAGGAGCAGACGTCGGTGGCCGAGGACATTTCCCGCAACCTCACCGAGATCACGTCCATCGCCAGTACCAATCTGGACAACGTGCAGCGCACCGAGGCGGCGAGCCGCAATCTGCACGGCCTGTCGGGGGAGTTGAGCGAGGTCACGGCGCGCTTGAGCGCCTGAGGCCGGCCGGGGTGTATCGGCCTGCTTACCAGGCCGATACACGATCACTCTCAAGTGGCCGGGGCGGGTGTCGATGACCGGGTATCTTCACACCCGACAGGACTCACACCATGGTCAGCATCACTTCCATCTCGATCAACCAGGCCCAGGTCAGCCCGAGCAAGTCCCGCATCGCCGGCAGTTCGGACAGCGACACTTCAGCGACCTCCACCGCCAGTACCACTGCTGCCAGCGACACGACCAAGGCCCCGGCCACGGGTGCTGGCGCGGCCGACGGCAGTTCCAGCAACGATGATTCCAGCAGCGATTCGGTCAAGCAGTTGCGCAAGCAGATCGCTGAACTGCAAAAGCAATTGCAGGAGCAACAACAGCAGTTGCAGGCCGCGCAGAGCAAGCAGGAAAGCGACGATGCCAAGGCCGCGCAAGTGGCGGCGGCCCAGGCTCAGGTGGCCAGCACCAGCGCTTCGTTGCAGACCGCCACCGCGGCCTTGTTCCAGGCCCTGCAGCAATCCCAGAGCAGTACTTCAGGCTCCCTGGTCAGCACCAGTGCCTGACTGATCGGCACGCCCCAACGCACAAGGCCGCACTCCCGAAACGGGGCGCGGCCTTGTAGGGGCGGGCGGTTTACTTGTCTTGCTTGTTGCTCAGGACCTTGCCGGTCTTGGCATCCAGGTCCACGTCCCACTCGATGCCTTTGCTGTCGCGCAGTTCCACCTGGTAGACGTAGGCGCCAGTGGCGGTCTGCTCCAGCTCGGTGTCGGTGATGCTGGCGGCGGTGGTGCCCGGGTGCTGGGCGAGGGCGGCCTGGTTGAGTTTTTCCAGGTCCATGATGGCGCCGGACTTGAGCAGGCCGGGGATCAGGTCCGGGCGCACATCGGCCTGGGCCAGGCCAGCGGTCAGGGTCAGGGCGGCGGCTGCGAACAGGGCGGAGAACTTGGTCATGGGTTGATTCCTCGGGGTGATGGGTTTCGATGGGCGCAGGTTAGCCAACGCAACTTAATTCACCCTTAATTCAGGTCACTCTTTGCGTCGTTTGTTCAAGCCGCGCCCCGGCATCGGGTCGCAAGCTGCGGTTTTCCCTACAGGAGCTGCAGCACATGAAACGAATGCTTGCATGGTTGTACGCACCCTTGGTGTTTGCCGGGTTCATCGGCGCCGGGGTGTGGTGGATGAGTGCCGGGCCGGCTTCTGCCAGCGGGTTGTTGGGGGTGTTCGGGGCTGCCCTGGGGGTGTCCTTCCTGGCGGAAGGGTGCTTGCCCTATGAGCCTGACTGGAACCGTTCCCAAGGCGACCGGCTGCGTGACAGCCTGCATGCCCTGGTCAATGAAAGCCTCAATGCGCTGGGGCTGCTGGCGTTGCCCGGGCTGGTGGCGCTGCTGGCCCATGATGGGCTCTGGCCCCAGGGCTGGCCGCTCTGGGGGCAGTTGCTGCTGGCCATCGTGATCGCCGATTGCGGCATTACCCTGGCCCACTACGCCAGCCATCGCCTGGCCTGGCTCTGGCGCTTGCATGCGGTGCATCACAGTGTGCAGCGCATGTACGGTTTCAATGGCTTGCTCAAGCATCCCCTGCACCAGTTGATCGAAGCTTCGGCCGGGCTGTTGCCGCTGGTGTTGCTGGGCATCCCGCTGCCGGTGGCGCAGTTGCTGGCCCTGGCCATTGCCGTCCAGCTGCTGTTGCAGCATTCCAATGTCGACATGCGCCTGGGGCCTTTGCGCTGGATTTTCGCCTGGGCGCCCGTGCATCGCTTTCACCACATGAAGTACGGACGCGCCGGGGATGTGAACTTCGGGCTGTTTTTCAATCTCTGGGACTGGCTGCTGGGCACCGCGTTTTATCGCGATGACTATTGCATGCGCCAGGGCGACCTGGGGATTGGCAGCCGGGCCGACTACCCGGTGGATTACTGGCCGCAGTTGCTGGAGCCGTTCAAGGCCCAGCGCTATGGGGCAGAACCCGTGGTGCCCGAGCAGTTGCGCCGGCGCGTCAGACCAGCAAGCGAGGCTTGAGGTGCTTGAGGGCCTGGCTGGCGGTGACGCCGAACAGGCTCTTCAGGGTGCGGGAGAAGTGCGCGCTGTCGGCGAACCCGGCGCCGTGTGCCGCGCCAGTGTGGGTCTGGCCCTCCAGCACCAGGGCCATGGCCAGGCGCAGGCGGCGCCAGAGCACCAGGCGCCTTACCGGCAGGCCGACGTCTCGGGCGAACAGACGCTCCAGCTGGCTCAGGGATACATGGACCCGGGCCGCCAGTTGCGCGGCCGCCACCTTGCCCTCCAGGGCGGCATCCACGGCGTGCAGTGCCCGCGCTACACGCAGGTCGGCCACGGGCTGGCGCGGGCAACGGCGCAGCACCGCTTCCAGGCCGGGCAGTGAGGGTTCGACGCCACTGACGCATGCTTGCAGGTCTTCGACGGCGATCAGCAGCGGCTCGGCGTACACCGTGAAGGCCTGCTCGGGAGCCTGAACGATGGCGTGGCGCTGCAAGGCCGGGATCAACAGGTAATGAGCGCTCTGCAGCCCGCCCGCGAGCGCCACCGTGACCGGTTGCCCGGGGGCGATGATCAGTTGATGGGCATAGTGGGCATGGGGCTCGGTTGGCCCCATCGCCCCGTGGATCAGGCCGAAATCCCGGCCCAGCCAGAGCTCGCCGTGCCAGTGCGAAACCGCCACTCAGTAGCCGTTGGCGTCCAGCCATTGCGCCACGCTGACACTGGCTGGCCGCTTGAAGTACTTGAGCAGTTCGGCGCTGCGGTTGGTGAAGATGCCATCGACCCCGGCATCCATGACCTTCTTGAAGTCCACTGGCTCGTCGATGGTGTAGACGTGCACCAGCAGGCCCTGGTCGTGGGTGTACTGGTTCATCCAGGGTTGCACCAGGTCCGAGTAGCTCTGCTCGCCACCGCCGGTCAGGGCTGCGGAAGGGCCGGTGCCGATGGCACCCTGGGCCTTGGCGAAATCCACCCAGCGCTTGAACTCGGCCTGGTCCTTGGGTTGCTGCCGGGCATAGAACGCAGCCTTGTCGGTTTCGCCGCTCTTGGCAAAGCTCTGGCCGGAGGCTGGCTCGATGCTGCCGGGAGCGACCCACAGCAACAGCACTTTCGGCGCCTTGGGCATTTCCTGGTGCAGCAGTTCCAGGCTGTGCTTGTCGAAGGTCTGCAGCACCACCTTGCCCTTGCCCTGGCCTACCGCCAGTTCGCTTTTCGCCAGTTTGGAACCGGCGGGGCTCAGCCAGCCACGGTCCTGGAGTTTTTCCTTGAGGTCGTGCTCGATACCGGGGAACAGCTGGGGTTCCTTGGTCTCGATATACAGGCCGGGCTTGTGCTGAGCATTGCCCTGGGCGATGTCGATGATTTCATCCAGGGTGAGGATCTTCAGCCCGGCAAAGCCAGGCCGTGCCCGCTCCGGGTGGGCCTGGTTGAACCAACTGCCGGCGTCGAGGGTTTTCAGTTCCGCCATGGTGAAGGCGTTGGCCGGGCTGTCCTTGCGTTCGGGGAATTTCTGCGCCACGTCGGTGGTGCGTTGCAGGTTGTTGTCGTGCAGGGCGAACAGCACGCCATCCTTGCTGCGTTGCAGGTCCATTTCCAGGTAGTCGGCACCCAGGTCCCGGGCCAGCTTGTAGGAAGCGGCGGTGGATTCGGGGGCATCGAAAGAGGCGCCGCGGTGGGCGATCACCGCTGGCTGTGGAATCCCCTGGCGAGCGGCCAGGGCATTCGGGTCAGGCTGTTCAGAGGCCTGGGCCAGTCCGCAAGCGAGCATCAGGCCCAGCATCAGGGCACAAGGGGTAAAGGTCGCGGGCATGCTCGAAATCCTTTCGTGGGGGCGTGTGCAAGGGGATATCTTTTAGCAACTCGATGACGCTTGTGCTATCTCCAGAGCGACATAAATCCCTCTCATTTGCATTTTTCAACGCTTTTTTCCGCTGCTTTGCAGTACTCTTGGGCGCTGCAGTTTCCCCATCAGAGGGAAGCCCTGAAAACTCCGCTGTCCCTTGCCTCGCGTGTAGACCATTGATCACCTGTCCTGCGGGACTCTAGTGAGGTTTACCATGAGCATCACCTCCGAACTCATCTGTCAGGCTGCCGACCAGCTCAAGGGCTTTGTCGGCTTCAATCGCAAGACCGGTCGCTATATCGTGCGCTTCAGCGAAGACTCCTTTGGCATGGACGTGGCCGACGACGCCATAGTGCCGGCCCACGAGTTTGTCTGGGCGCCGGTGTCGGACCAGGCCATGAGCCTCAAGCGCGAGCAGATCCAGTTGCTGCTGGATCAGAACATCGACGACCGGATCAATATCAGTGAGCCGCTGCGGGTATACATGCGTCGCAGCGACTTGCCGGAAATACAGGCGGTGCGCAGCCTGCTGCCGACCGCCCGGGGCTGATGCGTGTCCCCGAGCCGTCGCCCGGACGGCTCGGGAATCCTTGCCTGAAGCGGGCTCAGCCTGGAAAGCCGTAGGCCCGATGGACCTTGCTTACCCGGGTGCTGAACTGGCGATACCACTGTGCCCGACCGCGCTCGCGGATCGCGCTGTGTTCGGGGTGCTGCTTCCAGGCCAGGATCGCCGCTTCGCTGCTCCAGTACGACACGGTAATGCCGAAGCCGTCCTCACCTCGTGCCGATTCGACCCCGAGAAACCCCGGCTGCTGGCGCGCCAGTTCGAGCATGCGTTCGGCTGCCTGTTCATAGGCGGGGTCGGCTTCACCGAGCTGGGAACTGAAAATCACGGCGTAGTAGGGTGGTGCGGGAGTTCGTTCAGTCATGCTTGGCGCTCCCGGCAGGCCGCGAGCAAGGCGCTGACCAGCGGCGGTGTGCGGTCCTGGAGTGCCGCGCGCTCGGGCTGGAACAGGGTGGCGACGAAGAACGGATGCTCGTCCAGTTCCACGCTGCGCAGGTCGCCGGCGCTGTCATGGCCGGTGGGGCGCAAGGTGCCGCTGAGCAGGGCGCCGGCGAAGTCCGGATTGACGCCATAGCGGCAGCGATAACCTTCCTCGATGCAGGTGGTGCCGTAGGCCCTGGCGATGCGGCTGTTGGCGCGCAACTGAATCGAGTCCCGGGCTTCCACCAGGGCGCAACTCAAGGGCGTGAGCAGTACGTGCTCGGCGTCGGGCGCGGTTTCGCCGTGTTCAGCATCGGCCCAGCCCAGCACATTGCGGGCGTATTCCAGGACCGCGTGCTGGAAGCCGCCACAGGTACCGAGAAATGGCCGCTGCTGTTCACGCGCCACGCGGATCGCCAGCAGCGCACCTGCGATGTTGCGGTAGGGGCTGGCGGGGACGCACCAGATACCGTGGAAGCCCTCCAGGTCTTTCTCCTGGTGCAGATCGGCGGTCGCCAGCCACCGGTATTCCACTGGGCCTGCACCCTCCTGCGCTGCCCGCTCCAGGGCCAGGGGGATGGCCTGGTGCGCGGTGATCTGTGGGTCGTAATCCCCCACCAGGGCGATACGGATGGTCGGTGCTGGTACTTGTGGATGCATGGAACTCTCCGGTTGTGACCCTGACTTGTCGATGGCCTGGGCCCACTATAAATTGGCGCCTACGCAATCAATATTGGCGTTTGCCCAAATGCTCATTGCACCAACGCACTATCAGTTGGACTATCCCGATCTCTCGTTGATCCTGGCTTTGGTTCGCGGAGGATCCCTGGCGCGTGCTGCAGCCCTGCTCAAGGTCGATGTCTCGACGGTATTTCGCGCCGTGCGCCGGCTGGAGGCCGGGCTGGGCCAGCAGTTGTTCGACAAGAGCCGCGCCGGCTACTTGCCCACCAGCCTGGCCCAGGCCCTGGCGCAGCAGGCCGAACAAGCGGAACAGGCTCTGGAAGCGGCACGTATCGGCGTGGCCCGGGGCGGCGAAGTGGTCAGCGGCACGGTACGCCTGACTTGCACCGATTCGGTGTTGCAAGGCCTGTTGCTGCCGGCCCTGGCGCAGTTCATGGCGAACTATCCGGCACTGGTCATCGAGCTGTGCACGTCCAATGATTTCGCCAATCTCAACCGGCGTGATGCGGATATTGCCGTGCGCCTGACCGCGAGGCCTCCAGAGCACCTGGTGGGGCGCTGCCTGGGGGCGGTGTCCTACCGGGTATGCGCCAGCCCGGCCTATCGGCAACGGGTCGACTGCACTGATCTGTCGCGTCTGGCCTGGATCGCCCCGGACGACTTCCTGCCCGATCACCCCACCGTGGTCTGGCGTCGTCAGCAATGGCCCGGCGTACAGCCCAGTTACCGCTGCAACAGCATGCTTTCGGTTACCGAACTGGTGCGCGCTGGCCTGGGCGTGGCCGCGCTGCCGGATTTCCTGGTGGGCAGCGCCGGGCTGGAAGCGTTGAGTGGGCCTCTGGGCCAGGAAACCGCCCTCTGGCTGCTGACCCGCCCGGACTGTCGGGCCTTGCGTTCGGTGGTGACGCTGTTCGACGAGTTGGCGCGGCACCTGCGCTGGCCCTGAGGCCTTCAGGCCTTGGGTTGATCCTTGCGCACGAAATGCTCATGCATCTCGCTGGTGAGATTCTCGATGCGCTCGGTCAGTTGCTTGGTCATTTCGGTCAGGCGGGTGTTCTGCTCCAGCAGCTCCATCAATTGCGTGGTGGTCTGTGCGGCCTGGGCCTGGCGCTCGCTGTTGGCAACGGCCAGGGCTTCGCGGTGCTGCGCATCGGCATCCGCCTGGGCCTTGTCCCGCGCGGCCTGGCGAGTCTGGGCGAGGAGAATCAGCGGGGCGGCATAGGCCGATTGCAGGCTGAAGGCCAGGTTCAGCAGGATGAAGGGGTAGACGTCGAAGTGAGTGACGCCGGTCAGGTTCAGGGCCACCCAGACCAGTACCACCAGGGTTTGTGCGCCGAGGAAGGTCGGGGTGCCGAAGAACCGGGCGAAGGCTTCGGCCTTCAAGGCGAAACTGTCGGTTCCGAAGGTCGGCGCCAGGTGGGCATGGGCGCGATGAAAGCGCAGATGGTCGATGACCGGGGTGTTTTTTTTCGGGGTGTCGCTGGAACTCATGATGGCCTCCGCCAGGCACTGGGACGTCAGGCCACTATAACCTCCCAGGCCAGGCCCGACGTCGCTCTGGACGCCGGGAAGCCAGCCCTCAGGGCGTACCGCGTTCGTTGGCGAACATGCTCACGGCCTCTACCGCCTCGCTGGCACCGTCGCGAATCTGCAGGATCACCGTGCCCGCCTGATTGGCCAGTTGCACGCCCTTGGCCGCTCGCTCCCGGGTTCCGTCCATGCTCTTGATGGCTTGCTGCGTTTCGTTCTGGATCATGTCGATCATGCTGGAGATTTCCGCCGTCGAGCCGCTGGTGCGCGCCGCCAACTGGCGGACCTCATCGGCCACCACGGCAAAACCACGGCCCTGGTCCCCGGCCCGGGCCGCTTCGATGGCGGCGTTCAGAGCCAGCAGGTTGGTCTGGTCGGCAATGGCGCGGATGGTGTTGACGATGGCGGTGATCTGCTCGGAGCGCTCGCCCAGGCGCGCGATCAGCGATGAAGACCCCTCGATGTTCTCGGCAATCTGGCGCATTTCGCTGGCCGCTTGCTGGATCACTCCGGTGCCTTGTTCGGCGACTTTACGGGTCTGCACCGAGATGTGATAAGCCTGGCTCGCGCTCTGGGCATCCTGTTCGTGTTTTTCCACCTGCTGGGTGACGTCCGCGGCGTACTTGACCACTTTGCACAGGCGCCCGCTGGCGTCGTAGACCGGGTTGTAGTTGGCTTCCAGCCACAGCGTACGTCCGTGCCTGTCGATCCGCTCGAACTGACCGTTGAAGAACTCACCCCGGTTCAGGCGGTTCCAGAAGTCCTGGTAGGCGCTGCTGTTGATCAGCTCGGGCTTGCAGAACATGCGGTGATGCTTGCCCTTGATCTCGGCCAGGCTGTAGCCCATGCGGCTGAGGAAATTGCTGTTGGCACCGATGATGCTGCCGTCGAGGTTGAATTCGATCACCGCCATGGCCCGGTCGATGGCGTCCAGCTTGTTTCGCGCCTCCACCTGTTCCTGCACTCGGGCGGTGACATCCAGGGCGTACTTGACCACTTTGTACACTGCGCCGGATGCGTCGCGGATGGGGTTGTAGCTGGCCTCCAGCCACAGGCTCTGGCCGTTGCTGGCCACCCGTTCGAAGGTGCCGGATTCGAATTGGCCGCTTCTGAGGCGGCTCCACAATTGCTGGTAGTCGCTGCTGCGAACGTACTCTGGGGTGCAGAACAGGCGGTGTGGCTGGCCTATCACCTGGTCTTCGCGATAGCCCAGGGTCTGGAGAAAGTTGGCGTTGGCTCGCAGGACATTGCCCTGCAGGTCGAATTCGATCACCGCCATGGAGCGGTCGATGGCTTCCAGCAGTCGGGATTGTTCGGCAATGGTTTGCTGCAGGGAATCGATGGTCTTGTTGTGGCGGTTGAATAGCATGGTAGCTGGTGCTCTGTGGGAGAAACGTCGCGTCGATCCCTATTGAGTTCGCCGGTATGCCGAATGCTCCCCAGCGTTCGACATTATCTGCTCAATGCCAGCGTTCCATGACTGACAGATAAATTCGCAGCGATGGCGCGGGCGACGTTGCGGGCGTACGTCGTTGGCCGCATCAAGAGGAGACGTAGTGGCTGCGAATCGATTTAGTTGGATTGATGGACTACGGCATTTGTCCCCGAATGGAGGTCGTGTGCAGTAGCGAAGTGACGGCATTATGATGGCAATTGCCGGGATAAATCCAAATAAACTTGTACAAAAATGTTTTTTACTCCCTTTTTGTATAAGTTTTTTGGGTTTTTATGCCATTTGTGTTTGCCGGGAATGAGCCTCGTCATCATTGCTGGCAATCCGATTGCGGCCACTGTTTTTCGCCAGGTACAGGGCCTTGTCGGCGGCGTTGAGCCAACTTGAAGGGTCCTGGAATTCGCGGTCGAAGGCGGCCAGGCCGATGCTCAGGCTGACTTTCAGCTCGGCCACTTGCGGATGCCGGTACTGGCTGAAGACCTGGCGCAGGCGTTCCATGACCTCCAGTGCCTGCTGGCGGTCCATGCGCGGCAGGATCACGCAGAACTCGTCACCGCCGTAGCGACCGGCAAGATCGTCGTGACGCAGGTTGCGCCGCAGTTCGTTGCTCAGATGGCGCAGCACCGTATCGCCGATGATGTGTCCGTAAGTGTCATTGATCGCCTTGAAGTGGTCGATGTCGATCAGGGCGATGCTGGCATCGATCTGTTGCTGCTGGCATTTGTGGAACTTGATATGCAGCAGGTCTTTCCAGGAGCCGTGGTTGAGCAGACCGGTGAGGCTGTCGGTGCGGCTCAGGGCGCTCAGGGCGCGTTTGTGCTCGGACAGCTTGATCGCCAGCCGGTAGCAGACCATGCCCACGGCCAGCGGATAGAGCGTGAGCATCGGCAGGCAGGCATAGATTTGCAGCGGGCTGATCCGGGTATTGAAGCCGGCGCCGAACAGCGACCAGGACAACAGGACCCCGGCGCCCTGGGCCAGAGCGCCACGGATGAACAGACGCAAACCGCCTGCGGCCACATTGTTCATGGCCATCATCGACAGGATGGTGACGGCGGGCAGGGGATTGAACTGCATGGTGGCAGCCCAGAAACCGCCCAGCATCGAGTCGTACTGCAGGTTGCGACGTTCTGCCTGGTAGGGAAAGGCAGAACGGGTGGAGAGTTGATAGGCCAGGTGAGGCCAGAGCAGGCCGTGGAACAAAAGCAGGGCCCAGATCCAACCGGGCAGTGCAAGGGGGTAGAGGGTGGCGAATACACTGATACCGCCGATACCCAGGCCGATGATCCTTGGCCGATAGATGCGCCGGGCAAATGACAACCCCTTGCCGCGTTGGTTTTCCATAAATTCCTGCACCAGGTTCTGTACTGAAACACCTTGTGGTGTTTTTTCGGTTTAGCCGTTTATCGGATCAGTCTGGTGAATATTGTCATTTATTCCAGTGAGAATAATCAGTGTCCTTCGAAGCCATTTCACAGTGGTGGCGACCGCCGGCTGCGGTTCGGCGGGCACAGATGCCTCGGGAATTCAGGCCTGGTATTGGCCCAGGAACATGTCCAGCGCCGACTCGACGACCTGGTTTTGCATGCCTGTTGCCAGTGGCGCCTGGCCCATGGTGATCTGTGGCCAGAAGGCGAAGCTCTTGAGCAGGCCGTGCATCTGGGTCGCGGCGAATTCCGGGTCTACCGGCTTGAGGCGACCGTCGGCCAGGGCGCCGCGAATCCACAGGGTCAGGCCTTCTTCCCGTTCGCCAAGCCGCGCCACCATGTTCTGCGCCCGTTCCGGCGAGTGAATGGCCGCGGCGATGGCCACCCGGGCCAGATCGAGAAAGTTGTCGTCCGCCAGCAGCTGCAGCTTGGCCCGCAGGAGCTTTTCCAATTGCTCGCGCAGGGGCAGGTCGCTGCGATAGGTGATTTCCGATTGCGCGCTGATGCTGGCCCAGAGCTGGTGCAGGATCTCGGCGAACAGTTCCTCTTTGCTGGGGAAGTGGTTGTACACCGTGCGCTTGGACACCCCAGCCGTAGCGGCAATCTTGTCCATGCTGGTGATCTCGAAACCGCTGGTGCGGAATTCACTGATCGCCGCCTGGACGATGGCACTGCGTTTGAGGTCGGTGAGGCGCTTCGGGGCTGTCATAAGTCGGGTTCGGTCAGGGTGGTCGGTAAAAACACTCGGCAGTCTACTTCGTCTGTTTCCTGTTGCAATGTAGAAACTACACTGTGTAGTGTAGTTCGTCTTCGAAACGATGATTGGCGGCTGATGCTTGTGTGCCTTGGCCAGTAGATCGTCCCGCAACACCACGTCGCAACCTTGCTGCGTTCCATGGAGTCATTTCAATCATGGCCACTGTCTCGTCCAGCGTCACCCGTGCTCCCCGCCAGGAAACCTCGCGCCAGGAGCAGGGGGCTTTTCGCAACCATGCGCCGGTGCGCCGTGCCGGCTTCGGCAAGACCCTGCAGATCTTCTGGAACATGTTGTTCCACAAGCCGCGCAATACCCGCCCGGCCGGAGCCATTCCGGTGCAGCCGCTGACCCGCGTGCAGTTGCTGGCGGCGCCCGATCACAGCGTCTACCGCCTGGGGCATTCCACCGTGCTGCTGAAGATGCGCGGCAAGTTCTGGATCACCGATCCGGTGTTTGCCGAGCGCGCGTCACCCGTGCAATGGGCCGGGCCGAAGCGCTTTCACCAGCCGCCCATCAGCCTGGAGCAATTGCCCGATATCGAGGCGGTGATCCTGTCTCATGATCATTACGATCACCTTGATCACAAGACCGTGCTGGTCCTGGCGGACAAGACCCGGAATTTCCTCACTCCGCTGGGCGTGGGCGATACCTTGATCAAGTGGGGCGTGCCGGCGGCCAAGGTCCGGCAACTGGATTGGTGGCAGGGCTTTGAGGTCGCTGGCGTGCGTTTCGTTGCCACCCCATCGCAGCACTTTTCCGGGCGTGGTCTGTTCGATGGCAACCGGACCTTGTGGGCCTCCTGGGTGATGATCGATGGCCCTACGCGGATCTTCTTCAGTGGCGATACCGGCTATTTCGACGGTTTCAAGCGCATCGGCCAGCAGTACGGCCCCTTCGACCTGACACTGATGGAAACCGGGGCCTACAACGTCGAATGGCCCCATGTGCACATGCAGCCCGAGCAGACTCTGCAGGCCCACATCGACCTGCAAGGTCGTTGGCTGCTACCGATCCACAACGGCACCTTCGACCTGGCGATGCACGCTTGGCACGAACCCTTCGACCGCATCCTGGCCCTGGCCTGGGAGCGCAGCACCAACATCACCACGCCGCAGATGGGCGAGGCCTTCAACCTGGCGCAACCGCAGCGGGGAGCCGCCTGGTGGCTGGAGGTGGAAGGTGCACTGGAGCAGGCGGGCGTCGAATCCGCCTGACCCAGGCCTTCTTTGCCCGGGCGGCGGGTCATGAGGAGGGTGACCATGACATCCGCAGTTTGCGGCGCCATGAGACCCGGATCAAAACCCTGGCCTGCCCGCCGGTTCGTCCGGGCTCGGCCCCTCTGTCAGTGCCGGCCTTGTGCGAGCACCTGCTCAGGGGCTGGATCATTCGATCAGGGCGTAGTCGGGCCGCTCCATCGGGTTGGGAGTGGCTCCTTTGATGTTCATGCCGCGGCCCGGGGTGAAACCCGGGAAGAACACCAGGCCCTGGGCCTCGAGGCAGAACGCCAGGGCCAGGCGGGTCACGTCACGGACCTCGTAGCCTGCTTCGAAGCGCTGGATGGCTTGCACCGAGACCGCGGACTCGCGGGACAGTTGATCCATGTCCCAGCCCAGCATGTCCCGGGCCTGGGCACAGTGTTGCGGGGTGAATTGATAGAGAGCGATACGTTCCAGGGTGATTTTCATCGCGAGAGAGGCCATGGTTTTCTCCGGGAGGTTAGGCAGTGCGTTGGCTTTGTACTGGATATTTGTACAGTTGTTTTGCGTCCGGATCAAACTCAATTTCTGCCACTGCGCCAGCCTTTGGTCACAAGGTTTTTCCAGGGGCTGGATGCTCTTGATTCAGGTAGGTGCTGGGGGATTGCCCCAGCACCCGGCGGAACATGGTGGAGAACGCGCCAGGGCTGTCATAGCCCAGGTCCAGGGCGATTCGGGTTACCGGCTCCGCGGCCGCCAGCCGGGCCAGGGCCTGGATCACGCAGGCCCGTTGCCGCCATTGCACGAAGCTCATATCGGTCTCCTGGCGAAACCAGCGATTGAAGGTACGCAGGCTGACATGCAGTCGGTCTGCCCAATGCAGGGGGGATTGATGGACATCGGGCCGGGCGAGAAAAGCCCGGCACAGCTCCAGCAGTGGGCCGCCGGCCGGCAACGGAATGTGCAGCGGCAGGCCGGGACAACGCTGGATTTCGTGCAGCAGCAGGTTGATCAGCAGCCCGTCGCGTCCGTCCAGGTCGTATTCCAGGGGCATGTCCACTGCTTCAAGCAGTAGCTGGCGCAGCAGTGGCGAGATGCCGATGACCCGGCAGCCGCTGCTGTCCAGCGGCGCCGCGGACGGCTCGATATACAGGCTGCGAGTGCTGACCCCAAGCATCAGCACCTCATGTTCCACCCTCGGTGGAATCCACACCGCCCGCTGTGGTGGCACCACCCAGTTGCCCTGATCGGTACTGACCTGCATCACTCCGGTGGCGCCATACAGCAGTTGCGCCCGCCGATGCCGATGGCGTGGCAGGCGTTGCCCGTCCGGGTAGTCCGTACCGATGGCGAGCACGGGACGCGGGGTCTGATCCAGTTGGTCGATGGAGATATTGCGCATGCCGATACCGTCCGTATTTGGCGTAAACGCAAATATTATTGGCCAACTTACTGAAGCCGGCCAAGTGCGGGGGCTCTATCTTCCAGGGCGTCTATCTGAATGGAAACGCCTTGATGTTCTATCTACTGTTGGCACTTTTTGGTTGCATGACGGGCATCAGCGCCGTGCTGTTCGGCTTTGGTGGCGGGTTTGTGGTGGTGCCGCTGCTGTACTGGATGCTGCTCGCCAGCCAGGGCGCCGATTCGGCGGTGGGGCAGGCGGCGATGCATGTCGCGGTAGCCACTTCGACCTGTGTGATGATCGTCAACGCCCTGGTTGCCACCGGCAGGCACCAGCGCGCAGGCAATCTTGTCCGTCGCTATCTGTGGCCCCTGGGGGGCTATATCGGGTTGGGGGCGATAGTGGGCGCGGCTGGGGCCATGTGGGTGAGTGGCGAGGTGATCCGCTATGCCTTTATTGCCTACCTGGGCCTGACCATTGCCGACTGCCTACTGCGCCGGGGGTTTCTTGAACAGTCGGTAGGGCAGAAAACCCGTGACCTGGGGACAGGCGAAACGCTCTTTGGCGGTGTAGGAATAGGCGTCATTGCTACCTTCCTCGGAGTGGGTGGCAGTGTCATGACCGTTCCCCTGCTACGTCGCTGCGGCCTGAGCATGACCCAGGCTACCTCCATGGCCAATCCGCTGAGTGTCCCCGTGGCGCTGGCGGGTACTGCGACCTATATGGCGCTGGCAGGCTACAGCCGCTTCGATCTGGGCCCCTGGTTTGTCGGTTATGTCGACCTGCTGGCGTTTTTTCTCCTCACCCTGGGTTCGTTGCTCGGTATTCGTCTGGCCACGCCCTGGATCGGCAGGATCCCTGACCGGGTACATGCGAGGGTTTACATCGGTCTGTTGTTTCTGGTGCTGCTGAGCATGTGCCTGAAGTGATAGAACCATCACGCTTGACTGCTCGATTGTCCTGGGGCGCCGGTCCATAATTGCTCGTCGCTTACCACAGGCCCAGGCGCTGCTGACGACGCTGGCGGCCTTTTCATGCAAGGGAGTTTCCATGTTCAACGGACTGATGCGCCAGATCCTCGGTGCCCTGTTGCTTTGTATCTACCTTCAGGGCCTGCAGGCCTCGCCCTCTCGACAGGTCCTCAGCGGCACTCTGGGCAAGATGCCGATTGTGCTGGAAATCAATACTGGCGATCCCAAGGACGTCACAGGGCGATATTTCTATCAGAAGTATCACCATGATCTGGCGCTCAACGGCACGCTTGTCGGGCAGGCGCTGGAGCTGCGGGAAGGAGGAGGCCGCCCTGACGATGAGCAGGCGGCCCTGCCCATCTTCAAGTTGCAGCAAACTGCCGATGGCTGGCAGGGGCAGTGGCAGGACTCCAAGGGCAAGACCCTGGATGTGCAATTGTCCGCGGCCAAGGCTGAGGCACCCAAGCCGGATACGTTGCCCTATCTGGCGCAGCTTTATCCGAATGACCTGTACGAATACTTGCGCCTGCAGGGCCTGGCCCTCAAGCAGGGCAAGCAGCAGAGCTTCATGGGTTACACCCTGCAATGGTGGAGCGAGCCAGGGTCGAAGCTGTCGATGTTCAAGGTGGTCGGTGGTTACCCGGAAGCTCAGCAACAGCGTCTCAATCAGTTGTTGATGGAGCGTCTATGGCGTGAGGTGAGTGCCTACCACGAGTGCCTGCTGGGAGCCGGCTCCCAGGGGGGCGAATTCATGCAGACGGTAAAACCACAGTTCTTCTCACCGGCGGTACTGAGCGTGAATATCTCCACCAGCTATTCCTGCGGCGGTGCTCACCCGGACTTTGGCGACTCTCCGATGAATATCGACGTGAACAGCGGCCACCCGTTGTCACTGTCCGATGTGCTCTGGGTGGGGCAGGGCAAACCGCTGTTGCACAGCGACCGCAATGGCAAAGGAGACACTCGTCTCACTGAAGCTGAGCGCACAGGCCTCTACGAATACAACCAGGAAAAACTGGCACCCTGGCTGGTCCAGCAGTTTCGCGCCTTGTACCCCGACAAGATGCGCGAGCCGACCGACCCCGACGAGGGCTGCAACTACAGCGATGAGAGCGTCTGGGGCGATAACAGTTGGTACTTCACTCCCAAGGGACTGTTCCTCAAGGCCTACTTTCCTCGGGTAGCGCGGGCCTGTGATGGACCTGAGTGGGCGGTGCTGCCGTATGCGTTGGTCAGGAAGCACCCCGGGGCCGTCGCTCTGGAGCTGCCCAAGCGTTGAAACCGAAGGAGGTTATTTTGCCTCCAGTCCCGGCGCCTCGCGGATCACGAAGTGATCCAGGTTCTCGATATTGGCGCTGAAGACCCCGAAGGTCGATTCGGGGTCTTTCTTGCTCGGCACTTGCTTGAGTGCCGGTGTCACGCCATAGAAGAAACAGTACAGCTCCCGCTGGCTGTCGGCGGCGCCCTTGATCTCCTCGAGGAAGGCTTTGCGCTTGCGGTAGCTGTCGATCAGCTTCTTGCTCAGGTAGACATTGACCGAGTAGGGCTTCTTCCTGGTTTCGCCGTCGGCCTTGAACCAGACTTTCTGCTCGAAATCGATGCGAAAGCTTTGGGTGTAGTCCTTGATCTCCTTGATCTTGCCCCAGTAGATAAGCCCCTTGTTGTCCAGCAGGTACTCGATCTTCTTGAAGAACGAGGCGTAGCTGGCCGTGTGTTCGCCGACCTTCAGCGGCATGCGCTTGAGCAGTTCCTTGTCGTCGATGTTCGACACAAAGCATTCCACCGGGTGGGCGAAGATGCTGGTCTTGTCCGGGGTAGTGTCGCGCCCGGCATGGGGCTTATGCGAACTGGCCGTAGCGGCTGGCGGAGTGTCCCGTGGGGCATCCACTGCCGCTTGCGGGCTGGCCGGCTTGCGCACGTATTCACGGCGGCTTAAGAGCAGCTCCGAGGGGAAATGCTCCTCGCGTACCTCTTCGGTCGCGGTGCCTTCCACGCTACCGGCGCTTTTGCTGACCCCATAAGGGCATCCCTCTATATGAAGCGTGGCGGGCAGGTTCTTGAAATGCGGCGTGCGGATGTAGTTGACGTTCTTGGCGTTGAAAGTGCCCAGTTGATTAGTGCTATCGAACGCTGCGCGGCATTCATCGTTGGGGCACTGGAAACTTTCCCTGGCCGAATCGAAGACCAGGGTTTCATCGAAATTCAGATCCCGCACGTCATAGATCGACAACTTGTCGTCCAGGCTGATGCAGTACGCGGTATCGAATTTCATGGGCGCTTTGATCCTTAAGCGAAAGAGGGTTCTTTATAGCGGCAGGTCATGCAGCCTGCACGTACTTTGATGAGCCCGTCCCTGTGTACATTGGTGCGGCCAATAAAAAAGCCCTGACCAGGTCAGGGCTTCTTGTTTGTGTCATTGATCCGGGAATCAATCCCAGCTCAAGGCGCCGCCAGTCTGATACTCGATCACGCGGGTCTCGAAGAAGTTCTTCTCTTTCTTCAAGTCCATGATCTCGCTCATCCATGGGAACGGGTTGGTGGTACCTGGGTACTCTTCCTTCAGGCCGATCTGCGACAGGCGACGGTTGGCGATGAACTTGAGGTAGTCCTCCATCATCGCGGCGTTCATGCCCAGTACACCGCGCGGCATGGTGTCGCGAGCGTATTCGATTTCCAGTTGGGTGCCCTGGAGGATCATCTGGGTGGCTTCTTCCTTCATCTCGGCATCCCACAGGTGCGGGTTTTCGATCTTGATCTGGTTGATCACGTCGATGCCGAAGTTCAGGTGCATGGATTCGTCGCGCAGGATGTACTGGAACTGCTCGGCGACACCGGTCATTTTGTTGCGACGGCCCATGGACAGGATCTGGGTGAAGCCGCAGTAGAAGAAGATGCCTTCCAGAACGCAGTAGTAGGCGATCAGGTTGCGCAGCAGTTCCTTGTCGGTGTCGACGGTGCCGGTTTCGAACTTCGGATCGGAGATCGAACGGGTGTACTTCAGGCCCCAGGCGGCTTTCTTCGCGACCGATGGAATCTCGTGGTACATGTTGAAGATCTCGCCTTCATCCATGGCCAGCGATTCGATGCAGTACTGGTAGGCGTGGGTGTGGATCGCCTCTTCGAACGCCTGGCGCAGGATGTACTGGCGGCATTCCGGGTTGGTGATCAGGCGGTACACGGCCAGTACCAGGTTGTTGGCAACCAGGGAGTCGGCGGTGGAGAAGAAGCCCAGGTTGCGCATGACGATGCGGCGTTCGTCGTCGGTCAGGCCTTCCGGGTTTTTCCACAGGGCGATGTCGGCGGTCATGTTGACCTCTTGCGGCATCCAGTGGTTGGCGCAGCCGTCGAGGTACTTCTGCCAGGCCCAGTCATACTTGAATGGCACCAGCTGGTTGAGGTCGGCGCGGCAGTTGATCATGCGCTTTTCGTCAACCGCGACACGGGCAGAAGAGCCTTCCAGCTCGGCCAGGCCTTCGGCGATGTCGAGTTGATCCAGAGACGCCTTGGCGCGGGCTACGGCAGCGGAGTCGCTGGCGGTCACGGCACGGGCTTCGAGGGCGGCGGCGCCGCCGGCGCTGTCGAGGCGGTCCATGTTGGCTTCAGTGGCGTGGCCGGCGTTGGCGCCTTTGACCGCAACTTCACCTTCTTCTTTGTCGAATTCGTCCCAGCTCAGCATGACGTGTCGTCTCCTGCTCGAGGGCCAGATGCCCGTGTGAAAACAAAAGGGGTGGTTTTTCACACGGCACGCTGGCCGCGTTAAATCATTGGAAATCGTTTGTTGCAGCAGTGAACGCAGGCAATAAACAGAAATACGTGTCCGGGTGCCTGGTGACCGCTGTCGGGCGGAGCTTGGTGTGCCAGCTCCTGCGCAGGATTCAGCAGGTCGTTTTCATCCGGTAAGGGAATGTTGCAGGCCCGTTTTGAGGACGCATTATAAGGATATTTTCGGGGGTGTGGGGCGACCGATGGGCGCAGGCGAGCCCGAGAAGGGGGGGGACTTGGGGCAGAGTGCGGGTTTACAAGGCTTTGGCGGTTGAAGATTTTTTTTCACGCTTGAAAAAAACAGCCGCAAATGGCCAAAAAATAGCCAGTTTTACTAGATGTTGTGTTTTTGCAAGCATTTTTCAGGTTTTGAACACAACTCGAATTGCTCGATTTTGCCTTGGGAAATCTCCTGGGGCAGGTCTTCAGGGGGTGGCCGGATTTCCTCCGTCGACGCCATCGGTGGAGTTGCTCGCAAGATCGTGGGCGGTGCCATGAGGAGGCCGTCAAGCTCAGGAAGAAAAGTGCGTGCGATTGCCGGGGTCGCACGTCGTCAGGCTGAGGCCTTTTACTGCCCATGGGCGGGTAGTCATCAGGCATCTGTGCCGCAAGAGGGATTTCTTGCGGCCGGCAGTCATCAAGGTATGTGCAATGAACTTTGCTATTAGCCGTTAGAGCAACCGTTGCCCATTACGCGATATTGAAGAATATGCCGCTGGCCGTGGGAGTCTTCATATTCCATGCGCGCTGGTACAACTTCGCATACTTCTGGAACTTCGCTCATGGAGATAACTTTGGCGATATCCAGATCAGTCGAGTAAGTGTATTCCTCTACCGGTACTTGCTGGTTGGCGACATCAGTCGGGATCTCATCAGCCATCGCGGTTACGCACAGACTGCTGAGGGCCAGAACTAATAAAGCTTTCATTTGCGTTTTACCTTTCTAAGGTCGTGTGAGGTCACGCAGCCTTTATGGGGCTGCGTGTGGAACTTGAGTAGAAGTTTGATTAACTGCCTTCGTGGGGGCTGCAACTTGGTTAATCAGATTGCCTGTTGGGCGAGGCAGATTCTAGGCGCGGGGGGCGCAGTCATATAGGCGTACTTTTGATAAACACCTTTGACAGTTTTTGTAACAATCGCCGAAAAAGGGCTGTTTCGCGGCGGGCTGGAACTTTTTTGGATAGGGTGAATATCGCTGTAAGGCGCATTCTTGAAGGGCTCTGGCAAATGAAGGGGTATTTCGCAGGGGGTTGTTACTACCATCGTCGAATGGTTCTATAGACGCCCCCCGGCTACAACGGGGTCATACAAAAACAACTATGTCACCGAGGTAAGAAAGATGAGTGCGGCTTCTCTGTATCCCGTTCGTCCCGAGGTTTTGGCCAATACGCTGACTGACGAGGCGACCTACAAGGCCATGTACCAGCAGTCGGTCGTGAACCCGGACGGTTTCTGGCGCGAACAGGCCAAGCGTCTCGACTGGATCAAGCCTTTTACCACGGTGAAGCAGACCTCCTTCGACGATCACCATGTCGATATCAAGTGGTTCGCCGACGGCACCCTGAACGTTTCCTACAACTGCCTGGATCGCCATCTCGCCGAGCGCGGTGATCAGATCGCGATCATCTGGGAAGGCGACGATCCTTCTGAAAGCCGCAACATCACCTACCGCGAACTGCATGAAGAAGTCTGCAAGTTCGCCAACGCCCTGCGTGGCCAGGACGTGCACCGCGGCGACGTGGTGACTATCTATATGCCGATGATCCCGGAGGCGGTGGTGGCCATGCTGGCCTGTACCCGCATTGGCGCGATCCACTCGGTGGTGTTCGGCGGCTTCTCCCCTGAAGCCTTGGCTGGGCGCATCATCGACTGCCGTTCCAAGGTGGTGATCACCGCCGATGAAGGCATCCGCGCCGGCAAGAAAGTGCCGCTCAAGGCCAATGTCGACGATGCCCTGACCAACCCGGAAACCAGCAGCATTCAGAAGGTCATCGTGTGCAAGCGCACCGGTGGCAACATCAAGTGGAACCAGCACCGCGACATCTGGTACGAAGACTTGATGAAGGTCGCCGGCAGCGTCTGCGCGCCGAAAGAGATGGGCGCCGAAGAAGCGCTGTTCATCCTCTATACCTCCGGTTCCACCGGCAAGCCCAAGGGCGTGCAGCACACCACCGGCGGCTACCTGCTGTATGCGTCGCTGACCCATGAGCGGGTGTTCGACTACCGCCCGGGCGAGGTCTACTGGTGCACCGCCGACGTCGGCTGGGTCACCGGCCACACCTATATTGTCTATGGCCCGCTGGCCAACGGCGCCACCACCGTGCTGTTCGAGGGCGTGCCGAACTACCCGGATGTCACTCGGGTGGCGAAGATCGTCGACAAGCACAAGGTCAACATCCTCTACACCGCACCGACCGCAATCCGCGCCATGATGGCTTCGGGCACCGCTGCCTGCGAAGGCGCCGATGGCAGCAGCCTGCGCCTGCTGGGCTCGGTGGGCGAGCCGATCAACCCGGAAGCCTGGGACTGGTACTACAAGAACGTCGGCCAATCCCGTTGCCCGATCGTCGACACTTGGTGGCAGACCGAAACCGGCGCCACCCTCATGAGCCCGCTGCCGGGGGCGCATGCCTTGAAGCCGGGTTCCGCAGCGCGTCCGTTCTTCGGCGTGGTGCCGGCCCTGGTGGATAACCTGGGCAACATCATCGAGGGCGCGGCCGAGGGCAACCTGGTGATTCTCGACTCGTGGCCAGGCCAGGCACGGACCCTGTACCGCGACCACGATCGTTTCGTCGACACCTACTTCAAGACTTTCCGTGGCATGTACTTCACCGGTGACGGCGCCCGTCGCGACGAGGATGGCTACTACTGGATCACCGGTCGGGTGGACGACGTGCTCAACGTCTCCGGGCACCGCATGGGCACCGCCGAAATCGAAAGCGCCATGGTTGCGCACCCGAAGGTCGCCGAAGCGGCAGTGGTGGGTGTTCCTCACGACATCAAGGGGCAGGGCATCTACGTCTATGTGACCCTCAATGGGGGCGAAGAGCCGAGCGAAGCCCTGCGCCTGGAGCTGAAGAACTGGGTGCGCAAGGAAATCGGGCCGATCGCCTCGCCGGACGTCATCCAATGGGCGCCGGGCTTGCCGAAAACTCGTTCCGGGAAGATCATGCGGCGGATTCTGCGCAAGATCGCCACAGCGGAGTACGACGGTCTGGGTGATATCTCGACCCTGGCTGACCCGAGTGTGGTGCAACATCTGATCGATACCCACAAGACCATGAACGTCGCCTGAGTCGGTTTCCGAGTCGCCCAGCCCCGCCCGGCCCTTGCGCCGGGCGGGGCTTTTTTGTGTGGCGGTGATGGGCTGCAGAGCCCTCTGCGTGGCTGTTGCGGGTGCCGGCTTGCCGGCGAAGAGGGGGCAAATAAATATCGGATTTATCCATTCGGTGTACCCGAATGTTACCGCTACAGCCGAAGATGTAACCTGGCGCCCACTTTCGGGGCCATGGGAAACGCCGGGCCTCATTCCAGGGCCTTTTATACCCTTATAAAAAATAAGTCATCACGCTGCGCTTGCCGGAATAGAAGGCTTTGCCAATAATAGGCCCGCAATTTGCAGCATAGATCGGTTCCCCGCCTTTTGCTCTTGCATAGAATTGAAGAGCTGTCAATGCGCTGGCCAGGCATTCTCGATGCTTCTGTAATTTGTTGTCGCATTGAGGAAATATCGGCTTCCAGCCTGTCGTTAGAATGCCGGTCACTCGCTCGTCGTTGCCTGTGTGTGTGCCCCCTGCGGGCTACCCGGGCCGCAGCGCCGCTATTTGCTGTTTCACCCATTCGCATATTGGGCTGTCGCTCACTCTGCCGTTTTCGCCCTTTACCGATGGAGTTCTAAGATGAAGAAACTCGTGCTTCTTGGCGCCCTGGCACTGTCCGTGCTCTCCCTGCCGACTTTTGCCGATGAAAAGCCCCTGAAAATTGGTATCGAAGCGGCTTACCCTCCGTTTGCCTCCAAGGCGCCGGACGGCAGCATCGTCGGTTTCGACTACGACATCGGCAACGCCCTGTGCGAAGAAATGAAGGTCAAGTGCGTTTGGGTCGAGCAAGAGTTCGACGGCCTGATCCCTGCACTGAAAGTTCGCAAGATCGACGCCATCCTCTCCTCCATGTCGATCACCGACGATCGCAAGAAGTCCGTGGACTTCACCAACAAGTACTACAACACCCCTGCGCGCCTGGTGATGAAGGCCGGTACCCAGATCAGCGACGGCCTGGCCGAGCTCAAGGGCAAGAACATCGGCGTGCAGCGCGGTTCGATCCACGAGCGTTTCGCCCGTGAAGTGCTGGCTCCCCTGGGTGCGCAGATCAAGCCTTACGGCTCGCAGAACGAAATCTACCTGGATGTGGCCGCCGGTCGCCTCGACGGCACCGTGGCGGACGCTACCCTGTTGAATGACGGCTTCCTGAAAACCGACGCTGGCAAGGGCTTCGCCTTCGTCGGTCCGGCCTTTACCGACGTCAAATACTTCGGCGACGGTGTAGGGATCGCCGTGCGCAAGGGTGACAAGGCCGATCTGGACAAGATCAACGCCGCCATCGCTGCCATTCGTGAGAACGGCAAGTACAAGCAAATCCAGGACAAGTACTTCGACTTCGACATCTACGGCAAGTAAGACCGTCGAGTCAGTCAGTCCGAGATGGCGCAAGCAGCAGAATCTCTGAAGTTTGCGCCATTTTTTCATCCCAATTTTCGAGGACCTGAATCATGTTGAAAGGCTACGGGGCTGTCATCCTCGATGGCGCTTGGCTGACGCTTCAGCTCGCCTTGTCGTCCATGGCCCTGGCCATTGTTCTGGGTCTGATCGGGGTTGCGCTGCGCCTCTCACCGGTGCGCTGGCTGGCCTGGCTGGGCGATCTGTACTCCACGGTAATCCGCGGTATTCCCGACCTGGTGCTGATCCTGCTGATCTTCTACGGCGGCCAGGACCTGCTCAACCGAGTGGCGCCGCTGCTGGGTTATGACGATTACATCGACCTCAATCCGCTGGCGGCCGGTATCGGCACCCTGGGCTTCATCTTTGGTGCCTACCTCTCCGAAACCTTCCGTGGCGCCTTCATGGCGATACCCAAGGGGCAGGCGGAAGCCGGCATGGCCTACGGCATGAGCAGCTTCCAGGTGTTCTTCCGGGTGATGGTGCCGCAGATGATTCGCCTGGCGATTCCCGGCTTTACCAACAACTGGCTGGTACTGACCAAGGCGACCGCGCTGATTTCCGTGGTGGGCCTGCAAGACATGATGTTCAAGGCCAAGCAGGCGGCGGATGCCACTCGCGAGCCATTTACCTTCTTCCTTGCAGTGGCGGCGATGTACCTGGTGATCACCAGCGTCTCGTTGCTGGCACTGCGTTACCTTGAGAAGCGCTACTCGGTAGGCGTAAGGGCGGCTGATCTATGATCTTCGACTACAACGTCATCTATGAGGCCCTGCCACTGTACTTCGGCGGCCTGCTGACCACCCTGAAACTGTTGGCGCTGTCGCTGTTCTTCGGTTTGCTGGTGGCGCTGCCCCTGGGGCTGATGCGGGTATCCAAGCAGCCGCTGGTGAACATGACAGCCTGGCTCTACACCTATGTGATCCGCGGCACGCCGATGCTGGTGCAGCTGTTCCTGATCTACTACGGCCTGGCCCAGTTCGAAGCGGTGCGCGAGAGTTTCCTCTGGCCCTGGCTGTCCAGCGCGACTTTCTGCGCCTGCCTGGCCTTTGCCATCAACACCAGCGCCTACACCGCGGAAATCATTGCCGGCAGCCTCAAGGCCACGCCCAATGGCGAGATCGAGGCGGCCAAGGCCATGGGCATGTCGCGCTACAAGATGTACCGCCGCATTCTCTTGCCATCGGCTCTGCGCCGGGCGCTGCCGCAGTACAGCAACGAAGTGATCATGATGCTGCAGACCACCAGTCTGGCGTCCATCGTGACCCTGATCGACATCACCGGCGCGGCGCGGACGGTCAACGCGCAGTACTACCTGCCGTTCGAGGCCTACATCACCGCCGGCGTGTTCTACCTGTGCCTGACCTTTATCCTGGTGCGCCTGTTCAAGCTGGCCGAAGGCCGCTGGCTGCGCTACCTGGCGCCGCGGAAGCACTGATATGGAACGCATCGATCATCCATTGCCCTGGAGCCACCTGGGCAGCGAGCGGCATATCTCGGTGTTCCGTTTCGGCAGCGGCGAGCGCAAGGCCTATATCCAGGCCAGCCTGCATGCTGACGAGTTGCCGGGCATGCGCACTGCCTGGGAGCTCAAGAAGCGCCTTGGCGAACTGGAAGCCCAGGGGGCTCTCAATGGCGTCATCGAGCTGGTGCCGGTGGCTAACCCACTGGGCCTGGGCCAGTTGCTGCAAGGCAATCACCAGGGGCGTTTCGAGGCCGGCAGCGGCAAGAACTTCAACCGTGATTTCGTCGAGTTGAGCGAGCCGGTCGGCCAGCGCCTGCAAGGGCGCCTGGGGGATGATCCGCACGCCAATGTGCGCCTGATTCGCCAGGCCATGGCCGAGGTGCTGGCTGAGCTCCCACCGGCGTCCAGCCAGTTGCAGGGCATGCAGCGGGTGCTCCTGAGCCATGCCTGCAGCGCTGATGTGGTGCTGGACCTGCATTGCGATGCCGAGGCGGCGCTGCACATGTATGCATTGCCGCAGCATTGGCCGCAGTGGCGCTCCCTGGCCGCGCACCTGGATGTGAAGGTCGGCCTGCTGGCGGAAGATTCCGGTGGCAGTTCGTTCGACGAAGCCTGTTCGTTGCCCTGGTTGCGCCTGTCGCGGCAATTCCCTGAAGCGCAGATCCCCTTGGCTTGCCTGGCAACCACCCTTGAACTGGGCGGCCAGGCCGACACCGGGCGGCCTCAGGCCGAAGCGCACGCCGAAGGCATCCTGGCGTTTCTTGCCGAGCAGGGGTTGATTGCCGGTGACTGGCCGGCCCCTGGGCGCGAAGCCTGCGAGGCCATGCCTTTCGAAGGCACCCAACTGCTGTATGCGCCGCACCCCGGCGTGGTGAGCTTTCTGCGTCCGGCCGGTTGCTGGGTGGAGGCGGGCGAGCCGGTTTTTGAAGTGATTGATCCCTTATCCGATCGGGTCAGCACGGTGTGTGCTGGCACCAGCGGCGTGCTGTTCGCCGTTGAGCGGCTGCGTTATGCCCAACCCGGTTTCTGGCTGGCCAAGGTGGCGGGGCGCGAAGCGCTGCGTCACGGGCGCTTGCTCAACGACTGACTGTTTTTGTGAGAACCGACCGCATGTACAAACTTGAAGTCCAAGACCTGCATAAGCGCTATGGCAGTCACGAAGTGCTCAAGGGCGTGTCCCTGAAGGCCGCAGCTGGCGATGTGATCAGCATCATCGGCTCCAGTGGCTCGGGCAAGAGTACATTCCTGCGCTGCATCAACCTGCTGGAGCAGCCCCATGCGGGCAAGATCCTGCTGAATAACGAAGAGCTGAAGCTGGTAGCCAACAAGGACGGCGCCTTGAAGGCCGCCGATCCCAAGCAGCTGCAGCGCATGCGCTCGCGCCTGTCGATGGTGTTCCAGCATTTCAACCTGTGGTCGCACATGACCGCGATTGAAAACATCATGGAAGCGCCGGTGCATGTGCTGGGTGTGTCCAAGGCCGAGGCTCGCGAAAAAGCCGAGCACTACCTGGCCAAGGTCGGTGTGGCGCACCGCAAGGATGCCTATCCGGGGCACATGTCCGGTGGCGAGCAGCAACGGGTGGCGATTGCCCGCGCCCTGGCGATGGAGCCGGAAGTCATGCTGTTCGACGAGCCGACCTCGGCCCTGGACCCGGAACTGGTGGGTGACGTTCTGAAGGTCATGCAGGCCCTGGCCCAGGAAGGCCGGACCATGGTGGTGGTGACCCACGAAATGGGCTTTGCCCGTGAGGTGTCCAACCAGCTGGTGTTCTTGCACAAAGGTGTGGTGGAAGAGAGCGGCAACCCGCGTGAAGTGCTGGTGAACCCGCAATCAGAACGTTTGCAACAATTCCTCTCGGGCAGCCTCAAGTAATAGCTGCCGTTATGCACCAAATTAGGTCATGCTGCGCACCGCGCGCCAGATGGTCTAACTTGGTGCTGCCGCCCTTGGCTTCTCACCTTGTTTTCGTTTCGGATTGCCCGCCATGACTGCCCATCGAATTGGTTTCCTGATTTGGCCCAGCACTAAAGCCTTGACGCTGGCGCTGGCCGAGGAGGCCTTGCGTGTTGCCCAGCGGGTGCACCCGGAAGTGGTCTATGAGCTGGCTTTCCTGCAGGCCGAAGCCCCGGCCGAAGGCGCCTGGCAACTGCCGGGCGAGCCTTGGGCGGGTAAGCTGGAAGGTTGTCAGAAACTGTTCCTGCTGGCGGACGAGCCGCCGGCGCCGATGAGTTCCGGCTTGAGCAGTGCCCTCAAGCAACTGGTGCGTGCCGGCTGTGTGATTGGTGGGCTGTCAGCCGGGGTTTATCCCTTGGCGCAACTGGGTTTGCTCGATGGTTATCGGGCAGCGGTGCACTGGCGCTGGCAGGATGATTTCGCCGAGCGTTTTCCCAAGGTCATCGCCACCAGCCATCTGTTCGACTGGGACCGTGATCGCCTGACCGCGTGCGGTGGCATGTCGGTGCTGGACCTGCTGCTGGCGGTGCTGGCCCGGGATCATGGCGCCGAGCTGGCCGGTGCGGTGTCCGAGGAGCTGGTGGTGGAGCGCATTCGTGAAGGTGGCGAGCGCCAGCGTATCCCGCTGCAAAATCGCCTGGGTTCCAGCCATCCGAAACTCACCCAGGCAGTGCTGCTGATGGAAGCCAATATCGAGGAGCCGCTGACCACCGACGAGATTGCCCAGCACGTCTGTGTTTCCCGTCGTCAGTTGGAGCGGATCTTCAAGCAGTACCTGAACCGCGTGCCCAGCCAGTATTACCTGGAGCTGCGCTTGAACAAGGCCCGGCAGATGCTGATGCAGACCAGCAAGTCGATCATCCAGATCGGCCTGTCCTGTGGTTTCTCCTCCGGCCCGCACTTCTCCAGCGCTTACCGCAACTTCTTTGGCGCCACCCCGCGCGAAGATCGCAATCAGCGGCGCAGCAGCAGCCCGTTCGAACTCTCCTCCGTGCCCTCCGAGCGCGGTTGACCCCGTATTGTAGGAGCCGGCTTGCCGGCCAATCCCACAGGCCACCCGCTCGCCCGCCAAATCCCGTTCGATGCCCTCTTGTCGTAACGTCGATAACCTTTTCGAGATTTGGGGCCGCCCGCCACGTAACTACCTGGGTAATTACCTTGGCAAATTGCCCGGCAAATCTGCCGCTGAGGCTGTGCGCAGTTTAAACTGCGCCTTTGCGACGCTATTTGTCGCATTGCCATAAACCCGCTTAAAACCTGGGTTGGCGCTATAAGAAGTTGTCGCTTGGCGACAAGGCCGGGCACAAAACTGTCCTTACAATCCCTCCATCGCTCGCCAGTTTCAGGCGGGTGTTCCTCTTCAGGAGACTCCGATGTCCGTTGAGCAAGCTCCGGTGCAACGCGCCGATTTCGACCAGGTGATGGTTCCCAACTACGCACCTGCGGCCTTCATTCCTGTGCGTGGCGCGGGGTCCCGAGTATGGGATCAGTCGGGTCGGGAACTGATCGACTTCGCCGGTGGCATCGCGGTCAACGTACTGGGCCACGCCCATCCGGCCCTGGTAGGCGCACTGACCGAGCAAGCGGGCAAGCTGTGGCATGTGTCCAACGTCTTCACCAACGAGCCGGCCCTGCGCCTGGCCCATAAACTGATCGACGCCACCTTCGCCGAGCGCGTGTTCTTCTGCAACTCCGGCGCAGAAGCCAACGAGGCCGCTTTCAAGCTGGCCCGTCGCGTGGCTCACGATCGTTTCGGCGCCGAGAAGTACGAAATCATCGCGGCCCTGAACAGCTTCCACGGCCGTACCCTGTTCACCGTGAACGTGGGTGGCCAGTCCAAGTATTCCGATGGCTTCGGTCCGAAGATCACCGGCATCACTCATGTGCCGTACAACGATCTGGCCGCCCTGAAAGCCGCGGTTTCCGACAAGACCTGCGCCGTGGTGCTGGAGCCGATCCAGGGCGAGGGCGGCGTGCTGCCGGCCGAACTGGCCTACCTGCAAGGCGCCCGCGAGCTGTGCGACCAGCACAACGCGCTGCTGGTGTTCGACGAAGTGCAGACCGGCATGGGCCGCAGCGGCGAACTGTTCGCCTATCAGCATTACGGCGTGACCCCGGACATCCTCACCAGTGCCAAGAGCCTGGGCGGTGGTTTCCCGATTGCGGCGATGCTCACCACCGAAGCACTGGCCAAGCACCTGGTGGTCGGCACCCACGGCACCACCTACGGCGGCAATCCGCTGGCCTGTGCGGTGGCCGGTGCAGTGATCGACGTGATCAACACCCCTGAGGTGCTGAACGGCGTCAAGGCCAAGCACGACCGCTTCAAGACCCGCCTGTTGCAGATCGGCGAGAAGTACGGCCTGTTCACGCAAGTCCGCGGCCTGGGCCTGTTGCTCGGTTGCGTGCTCAGCGAGGCCTGGAAGGGCAAGGCCAAGGACGTGTTCAACGCGGCCGAGAAAGAAGGCCTGATGATTCTGCAAGCCGGCCCTGACGTGGTGCGCTTCGCGCCGAGCCTGGTGGTCGAGGATGCCGATATCGATCAGGGCCTGGACCGCTTCGAGCGCGCCGTGGCGAAATTGACTCAAGCCTGATCCTGGGCGGCGGTGCTTCTCGGCGCCGGCCTTTGCGGCCGGCGTCGAGCCTAATTCCTGTGCCGGGCTATCCCGGCATTTTTTTCCCTGAGTCGGACGGTTTCCGACCTGTTTTAGAGTAAGGAGTGACACCATGCTGGTGATGCGCCCCGCGCAAATGGCTGATCTGGGCGAGGTACAGCGTCTGGCTGCAGACAGCCCGATTGGTGTCACCTCCTTGCCGGATGATGTGGATCGCCTGAGCGACAAGATCGCCGCAAGCGAGGCTTCGTTCGCCGCTGAAGTGAGCTTCAACGGTGAGGAGAGCTACTTCTTCGTCCTGGAAGACACCGACAGCGGCAAGCTGGTGGGCTGCTCGGCGATTGTCGCCTCGGCCGGCTACTCCGAGCCGTTCTACAGCTTTCGCAACGAAACCTTCGTCCACGCTTCCCGCGAGCTGAAGATCCACAACAAGATCCACGTCCTGTCCCAGTGCCACGACCTTACCGGCAACAGCCTGCTGACCAGTTTCTACGTGGTGCCGGAGCTGGTGGGCTCGGCCTGGTCGGAGCTCAACTCCCGCGGCCGCCTGTTGTTCGTCGCCAGCCACCCGGAGCGCTTCGCCGATTCGGTGGTGACCGAGATTGTCGGCTACAGCGACGAACATGGCGACTCGCCGTTCTGGGATGCCATCGGGCGCAACTTCTTCGACCTCAACTACGCCGAGGCCGAGCGCCTGTGCGGCCTGAAAAGCCGGACCTTCCTCGCCGAGCTGATGCCCCATTACCCGATCTACGTGCCGCTGCTGCCGGATGCGGCCCAGGAAGCCATGGGCCAGGTGCACCCGCGGGCACAGATTACCTTCGACATCCTGATGCGCGAAGGTTTTGAAACCGATCACTACATCGACATCTTCGACGGTGGCCCGACCTTGCATGCGCGGGTCTCGGGTATCCGCTCGATTGCCCAGAGCCGCGTGGTGCCGGTGAAGATCGGTGAAGCGACCAAGGGCGGCGGCCGCCAGTACCTGGTCTCCAACGGCCAGTTGCAGGATTACCGCGCCGTGTTGCTGGAGCTGGATTACGCCCCGGGCAAACCGGTGACCCTGGACCTGCAAGCCGCCGAAGCCCTGGGCGTCGGCGAAGGCGCCAGCGTGCGCCTGGTGGCGATTTAACGCCTGCTTTCACTACCTGGAAAGCAAGCCTAGAAGCAGCGAGTTTCGCGCAGGCCGCCAGCGGCCTGCGTCTGAGGAGATAGCATGATCGTTCGTCCCGTACGCAGCAGCGATTTACCCGCGCTGATCGACCTGGCCCGCAGCACCGGCACTGGCCTCACCACCTTGCCGGCCAACGAAGAGCGCCTGACCCATCGGGTTGGCTGGGCGGAAAAGACCTTTCGCGGTGAAGCCGAGCGCGGCGATGCGGACTACCTGTTCGTGCTGGAAGACGACAACGGCCGGGTGGTGGGCATTTCCGCCATCGCTGGCGCCGTCGGCCTGCGCGAGCCTTGGTACAACTTCCGGGTGGGCCTGACGGTCAGCGCCTCCCAGGAGCTGAACATCTACCGCGAGATCCCTACGCTGTTCCTGGCCAATGACCTGACCGGCAACTCCGAGCTGTGCTCGCTGTTCCTGCATGCCGATTACCGCACCGGCCTCAACGGCCGCATGCTGGCCAAGGCGCGGATGTTGTTCATCGCCGAGTTCCCCCAACTGTTCGGCAACAAGATCATTGCCGAGATGCGCGGCATGTCCGACGAGAATGGCCGTTCGCCGTTCTGGGAAAGCCTGGGTCGGCACTTCTTCAAGATGGAGTTCAGCCAGGCCGACTACCTGACCGGCGTCGGCAACAAGGCCTTCATCGCCGAGCTGATGCCCAAGTTCCCGCTCTATACCTGCTTCCTGTCCGAAGATGCGCGCAACGTCATCGGCAAGGTCCACACCGACACCGAGCCGGCGCTGGCCATGCTCAAGAGCGAAGGCTTCAGCTACCAGGGCTATGTCGACATCTTCGACGCCGGCCCGGCGGTGGAGTGCGAGACCAGCAAGATCCGCGCAGTGCGTGACAGCCAGGCGCTGGTGCTGGCCATCGGCACCCCGGGCGACGACGCCACGCCGTTCCTGATCCACAACCGCAAGCGCGAGGACTGCCGCATCACCGCGGCTCCGGCGCGCTTTGCCGCCGGCACCCTGGTGGTCGATCCCCTGACCGCCAAGCGCCTGCAACTCAACGCCGGCGACCAGGTCCGCGCGGTTCCGCTGTCTGCTTCTCGGGAGTCGAAATAATGAGCACGCTGTACATTGCCGGCCAATGGCTGGCCGGCCAGGGCGAGGCCTTTACCTCGGTCAATCCGGTGACTCAGGCGGTCATCTGGTCGGGTAACGGTGCCACGGCCGCGCAAGTGGAGAGCGCCGTGCAGGCCGCCCGCCAGGCGTTTCCGGCCTGGGCCAAGCGGTCGCTGGAAGAGCGCATCAGCGTGCTCGAAGCCTTTGCCGCCGGCCTGAAGAACCGAGCCGACGAACTGGCCCGCTGCATTGGCGAGGAAACCGGCAAGCCGCTGTGGGAAGCTGCCACCGAAGTCACCAGCATGGTCAACAAAATCGCCATCTCGGTGCAGAGCTACCGCGAACGTACCGGTGAGAAGAGCGGCCCGCTGGGCGACGCCACCGCCGTGCTGCGGCACAAGCCCCACGGTGTGGTGGCGGTGTTCGGCCCCTACAACTTCCCTGGCCACCTGCCTAACGGGCACATCGTTCCCGCTTTGCTGGCCGGTAACAGCGTGCTGTTCAAACCCAGCGAGCTGACGCCGAAAGTCGCCGAGCTGACGGTACAGTGCTGGATCGAATCCGGCCTGCCGGCAGGTGTGCTGAACCTGCTGCAAGGCGCTCGGGAAACCGGCATCGCCCTGGCGGCCAATCCGGGGATCGATGGGTTGTTCTTCACCGGTTCCAGCCGCACCGGCAATCATCTGCACCAGCAGTTCGCCGGGCGCCCGGACAAGATCCTGGCCCTGGAAATGGGCGGCAACAACCCCCTGGTGGTCGAGCAGGTCGCCGACCTGGACGCCGCGGTGTACACCATCATCCAGTCCGCCTTCATTTCTGCCGGTCAGCGTTGTACTTGCGCCCGTCGCCTGCTGGTGCCGCAAGGCGCCTGGGGTGACACGTTGCTGGCGCGCCTGGTGGCGGTTAGCGCGAGCATCGAAGTCGGCGCGTTTGACCAGCAACCCGCGCCGTTCATGGGCTCGGTGATTTCCCTGGGCGCCGCTCGCGCGCTGATGGATGCGCAGCAGCAGTTGTTGGCCAATGGTGCCGTAGCCCTGCTGGAAATGACCCAGCCCCAGGCCCAGGCTGCCTTGCTGACCCCAGGGATTCTGGACGTCACGGCGGTGGCTGAGCGTCCTGATGAAGAGCTGTTCGGGCCGTTGCTGCAAGTGATTCGCTACGCTGATTTCGATGACGCGATCGCCGAGGCCAACAACACTCAGTACGGCCTGGCGGCCGGCCTGTTGTCGGACTCTGCCGAGCGCTACCAGCAGTTCTGGCTGGAAAGTCGAGCAGGTATCGTCAACTGGAACAAGCAGTTGACCGGCGCCGCCAGCAGCGCGCCATTCGGTGGGGTAGGGGCCTCGGGCAACCATCGGGCCAGTGCCTATTACGCGGCGGACTACTGCGCGTACCCGGTGGCTTCCCTGGAAACGCCGAGCCTGGTGCTGCCGAGCGCGTTGACGCCGGGTGTGCGCCTGCCCTGATTGGCTTGGCCTTTTTGCCGGCAAGCCGGCTCCTGCAGATCTGTGTAGGAGTCGGCGAACGAGCGCACCGCGTTCGCCATGTGTAGATATCGATTGCCTATAACAAACAGATTCGTGGAGCCTCGCTGATGAAATCCTATGAAGTCAATTTTGACGGGCTAGTGGGGCCGACCCATAACTACGGCGGCCTGTCCTACGGCAACGTTGCCTCCCAGAGCAACAGCCAGCAGGGCTCCAATCCCAGGGAAGCGGCGCTGCAAGGCCTGGCGAAAATGAAAGCGCTGATGGAAATGGGCTTTGAGCAAGGCGTGCTCGCCCCGCAAGAGCGCCCGGACGTGGCCGCCCTGCGCAACCTGGGTTTTGCCGGAACAGACGCCCAAGTCATCCAGCAGGCCGCCAAGCAGGCGATGCCATTGCTGGTCGCCAGTTGCTCGGCATCGAGCATGTGGGTGGCCAACGCCGCCACGGTCAGCCCCAGTGCCGACACCGCCGATGGCCGTGTGCACTTCACTGCCGCCAACCTCAACTGCAAATACCACCGCAGCATCGAGCACCCCACCACCAGCCGCGTGCTGAGGGCGATGTTCGCTGACCAGAAGCACTTCGCCCATCACGCGGCTCTACCGGCGGTGGCGCAGTTCGGCGACGAAGGCGCCGCCAACCACACGCGTTTCTGCCGTGAATATGGCGAGGCCGGCGTGGAGTTCTTCGTCTTCGGTCGCAGTGCTTTCGATACTCGCTACCCGGCACCGCAGAAGTACCCGGCACGCCAGACCCTGGAAGCTTCCCAGGCCGTCGCCAGGTTGCATGGCCTGAGCGAGGAGGGGGTGGTCTATGCCCAGCAGAACCCTTCGGTGATCGACCAGGGCGTGTTCCACAACGACGTGATCGCGGTGGGCAATGGCGAGGTGCTGTTCTATCACGAAGACGCCTTCCTCGAGACCGATAAGATGCTCGCCGAGTTGCAGGGCAAGCTGGGCGCGCGCGGCGGCAACTTCCAGTCCATCTGCGTGCCGCGCTCGCAGGTGACGGTGGAGGATGCCGTGCGCTCCTACCTGTTCAACAGCCAGTTGCTGTCACGCGCCGACGGCTCGATGCTGCTGATCGTGCCCGAGGAATGCCGCGGCAACGAGCGGGTCTGGCAGTACCTGCAAAGCCTCACCAGCTCTGGCGGGCTGATTCGTGAAGTGAAGGTCTTCGACCTCAAGCAGAGCATGCAGAATGGCGGTGGCCCGGCGTGCCTGCGTTTGCGCGTGGCGCTCAAGGAAACCGAGCTGGCGGCGGTCAATCCTGGGGTTATCATGACCGCGCCGTTGTACGACACCCTGACCCAATGGGTCGGCAAGCACTACCGAGACCGCCTGAGCGAAAGCGACCTGGCGGACCCGCAACTGCTGCTTGAGTGCCGGACGGCACTGGATGAACTGACGCAAATCCTTAAACTGGGCGCGGTTTATCCTTTCCAGATCAATTGAAAGCCCGCGCCCGGCGACCCCGGGCGCGCCGCTTCACCCCAGATGAGAACTGACCCATGAGCGATACCCTGCAGCTGATCCTTGAAGACACCGACGGCACTCAGCTGGAAACGTCCTGCACCCGCTTCGCCGTGCTGTGGCAGGGCAAGGAAGTGTGGATCCAGCAGGACGGCCGCGGCCAGTTGCTGATCGGCGTGGATGTGGAAGAAGGTGATGCGGAATACGCCAGCCTGCTGCTGCGCCCGCTGGCGACCAACCTGGTCAGCCTGCAACTGGAAATGGAGCCGGCCGACGCCGGTGACGATGATCACGTGCACGGCCCTGACTGCGGCCACGCTCACTAAGGAAGTCCGCTCTATGCTCGCCCTCGGCAAACTGCTTGAACTGACCCTCGCCGGCCGTGAACCGGCGGAGAAGACTCAACTGACTGTCGACGGCGTGCGCATGCGCTGGCTGAGCGAGGGGGCCTTGGAAGTACGGCCGCCCGAAGCTCGCGATAACGGCCTGGACCTGCTGCTGTCAGCGGGGATCCATGGCAACGAGACGGCTCCCATCGAGCTGCTCGACCGTTTGTTGCATGACATCGCCCGGGGTGACCTGAAGCCCCGCGCACGTATCCTGTTCCTGTTCGGCAACCCCGAGGCCATGCGCCGCGGCGAGCGCTTTGTCGAGCAGGACGTCAACCGGCTGTTCAATGGCCGGCATGAATCGAGCAGTGGTGTTGAAGCCCTGCGCGCCTGTGAGCTGGAGCGCCTGGCGGCGAGTTTCTTCAGCCAGCCCGATCGCCAACGCTTGCACTATGACCTGCACACGGCAATCCGCGGCTCGAAGATCGAGCAGTTTGCCCTGTACCCATGGAAGGAGGGGCGTCAGCATTCACGCCGTGAGCTGGCACGCCTGCGGGCCGCCGGTATGGAAGCGGTGCTGTTGCAGAACAAGCCTTCCATCGTCTTCAGCGCCTACACCTACGATCAGTTGGGGGCCGAGTCCTTCACCCTGGAGTTGGGCAAGGCACGGCCATTCGGGCAAAACCAGGGGGTCAATGTCGAGCGTCTGGAAACCCGGCTCAAGCAGATCATCGACGGTAGCGAACCACCTGCGGAGCAGGACAGCCTCGACGGGCTGCAGTTGTTCAGCGTGGCTCGGGAAGTCATCAAGCACAGCGACAGCTTCCACCTGCATCTGCCGGCAGACATCGAGAACTTTTCCGAACTGGAAGTGGGTTACTTGCTGGCCGAGGATATTGCCCAGACCCGCTGGGTGATCGAGGAGGAGGGGGCACGGATCATTTTCCCCAATCCCAAGGTGAAGAACGGCTTGCGCGCAGGGATTCTGATTGTGCCGGCCACGGCCGACGGCCTGGCCTGAGGTTCGCCGGCAAGCCGGGCCCCCGCAGGAGCCGGCTTGCCGGTGATACCGCTAACGCTTAAACCGCTACCGCACGCTGCTCGTTACGGCGCAGGGCGCGGACCTTCTGCAGGGTGTCGGCGCAGGTTCTCGCCGCTTCCTGGCCTTTGTGCACGAAGTGCTCGAAGAAGAACTTCTGATGCTCTTCACCCGCATGGAAATGATGTGGGGTCAGCACCACCGAAAAGACCGGCACTTCGGTTTCCAGTTGCACTTGCATCAGGCCGCTGATGACCGACTGGGCGACGAACTCGTGACGGTAGATGCCACCGTCCACCACCAGGCCGGCAGCAACGATCCCGGTATAACGACCGGATTTGGCCAGCAGTTTGGCGTGCAGCGGGATTTCGAAGGCGCCGCCGACTTCGAAGAGATCGATATCGGATTCCTGGTAGCCCTGGGCGAGCATTTCAGCGACGAAGCCCTGACGGCTCTGATCGACGATTTCCTTGTGCCAGCAGGCCTGGATAAAGGCGACGCGCTCGTTGGGGTGGTGTTTGCTTTTGCTATCGATTGCAGTGGGTTGCATCTGTTCTGACTCCTGTTTATGTGAAAAACAGGGCATATATGAATCGAATGGGATTTAAGGGTGCGCGCAGAACGGTCGTGGATTTCCCACGAACTGCCCGGCAACGGCCCTTTGGCGCCAATCCCGTTCTCTCTTCATCCGGACTATGACCGTCGGCCCCGGAATCACACCGAGTCTGCTGACCTTGTCGTCACCTGTGGCCAAACCACCGCTGTCGCCAAGCGCTCGCGGGCTATGCGCATTGCACGCAATTACCGCCGGTGGGGAATTGCACCCCGCCCTGAGAACGTTTGCCCGCAATTTTTCGCGGGCGGTGAGTTTTTAACACAGATCCTCTCGAGACGCATCGCGCCTTTTGGATAATTCTCATCGGATTTTTCAACGCCAGACTCAGGCTTTTCTACAGTTGTTGCTTGATTATTGCCGGCCATGGCCGCAGTTTCGTTTCGAAAGGGAGTTCCCCCTGTTCAAAAGCGGACCATGCAGGTCCCACAGCCGAGGCCAGATGTGATGAGCGTGATCGATCTTCGTAGTGACACCGTGACCCAGCCGACCCCTGGCATGCTCGATGCCATGGCCAGTGCGCCCACCGGGGATGATGTGTACGGCGAAGATCCGACAGTCAATCGGTTGGAGGGAGAATTGGCGCGGCGCCTGGGTTTTGCTGCGGCGCTGTTCGTGCCCTCGGGCACCATGAGCAACCTGCTGGCCTTGATGGCTCACTGTGAGCGGGGTGACGAGTACATCGTCGGGCAACAGGCCCATACCTATAAATATGAAGGCGGGGGCGCGGCGGTGCTCGGCTCTATCCAGCCCCAGCCCCTGGAATTGCAGGCTGACGGTTCGCTGGACCTTGTCCAGGTGGCTGCGGCCATCAAGCCCGATGACTTTCATTTTGCCCGCACCCGCCTGCTGGCCCTGGAAAACACCATGCAGGGCAAGGTGCTGCCCTTGGCCTACCTGGCCCAGGCTCGGGCCTTTACCCGCGAGCACGGGCTGGCCCTGCATCTGGATGGCGCGCGGCTGTACAACGCAGCGGTCAAGCTGGGGGTGGATGCGCGGGTGATTGCCGAGCATTTCGACTCGGTGTCGGTGTGCCTGTCCAAAGGTCTTGGTGCGCCGGTGGGCTCGGTACTGTGTGGCTCGGTGGAACTGATCGCCAAGGCCCGGCGCCTGCGCAAGATGGTCGGTGGTGGCATGCGCCAGGCGGGCGGTCTGGCGGCGGCGGGGCTGTATGCCCTGGACCATCAGGTACAGCGTCTGGCCGACGACCACGCCCATGCACAATTGCTGGCCGATGGCCTGCGGCGGGTGGGCTACAGTGTCGAGCCGGCGCAGACCAACATGGTGTATGTAGAGATGGGGGATCGGGCCGAGGCGCTCAAGGCATTCGCCGCCGAGCGCGGGATCAAGCTCAGCGCCGCATCACGGTTGCGTCTGGTCACTCATCTGGACGTCAGCCCCGGGCAAATCGAGTACGTGCTGAACACTTTTGCCGAGTTTTCCCGTAACTGACAGTGTTCTCCGTCCAATTGACTGTTTGTATCTTACAAACACGCTGTACCTAGTGATTAACGCCGATATAATGCGGCCCTTTGCCGTCGTTTCGTCTGTTGACGTTGCGCACAGGCCTTTGGCCGCAGTCTCCGTGGAAGAACCTAATGAAAAGCGCAGAAATCCGTGAAGCCTTCCTCCGCTTCTTCGAAGAGCAAGGTCACACCCGTGTAGCCTCAAGCTCCTTGATCCCAGGCAACGACCCCACCCTGCTGTTCACCAACGCGGGGATGAACCAGTTCAAGGATTGCTTCCTGGGGCAGGAAAAGCGCGCCTATACCCGCGCTGTCAGCAGCCAGAAGTGCGTCCGCGCCGGCGGCAAGCACAACGACCTGGAAAACGTCGGTTACACCGCTCGTCACCACACCTTCTTCGAAATGCTGGGCAACTTCAGCTTCGGTGACTACTTCAAGCGTGATGCGATCACCTTCGCCTGGACCTTCCTGACCTCCGACAAGTGGCTCAACCTGCCCAAGGAAAAGCTCTGGGTCACGGTGTATGCCACTGACGACGAGGCCTACGACATCTGGACCAAGGAAGTCGGCGTACCCGCCGAGCGCATGGTGCGTATCGGCGACAACAAGGGTGCGCCTTACGCGTCCGACAACTTCTGGACCATGGGCGATACCGGCCCGTGCGGCCCTTGCACCGAGATTTTCTACGATCACGGCGCCGATATCTGGGGCGGCCCGCCCGGCTCGCCGGAAGAGGACGGCGACCGTTACATCGAAATCTGGAACAACGTGTTCATGCAGTTCAACCGCACCGCCGATGGCGTGTTGCACCCGTTGCCCGCGCCGTCGGTGGACACCGGCATGGGCCTGGAGCGGATCAGCGCGGTGCTGCAGCACGTGCACTCGAACTATGAGATCGACCTGTTCCAGAGCCTGCTGGATGCGGCAGCCAAGGCCATCGGCTGCACCAACGATGCCCAGGCTTCGCTGAAAGTGGTGGCGGACCATATTCGCTCCTGCGGCTTCCTGATTGCCGACGGCGTACTGCCGTCCAATGAAGGCCGTGGCTATGTGCTGCGCCGGATCATTCGCCGCGCTTGCCGTCACGGCAACAAACTGGGCGCCAAGGGCAGCTTCTTCTATCAGATCGTTGCCGCCCTGGTTGCCGAGATGGGTGAAGCCTTCCCGGAGCTGAAGTCCCAGCAGGCGCACATCGAGCGTGTGCTCAAAGCCGAAGAAGAGCAGTTCGCCAAGACCCTGGAGCAGGGCTTGAAGATCCTCGAGCAGGACCTGGCCGAGCTCAAAGGCTCGGTGGTGCCGGGGGACGTGGTGTTCAAGTTGTACGACACCTACGGTTTCCCGATGGACCTGACTGGCGATATCGCTCGCGAGCGCAACCTGACCCTCGACGAGGAAGGCTTCGAGCGCGAAATGGAAGCCCAGCGTGTGCGTGCCCGCTCCGCCAGCTCCTTCGGCATGGACTACAACAGCCTGGTCAAGGTCGACGTGGCCACCGAGTTCACCGGTTACCACGCCACCAGCGGTTCGGCGAAAGTGGTTGCTCTTTATAAGGAAGGGCAATCGGTCGACGTGCTGAGCGAAGGCGAAGAGGGTGTGGTGGTTCTTGACCAGACCCCATTCTATGCCGAGTCCGGCGGCCAGATCGGTGACTGCGGTTATCTTCAGGCTGGCAACGCGCGTTTCGACGTGCGCGACACCACCAAGACCGGCGGTGCCTTCCTGCATCATGGCGTGCTGGCCAAGGGTAGCCTGACTGTTGGTGCGCCGGTTGAAACCCAGGTCGACGCGCAAGTGCGCCACGCGACCTCGCTGAACCACTCGGCCACCCACTTGCTGCACGCCGCGCTGCGCCAGGTACTGGGCGAGCACGTACAGCAGAAGGGCTCGCTGGTGGACAGCCAGCGCCTGCGTTTCGACTTCAGCCACTTCGAGGCGATCAAGCCTGAGCAGATCAAGGCGCTGGAAGACATCGTCAACGCCGAGATTCGCAAGAACACCCCGGTGGAAACCGAAGAAACCGATATCGATACCGCCAAGAAGAAGGGCGCCATGGCGCTGTTCGGCGAGAAGTATGGCGACAGCGTGCGCGTACTGAGCATGGGCGGCGACTTCTCGGTAGAACTGTGCGGCGGTATCCACGCCAACCGTACCGGCGACATCGGCTTGCTGAAAATCACCAGCGAAGGCGGTGTGGCTTCCGGCGTGCGTCGTATCGAGGCAGTGACTGGTGCTGCGGCCCTGGCGTACCTGAATGCGGCGGAAGAACAACTCAAGGAAGCGGCGACCCTGGTCAAGGGCAGTCGCGACAACCTGATCGACAAGTTGTCGGCAGTGCTGGAACGCAACCGCTTGCTGGAGAAGCAACTCGAGCAGTTGCAGGCCAAGGCTGCAAGCGCCGCGGGCGATGATCTGTCCGCTCAGGCGGCAGACGTCAAGGGCGTGAAAGTGCTGGCTGCGCGTCTCGACGGCCAGGACGGCAAGGCGCTGCTGGCGCTGGTGGATCAGTTGAAAAACAAACTCGGCCGCGCAGTGATCCTGCTCGGCAGTGTCCATGAGGAAAAGGTCGTACTGGTTGCCGGTGTAACCAAGGACCTGACTGGCCAACTCAAAGCCGGTGATTTGATGAAGCAAGCCGCTGCGGCAGTGGGCGGGAAGGGCGGTGGTCGTCCAGACATGGCGCAGGGCGGCGGTGTTGATGCCGCTGCACTGGATGCCGCGCTGGCCCTGACCGTGCCATTTGTCGAGCAGGGTATTTAAGGCGCCGAGCCGGGCCCGTCGTCTAGTGGCGGGCCCTTGCGCTGTGCAGTTTGATTGTTTAACGGGCGCCCCTTTACGGGCTGAGGCGGCTTAGAAAATGGCTTTGATCGTACAGAAATTTGGAGGCACCTCGGTCGGCTCTGTCGAGCGGATCGAGCAGGTCGCCGACAAGGTGAAGAAGTTCCGCGAAGCCGGCGATGACCTGGTGATCGTGCTGTCGGCGATGAGTGGCGAAACCAACCGCCTGATCGATCTGGCCAAGCAGATCAGTGGCGAAGCCAAACCGGTTCCCCGTGAGCTGGATGTGATCGTCTCCACCGGCGAGCAAGTGACTATCGCGTTGCTGGCCATGGCGTTGATCAAGCGCGGTGTTCCGGCAGTGTCCTATACCGGTAACCAGGTGCGCATTCTCACCGACAGCGCTCACAATAAAGCGCGAATCCTACAGATTGATGATCAGAAGATTCGTGGCGATCTGAAAGCCGGTCGTGTGGTTGTGGTTGCCGGTTTCCAGGGCGTTGACGAGCACGGCAACATCACCACCCTGGGTCGTGGTGGTTCCGATACCACCGGTGTGGCGCTGGCGGCGGCTCTGAAGGCCGATGAGTGCCAGATCTATACCGATGTGGACGGCGTCTACACCACCGATCCGCGGGTTGTGCCCAAGGCTCAGCGCCTGGACAAGATCACCTTCGAAGAGATGCTGGAAATGGCCAGTCTCGGTTCCAAGGTGTTGCAGATCCGTGCGGTCGAGTTTGCTGGCAAGTACAACGTTCCGCTGCGCGTTCTGCACAGCTTTCAGGAGGGTCCGGGCACCCTCATTACTATTGATGAAGAGGAATCCATGGAACAGCCGATCATTTCCGGCATCGCTTTCAACCGCGATGAAGCCAAGCTGACTATCCGTGGCGTGCCAGACAATCCTGGCGTGGCCTTCAAGATCCTTGGCCCGATCAGCGCGGCGAATATTGAAGTCGACATGATCGTGCAGAACGTTTCGCACGACAACACCACCGACTTCACCTTCACCGTGCACCGCAATGACTACGTGGCGGCCCAGACCGTACTGGAAAACACCGCACGTGAAATTGGTGCCCGCGAAGTGGTAGGCGACACAGACATTGCCAAGGTATCGATCGTTGGCGTCGGCATGCGCTCCCACGCGGGCGTTGCCAGCCGCATGTTCGAGGCCCTGGCTAAAGAGAGCATCAACATCCAGATGATCTCCACTTCTGAAATCAAGGTTTCGGTGGTGATCGAGGAGAAGTACCTGGAATTGGCGGTACGTGCGCTGCACACCGCTTTCGAGCTCGACGCTCCGGCCCGACAGGGCGAGTGATGCGTGTTTGAAAGGGCGCGGTCTGACCGCGCCCTTTGTGTTTTTGATCGGCACGGGAGAAAACTGTTCTTTTGCCCGTGCTAGTCAATACTTAGGCGTGTAGGACTGCAGCCGACCCGGTTGTAGGCCAACACCCTTTTTTTTGCAGACTGTAGTCCCTGAAAATGTAATGCGTGAGGAGAAAGGTATGCTGATTCTGACTCGTCGGTGCGCAGAAAGCCTGATCATTGGTGATGGCGAGATCACTGTGACCGTGCTCGGCGTCAAAGGTAATCAAGTGCGTATTGGTGTCAACGCCCCCAAAGAAGTGGCGGTTCACCGTGAGGAAATTTACCTGCGGATTAAGAAAGAGAAGGACGAAGAACCAAGCCATTAATTTTTATCGTTTTTTTTGTTTGCAAACGGGGAGAAAGCTGGTTAATATACGCCCCGTGTTGCGGAGAGCTGGCCGAGTGGCCGAAGGCGCTCCCCTGCTAAGGGAGTACACCTCAAAAGGGTGTCGGGGGTTCGAATCCCCCGTTCTCCGCCATTATTTGCTTAGTACGTTGTAATCTGGCTTCTTCTGTAAGTTGTTGAAATTACTAGAAAAAGTGCTTTACAAAAAGATTTAACGGCCTATAATGCGCGGCAACAAATGCACTCGTAGCTCAGCTGGATAGAGTACTCGGCTACGAACCGAGCGGTCACAGGTTCGAATCCTGTCGAGTGCACCATTTAAGAGTTAGCTGCAGTAATGTAGTTGACTTGGCTTCAACCAGTTGTGGTCTGGTCTAAAAACACAAAATGCACTCGTAGCTCAGCTGGATAGAGTACTCGGCTACGAACCGAGCGGTCACAGGTTCGAATCCTGTCGAGTGCACCATACATCAGGAAGCCCGCATCGAAAGATGCGGGCTTTTTGCTTTCTGCCTTTTATTATCCTCCTTTATTTCTTTTGCCCTCCAGGGCTGGAACGGCTTTGCCCGGCGGAAGTCGAATGCACTGCCTGTGAGCCTGTCTCCCGGACTTTTTTCCTGTGCTGTGTGTTTTCTTTTTCTGTCGAGGCGTCGCAGTCTCATAGATTCGGACGTTGCTCAGCTTTATGCCGCAAGCGCTTGTTCTTGCCGCGATTTTTTAACGTTTAAAACCGTCAAGCGGTGTATGATTGCGCCCGTCAGCCCCGCCGGGGCTTGTGGAATACCTCCATGGACTTACCCAGTAGTTACTCAGTATCCCGTTTTAACAATCATGAACTGACTGATTGATCCTTCCGGCGTGCTCCTCTGCTGGGAGTGGAGTTCGCCTATGACCGAAGTAGAAGTAAAGAAAACGCAGGAAAGCCTGCAAGACCGCCTGGCTCAAGTCGTTGAGCTGCTGCAGCGCCAGCGGGTGGTTGAAGACCTGACACACCGTCAGGAAGGCCATCATCATGACCGGGTCGAGAACCTGGTCCATCGGCAGAACCTCGTCGAGTTGCAACGCAAGCTCGATGACCTGCACTCTGCTGACGTCGCCTACATCCTTGAAGCCTTGCCTCTGGAAGAGCGTCTGACCGTCTGGCAGTTGGTCAAGGCCGAGCGTGACGGCGACATTCTCCTCGAAGTATCCGATTCCGTACGTGAAACCCTGATCGCCGACATGGACGATCACGAGCTCCTGGCTGCCGCCAAGGAGATGGACGCTGACGAACTTGCTGACCTTGCCCCCGAGCTGCCGCGAGACGTCGTCCATGAGCTGATGGAGGCTCTCGACGGTCAGCAGCGTGAGCGCGTTCGCTCCGCGCTGTCCTATGACGAGGAGCAGGTCGGTGCGCTGATGGACTTCGAGATGGTGACCATCCGCGAGGATGTCAGCCTGGAAGTGGTCCTGCGTTATCTGCGTCGCCTGAAAGAATTGCCAAGCCACACCGACAAGCTGTTCGTGGTGGACTACGACGGCGTGCTCAAAGGGGTGCTGCCGATCAAACGTTTGCTGGTCAATGACCCGGACAAGCAGGTCGCCGAGGTCATGGCCAGTGATCCGGTGAGTTTTCACCCGGATGAAGACGCCTACGACGCGGCTCAGGCGTTTGAGCGTTATGACCTGATTTCGGCCCCTGTGGTCGACAAGAACGACAAGCTGATCGGTCGTTTGACCATCGACGAAATGGTCGACCTGATTCGTGAGGAAAGTGAGACCGAAGTCCTCAACATGGCCGGTCTGCGGGAAGAGGAAGACATCTTCGCCTCGGTCTGGAAATCCTTGCGCAACCGTTGGGCCTGGCTGGCGATCAATCTGATTACCGCCTTTGTCGCGTCCCGGGTGATTGGCCTGTTCGAGGGCTCGATTGAAAAGCTGGTGGCGTTGGCGGCCCTGATGCCCATCGTTGCGGGTATTGGTGGCAACTCGGGTAATCAGACCATCACCATGATTGTCCGGGCAATGGCCCTGGACCAGGTGAGCACTGGCAACACCTCGCGCTTGATGCGTAAAGAGCTGGCAGTAGCCCTGATCAATGGCCTGGTCTGGGGTGGGGTGATCGGTGTTGTGGCGTACATGCTCTACGGGAGCTGGTCGCTGGGGGTGGTCATGACCGCTGCCATGACCTTGAACCTGCTGCTGGCGGCGCTGATGGGGGTTCTGATCCCCATGACCCTGGCGCGCCTGGGGCGTGATCCGGCGATGGGCGCTAGTGTGATGATCACCGCCATGACCGACAGCGGTGGCTTTTTCATCTTTCTTGGCCTGGCGACCATATTCCTGCTTTGAGCCGTTGTTCCCTGTTGGTGACCGACGAAGCGCCTAAATGGCGCTTCGTTGCTTTTGGCGGGGCAAAAAAAAGCCAGCGACTAGGCTGGCTTGAGCTTGCGAGATGCAATCAGGTGGCGTCTGCGGCCATTTCAGCGTCATGGGCGATCAGCGAAACCAAAGCGTTTTGCTGGCGATGTGAGAGTTGGCGGAAACGTTGAAGCAGTTCGCGCTCATGCAAGGACAGTTCGGGGCTGTCCAGGCGCATGCTCAGCTCTTCACCCAAGGCGCCTTCCTGAATAAGACTCTGTTCCAGGCGCGCGATGATTTCGGAGTTCATGCTGCGGTGATGATTGCGAGCCACCTCGGCAATGCGTTCACGCATCCCGTCGGGTAGACGTACGACGAACTTGTCAGCCGTACGGCTGGAATAAATTGCCTGTTTCAATGGGCGCATATATTTAACCGGTTAGTTCAGGGGGAGCGGTTCTCGGAATTGGCCGCGGGCTGTCTTTTAGGACAAGCCTGAATGCCAAATGTTCAACCTGAATTGTTAAGAGGCCCGCATCATGCCTCAAAATTGCCAGATCCTTGGCGTCAATTCTGTGACAAATATTGAACTGGATAAAGGCGTTATGCCAGCACCAATTATCAGAAATGCGGACTGGTTTGAAAAGTTCGTCGGGTCTGCATTGCTGGCCGCATTCTCCCATCCCGAGGGAGTGTCAGTGCACCGACGAAGGTGCATGCTATGCGGGTGAAAGTGTAATCCCTACCTATCAGAGGATAGTGGCAAATGGCCGATTTACTAGTTGTGCTCTGCGGAGCAGCCGCTCATGCCGGGTAGGTTGATCTACTTGATTGGGCCTTCAGGGGCCGGCAAGGATAGCCTGATTGACGCGGCCCGGCAGCCTTTAAGTGGGTTGGGCTGTGAAGTGGCAAGAAGGGTGATCACGCGCTCTGCCGAGTCGGTGGGAGAGGAGGCGATTGAGGTCACCGCCGAGGAGTTCACGAGACGAGTAGGCCGGGGGGATTTCGCTTTGTTCTGGCAGGCCAATGGGCTGGGTTATGGGATTCCCGTGGTGATCGATAGCTGGTTGGCGCAGGGGCGCCATGTCCTGGTCAATGGGTCCAGAGGCTATCTGTCCAAGGCGCGAGTTCGGTATCCCGATCTGATTCCGATAGTCCTGACGGTTGATAACGAAGTATTACGCCGTCGCTTGCTACGGCGGGCCAGAGAAAGCCTGCCGGAGATAGAAGAGCGCCTGCAGCGTAATGAACAGTTTGCCCATGCCGGCTGGCTGGATGAGGAGGGGGTGATCCGCCTGGATAATTCTGCCGAATTGGAGGTTACCTTGAGACGCCTGTTAGGCATATTGCATGAGCGCGGTATCAGCGCAGTACAGGGTCGAACTTGATCTTGCGGCCAGCCAGCAGCGCCAGCAGGAACAGGCCGAACAGTGAGCCGCTGATGATCAGTGGCGCGCTGCCCACAAGTTCTTCAGGCAGGAACACAGCGGCAATGGCGCTGAGTAGCGTCAGAACAAGCAGGCTTTTGGCAGCGGTGGACATAAATGGCTCCTGTAGTCTCGGTCTCAAAATACCCAGCGTTCAGTGGGTGTGGCGGCTGGCTGTTGCGAGGCTTTTCCCTGGGTAACCCGGGTCACTGAGCCTGGCTCAATCTGGGTGTTCATGACTGCCAGCTGGGGTGTCAGGCGTTGCTGGAAATGGGCGAAGGATGACCCGCCAGGGGCAGCGTGATCTGCAGGTTGAAAGTGAAAGGCCGCCAATACGGCGATGGCAATCGCATTCAAGAGCAACAGAGTGCTATTCATGGGCGGCATCTCCTCAGTGTTTATCTACTGATTAAGCAGCCTGCGTGCCAAGAGTTTACCTGGCGATAAAGCCTTTAAAAACAATAAGTTGAGCTGATTTTTAAAGTCTCTTGAATTGCATTTTGCAATGATGGCTTTTTGCATTGATGCAATTTGCACGACCCGGCATCGAAGCCGCGGGGCGAGCCTGCAAAAAGCCCTATGGATCACATGACAAATGCAGCCTTGGCCGTTAACATGCACGCCGTCCTTCGCGCCGTGCCGCAATGGCGCTCGCTGTTTTGTCTCAGTAGCTCAATTGGATAGAGCATCCCCCTCCTAAGGGGAAGGTTGGCAGTTCGAACCTGCCCTGGGACACCATCTAATTCGTATCTTTCTGGGCTGATCCCTGCACGGTTGATCTGTTCTTGGACCCAGGTGCGAAAGAATAAAGAAAAGCCCCGCCGGGCTATGCTCGGGCGGGGCTTTTTTGATTTCTTCTATTCGAGGGGCACGTTAAATAACGGGCTCTTTTTCTTGTATTGGTGACAGTCTGACCAGCGTGGGGCTAAGTGCTTGTGAATAGGGCCACAGTGAGGTTTTTTGACGGCGTGCAAGGACTCACGTTGTTTTGCTGATTCGGCTGCTTGTCGCCAGGGCCTGAAATATCAATCCGCTACCGGGCAGAGCGCCGGCAATCCCTTCCAGTCGACGCTTGCCCACACTCCACTGCCGGGTGCCAGCAACTGGTTCAGCTTCGTTTCATTGAATGAAGCTCCCAGGGAATCGGCCCTGAATGCGGCTATCCATTGCTGGCGGCCCAGCATGAAGGCCTTGCCGAAGTCTTCCCAGTCGTTGAAGCAGTCCTGGGCCCGCTGGGCGTTGAGCAGCATGATGCGCCACCCTGTTTCAGGTTCGAGCCAGTTCATCAACATGGCGCAGCGGACAAAGAATGCACTGCGCACGCAGGCGAAGGCCATGGCTGCTCGCGGGTCGTCACTGGGGTTCAGGCCATGCAGGTCAATACGAAACCACTGGCGCTCCAGGGTGCCGTTGAGGTGGGCGCAGACTTCGTCGTCGGTGGCGTTGCTGCGAAAACCGATCTGGTGCAGCAACGAAGCCCGCAGAGTGCTTTTCGCCTGATCCATGAAGTGGGTGGTATCGGGGTCGTAGAAACCGGTCATTCCGGTGGCATCGACCATGGGTTGCGCCAGTGTCAGTGCCCAGCGCTTGCGGGGTGTGAAAACCACCAGGGATGTTCCCGGTGGGCGGCGAAAGTGACGCCAGCCCAGCCAGGCGCCCAATAGCACGACAATTACCGTCATCATCTGCGTATTACCTGCTTCTGTTTTGCCATGTGCTGATTTCTTCGGCCAGGGATGGGGGCATATCCGACCAGGCTACGCCTTCGGTCCGATACTGCGGGTCCTCGGCCTGACGGGGTAGCCAGGGGCTTTTCTTGAAGATGTGACGGGTGGCGTACTTGACGGTCGGCGCCTGGGGCACGACCTCCAGCAGCAGGTCGGACTGGCGTGCCGCGACCAGCCACTCGACCATGGCCGAAGGGGCTTCCAGCCGTCGGAACAACTGTGGGTAACGGGCTACCAGTCGGGTCTGGGTTTGAGGATCGCTGACTTCTTCGATACGCAGCCAACCCGCCTCGGTACGCACTATGCCGATGGCAATGCAGTCGGCCGGGGTCTGTTGGTCGGTGCCCAGGGTGTTGAGAAAGCGCAGCAGGTCGTGGAAATAACGTTCGACGGGCGGGCGATTCTGCTTGCCTTTGACCTGCTCCACCGTCAGTGCACCGTCGTCCTGGGTGATCAGGCTGACGGTTATGTGGGGTTGGCCTTGAGCATCGCGCAGGCTGAACACGCGCATGCTCTGCTGTTCCACCGATTCGGCGTAACGCTCTCCGTAGCCGCCGGTCAGGGCCCGACGGTCGGCGAACTGCCCGAGGCAATGGCGCATCACGTAGCTTTCAAAAGCCATCTCGGCCCGCAACAGCGGGCTTTGCGGGCGCAGTTCGACCCAGGTGTGCTCGGCACAGGTAAGGGTCACGGTCAGGGCTTGGGCAGAGCTCTGGCGCCATCCCTGATCGACCCGGGCCGCCATTTGTGCATGCTCCCTTTCCCACAATGCCAGCGCTTGCGGGCAAGTGATGCGATCCAGCTTGCCCTCAAGAGCCGTGCCTTTGCGTGAGGTCAGGAACTCCACCAGTTGGGCTTCCTGGTGCAGCAGCTGCGGGTCCTGCGGGTCGATCCAGACCAGGGGCGCCAGGGCTTTGGCGGGGTCTTCGGATTGCGCCTTGGCAGCGCGCTCGAAATAGCCGTTCACCCAGGCCGGCACCGAGTCGCTACCCAGGGCCGTACAGGCGTCATCCAGGGACCGGATGCGCCGTGCCGGTTCGAAGTTGCCTACCAGATGGCGATAGAAGTGGTTCAACAGCCAACCCTGCACTGCTTGCTCGTCCCTGCGCTGCTGGCTGCGCTGGGTGATACCGCGTTTCTGTTCATCGGCATTGAGCAGGTTGCGCGGGGCGTAGCTGGGGCTGCGCTTGTCGGCGCTTATTTCCATATCTGCCACCAGTTTTTCTTGCTGGCCGGTTGAGCCGGGGCTTGCAGCTCGCTCAGGATTTGCTCGATCCGGGCGCGGCACCGGATGTCGTAGTCGTCGTCCGGGGCACACAGGGCCAGGGTGCGTGCGCAGTAGTCAATGGCTTCGGCGGTCCGCCCGCGGGCCTTGAGGAAGTCCACCGAAGCGGACATGACCGAGACCTCGTTCAGGGACAGTACCGCCGGCTGGTAACGCTGCCAGAGACTGTCGGCGTTGTCCGGATGGGCATGGGCCAGGTAGCGCGCGACCTGAATCCGGGCAAACAGCGCCGAGCTGTCCAGTTGCTGATCGCTGACGCCTTGCTCTTCCTGCCACTTGAGCAGGCGTTCGAGCCAGATGAGGATCTCATTGTCGCGATCGAGCTTGTACAGGGCGTACGCCACCGAGGCTACGTATTCATCCGGGTTGTGGCGGCTGTAGCCGAACTCGGCCGAGTAATGCCAAAGCTGTTCTGCGGCATCGATAATGCCGGGCAGATCCTCCAGGCTGATACGCGCACTGAGCAGCCCGTTGTAGTGTTCGGCGAACGGGCTGGCGGCGATGCCCCTTGTATGCAGTTCGATGGCGTCTTCGTAGCGAATCGGGTTGTAGTAGCGGTAGTTGATCGCCAGGTTGTTGCAGAGCATGGAATACAGGTGCGCACAGGCATCGTAGGGGTGGCCGCTGCCGCTGGCGAAATAGCGCTCCATATGGGCCTGGCCCTGCTCGTAGGCATCTCTCTGGGCTTCGCGCAGCAACGCATAGGCCTGGTCACGGGCGTCCGGGGGCAGTTTGTCGGCTTCTGCTTCGGCCAGGTCTTCAATGCCCAGTGCGTAGTTGTAGGCGTGCTTGCCGCAGGACAGGACGGGCTTGGGCGCTTTGAGTGCCTCGATAATCCCTTGGCTGTTGATCCGAGCGGCAAACAGCGAAAACGCACTGCGGTTGTCTTGCATGCGGCCTGCCAGGATGGCGTTTTGCAGCAGGCTGGCTTCAGTGGCCGCATCGATCAGGCCGTGCTCAGCGTCGTGCACGGCTGCCAGGCGGGTGATCCAGGGGTGATCGGGCGCGCGACGCACCGCTTCTGCACGAGCCTCGGTATACAGCGCGTCGCCAGCTTGCAGGTCCTCCATGGCCAGGGAGAGGGCGGCCAGCAGTGGCGTGGCAGGCTTGCTGGTTTCGAGGCTGGGCAGTGCTTGCAGGAAGCTCTGCAGCACGTCCTCGGTGATACAGGCACGCATCACGCAAATCGGCCACCAGGCACTGTGCTCATCAGGGTCTTGCAGGCGATCGAGTACCAGGCGGGCGGTGGCAGGCCATAGCTCGGTTTGCCGGTCATAGACATCGATGAATGCGCGAAATCCGGCTTCGTCGATGCGGCCAGCTTCCATCAGCCAGGGCAATTCGTATTCGATGAAGTTGTTGCCTCCGTCGGAATCCAGGCTCAGGGCCGCGGCACTGCAGATCTTCAGGGCGCCGGCCAGGTCGCCCTGGGCGTGCAGGGCGCGGGCTGCCAAGCGTGCAGTGCGCACCTCCCATTCGCGGCGCTGGGGCAGGGAGCGGCCAGCGGTCAGTTGTGCGATGGGTTGCTCGAACAGTGCCAGGCGCAGCGGAATGATCTCGATCAGCGAGTTGCCCAACCATAGCCAGTCGCCTTCATCGATATCCTGGTCCGGGCCGGCGGTACGTACGGCATTGACCGCCTCCAGGGCTGCACTGCGGGCTTCGTCATTGCGGTCGTGGTAGGCCAGGACTCGGGCGCGACGTTGATACTGATCGGCGGCATCCCAGGCACGCAGGGCCGCGCGGGCGGGGTTGCCCAAGGTCAGGGCGTAGCGCACTTCGATGGTTTTCAGCGCAATTTCACAGCTGGCGCGTTCCAGATCGTCGAAGATCCGATAGCGGCGGTAATGCTCGACATTGAAGTCCAGGGTCTGCGTGGCCATCTGTTCGAGCTGTTCGAGCACTTCGATCAGGGTTGGCTCGTCATCGAGGTAGTTGGCGACCCGCAGGCGCAGGATGGCCAGGTTCATCATCAGCTCGGCGCGGGCTGGCTCTGGGGCGGCTTGCACGAGAGCGTTGCCATCCTGATCGATGACGGCCCGGGCTGCCGCTGAATCGCCGGCCTGCATCCACAGGGTGTGCAGGCGGTCGATGGACGCCAGGGAGTCGGCCTGCAGCGGTTGTGCCTGCAACTGGGCCAGCAGGGCATCGGTTTCCTGCTCTTGCTGTTGCGCCTCCAGGCGGTCCATGAACTGTTCCAGTTCAATGCCGGTTATCGCACTGCTGTTATGCGCCATCGTTAACTCCATTTGATAATGACCTGCGCATCACGTGATGCACTGCCTGGCAGACCGGCATTTCCTCGTCGTTGGTACCGCCGTGGGGTGTCATGCCGATCCTTCGACACCCGGGCCGCAAGCCTGTGACGCTTGCGGCTGATGGACCCTTGGTTGCGCGGCGGACCCTCTGCAAGGCTGGGGCATTTCCGGCAAGAAACGATCGAGGCTGTGAGGCGCAGCACGCTAGCAGGTGATGTTTCAGAATCCAAGGTTTGAGCGTGCAAACGGACCTCTTTTCCGGCTGAGTTCACGGGTGGGTCGAGACGTGTGCTGTCCGCGGTGAAATGCCGCCCGTCGGCTATAAGGGAATGCGTAATCCGGCCGATAACCTCAGTGGACAATTGTGTTCCCAAGTGGCGGCCTGGATCACAGGCCGACCGGAAAGTGCTTGATAGCCCGTGGCCAGCAGCTATTATCTGCGCGCCAAAAACAGGCTGCGAAGCCGGGTGGGTCCTGCTGTCTTTGGATTGATCTTCTTACTTGCCTGGAATCTTCGATGCTGGCGTACCACCAAAAGAGCTTTTTGATCGTCGATGATTTCTCGGACTTCCGCAGTTCGGTGCGTTCGATGCTGCGTGAGCTGGGCGTCAAGGATGTCGACACCGCCGACACGGGCGAGCAGGCCTTGCGCATGTGCGCGCAGAAGCGCTACGACTTCATCCTCCAGGACTATCACCTGGGCGACGGCAAGAAAAACGGCCAGCAGGTGCTTGAAGACCTGATGCTGGAAAAGCTCATCAGCCATGAGAGCGTGTTCCTCATGGTCACCGCCGAGAGCAGCCAGGCCATGGTGCTCAGTGCCCTGGAGCATGAGCCCGATGCCTACCTGACCAAGCCTTTCAACCGCTCCGGCCTGGCCCAGCGCCTGGAGCGCCTGCAGCAGCGCAAGACGTTGCTCAAACCCATTCTCCAGGCCCTTGACCGGGGCAAGCCGGTGGAGGTGCTCAACGCCTGCATCGCCCTGTGCAAGCAGGACCCGCGTTATGCGCCGTTGTGCCTGCGCTACCGCGCCGATGCCCTGCGCGACATGCATCAGAACGAGGCCCTGGAGCGCCTGTACAACAGCATCCTGGCAGACCGGCCGCTGCCCTGGGCCTACGTCGGGCTGGGCCGCCTGCTATTCAAGCGTGGACAGGTTGGCGAGGCCAAGGCGGTCTATGAAAAGGCCTTGAAGGCCTTTCCGATGATGCCGGGCCTCTACGACGGGCTGGCGGAGGTGCTGGTAGCCGAAGGCGATACCCAGCGTGCCCAGAGCGTGCTGGAAGAGGCGGTGCGCCTGTCCCCCCTGGCCGTGCGACGCCAGGCATTGCTGGGCAAGCTGGCCATGGCCAACGAAGACTTCGACAGCGCCTCCCGGGCTTATCGCCAGGCGGTGTCCCAGGGCGCGCAGTCGCGTTTCAAAGACCCGGAAAGCAACCTCGGGCTGGCCCATGCCCTGATCAGCAAGGGTAGCGAGAGGGGCCTGGACACGCGCACCCGGCTGGAAATCAACCAGACCCTGAGTGCCGTGGCCAAGGAGAATCCCACTGACCCGGGCCTGCAGATTCGCGCGCGGCTGATGAAGGCCACGAGCCTGTTGCTCAATGATGCCGAGACCGCGGAAAAGCTCACCGAGCAGGCGTTGCTGCGCCTGGACGGCATGGAGCAGTTCATGAGCCCCGAAGCGGCGCTGCTGGTGGCCAAGCAACTGCAGATGCTGGGGCAGGCCAGTGCCGGTGCTTCGATGCTCAAGAACTGTGCGGAGATCTATGGTGATGATCCGAAGGTCATGCAGAACATCGCCAAGCTGACCGACGACCCGACTATCCTCAGTTCTTCCAATGCCGCCGCCGATATCAACCGTCAGGGCGTGCGCAGCTACAAGAGCGGCAACCTCGTGGAAGCGCGGGAGTTGTTCCGCAAGGCCCTGGCCATGCAGCCGAAGAACATCAGTATTGCCCTGAACATGGCCCAGTCGCTGCTGCACGGCGCCGACGCCAATCCGGACGCGGCACTCCTGGAAGAATGCCGGGCATGCCTAAAATTGGTGGGCATGATGCCCGATACCGACGCGCGTTATCCGCGCTATCAGAAGCTGCGAAGCAAGGCGTTTGGCGAATGATCGAAAAGCAACAGGCGCTCGACTTTTCCACGGTGATCGCCTCCACCGTACATGACATGAAGAACTCCCTGGCCATGCTGATGCAGGCTCACGCCCAGTGGCTGGCGCGCTTGCCCGAGCAGCAGAATGCGCCAGAGCAGGGGGTGATCGACTATCAGTTCGCCCACCTCAACGGCATGCTGGTGCAACTGCTGGGGCTGTACAAGCTGGGGATCAACCAGCTGCCGTTGCAGCCGGCCTACCATGAACTGGATGACTTCATCGAAGCGCAACTGGTGAGCCACCAGGACGTGTTCAAGAGCCGTGGCATTTCCGCCGCCTATGAAGTCGATCCGCTGAGCCCCCTGGGGTTCTTCGATCGTGAGCTGATCGCCTCGGTATTGGCCAATTGCATCAACAATTCCATTCGCCATGCACGTCATGCCCTGCTGATCAGCGTCAGTGATGAGGAAGGGCAGGTGGTGCTGTCCATCAACGACGATGGCGAAGGCTATCCCCAAGGGATGATCGAGCGTCAGGCCGACTATGTGCAAGGCATCAATCAAAGCAGCGGCAGCACCGGGCTGGGTCTGTACTTTGCCGGGCGCATTGCCGAATTGCATCAGCGCAATGGCGTGTGCGGCCACACCCGGATCAGCAACGGCGGCCCTCTGGGCGGCGGGTTGTTCAAGCTCTACTTGCCCTGAGCCGCGAGTGGTTGAAGGTGTGCCTCGCCCAGTTGCCGCCCGGCCAGGGCCAGGCATTCCAGAAAGGTTGCCAGTGCGACCTTGGGTTCCTGGCCCTGGCGGGTGATGCAGTGAAAGTGCGAGCGGTAGGCCAGGCGCTCGGGTAGCAAGGCGCGCAGTTGGCCCTTGGCCACCCAGGCCGCAGCATAGTGGCTGGGCAGGTAACCCAGGTAGGTGCCGGAGAAAATCAGCGTGGCGATGGCCTCCATGGCGTAGGCGCTGACGCTCTGGTTGAAGTGCAGGTCATGGGGGCGCTGGTGCTCCGCCATGTAGCCTCGGCTCACATAATCGGCGGCGCAGATCTCTTCAAGGGTCAGTGTTTCGTCGGCGCGCGGGAACAGTGGATGGCCGTTGGCGCAGTAGAGGTTCTGTTCCTCCTCGAACAGGTGCTGATAGTGCAACCCCGACAGTTGATGGTGGAAAGCGCCGATAGCCAGGTGCAGGCGTTCGTCGAGCACGGCCTGTTCCAGTTCGTCGGGGCGCATCAGGTGCAGGTTCGGCCTTACCTGGGGCAGGCGTCGGCGCAAATGGCCCAGGGCCAGGGACAGGGGGGCATAGGGCAGGCTGATCAGGCTGTCGACACTGCCGATCTGCAACTGCTCGCGGGTGATGGGGCCGAGGCGGTTGGCGTGCTGGCGAAAGCGCTCGATGTCGGCGAACAGCAACTGTGCTGCCTCGAACAGCTCCTGGCCCTGATCGGTCAGCTGAAATCCGCTGCTACCACGCCTGCATAGGGAGTAGCCCAGGCGCTCCTCAAGGTCCCGGACCACCACGCTCAGTCGTGACAGGCTGGTGTTGAGCCGTGCCTGGGCTGCGGTGAACCCGCCGGCGTCAACGATGGCGCAGAACACCCGCAGCATCCGCAAATCAATATCGGCAAGGCTTCCCAGCATGGGCGCTCCCTCCAGTTGGCGTAGGCGACGTGTCGAGCCTACTCCCTTGCCCTGATTGATGGGCACCATGGACCTGTAACAAGGCTGGCGCCCTGCTTGCCCCGCCAGTAAGAGCCGCGCCGGGGATTTTACTCGCGCCTGCTTGAAATCCTGAACGGGTGGTGCGTATTTTGTACGGGTCGCCGTTCGCGGCTCGTATAACAACAAGGATTGAGTCATGACAACCGATGGCCACAGTTCACTCGCCGAGCGATTGACGGGCATTGATGAAATCGAATGTGTCACCGCGGATTTGAATGGCGTGCCGCGGGGCAAGGTAATGACCGCCGAGGGGTTCCTCGAAGGGCGGCGCTTGCAGATGGCCCGGGGGGTGCTGCTGCAATGCATCATGGGCGGTTATCCGCCAGCCCGTTTCTACGGCAGCGACGACGGCGACCTGGCGCTCAACGCCGACCCCCGGCAGATCCACCGCCTGCCCTGGAGCGAAACGCCCAGGGCGCTGGCCATCTGTGATGCCGATGAGCTCAGCGGCGAGAGTTCGCGGCTCTCCACTCGTGGGCAGCTCAAGCAGGTCATCGCGCGTTATGCGGCTCTGGGCCTGGCGCCGGTGGTGGCCACCGAGCTCGAGTTCTTCGTGTTCGCGGCCAATGACGATCCAGCGCAGCCCTTCCGGCCGCCGGTCGGCCTGGATGGGCGACGGGAGGAGGGCTATTCGGCGTTCAGCGTGAGTTCCAACAATGGTCTGCGGCCATTCTTCAAGGAGGTCTACGAAGGCATGGCCGCCCTGGGCCTGCCCCGCGATACCTTCATGCACGAGATGGGCGTCAGCCAGTTCGAGATCAACCTGTTGCACGGTGACCCGCTGTTGTTGGCGGACCAGACCTTCCTGTTCAAGCACCTGCTCAAGGAGGTGGCGCTCAAGCACGGCCTGATCGTGGTCTGCATGGCCAAACCCTTGGCTCACACGCCGGGCAGCTCGATGCATATTCACCAGAGCCTGGTGGAGATAAGTAGCGGCCGTAACGTTTTCAGTGACGATGCCGGGCAACCTACGGCGATGTTCCGGCATTTCATTGGCGGCCTGCAGGCTGGTCTCGCCGACTTTACTGCCTTGTTCGCCCCCAATGTGAACTCCTATCAGCGCTTGTGCCATCCTTACGCTTCGCCGAACAATGCGTGCTGGTCCCACGACAACCGGGCTGCCGGCCTGCGGATTCCGGCCAGCTCGCCGGTGGCGCGACGGGTGGAAAATCGTCTGCCGGGGGCGGACGCCAATCCTTATCTGGCGATCGCCGCGAGCCTGGCAGCAGGTTTGCATGGCATCGAGAACGAGCTGGAGCCAACCGCCGCCATCCAGGGTGAGTTCGAAGTGCCGGACAATCTTTCGTTGCCCTGTACCTTGCATGCGGCCCTGGAGCGTCTGAAACGTAGCCAGTTGGCCAGGGAACTGTTCGGCAACGAGTTCATCGAAGGCTACATCGCTTCGAAGACCATGGAGTTGACCAGTTTCTTTGATGAAATTACTCCCTGGGAGCGGCGTGTGTTAGCGGCCCAGGCATAACCGAACCGTCGCTGGTCGGGCCCTGGTCTGCCGGGGCTCGATACCTCATTCAAGGAGCCGCTCGGAACGCCGATGCGCCAAATCTGGAAATCCTTTCGAGCGCTTTATTTCGCGTCGCTGATGATGCTGATCGGCTCTGGCCTGCTCAGCACTTATCTGGCCCTGCGCCTGGCCGCCGATCATGTCGACGGGCTGTGGGTGGGGGCCTTGATGGCGGCCAACTATTTCGGCCTGGTCTTGGGGGGCAAGCTGGGGCACCGACTGATTGCCCGGGTCGGGCATATCCGCGCCTACGCCACTTGTGCCGGGATTGTCGGCGCAGCAGTGCTGGGCCATGGCCTGGTGGACTGGCTGCCGGCCTGGCTGGTGCTGCGGATGATCGTGGGCCTGGGGATGATGTGCCAGTACATGGTCATCGAAAGCTGGCTCAATGAGCAGGCCGACGCCAAGCAGCGCGGGCTGGTGTTCAGCGGCTACATGATTGCCTCTTACCTGGGCCTGGTGCTGGGGCAGTTGATACTGGTCATGCACCCGGCCCTGGGCCTGGAGCTGCTGATGCTGGTGGCGCTGTGCTTTGCCCTGTGCCTGGTGCCGGTGGCCATGACCCGGCGCATTCACCCGGCACCTTTGCGCCCTGCACCCATGGAGCCGCGCTTCTTCATCAAGCGTGTACCGCAATCGCTGAGCACGGTATTGGGTTCGGGGCTGATCGTCGGTTCGTTCTACGGTCTGGCGCCGCTGTATGCCTCGCAGCAGGGCTTGAGTACCGAGCAGGTGGGTCTGTTCATGGGTAGCTGCATTTTCGCCGGGCTGGTGGTGCAGTGGCCGCTGGGCTGGCTGTCCGACCGCTATGACCGGGCGCTGCTGATCCGCTGTTTTGCCTTGTTCCTGGCGGTGGTGGCCTTGCCCCTGGCGATCCTGCCTTCGGTGCCGCTGGAGGTCCTGTTCGTTCTGGGCTTCCTGTGTTCCCTGGTGCAGTTCTGTCTCTATCCGCTGGCGGTGGCCTTCTCCAATGACCATGTGGAAGGGGATCGGCGGGTCTCGCTGACGGCGATGCTGCTGGTGACCTATGGCGTGGGGGCGAGTATTGGTCCGTTGGCGGCGGGGGTGCTGATGAAGTTGTTCGGTAGCCAGATGCTCTACGCCTTCTTCAGTTTCTTTGCCCTGGTGCTGGTCTGGCGAATTCGGCCGAAGGCCGTGACCAATCTGCATCAGGTCGACGATGCGCCACTGCATCACGTGGCGATGCCGGACAGCATGTCCAGTTCGCCGTTGGTGGCGGCTCTGGACCCGAGGGTTGACGAACAGGTGGTTCAGGACCAGATGCAGAGCGCGCCCGCGCCGGAAGCTGCGCCTGATGAGCCTGCACCCGATACCCCGCAGGCTGTGGACGAACCGCCTGCAGAGGAATGTGCCCGGGAGCACCTCAGCGGGGCCAGGCCTTAGGCGCAAAAAAAACGGGCAGTTGCCGCAAGGCACTGCCCGTTTTCATTGATGCCTTTGAATCAGAGATCGTCTTTATCGAAGCGCCGCGCTTCACGCTGCAGTTGATAGACGAAGCGTTCGACCTGGCGCTGTACCAGGCCGCTCATGTTGTGGAAGCGTACGCCGGCAAAGGTGGTGTCGATGCGTTCTTCGTGGTGCAGATAACGCAGTTCCACCGGGGCCGTCATGCTGCCGAAGGGCAGGGCGGCGATAAAGCGCTCGTAAACCTGGCCCAGTTGCAGGCGTGAGGAAATATCGCCGTCGAAACGCAATTTGCATCCGGTGGCGGAAATGTCCAGCAGCTTGCCGGTGAGGGGCGACTTGAGTTTCTCGCCGCTCAGTTCGATGTCTACCAGTTGTGCCAGCTTGAGGGCAGCACGAAAGGCGTTGCGGCGCTGGTGGTAGACCACTTCGTCCGGCAGGGTGGTGCGGTAGCAGCGGCCACCGTTGGATTCGTCGAGGGTGGGCAAGCCGTTGCTTTCCCAGGCGATGCGTACGCCTTCATGAAAGCCTTCTACGCGAAACGGCTCGCCTGCGAGCAGGAAGCGTTCACCGTCGCGGGGGATCATTTCGTCGAGGGCGATCATGTTGCTATCGCGGTCCACTTCCACCAGATAGCTTTGGAAGCGCTGGCTACGTTCGTGGAAAGTGATGATCAGCGGGTCATGGCTCTCTTGCAGCAACCGCAGGTTGGAGGAGATCTCCAACGCAGTGGTGAGCACCTTGGGTGGCTGCGGAGTATCTTCCGCATTTGAGGCGTTGAACACGGTTCATCAATCTCCAGACAAAATACAACTACACGCAGGAGCCAGCATTTTGCCAGCATGTTTCACGGCTTGGTAGCGCGCGCTCATTTTTTGGGTTTAAGCCTGACTGAGTGGGCGTGGCTTCGCAAGCATTGAGGTAGAGCCGCGGGCGTCGTAAAGAGCAGGAGGTTCGCCACCATTGAGGATTTTCAGCTGGTTGGCGGTGGTGGCCTGTTGGATCTGGATCGAGCGACCATTGAGCTCGTTGGCAGCTTGGCACTCGGCAAGCAATTGGGTCAGGACATTGCTCTGTTCGAGCAATTGCGCGCCCAGGCTGGAGTGGCTGGCCAGTTGCTCGAGCCCCTCGCGGTTGGTCGGCAGGTTCAGGCTGGCAAGAATTTGCGTGCGCTTACGACCATGCTGTTCCAGCAAAATGACCAAGGCTTGTTTCTGCGCCAGGATATCTTCCAATAGCGGCATGTCGCGGCCGTGGAGGGCGATAGACTCGGCGCGCAGCAGCTCCAGCAACTGTTGCGCTGGAGCAAGGTCATCGTTGATCAATTGCAGTAGGTTGGTGTCGTGCATGGCTGGCCTTGGGGATTAAGCGTCCAAAAGCCTGGCGCAAGCCTGGGGGCTAGCGCTGGGCTTCGAAGTTAAGCAGTTTGCTGGCTACGCGGTTGCTGTCGACCTTATAGCTGCCATCGGCAATCGCTTGCTTCAACTCGGCCACCCGGGCTTTGTCGACGGCAGGCTGATCGCGCAGCTTGTCAGTGACTTTCTGCAACTGTTGAGCCTCATTGCTCAGGTGTACCGATTCCCCGCTTTTGCTGGTTTCGGCGGCGGTTGTCAGCGGCGCGGATTTGCCGGCATCACCGGTTTCCTTGCTGGTGCTGGTGCGCGTACTGCCTGTCAGTGAAGGGGAGCTGTTTAAACGGCTGAAGTCGATGACCATGATGAAGTAAACCTCTGGGTATTTGGACGCTTGCCATGTTTTCGGCCATACCCTGAAAAACTTTAGGCTCGATTGTCGACAAACCAAGTCAGGTATCTGTGACCCTCTATCGGCCACAGTTTAGGGAACGCACGGGTTGAGCGCCAGCAATCTACATGGCCACTTCCACTTGCCCAGGCGCCGTGATACGAGCCTTGATCACCCGTTGCGAATTGAGGTTCTTGACCCGGATCTGTTCGCTCATGCCTCCGTTGGACAGCGCCTCGCCCGGCATTCGCACATTCAAAGTACCGCTGCGTGCCGATATCACCACTTGATCGCCCTTGCGCACGACTTCCGCCTGCTCCAGATGAGCCAGGGTGACGAGCTGGTCGGCGACCATTGGTCGGACAAGTTTCTGGCCAATGGCTTGGTCCACCGAGGTGAGGTAACCCTGATTGTTCTGGCTGATGTCTCGTTCGCGAAGCACCACGTCTTCCGGCTCGATGATGCCAGCGCGCTTGAGCGGGCGTGCAGTGGTAACCACTTCGCGAAACAGTTTGACCTGCGCCGGCACGAATACCGTCCACGGCGAGGCGCCTTCGCAGCGCACTTTGACGGTGACCCGCCCCAGCGGTTGGGCCGGACTTTCCAGGCTGGCTGTCAATTCCTTGTCGCAATTGGGCATGCGCATGCGCGGATCCAGCTGGTTGACCTGGATTTCATAGCGACCTTCCGTTTGACTGGTGGCCAGGTAGTCTTCTACCGTGAATTCAAGAAACCCTTGAGTGACGCCGATAAGAAGATCAGGCAGGGTGACCGAATCAGCAACGGCAGGGTTGCCGGGGTTTAAAATGCACAGAGCCGACAGCCCGCACAGCAAAGTGCGGTAGCGGGATGTCAGGCGTCGGAAAAATGTCGTTTTGGCGTTCATAACAGTTAAAAAGCAAGCGCCGTGCCGTTTAGCAATGAGCGTGCGTCGGATCTTAAAGCTTTGGGGAGTCTGGGCATGGCTGGTGTAATGGATTCGGTGAACCAGCGCACGCAGTTGGTTGGGCAGAATCGACTAGAGTTGTTGCTGTTCCGTCTGGACGGTGGGCAGCTCTACGGGATCAACGTATTCAAGGTTCGCGAGGTGCTGCAATGCCCTAAGCTGACCCTGATGCCCAAATCCAGTCCTGTGGTGTGCGGTGTCGCGAATATACGAGGGGCGACCATTCCGATCCTGGATCTGGCAATGGCTACGGGTTCTGGTGGCCTGCAGGACCAGAGCAATCCGTTCGTCATCATCACTGAGTACAACACCAAGACCCAGGGTTTCCTGGTGCGCTCGGTGGAACGCATCGTCAACATGAACTGGGAAGAGATCCATCCGCCACCCAAGGGGACCGGACGCGATCACTATCTGACGGCGGTTACTCGGGTGGACAACCAGTTGGTGGAAATCATCGACGTGGAGAAGATCCTGGCGGAAGTCGCGCCCACCTCGGAGGCGATTTCGGCAGGAGTGGTGGATGTCGAAACCCAGCACAAGGCTGTTTCCCTGCGGGTGCTGACCGTCGACGACTCGTCGGTGGCGCGCAAGCAGGTCACCCGGTGCCTGCAAACCGTGGGTGTCGAGGTAGTGGCATTGAATGATGGCCGGCAAGCGCTGGATTACCTGCGCAAGCTGGTGGACGAGGGCAAGAAGCCGGAAGAGGAATTCCTCATGATGATTTCCGACATCGAGATGCCCGAAATGGACGGTTACACCCTCACGGCCGAGATACGTAATGATCCACGCATGCAAAAGCTGCATATCATCCTGCATACTTCGTTGTCAGGGGTGTTCAATCAGGCGATGGTGAAGAAGGTCGGTGCCGATGACTTCCTTGCCAAGTTCCGCCCTGATGACCTGGCATCCCGGGTAGTCGACCGGATCAAAGCAGCAGATCACAGCTAAGGGCACTGGCCCTGGCGGACATAAGATTTAAGAGGCGGCAGCATTGTCTACGGGTAATTTGGATTTTGAACAGTTCCGGGTCTTCCTGGAAAAAGCCTGTGGTATTTTGCTCGGGGAAAATAAGCAGTATCTAGTCTCGAGCCGTCTCAACAAACTGATGGAGCAGCAAGGGATAAAAACGCTGGGTGAGCTGGTCCAGCGGATTCAGACTCAGCCCCGCAGTGGTTTGCGCGAGATGGTCGTGGATGCGATGACGACCAACGAAACCTTGTGGTTTCGCGACACCTATCCATTCGAGGTGTTGAAGAACAAGGTGCTTCCCGAAGCCATCAAGGCCAGCCCCAACCAGCGCTTGCGCATCTGGTCGGCGGCCTGTTCGTCGGGGCAGGAGCCCTACTCGCTGTCGATGTCCATCGATGAGTTCGAGCGGAGCAACATGGGGCAGTTAAAGATGGGGGTGCAGATTGTTGCCACCGATCTGTCCGGGACCATGCTCAACAACTGCAAGACCGGTGAATATGACAGCCTGGCCATTGGGCGTGGCCTGTCGGCGGAGCGCCTGCAGCGTTACTTCGACCCCAAGGGCCCGGGGCGCTGGGTCGTCAAGGCGCCGATCAAGAGCCGCGTGGAGTTTCGCTCGTTCAACCTGCTGGACAGCTACGCCAGCCTTGGCAAGTTCGACATCGTGTTCTGTCGCAATGTGTTGATCTACTTCTCGGCGGAGGTCAAGAAGGACATCCTGATGCGCATTCACAGTACCCTGAAGCCTGGTGGCTACCTGTTCCTGGGAGCTTCCGAAGCCCTCAATGGCCTGCCGGATCATTATCAGATGGTGCAATGCAGTCCGGGCATCATCTACCAGGCCAAGTAGCCAGCAGATCGTCGCACCTAAAAAGGAGGCCATTGGGCCTCCTTTTTTGTGCCTGCCATTATCTGGCGCGCACGGCTGAAAGCGGCAGGGCGATTGCCGCTTTGCCGGCGTTTCGCGGAAATCCGTTGCCGCTTTTCTGGCATTGCCGTCTTGCCGTCGACGGCAAACCCTTGAAATACGGGGTTTGATGACTTGGCACGTAGCTTGCTATATCCAAGTTACGAAAAATCAGGTCACCCAAAGGTTTCCGCCATGAGCATCAGCTTCGATAAAGCGCTCGGTATTCACGAACAGGCCCTTGGCTTTCGCGCCAAGCGTGCCGAAGTTCTGGCCAACAACATCGCCAACGCCGATACCCCGAACTACAAGGCTCGGGACCTGGACTTCTCGGCCGTGCTGGCCGAGCAGAATCAGAAGGCCCAGAACGGTACCTTCGCGTTGAACATGACCAACAACCGGCATATCGAAGCCCAGGGCTTGAGCAGTGGTGATGAATCGCTGCTGTATCGCACCCCGATGCAGCCTTCGATCGACCAGAACACCGTGGACGCCCAGCTGGAGCAATCGAGCTACGCGCAGAACTCGGTGGATTTCCAGGCCAGCTTCACGCTGCTCAACAGCAAATTCAAAGGGCTGGTAGCAGCCCTGCGCGGAGAGTAATCCATGTCCCTCGCCAGTGTTTTCAATATTGCCGGTAGTGGCATGAGCGCCCAGACCACCCGTCTGAACACCGTTGCCAGTAACATCGCCAACGCCGAGAGCGTCTCGTCGAGCATCGACCAGACCTACCGCGCTCGTCACCCGGTGTTTGCCACCATGTTCCAGGGTGCGCAAAGCGGCGGCAGCGACTCGCTGTTCCAGAACCAGGACGCTGCCGGCCAGGGCGTGCAGGTGCTGGGTGTGGTCGAAGACCAGAGCAACCTTGAAGCTCGTTACGAGCCGAACCATCCCGCCGCTGATGCCAAGGGTTATGTCTACTACCCCAACGTCAACGTGGTGGAAGAAATGGCCGACATGATTTCTGCCAGTCGTTCGTTCCAGACCAACGCGGAAATGATGAACACCGCCAAAACCATGATGCAGAAGGTCCTGACCCTGGGTCAGTGATAAGGGGCGAAGACCATGAGCGTTACTGATACCACCAACGCCCCATCCCTCAAGGATATCCTGGCGAATTCGTCGAAAACGACGAGCAATACCAGCGCCGACGGCCTGGCCGCGGCGACCAACAGCGCCACCGGCAAACAGAGCCTGGGCAAGGACGCCTTCCTCAAGCTGCTGGTAACCCAGCTGAACAACCAGAACCCGCTGGATCCGCAGGACAACAGTGCGTTCGTTGCCCAGTTGGCTCAGTTCTCCACCCTGGAAGGCATCACCACCCTCAACTCCTCGGTGAATGCGATCACGGGTAACTACAAGTCTTCCCAGGCCTTGCAGGCTTCGTCCCTGGTGGGGCGCTCGGTCATCGTGCAGACCGGCACCACCCAGGTCGACACCAGCAAGAGCATGACCGGTTCGGTCACCGTGCCATCGAGCGTGAACTCGGTCACCGTGACCGTCACCGACAAGGACGGCAATACCGTCAAGACCATTGACATGGGCAGCCAGAAGGCCGGCAACGCCAGCTTTGTCTGGGACGGTACCAAGACCGACGGCACCAAGGCGGATCCGGGCAACTACACCTTCAAGGCCAGCACCACCATCGATGGCAAGGGCACTGATCTGATCACCTACCTGCCGGCCACGGTCAATAGCGTGACCATTAGCCAGACCGGCGGCGAGTTGATGTTGAACCTCGCTGGCATGAGCAGCCCGATTGCCCTGTCCAAAGTACAAACCATTGGTATCTAGAGCCGACTAACCGGCACAAGGAGTGGAATATGTCTTTCAATATCGGCCTTAGCGGTCTCTACGCTGCCAACAAACAGCTGGACGTTACCGGCAACAACATCGCCAACGTCGCTACCACCGGCTTCAAATCCTCCCGTGCGGAATTCGCCGACGTCTATTCGGCCACCAAGCTGGGCAGCGGCACCCAGGTGATTGGTAACGGTGTGCGCCTGGCCAACGTTTCCCAGCAGTTCACCAACGGTGATATCAACAACACCGGTAATGTGCTGGACATGGGCATCCAGGGCCAGGGCTTCTTCGTGCTGAGCACCAACGGTTCCCTGACCTACACCCGTGCCGGTACCTTCAAGACCGACAAGGAAGGCTACATCACCAACAGCGACGGCACTGCCCGCCTGCAAGGTTATGCGGTCGATGCCAACGGCAAGATCATCAATGGTGTGCTGACCGACCTGCGGATTGATACTTCGAACCTGGCGCCCAAGCCAACCGACTCGATCTCCTCGACGATCAACCTGAACTCCGACTCTGATCCGATCAATGTCGGCTCGACCTCCCCGGCCTACGTGTTCAATCCGACCGACAACACCACCTACACCAAGCAGTTCAGCACGCCTGTGTATGACACCCAGGGCAACAAGCACGTCATGGATCAGTACATGATCAAGACGCCGAATGCTAACGAATGGCAGACCTACACCCTGATCGATGGTCGCAACCCTGACGGCACCGCGTTCAGCATGGCCAACCAGTCGCCGATCACCATCACCTTCGACTCGTCGGGCAAGTTGCAGTCTGTTGTGGCTCCAACTCCGGCAAGCTCCAGCCAGTTCACCGTGACAGGTAACAACATTGTCATGTCGGCCGCAGCCTGGACTCCGGGTACCGTCACTAACGGCGTGTTCACTCCCAATGGCGCCAAGGCCGCACCTAACGGTGTCAGCATCGACATGACCAAAACCGGTTCGGTGTTTGGCGAAAGCACCCGCTCGGTGATCGCGCAGAACGGCTACTCCACTGGCCAGATCTCCAGCTTGACCATCGACGGCACTGGCGTGATGCTGGCCAACTTCAGCAACGAGCAGACCAAGCCGATCGGTCAGATTTCCCTGGCCAGCTTCACCAACGAGCAGGGCCTGCAGCCAGTAGGCGGCACTCAGTGGAAAGAGACTTACGCGTCCGGTATTCCTGGTTATGACGCGCCGAAGACCGGCACCCTGGGGGCGATTCAGTCCAACTCCCTGGAAGAGTCCAACGTCAACCTGACCAACGAACTGGTAAACCTGATCAAGGCCCAGAGCAACTATCAGGCGAACGCCAAGACCATCTCCACCCAGAGCACCATCATGCAGACCATCATCCAGATGACCTGATGCGGGTTGGCTGAAACGCTGTACGAAAAGCCCCTCCTCGAGGGGCTTTTTTGTGCCTGTTCGATGGCGCTGTTTACCCTGCAGGAGCCTCTGCCGTAGAAGCTGGCTTGCCAGCGAAGGCGCTCTCTGAAGCAGTGCAAGGCTTCGGAGCTGTTCGCCGGCAAGCCGCTTCCTGCAGCTATGTTGCGGGCAAAAGAAAACCCCCGATAAACCGGAGGTCTATCGGGGGTTGTGGCAAGTGCCCGCAGGCACTTGTCGGCTCAGCTTATTGGCAAGCTTCGCAATCCGGCTCGTCGATGGCGCAAGCCTTCGGCACTGGAGCTGGACCGGCGGGAGCGGCGAGGACCGAGTCGTCACCGTGGTTGCCGCCGCTGGAAACAGCGTTCAGCTTGCCGGTGTTGATGGTGGACTTCTCGGTGCTGGTAGCGGCCAGGGCGCGGAGGTAGTAGGTGGTTTTCAGGCCACGGTACCAAGCCATGCGGTAGGTCACGTCCAGCTTCTTGCCCGAAGCGCCGGCGATGTACAGGTTCAGCGACTGAGCCTGGTCGATCCACTTCTGGCGACGGCTGGCGGCGTCGACGATCCACTTGGTTTCCACTTCGAAGGCAGTCGCGTAGAGCTCCTTGAGCTCCTGCGGGATGCGTTCGATCTGCTGTACCGAACCGTCGTAGTACTTCAGGTCGTTGATCATCACCGAGTCCCACAGGCCGCGAGCCTTCAGGTCGCGAACCAGGTACGGGTTGATCACGGTGAATTCGCCCGACAGGTTGGATTTCACATAGAGGTTCTGATAGGTCGGTTCGATCGACTGCGACACGCCGGTGATGTTGGCGATGGTGGCGGTCGGTGCGATGGCCATGATGTTGGAGTTACGAATGCCTTTCTGTACACGGGCGCGAACCGGTGCCCAGTCCAGGGATTCGGTGAGGTCCACATCGATGTACTTCTGGCCACGGGCTTCGATCAGGATCTGTTGCGAATCCAGCGGCAGGATGCCCTTGGACCACAGCGAACCCTGGAAGGTCTCATAGGCACCGCGCTCGTCGGCCAGGTCGCAGGAAGCCTGGATTGCGTAGTAGCTGACCGCTTCCATGGACTTGTCGGCGAACTCGACGGCTGCGTCGGAACCGTAGGCGATGTGCTGCAGGTACAGCGCATCCTGGAAGCCCATGATGCCCAGGCCGACCGGACGGTGCTTGAAGTTGGAGTTCTTCGCCTGTGGCACCGAGTAGTAGTTGATGTCGATCACGTTGTCGAGCATGCGCACGGCAGTGTTCACGGTGCGTTGCAGTTTGGCGGTATCCAGCTTGCCGTCGACGATGTGGTTCGGCAGGTTGATCGAGCCCAGGTTGCAGACTGCGATCTCGTCCTTGTTGGTGTTCAGGGTGATCTCGGTGCACAGGTTCGAGCTGTGGACCACGCCTACATGCTGCTGCGGGCTGCGCAGGTTGCACGGGTCCTTGAAGGTCAGCCATGGGTGGCCGGTTTCGAAGAGCATGGACAGCATCTTGCGCCACAGGTCTTTGGCCTGGACGGTCTTGAACAGTTTGATCTTGTTGTACTCGGTCAGGGCTTCGTAGTACTCGTAGCGCTCTTCGAAGGCCTTGCCGGTCAGGTCGTGCAGGTCCGGCACTTCCGATGGCGAGAACAGGGTCCACTTGCCGTCGTCGAAGACGCGCTTCATGAACAGGTCCGGGATCCAGTTGGCGGTGTTCATGTCGTGGGTACGACGGCGGTCATCACCGGTGTTCTTGCGCAGCTCGATGAACTCTTCGATGTCCATGTGCCAGGTTTCCAGGTAGGCACACACAGCGCCCTTGCGCTTGCCACCCTGGTTCACGGCTACCGCGGTGTCGTTGACCACTTTCAGGAAAGGCACGACGCCCTGGGATTTGCCGTTGGTGCCCTTGATGTAGGAGCCCAGTGCACGCACCGGAGTCCAGTCGTTGCCCAGGCCGCCGGCGAATTTCGACAGCATGGCGTTGTCGTGGATGGCGCCGTAGATGCCCGACAGGTCGTCCGGAACGGTGGTCAGGTAGCAGCTCGACAGCTGTGGACGCAGGGTGCCGGCGTTGAACAGGGTCGGGGTCGACGCCATGTAGTCGAAGGACGACAACAGGTTGTAGAACTCGATGGCGCGGTCTTCACGCTGTTTCTCTTCGATCGCCAGGCCCATGGCCACGCGCATGAAGAAGATCTGTGGCAGTTCGAAACGCACGCCATCCTTGTGGATGAAGTAGCGGTCGTACAGGGTCTGTAGGCCCAGGTAGGTGAACTGCTGGTCGCGCTCGTGGTTGATCGCCTTGCCGAGTTTTTCCAGATCGAACTCAGCCAGTACCGGGTTCAGCAATTCGAACTCGATACCCTTGGCGACGTAGGCCGGCAGCGCCTTGGCGTACAGGTCGGCCATTTCGTGGTGGGTGGCGCTTTCAGCGACTTCGAGGAAGCCCAGGCCTTCGGCACGCAGGGTGTCCATCAGCAGGCGGGCAGTCACGAACGAGTAGTTCGGCTCGCGCTCGACCAGGGTGCGGGCGGTCATCACCAGGGCGGTGTTGACGTCCTTGAGTGCCACGCCGTCGTAGAGGTTCTTCAGGGTTTCGCGCTGGATCAGGTCGCCGTCGACTTCTTCCAGGCCTTCGCAGGCTTCGCTGACGATGGTGTTCAGGCGGCCCATGTCCAGGGGGGCGAAGCTGCCATCGGCGCGGGTGATGCGGATGGAAGGGTGGGCTTGTACCGGCTCTTCGCTGGTGGAGCGGGTAGCCCGTTCCTTGGCGCGGGAGTCACGGTAGATCACGTAGTCGCGGGCGACTTTCTGCTCGCCGGCGCGCATCAGGGCCAGTTCGACCTGGTCCTGGATCTCTTCGATGTGGATGGTGCCGCCCGAAGGCATGCGACGCTTGAAGGTTGCGGTGACCTGTTCGGTCAGGCGCGCCACGGTGTCGTGGATTCGCGACGAGGCAGCGGCGGTGCCGCCTTCAACTGCGAGGAACGCTTTGGTGATCGCGACGGTGATCTTGTCATCGGTATAAGGAACGACAGTGCCGTTACGCTTGATCACGCGCAATTGGCCAGGTGCGGTAGCAGACAGATCCTGAGTGGAATCGGCGGCCTGCGGCGCATTGGCCTGCGAGTTCTCGCGAGTTGTGTCGGTTTGCATGGGTGTCTCCACGTTCTCTATGTTTGTTTGGGCACCGTTTGGGTGCCCACCGTTCCGTCCTGAAGCACTACAGCCGGCAGAGGCCGGGCATAACGACTTCGGGACAGTTCAGGAAGGGGGCTATGGGCGCCGCTTCCATGCCGAAGTCATGGGTGCCGAGCCGGGGCTCGGCACCTTATTCCTGGTGGGTGACAGTCTTGTTGCTGCAACACCCGTACCGCTTTCTCCTGGACAGGGTGGAAAACGATGCCATCCGCACGCGCGGTCTTGGTCTTCTGAAACAGCGATTGGTTCCACCAAACGGGGCAAGAAAAGGGCTTGAGTTTCTTGGCTGAATTGTGTTTGGTTTTTTGCGCAAAACCCTAGATATAGGGATTTTTAGCCGCTGGGCTACAAGATAATGCGTTTGGGGGGCTGATTGCAACGTACTGCCTGTGGATAAGGTTGTGCGTAAATTGTGCATGGACTGGGTAAAACTCACGCAGCCCGCAGCCCCAGTGCATGGAACCGTTTGTCACTGTTCTTTACCGTCGAAAATTGCCTTGGGCGGATTTTTGCGGGCGCGAACCCTATCACAAAAAAACGCCCTGACCGAGTCGTTTTAGCCGCTTGTGTCGGCGCCTGTGCCGGTTGCTACAATCGGCAGCGATCGACCGGGGGTTCCCGGCCTTTCCCATGACAAACCAGCCACCTTTCCCAGAGGGTGTTATCCGCCTTTTTCATGACAGAAAAACGGGGGCTTTACTGCTCAAGGTGGACTGGCGATAGAACAAGAAGAGGTCGTGTGTGGAACAGGAAGCCTGGCAGGTACTGATTGTCGAGGATGACCAGCGTCTGGCTGAGTTGACCCGTGAATATCTCGAAAGCAATGGCTTGCAGGTGGCGATCGAGGGCAACGGCGCCCGGGCTGCGGCCAGCATCATTGCCGAGCAGCCGGATCTGGTGATCCTCGACCTGATGCTGCCCGGCGAAGACGGCCTGAGCATCTGCCGCAAGGTTCGGGATCGTTATGACGGAGTGATCCTCATGCTCACCGCCCGCACCGATGACATGGACCAGATCATGGGCCTGGACCTGGGCGCCGACGACTATGTCTGCAAGCCGGTGCGCCCGCGGTTGCTGCTGGCGCGCATCCAGGCCCTGCTGCGCCGCAGCGAAGCGCCGGAGGCGGCGGTGGAGAAAACCCGCCGCCTGCAGTTCGGCCCGCTGGTGGTGGACAATGCCCTGCGCGAGGCCTGGCTGAGCGATGCCGGGATCGAATTGACCAGTGCCGAGTTCGACCTGCTGTGGCTGCTGGTGGCCAATGCCGGGCGGATCCTGTCCCGGGAAGAAATCTTCACCGCCCTGCGCGGCATCGGCTATGACGGCCAGGACCGTTCCATCGATGTGCGGATCTCGCGCATCCGCCCGAAGATCGGTGACGATCCGGAGCACCCGCGGCTGATCAAGACCATTCGCAGCAAGGGTTATCTGTTCGTCCCCGAAGCTGCCGCCGACATGCGCTCGTGAACTCGATCTTCCTGCGGATCTACGGCGGTATGTGCGCCGCGCTGATCCTCGTGGCGTTGCTTGGGGTCCTGGCCCTGCATCTGTTGAACCAGGTGCGCAGCGAGCAGTACCGCGAGCGGCTGGCCCACGGTACTTTTTCGCTGATGGCGGACAACCTGCAGCCGATGAGCGAGATCGAGCGCCGCCGGGCGCTGGCGGTGTGGGAGCGTCTGCTGGGCATTCCCCTGAGTCTCAAGACCTTCAGCCAGACCGAGCTGGACAGTAGTCAGCGCGGTCGGGTGCTGCGTGGCCAGGCGTTGGTGGAACAGACCGGCCCCTTCGCCGCCCGGGTCTATCGCCTGGTCAGCGAGAAGGAACAGCTGCTGCTCAGTGCCGAGGTCCAGCAGATCAGCGAGCAGTTGGCCCGGGCCACTATCTATCTACTGGCGGATGAGCTGGTGCGTTATCCGGTGGCAGAGCAACCGCAGCGCCTGGCAGCACTCAAGGAAGCCAAGGGATTTGGCTTCGATATGCAGTTGTCGACCCTGGACGCTGCCGACATGGACGAGGATCAGCGGCGCCGGGTGGCCGAGGGCGACACGGTGATGGCCCTGGGCAAGGGGGGCGATTCGATCCGGGTCTTCGCCGGCCTGGTGGGCACGCCCTGGGTGCTGGAGATCGGCCCGCTGTATCAGATGAATCCCTATCCACCGCAGTGGCTGGTGCTGATTGCCGTGCTGGGGCTGAGCCTGATCGGCCTGATCGTCTATCTCCTGGTGCGCCAGCTGGAGCGGCGCCTCAGCGGCCTGGAATCGGCGGCCACGCGGATCGCCAAGGGCAGCCTGGAGACCCGCGTACCGGCCCGTGGCGCGGACTCGGTGGGGCGCCTGGCGGCGGCCTTCAATGGCATGGCCGAGCACCTGCAGCGCCTGTTGGCGATTCAGCGTGAGCTGGTACGTGCGGTGTCCCATGAGTTGCGCACACCCGTGGCGCGGCTGCGTTTCGGCCTGGAGATGATTGCTTCGGCGAGCACCGATCAGGCCCGGCAGAAGTACCTGGACGGCATGGACAACGACATTCAGGACCTCGACCGGCTGGTGGACGAAATGCTGACCTACGCCCGCCTGGAGCAGGGCTCGCCGGCCCTGAATTTCCAGCGTATCGACCTGGATGCGCTGATCAACCAGGTGATCAGCGAACTGGCGCCGCTGCGGGCCAATCTCAAGGTCCGGCGTGGCCTGTGCCTGTCTGCCGCCGAGTGTGACGGTGCGTGGGTCGAGGCCGAGCCGCGCTACCTGCACCGGGCCTTGCAGAACCTGGTGGGCAACGCCATGCGTCATGCCGAATCCCAGGTGACGGTCAGTTATCAGGTAGGGCAGTTGCGCTGCCGGGTGGATGTGGAAGATGACGGCCCCGGCGTGCCGGAACATGCCTGGGAAAAGATCTTCACCCCATTCCTGCGCCTGGATGACAGCCGCACCCGGGCCTCCGGCGGGCATGGGCTGGGGCTGTCGATTGTGCGGCGGATCATCCATTGGCACGAGGGCCGCGCCCTGATCAGCAAGAGCAAGAACCTGGGCGGTGCCTGCTTCAGCCTGAGCTGGCCACGGCATCAGGAACCCCGCTGAGGGCGGCCCCGGTTCAGGCCTTGATGGCCACCAGGCTCAGCAGATGATCATCTTGCACGGCGAACTGCCCTTGCAGTTCGCGGCCGTGCTGCCATTCCTCGGACAGATCGGTCAGCAGGCGCATCCGCACCGGCCCTTCGGCAGACCATTCCAGGACTTCGGCGTGTTCGAAATAGAAGCGCTTGTGCACCAGCGGGTACAGGGCCTTGAACAGGCTTTCCTTGATCGAGAAGGTCAGGGTTACCGCCAGTGCCTGCAGCTCGGACGGCAACTGGTCGCGGCGCTGCAGTTCGGCCGGGGTCAGGATCTGCTCTGCCAGTTTGGCCGCACGCTCTTCACTGAGCAGGTGTTCCAGGTCCATTCCCAGGCCGCGCCAGTGTCGTTTGTCGGCGACGATGGCTGCGGCGCGCCCGCTGCTGTGGGTGATCGAACCGCAGATGTGTTCGGGCCAGATCGGCGCCCGGTCATCGCCAATGGGCGGTACCCAGTCCAGTCGTTGCAGTTGCTGCAAGGCGGCCCGGGCACACAGTCGTCCAGCGAGAAATTCGGCCTGACGCTTGGCCACCGAACGCTGGATGCTCGGCGGAGCCTCGATGCCGCTGCGCTGAAAATCATCCGCGGCAAGTTGCCCGGGATCGAACCGGGTACTCAGCCAGAGGGCTTGGGGCAGGACGTTCGGCAGCGGCCAGGCGGCGTCCAGTGGGGTGCAGCAAGCGGGGAGTGGGGGGAGAGCATTCATGGCCGCTAGTGTGCCGGGTTGCTGCGTTGGAGGGTAGTCGGGTGAAGCGCAAAGGGTTGCCGCAGCGCACTGACGGCAACCCAGGTACGGCGGCTAGCCAAACAGCTTTTTGAAGAATGCCTGCATGTCGGCCCAGGAACGCTCATCGGCGGCCTTGTTGTAGCCGATGTCCGGCCCGCCATGTTCGCCATGGCTCAGGCGGTCGGCATCGGGATTGCTGAAGCCGTGCTTGGCTCCCTCCAGGCTGACGAAGCGGTAGTCGGCGCCGGCCTTGTCCATTTCCGCCTTGAAGGTGGTGACGTTGTCCGCCGTTACCATGCTGTCCTGGGCCCCATGTTCCACCAGGATCTTGGCCTTGACGCTGCCGGGGGTTGCCGGTGTGGCGGTGGCCAGGGCACCGTGGAAACTCACTACGCCGGCCAGGGGCAGGCCCTGGCGCGCGGCGTCGAGGACGATCTTGCCGCCAAAGCAGTAGCCGATGGCGGCGAGTTTCTGCGGATCGGTCTGCGGTTGCTGTTTCAACAGCTCAAGGCCGGCGTTGAAGCGTGCACTGGCAGCGGCACTGTCCTTCAGCGCGGCCTGCATGAAGGCCATGGCGTCCGCCGGGTGTTCGGTGTGCTTGCCCTGGCCGTACATGTCGATGGCCAGGGCGCTGTAGCCAAGGGCGGCAAGGTCCCGGGCCCGACGCTTGGCGTAGTCGTTGAGGCCCCACCACTCATGCACCACCACGATGCCCGGGCGCGGGCCTTGTAGGGCGTCGTCGTAGGCGTAGTAGCCGATCAACTGAGTGCCGTCGGTGCTGCGATAGGGAATTTCCTGAGTCTTGATGGCGGCCTGGCTGAGGCTGCCGAGGGTTAACAGGACCAATGCGACGAGCATGCGCATAAGGGGAACTCCGGTTGAAAAGGTGTCAGCACAGCCTAGTCGATCTGGTTCAGGCGAGGTTAAGGGTGTGTTCAGGGGGAGTTCAGGGCGGGCTGTTTACTCTAGCCCCGTACCCAAAAAGCCAATAGCGCAAAGGAAACTTCCTATGACTTCATTGAAAAAACTGTTCCTGGCCTTTACCGTCTTCGGCGCCAGCGCCGCCGCCCAAGCCGCTGACAGCAACTTCGTTGGGTTGTCCTTTGGCCAGACCAGCGACAAGATCAACAAGTCCAGCCAGCTCAACAGCAACCTGGGCCACCCGAACGCCGATGGCGTGATCGGCAAGGACAACACCTGGGGCATACGCGCCGGTCAACAGAATGACCAGGGTCGTTACTACGCTACCTACGATTATGTGTCTGGCTCCCACAACGGCATTAAACTGCGCCAGCAGAACCTGCTGGGCAGCTACGATATGTTCCTGCCGGTGACCAGCAGCACCAAACTCTTTGGCGGCGGCACGGCCGGTCTGACCAAGCTGACTCAGGAGTCGCCGGGCTTCAGTCGTGACAGCGACATTGGCTACGCGGTGGGCGTACAGGCCGGTGTCCTGCAACAGGTTTCACAGAACACCTCGGTGGAGCTCGGCTACCGTTACCTGCGCAGCAATGCCGGGACCGAGATGAGCGAGCGCGGTGGCAGCAAGCAGGGTTCGCTGAGCCTTACCAGCAGCGCCCAGACCTACCTGTCGGCCAACTACGCTTTCTGATAAGCGGCCTGGCCTGAACCGCGCCGGATCGTGCCTTGGGCACGGTCCGGCGCTCGCGCATTCATCATCAGGGCGCAAGGGCGCCCCTGGAGATGCCGAATTTTGCCTGGGAGAGCGTTATGAAGTTGCTGGTCGTCGAAGATGAGGCGCTGTTGCGTCATCATTTGCAAACCCGCCTCACCGACAGCGGTCATGTCGTCGAGTCCGTGGCCAATGCCGAGGAGGCGCTGTATCAGACCGAGCAGTTCAACCATGATCTGGCGGTGATCGACCTGGGCCTGCCCGGCATGGGCGGGCTGGACCTGATCCGTCAGTTGCGCAGCCGTGGCAAGACATTCCCGATCCTCATCCTCACGGCCCGCGGCAACTGGCAGGACAAGGTCGAGGGCCTGGCGGCCGGTGCGGACGACTATGTGGTCAAGCCATTCCAGTTCGAAGAGCTGGATGCGCGTCTGAATGCGCTGCTGCGGCGCTCCAGTGGCTTCACCCAGTCCACCATCATCGCCGGCCCGCTGCTGCTGGACCTGAACCGCAAGCAGGCCTCTCTGGATGAGCAGCCCCTGGCCCTGACAGCCTATGAGTACCGGATTCTCGAATACCTGATGCGTCACCATCAGCAAGTGGTGGCCAAAGACCGGCTCATGGAGCAGTTGTACCCGGACGACGACGAGCGCGATCCGAATGTCATCGAAGTGCTGGTGGGCCGCTTGAGGCGCAAGCTTGAGGGGCCTTCGGGCTTCAAGCCGATCGATACGGTGCGCGGCCTGGGTTACCTGTTCAACGAGCGTTGCCGATGATTCGATCGCTGCGCCTGCGTCTGATGCTGGCCGCCACGACTCTGGCGGTGCTGTTCATGCTGGCCCTGCTGCCAGCCATGCAAGGGGCGTTCAGCCTGGCGTTGCAGGACTCTATCGAGCAGCGTCTGGCTTCCGATGTCACGACCCTGATCAGCGCGGCGCGGATCGAGAACAACCGCCTGCAGATGCCGGCGCAATTGCCCGACGAGCGCTTCAACCTCGCCGACAGCCGCCTGCTGGGCTACATCTACGACCGCGAAGGGCACCTGGTCTGGCGCTCGCGGGCGACCCAGGAAGAGAACATCAACTACCGGCCTCGGTACGACGGGCGTGGCAATGAGTTCGCCAGGATCCGCGAAGCCAACGGCCAGGAGTTCTTCGTCTACGACGTCGAGATCAAGCTGCTGGGAGGCAAGAGCGCGGCCTTCAGCATCGTCGCGCTGCAGCCGGTGCGTGAGTACCAGCAAACCCTGGAAGGGGTTCGGGAAAACCTCTACCTGGGGTTCGGTGCGGCCTTGCTGGTGCTCCTGGCACTGCTCTGGCTTGGTCTGACTTGGGGTTTGCAAGCCTTGCGACGCTTGAGCCAGGAGCTGGACCAGATCGAAAGTGGCACCCGCCAGAGCCTCAGTGAGGAGCACCCGCGCGAGCTGTTGCGCCTGACGGGTTCGTTGAACCGCCTGCTGCAAAGCGAGCGTGAGCAGCGCAGCCGCTATCGCGATTCCCTGGATGACCTGGCCCACAGCCTGAAAACCCCGTTGACGGTGCTGCAGGGCGTGAGCGAGGACATGGCGCAACGGCCCCAGGATCGTGAGCAGGCCTGGGTGCTGCAGGCACAGATCGAACGCATGAGCCAGCAGATCAGTTACCAGTTGCAGCGCGCCAGCCTGCGCAAGAGCGGCCTGGTGCGCCACCAGGTGCGGCTGCGGCCTGTGCTGCAAAGCCTCTGCGATACCCTGGACAAGGTCTATCGCGACAAGCAGGTACGGGTGTCCTTCGACTTGCCGGAACGCTGCTACCTGCCGATCGAGCACGGCGCCTTGCTGGAGTTGCTCGGCAATCTGCTGGAGAACGCTTATCGCCTGTGCCTGAGCTCAGTGCGCATCAGCGTGCGCGAGACCCTGGAAGGCTCGGAGCTGTGTGTGGAAGACGACGGCCCCGGCGTGCCACCCGATCAGCGTGCGCGGATTCTGCAGCGCGGCGAGCGCCTGGATCGCCAGCACCCGGGGCAGGGCATCGGCCTGGCGGTGGTCAAGGACATCATCGAGAGCTATGGCGCGCAACTGACCCTAGGGGATTCGGCCTTGGGGGGGGCGGCTTTCCGGATTCACTTTCCGGCCCTTTAGGGGGGCTACTGTTCCCGGGCACGGTAGGCGCCCGGAGTCAGGCCGGTCCATTTCTTGAACGCCCGGTGAAAGGCCGAAGGCTCGGAAAAGCCCAGTTGTTCGGCGATCTGTTGCAATGACAGGTCGGCCCGGCCGAGGTGGTAGATGGCAATGTCGCGGCGCAGCTCATCCTTGAGTTCCTGAAAGCTCGAACCTTCTTCGCGCAGATGCCGGCGCAGGGTCTGCGGGCTGACGTGCAGGTGCTGGGCGACGCTTTCCAGGTCGGGCCAGTGCTCGCGGTCGCGACTGAGCAGGCGGCGCAGTTGGCTGCTGAGGCTGTCGCCTTCATCCGGGCGCGACAACAGGTCGGCGGGAGAGCGTTCGAGGAAGTGCTTGAGGGTGCGTTCGTCCTGCAGCAGCGGCATGCCCAGGTAGCGACTGTGGAACAGCAGGCTGCTGCGCTCCTGGGTGAACTGCAGCGGGCAAGGGAAAAGCAGGTCGTATTCCGCGCCGTGATCGGGCTTGGGGTAGCTGAAGCAGGCCAGCTCCAGGCGGATGCGCTGGCCGATCAACCAACTGCCGAGGCGATGCCAGATCACCAGCAGGCTTTCGCTGAGAAAGTGTTCGGGATCCCATAGCTCGGAATCATCCAGGCTCAGCCGGGCCATTTCTCCTTCGCGCGTCAGACTCAGACGCGGGGCTTCCGGAAACAAGCTATAAAATAATAAGCCGCGATGGAGTGCTTTTTCCAAGGTACGGCAATGGATCAGCGCGTGGCACATCATGGCGAAGGTCCCGCGCTTGCTGGGGCCATGGCCGAACCCGAGGTACTCGTCATCCAGCTCCAGCCACAGTTGCTGCAACAGACGGGTGAATTGCTCGGGGGCGATACGGGCCTTAGGTTGGTTCAGCAGTTCGGGGCTGATGCCCAACTGATGCAGCAGGGGCGCGTAGTCATAGCCGCGCCGGCGTGCTCCGCCCAGGGCGGCACGGGCAAAGTGGCTGGCGATGGTGCGTTCGCGCATGCAGGCAGGTCCGTCCATTGAGTGGCGGATCTTAGCCAGCCCCCAGGAGGGGGGCAAGGCGGATATCCGCCAAATTGTAGGACGAGAGAGGGTGAGTGGGCGGAAATCCGCCAGCTTCAGCCTGCGCAACGGATGCAAGGGTCAGCCCGCACCCCTGATGTCTAAAGGCCTGCAAGGCTTTTTCACAAGGTGGCACGGGCTTTGCGATAGAGCCGGAAGATCTGCCAGCACGCAGCTCGACACAACAAATCCCTCCAGCGCAGGAGGGTTCGCACTTTAGGCACCGCATGCATCGACGGAAAGTGCATGCCGGGGCTCTTGAGGAAACTTGCAATGACGACTCGTCAGCCACTGTACAAATCCCTGTATTTCCAGGTGATCGTTGCCATCGCCATCGGCATCCTGCTCGGCCACTTCTACCCTCAGACCGGCGTGGCTCTCAAGCCCCTGGGTGACGGCTTCATCAAACTGATCAAGATGGTCATCGCTCCGATCATTTTCTGTACCGTGGTGAGTGGTATCGCCGGCATGCAGAACATGAAGTCGGTGGGCAAGACCGGCGGCTACGCGCTGCTGTACTTCGAAATCGTTTCCACCATCGCCCTGTTGATCGGCCTGATCGTGGTCAACGTGGTGCAGCCGGGGGCCGGCATGCACATCGACGCTTCGACCCTGGACGCCTCGAAAGTTGCAGCTTACGTGACTGCCGGTAATGACCAGAGCATCGTCGGCTTCATCCTCAACATCATCCCGGCCACCATCGTCGGCGCCTTCGCCAATGGCGATATCCTGCAGGTGCTGATGTTCTCCGTGGTGTTCGGTTTCGCCCTGCATCGCCTGGGCGCCTACGGCAAGCCGGTGCTGGATTTCATCGACCGTTTCGCCCATGTGATGTTCAACATCATCAACATGATCATGAAGCTCGCGCCCCTGGGTGCGCTGGGCGCCATGGCGTTCACCATTGGTGCCTACGGTGTGGGTTCCCTGGTGCAACTGGGCCAACTGATGATCTGCTTCTACATCACCTGCGTGGTGTTCGTGCTGGTGGTCCTGGGTGCCATCTGCCGCGCCCACGGCTTCAGCGTGATCAAGCTGATCCGCTACATCCGTGAAGAACTGCTGATCGTGCTGGGGACTTCCTCCTCGGAATCGGCCCTGCCGCGCATGCTGATCAAGATGGAACGCCTGGGCGCCAAGAAGTCGGTGGTCGGCCTGGTGATCCCTACCGGTTATTCGTTCAACCTCGACGGTACTTCGATCTACCTGACCATGGCCGCGGTGTTCATCGCCCAGGCCACTGATACCCATATGGACATCACTCACCAGATCACCCTGCTGCTGGTGCTGCTGCTGTCTTCCAAAGGCGCTGCCGGTGTGACGGGCAGTGGCTTCATCGTACTGGCCGCGACCCTGTCGGCCGTGGGTCACCTGCCGGTGGCCGGCCTGGCGCTGATCCTGGGTATCGACCGCTTCATGTCCGAAGCTCGCGCCCTGACCAACCTGGTGGGCAACGCCGTGGCTACCGTAGTGGTTGCCAAGTGGGTCAAGGAGCTGGACGAAGACAAGCTGCAATCCGAGCTGGCTTCCGGTGGCCGGCCGATTACCGACACCCGTGAAACCGATGACCTGGGTGTGGCCGAAGGCCCGGCACCGAGCATCAAGTAAGCCTTGAGCTAGATAAAGAACCCGCTTCGGCGGGTTTTTTATGGCCTGGCGATTGAGCGCAACGGTCAGCCCGGCTGACTGTTGCGGTGATTGTTGCGGGCGTCGCCGCTGCCTACTCTGTGGGCTGCCGATCAAGAGGAGAGGGCTATGCAAGGGCCATTGGCGTCACTCAAGGTACTGGATTTCTCCACCCTGCTGCCGGGGCCATTCGCCTCGTTGCTGCTGGCGGACATGGGCGCCGAGGTCCTGCGCATCGAGTCGCCGACCCGCATGGACCTGTTGCGGGTATTGCCGCCCCACGATGCCGGGGTTTCCGCCAGCCATGCCTACCTCAACCGCAACAAGCGCAGCCTGGCCCTGGACCTCAAGCGTCCCGAAGCGCTGGAGGTGGTGCGGCAACTGGTGCAGGACTACGACATTGTGCTCGAACAGTTCCGCCCGGGCGTGATGGAGCGCCTGGGGCTGGGCTACGAGGCCCTGAAGGCGATCAACCCGCGGTTGATCTACGTCTCCATTACCGGCTATGGCCAGACCGGCCCCTACCGGGATCGCGCCGGACATGACATCAACTACCTGGCGCTGGCCGGGCTGGCCAGCCAGACCGGCCGCCGCGACCAGGGGCCATTACCCCTGGGCATCCAGGCCGCGGATATCGCCGGGGGCTCGCTGCATGGGGTGATCGGCCTGTTGGCGGCGGTGATCGCGCGCCAGCACAGCGGCCAGGGACAGTTCCTGGACGTGAGCATGACCGACTGCGTGTTCAGCCTGAACGCCATGGCCGGTGCCGGCTACCTGGCCTGTGGGGTCGAGCCCGGAATGGAGCAGCAGGTGCTCAATGGTGGCAGCTTTTATGACTATTACCGCAGCCGGGATGGGCGCTGGTTGTCGGTGGGCAGTCTGGAGCCGGTGTTCATGCAGCAGTTGTGTCAGGCCCTGGGCCGCCCGGAACTGGCGGCCCTGGGGCTGTCCCCCTTGCCCGAACAGCAACAGGCCCTGAAGCAGGCCTTGCAGGTCGAATTCGAGAAACACGATTTCGCCGAGTTGTGCCAGCTGTTCGCTGGCTTCGATGCCTGCGTCGAACCGGTGCTGAGCCTGGGCGAGGCCCTGGAACATCCGCAGTTGCAGGCCAGGCAACTGGTCAGCCAGGTGCCCCGTGAAGACGGCAGCCGGCAGGCGCAGATGGCCTGCCCGTTGAAGTTTTCCGAGGGGCTGCCAGAGCCGCGGCATATTGGCGCCAGGCTGGGGGCGCATTCCGATCAGGTGCTGGAGGAACTGGGCTACAGCGCCCAGCGCATCGAGGCACTGCGGCGCGATCGCGTCATCGCGTAGCTGCGGGTTGGCCGAGGCAGCGGTTTAAAACCGTCACTCGACCCTGGTTTCCCCGCTATAGACCAGGGTTTGCCGACAACGCCGGCACAGATAGCGACGCCCCTGGGCCACCAGCTTGTGGCGTTGGGCGGAGAACGGGAAATCGCTCTCGGCGCAGGGGCAGCGGTAGATGTAGCGGGTCACGCTGCGACGCTTGACGTCGTAGGTATGACAGCGGTTGGGCGGCAGTTCGTACACCCCGCGCATGATCAGTTGCCACTCTTCACCGTGGGGCTGGATACGTTCGCCAAACAGTTGGTGGGCGATCAGGTGTGCCACTTCGTGGGCCACGGTCTGCTTGAGGAAGTCCTCGGTGTTTTCCCGGTACAGCTGCGGGTTGAAGCGCAGCAGGTTCTCGTGCAAATGGGCGACACCGGCTTTCTGGCCACGCAACTTGAGGCTGACCACCGGGCGTTTGAAAGGACGTTTGAAAAAGGATTCAGCGAGTTGGAAACAATCTTCGACGCGGGTATTGAGTTGCTCGGGCATGCTTAACGGCTCTCCAGAGGGCGTGAGTATGCCGCAAACAGGGGGGATTCCGAATCGCCCAGGCGCCGAATGGTCATCCATGCTACGCCCATAAGAAGGCCGCCTTGCGGCGGCCTGTGTTGGCAGACAGAGGATTATTATTGGTGCGGCGTCAGTTGGTGTACACGGGGCCGACGCCCAGGCCCCAGACAATCACGGTGAAGGCCATGATCGCGACCAGTACCACCAGGCCCACTGCCAGCACTGAGCTGGAAAACAGGAACCCCTCGTCCGACGGGATATTCATGAAGGTCGGCAGCCCGACATACAGCAGGTAGACCGTGTAGCAGATGGCGGCAGTGCCGACGATCATGCCCAGCCACATGTGCGGGTACAGTGCCGCCAGGCCACCGACGAACAGTGGTGTGGCGGTGTAGGTGGCAAAGGCCACGCAGCGTGCCAGGCTCGGGCTGGCGTCATAGGTTCTGGCCATCCAGTGGATGAATGCGCCCATCACCGCCACGCCGCCGAGCATGGCCAGGTACGACATGATGGTCATCCACAGGGCGCTTTCCATGGTCAGCATCACCGGCGCGCGACTGCCGATGACCCAGCCGACCTGGGTGGTGCCGATAAAAGCCGAAATGGCGGGGATTGCCGCAAGGATCAGCGTATGTGTGAGGTACATGTGGCTGATGCTTTCCTCGGCATCGCCACGGATGTCTCGCCATTCCTGATCGGGGTGGGTGAAGAGTCCTACGACATGATGAATCATGGTCAGTCACTCCTTTATTGTTGCCATCGCCCCCCAACGGAGCGCTTACAGCCAAGTGGCACAGTCAGTATAGGTCTATATGTGCGTGCGACCTTATGTCGCAGTATAGGGAGGAGTTTTCCGCAGATGTGCGCACCTTTAGAGCAAATTGCGCTGTAAACCCCCGGGCTAATCGCTGCTGCATCTGTCATTGCGACCCCGGCGCCGCTGCTCCGGGGCGCTTTCACGGAGCTGGGTTTTTTGCGTAAAATGTCCGGCTTTTCGTCACACACCTCGCGGATTTCAAGCGCCATGGGCACTCTTACGGTCAACCAGAACAAACTGCAGAAACGCCTTCGCCGACTGGCGGGCGAAGCGGTCGCCGATTTCAACATGATCGAAGAGGGCGACAAGGTCATGGTCTGCCTGTCCGGCGGCAAGGACAGCTACACCATGCTCGACGTGCTGCTGCACCTGCAGAAGGTGGCGCCCATCAAGTTCGAGATCGTCGCGGTGAACATGGACCAGAAACAGCCCGGCTTTCCCGAGCACGTGTTGCCGGCCTACCTCAAGGAACTGGGTGTCGAGTACCACATTGTCGAAAAGGACACCTATTCGGTGGTCAAGGAGCTGGTCCCGGAAGGCAAGACCACCTGTTCGCTGTGTTCGCGCCTGCGTCGCGGAACCCTGTACACCTTCGCCGACGAAATTGGCGCCACCAAGATGGCCTTGGGTCACCACCGCGACGACATCGTCGAGACCTTCTTTCTCAACATGTTCTACAACGGTTCGCTCAAGGCCATGCCGCCCAAGCTGCTGGCCGATGACGGGCGCAACGTGGTGATCCGGCCGCTGGCCTACTGCAGCGAGAAGGATATCCAGGCCTATTCCGACCTCAAGCAGTTCCCGATCATCCCGTGCAACCTCTGCGGCTCCCAGGAGAACCTGCAACGCCAGGTGGTCAAGGAGATGCTTCAGGAGTGGGAGCGCAAGACTCCAGGGCGTACCGAAAGCATCTTCCGCGGCCTGCAGAACGTGATCCCCTCGCAACTGGCGGACCGCAATCTGTTCGACTTCACCAGCCTGCGCATCGACGACAGCGCCACACCGCGTTTCGTCAATGTGGTGAACCTCTGATCCGATCCTGGTGAATCCGGGCTGCGCTTGCGCAGCCCGGTCATTCAGCTCCCCGGCATGTGGGGAATGAAGGCCACGCTGCCTTGCGCCGGTTTCTTGGCCAGGCGCTCACCGTTGGTCGGGGTGGTGCGGACCAGTTGATGATCCTCGCCCAGATACCCCAGCATCAGCGGTTCATCGTGTTTCTGCTGGACGAAGATCAGGGTGCGCTGCGGGTCCCAGTGCTGGCCACTGGTCTTGTCCAGCCAGGCCATGAAGTCCGCGCTGGTGCCGTTACGCGGGAAGTCCGCGGTTTCTGCCACGTAGTAGAAGGGCGCGCCCTGGTTCTGCAGGTACATTGGCAGTTTGTTATCGATTTCCACCATGACCATCCGCCATTGATTCCAGGGGGCGATCCGGCTCGCGGCGGCCCGGGTATCGGCGCTGAACTGCATCACACCCCCACCGCTGTTGCTCCATGGGTAGGCAACCCCCAGCACCAGCAGCATGACCAGGGCCGCGCAGGAGAAACCGAGGGACCAGCCACGGGAGCCGGGTTTGCCGGCGGCCTGGCGTAGCTGCAGCCTACGGTTGAGCCACCAGGCACCGAGCAACTGGGCAAAGGGCACCAGGGGCAGAACGTAGTAGCTGCGCCGGCTGCCACTGGCGGTGAAGAACAGGAACAACAACCCCAGGGCCCACACCAGCCAGCGCTCGTTGGGTTGCAGTTGGCGCCAGTGCCGGGCCGCCAGCCACAGGCCGAGGATCCAGCAGGGCGCCCAGGGCAAGGTATAGGCCGGCAGGTAGATCAGGTAGGTGTAGATCGGCCCGACATGGTCGAAAGGGTTGAAGAAACGCACCACATTCTCGCGAAACACCAGGCTCAGGCCGCTTTCCCCGTAGCTGGGAGCGCCGTACAGGTGCGACAGAACGAACGGCACCATGTAGAACAGGGCGGCGATGCTCAAGGCCAGCAGCAGGCGCAGGTTCAGGTGGCGTTTCCAGCGCCCCTGGCTCAGCAAGTGTGGCAACAGGATCAGCCCCGGCAGGACAAAGCCGATCAGCCCCTTGAGCAGCGAGGTCGCCGCCAGTATCAGGAAGAACACCGTATAGCGGCCCAGGCGGGTATCTTCCGGGCCACGCCAGTACCACCACACCGCGGCCAGCACGCCGCAGACGGTCAGGATGTCGGCCGTGGCCACCCGCCCCCAGAAGGCGAAATAGAAGGTGGTGGCCAGCATCCAGCCGGCGATCAGCCCGGTGCCCTTGTGGAACAGCCGCTCGCCGATCAGGTAAACCAGCCAGATGCTCAGCCATGCCGCGATCACCGATGACAGGCGCAGCGACCAGTGCCCCAGGCCGCCCGTCAGCCAGGCGCTGGCGGTAATCAGCCAGTAGGAGGGCAGGGGCTTGTCGTAGTAGGGAGCACCCTTGAGGTAGGGGTCGAAATAGTCGCCGCTCTGCAGCATCTGCAAGGCGATGTTGGCCCAGCGGGTTTCCGGCCCCCACAGTTCACGGGAGCCCAGGCCCAGCAGCAGGATCAGGGCAGACACGCTGAGCAGTAGGGCCAGGGCCCCGCGTTCGCTGCGAAACAGATTCATAGACGGGTTTCCAGAGCTGCTGTGGGAAAAGTCGCAGCCATCCAGGGCATCAAAGCGTGAAGAAAAGGCAGCGCCAACCATGGTCGGCGCTGTCGTTACGGGTCAGGGTTGGCTCTGTGGCAGGATCAGGACCAGCATGTTGCCTTCCTCGTAGCGCTTGCCTCCGGGTGGCAGCAGCGCCACTTCCTCGCTTTCCACCACGTCCTTGACCCGCATGACCACACCCACCGAACCCTGTTTGCGGGCCTCGCTGACCCACTTCCCGACCTCGGCCATGCTTACCTTGCGCTGCGCCGAATCAGCATAAGCCAGGCCATATTTCAATTCGCCCTCGGTGTTGTACAGCGTCACCTCTGGGCGTTGCAGGCGCCAGGCCAGGGCCGAGGCGGCTCCCAGGTCGTTGCTCAGCAGGCTCTTGGTCTGCCGGAGCTCCTCGATATGTTCCTTGATGAACTGGTCCGGCATCTGGTTATGCACGATGAACCCTGGCATGCCCGCCGGCAGCAGGGCCACCAGCAACCAGATGCCCAGGGCCGGGGCCGCCCAGTATTGCAGCGGTCGGGTGGCCGGCAGCAGGTTGGCGATGATCCAGCCCATCAGCATGATGAACACCAGGGACAGGCCGAGCATCTCGTTGTGGCCGTAGACCGGCCGGGTGAGCTGGATGTACAGCAGGGCCACCATGGCCGCCACGCCGATCAGCAGGTTGAGCAGGCTGTTGATGCGGATGCTCCGGCCCTGGCTGGCGTTGATGCGGTCGATCAGGGCGTTACCCATGAGCACGGCCAGCGGCAGCAGGCACGGCATGATGTAGGTTGGCAGCTTGCCGCGGCTCAGGCTGAAGAACGCCAGGGGCAGCAGGAACCACAGCAGCAGGAAACCGGTCGAGGCCTGGCGCTTGCCTTTCCAGGCTTGCATGAATGTGCCCGGCAATAGGGCTGCCCAGGGCAGGCTGGAGGCCACCAGCAGCGGCAGGTAGAACCACCAGGGGCGGGTATGTTGTGCGTTGTCGGCGGCGAAGCGGCGAATGTGCTCGTGCCAGAAGAAGAAGCGCCAGAAGTCGGGCTCGTGGGCGTGAATGCTCAATACCCAGGGCAGGCTGATGCTGATCGCTACCAGCACGGCCACCAGACCATAACGCAGCAGTTCGCCCAGACGGCGTTGCCAGAGCATGTAGGGCAGGGCAATGAGAACCGGCAACAGCCAGGCCAGGAAACCTTTGGTCATGAAGCCCATGCCACAGGCGACGCCCAGCCCGGCCCATGCCAGCAGGCGTTCGCGGGTGGTCCGGCCGTCCAGGGCGAACCACAGGGCTACCAGGCTCAGGTTGACCCACAAGGTGAACTGCGGATCAAGATTGGAGTATCCGGCTTGGCCGGCAATCAGACCGAAGCTCATATAAAGCAGGGCGGCGGCGAAGCTCTTGCGCGGGTCGTTCCACATCCGGCGGGTGATCAGGTAGGCCAGCAGCACGCTCAGGCCGGTACTCAGGGCCGAGGCAATGCGCACGCCGAACAGGTTGTCGCCAAAGACCGCCTGGCCGATGGCGATTAACCAATAGCCGGCGATGGGCTTCTCGAAGTAGCGGATGCCCATGAAGTGTGGCGCCACCCAGTCGCCATTAAGCAGCATTTCCTGGCTGATCTGGGCGTAGCGGGTCTCGTCGGGAATCCATAAGCCGTGGCTGGTCAGAGGTAGCAGGTAGAACAGGCCGAAGGCCACGAGCAACAGAGGAAGTGCCCAGCGCTGGAGAGTGCTGGTTGTACTTGCGCCGAGGGTAAAGCCGGACGGTGGGGCGCTTGTTCCATAAGCGGGGGGCGGCGAAGTGCGGTGCATTTGTGTCCTCGAAGTCATTGGCCGATAGCGATTTCGTTATTTGTTGGGGGAGGCTGACAAAGCGTCAATTCTGTCGAGCTGCCTGCTTTCCCAAGTTCGTGGATTTTTAGCGGGTAGCATTCATTTTTTTGAGAAGTTTTTTCATAAACGCGGCTGTCCGTTTCTTATTAGTACAGAAACTAGTTAAGTCAATTAATTAGCCGGGAAGTGTGTCTCTTTTCATAATAAAGTCTGTTGGCCTGTTGTTAAAAATAGTTACAAGTTATTCAAGGGGCTGGCCAAGTACGCGCTGCCAGGCGCCCGCACCCATGATTCCCAGTACTTGCATGCGGCCTTGCGGATCCAGGGTGACAAACAGCGAACTGGTGTATTCGCTGGCCAGGGCATGCGGGTAGCCCAACTGGCGCTCCAGGTTGCTGATGCAATCGCTGTGGGTTATCAGGATCAGATTGCGCTTGGGGGATTTGTGCGACTTGATCGTCTGCTGGAAATACTTGTCGCAGGTGGCCAGCCAGTCCTGGGTCTGCACCGCACCGGCGAACATGAACTCCGATGTTTGCCGGGTGCGGGTTGCGGGGCTGCTGATGACATCGGTGGTGGCCATGCCCAGGGTGCGAAAGGCTTGTCCCAGGTCGCTGGCGCTGTGGCTTCCGAGCTGGGTAATGCCATCGGCGGGCCCCAGGCAGGGATTGGCGGAACGGTCACAACGCTCGGCATGACGGACCAGGACTATCACATCGCCCCCTTGCCAGTGGTGGTAGACGTTGGCCTGCTGCATCTGGTTGCCGGCTCCCAGGTCGCGAGGCGTGACGGGCCACAGGACAAAACCGCTGACCAGGATGGCCAGGACTGCCGCGCAAACGCCGCCGACGATTCGCCAGGTTCGGGGTGTCTTGTTGCCAGTGCCGGGTTCAGCGGTGTTGACCACGTGGTGTACCTGAGTAGGTTTTTGCCGAGTGTTTGTTATTCAGGGTAGAGCTGGTGCACTGAAGACGAACGACCTGCAGTCACGGGAGCCCGCACTGCAACTGGGACCAATTTAGGTCGGGCCAGGTGGGCGAAGAGTGAAAGCAATGTGAAAAAAACGAATGGACGACGGCAGTTCTTTTAAAACCGGACAGCTTTTGTTCAGGTTGTTGGCCCAAACGCGGCTTTGTTATCCAGTTATGCACGCCAGATGACTTCGGGAGGATCTTCCCGGAGTTTCGTTTTTATCGTTGAGGCAAGTGCAAGGAGAACTTTAGCCGATAAAAAACAGCGGATGAAAAATCCTCGCGTTTAGTTCAGCTTATTGTCAGCTTGGGCTGGAGGGCGGGCATGAGAAAGGAGGGTTTCCTGCCCATTGTTTCGGGCAGGAAGTGATGCGGGTGAGGGGCTCTGCTCAGTGATTGACGGTGTAGGCCAGCATTGCCGACAGCTGGCACAGAGGCCTGCCGCTCTCGTACTGCCATTGGTTGAACACTTCTTGCACCAGGGCCTGGTCGCGTTTGCTGCTGGGCACCTTGTCGATGATGTTCTGGGCATTGAGGGCCGCGACCACGTCCCAGGTGGGGATAAAGGTGTCCTTGCCGACCATGCGCAGGAAGCGCGGGGCAGAGAGCCCGCCCATCTGGTTGCCATGTTTGGCCAGGTACTGCCAGAGCCCGGTGATGTCCTGCACCGGCCAGTCGGCGATGAAGGCGCCAAAGCTGCCGTGCTGCTTTTCCACATCGAGGATCATCTGCGCGTTGCGCGGCACACTCTTGAGCTTGCCCAGGTGGCGGATAATCCGCGTGTCCTGCATCAGCCGCTCCAGGTGCTCGGCACCCATCAGCACCACCTTGTGTGGATCGAAGCCGAAAAACACCTGCTCGAACGCCGGCCATTTGGCGTCCACCAGGCTGTGTTTGAGCCCGGCACGGAAAACCCGCAGGGCCAGGGTCGAGAGGTAGCGGTCGGCGCTCAAGGCGCGCAGGTAGTCGTCGCTGGCCGGGGTGGGCAACTGGGCTTCCAGGGCCGCCGCGGAACCGAAGCGGTTGAGACAGTATTCATTCAGCCATTTGTAATCGTGCATGCCTGCTCCGGAACGGTCAGGAGGGTCGGAAAGTCTGTTGACCAAGGTTGGGGCCTTTGGCGGCATTACAAGTTCCCCGGGGCCCGGGGAACCTGGGGCGAACTCAGGCCGGGCTGGCGCCTTCACCCGCGAGCCGGCGATTGAGCTGGAAGCGCCAGCGCACGTAAAGCAGCGCCGACGTGAACACGGCCAGGCTGGCGAACATCTCCAGCAGGCCGAACAGTTGGCGGTTTGGGTCGTAGGCCGCCAGGGCGCCCTTGATGAAGTACAGGTTGACCACGAAGCACATCCACGAATGGCCACGGGCACTGCCGCTGAGCATGCCGGGGGCCATCAGCAGCAGGGGCACCAGCTCGATCAGCAGGATGACCCAGGGGCGGGCACCGTGCAGATCGGCCACCAACAGGTAATACCCGCAAAGCAGACCCACCAGGCCGAAGAAGCAGAGCAGGCTGAGGATTCGCATCAGGCGGACCCGGGGCTCCAGCCATTCCACCGGGGGCAGGATCTTCGGCTTCTTAGCCACGGCCGTTCTCCAGTCGCAGGGCGGTTTTCGCCAGGCGCAGGCCCAGGGCCCGGCACAGTGCAATCTCGTGTTCATCCAGTGGGCTCTTGCCATCTGCTCCGGCATGGTGACTGGCGCCATACGGGGTGCCGCCACCGCGGGTTTCCAGCAGAGCCGACTCGCTGTAGGGCAGGCCGGTGATCAGCATGCCGTGATGCAGCAACGGCAGCATCATCGATAGCAGAGTGGCTTCCTGGCCGCCATGCAGGCTGGCAGTCGAGGTGAACACGCCGGCAGGCTTGCCCACCAGGGCACCGGTCAGCCAGAGGTTGCTGGTACCGTCGAGAAAATACTTCAGCGGCGCTGCCATGTTGCCGAAGCGGGTAGGGCTGCCCAGGGCCAGGCCTGAGCAGTGCTTCAGATCGTCGAGGCTGGCGTACAGGGCGCCGCTGTCGGGGATGTCCGGGGTGACTGCCTCGCATTGCGCGGAGATCGCCGGGACAGTGCGCAGGCGAGCCTCCAGGCCGGCCTGCTCGATGCCGCGGGCGATCTGCCGGGCCATCTCGTTGGTCGAGCCGTTGCGGCTGTAGTACAGGACCAGGATATAGGGCGCGCTCAAGGCAGGATCTCCAGCACATTCTCCGGCGGCCGGCCAATGATGGCCTTTTCGCCAGCTTGGAGAATCGGCCGCTCCATGAGTTTCGGGTGCTGGGCAATGGCGGCGATCAGTTGCTCTTCGCTGAGGCTCGGGTCGGCCAGGTTGAGGGTCTTGTACTCGTCCTCGCCGGTGCGCAATAGCTGGCGCGCGCTGAGGCCGAGCTTGGCCAGAAGGCTGCGCAACTGGGCGGCATCCAGTGGGGTTTCCAGGTAGCGGACCACGGTCGGGGCCAGGCCGCGTTGTTCCAGAAGTTCCAGCGCACCGCGGGATTTCGAGCAGCGCGGGTTGTGATAAAGCGTCAGATCGGTCATGTGCGGGTCGCATCTTGCGTAAGGTGGCGGCTATTCTACCTGCGCGACGGGCACTCCTGAACCTTGGGAGTCGTTAGGTCGCAGCGACCCTGGGGCCGCAGTTATTTTTCAAGACATCTTTCAAGACAGGAAACAGCGCATGGCAAGGCAATTGGCGGCGGCATTGGCGATCATCACAACCCTGCTGCTGGGCGGCTGTGGCAATGACTACGGGGTCGACCAGTATGGCCAGAAAGTCGCCGCCGAGCGTATCGACAAGCAGTGGCTGGTGCTCAACTACTGGGCCGAGTGGTGCGGGCCTTGCCGCACCGAGATCCCGGAACTCAATGCCCTGAACGAGCAGCTCAAGGGGCAGTCGGCATCGGTGATGGGGGTCAACTTCGACAATGTGCAGGGGCAAGAGCTGAAGAGTGCCAGCGAGAAGCTGGGGATCAAGTTCACCGTGCTGGCGCAGAACCCTGCGGAGCTCTTCGATCTGCCACGCAGCGAGGCGCTGCCGGTGACCTACATCATCGACGACAAGGGCAAGGTTCGTGAGCAGATGATGGGCGAGCAGACCGCCGCGGGCGTACTGGCGAAACTGCAGGCCTTGCGCGGGCATTGATGGATCGAGGATTTGTCGCCGCTGCCGCAGGCTGCGAACGTCCCGAAGGGACGCAGGGGCCTGAAACTCGCTGGAGATTCCAGGTGCCCTATATCGCAGCTTCGCGGGCTCGGCGGCGGCTACAGCCCTATCAGCCTTCTTCCAGCCACCAGCGCAACGGCTTGCCCTCGGCAGGCCAGAAACGTACCTGTTCGATCGGCGAGATGTCCCAGCGCTCCACGGTTTCCAGAGCCTGAAGGAAGCGCCGCTCCTGCTCCATCAACGCCGGCGCACAGAGTTTGCGGGTACTGCCGACCTTGCCGAAGCTGAGTTTTTCGCCGTCCAGGGTGTAGGGCGCGAACCAGTGGTTGCAGCCGCCATTGCCATAGGCCCGACCGTCTTCGCCGAGGGTGATGGTCAGGTGGCTGTAATCGATCAGCGGACGCTCGCCAATCCATTCCAGGACGTAACTGCGGTCCTGCTGCAGTTTCAGCGGTTCGGCGGCGCAGCCCAGCAGGCCGGCCCCCAGCGCCGCAGCCAGCATCAGGCGTTTCATTGGCCGGCCTGCTGGCATTTCGGGCAGCGGTGATGCTCACCCTCGCTACGCCAGCCGAGCTCGGCAATGCGCGCGCTGGCGGCAGGCTTCTGGGCCTTGCTGCCCAGCTTGGCATCCACTGCGAACTCGAAGTCCAGGGTGGCGTCGCAGCTGTCGCAATTGACCTGCCACTGGTGGATCGCCAGTTCGCCGAATACCGGGCCACGCGCCACGGCGACCCACTGGCCGACCGGATTGATCAAGTGGCGTACGGTGTCCACGGTCAGGCGCATGGAGAGGTCCTTGCTGCCCTTGAGGGTGACCAGAAGCACGTCGTCGGTACGGATCGAGCCACCGTTGCCGGTGACTTGATAGCGGCCGGGCACCAGGGCTCGGCATTCGATCAGGGTGTGTTGCGGGTTCATCAGGTTGTAGCGGAAATCGTGTTCGACCATGGGTCCTCCAAATCTGCCGCGTATGCTAGCACGGGCCCCTGCGGCGCAGGTTGCGGCCAGGTGACCTTCGATCAGCCCGTGGCGCGGATTTCAGCCGGGGACGCGGTTCTGCGGCTGGCCAGCTGCCCAGCTGGCGATGTTGTGCAGGGTGGTCTCGGCGATGGCCGCCAGGGCTTCGCGGGTCAGGAACGCCTGGTGCGCAGTGACTATCACGTTGGGAAAGGTCAGCAGCCTCGCCAGCACGTCATCCTGCAGGGGGAGATCGGAGCGGTCCTCGAAGAACAGTTGCGCCTCTTCTTCATAGACATCCAGCCCCAGGTAGCCCAGTTGGCCACTCTTGAGCGCCTCGATCAGCGCCGGGGTGTCCACCAGGCCGCCGCGCCCGGTGTTGATCAGCATTGCTCCCGGTTGCATGTGGGCCAGGCTCTGCTGGTTGATCAGGTAACGGCTGGCCTCGGTCAGCGGACAGTGCAGGCTGATGATCTGAGATTGGGCCAGCAGCTCGGGCAGGTCCAGGTAACGGGCACCGAGGGCTTCTACGGCGGGATTGGGGAAGGGATCGTACGCCAGCAGTTGGCAGCCGAAGCCGGCCATGATCCGGGCGAAGGTGGCGCCGATCTGGCCGGTGCCGACAATGCCCACGGTCTTGCCCACCAGGTCGAAGCCGGTCAGGCCGTGCAGGGTGAAGTCGCCTTCGCGGGTCCGGTTGTAGGCCCGGTGCAGGCGGCGGTTGAGCGCCAGGATCAGGGCCACGGCATGTTCGGCGACCGCATGGGGGGAATAGGCCGGGACCCGCACCACATCCAGCCCCAGGCGCTGGGCCGCGGGCAGGTCGACGTGGTTGTAGCCGGCCGAGCGCAGAGCGATCAGGCGAGTGCCACCGGCAGCCAGTTGTTCCAGTACCGGGGCACTGAGGTCGTCGTTGATAAAGGCACAGACCACTTCATGGCGTTCAGCCAGGGCGGCGGTATCCAGGCTCAGGCGTGCGGCCTGGAATTGCAGTTCGATGCCTGCTGGCAGTTGAGCGTCGAGAAAACTCTCGCGGTCGTAGTTCTGGCTGCTGAAAAGAATCGTACGCATGGCTGCATCTTTGTTCGGGGCGCCCAGCATGGGGGCTGGGCGCCGGACAGGTCTTGCCCTGGGTCAGGCGTTGGTCCGCGCTTCGGCAGCCAGGCGGCCGATGGCGTGGTCCAGTTCATCCAGGGCGGCAAAGGCTTTGGCATCTTCCTGCTTGAGCAGGGTCTCGCTGCGCTGGCAGGCGGCGCGCAATTGCGGCACGCCGCAGTAGCGGGTGGCGCCGTGCAGGCGGTGGACCCGTTCGATCAGGGCGTTCTGGTCGTTGGCGGCCCGCGCTGCCTTGATGGCTTCGCGGTCGGCTTCCAGAGAAGCCAGCAACATGGCCAGCATGTCCGCCGCGAGATCGGCCTTGCCGGCGGCCAGGCGCAGGCCTTCATCCTGATCCAGTACCTGCAGTTCCAGCCCCAGTTCCGGGCGCTCGCTGGCCCGTTCCGGGCCCTGGTTGCGCAGGGCCAGGCCGGTCCATTTCAGCACCACTTGGGCCAGTTGGCGTTCACTGATGGGTTTGGTCAGGTAGTCGTCCATGCCGCTTTGCAGCAGGGCGCGTTTCTCGTTGGCCATGGCATGGGCGGTAAGGGCGACGATGGGCAGCGGCGTACCGTGTCGCTCGCTTTCCCACTGGCGGATCGCCTCGGTACTCTGCCTGCCATCCATGCCGGGCATCTGCACGTCCATCATTACCAGGTCGAAGGGTTCGGTCTGGATCGCGTTCAGCGCGGCGTAGCCGTTGTCCACCGCCAGCACCTTGGCGCCCATGTCCTCCAGTAAGGTTTGGATCAGCAGCAGGTTGGCCGGGTTGTCATCGACACACAGCACTCGCGGCGCGCGGCTGGAAAGGGTCTCTTCCGGTTCGCTGCGAGCTCGGCGCGGGGTCACCAGGTCGGACAGGGCACGGCGCAGCTTGCGGGTGCACGCGGGCTTGGCCTGCAACTGGCTGTGAGGGTTGGGCACCGACAGATGGAACAGTGTCTGTTCGGTGGTCGGGCACAGTACCAGGACCTTGCAGCCCAGGTGTTCGAGGTCCCAGATATGCTGGCTCAGGCGTTCCGGTGACATGTCGTTGGTGGTGATGCCCAACACCGCCAGGTCGATGGCCTGCTCGCTCTGGTGTACGCCGGTAATGCCGTTGGTCAGGGCTTCCAGGGTATTGAACGGGGTCACCTCCAGGCCGCAGTCCTCCAACTGGTGCTGCAAGGCCTGGCGCGCCAGCTCGTGGTTTTCCAGTACCGCCACGCGCCGCCCCAGCAGCGGTGGGCCGGGCAGGTCCTCGGCGTCGTCGCGGGTTTTCGGCAGGTTGAGGCTGATCCAGAACTCCGAACCTTCGCCCGGGGTGCTGTCGACACCGATCTCGCCGCCCATCTGTTCGATCAGGCGCTTGGAAATCACCAGCCCAAGCCCCGTGCCGCCGGGTTGTCGCGACAGTGAGTTGTCAGCCTGGCTGAAGGCCTGGAACAGGGCGCGCACATCCTGGTTCGACAGGCCGATACCGGTGTCCTGGATGCTGATGCGCAGTTGCACGCTGTCTTCGTGTTCTTCTTCCAGCATGGCCCGGGCGACGATGGTGCCTTCGCGGGTGAACTTGATGGCGTTGCTCACCAGGTTGGTAAGAATCTGCTTGAGCCGCAGCGGGTCGCCCACCAGCGACAGCGGCGTATCGCGATAGACCAGGCTCACCAGTTCCAGCTGCTTGGCGTGGGCGGCCGGGGCGAGAATGGTCAGGGTGTCTTGCAGCAAGTCCCGCAGGTTGAACGGGATGCTATCGAGCACCAGTTTGCCGGCTTCGATTTTCGAGAAGTCGAGGATCTCGTTGATGATGCCCAACAGGCTGTCGGCGGATTTCTCGATGGTGCCCAGGTAGTCCAGCTGGCGTGGTGTCAGCTCGCTTTTCTGCAACAGGTGGGTGAAGCCGAGAATGCCGTTGAGCGGTGTACGGATTTCATGGCTCATGTTGGCCAGAAATTCCGACTTGATCCGGCTGGCCTCCAGGGCTTCCTTGCGCGCCAGGTCCAGCTCGATGTTCTGGATCTCGATGGTTTCCAGGTTTTGGCGCACGTCTTCGGTGGCCTGGTCGATGCTGTGCTGCAGTTCTTCCTGGGCATTCTGCAGAGTACTGGCCATGCGGTTGATGCCCGAGGCCAGCTCATCCAGTTCCTGGCTGCCCAGGGGTGGCAGGCGGGTTTCCAGGTTGCCGTCCTTGAGCTGCGCCACGGCCTGCTTGATCTGGGTCAGCGGGTTGTTGATGGTGCGGCCCATGCGCACTGCCAGTAGGGCGGTGCCGGCCAGTCCGGCGGCAATCAACAGAAGGCTGGCGAACAGGCTGCGGTAGCCGCGCAGCAGCATGCCACTGTGGGACAGCTCCAGTTCCACCCAGCCCAGCAGGCGGTCGGACTCATCGGGAATCAGGTCGCCGGCCAGGTTGCGGTGCCGGCCGAAGACCGGCAGTTGATAGCGGGTCGCGTCGCTGCCGGAGCGTTGCATCATGTGGCTGCTGTTACCCGCGGGAGGCGGGTTGAGCATGCTGGGGCCGGCGTGGGCCAGCAGGCTGCGATCCGGGGCAAGGAGCGATACGGCGCGCACGTCTTGCTGTTCCAAGGCCTGGGTGGCAATGCGCTCGAGCATCTGGGTGTTGTGGTTGCCCATGGCCGGGGCCACCAGGGAGGCCAGTTGTTCCGCGATCATCTCGCCGCGCTGCAGGAGCTGGGTCTGCAGGTCCGAGAGCTGCATCCAGGTGAAGTAGCCGCCCAGCACCAACGCCATCAGGCTGGTTGGCAACAAGGTCAGCAACAGTACGCGGCCTTTGATTCCCAGTTTCTTGAGCACGCAACTCTCCTGCTTCCACGCTGTTTTGAAAGGTCTACGGGCACGTCCGTGATGCGCCACCTGCGCAGTGTAACGATTTGCCGGGGGCTGATCTTGGCAAATTGCGCCAGGGCGGCCGTCGCCTGAAATGCCTGAAACCGGGCTGCGACCAAGGCACTGGTTGCCGCGATCCGGGCAATCTTGAATAATCGCTCAACTGAGAATCACTTGCAGAAGTCAATGACTCCCGTATCTGTTGAGCCGCCACGTATTCTGACCATTGAAGATGACCCGGTGCTGGGTGCCTATGTGCGCGAGCAACTGGAGCGCTGTGGCTTTGTCGTGACCTGGTGCCAGAACGGCCAGGAGGGGCTGGGCATTGCTCGGCGCCGACCTTTCGATGTGGTGCTGCTGGATATCCTGTTGCCCGGAATGGATGGCCTGGAAGTGCTCACGCACTTTCGCCAGAGCCATTCCACGCCGGTGCTGCTGATGTCCGCCCTGGGGGCGGAAGCCGACCGAATCAGCGGTTTCCGCCTGGGGGCCGACGATTACCTGCCCAAGCCATTCAGCATGGCCGAGCTGCGTGTGCGCATCGAGGCCATCCTGCGCCGGGTCGCCCTGGACCGGCGACCGACGCCGCCGGTCCCCGTCAACCTGGCCCAGAGCCTGCGCTTCGACGATGAGCGCAGCGACGTGTTCTTTGCCGAGCAATGGGCCGGCCTGACCCGCAGTGAATATCGCCTGCTGGATACCCTGTACCGCAATGGCGACGAGGTGTTGAGCAAGGCCTTCCTTTATCAGCATGTACTGCAACGCGGTTATGCGGCCCACGACCGCAGCCTGGACATGCATGTCAGCCAGATCCGCCGCAAGCTCAAGGCGCTGGGCTACAGCGAGCGTGAGCTGCGAACCGTGTGGGGCAAGGGTTATGTGCTGAGCGCCTTAGATGAACTGGCCTGATCTGCCGGGGCGGCATTCGCTGTTCTGGAAGCTGGCGTGCCTCTTGGTAGCTTTCTGCCTGTTGATGATCTGGCTGAGCTGGTCCTGGGGGCGTTATGTGGAGCAGAAGAACCTCTACCTCTCCGATGAGGCCAGAGCCACCTTGGGCAGCTACGCCCGCGAGGCCGAGCAGGCCTGGAAGGGTGGCCAGAGTGCCGGTGTCGATGCCTGGATCCAGCAGATCGCCAGCCGCGAGAAAACCTGGATCGGCGTGATTGGCAGTGACCTGCAATCCCTGAGCAGCTACCCGTTGACGCCGGCGGAGGCCCAGCGCCTGACGTTCCTGCGCGGCGCCGACTGGCCGGTGAGCCGACATGCCCGGGGCCTGCCGTGGTTGAAAGTACCCTTTCCCGAGGACCCGTCCCTGGGCAGCCTGGTGATCGAGTTGCCACAACGCTTCATGCCAGGGCGCTACCGGGTGTTCTGGCAGGTGATCACCAATGGGGTGATTCCGGGGCTGTTCACCTTGTTGCTGTGTGTCGGCCTGTATCGCTTGCTGGTGGTGCCGCTGAACCAGTTGCGCGAGCAGGCCAACGCCTGGCGGGCGGAGCAGTTGAACGTGCGGCTGTCCAGCGAAACCACCCAGCGGCGGGACGAGCTGGGCGAACTGGGACGGGCGTTCGATCAGATGTCCGAACGTCTGCAGAGTACCGTGGCGGTGCAGCAGCAGTTGTTGCGGGACCTGTCCCACGAGTTGCGCACCCCCCTGAGCCGCCTGCGCGTGGCCTGCGATGGCGAGCGTGATCTTGCCGCGTTGCGCGAACGCTTGGGGCGGGAGGTCGACGGCATGCAGCGCTTGGTGGAGGACAGCCTGCAACTGGCCTGGCTGGACACCGAACGGGCGCCACTGCCGCAAGAGCAGATCCAGGTCCAGGCGTTGTGGGAGATGCTCAGCGAGAATGCCTGCTTCGAGAGTGGCTGGTCCGCACAGCGGCTGCGTTGCGAGCTGGAGGCCGATTGCTGGGTTCGCGGGCACCTCAACACCCTGGCCCAGGCCCTGGAAAACATCCTGCGCAACGCTATTCGGCATTCACCGGCCGGAGCACGGGTGAGCCTCGGAGGCGAGCGCGACGGCAAGTACTGGCACCTGTGGCTGGATGACGAAGGGCCGGGGGTGGCTGAAGAGGATCTGGAAAGGATCTTCGCGCCCTTCACTCGTCTGGATGGTTCACGGCCGGGGGATGGCGGTTTCGGCCTGGGCCTGAGCATCGCCCGTAATGCCGTAGAGCGCCAGGGGGGGCAGCTGTGGGCGCAGAACCTGGCCCATGGCCTGCGCATCCATGTGCGCCTGCTGGCGGCCTGAGCCTTGCCTTGGGTTGCCTTATTCCAATAAGCCATAAGGCTCGCACTTTGCGTGATATGGCGCTCGGTCGTTTGCCGGTATGATAGGCGCCCCCGCAGTCTGGATTGCGAATACGCCATGACCTTGCAGTACCCAACCATCGCCGATTGCGTCGGCAACACCCCCCTGGTACGCCTGCAGCGCCTGCCCGGCGCCACGAGCAATACCCTGCTGCTAAAGCTCGAGGGCAACAACCCGGCGGGTTCGGTCAAGGACCGTCCGGCACTGTCGATGATCACCCGCGCCGAGTTGCGCGGGCAGATCCAGGCCGGCGATACCCTGATCGAAGCGACCTCGGGCAATACTGGCATCGCCCTGGCCATGGCTGCAGCGATCAAGGGCTACAAGATGATCCTGATCATGCCCGACAACTCCAGCGCCGAGCGCAAGGCGGCCATGACCGCCTACGGCGCCGAGCTGATTCTGGTCAGCCAGGAGCAGGGCATGGAAGGCGCCCGCGATCTGGCCGAGCGGATGCAGGCCGAAGGCCGTGGCAAGGTGCTCGACCAGTTCGCCAACGGCGACAACCCTGAGGCCCACTACAGCGGCACCGGCCCGGAAATCTGGCGCCAGACCCAGGGCAGCATTACCCACTTCATCAGCTCGATGGGCACCACCGGCACCATCATGGGTACCTCGCGTTACCTGAAGGAGCAGAACCCGGCGGTGCAGATCGTCGGTCTGCAGCCGATGGAAGGCTCGGCCATTCCCGGCATTCGCCGCTGGCCCGAGCAATACCTGCCGAAGATCTACCAGGCCAGTCGGGTCGACCGGATCGTCGACATGGCCCAGAGCGAGGCCGAAGACGTGACTCGGCGCCTGGCCCGTGAAGAAGGGATCTTCTGTGGCGTCTCTTCCGGCGGTGCGGTGGCAGCGATGCTGCGCCTGTCCCGGGAAGTGGAAAACGCGGTCATGGTCGCGATCATCTGCGACCGTGGCGATCGTTACCTGTCGACCGGCATTTTCGATGCGCCCAATTAATGGCTAAGCACGACAGAGGCCTGCGCTTCCAGCCAGCGGGCGGCAGCCGGGCGCCGCAGATTCCGGTGGGCAAGAAACAGCGCTTGAGCATCCAGCGCCTGGCCAATGACGGGCGCGGCATTGCCTTCCTTGATGGGCGCACCTGGTTCGTCAATGGCGCCCTGGCCGGTGAAGAGATCGAGGCGCGGGTACTGGGCAGCCACGGCAAAGTGGTGGAAGCCCGTACCGAGCGGATCTTCAGCGCCAGCGACCTGCGCCGTCCGGCAGCCTGTGCCCATGCCGGGCGTTGCGGCGGCTGTAGCGTCCAGCACTTGCCCCATGGCGAACAGCTTGCCCTGAAACAGCGCATGCTCGCCGAGCAGTTGTCCAAGGTCGCGGGCGTCGAGCCCGAAGCCTGGGCAGCCCCCCTGAGCGGTCCGGAATTCGCTTATCGGCGCCGGGCCCGGGTAGCGGTGCGCTGGGATGCCAAGGCCCGGCAGTTTGAAGTGGGCTTCCGTGCCGCCGGCAGCCAGGACATCGTCGCCATCGATGACTGTCCGGTGCTGGTACAGCCCTTGCAACCGATCATGAGCCGCCTGCCGGCGATGCTGCGGCGCTTGAGCAAGCCCCAGGCGCTGGGCCATGTCGAGTTGTTCAGTGGTTCGTCCCTGGCGGTGCTGTTGCGGCACATGGCACCGTTATCCGAGGCTGATCTGGGAATCCTCAAGGATTTCTGCGATTTCCATCAGGCGCAGCTGTGGTTGCAGGGTGAAGGTGAGCCGCAGCCGTTCGATCCTTCCCTGGCCCTGGGCTATCGCCTGGAGTCCTGGGACCTGCACCTGGCCTATCGGCCGGGGGATTTTGTCCAGGTCAATGCCGGGGTCAACGAAGCGATGGTGGCCCAGGCCCTGGAGTGGCTGGCGCCGCAAGCTGATGAGCGGGTGCTGGACCTGTTTTGCGGCCTGGGCAACTTTGCCTTGCCGTTGGCCCGACAGGTGCGGGAAGTGGTGGCAGTGGAGGGCGTGGCGACCATGGTGGCGCGCGCTGCGGAGAATGCCGCCAGCAACAATTTGCATAACACGCGCTTTTTTCAAGCCGATTTATCCCAACCTCTGAGCGCTGCCGAGTGGGCCGATGCAGGCTTTTCTGCGGTACTCTTGGACCCACCCCGCGACGGTGCTTTCGAGGTGGTCCGCCAGTTGGCGACCCTGGGTGCCAAGCGGTTGGTGTACGTGTCATGCAATCCGGCAACTTTGGCTCGTGACACGGTCGAACTGATCAAGCAGGGCTATAGATTAAAACGTGCCGGGATTCTCGATATGTTTCCTCAGACGGCGCATGTCGAGGCCATGGCGTTATTCGAAGCGAGCTAGGATGGCTTGTCTAATCCGACTGGTCTTTCGGGAGTGGCGCGCTGGCCCTGCGAGCCGCCCCCGAGCGTTGAAGGTCAGCGATTTGACGCATTGAATGTGCGTCGTAGGGAAGGTAAAGCAAGATGGTACAGGTGAGAGCGCACCAGCCGATCAACACCGACGGCAGTATCAATCTCGAGGCATGGCTCGATCATACGGTCAGCGTCGACATGGCACTGGACCGTGAAGCCTTGAAAGAAGCCTGCGAGTTCGCCCGCGAGGCGGAACTGCAGCACATAGCAACGAAGAATCTCAGCCCCGAGGACGTGTCGAGTTTCAGCACGGGCCTGGAGATCGCCGAGATCCTCGCCGATCTCAAGCTGGATCAGGACTCCCTGGTTGCCGCGGTGCTCTACCGGGGTGTTCGCGAGGGCCAGATCCAGTTGCCGGCGGTCAGCCAGCGGTTTGGTCCGGTGGTCACCAAGCTGATCGATGGCGTGCTGCGCATGGCGGCCATTACCGCCAGCCTCAGCCCCCGCCAGTCCCTGGTGCTGGGCACCCAGGCCCAGGTGGAAAACCTGCGCAAGATGCTGGTGGCCATGGTAGATGACGTGCGGGTCGCACTGATCAAGCTGGCCGAGCGTACCTGTGCGATTCGAGCGGTAAAAAGCGCCGACGAAGAAAAGCGCAACCGGGTTGCCCGGGAAGTCTTCGACATCTACGCACCCCTGGCTCACCGCCTGGGTATCGGGCATATCAAGTGGGAGCTGGAAGACCTGTCCTTCCGTTACCTGGAGCCCGAGCAGTACAAGCAGATCGCCAAGCTGCTGCATGAGCGGCGCCTGGATCGCGAGCGTTTCATCAGCGACGTGATGAACCAGCTGCAGAACGAACTGAAGGCCACCGGGGTCAACGCCGACATCAGTGGGCGGGCCAAGCACATCTATTCCATCTGGCGCAAAATGCAGCGCAAGGGCCTGGAATTCAGCCAGATCTACGACGTGCGCGCGGTGCGGGTGCTGGTGCCGGAAATGCGCGATTGCTACACCGCGCTGGGCATCGTGCATACCCTGTGGCGGCACATCCCCAAAGAGTTCGACGACTACATCGCCAACCCCAAGGAGAACGGCTACCGCTCGTTGCACACGGCGGTGATCGGCCCTGAGGGCAAGGTGCTGGAAGTGCAGATCCGTACCCACGCCATGCACGAAGAGGCGGAGCTGGGGGTTTGCGCGCACTGGAAGTACAAGGGCACCGACGTCAAGTCCGGCTCCAACCATTACGAAGAGAAAATCTCCTGGTTGCGCCAGGTGCTCGAATGGCACGAGGAACTGGGGGATATCGGCGGTCTGGCCGAACAGCTGCGGGTGGATATCGAACCGGACCGGGTGTACATCTTCACCCCCGACGGTCATGCCATCGACCTGCCCAAAGGCGCCACGCCGCTGGATTTCGCCTACCGGGTGCACACCGAGATCGGCCACAACTGCCGGGGCGCGAAGATCAACGGGCGTATCGTGCCGCTCAACTACAGCCTGCAGACCGGCGAGCAGGTGGAGATCATCACCAGCAAGCACGGTACGCCGAGCCGCGACTGGCTGAACCCGAACCTGGGCTACGTCACCACCTCCCGGGCACGGGCGAAGATCGTCCACTGGTTCAAGCTCCAGGCCCGCGATCAGAACGTCGCCGCTGGCAAGACCCTGCTGGAGCGCGAACTGAGCCGACTCGGCCTGCCACAGGTGGATTTCGACAAGTTGGCCGAGAAAGCCAACATGAAGATCGCCGAGGACATGTTCGCCGCCCTGGGCGCGGGCGACCTGCGCCTGGCGCAACTGGTCAACCTGGCCCAGCAACTGGTGGAGCCGGAGCGCGGCAACGAGCAACTGGAGTTGATTCCACGCAAGGCTGCCGGCTACAAGCCGGGCAAGCGTGGCGACATCCAGATCCAGGGCGTGGGCAACCTGATGACCCAGATGGCCGGCTGCTGCCAGCCATTGCCAGGGGATGCGATCGTCGGCTACATCACCCAGGGCCGCGGCGTGAGCATTCACCGCCAGGACTGCGCCTCGGTGCTGCAACTGGCCGGGCGCGAGCCGGAGCGGATCATCCAGGTCAGCTGGGGGCCGGTGCCGGTGCTGACCTATCCGGTGGATATCATCATCCGCGCCTACGACCGTTCCGGCCTGCTGCGTGATGTGTCCCAGGTGCTGCTCAACGAGCGGATCAACGTGCTGGCGGTCAACACCCGCTCGAACAAGGAGGACAACACCGCGTTGATGTCCCTGACTATCGAGATCCCGGGGCTGGACGCGTTGGGTCGCCTGTTGGGGCGCATTTCCCAGTTGCCTAACATCATCGAGACCCGGCGCAACCGGACCCCCTGATGCCTGTAAGAAATGGATGAACTGATGTACAGCCTTGAAGACCTGCTTCACCTCATGGCGCGTCTGCGCGACCCGCAGTACGGCTGCCCGTGGGACATCAAGCAGAACTACGCCAGCATCGTCCCCCATACCCTGGAAGAGGCCTATGAAGTGGCCGACGCCATCGAGCGCGGCGACTTCGACCACTTGCAGGGCGAGCTGGGGGACCTGCTGTTCCAGGTGGTGTACTACAGCCAGCTGGCCCGGGAGGAGGGGCGTTTCGAGTTCGACGCGGTGGTGGACGGCATCACGCGCAAGCTGATCCGCCGGCATCCCCATGTATTTCCCACCGGGGACCTGTATGCGCCGCTGGACATCCCGCGGCTCGATGAAGACCAGGTCAAGGAGCGCTGGGAGCAGATCAAGGCCGAGGAGCGCGCGGAGAAGTCCGAGGCTCCCCAGCAGTTGTCCCTGCTCGATGATGTGCCGGTGGCCTTGCCGGCCTTGTCCCGCGCCGCCAAGTTGCAAAAGCGTGCGGCCCAGGTCGGTTTCGACTGGCCCGAAGCCCTGCCGGTGGTGGACAAGGTTCGTGAAGAACTGGATGAAGTGCTGCAAGCCATGGCCGACAATGATGCGGCGGCGATCACCGATGAAATCGGCGACTTGCTGTTTGTCGTGGTCAACCTGGCCCGGCACCTCAAGGTCGACCCGGAAACCGCCCTGCGCGGTGCCAATGCCAAGTTCGACCGGCGCTTCCGATTTATCGAGCAGGCATTGCGCGATACTGCCCGTCCCATGGAAGATTGCACCCTCGAAGAGTTGGATGCCCTGTGGGGCGAAGCCAAACGTCAGGAAAAGAATTTGCCCAGCTGCGGCTGAGGCCGTTGCCTAAGTGAGTAAGCACCATGAGCCTTTCCCTTCGCGACCAGTTGCTCAAAGCAGGGCTGGTCAACCAAAAGCAGGCCAAGCAGGTCAGCAAAGACAAGCAGAAGCAGCAGCGCCTGGCCCACAAAGGCCAGATCGAACTCGATGACTCCCAGCAGCGTGCGGCCCAGGAAGCCATGGCCGAGAAGGTCAAGCGCGATCAGGAGCTCAACCGTCAGCAGCAAGAAAAGGCCGAGCAGAAAGCCCGCGCGGCGCAGGTCAAGCAACTGATCGAAGTGTCGCGGCTGCCCAAGCTGAACACCGAGGACTACTACAACTTCGTCGACGACAAGAAGGTCAAGCGCCTGTCGGTCAATACCCTGATGCGTAACAAGCTGAGCAGCGGCTCCCTGGCCATCGTCCACCATGGCGGCGGCTACGAGGTGATTCCGCGGGAAGCCGCGCTGAAGATCCAGGAGCGCGACCCGCGCCGTATCGTGCAGCTCAATACGCCTACCGAGGCGCCGGATGAAGATGATCCGTACGCGGCCTACCAGATCCCCGACGATCTGATGTGGTAAGCCTTGGATAACGACAAACCCCGCTCATGGCGGGGTTTGTCGTTTGTGGGGGAGGCCGTTGATCCGCGTGGAGATCCCGGCACTCCGGCACTGAGGTCGAGTCAGGAGCTCTGGGGCGCGCGGTTCTGCTCGAGTTTTTCCAATTCAGCCTTGTAGCTGTGGGCGTCGCTCTCGGAGTGGAACATGCCCACCAGCATGTCTTGTTGATGTACATCCCAGATCCGTACACCCGCGGCTACGCCTTCATGGGACATATGTGAATCGTCGCGTTCAGTTACTTTTACAGTCATCTGCTAGCTCCAATCTCTGTTGATCTGCAGCAAGGCGTGTGCAGGACTCCGTTATATATTTTGTTAGTTTGCTAAGTAAATTGCCTGGTGCTGCAACAAACCTTTGCAGAATCGAAGACAATCCTGCGGCCCGTGTAAACCGTGACATTTCGCCGCAGGGCGCACCGCTTCATGACAAAAGTTTCATCTTCGAGGGCTTGTGCCGGGGGCGTATTGCGCGGGCGAGGAGCCATATCCCGGGCAAAAAAAAGCCCCGCTTTCGCGAGGCTTCGAGACTGCTGCGGCTCAGCTGCCCTTGACCGTCTTGCCGTCAACGGTGCCGTTGAGGAGCATGATGTTGTACTCCTTGCCGTCGGTTTCCACCTGTTGCAGGCGCACCAGCAGGTAATCCCAGTCCTTGGCGAACCACATCACGGTGATGCGTTTGCTCTGTGTCGGGTCGCGAACGCGCTCGACCTTGATCGCATCGATCTGGCCAGCCTTGGTGTCAACCTTCTCCGAGCCCAGGACACGGAAGTCATAGGTGTCGACTTCACCACCATCGACCACTTGATAGCTCATGGTCTTCTTGCCGGCTGCCACATCGTGCTGCAGGGCCAGCTGGTAGGTGGACTTGTCCACCATGCCGGTGTTCAGCGGCAGCTTGACCGCATCACCACGGTCGGTGCCGGTGACCATCTTGGCTTTCCAGTCGAAATCCAGGTCGGCTTTCTTGGCTTTGCCCAGGCCACCACGCTCGAAGCGATAGGACTGGGGCACCAGGGTGTCCTTGTCCAGGGTCAGGGTGCTTTCCTCGCTCAGGCTGGCGATCATCATCGATGCCTTGAAGCTGAGTTTCCACGCACCATTGGCGGTTTTTTCCAGGCTGCGTTCAGCCGTGCCGCTCATGGGCAGTTGCTTCCAGTCGGCGGTGTAGCTGGCGGAGAACGGGTGAAGGTCTGCCGCCTGTACAGCCGGCAGGGCGAACAGAGCGCAAGCGAAGAGCAGGGCGCGACGCATAAAATCTCCTAGGTTCGAATCAAATAGCCGCTGGCGGCCAGTAATTGACCATCCAGTAAAGCACCCTGATCGCCGAGCGTCAGCCGACCTTCGGCAAACCAGCGTACGGCCATGGGGTAAATCCGGTGTTCCTGGACGTGTACTCGCTGCGCCAGGCTCTGCGGCGAGTCGTGCAACTCTACCGGGATCACAGCCTGTACGACCAGAGGGCCGCCATCGAGTTCCTCGGTGACGAAGTGCACGCTGCAGCCATGCTCAGTATCTCCGGCCTCCAGCGCCCGCTGATGAGTGTGTAACCCTTTGTATTTCGGGAGCAGCGAGGGGTGGATATTCAGCAGCCGGCCCTGGTAGTGGCGGACGAATCCGGCGCTGAGAATGCGCATGAATCCGGCCAGGACCACCAGTTTGGGTTGGAAGGCATCGATCAGTTCGATCAGCCCCTGATCGAAAGCCTCCCGGCCTTCGAAGGTGGTGTGATCGAGGAAGCGGGTAGCGATACCCGCTTCCTTGGCGCGCTGCAGGCCATAGGCGTCAGCGCGGTTGGAGATCACGGCGGCGATGCGCACCGGGCTGTCGCCGGTGTGCACGCTGTCGATCAAGGCTTGCAGGTTACTGCCGGTGCCGGATAACAGCACCACAACATCACAGGTCGGCGACATCCGCTCTTGCATCAGTGAGCCTTGAGGTTCTTCAGCTCGACCTGGGCCGCGCCTTCGGCTGCGGTGGCGATCTGGCCGATGACCCATGGCTGCTCGCCCGCTTCGCGCAGGACCTTCAGGGCGTTCTCGACCTGATCCTGGGCCACGCAGATGACCATGCCCACGCCGCAGTTCAGCACGCGGTGCATTTCGTGCTCGTCGACGTTGCCTTTTTCCTGCAGCCAGTCGAAGACCGCCGGGCGCTGCCAGCTCGCCACGTCGACCACGGCCTGGGCGCCTTTTGGCAGCACACGCGGGATGTTGTCCAGCAGGCCGCCACCGGTGATGTGGGCCATGGCCTTGACCGCGCCGGTGTCCTTGATCAGCTTCAGCAGTGGCTTGACGTAGATGCGGGTCGGCGCCATCAGCAGGTCGCTCAGTGGTTTGCCGTCCAGCTGGATGCTTTCGATGTCGGCACCGGAGACTTCGATGATCTTGCGGATCAGCGAGTAGCCGTTGGAGTGCGGGCCGGAGGAGGGCAGGGCCAGCAGGGCATCGCCGGCGGCAACTTTCGAGCCGTCGATGATCTCGGCCTTTTCCACCACGCCTACGCAGAAGCCGGCCAGGTCATAGTCTTCGCCTTCGTACATGCCGGGCATTTCAGCGGTTTCGCCGCCCACCAGGGAGCAGCCGGACAGCTCGCAGCCAGCGCCGATGCCGGTTACCACTTGGGCTGCGGTATCGACGTTGAGCTTGCCGGTGGCGTAGTAGTCGAGGAAGAACAGCGGTTCGGCGCCGCAGACCACCAGGTCGTTGACGCACATGGCCACCAGGTCGATGCCGATGCTGTCGTGCTTGTTCAGGTTCAGGGCCAGGCGCAGCTTGGTGCCGACGCCGTCAGTGCCGGAGACCAGCACCGGTTGCTTGTAGCCGGCCGGGATTTCGCAGAGGGCGCCGAAACCGCCCAGGCCGCCCATGACTTCCGGGCGCGCAGTGCGCTTGGCGACGCTCTTGATGCGTTCGACCAATGCTTCACCGGCGTCGATGTCTACACCGGCGTCTTTGTAGCTCAGGGAGGGTTGCTTGCTCATGATCCAGGCCTTTAGGGGGGATTCAGGGGTATCGACCGAACCAGTGAGACTGCCGGAAACACAGGAAAAGTGTTTCAGGGTGCCCAGCTGATGCCGGTCTGCGAAGGCGCGCGATTTTATCAGGCTTGAGGGGCAGCGGCCATCCTCGGGCCGACGGGGAGAGGCATATCCTGTTAAAAAAACCGCGATTGGTCGTGTTGGTGCTCCTGCCCATGCCTGTATAAGGTATAGCGCTCAAGTGGCTATCGTTATGGCAGCGCGAAAACTATCGGGCGCCGGGTGAATGTTTTGCCCAGGCTTGTGGTCACAGCCTTGCTCGCCGCGGTTCAAGTGCGCTGTTTCAATCGTTTTCTGTCGTCGGGAATCTTCCATGCGTCTGGGTAAATTTCTGTTTGTGGGCTGTTTGTCATTGGTCAGCCTGGCGAGTCATGCCGAAACCCTCAATGGCCTGTATCAAGTGCGTGAGCCTGTGAGTAGCCAGTCGCCCGAAGAGCGCGACCAGGCCACGCAACGTGCTCTGGAAACCCTGGTGCTGCGCCTCACTGGCGACGCCAAGGCCGCCCAGGGGCCAGGGCTGGCGGCGATCCGCAAGGACCCGCAACAGATCATCAGTCAGTACGGCTACGACGCCGGCCCGCCGGAAAGCCTGCAGGTGGATTTCGATCCGGTCACTACCGATCGCGCCCTGCGTCAGGCCGGGCTATCGCTCTGGGGCAGCAATCGGCCGTCGATCATCGGCTGGTGGCTGAGTGATTCCACCGAAGGCTCGAGCCTGGTGGGTGATGGCCAGGCCAGCGCGGCGCCCTTGCGGCGTGCGGCTCAACATCGTGGCTTGCCCCTGCGCCTGCCGCTGGGGGATCTGAACGAGCAGATCGTCGCCACGGCGCCGAATCTTGAAGGTTCCGATCCGGCGCCGCTGCGTGAAGCCTCCGAGCGTTACGGTGCTGATGCGTTGCTGGCGGTACATGCCCGGGAAGAGGGCGGCCAATGGCAGGCCAAGTGGCGGCTGTGGCTGGGCGATCAGAAGGAGCAGGGCACTGTCCAGGGCGCCGATACCGCGGCCTTGGCCGATGGAGTGTTGCTGGCGGTGAGCCAGCGTCTGGCGCCCCGTTTTGTCACTCGTCCTGGTGCTTCCAGCGAGCAGTTGCTGGAAGTGCAGGGCATGAACCTGGAGCATTACGCGGCCCTTGGGCACTTGCTGGAGCCTTTTGGTGCGCAGTTGCAGAGCGTTGACGGTGATCGGATCGTCTACCGCGTCAACGGCAGTGCGGAGCAGCTGCGGGCACAACTGTCGCTGGCCAAGCTGCAAGAGATTCCGGCGGGTGAAGCGCCTGCGCCGCAAGCGCCTGTACAAGGCGCTGAAGGGGCCGCCCCGCTGGCGCCGCAGGCCCAACTGCGTTTTCGTTGGTAGCAGGTTGTTTCCTTCTATATAGAAGCTGGAGAGGTATATGGCTGATACGCGTCGTTGGGTCTGGTTGGGTGTCGTGCTCCTGGCCTGTGGCTTCGTCTACCTGCTGCACCCGATCCTCAGTCCGTTCCTGGTGGCGCTGTTGCTGGCGTACCTGTTCGATCCGCTGGTGGACCGGCTGGAGCAATGGGGGTTGTCGCGGACCTGGGGCGTGGTGGCGGTATTCGCCCTGTTCACCCTGATCGTCATGACCCTGCTGCTGGTGCTGGTGCCCATGCTGGCCAAGCAGTTGGTGCGGCTCTATGAGCTGGCGCCGCAGATGCTCGATTGGGTCCAGCACAGCGCCATGCCCTGGGTGCAGTCCAAGCTCGGCCTGGCGGACGGCTTCTGGAAGTTCGACAAGGTCAAGGCGGCCATCAGCGAGCACATGGGCCAGACCACCGATATCGTCGGCGTGGTGCTGAGCCAGGCAACGGCTTCGGGCCTGGCGCTGATTGGCTGGCTGGCCAATCTGGTGCTGATCCCGGTGGTCAGCTTCTATCTGCTGCGGGACTGGGACTTGATGATGGCCAAGATCCGCAGCCTGTTGCCACGCAGCCGCGAAGAGCAGGTGGTGTCCCTGGCCGGGGAGTGCCATGAAGTGCTGGGGGCCTTTGTTCGTGGGCAATTGCTGGTGATGCTGGCTCTCGGGGTGATCTACGCCGCGGGCCTGATGCTGGTGGGGCTGGAGCTGGGGCTGTTGATCGGTCTGATTGCCGGTCTGGCGGCAATCGTGCCGTACATGGGATTTGTCATCGGCATTGGTGCGGCGCTGATTGCCGGGCTGTTCCAGTTCGGTGGCGACCTGTACCCGATGATCGGCATTGTCGCGGTATTCATGGTGGGGCAAGCCCTTGAGGGCATGGTGTTGACGCCTTTGCTGGTGGGCGATCGCATCGGCCTGCACCCGGTGGCGGTGATCTTTGCCATTCTTGCCGGCGGCGAACTGTTCGGTTTTACCGGAGTGCTGCTGGCGCTGCCGGTGGCAGCGGTGATCATGGTGCTGGTGCGCCATGTGCATGATCTGTACAAGGATTCGGATCTCTACAGCGGTGCTGAAGACCCCGAGTTGTAAAGGGGCGCGCGGGCCTTCGTGACGGTTGGCGGCGCTTTGCCGGCTGTCACGGTAGCTGTCAAGGAACGCCCTTCGATTGCGTTTGGCTGTCGCAAACCTTTGATTTTGCTTGTGGTCTGCTGCATTGTGCGCTCGGCGTCACGGGTATAAACTTTGCAAACTTTACACAGAGGCCACTAACGGTTCGTTTGGAACTGTTCAGTCAGCATGAAACCGATTCAGCTGCCCCTAGGTGTGCGTCTGCGTGATGACGCCACCTTCATCAACTACTACCCAGGCGCCAATGCCGCAGCACTCGGCTACGTCGAGCGCCTCTGCGAAGCCGACGCCGGTTGGACTGAAAGCCTGATCTACCTCTGGGGCAAGGATGGCGTGGGCCGCACGCACTTGCTGCAGGCCGCGTGCCTGCGTTTCGAGCAGTTGGGGGAGCCGGCGGTGTATCTGCCGCTGGCGGAGCTTCTGGATCGCGGTATCGAGATTCTCGACAATCTGGAACAGTACGAGCTGGTTTGCCTGGATGACCTGCAGGCAGTGGCTGGCAAGGCGGATTGGGAAGAAGCGCTGTTTCATCTGTTCAACCGCTTGCGCGATAGTGGTCGGCGCCTGTTGATCGCGGCCTCGACCTCGCCTCGCGAGTTGCCGGTGAAGCTGGCGGATTTGAAGTCCCGTCTGACCCTGGCGCTGATCTTTCAGATGCGCCCGCTCTCCGACGAAGACAAATTGCGTGCCTTGCAGCTAAGGGCATCCCGCCGGGGGCTGCATCTGACCGACGAGGTCGGGCATTTCATCCTGACCCGCGGTACCCGCAGCATGAGTGCCCTATTCGAGCTTCTCGAGCGCCTCGACCAGGCTTCGTTGCAGGCCCAGCGCAAGCTGACCATCCCTTTTCTGAAAGAGACCCTGGGCTGGTAAAGACAAGGCTTCCAGGGCTTTCTGGAGCGACCTTCGGCATATTCCAGGCGCCAGAAAACGCACCTTTGGAAGGGTTTCCAGAGGCGGGTGGACTTAAAATGGGCTTAAAGCCTTAGATGTACGGAAGAAACTCATAAGTCACATTCTGATCGATTGAATTTGCAAATGAGGGCGATAGAAGGCATAGTCGCGTCTTCTATTATTTCAAGCCACGGTCGTGCCCATGCTAAATCGCTTCGCACCCCTCGTGCCTCTCGCACTCGTCACCCTGTTGTTTGGTTGCGCCTCCCACACTCCGGTGTCCCAGCAGCAACCTGTCCAGCAGGCTCAAGTCTCCGTCAAAAATCAGTCTTCCGCTGTTTATCAGGAAGAGCTGGCAACTGAAAAGGAACTGGCAGAGTTCTCTGACAGCAAGCCTTACCAGTTGCCAGTTCTGGCTGACAGCATCCTCGAGCGCGGCATGTCCCTGATCGGTACCCGTTACCGTTTCGGCGGTACCTCGGAAGCCGGCTTCGATTGCAGCGGTTTCATCGGTTATCTGTTTCGTGAAGAGGCGGGCATGAACCTGCCGCGTTCCACTCGCGAAATGATCAACGTAAAAGCGCCTCTGGTAGCGCGCAACAATCTCAAGCCGGGTGATCTGCTGTTCTTCAGCACCAACGGCCGTGGGCGCGTCAGCCACGCAGGTATCTACCTGGGCGATGACCAATTCATCCACTCCAGCAGCCGTCGCAGTGGCGGCGTGCGGGTCGACAGCCTGGGTGACAGCTACTGGAGCAAGACCTTCATCGAAGCCAAGCGCGCACTCGCCATGGCTCCAACTGTGGTCACTGCACGTAAATAAGCGGACTATTTGTAGGGCGAAGTTAAAGTCTTACTTGAAGTTTGGCGTGTAGGCGCTAGAATCCTGATCTATTGTTGAAACTAACCGCGTAAGCCCTGCTTACGCGGTTTTGTTTTCAGTGCCACGGCAGAGAAAGCCGCATCCCGATCAGGATTGTTCAGCTTATGTCGACCTCAGCCCGTTTCGCTCTCATTGCCCTCGCAGCGCTGCTCAGCGCCTGTGCCAGCCGTACCCCGCCGCCTGCGCCTGTGGTGCGTGCTCCGGTGTTCAACTCCTCCCAAACCTTCTCTCCGGTTGCCGAAGACGTACTGTTCCGCGCCCTTGGGTTGGTGGGCACGCCTTATCGCTGGGGCGGCAACACCCCGGATTCCGGTTTCGACTGCAGTGGCCTGATCGGTTACGTCTACCGCGATGCGGCGGGTATTTCCCTGCCGCGTTCAACCCGGGAAATGATCGGCATGCAAGCGCCGGACGTGGGCAAGAACGCGCTGCAGACCGGCGACCTGATCTTCTTCGCCACCAATGGCGGCTCCCAGGTCAGCCATGCGGGCATCTACGTGGGTGAAGGGCGTTTCGTGCATGCGCCGGCCACTGGCGGCACGGTGAAGCTCGACAGCCTGTCCAAGGCTTATTGGCAGAAGGCCTACCTGAGCGCCAAGCGCGTCCTGCAGCCAGAACACCTGGCGCGCAATCCTTAATCCTCTTTGGTCGAGGTGCCTGTGACCGCTCGGACGCTGAACCTTGATGATGCCCTCTACCATTACCTGCTGGACGTTTCCCTGCGTGAAACGCCCCTGCTGCGTCGTCTGCGGGATGAAACCCAGGCATTGCCTACCGCTCGTTGGCAGGTGGCGCCCGAGCAGGGCCAGTTCCTCGCGTTGCTGGTGAAGCTGACCGGCGCCCGCCGCGTGCTGGAGGTCGGCACCTTCACCGGCTACAGCGCCCTGTGCATGGCCCAGGCGTTGCCTGAAGACGGTTCTCTGATCTGCTGCGACATTCCCGGCGACTACAACGCTACGGCCCTGCGCTACTGGCAGGAGGCGGGGGTGGGGCAGCGCATCGAGCTGCGCCTGGCCCCGGCCCTGGATACCCTGGCCGGCCTGGAGCGAGCGGGGCAGCTTGGCTGTTTCGACCTGATCTTCATCGATGCCGACAAGGCCAACTACCCGGCCTACCTGGAGGCCGCGCTGGACCTGCTGCGCGTTGGCGGGCTGCTGGTGTTCGATAACACCCTGTGGAGCGGGCGCGTGCTGGAGACCGATCCCCTGAGCGAGGATACCCGAGCCATCCAGGCGCTCAATCGCGCCTTGAAGGATGACTCGCGTATCGATCTGTCGCTGCTGCCGCTGGGAGATGGTCTGACGCTGTGCCGCAAGCGTTGAGCCTAGGGGGCTTTGGCGGCGGACACTCGCCAGATCTTGTTGCCGACATCGTCGGCCACCAATAACCCGCCTTGCTGGTCGATCACCACTCCGACAGGGCGTCCCATGGCTTTCTCGTCGGCATTGAGAAAGCCGCTAAGCACATCGATCGGCGCTCCATTGGGCTTGCCGGCGCTGAATGGCACGAAAATCACCTTGTAGCCGCTATGGGGCTTGCGGTTCCAGGAGCCGTGCTGGCCGATAAACGCGCCTTCGGTGAAGGGGGCGGGGAGCTTGCTGCCGTCGGCGAAGGTCAGCCCCAGCGACGCGGTGTGCGGGCCTACCGCGTAGTCCGGGGCGATGGCCTTGGCCACCAGGTCGAGGTTCTGCGGCTTGACCCGTACATCCACATGTTGCCCGTAGTAGCTGAAAGGCCAGCCATAGAACGCACCATCCTTGACCGAGGTGATGTAGTCCGGCACCAGGTCGCTGCCGATTTCGTCTCGCTCGTTGACTGCGGTCCAGAGCGCGCCGCTGGCCGGCTCCCAGGCTAGGCCATTGGGGTTGCGCAGACCGGTGGCGAACAGCCGGTGCTGGCCGCTTTGACGGTCCACCTCCCAGATCGCCGCCCGCCCTTGCTCCTTGTCCAGGCCGTTTTCGCCGACGTTGCTGTTGGAGCCCACGGTGACGTAGAGCTTGCTGCCGTCCTTGCTGGCGATGACGTTCTTGGTCCAGTGATGGTTGAGAGTGCCGCCAGGCAGGTCGACCACCTTGGTGGCGGCTGCGCTGATCTGGGTGTCGCCGCTCTGGTAGGGAAAGCGCAGCAGTTTGTCGGTATCGGCCACATACAGGTCATTGCCCACCAGGGTCATGCCAAAGGGCGAATTGAGGTTCTCCAGAAACACTGTGCGGGTCTCCGCCACGCCATCGTGATCCTGGTCCCTTAGCAGGGTGATGCGGTTGGCGCTGGGCACGGCCGCCCCGGCACGGCCCATGACCTTGCCGGCGATCCAGCCGCGAATGCCCTGGCTGTCGTCCGGTTTGGGCGGGGCGTTGGTTTCCGCCACCAGCACGTCGCCATTGGGCAGGACGTAGAGCCAGCGCGGATGGTCGAGGTTCTCGGCGAAGGCGTTGACCTGGGTGCCGGCCGCGGCCTGGGGTTTTGCACCTTGCGGCCAGCCGATGGCGGGGGCGATGTTGACCGTGGGGATCAGCGTCGGGTTGGGTTCCGGCAGCTTGGGGTTGGGGCCGGTGCCGTCGGACACCTGCAGGCTGGAGGTTTCGCCGCAGGCGGCGAGGCCGGCGGCGATGGCGATCAGTAGGCTGTGCTGGAGCTTGAGCATGCGAATTTCCCTATGAGTGCACGGACGTCGTAGTCATAGAGAAGCATAGCCAGCCGATGGTTCCGCCCGGTCAGCGGGCCTCCTTGAAGAGCACGGCGACACCTGGGTGGTAGTGTCCGGCCTCGTTGTGCAGCTTGCGATAGGCATAGGGGAAGTACCAGGCCACGGCGCAGCAGTGCTCCTTCTGCAGTTCGTCTAGCATGTCCTGGAGCTCTTCCGGCGTGGCGCTGTGCTGGGATTTCTGTGGGGCAACGAACAGGCAGCCCAGTCTCAGGTCGCTGGCGTAGCTGATCTTTCTTGCATCCTGGGCAACGTCCAGCAGGGCCTGGGTCAGGTTCAGGCTGTTGACCCTTGGCCAGCGCTGGGTGGCGTGGATGTAGGCGCGCTCTTCCTTGGTGGCCAGGTACAGGTCGGTGCGGGCGTTGCGCGCACCTTCCTCCTGCTGCTTCCTGCTGGGGCTGTGTTCCAGGCTGACCATCTCGGCCATCCAGGCCGCCGCGCTGAGCAGCCCGAGATTGGCCTGCTCGTCGAACCAGTAGGGCGTTTCGTTATCGCCGCGAACCGCGTTGTAGCGATCGATGCAATCGAACCAGCGTTCCAGCATCGGGCGCAGGAATTCCAGCTTCGGATTGCTGATGATCATGCCTTGCATCGAACTGACCCCTTATTGTTGTGTGGTTGGCGCTAGGGGCGCCGGAAAGTGGCTATTTGATATCATTGCCCTGAGTGTGGCACAAGATTGGCGTCAGTTTATTGATGCAGTGCAGTTTTGTGCCGGGGGCGCCGGCCGGCTTTAATTGACGCTCCACCCCCAACCCTCTAACCTTCGCGACTTGTTTCAGGTGCTCTGTGGCCCGTGGCCGACAGAGTGAAACAGGGAAGCCGGTCAGGGTCTGTTCCAGTGAGGGAGCCGACGACGATTCCGGCGCTGCCCCCGCAACGGTAGATGAGTCAAGACTGCGCCTGATGCCACTGTGTCAATGACACGGGAAGGCGCGCAGTCCGGCAGCCATGCCGCTCATGAGCCCGGAGACCGGCCTGATCCATCCAACGGCATCACGGTGGGCGATGCCAGGCTAGCGCCGTCTGTTCCTTTTCCCTGCCCCCCGTTCCCCAGCCCCAACGGAGAGCTGCCCCATGAGTGAATCCCCCGATCGTGACGAGCGCCATCTGGCGCGCATGTTGCGCAAAAAAGCCGTGATCGATGAACGCATTGCCAACTCGCCCAACGAATGCGGCTTGCTGCTGGTATTGACCGGCAACGGCAAGGGCAAGAGCAGCTCGGCGTTCGGCATGCTGGCGCGGTCCATGGGCCACGGCATGCAGTGTGGCGTGGTGCAGTTCATCAAGGGTCGTAACAGCACCGGCGAAGAACTGTTCTTCCGGCGTTTCCCCGAGCAGGTGCGCTTTCACGTGATGGGCGAAGGCTTTACCTGGGAAACCCAGGATCGCCAGCGCGATATCGCTGCGGCCGAAGCTGCCTGGGCGGTTTCCAGGGAGTTGCTGAGCAACCCGGATATTGGCCTGGTGGTGCTCGACGAGCTGAACATTGCCCTCAAGCACGGCTACCTGGACCTGGACCAGGTGCTCAGCGACCTGCAGGCCCGTCCGCCCATGCAGCATGTGGTAGTGACCGGTCGCGGCGCCAAGCCGGAGATGATCGAGCTGGCCGATACCGTGACCGAGATGGGCATGGTCAAGCACGCCTTCCAAGCCGGGATCAAGGCGCAGAAAGGTGTTGAGCTGTGAGCGTGAATTCATGACTGATGTTCGTCATTGCCCGGCGGTGCTGATCGCCGCGCCGGCTTCCGGCCAGGGCAAGACCACGGTGACCGCGGCCCTGGCCCGCTTGCACCGCAACCAGGGGCGCAAGGTCCGGGTCTTCAAGTGCGGCCCGGATTTTCTCGACCCGATGATTCTTGAGCGCGCCAGTGGCGCCGCGGTGTACCAGTTGGACATGTGGATGGTGGGTGAGCAGGAAAGCCGCCGGCTGCTCTGGGAGGCGGCGGGCGAGGCCGACCTGATTCTGATCGAAGGGGTCATGGGCCTGTTCGATGGCACCCCTTCCAGCGCCGATCTGGCGCAGCATTTCGGCGTGCCGGTGCTGGGGGTGATCGATGGCACCGCCATGGCCCAGACTTTCGGCGCCCTGGCTCTGGGCCTGGCGCGCTACCAGCCGGACCTGCCCTTTGCCGGGGTGCTGGCCAACCGGGTTGGTACCCTGCGCCATGCGCAGTTGCTGGAAGGCAGCCTGACTGAGGGCTTGCGCTGGTATGGCGCCTTGTCCCGGGAAACCGATATCGAGCTGCCCAGCCGCCATCTGGGGCTGGTGCAGGCCAGCGAGTTGAATGATCTGGACCTGCGCCTGGATGCCGCCGCCGAGGCCCTGGCCAGCAGTTGCCAGGTGGAACTGCCGCCAGCGGTGAGTTTTGCCGCACCCACGCCGGTGGCTTGCGCGCCGCTGCTCAAGGGCGTGCGGATTGCCGTGGCGCGGGATGAGGCGTTTGCCTTCACCTATGGCGCCAGCCTCGATCTGTTGCGAGCCATGGGGGCGCAGTTGAGCTTCTTCTCGCCGATCCACGATACCCAGCTGCCCGACGCGGACAGCCTGTACCTGCCCGGCGGCTATCCCGAACTGCACCATCAGGCCCTGGCCCGCAACAGCAGCATGCTGCAGGCCATTCGTGCCCATCACGCGGCCGGCAAGCCGCTGCTCGCCGAGTGCGGCGGCATGCTCTACCTGCTGGACTCCCTGACCGATGTCGAAGGCCAGCGTGCCGAGCTCCTGGGCCTGCTGCCCGGAGATGCGGTAATGCAGAAGCGCCTGGCGGCACTGGCCTTGCAAGCGGTGGAGTTGCCCGAAGGCAGTCTGCGCGGCCACACCTACCACCATTCCCTGACCAGCACCGAGCTGCTGCCCATCGCCCGTGGGCTCAGCCCCAACGGCGGGCGCGGCGCGGAAGCGGTGTATCGCCAGGGGCGGATGACGGCCTCTTATGTGCACTTCTATTTCCCGTCCAATCCGGCGGCGGTGGCAGCGTTGTTTGCGCCGGGCGCGTCTGTTGAGCCGGTTTTAGCCGAGGGCGTGGCGGGTGAGTGAGCAGGGGTTCTCTGAGGCGCAGCGCGAGGGGGTCTACCGGGCCATCGCCGAGCGCCGCGACATGCGTCATTTCACAGGTGGCAGTGTCGAGCCGGCAGTGCTGCGGCGCTTGCTGGAAGCAGCGCATCAGGCGCCCAGTGTCGGGCTGATGCAGCCCTGGCGTTTTATTCGCATCAGCGACCGCCTGTTGCGCAAGCACATCCAGCAGTTGGTGGAGGCGGAGCGGGTGCGCACCGCCCAAGCCCTGGGTGAGCGTTCCGACGAGTTCATGAAGCTCAAGGTCGAAGGCATCAACGATTGTGCCGAGGTGCTGGTGGCCGCCTTGATGGATGGGCGCGAACGGCACATCTTCGGCCGTCGGACCCTGCCGGAGATGGACCTGGCGTCCCTGTCCTGCGCCATCCAGAACCTGTGGCTGGCGGCCCGCAGCGAAGGCCTGGGAATGGGGTGGGTGTCTTTGTTCGATCCCCAGGCCCTGGCCGATCTGCTGGGGCTGCCGGCAGGTGCCAAGCCCGTGGCCGTGCTGTGTCTGGGCCCGGTCACCGAATTCTACCCGGCGCCGATGCTGGCACTGGAAGGCTGGGCGCAACCGCGGCCGCTGAGTGAGTTGTTGTATGAGAATTACTGGGGAGTGAGTCAATGAGTGTGGCCTTGCTGAGTGTCGCCGGGGTCGCGCTGGATGCGCTGCTGGGTGAACCCAGGCGCTGGCATCCGCTGGTGGCGTTCGGCCGTGTAGCCGATCGTATTGAGCAACGTTTCAACTCCGCCGGCCGCGGCTGGCGCAGCCATGGTGTCACCGCCTGGGTGCTGGCGGTGGTGCCCCTGACGTTGGTGGCCACCGCGCTGTCCTGGTTGCCCTACATCGGCTGGCTGGTGGAAATCCTGGCGTTGTACTGCGCCTTGGGCCTGCGCAGCCTCGGCGAGCATGTGGAGCCGGTGGCCCAGGCGTTGCGCAGTGACGATCTGGAAGAAGCGCGGCGCCGGGTGGGGTTTCTGGTGAGCCGCCAGACCAGCGAGCTGGACGCCACCGAAGTGGCCCGCGCGGCCACCGAATCGGTGCTGGAAAACGGCAGCGACGCGGTGTTCGCCGCGCTGTTCTGGTTTGCCGTGGCCGGCGCGCCCGGGGTGGTGCTCTACCGTCTGAGCAATACCCTGGATGCGATGTGGGGCTACCGCAACGAGCGCTTCGAACGCTTTGGCTGGGCCGCGGCGAAGATTGACGACCTGCTCAATTACATTCCCGCGCGCCTGGTGGCCCTGACTTACGCCTTGCTGGGCAAGACCCGGCTGGCACTCAAGTGCTGGCACCGCCAGGGCCCGACCTGGGACAGCCCGAATGCCGGCCCGGTGATGGCGGCCGGGGCGGGCGCCCTGGGAGTGGAGCTGGGCGGCGCAGCGATTTATCACGGTGAGCTGCATCAGCGCCCCCAACTGGGCGAAGGCGAGCCGGCCAGTGCCGGCTCCATTGATCGTGGCTGGCAGCTGGTGCAGCGGGGTGTCTGGCTGTGGCTGCTGATTCTTTGCCTGGGGGCTGAATTCTATGCTTGAGCACGGCGGACGACTGCGCAAGGCGGCCGAGCAATACGGGATTGCCGAAGATGCGTGGCTGGACTTGTCCAGCGGGTTGGCGCCCTGGCCGTTCCCCCTGCCGCCCATTGCGCAGCGTGCCTGGGCGCGCCTGCCGGAAACCGAAGACGGACTGGAACAGGCGGCTCGTGAATACTATGGCGCCAGTGAAGTGCTGCCGGTGGCCGGCTCCCAGGCAGCAATCCAGTTGCTGCCGCGCTTGCGTCGGGCGGGCAAGGTCGGTGTGCTGTCGCCCTGTTATGCCGAGCATGCCGAAGCCTGGCGTCGCAGCGGCTACCGCGTACGCGAAGTGCTGGAGCAGGAAGTGGATTTCTTCATCGACAGCCTCGATGTGCTGGTGGTGGTCAACCCGAACAACCCTACCGGCCTGAGCCTGACCCCGGAGCGCCTGCTGGATTGGCACGCGCGCCTGGCTCAGCGCGGCGGCTGGCTGGTGGTGGACGAAGCCTTCATGGACAACACCCCGCACCTGAGCCTGGCCCGCCACGCCCATCAGGTGGGGCTGATTGTGTTGCGTTCGTTCGGCAAGTTCTTTGGCCTGGCCGGAGTACGTCTGGGGTTTGTCCTGGCCGAGCGCCGGTTGCTCAAACTGCTGGCGGAGCAGGTCGGCCCCTGGGCAGTCAGCGGGCCGACCCGGGTGGTGGGGCAGGCCTGCCTGCGCGATACCCAGGGGCACGCCCGGCAAAGGTTGCGCAGCGAAGCGGCGAGCGAGCGTCTGGTTGAAGTCCTGGAGCGCCACGGTCTCAAGCCCCAGGGCGGTTGCGCGCTGTTTCAGTGGCTGATCAGTGCCGAGGCCGAATCGCTATATCTCTTCATGGCGCGCCGCGGCATTCTCCTGCGGCTGTTCACCCATAACAGCAGCCTGCGCTTCGGCCTGCCCGCCGAGGAGGCCGATTGGGATCGCCTGGAACAGGCGCTGCAGGCCTATCGCAAGGAATATCCATGAGCACTCTGATGGTTCAAGGCACCACCTCGGATGCCGGCAAGAGCACCCTGGTGACGGCCCTGTGTCGTTGGCTGCGGCGTCAGGGTGTCAGCGTGGTGCCGTTCAAACCCCAGAACATGGCCCTCAACAGTGCGGTGACTGCCGATGGCGGCGAGATCGGCAGGGCCCAGGCCGTCCAGGCCCAGGCGGCCAACCTGGCGCCCCACACCGACATGAACCCTGTGCTGCTCAAGCCCAATAGCGACACCGGTTCCCAGGTAATCATTCACGGCCGCGCCGTGACCAGCATGAACGCCGTGGCCTATCACGACTACAAGGCCATCGCCATGCAGGCTGTACTGGCGTCCCATGAGCGCCTGAAAAGCGCTTATCAGGTGGTGATGGTGGAAGGCGCCGGCTCGCCGGCGGAGATCAACCTGCGAGCCGGCGATATTGCCAACATGGGCTTTGCCGAGGCGGTGGACTGCCCGGTGCTGCTGATCGCCGACATCAACCGTGGTGGGGTCTTTGCCCATCTGGTGGGCACCCTGGAGCTGCTGTCTCCCAGTGAGCAGGCCCGGGTAAAGGGCTTCATCATCAACCGCTTTCGTGGCGACCTGGCGTTGCTGCAACCGGGCCTGGACTGGCTGGAGGCCCGTACCGGCAAGCCGGTGATCGGCGTGCTGCCCTATGTCCTGGACCTGCACCTGGAAGCCGAGGACGGTATCGACCAACGCCAGGTGGGCAAGGTCGAACAGTTGCTCAAGGTGGTGGTGCCGGTGCTGCCGCGCATCAGCAATCACACGGATTTCGATCCGTTGCGCCTGCATCCTCAGGTCGACTTGCAATTCATCGGCCCCGGCCAGGCGATTCCTGCTGCCGATCTGATCATCCTCCCCGGCTCGAAAAGCGTGCGGGGCGATCTGGCCTACCTGCGCAGCAACGGCTGGGATCGGGCGATTGCCCGCCACCTGCGCTACGGCGGCAAAGTGCTGGGCATCTGCGGTGGCCTGCAGATGCTTGGCGAGCAGGTGCATGACCCGCTGGGGCTCGAAGGCGCCGCGGGCTCCAGCCCCGGCCTGGGCCTGCTGGCGTTTGAAACCGTGCTCGAAGAAGAGAAGCAGCTGCGTAACGTCAGCGGTCGCCTGAGCCTGGAGAATGCCGCGGTCAGTGGTTATGAAATTCATGCCGGGGTCACTCGCGGGCCGGCCCTGGAGCAGGCCGCCGTGCAACTGGACGACGGCCGCAGCGATGGCGCCTGCAGCGCCGACGGGCAGATCCTCGGCACCTACCTGCACGGTCTGTTCGAAACCCCTGCGGCCTGCAGTGCGCTGTTGCGCTGGGCCGGGCTCGAAGCGGTGCAGGAGGTGGATTACCACGCCTTGCGTGAACGCGATATCGAGCGTCTGGCGGACCTGGTGGAGCATCACCTGGACACCGCTGCACTGCGTCGGCTCTGTGGCCTTTGAGCGCTCAACCCAGGCCGTCTTCCCTATCAGAGGTGCCCAAGCATGTTGCAACTGATCCTCGGCGGTGCCCGGTCCGGCAAGAGCCGCCTCGCTGAAAAGCTCGCCGGCGACAGCGCCCTGGCGGTGACTTACATCGCCACCAGCCAGCCCCTGGATGGCGAGATGAATCAACGCATTGCCCATCATCGCGAGCGGCGTCCGGCCCATTGGGGCTTGATCGAGGAGCCGCTGGAGCTGGCCCGGGTGCTGCAGGAATCTGCCGGCGAAGGGCGCTGCCTGCTGGTGGACTGCCTGACCCTGTGGGTGACCAACCTGCTGATGCTCGAGGACCCCGAGCGGCTGGCCGCCGAACGCGAGGCCTTGTTGCAGTGCGTGGCGAGCTTGCCGGGGGAGATCATTTTTGTCAGCAACGAAACCGGAATGGGTGTCGTGCCGCTGGGCGAATTGACTCGCCGCTATGTGGATGAAGCCGGTTGGCTGCATCAAGCCCTGGCCGAGCGTTGTCAGCGAGTGGTACTGACGGTCGCCGGCCTGCCCCTGACTTTGAAAGGAACTGCGTTATGAGTAACTCCTGGTGGCTGGAACCCTGCAAGGCAATCGACACCCAGATGGTCGAGCAAGCCCTGGCGCGTCAGCAGCAACTGACCAAGCCGGCCGGCTCTCTCGGGCGCCTGGAACCACTGGCGGTACGCCTGGCGGGCCTGCAAGGGCGGCTCAAGCCCGGCATCGAGCGGCTATGGATCGCCATCTTCGCCGGTGACCATGGGGTGGTGGCCGAGGGCGTTTCCGCCTACCCGCAGGAAGTCACCGGGCAGATGTTGTTGAACTTCGTCAGCGGCGGAGCAGCCATCAGCGTGCTGGCCCGGCAACTGCAGGCGCAACTGGAGGTGGTGGATCTGGGAACAGTGACGCCAGGCTTGAACCTGCCGGGGGTGCGCCACCTGAACCTGGGGGCCGGCACGCAGAATTTTGTCCAGGGGCCGGCGATGACCCGTGCACAGGGCGAGCAGGCCCTGCAAGCCGGCCGCGACAGCGCGCTGCGGGCTCATGCCGACGGCGCCCAGCTGTTTATCGGCGGTGAAATGGGCATCGGCAATACCACCGCAGCCAGTGCCATTGCCTGTGCCCTGCTGGGGATTCCAGTGGCACAACTGGCCGGGCCGGGCACCGGTCTCAATGCCGAGGGGGTCAATCACAAGGCGCAGGTTATCGAGCGTGCCCTGGCGCTGCACGATGCCTCTCGCGGCGATGCCTTGCAGACCCTGTTCAACCTGGGCGGCTTTGAAGTGGCGGCGCTGGTGGGGGCTTACCTGGCGTGTGCCCAGCAGGGCATTGCGGTGCTGGTGGACGGTTTCATCTGCAGCGTCGCTGCGTTGGTGGCGGTGCGTCTGAATCCGGCCTGCGCGCCCTGGTTGCTGTTCGCCCACCAGGGCGCCGAGCCCGGGCACCGGCATGTGTTGCAGACCCTGCAAGCCGAGCCGCTGCTGGACCTGGGCCTGCGCCTGGGGGAAGGCAGCGGCGCCGCCCTGGCAGTGCCGTTGCTGCGGCTGGCCTGTGACCTGCACGGGCAGATGGCGACTTTCGCCGAAGCGGCAGTGGCGGATCGTCCGGCATGACCTTGCACCTGGACCTGTTGCGCCACGGTGAAACCGAACTGGGTGGCGGCCTGCGCGGCAGTCTGGACGATGCGTTGACTGCAACGGGCTGGCAGCAGATGCGCGAAGCCGTCCAGGGGCGGGGCCCCTGGGATAGGGTACTGAGTTCGCCATTGCAGCGCTGCGCGCGTTTTGCCCAAGAGTTGGCGGGGCAATTGCAGTTGCCGCTGAGCCTTGAGCCTGACCTTCAGGAACTGCACTTTGGCGCCTGGGAAGGGCAGAGCGCGGCGGCGCTGATGGAAACCGACGCCGATGATCTGGGGCGTTTCTGGGCCGATCCCTATGCATTTACCCCGCCTGGGGGCGAGCCGGTAGAGCTGTTCTCCCAGCGGGTGCTGGGGGCGATAGAGCGCTTGTACCAGGCCTGTGCCGGGCAGCGTGTGCTGCTGGTCAGCCATGGCGGGGTCATGCGCCTGCTGCTGGCCCGGGCTCGAGGGCTGCCGCGCCAGCAGTTGTTGAATGTTGAAGTGGGTCATGGCGCGCTGTTTCGTCTGCAAGTCGAAAGTGAAGGCCGGATGAGCGAGGAGGGCTGAGATGTTGCCGTTCTGGATTGCCTTGCAGTTTCTCAGCAGCCTGCCGGTCCGCCTGCCGGGCATGCCCCGGCCTGAAGAGCTGGGCCGCTCGCTGTTGTTCTATCCGTTGGTGGGGCTGCTGTTCGGCGTGCTGTTGTGGGTGCTGAATGCCATGCTGGGCGGTGTTCCCCTGTTGCTGCATGCGGCCTTGCTGCTGACCGCGTGGGTCCTGCTCAGCGGTGGTCTGCACCTGGATGGCCTGGCGGACAGTGCCGATGCCTGGCTGGGGGGCTTTGGCGATCGAGAGCGGACCCTGAGCATCATGAAGGACCCCCGTAGTGGTCCGATCGCCGTGGTGACCCTGGTGCTGGTGCTGCTGCTCAAGTTCACCGCCCTGGTGGCGCTGATCGAACAGCAGCAGGGCTTTGCCTTGTTGCTGGCGCCGTTGATCGGCCGTGGGGCATTGCTGGGCCTGTTTCTCTGCACGCCTTATGTGCGTGCCGGTGGGCTGGGGCAGGCGCTGGCTGACCACCTGCCACGTGTGGCCGGGCGGCAAGTGCTGGGCTTGAGCGTGCTGGCCTGTTTGCTGCTGGGGGGCTACAGCGGGTTATGGGCTGTGCTGCTGGCCACTGTGCTGTTCTTCTGGCTGCGGCAAGTGATGATGCGGCGCCTGGGTGGTACCACCGGAGACACTGCCGGGGCGGTGCTTGAGCTGTTGGAAACTGCCGTATTGCTCGGGGTGGCGCTGTTTTGAGTGGAGCACGGGATTGACGATTTTCATGAAAAATCTTGCCTTGGAATAATCACGGGTATATACACGCATCATGCTTCCCTCTCAGTGTTTGTGCACCAACCTGCGTCGTGCCGCCCGTGGCGTCAGCAGGTACTACGACGGCGCCCTTGATGGCTTCGGGATCAACGTTGCCCAGTATTCTCTGCTGAACAATCTGTTGCGCCTTGATCTGCCGAGCATTTCCAGCCTGGCGGAAGCCATGGGGCTGGATCGCAGCACGCTCGGGCGCAACGTGCGGGTCCTGGAAGCTGCAGGGCTGGTGCGCCTGCAGGAAGGGGACGATCAGCGAAACCGCCTGGTGTTGTTGACCGAGGCTGGGCATGAGCGGTTGGTGGCGGCCTTGCCTGCCTGGGAAGCGGCTCAGCAGCGGTTGATCGATCGCCTGGGTGTGGAAAAGCGTGAAACCTTGTTGGCCTTGCTGAACGAACTGTCTTGAGCGCCTTTCGTTCGACTATAAGCGGGTATATACCCGCAACTGGAGAATAAAAATGTCATCGATGTGGCGTACCAGCGGCTGGGTGCTTCTCGGCAGCGCACTGATCCTGGCCTTGTCGCTGGGGATCAGGCATGGCTTCGGGCTGTTTCTGCCGCCCATGAGCGCGCAGTTTGGCTGGGGGCGCGAAGTCTTCGCCTTCGCCATTGCCCTGCAGAACCTGATCTGGGGGCTGGCCCAGCCTTTTACCGGAGCCTTGGCCGATCGTTTTGGTGCGGCGAAAGTGGTGCTGGTGGGTGGCGTGCTGTACGCGGTCGGGCTGGTGCTCATGGGGCTGTCGGATTCGGCCCTGACCCTGTCCCTGAGTGCCGGGCTGCTGATCGGCATAGGCCTGTCGGGTACATCCTTCTCGGTAATTCTCGGTGTTGTCGGCCGCGCCCTGCCGCCTGAAAAACGCAGCATGGGCATGGGGATTGCCAGTGCGGCAGGCTCCTTCGGCCAATTTGCCATGCTCCCCGGAACCCTGGGGCTGATCGGCTGGCTGGGCTGGTCTACGGCGCTGCTGGTGCTGGGCTTGCTGGTGGCCTTGATCGTGCCATTGGTGAGCATGCTCAAGGACAAACCGCTGCCGGCGCTGGGGCATGAGCAGAGCCTCATGGAGGCCTTGCGTGAAGCCTGTTCCCATTCAGGGTTCTGGCTGTTGGCATTCGGCTTTTTCGTCTGTGGCTTCCAGGTGGTTTTCATCGGTGTGCACCTGCCGGCGTACCTGGTGGACCAGCACTTGCCGGCGACCGTGGGCACCACGGTGCTGGCCCTGATTGGCCTGTTCAATATCTTTGGTACCTATACCGCCGGCTGGCTGGGTGGGCGGATGTCCAAGCCGCGCCTGCTGACGGGCCTGTATCTGCTGCGGGCGGTGGTGATCGGGCTGTTCCTCTGGCTGCCGGTGACTCAGACCAGCGCCTATCTGTTCGGCATGGCCATGGGCTTTCTCTGGCTGTCCACCGTGCCTTTGACCAACGGCACCGTGGCCACCTTGTTTGGCGTGCGCAACCTGTCCATGCTCGGCGGCATTGTGTTCCTGTTCCACCAATTGGGGTCTTTCCTTGGCGGTTGGCTGGGGGGCGTGGTGTATGACCGTACCGGGAGCTACGACTTGATCTGGCAGGTGGCGATTCTCCTTAGTCTGTTGGCTGCGGCTCTGAACTGGCCGGTGCGCGAGCGGCCGGTGGCGCGCTTGCAGGCCAGCGCGGCATGAACCGCTGGCTGCTGCGCGGTGCCGGTCTGGGCCTCGGCATTCTATTGTTGCTGCTGGCCTGGTGGGGTTGGCACCGGGGCGGGCTGGCGCTGATGCAGTTGGGCATGGGTGCTTGCTAGGGGAGCGAGGGGGCGAGTAACGTCGTAGCCCGACACTTTGACAAGGATTCTGGACATGGCTATGCGCTGGTTTGCGGTTCCAGCTTTACTCGCGACCTTGGCCGGCTCGGCATGGGCAGCGGACTGCCCGCCCCTGTTGCAGGGTTCCTTGCCCAAATTGCACGCCAAGGAGTCCATCGACCTGTGCCAGCGCTTTGCCGGCAAGCCGCTGGTGGTGGTCAATACGGCGAGCTTCTGTGGGTTCGCTCCGCAATTCAAAGGCCTTGAGGCGCTGTACCAGCGTTACAAGGATCAAGGGCTGGAAGTGGTGGGTGTGCCCTCCAATGACTTCAAGCAAGAGTCCAAGGATGGCGCGGAGACTGCCAAGGTCTGCTACGTCAATTATGGCGTGACCTTCACCATGACCGAGCCGCAGAAGGTCCGGGGGGCGGATGCGGTGCATCTGTTCAAGGTGTTGGCGCAGCAGAGCAGCGCGCCGAAGTGGAATTTCTACAAATACGTGGTGGATCGCCAGGGCAATGTGATTGCCAACTTTTCCAGCCTGACCAAGCCGGACAATCCGGAGTTCATCGAAGCGGTGGAGAAGGCATTGGCGTCCAAACCCTGAGAAAGTCTATTCATTAGCCAATAAAAAACCCGCATCTGCGGGTTTTTTATTGGTTTGAAACTGCGCGGCCTAGAGTTCGTTAGAACTTGTAGGTGGCGCCCAGGCCGTAGCCCCATGCGCTGTTCTGGTAAGTAGCGCTGTAGGCATTGCCTTTGCCGGTCCTGTTGACGTTGACGTCTTCTTCCTTCAGGTAGGAAACCGCCAGGTCCAGAGTCAGGTCTTCAGTCGGGCTGTAGCCGGCACCGAAGCTGATGGCCTTACGGTCACCGGTAGGGATACGTACGGAACGGTCGGTGTTGTTGGTTGGCGCCTGGTCAACCGAGAGGCCGCTGCGCAGAACCCACTCTTTGTTGACCTTGTAGGAAACACCAACAGCCGAGGCCCAGGTGTCGTGCCAGTTCTGTGGCTCGGTGATGGTGCCGATCGGGCCCGCAGAGCCGCCAAGCAGAGCAGGAACACCTTCGTTGTTCACGGTGATGTCTTTCAGGCGGCTCCAGCGAGTCCAGGTGCTACCTGCGTAGACGGTCCACTGGTCATCCAGTTTCTGAGTAACCGAGAAGTCGACGACTTCCGGAGTGGTGATGTCCAGCGAGGCGTCGTAACGGCCGCCATTGAACGGACCGAAGCCCGGGCCGGCGATGTTGGTGTGGCCTTCCAGCTTGTACTTGACCTTCGAGTGGTAGGTCAGGCCCAGGCGAGTGGTGTCGGTAGGCTGGACGATGATGCCGACGTTGTAGCCGATGGCGGTATCGTCACCCTTGATCTTCACGCTGCCGTCATTGCGGCCGAAGAGCGCAGGGTTTGGAAACGGGGTCGCGGAAGTCAGTTCACCGCTCAGGCGGTTGATGGTCGGGCCGAAACCGATCGACACCATGTCATTGAAGGCATAGCTGACGGTCGGTTGCAGGGTTATGACCTTGACTACGCTCTTGTCGCCGTAATAACGGCTGGCAGAAGTGGACTCATAGTTGGTAACCAGGCCGAAGGGTGCATAGGCGCCCAGACCCAATGCCCAGCCGTTGCCCAGTTGCTTGACGAAGAACCCCATAGGAACGCTGGTGAACGGAACCATGTCGCCGTCGCTGGTGCCGCCGGGTGGGCCGCCCTTGACATTTTTCAGGTTGGTCTTGGCATCGATTGCCGCTACGCCGACAGTTACCTGATCGCGTTGCAGCAGGGACATGCCGGCAGGGTTCCCGTAAACGGTGCTGGCATCTTCGGCAGAAGAGGAACGACCCGCGAAGCCGGTACCCATGCCGCTGATGCTTTGTTCGTTAAGAGCAAAGCCGCTGGCGAAGAGTTGAGTAGAGGCAAGAGCAGCCGCGAGACTTATGGTGGATTTGAGCATTACTTTTTTCATTATTAGAACTCCTGGTGATCACCGAGGCGAAAATTACCAACATTTCGATCTCGGCGCTATAGGCTGCAACAGTTGATTTAGAGCATTTTTGTAGGACAATCCGACCAAAATCGGCTTATTTCTCCGATTTTGTAAAAGTCGTTGTCAGCAGGCGACCTGGTTTAACGGTGCAATGCAGGTCTGCCAGGCGCAGGCGAAATCTCTTAAACGTCCTTGTGGTTGAAAGGTCTTCCTCCAGATGCGGGCCATGCCGAGCAGATCGTCGGCAGCGGGGAGCGGCGTGTGTTGTTCTTCCACCAGCAACCAGGCAATGGCGGTGGCGTAACGCAGGTTGACGGTCAGTTCCAGGTGCGGCCCGCTGAGGAACGCATGCTGGCTGGCCAGTCCGCGAACCAGGCTGGCCCGTTCCGGATCCAGTGCCAGGTACTGGTCCCAGAGAGCTTGATGGCGCAATTCGGTAATGCGGTAGAGGCCGTGGCCACGACGATCGTGCAGCGCTGAGCCCAGCGCCGATTGGCTGGCGGCAATGCCCAGCAGCAAGGCTTCAGCGGTTTTGCTATGGCTGCCCAGGTACATCAGCGTCGGGCGGATCACATAGCGGCACAACTCGCTGGCGGCGATACCCATAAAGCCCTCGAAGCGTGAAATGGCCGGCGAAACCTGAAGGGCGCTTGGCAGCAAAAAAAGGATCAGGTTTGCCGGAAGCGGTTCAGGCCGCTTGAGTTGAAGTGTAGTGTCATATCTGTGCTGTAAAGGACTGTTTTTAAAATATTTCCTTTCTCTTGTTATAAGCCTTATATCGATTGGTACTTTGCTCTGTGGGGTAAATGGGCGAATTGCAGGCAATAAAAAGCCCCGCGATCAGGCGAGGCTTTTCAGGGTTTTCAGCAGTTCGGCGTATCAGGCAACCAGGGCCTGGCGCGCACGTTCGATCACTGCCTGCAGCGGTTCGGCGCTGGAATACTGGTCGGGATACAGGCGTTCGCTGTGACGGGCGATCCCATGTTCGTTGACCAGGGTGAAGCTGAAGCAACCTTTGCGAGCGGCCATGATCAGGCAGTTCAATGGTGCAAAGGCGTGGGTTAGGGTGCGAATGGCATCCTGAGTCTGGATTTGAGTAGACATAATTATTAGGTGTTCCTACAAATGACACGGTTAAGAACCGTGCAACGTTAAAACGTTCCAGTAAACGTCGACCAGCATTGGTCAAACGAAGAACCTGACTGGAACAAAGCAGCCAGTTGCAGCGCGTTGATTGGTCGCGCTAGGGCTGGCAGGTAGGTACTTAGGAGGGCAGGCAACACAGCAAGGGCAAAGGTTCGGGGCCCGGGGTGCAGATCCTGATCAATTTGCAGGTTGGTTCGGTCAGAGTAAGTGGCTCTAGCACTGCCGTTGAATTCGTATCAAGGGCGATAGGGTGAGCTTTACCTGGAAACCATCGAGGTGGTCGGTCCTTGGTGTTCGACGTTGTGCTCGGTTGGGGACGCTGTCGATGGGACTTGTTCGACCAGAATTGACTTTCAGCTTGGTACTAACGGCGAGGATTCTATTGAGTTGAACGACATAATGCAAGTGTGCTAGGAAAAAACTTTCAGAGGAGGCCAGAGGCTCAAGCATCAGCTGTGTAACCGTTGCCGTTGTGGCGTGTACGAAAACAGTGCGTTACCGGCGTTAATCTGCGCAAGGTTGTGCACACTTGTTGCGCAGCGTGTCACCCCGTTGTCACCTTCCCCAACGCCCGCCCCTTAGCCTGTCTCGAGAATTTAAGTCAATGATAAACATCGCTTTTTTTTACTGGTGAAAAAATCGTCAGTTTGACTGCAAGGCCCGTCTCATGGGGCTTTGGGAGGGTTGTGGAGGGGTTGTCCACTGAGTTATCCACAGCTTCTGTGGATTGTCCCAAGCGCTTGCTCTAGGACGGGCGTGCTGGCTCTTTTAGGCTTTACCCGGGCGAAAAAAGGAGTAGAGTGGCGCGCCTTCCGATCTGCCCCACAGTGCTTTATGAAGTTTCGCTCCGTATCACCTTCTGTTACCGCGACCCCTACCAGTGTTACCGAACCCAAGCGGTTTTCCCTGCGCGTTGCGCTCTGGCTGTTGGACAGCCCGCGCCTTGGTCACAACCCCAACGTCAAGCATTTTGCTGGGCGCCTGCTCAAGCAGCCGGCCCGGGAAGGCGTGGTCGCGGCGCAGAGTCGCCTGGGCCAGTTGATGTGCCGCGAATGCGGCAACGCCCGTGATCGTCGCATCGGCCATGACCTGTTGCGTCAGGCTGCCCGTGCCGGCGACCGCCGTGCGCAACTGGAGCTGGGCCGGATCGAAGACTGAGCTGTCCAACGCTCGGGCGCTTGGTTAACCTTCATTTCTTCTTTCTACGGCAGGAATCGCTATGGCTATGGACTTGACCAGCTTGCTGCTTGGCCTGGCGGGAGCGGCGCTGCCGCTACTGGTTCTGGCCTGGCAACTGCAACGCCGGGCCAGTTCCAGCCAGACTGAGCTGAGCCTGCTGGAAGAGCGCCTGGCCACGGCCCAGTTGGCTCAGGAGGGGTTGGCAGCACAGTTGGACGCCAGCCGCGATGAAGTCAGCGACCTGAGCCAGGCCAATGCTCTGAAGCAGGCGGACCTGGCAGCCCTGCGCCGCGAGGTCGAATTGCTGCAGATCGAGCGCGATAACGCCCGTGATGCCGCCCACGCCTGGAACCTGGAACGGGCCGCCAAAGAAAACGAATTGCGCCGGCTGGATGCCCTGGCGGCGTCCTTGAATGCCGAGCTTCGTGAGCAGCAGGACAGCCACCAGCAGCGCCTGACCGATCTGCAAGGCTCGCGGGATGAGTTGCGCGCCCAGTTCGCCGAGCTGGCGGGGAAGATCTTCGATGAGCGCGAACAGCGTTTCGCCGAGACCAGCCAGCAGCGCCTTGGGCAGTTGCTGGATCCGCTCAAGGAGCGCATCCAGTCCTTCGAGAAGCGGGTCGAGGAAAGCTATCAGGCCGAAGCCCGGGAGCGCTTCTCCCTGGCCAAGGAGCTGGAGCGCCTGCAACAGCTGAACCTGCGCCTGAGCGATGAGGCCACCAACCTGACCCGTGCCCTCAAGGGCCAGAAGACCCAGGGCAACTGGGGCGAGCTGATTCTGGAGCGAGTGCTGGAGCACGCCGGCCTGGAAAAGGGCCGCGAGTATCAGACGCAGGTCAGCCTCAAGGGCCCGGATGGCGAGCGCTTCCAGCCAGACGTGCTGATCATGTTGCCGGGTGACAAGCAGGTGGTAGTGGATTCCAAGGTCAGCCTCACGGCTTACCAGCAATACGTCGGTAGCGACGATCCGCAGGTCGCCCAGGCGGCTCTGAAACAGCACGTGCTGTCCTTGCGCAATCACGTCAAAGGTCTGGCCGGCAAGGATTACAAGCGCCTTGAAGGCTTGCACAGCCTTGATTTCGTGCTGTTGTTCGTGCCCATCGAGGCAGCGTTTTCCGCGGCTCTGCAGGCCGAGCCGAACCTGTTCCAGGAAGCCTTTGACCGGCATATTGTGATCGTCAGCCCGACCACATTGCTGGCCACCTTGCGGGTGATCGACAGCCTGTGGAAACAGGAACGTCAGAGCCAGAATGCCCGGGAGATCGCTGAGCGTGCCGGCTGGCTGTATGACAAGTTCGTGCTGTTTATCCAGGACCTGGATGAAGTGGGCAATCGCCTGCAACAACTGGACAAGGCCTACGCCGCTGCGCGTAACAAGCTGACTGAAGGGCGTGGCAACCTGGTCAGCCGTAGCGAGCAGCTCAAGCTGCTCGGCGCCCGGGCCAGCAAGAGCTTGCCGGCGGACTTGCTGGAGCGGGCCATGACCGACGCCGAAGGACGCGAGCTGGAATTGCCGGAGTAATCCGCTAAAGGCCCGTCAGCCCAGGGGCAGGTGCCGGCTCAGCAGGGCGCGCAAGGCCGCCGGCTTCACCGGCTTGGCCAGATAGTCCAGGCCCGCTGCATGGACCTGGGCGACCATTTCAGGGCGCCCATCGGCACTGATCACGACCCCCGGTACCGGCTCGCCCAGTTGTGTGCGCAGCCAGGCCATGACCTCGGTTCCGGTCTCGCCGTTATCCAGGTGGTAGTCCACCAGGGCCAGTTGCGGGCGGATGCCTTCTTTGAGCAACGCCGCGCATTCCTCGCGGTTGCGGGCGGTCCAGACCTGGCAACCCCAGCGGGTGAGCAGGCTGTTCATGCCGATCAGAATGCTGTCTTCGTTATCGACGCAGAGCACTTGCCCGCCATTGAGGGACTGGCCGTTGAGCTCGGCTGCCTTGCCTGGAGCCACCACGCTGCTGCGGGCCAGGGGCACGCTGACGCTGAATACGCTGCCCTTGCCGGGCCAGGAACGTACCTGTAACGGATGGCCGAGCACCCGGCACAGGCCATCGGCAATCGCCAGGCCCAGGCCCAGGCCTTTCTCGGCACGGGTCTGGTGGCTGTCCAGGCGCTTGAATTCCTCGAAGATCACCTGCTGCTTGTCCTGGGGAATACCCGGCCCCCGGTCCCAGACTTCCAGGCTCAATGCTTCACCGCGGCGGCGCACCCCCAGCAAAACGGGGCCCTTGGCGTAACGGAAGGCATTGGTCAGAAAGTTCTGCAGCACCCGGCGTAGCAGCTTGCTGTCGCTGTCGATGCGCAGATGGCTGCCGCGCACCCGGAATTGCAAGCCCTGTTCCTGGGCCAGGACCTTGAATTCGGCTCCCAGGGTGTCGAACAGTTCGTTGAGGGCAAAAGGCTTGCGATCAGGGGTGATCTTGCCGTTTTCCAGGCGCGAAATGTCCAGCAGGTCGCTGATCAGGTCCTCGGCGGAGCGCAACGAACTGTCCAGATGCTGCACCAGTTGCTGGGCTTCGGCGGACAGGCCGTCGTCCTGATGGGACAGGGCCGCGGAGAATAGGCGTGCGGCGTTCAGCGGTTGCATCAGATCGTGGCTGACCGCGGCCAGAAAGCGCGTCTTCGACTGGTTGGCCGCTTCCGCTGTGCCCTTGGCCTCAGTCAGTGCTGCGTTGAGTTGCGACAGTTCGTGGGTACGCTCCGCCACTCGTTGTTCCAGTCCTTCATTGGCCTCGGTGAGGGCCTGCTCGGCTTCGCGGAACGGGGTGATGTCGGTAAAACTCATGACAAAGCCGCCGCCGGGCATGGGGTTGCCGATCAGTTCGATGACCCGGCCATTGGGGAACAGCCGCTCGGAAGTATGAGCCCGACCCTGGCGCATCCAGTGCAGGCGCCGGGCCACATGGACTTCCGCCTCGCCAGGTCCGCACAGGCCGCGCTCGGCATTGTGACGAATGATGTCGGCAATTGGCCGGCCCACGCTGATCAGCCCGTCGGGGTAGTTGAACAGCTCCAGGTAGCGACGGTTCCAGGCCACCAGCTTCAGCGACTGATCGACCACGCTGATGCCCTGGGTAATGTTTTCAATCGCCCCTTGCAGCAGGGCCCGGTTGAACTGCAGCACCTCGGAGGCTTCGTCGGCGATGCGCACCACGTCTTCGAGCTGCATCTCCCGGCCTTCAATGGCGGCCTTGACCACCGCGCGGGTGGAAGAGGCTCCAAGCACACCGGCCAGCAGGCGCTCGGTATGGGCGATCCACTCGCCGTCGGCATTCTGGTTCGGGTTGAAGCCTTTGCCCTGACGATAGGCGAAGCGGATGAAGCTCTGGCGCGCACGTTCCTCTCCGACAAAGCGCGCGGCCAGTTTCAGCAGGTCGTCGATCTGTACCGCCAGCATCGAGCGGGAGCTGAGGCGGCCGCTGATTTCCTGGCCGATGAAGCGTCCGGCCTGCCAGTGTTCCGAGACTCGGGTGCGCGAGAGCACCGAGACCCAGGCGAACAGGGTGAAGTTGCCCGCCAGGGACAGCACGACGCCTTGGGTCAGCGGGGTGATCGGCAGGTTTAGCGGATTGCCGTGCAGCCAGGCCAGGCCGGGGAAACTGCTCAGGGACCAGCCCAGGCTGTGGGCGGCGATGGGCAGGATCAGGGTGTAGAACCAGATGAAGGTGCCGGCAGCCAGGCCGGCGAATACACCGCGGCGGTTGGCCTGTTTCCAGTACAGCGCGCCGAGCATGGCCGGTGCCAGTTGGGTCACGGCGGCGAAGGCGATCTGGCCGATGGTGGCCAGGCTGGCGGTGGAGCCCAGCAGGCGATAGCTGACATAGGCCAGCAACAGGATGACCACGATGCTCACCCGGCGCACCGAGAGCATCCAGTGGCGGAAGACTTCGAACGGCCGCTCGGCATTCTTGTGCCGCAACAGCCAGGGCAGCAGCATGTCGTTGGAGACCATGGTGGACAGCGCCACGCTGGCGACGATCACCATGCCGGTGGCCGCCGAGGCGCCGCCGATGAATGCCAGCAGAGCCAGGGCAGGGTGGGCCTGGGCCAGGGGCAGGCTGATGACGAAGGAGTCCGGCAATACGCTGCTGGGCAGGAGCATCTGCCCGGCGAGGGCGATGGGCACCACGAACAGCGCGGCGAGGGCCAGGTACGCCGGGAATACCCATTTGGCCAGGCGCAGGTCCTGGGGTTCGATGTTTTCCACCACGGTGACGTGGAACTGCCGCGGCAGGCAGATGATGGCCATCATCGCCACTCCGGTCTGCACCACCATCGACGGCCAGTTGATGGTTTCCTTCCAGTACTGCTCCAGGCGCGGAGCCAGCATGGCCTGGTTGAACAGGTCGTCGAAGCCGTCATAGAGGCCGAAGGTGACGAAGGCGCCGACGGCGAGAAAGGCAAACAGCTTGACCAGGGATTCGAAGGCAATCGCCAGCACCATGCCCCGGTGGTGTTCGGTGGCGTCGAGGTTGCGGGTACCGAAGACGATGGTGAACAGGGCCAGGATCAGCGACACGATCAGCGCCGTGTCCTGGGCGCGGGTGCCCATGGCGTCGGCACCGGCACCGATCAGCAGGTTGACCCCAAGCACGATGCCCTTGAGCTGCAGGGCGATGTAGGGCAGTACCCCCACCAGGCAGATCAGTGCCACCACCACCGCCAGCGACTGGGATTTGCCATAGCGCGCAGCAATGAAGTCGGCGATCGAGGTGATGTTCTCCTGCTTGCTGATCATCACCATCTTCTGCAGCACCCAGGGGGCGAACACCAGCAGCAGGATGGGGCCGAGGTAGATCGGCAGGAAGGCCCAGAGCTGCTCGGCCGCCTGGCCCACCGCGCCAAAGAAGGTCCAGCTGGTGCAGTAGACCGCCAGCGACAGGCTGTATACCCAGGCCCGCACCCGCGGCGGAAGTGGCGCGCTGCGGCGGTCACCGTAGAAGGCGATGGCGAACATGATGGCCATATAGGCCAGGGCAACGGCGGCGATCAGCCCGCTGGACAACGACATGGAAACTCCGGAACAAAGACACCGGGCACCTCAGCCCGGCCAGACAGTCTGGCACGATGTTGGATTGGCGTCAGTGTCGACCAAGGTATCAGCGCGGCCTGATGTCGCAGGGCTGAGCCGAGGCGAGGAAGGGCTATGGCTGCAGAGCGATCTCGATCAATTCATGGAGTTCCTGAACCGGCAGTGGCGTGGCGGAGAACAGGATGCGAAACACCGTCGGTGCTACCAGCAGGTTCAGCAGGCGGTCGATGTCCGGCAGGTTTTCCGTGTGGCCCTGATAGCGCGCGAGGATGCACTGCAGCTGCCCGCTGAGGATGGTCACGCAATAGCCCGGGGTCGCGCTGCATTGCACATCGCGCATCATGTTGCGCCCGGGCTCCGAGCTCATTTCGTCCAGATACTGTTCGGCCCAGGCCCGCAGGTCGCCGCGCAGGCTGCCGGTATTGGCCGGTTCGCTGTCCGGGCGCATTCGTTCCAGGGCGACATCGGCCAGCAGGGCCGACAGGTCGCCCCAGCGCCGGTAGATGGTCGATGGAGTGACGCCTGCTCGGGCGGCGATCTGCGGCACGGTCAGGGACGAGCGATCCTGCTCTTCAAGGAGCTCGCGGACCGCGGTGTGAATGGATTCCTGGACCCGGGCGCTACGGCCGCCGGGGCGCAGACCTTCTTTGATAGCCATGGGGCGGCACCTTAACACAAAGAATTTGCTTTAAGCATTGGTGGGTAGCACACTGCGCAAAAGCAAAATATTAGCTTTAGTGGAGCGTGCTTATGTCCGGTGCTATCGACACTTGCGTGTCCAACCGTCGCAGTCTGGTGTTTCTGGCCATTACCCTGTTGAGTTTTCTGGCTGCCTCCAGCGTACCGACCCCGCTGTACCACCTGTATCAGGAAACCCTGCACTTTTCCCCGGCAGTGCTGACCCTGATATTCGGGGTCTACGCGATAAGCCTGCTGGCGGCTCTGCTGACCGTAGGGTCGCTGTCGGATCACCTGGGGCGGCGACCGGTGATTTTTGTCGCCTTGCTGCTCAATATCCTGGCGATGCTGCTGTTCATCAATGAAAGCGGAGTGCAGTGGCTGATTGCCGCGCGGGTGATGCAAGGTTTTGCCACCGGCATGGCCACCAGTGTGCTGGGGGCGGCCCTGCTGGATACCGATCGCCAGCAGGGGCCGTTGGTCAACAGCGTTGCGCCGCTATTGGGTATGGCCTGTGGGGCAATGGGGGCCAGCCTGCTGGTGGAGTTTGCGCCTTTGCCGCTGCAATTGAGCTACTGGCTGCTGCTCGGGGTGTTCGTGCTTCAGGCCGGGTATGTCTGGCGCTTGCCGGAAACTGTCAGCCCGCAACCTGGGGCCTGGGCGTCGCTGAAACCCACGCTGCATGTGCCGGTGCAAGCGCGGCGCGCGTTATGGCTGGCCTTGCCGGTGGACGTGGCGGTGTGGGCGGTGGGCGGCTTCTATCTGTCGCTGGCGCCTTCGCTGGTCCGTGCGGCGACCGGTTCCACCTCGAACCTGATCGGCGGTGGCCTGGTGGCGGTGCTGACACTCAGCGGCGCGCTGATGATCTTTTCCCTGCGTCATCGTCCTGCAGACAAGGTGCTGCGTCTGGGCGCCGGGATGCTGGCGACGGGGGTGATGCTGATCCTCGCGGCGGTGCATAGCGCCAGTCTGCCGTTGTTCTTCTTTGGCACCTTGGTGCTGGGCAGCGGTTTTGGTGCCGGCTTCCTCGGTGCGCTGCGCAGTGTGGTGCCACTGGCCCTGCCTCATGAGCGTGCGGGTCTGATGTCGGCGTTTTATGTGTTGAGCTACCTGGCCTTCTGCCTGCCGGCGTTGTTGGCTGGCAACCTGACCCGTAGCTTCGGCCTGATCGCTACTACTGACGGCTATGGTGCGGTACTGGTCCTCTTGTCCCTCGGGGCACTCCTGGCCCTGATGCGCCAGCGCCCGGTGGCGGCGTGCGGGGCGGCGGGGCTTTGAGCCCGAGGCTTCAAGGGCTGCGCGATTGTGCCCGGGAAGCCTTAGGGGAGAGGTGCTGTACGCCCATCAGATATGGGGGTGTCGCCGGGCACGGTCCGATTGCGCTGATCGCCTCTGGGGTGGTGGTATAGAGGCTTATCTGTAAAATAGATAACAGATAGAGAAATTACCCGTTATATAGATATTCGACTAGGTTCTACCATGTTTCCTACCTCATCGGAGGACAGGAGACACGACCATGACATGCCCCAATAGCGTTAAAACCGGCCACCGGCCATTGAGCCATCTGCCGCATCCCCTTGAAGCCATTCGCCAATTCACCCCCAACTGGTTCGCCGCCACCATGGGCACCGGGGTCCTGGCCCTGGCGCTGGCCCAGTGGCCGGCCGAGGTTGCCGGCTTGCACCAGGTGGCAGAGGGTTTCTGGTGGCTGACCATCGCCCTGTTCCTGTTGTTTACCGCGATGTATACCGCGCGCTGGGTGCTGTTTTTCGACGAGGCGCGGCGGATTTTCGGGCACTCCACGGTCTCGATGTTCTTCGGCACCATCCCCATGGGCCTGGCAACCATCATCAATGGCTTGCTGGTGTTCGGCATGCCTCGCTGGGGCGATGCTGTGGTGGAGGTGGCGCAACTGCTGTGGTGGCTGGATGTGGCCATGTCCCTGGCCTGCGGGATCCTGATTCCCTACATGATGTTCACCCGCCAGGAACACAGCATCGACCAGATGACCGCGGTCTGGCTGCTGCCGGTGGTGGCGGCCGAAGTGGCGGCGGCCAGTGGCGGCCTGCTGGCGCCTCATCTGCAGGATGCCCACGGGCAGTTGGTAATGCTTAGCACCAGCTACGTGCTGTGGGCCTTTTCGCTGCCGGTGGCGTTCAGCATCCTGACCATCCTGCTGTTGCGCATGGCGCTGCACAAACTGCCCCATGAAAGCATGGCGGCGTCGAGCTGGCTGGCCCTGGGGCCGATCGGCACTGGTGCCCTGGGCATGCTGGTGCTGGGCGCCGATGCGCCGGCGATCTTTGCCGCCAATGGCCTGCCCGGCGTCGGTGAAATTGCCGCCGGCCTGGGCCTGGTGGCGGGGCTTACGCTGTGGGGGTTCGGCCTGTGGTGGATGTTGATGGCCGTGCTCATCACCCGCCGTTACCTGCGCGAAGGCATTCCCTTCAACCTTGGCTGGTGGGGCTTTACCTTTCCTCTGGGCGTGTATTCGCTGGCTACCCTTAAATTGGGCAGCACCTTGCACCTGGGTTTTTTCAGTGTGTTTGGCGCGGTACTGGTGGCGGCGCTGGCGGTGATGTGGCTGATCGTGGCCAAGCGCACAGTGCAGGGGGCTTATAAAGGAGAGCTGTTTGTCTCGCCGTGCATTGCGGGGTTACGGAAATAATCGGCAAAGATAGGTAAGGTTGTGGCCTGGATCGATATTCGACATTCCAATAACAGTATCCACGCCACTCAGGGACATGGAAGATGAGTCACCCTTCGCAGTTCACCTTGCTTCGCAAGCGGCGGTTCCTGCCGTTTTTCATCACGCAATCCCTCGGTGCCTTCAACGACAACATCTTCAAGCAGTCGCTGATCCTGGCCATTCTCTACAAGCTGAGCATCGAGGGTGACCGGTCGATCTGGGTCAACCTCTGTGCCCTGCTGTTCATCTTGCCGTTCTTCCTGTTTTCCGCCCTGGCCGGGCAGTTTGGCGAGAAGTTCGCCAAGGACTCGCTGATCCGCCTGATCAAACTGGGTGAGATCGCGATCATGGTGGTGGGGGCGGTGGGCTTCGCCTTCGATCACCTGTCACTGATGCTGGTGGCACTGTTCGCCATGGGCACCCACTCGGCGCTGTTCGGTCCGGTGAAGTATTCCATCCTGCCCCAGGCCTTGCGTGAAGAGGAATTGGTGGGAGGCAACGGCCTGGTGGAAATGGGCACGTTCCTGGCGATCCTGGCGGGCACTATCGGTGCAGGGGTCATGATGTCCTCGGAGCATTACGCGCCGATCGTTTCCAGCGCCATGATCGGTGTGGCGGTATTGGGCTACCTGGCCAGCCGCGCCATTCCCCGGGCTGGCGCGGCGACCCCGGAGATGCGCCTGAACTGGAATATCTTCAGCCAGTCCTGGGCCACCTTGCGCCTGGGGCTGGGGCAGACCCCGGCGGTGTCGCGCTCGATTGTCGGCAACTCCTGGTTCTGGTTCGTCGGCGCCATCTACCTGACCCAGATCCCGGCCTATGCCAAGGAATGGATGCACGGCGACGAGACCGTGGTAACCCTGATCCTGACGGTGTTCTCGGTGGGGATTGCCGTGGGCTCGATGCTGTGCGAGAAGCTGTCGGGGCGCAAAGTGGAGATCGGCCTGGTACCGTTCGGCTCCTTTGGCTTGACGGTGTTTGGCTTGCTGCTGTGGTGGCATTCCGGTGGTATCCCGGAAAGCGCCACGGGTCATGGCTGGATTGAAGTGCTGGGTTTTGCCCATGCCTGGTGGGTGCTGTTCGATGTCCTTGGCCTGGGGATCTTCGGCGGCTTCTATATAGTGCCGCTGTATGCCCTGATCCAGTCCCGTACCCCGGAAAACGAGCGGGCCCGGGTGATAGCCGCCAACAACATTCTCAATGCGCTGTTCATGGTGGTGTCGGCGATTGTCTCTATCGTGATGCTGAGCATGGTCCAACTGACCATTCCCCACCTGTTCCTGGTGGTGTCGCTGCTCAACATCGCGGTCAACGTCTACATCTTCAAGGTGGTGCCCGAGTTCAGCATGCGTTTCATGATCTGGCTGCTCAGCCATTCCATGTACCGCGTCGAGCATCGCAATCTGGAGCTGATCCCTGATGAAGGGGCCGCGCTGCTGGTGTGCAACCACGTGTCTTTCGTCGATGCCTTGCTGATTGGCGGTGCGGTGCGTCGGCCGATTCGTTTCGTCATGTACTACAAGATCTACAACCTGCCGGTGTTGAACTTCATCTTCCGTACCGCCGGAACCATTCCCATCGCCGGTCGGCATGAAGACCTGCAGATCTATGAAAAAGCCTTCCAGCGCATTGCCCAGTACCTGCGCGATGGCGAATTGGTGTGCATTTTTCCCGAGGGCAAGCTGACTGCCGATGGCCAGATCAACGAGTTCAAGGGCGGGCTGACACGGATTCTCGAGGAAACCCCGGTGCCGGTAATTCCCATGGCTCTGCAAGGCTTGTGGGGCAGCTTCTTCAGTCGCGATCCGAGCAAGGGTTTCTTCCACCGCTTCTGGTCGCGAGTGACCCTGGTGGCCGGGCCATCGGTGGCGGTGGACGCGGCCGAACCGGCGCAGTTGCAGGCCATGGTGGCGCAGTTACGGGGCCCACGGCGCTAGCTGCCGGATACGAAAACGCCCGCATATTTGCGGGCGTTTTCATTTCTGCCTGGGTTGTTCAGCTGGCGCTGACTTTCAGGCCCACCAGGCCGGCGATGATCAGTGCCACACTGACCAGGCGCACCAGAGCCATGGCTTCGCCAAACAGGATGATACCGGCGATCACCGTGCCGACGGCGCCGACGCCGGTCCAGATGGCATAGGCCGTGCCCAGGGGCAGCTCCTTCATCGCCAGACCCAGCAGGCCGAGGCTGATGGCCATGGCAAGGATGGTCAGGGCGGTGGGTAGCGGACGGCTGAAGCCATCGGTGTATTTCAGGCCGACGGCCCAGCCCACTTCAAACAAACCGGCAAAAAACAGAATGATCCAGGACATGCCTACCTCATCGGTTGATGGGGTCGTCCCCAGAATTGATCGCTCGAATGAGTCGCGAGGTCGTCCTCGCGATGCGCAGTATACTGCCCACTCTTACGTGGGCGAGTATTTTTTTCCTCAGTCATGGCCTCGCTGTATTTCCAGCTTTTGTTCGGCTGGATCTTCCATTCGCCGGAAATAGGTCGAGAGCAGGGCCCCGGAAATGTTGTGCCAGACGCTGAACAAGGCGCTGGGTACCGCCGCCAGTGGCGAGAAATGAGCGCTGGCCAGGGCCGCGCCCAGGCCGGAGTTCTGCATGCCGACTTCCAGGGCCAGGGACTTGCGCTGCGCCAGTGGCAGCTTGAACAGACGCCCGGTGAAGTAGCCCAGTAGGTAGCCGAAGCTGTTGTGCAGCATCACCACGGCCATGATCAGCAGGCCCGACTCGGCGATTTTCGCCTGGCTGGCCGCCACCACCGCGGTGACGATGATGACGATGCTCACCACGGAAACCAGCGGCAGTACTTCCACCGCGTGCTGCACCCGCTGGCCCAGCAGGCGCTGGGCCAGCACTCCCAGTACGATCGGTAGCAGCACCACTTGCAGGATCGACCAGAACAGTTCCATGAACGAGACCGGTAGCCAGGCCGAGGCCAGCAACCAGATCAGTGCCGGGGTCAGCAGTGGGGCCAGTAGAGTGGTAACTGCAGCAATGGCCACCGACAGCGCCAGGTCGCCGCGGGCCAGCCAGGTCATCACGTTGGAAGAGGTGCCGCTTGGGCAGCAGCCGACCAGAATCACCCCGACGGCGATTTCCGGCGGCAGGTGAAATGCCTGGCAGAGCACCCAGGCCACCCCGGGCATGATCACGAAATGGGCCACCACTCCCAGTGCCACGCGCCATGGGTGGCGGGCCACTTCGGCGAAATCTTCGAGTTTCAGGGTCAGGCCCATACCGAACATCACCAGGCCCAGCAGCGGCACGATGGCGCCCTTGAGGCCGATGAACCAGCCGGGCTGGAAGAATGCCAGGACGGCGAAGATCAGTACCCAGTAAGCGAAGGTGTTGCCGACAAAGCGGCTCAGTGCAGCCAGTGCGCGCATGACTTGTTCCTTATTATGTGAAAACGCCACCGAAAGCGGTGGCGTCTAGTGCGCAGCGGTTATCCGGGCAAGGCGTCAGATGCCCTGCGGAATTTCCTCGCCGCCCAGGGCTTCGAACAGCGCCGGCAGGAAGTCGCCGAAGGTCAGCATCATCAGGGTGAAGCTGGCGTCCTGCTGGCCGAGGGCTTCATCACCGCCATCCTGTTCCGCCTGGTCCTGCAGCAGGTCTTCGAACTTCAGGCGCTTGACCACCATCTTGTCGTCGAGCACGAAGGACAGCTTGTCCTGCCAGGCCAGGGACAGTTGGGTGACCACCTTGCCGGTGCTCAGGTGCAGTTGGATTTCCTCGCCGGTCAGGTCCTGGCGCTTGCAACGCACAATGCCGCCGTCCTCGTGGGTGTCGCGTAGTTCACACTCGTCGAGTACGAAGAAGTCGTCGGCGGCTTTCTGGGTCTTGACCCAGTCGGTCATGATCGCGGTGGGGGCGACCTTCACGGTCAACGGGCGAACCGGCAGGGTGCCGAGGACTTCGCGCAGGGTGGAGAGCAGGTCTTCGGCGCGCTTCGGGCTGGCCGAGTTGACCAGGATCAGGCCCTGTTTCGGGGCAATGGCGGCGAAGGTCGAGGAACGACGGATAAAGGCGCGGGGCAGGAAGGCCTGGATGATTTCATCCTTGATCTGGTCGCGCTCCTTCTTATAGACCTTGCGCATCTGTTCGGCTTCGATCTCTTCGACCTTTTCCTTCACCGCGTCGCGCACCACGCTGCCAGGCAAGATGCGTTCCTCCTTGCGCGCGGCTACCAGCATGAAGTCCTGGCTGACGTGAACCAGCGGGGCGTCTTCACCTTTACCGAAAGGGGCGACGAAACCGTAAGTGGTCAACTCCTGGCTTGCACAGGGGCGCGCCAGTTTGGTCGCCAGTGCAGTTTCCAGCGCCTCAGCATCAAAAGGCAGATCTTGGGTCAGGCGATAGATCAGCAGGTTTTTGAACCACATGGGGTGAATCTCTCCTTTATACAAAGGAGGGCATTATTCTCTTCGCTGCTGCTCAGGCCAACCCTTCGCTAAGCCTTTGGAAGGCCTGAAAAAATTATTATAAAAAGTGCTTGCCAGAGTGGGGAGTGCTCCGTAGAATGCGCGCCACACCGAACGTGAAGGGTGATTAGCTCAGCTGGGAGAGCGTCTGCCTTACAAGCAGAATGTCGGCGGTTCGATCCCGTCATCACCCACCATTCGCATTCAGTGTTACGCGCAGCGGTAGTTCAGTCGGTTAGAATACCGGCCTGTCACGCCGGGGGTCGCGGGTTCGAGTCCCGTCCGCTGCGCCATATTCGGTAACCTGGAACACTGAACGCCAGGTAACCACAGAAAGCCCGCTAACGCGGGCTTTTTGCTGTAAAGAGTTACGTGGGTTGTGTTGCTGTTCATGGAAATTTGGTTTTTTTAATAAAATTATTAATTAAATCAACACTTTAAGAATTTCTGTGGCATAATGCGCCCCGCAACGAAGGTAAAGGGTGATTAGCTCAGCTGGGAGAGCGTCTGCCTTACAAGCAGAATGTCGGCGGTTCGATCCCGTCATCACCCACCACTTACTTTCAACGCTACGCGCAGCGGTAGTTCAGTCGGTTAGAATACCGGCCTGTCACGCCGGGGGTCGCGGGTTCGAGTCCCGTCCGCTGCGCCATATTCGGCAACCTGGAACACTGAACGCCAGGTCGCCACACAAAGCCCGCTAACGCGGGATTTTTGCTGTCTGGGATTTGTATCGGTTCGAATCCTGCGCATGAAAAAAGCGGCCCTCGGGCCGCTTTTTGCGTTTTTGCCTACTGCTCGGCGTTACGGCTGTGCCGGTAGTCGCTGACGGCTTCATACACTGCCTTGCGCAGACGGTTGATGCCGCCGATGGGGCGATGGGCTTCCAGGCCGAACCAGGGGTTGAAGGACTGGTTGTCGCAAGCCAGGTTCTGCGCTGGGGTATCGAAGTCCTGGGCGGGAAGGGTCACCCGCGCCACGGTTTCAAAGGGGGCGTCGCTTTCTTTCCATTCAATGCTGGTGTCTTCGATCGGCATGAACCGGTTCGGGTCCTGGCGCTGGACCTGCAGTACGAAGCAGGCGTCAACCCGATCGGTGGAGAGCTGCTGGGTCAGGGCGCTGCGCAGGAAGTTGGGCAGATCCTGGTTCTGTGCCGGCAGGCTGTAGGCCGGGCAACTGTCGGGGTCCGGCATGACCCGGAACTTGGCGTTGGCATTGCCGAACTTGTAGGGCGAGACCGAGTAGTAGGTGGTCTGAGTCGGGCTGGCCGGGGCCGGTGACAGGGTCGCCAGGGCGATGAACAGATGCCGTACCTGCCAGGTGCGCGGATCCCACCCGGGGAAGAATGCGCCGACTTTCTTGCCGTCCGCCTGGGCGGCGATGTTCTGCTGATATTCGGCTACGTCGCTGACGAAGAAGTTCGGATGATTGAACATCACGAAGTCCTGTTCACGGCGTTGTGATTCCGACGCCATCAGTTGTTGCCCGGGAACATCCAGTAGCTTGATCGCCATGCCGCGGGCATCGCGAATACTGTCGAACTGCGGGTAGGCGTTGCCGTTGGACAGACGCACGACGGCCTGCCAGGTCTGGCCGGGGGTGGCAAACACCCCCTGGCGCAGTGGCGGGCTCAAATCGTTGAGGACCTGGACCTGCGCCTTCACGCAACCGTGGGCCTTGGCATGGGCATCGCGCAGATAGCGGGTGCCTTCGCGGTGCTGGTCAACGATGCGCACTGCGGTCTGGATGATGTCCTGGGTGCGGGCTGCCTCATCGGCGGGAATCTGCTCTTGCACTGCTACCGGGCCTCGGTGGTGCCAGGCGAACCAGGCACTGGACAGTGCCCAGCCCAGGAGGCCGATGACCAGTAGCAGTAACAGGGTCCTGCCCAGCAAGGCGCCGAGGCGCAGCCACAGTCGGGCCAGCAGGGACGGTCGTTTTCTGGCGAGATCGAGTTTCATGGCAATTGCGACTCCAATGGTCCGCCCAGCACTTTCAGGTATTCCAGCAAGGCCCAGCGTTCTTCTGGCTGCAGCAGTGGGCCGATAACGCCATTGCCACGCTGGCCGGCGCGGAATTCGTGGCCGCTGTTGTGGTTGCCGCTGATGCGGGTGTCGAATTCAAAGCCGTTCTTGAAGGCTTCCGGGCGATAGCCCAGGTGCTTGGGATCGTACTCGAAGGTGCCGCGGTAGAAGGTTGTCGAGCGCTCTGATTGCGGAGACAGCAGTTGATAGAGGTTGGGGACCGAGCCGTTGTGCAGGTACGGCGGTGTGGCCCAGACCCCGGCCAGCGGGCGGGCCTTGTAGGCGCGCAACTCGCGTACGCCGATCGGCAGCCCGTAGCCGTCCAGCCGCGGGCGCTCCTCGGGGGTGACCTTGGCGTCGCGATAGGCGCGCTCTTCGACAAAGGCCGTGATGTAGGCCAGGCCCTTGGCAGCCGAGAGTTGACGCAGGTCCAAGGGTTCGCTGGGTGCCGGGTGCAGCTCGACATTGGACCTGGCCAGTTCGGCGGTATCCCACTGCAAGGCGCTCAGGTCATAGCGCAGGTCGGCGATATTGCTCGCCGAATTCGGGTCGGTGCCAATCACTGATACCGGAAGCATTTTCAACTGCTGCACGGGGCGGCCGTTGTTGTCGCTGACCGAGGGTACATGACAGCCGGCACAGTTGCTGGCGAACAACTCGCGGCCCTTGGCGGCCAGCGGCTTGTCGATCGTGCCCAGCAAGGCTTCCGGCCAGACCGGTGGCTTGAGGCGCTGCAAGGTTTCCTCGATCAGGTTGAGATCGCGGACACGGACGCTGGAAGGGTAGCGGGCCTCGCCGGTGAGAGGTTGGCCATTGGCGTCGAACAGGTTCAGGGTGGCGCCGACCCCCAGGGCTTCGCCGATATTGCGCGCCATGGGTTGCTGCGCCGAGCCGTTCCACTGCACCCAGTCGAAGGTCCAGATATCCCAGAGTTGCGGGTAGTCCACCGGGGCATTGGCGATTCGATAGTTCTCAGGGGAGATGGCGTCGCCGAAGCTGGCATTGGCGATGCGGCCAAAGGCGTCGGTGCGGCCCGGGCCCTCTTCGGTTGGATAGAGGCCGCGATGGGTATCGTTCCAGGCCACCCGCAGGAAGTTATCCAGCGAGACCTTGAAGTCCTTGCGCAGTTGTTCGTGCTTGGCTTCGTAGTCGGCACCCAGCACTTTGCGGGCGAAGCGCTCGAATTTCCAGGGGTTGTAGTAGGTGCTGGCCAGGCTGGCCACGAGGGCCTGGCCGAAGCTGCCACCACGCAGGGTCGGCACGCTGGAGGGCAGTACGTGCTGCGCCGAGCCGCCATCAATGCGCAGGGCTTGTTGGTTGAAGCGCAGCTCGCCGGTGTGGCAGGCAGCACAGGTGATGTCCAGGTATTGTTCCGTGCTGCCCGGATTCTGATGGCGGGCGAAGCCTACGGGCAGGTTGCCAGGATTCTGCGCTGTGGCTTTCTGCCCCGGCTCCACCAGGAAGCCGAAGCGGGCCAGGTACTCGGGAGCGGCAAAGGGCTGCTCGGAGAACGGCAGTTCCAGAGCGCTGAACCATTCATAGCGCAGGCCTTTGACCTGGGTGCCCTGGGGAGTGAAATAGTAGGTCTGGCGATCCTTGGCATCCCATTGGTCCAGGTAGTGCACCTGTTCAACGGGTACATAGTCGGGGAGTTTCGGATTGGCCACGTAGTACAGGACCACAGCCAGGACAATGCCGATCAGCACGGCAATCAACAGCAACACACGATAGATGAGGCGCAAGATGTACTTCCTTGTCGAATTTCGTTTCCTTATGCCTGAGCTCATCTGGCGCGGCAAGTAGCCATTACTTGAGCTATGGTTATTCGCGCCCGTTCAAGCGCCTCGGTAAGCGGCCTGGGCAGGGTGTACCCCAGAGCATGAAAACGCGTTTAAAGACGTGAACTTATCGGCCATTTACTACTCTTACGCCGGTAGCCATTGGTCGTGGTCGCCTGATAAGCTCGCGGCTTTATTCGATTGCCCTTTAGGCGCATGAACAAGGAAATAGCATGAAACAGCATCGGTTGGCGGCGGCGGTAGCCCTGGTTAGCCTGGTACTTGCGGGTTGTGATTCGCAGACCAGCGTAGAGCTGAAAACCCCGGCGCAAAAAGCTTCCTACGGTATCGGCCTGAACATGGGCAAGAGTCTGGCTCAGGAAGGCATGGATGACCTGGATTCCAAAGCGGTCGCCCAGGGCATCGAAGATGCCGTCGGCAAGAAAGAACAGAAGCTGAAGGATGAAGAGTTGGTCGAAGCCTTCGCCGCGCTGCAAAAGCGTGCCGAAGAGCGCATGGCTAAGATGAGCGAAGAGTCGGCGGCTGCCGGCAAGAAATTCCTCGAAGAGAACGGCAAGAAAACCGGTGTGACCACCACCGCTTCCGGTCTGCAGTACGAAGTACTGAAAAAGGCTGACGGTCCTCAGCCAAAGCCGACTGATGTCGTGACTGTTCACTACACCGGCACCCTGACCAACGGCACTGTGTTCGACAGCTCGGTAGAGCGTGGTAGCCCCATCGATCTGCCGGTCAGCGGCGTGATCCCGGGTTGGGTCGAAGGCCTGCAACTGATGCACGTTGGCGAGAAGTACAAACTGTACATCCCGAGCGACCTGGCCTACGGCGCCCAGAGCCCGAGCCCGGCGATTCCAGCCAACTCGGTGCTGGTCTTCGAACTGGAGCTGCTGGGTATCAAGGATCCAGCCAAGCAGGACGCCGCCAAGTAACCTGCGTCAGCGCCTGAAGCAACGCCCCGTTCTTACGGGGCGTTGTCGTTTCTGCAGGTCGCTGTTGGCAAATTATCCGAACCGACGGCGGCGTGGGTGGTCTGAACAGGGTATGAGCGGTAGGTAGTCGCTGAAGGCTGCCAAGTCAATGAAATTATGGGTTTTTTTATGTGAGTAAAAAACGCCCGATCTGAGCTCAGCCCTTATGAAACGGGGCTTTCAGCCGTGAAAAATAGCTCTGTTCACAAGGTTATCCACAATTTGTGTGGATAACATTTCAGTGGGAGGGATGATGAAAGCACCCTGGAATTTTGCTCGTTTCCTGCCGCTGGCAGGGCGCTTGCTGAGCCGCGGTCGTCTGCCCACGCTGCTGTTCGCCGTGGCGAGCAAAGGCGCCAGCCAGGGCGGACGCCTGGGCAAGGTCAAACAGGACCTGCGCTTGTTGCAGGCACTGTGCCTGGCCTACTGGCGTGGCGAGTACCGGGCCATCAGCCCCAAGGCGCTGCTGTCGGTGGTGGCGGGCTTGATGTACTTCCTCAGCCCGGTGGATGCCATTCCCGACTTTATTCCAGTGTTCGGCATGCTTGACGATATCGCCGTTCTGGCTTGGCTGATGAAAACCCTGGATGACGAACTCAACGCCTTCCGAACCTGGCGCAATCGGCAAGCGCCGGAAAAACTCGCGGTTGTCGAGCGCTTGCCGGACACTGCGGAGCAATTGCTGCTGGAAGGACCGCAGAAAAACTAAGGGTATTCACCGCCTCCCACAACAATCATGCTCCCCGCGACCATTGCCGCTGTTAGGATTACACTTCAAGGGAAAAGTCCGACTCGCTAAGTGTCGTTGTCCTACGGGGTAGTAATGGATATTCAGATTATTGAACGCGATGGCGAGCCCGAATATGCGGTTCTGCCGTGGGCTCAGTATCAAGCTTTATTGTCAGCCGCAGGTCTTACCGAACAACCACCGCACGCTGCCGCAACTTCTCAGGCAGCGCCACCAGCCCAGAATCTTCCGGGCCTGGATCAATTACGCAGTCTGCGCGAAGGGAAGGGCATCGCCATCGAGGCGCTGGCCCGCAAAGTTGGTATCAGTCCGTCTTACCTGGCCCTGATTGAAAGTGGCGAGCGTCAACCCGACGCTGCGATTCGCCGCAGCCTGGCCTGGGAGTTGACGGTGCCGGGGTGGAGGGAGCAATCGTGAGTGTAAGGATCAGTCGTCAGCACTGGGATGGGCTGTTGGGTGAGCTGGATCAGGCCCGCCGTCAGCGGCATCTTTTAACCTATCGAGCCTTGTTGGAGCGCTTGCAACTGCCCAGCCCGGCCATGCAGACCCTGACAGCCGCGCTGGAGCATCTGGCGGCGCTGGATGCACGGGCCGAACAGCCTTTGCGCAGTTCCCTGGTGATCAGCCAGGGGGCCAGCCGCTTGCCGCGCACCGGCTTCTTCGAATGCGTGGAGCGCCTGGGGCGTTTTTCCGGCCCTTCCGACGGTGTTGCCGCGGCTTCCTGGCATGCCTCGGAAGTGGTGCGGGTCTTCGAGTACGAGTATCCCGAATCAGCGGAGGCTTGAATGTTCCTGGCACTCAAGGCGCGTCTGGGCTATTGGCTGGCGCGCCGTTTGTTTCATTGGCCGTGGTTTGTCCGCCAACCCCGTGTCTGGCGTTGGATGGAAGGTCAGTTCGCGCGCATGGCCAATCTGGGCCATGTCCGTGCGCTGAGCTTTTATGGGCACATCCTGACTTTTCGTGGGCAGGGGCTTGGCGCCCGCCAAGAAGGTCAACGCCTGCTGCGTCTGGCTGCACTGGCGGGAGATGGCAAGGCCGCCTATCAGTTGGGCGTGATCAGCCTGGCCGGCTCGCCCAGCAAGGCCCCTGACCCTGTCGAAGCGGCGCGCTGGTGGACGCTTTCGGCCCAGGCCGGGCATCCTCTTGCTGCACTCAAACTGACGCAGCTCGATCAGCCGACTGATCCCGCAGCGGCTCACTGAGGTTTTGCGCTCCCAGGCTGGCTGCCGCTTCCAGGCTGTCGATCACATGGATGCTGTAGCCCTGGATATTCTTGGCGTGATGCTTGGCCTGGGAGGCCAGCTCCGCCAGTTGGCTGGAGTCCAGTTGGCCACAGGCCTGTGGATACAGGTGCACTACGCCGATGGACAGTGACAGCAAGGGAAATTCCTGACGGATGCCTTGCCGATTGGGGGCGACAAAACAGCCGGCTTCCAGGTGTTCGCTGCGATAGAAGCGCCGGCACTGGCTGTGGAAGTCATCCAGCAACTGGTTGAGCCGTCGGCGCCAGTCTTCCGGCCCCAGCACCAGCAGAAAGTCATCCCCACCGATATGCCCGACGAAGTCGCGGCTCGGGTCTACCCGGTCGTTCAGGCATTGGGCCAGGCACAGCAGCACCTCGTCGCCGCGGCCATAGCCATAGATATCGTTGAAGGGTTTGAAGCTGTCGATGTCGACGTAGCAGATCACTGATTCTCGTGCTTGCTGCAGTAGGCGGCTCAGGCACTGCTGGATCGGCACATTGCCAGGCAGCAGCGTCAGCGGGTTGGCGTAGCGGGCCTGTTGGATCTTCAGTTCGGTGATGAGCTTTAGCACATCGATCACCCGCCCCAGCCCCAGATAATGGCCATTCAAGGTGATGATGAAATCTTCCTCGATGCGTTGGCGGGCGCGGCTGGTGATCAAGCGGCTGACCTGCTGCAGGGACTGGCTGAGTTCGACCGCGAGAAAATCATCGTTCATCAGGCGGCTGATGGGCTTGCGGGCGAACAGGTCAGTGGCAAAGGGCTTGAGCAGGGCGTCGGAGAGCGAGTGTCGATGGACGATGCCGCAAGGTTGCCCCTGTTCGTCCAGTACCGCCAGGGAGTTGAGGTTGGCTTGTCGGCGAAAGGCTTCCAGGACGTTGGCGGTGGGCGTATCGCGCGCAACGGCCGGTTGCTCGTTGAGCAGTGCACTGAGGTCGCTGCCCTCATCATTGAGGGCCACGCTGGTGTGATCATGCTTGGGCATCATTGCTCGAGCGTCCCTCGGCGGCTGTTCCTGGGGGCGACACAACAGGTAGCCCTGGACCAGATCGACGCCCATCTCGGTCAGCACTGCCAGTTCTTCGGTCAGCTCGATCCCTTCGGCGATCACCTGGGCACGGGAGGCTTTTGCGATTTGCAGAATCGAGCCAACGAACTCGCGCTTGAGGGCATCCTGGTGAATACCGTCGATAAAGTGCCGGTCGATTTTCACGTAGTCCGGGCGCAGCTCCGACCACAGGCGCAGGCTCGAATAACCGGCCCCCAGGTCGTCCAGGGCGATGGAGAAACCCATGTCGCGGTAATGGTGCAGGGCATTCTGCAGCAACTGGAAATCGTCGATCGGGGTCTGCTCGGTAAGCTCGATCACCACCTGGCTGGGGGGGATGCCGAAGTCCGCAAGCAGTTGCAAAGTGCGCCCTGGTTGGTGGGCGGCCTCCAGCAGCGATTCCGGTGAGACGTTGAGGAACAGCTTGCCGGGCAGTTGCTGTTCGCTGAAGCGCTTGCAGGCGCTTTGCCGGCAGGCAATTTCCAGCTCGCTCAGGCGCCCCGCCTGACGCGCTACGGCGAACAGTGCGACAGGGGAGTGCAGAGGGCTGTTTGAGGGGCCGCGACTTAAGGCCTCATACCCCAGGATGCGCCGCTCGGACAGGGAAATGATCGGTTGGAACAGGCTGTGCAAACCGCTTTGAGCCAGGATTGAACTCAATGCACTGAGCTGTTCGGTCGTGGTCATGGCGATCTCTGTCGATAAAAAAAGGACCGGGTGCTGCTCTGATTAGAGAACAGCACCCAGTCCTTTATTTCACGACAGAATGATGACTGTTTAATGACGATCCGAGGAGCGATCGAATTAAATTGCCATCATCCTCAGTGCTTGGCCACCGAGGTATTGAGCTTCAGATAGTCCAGCAGGATGCGCCCGGTTTCACTCAGGTAGGCGTCGTCTTCCGGCTTGGTCTTGTCCGGCTCGGCAGCAGCCAGTGCATCTTCGTCTTCTTTCTTCAGCTCTTTGAGTGGCTCCTCGCCCTTGGCCTTGCGACGGGCGTTTTCCAGGGCCAGTTGCTTGGCTTCGATATCGGCATGTTGCGCCCGACGATCGGCTTCATTGAGGCTGACGGTTTTTTCCGCCATCAGTTTCTGTGCCAGGGCCAGCTTGTCGCGGATGAACACGAACTCCGGATCTTTCGCCGAACGGCTTTCGTGTTCGGCCTTGAGCTGAGCCAGGAACGGTTTGAACGGGTCTACCGCAGGCTTGATGGCTGGGCGGATGGTGTCCCATGGCATGGCTTCAGGCAGGGCGCTTTCGCCGATTTCCTTGGTGTCGATGATCGACGGATAGCCGATATCCGGCAGCACGCCCTGATGCTGGGTGCTCTGCCCGGAAACCCGGTAGAACTTGGCCAGGGTCAGCTTCAGCTCGCCGTGGTTCAGCGGCTGGATGGTCTGCACGGTGCCTTTGCCGAAGGTCTGGCCGCCGATGATCAAGGCGCGGTGGTAGTCCTGCATGGCGCCGGCGAAGATCTCCGAAGCCGAGGCCGAGAGACGGTTGACCAGCAGTGCCATCGGGCCTTTGTAGAAGGCGCCGGGGTTTTCATCTTCCAGTACATCCACCCGGCCGTCGGCGTTGCGCACCAGCACGGTAGGGCCTTTGTCGATGAACAGGCTGGTCAGCTCGGTGGCTTCCTGGAGGGAGCCGCCGCCGTTGTTGCGCAGGTCGATGACCACACCGTCGACCTTGTCTTTCTGCAACTCGGTCAGCAGTTTCTTCACGTCGCGGGTAGTGCTCTTGTAATCCGGGTCGCCAGCGCGGAAGGCCTTGAAGTCCAGGTAGAAAGCCGGGATCTCGATCACCCCGAGCTTGTAGTCCTTGCCGTCCTGCTTGAGGTTGAGGATCGACTTCTTCACCGCCTGGTCTTCGAGCTTCACCGCTTCGCGGGTGATCGGCACGATCTTGCTGGTCTGGTCGTTTGGCGCATTGCTGGCCGGAATCACTTCCAGGCGCACCAGGGTGCCTTTCGGACCACGGATCAGCTTGACCACTTCGTCCAGGCGCCAGCCCACCACGTCGACCATTTCCTTGTCGCCCTGGGCCACACCGATGATCTTGTCCGCGGGGGCTACTTGCTTGGTCTTGTCGGCAGGGCCTGCCGGCACCAGGCGCACGACCTTGACTTGGTCGTTGTCGCTCTGCAACACGGCGCCGATGCCTTCCAGCGACAGGCTCATGTTGATGTCGAAGTTTTCCGCGTTATCCGGCGACAGATAGTTGGTGTGCGGGTCGTAGGACATGGCGAAGGTGTTGATGTAGGCCTGGAAGATATCTTCGGCACGGGTCTGGTCCAGGCGCGCCAGCTGGTTCTTGTAGCGCTTGGTCAGGGTTTCCTGGATCTGCTTGGGATCCTTGCCGGCGATCTTCATCCGCAGCACCTCGTCCTTGACGCGCTTGCGCCACAGGTCGTCGAGTTCGGCGGTGGTCTTGAGCCAAGGTGCATCCTTGCGATCGATCAGCAAGGTTTCCTTGGTGGTGAAGTCGATCTTGTCGACGCCCTTGTTGAGCTCGGCCAGGGCGAAGTCCAGGCGGGATTTGACCCGGTCCAGATAGCGCTTGTAGATGGTGAACCCGGCGTTCAGGTCGCCGCTCTTGAGGAAGTCGTCAAACTGGGTTTTCCATTTGTCGAACTCCGCAATGTCGCTGGCCATGAAGTAGCTGCGCGACGGATCCAGCAGCTTCAGGTAGCTGTCGTAGATGATTACCGAGCGCGCATCATCCAGCGGCGGTTTGCTGTAATGATGACGTTTGAGCAGTTCAACGACATTGAGGCTGGCAATTACCTCATCGCGATCGGGCTGAAGATTGTCCCAGCTATTGGCTGCGAACGTATTGGTCGACATCGGCAGCAGGCCGAAACCAATGAAAAGAGCGAGGGCGGTGCTGGGGAACAAATGCTTCATGCTGATTCGACGCGGGGGCAATTGATAACGCATATTAGGCCGTCTTTGAAGTCGCCGGTTCCATAAGGACCGGTCGCATAATGCAAAAAGCCCGGTGCTACCGCTCCGGGCTCAGTCCAGACTCACTATGGAGGCACTGTGAAAGCATTGCAAGGCGTTGAAGGTCATGTGGAGTGGGTGGAAGAGCCAAGTCCGTCCTGTGATGTAGGGCAAGTTCGCATTCGGGTGGCGGCTGCTGGCCTCAATCGGGCCGACCTGTTGCAGCGTGCGGGGCTCTATCCCCCACCTCCCGGAGCCAGCAAGGCCCTTGGCCTGGAATGCTCCGGGGTGGTCAGTGAAGTGGGCCCGGGTTCGTCCTGGCAAGTGGGTGATCGGGTCTGTGCCCTGCTGGCGGGCGGAGGCATGGCTGAAGAAGTGGTGGTAGATGCCCGCCATGTACTGCCAGTACCCGAAGGGTTGTCCCTGGCCGAGGCGGCTGCTCTGCCCGAGGTCTACAGCACAGCCTGGCTGAATCTGTTCCAGCTGGCAGCGCTCAAGCCGGGCGAGAAGGTCCTGCTGCACGCTGGCGCCAGTGGCGTCGGTTCGGCAGCTATCCAGCTGTGCAAGGCGTTCGGCAACCCGTGCTGGGTCAGCGTTGGTTCGGCCGATCGCCTGGCCTACTGCGAGAGCCTCGGTGCCCAGGGCGGTGTGGTGCGTACCGATGGTATTGATGCGCTGCGGGATTTTGGGCCGTTTGATGTGATTCTCGACCCGGTGGGCGCCAATTATGTGGCCAACAACCTCAAGCTGCTGGCCCTGGATGGGCGTTGGGTGCTGATCGGCTTGATGGGCGGGCGCGAAGCGCAGTTGGACCTGGCCCAGGTGCTGGCCAAGCGCATCCAGTTTCTGGGGTCGACCCTGCGCAGCCGGAATGATCAGTTCAAGGCCGACCTGTTGAGCGACCTTGGGCAGAATGTCTGGCCGTTGTTCAGCGAAGGGCGCCTGAGCCCGCAATTGGCCAGGACCTTTGCGATCCAGGATGCAGAAGCCGCCTTTGCGGAACTGGCGACCAATCAGGTCTCGGGCAAGCTGGTGCTGGTGATCGACCCCAGCCTGACCTGAACCCTGCAGGAGCCGGCTTGCCGGCGAAGGGGGCGCCAGGCCTGGCGGTCTGTTCGCTGGCAAGCCAGCTCCTACACAAGCTGGCTCCGCGGATCTCAGGGACGGGTCACTTCCAGTGGTGGATCGGCCAGCCGGCTTTCTGCGCATGTTCACGCAGCACCGGATCCGGGTTCACCACCTGCGGGTGGTCCACCCGCAGCAGCAACGGCAGATCATTGCGCGAGTCGGAGTAGAAGGTCGCGCCTTCCAGGTTTTCTTCCTCGGCATCCAGCCATTGCAGCAGGCGGGTGATCTTGCCCTCGCGGTAGGTCAGGGTGCCAACGGTGCGGCCGCTGTAGACCCCATGCTGCACCTCCAGCTCGATTCCCAGGACTTCGTCGATACCCAGGCGCGCGGCAATCGGTTTCACCAGGTGGGTGCCCGAGGCTGAGATCACCAGGATCCGGTCGCCGGCCTGGCGATGGGCGGCAATGGCCTTGCAGGCATCACTGAAGATGATCGGCTCGATCACCTCTTCGACCCAGGGCTCGACCAGGTGCGCGACCTCTTCCGGGGTGCGTCCGGTCATGGGCTCCAGGCTGAAGTCCATGAACTCCTCCATGGCCAGCTTGCCGTGGCTGTAGGCGTCCATCAGTTCATGGTTGCGGCGCATGAACGACTCGCCATCGACCCAGCCCAGGCGGCCCATCTGCTCGCTCCAGAGGGTGGCGCAGTCGCCGTGAATCAGGGTTTCGTCCAGATCAAAAATTGCCAAGGCCATCAGTGCCGCTCTCTCTTGAGGATCAATTGCGTGAATGCCATCAGGCTACCTCACACAGGGCTGTCGGATCGATGGTCAATGCCAGACGCTGGCCGTCTGCATGAAGGTCATCGGCCGAACGATTGAGTACATCCACCACCAGCTCCACGCCACGGGCTTCGACCCGATAGCGGATCACGTTGCCCAGCAGGCTGTGGCTGCGTACCAGCGCATCCAGTTGCCCTTCCTTGCGCAGTTCGATGGCTTCCGGGCGGATGGCGATGCGGCCGCTGACCGGCCGCTGCAGCAGCTTGCTGGCGCTGTCGGCATCCAGCAGGTTGTAGTTGCCGATAAAGCCCGCGGCGAAGGCGTCCACCGGGGCGGTGTAGAGGGTTTCGGCATCGCCGCTCTGGACGATCTTGCCCTGGTTCATCAGGAAGATCCGGTCGGACATGGTCAGGGCTTCTTCCTGGTCGTGGGTGACGAAGATGGTCGTCAGGCCCAGTTCCCGCTGGATATTGCGGATCTGTTCGCGCAAGTGCTTGCGGATCCGCGCATCCAGGGCCGACAGCGGTTCGTCCAGCAACAGCAAGCGTGGGCGGGTCACCAGGGAGCGGGCCAGGGCCACGCGCTGGCACTGGCCGCCGGACAGCTGGTGCGGGTAGCGGCTGGCGTAGTCGTTGAGCTCCACCAATTGCAGGGCCTCCTGCACGCGCTTGTGGCTGTCGTCGGCGTTGACCTTCTGCATGCGCAGGCCAAAGGCGACGTTCTGTTCCACGGTCATGTTGGGAAACAGCGCGTAGCTCTGGAATACCATGCCGATCCCGCGTTTCTGCGGGCTCAGGGGCACGATGTCCTGGCCGTCGAGGAGAATCTTGCCGCCGTCCACCGGGGTCAGGCCGGCGATGCAGCGCAGCAGGGTCGACTTGCCGCAGCCGGAAGGGCCGAGCAGGGTGACGAACTCGCCCTTGCGGATTTCGCAATTGATGTCGCTGAACACCGTGGTGCCCGCATAGTTCTTTTGCAGGTGTTGGACGCTGACGAAGCTCATTGGCTTTTGTCCTTGTTCAAGATGTTGGCGGCCCAGGTCAGAACCAGCACGAAGAAGAAGTAGGAAATCACCAGGGCGCTGGTGAAGTGGCCGCTGCTGTTGCGCATGTTGTTCAGGTAGACCTGCAGGGTTTCATAGCGGGTGCCCACCAGGATGTTGGCGAACACGAACTCGCCGAACAGGAACGAGAAGGACAACAACAGCGCCACCATCAGGCCCTTGCGCAGGTTCGGCAGGACCACCAGGAAGGCCGCCTGCCAGGTGCTGGCGCCCAGCAGTTGGGCTGCGTCCATCAGGTCCCGCAGGTTGATCGCCTGCAAGTTGTTGGTGATGGCCCGGTACATGAACGGCAATGCCACGGTGAAGTAGCAGCCGATAAGGATCCAGGGCGTGCCGACCATGGCGAAGGGCCCCGAACCATAGAGTTGCAGCAGGCCCACCGAGGACACCACCGGCGGCACCGCGAAGGGCAGCAGGATCAGGATGTTCATCAGCGCATCGAGCCTGGGGAAGTGGTAGTGCACCACGAACAGCAGCGGCAGGATCAGCACCACTGAAAGCACCAGCGCACCCACGCAGACCAGCAATGACTGGCCGAAGGCATTAAGAAAACGTGGGTCGCTCCACAGCTGCAGGTACCACTTGAAGGTGAAGCCGCTGGGCAGGATGGTCGCCGACCAGCTGCTGGCAATCGAGTAGACGAAGGTCCCCAGCAGCGGCAGCAGAAGGATGGCAAACAGCAGGTAGACCACCACTCGGTGGTAGAGCACGGCGGAGCCGGGTTCAGCGCGAGACATGGTAGCTCCTCTTCAACAGCAGTTGATGGACGATGGTCACCAGGGTCATCAGCGCCACCAGCACCACAGCCAGGGCGCTGGCCATGTTCGGATCCAGGGAGATGTCCCCGGAGACCATGGCCGCGATGCGGATCGGCAGGACGTTGAAGTTGCCGGTGGTCAGGGCGTAGACCGTGGCGTAGGCGCCCAGGGCGTTGGCCAGCAGGATGACGAAGGTGCCCAGCAGCGCGGGGGTCAGCACCGGCAGGCCGATATGCCGCCAGAACTGCCAGCCGCTGGCCCCCAGCAGAGCGGCGGATTCACGCCAGTCCTCGCGCAGGGCGTCGAAGGCCGGGTAGAGCAGCAGCACGCCAAGGGGGATCTGGAAGTAGGTGTAGAGAATGATCAACCCGGTCTTGGAGTACAGGTTGAAGTCCTGAATGACCCCCGTCTGCTTGAGCATGATGGTGATGGTGCCGTTGAAGCCCAGCAGGATGATGAAGGCAAAAGCCAGGGGCACCCCGGCGAAGTTGCTGGTCATGTTGGCGAAGGCATTGACGAAGTTGCGCAGTTTGGAGTCCACCCGGCGCAAGGAGTAGCTGCCCAGCACGGCGATGATGATGCCGAACACGCTGGACCAGAAACTGATCTCCAGGCTGTACTGAATGGCCTGCAGGTAGAACTTCGAGCTGAAGATCCTGGTGAAGTTGGCCAGGCCCCAGCCCAACTCTTCCGATTGCAGGCTGTTGATCAGCACCCACACCAGGGGGGCGATCTGGAACACGATGAAGAACAGGGCGAAGGGCACCAGGCACAGGGCCGCCAGCCATTTGCCACGGGTGACTGAATTCACTTCAACAGCTCCCGGCAGAAAGGTTTGTCATGGGGCGCGCCCAGCAATTGGCAGATAGTGCCGCACAGTTCGGTCTGTTTCGGCGCGGCAGCGGGGTCGAGGCTGAAAGCGTCGCCGAGAACGAACAGCGGGACCTCCCGCTCCTCGGCCAGCAAGCCGTTGTGCGAGCGGTCGTTGTTCATGCCGTGGTCGGCCGTCACCAGCACCTGGTAACCGGCGTCGAGCCAGCCTTGCAGGTAGTCGGCGAGAATGATGTCCGCCGAGCGCGCGCTGTTGCGGTACTGCGAACTGTCCAGGCCGTGCTTGTGTCCGGCGTCGTCGATGTTCATCGGATGCACCAGCAGCAGGTTGGGCTGGTGGCGCAGGCGCAGGTCCTCGGCGTCGGCGAACAGATGGGAATCGGGGTAATGATCGCTCCAGTAGAAGTGGCCGTACTGGATCGGCAGTTCAGGGTTGGCGGTGTGCCGGTCTTGCGGGGCGTTGAAGGGCGAACGGTTATACAGCTCGCTGACCCAGTGATAGGCCGCGGCGGCAGTGCTCAGGCCGGCCTCGCGGGCGTAGTGGAACAGGCTGCGCTGGGTGGACAGGCGCGAGACCTGGTTGTGCACGATGCCGCTGTCGATCGGCCGCACACCGGTGAGAATGCATTCGTATAGCGGGCGAGAGAGGGCAGGTAGTTCGCATTGCAGTTTGTACAAGGCGGCGCGACCGGCGCCGACGTAGGCCTGCAAGTGCCCCATGGCGTGTCGGGCAACTTCGTGGTTGAGGCCGTCGAGCACCACAAGGATGACATTGTGCTTCATGAGGTGGAGGACTCCGGGATCAGGTGTGTAGGAGCCGGCTTGCCGGCGAGTGGCCTGTGTGCGCTTGTCTGTGCAGCGCCTTTGAGCCATTCGCCGGCAAGCCGGCTCCTACAGGGATGCAGTATTACTGCATGTTGATGATCACTTCTTCCTGCCACTTCTGCGGCAGGCCCTTGGAGGTTTTCTCCCAGGCATCGGCGTCCTTGATCGGTGTTACGTGCTTGTACTGCTCGTTGGGCAGCAGGTTGGCCTGTACGTCCGCCGGCAGGGTCAGGTGCTCGGCACGGATCGGCCGCGCATTGCCGCGGGCCAGGTTGGTCTGGCCGGCGTCGCTGAAGATGTACTCGCGGGTCAGCTTGGCGGCGTTGGGATGCTTGGCGTACTTGTTGATGATGGTGGTGTAGCCGGAGATCACCGAGCCGTCCGATGGGATCAGCACGATGTAGTCGTCCTTGTTGACCATCTTGTTGCGGTAGCTCAGGCCGTTGAAGTCCCAGACCACGCCCACTTCCACTTCACCCTTTTCCATGGTCGCGATGGTCGGGTTGGCCAGGGACAAGCGGCCCTGCTTGGCGATTTCGGCGAACATCAGCAGCGCCGGCTGGATGTTCTTCTCGTCACCACCCTTGGCAATGGCGGCGGCCAGTACGCCGTTGGCGGCCTGGGCGGCGGTGCTCACGTCACCGATGGAAACCTTGTACTTGCCCTTTTCCAGGTCGGCCCAGCTCTTCGGCGCTTCGGAGCCGTGCAGCAGCTTCTTGTTGATGATGAAGGCGATGGTGCCGGTGTAGGCCAGCGCCCAGTTGCCGTCCTTGTCCTTGGCCCAGTCCGGGACCTGGGCCCAGGTGCTCGGCTTGTAAGGCTGGGCCACGCCCTGCTTGACCGCGATCGGGCCGAAGGCTGCGCCAACGTCGCCGATATCGGCGCTGGCATTGTCTTTCTCGGCGGCGAACTTGGCGATCTCCTGGGCCGAGCTCATGTCGGTGTCGATGTGCTTGAGGCCGTAGATCTTGGCCAGGTCTTCCCAGGTGCCTTTCCAGTTGGCCCAGTCATCGGGCATGCCGACGCTGTTGACCGCGCCTTCTGCTTTCGCAGCGGCTTCCAGGGTTTTCAAATCGTTATCAGCAGCCATGGCGGCGGTGCACAGGGCAATGGTCGAGCCTAACAGTGATGCCAGGAAAAGCTGTTTCATCCGAAGCTCCTTTGGGCGTGTTCAACGCTGCGTTTTATCGACAGTCTTGCGGTGGGTTGGTCTAGGTCAGCAATACCTGAGCCAATTTAGGCGGGTTGGATGACACTTTGATGTCGGTGCCAACGATCGACGCACGGATTAAGGCGCAGGTCCTAGGCTGCGAAATAAGCGTAGACCATGGCCAAGCGCCCGCAGAACAAGGATCTGGCGGGTAATTTGCAAGTTGGTGACAGGCCCGCTGCGCGCCTTTGTCATCTGTCAGTCATATGCATTGCCTAGGCTTTGGGCACGGATGCAGAGCACTGCCCCGGCCACTGCGCTGCCCTGAAACAGTGCTGGTCTAGTCCAGATAGGTAACGTTGATGCGTATTGATGCAACCAAAGCGGTGACAGCCATCGGCCAGGTCCTGCAGGAGCAGATCGCCCACGGGCTGTTGACGCCCGGTAGCAAGCTGCCGGCCGAACGCAAGCTCAGCGAGCTGTTCGCCACCACCCGCATCACTGTGCGCGAGGCCCTGCTGCAACTGGAGGCCCAGGGCCAGATCTACCGTGAAGAGCGTCGTGGCTGGTTTGTCTCGCCGCCGCGTCTGGCCTACAACCTGATGCAGCGCAGCCACTTCCACGCCATGGTCAGCGCCCAGGGGCGGGTACCCTCCACCGAGGTGATTTCCGCGCGCCTGCAACCGGCATCGGCGGCGGTCTGCGCCTGGCTGCAATTGCCGGCACTGTCCAGCGTGATCCAGATCTGCCGCGCACGACGCATCGATGAGCGGCTGGTGCTGTATGTCGAGCACTACCTGAACCCCAAGTATTTTCCGAAGATTCTCGATCTGGACCTGAACCAGTCGATCACCGAACTCTATGCCCGGCATTACGACCTGCACTACGGACGGGTGCGCTTTGAAATCGTGCCCACCTCACTGCAGCCGGAAGCGGCGGCGGCCTTGAAGGTCTCGGTGGGCAGCCCGGGGCTGCGGATTGCCCGGGTCAACTATGACCAGCACGAGCGGCTGATCGATTGCGACCTGGAGTTCTGGCGCCATGACGCGATTCATGTCGGTGTTGACGTTCTTTAGGCGCCAGTGTCGTTAGCCGGCCAGCCGGCTCCTACAGGATCACTCCTTTTCCGCGCCGCCCCCTGCGGTGATCACCTGGATGCTCATGCGCGGCGTAGCCAGGTCCAGCCCGGCTTCGTCGAGGTGACGCTTGAGGGACAGGTTGAACGCCCGGGACACTTCCCACTGCTTGATCGGTGCGGTCTTGAAACGGGCCCGGAGGATGGCGCTGCCGGACTCGAAACTCTCCACCCCCTGGATTTCCAGCGGCGACCAGATATTGCGGCGCTGCAGGGGGTCGGTGCGCATCTTCTGGCCGACATCGCGCATCAGCTTGATTGCGTCGTCGATTTCCATGTTGTACGGGATCGCCACGCGGAAGATCGCGTAGCCGAACTCCCGGGAGTAGTTCTTGATGCTCTTGATTTCGCTGAACGGGATGGTGTGCACGATGCCGTCGATGTCCCGCAGGCGCACGGTACGGATAGTCAGGCCCTCGACGGTGCCCAGGTGGCCGCCGACATCGACGTAGTCGTCGATGGCCAGGGAGTCTTCGATGATGATGAACAGGCCGGTGATCAAGTCCGCCACCAAGGACTGGGCGCCGAAACCGATGGCCAGGCCGATGACACCGGCACCGGCCAGCAACGGCGTGACGTTCATGCCCATGTTCGCCAGGGCAACGATGGTGGCAATGATGAAGATCGCCACGAACAACACGTTGCGGATCAGCGGCATCATGGTTTGCGCGCGCGCGTTGGCCAGGCCCTTGCGCGAGCGGGTCAGGGCGTGATGCACAGCGGTGTCGCTGAGAATCCAGATCAGCCAGGCAAAGATCAGGGTGCCGCCGAGGCTGAACAGCTTGACGCTGACTTCATGGCCATCGCCTTCGGTGAAGCGGATCAGCGACATGCCCCAGACTCGCAGGCCGAGCTCGATGAACGCCAGCCAGACCGCCAGGTGAGCCAGGGTATAGAAGAAGCTTTTCAGCCGCTCGGAGTACAGCGCATGGCGTTTGTGCCCGCGCTGGGGCTTGAGGGCATGGCGGCGTACCAGACCGTTGATCACCATGCACAGCACCAGCAGTACCGTGCACAGCAACGACTGGCGCAGGGCGGTGCTGGTGTCACCGGCGGAAACGAAGGTGGCGAACAGCGAGATACCCACCAGCACCAGCGCCGGCAGGTACCAGAAGGTGCCGATGATCTCGATGGTGTCGCTCAGGGCCCGGCGAGTCAGGCGCCGCGACAGCGGCTGGTTGCGGATCAGGTGGGCGATGGGGCGGCGGAAACGCAGGATGAATACTCCGGTGGACAGCGCCGCCATGACATTGGCGAAGGTCGCCGCGGTATGGGCCAGGTGCTGGCCCAGGCTGGCCACCATGCGCGGGTCGCTCAGGGCCTCGCCAAAAGCGGCGAAGCTGCCGATCCACCACAGCGGGCGGAAGGCCTGGCGCCGCAGGATGTACAGGGCGCGATGGCGGTGCGGACCGTCGAGTACGGAGAACGCCACCACGCAGATCGCCGAGAAACAGGTACCGACCACCAGGGCGTAGGCCAGGACCATGGCCAGGTCCTTGCCCAGGGAAGAGGGCAGGGAGTAGGTCATGTAGACCGTGATCAACAGGGCGATCATCCAGGGGCCGAGCTTGCGCAGGGCAAAGCGCAGCAGGTCCCAGGTCTTGGGGTGCTGTGGCAGGTCTTCGGTCAGGCCGAAGCGCAGGCGCACCCGGTGGCTGAGCCAGATCAGCGCTGCTGCCAGCAGGCTCCAGACCATGAGGATCAGGGCAAAGGCAAAGATGATCGGCAGCCATTGGCTGGCTGGCAGCATCAGTGCTGCGAGTTCTTCCTTGGCCAGGTCGAACTCGTCGGACCAGCGGGTAACCGGGCTGTCGGCCCCGGAGAATTGCTTTTCCAGGTTCGACAGGGTGCCGCCGATCAGGCCCAGCACGCCCTCTTCTGGAGTGGGCTGGGCTTTTTTCGTGGCGTCCCGCAGTTTCTTCAGGTCCGCCAGCAGCTTGGCCCGTTGCTGGTCGTTCTCCAGGGACTTGATCACCTCGTCCAGGGATTGCCCCAGGGGTTCCTCTGCCTGTGGCTGCGCCTTGGTCTGGTTGCCCAGTAAGCCAGGCAAGCCCACCGCCTGGGCGCTCCCCAGGGGCAGCAGGGTCAGCAGGCAGACGAGCGCATAGCAGGGCAGGGCAAAAAGACGAGCGAACACTGGGCGGTCAACCTCGGGGAAAATGGATCGCCCGAGTGTACGAGGCCGCTAAATTCAATGCGAGGGTGAGTGCTGCATTTATTCCGCGAGCTTGGCCAGTATCTTGTAGACCACGGTGCCGAGAATCAGCAGCATGCCGATCCACATGCTGAACACGCCGAGGTTCTTGTCCCGGAAGTTGAAGCCGATGGCCAGCAGGATCATGCCCGTGAGAATGGGGATGAGCATGGAGTGGAACGAAGACATCGAGATCATGGCGACAGCCTTGTCAGGAGGAGTAACTGTAAGTCTAGGTCGCTTTGTCGCGGCCTGGGTTGATGTGCATCAGAAACAGGCGGGCGTGTGTTCACGCGCCCGCCCTCTGCCTCATGGCAGTTCGTGGCTAGCGTAGAAGGCGCTCAGCACTTTCACCAGATGAGCCAGGTCATGGCTGCCACAGAGCTCGCGGATCGAGTGCATGGCGAAGGTCGGCAGGCCGATGTCCACAGTGCGTACCCCCAGATGGCTGGCGGTGATCGGGCCGATGGTCGAGCCGCAACCCATGTCGCTGCGCACCACGAAGCTCTGTACCGGCACTTCTTCGGCCATGCACAGGTGGCGGAAGAAGCCGGCGGTTTCGCTGTTGGTGGCGTAGCGCTGGTTGCTGTTGACCTTGATCACCGGGCCGGCATTGAGTTTCGGACCGTGGTTGGCGTCGTGCTTGTCGGCATAGTTGGGGTGCACGCCGTGGGCGTTGTCTGCGGAGATCAGCAGCGACTTCTGAATGGTACGGACGAATTCGTCTCCTTCGGGCAACAGGCGGCGCAGGGTCTGTTCGAGCATCGGGCCGTCGGCGCCGCAGGCCGAGCAGGAGCCGACTTCTTCGTGGTCGTTGCACACCAGCACGCAGGTTTCTTCGGTGTCGGCGGTGAGCAGGGCCTGCAGGCCGGCGTAGCAGGACAGCAGGTTGTCCAGGCGTGCACCGGCGATGAAGTCACCGTGCAGGCCTATCACCGCGGCGCTCTGGGTGTCGTAGAAGCTCAGTTCGTAGTCCAGCACCACATCGGCGTTCAGACCGTGCTCGCGCGCCAGTTGGTCGGTCAGCACTGCGCGGAAATCCACCCGCTCGTCGCCGGCGAACTGGGCCAGGATCGGCGGCAGTTCGTTCTGTGCGTTGATCGCCCAGCCCTGGTTGGCTTCACGGTTGAGGTGAATGGCCAGGTTGGGAATGATCGCGATCGGTGCCTTGAAGTCGATCAGCTGGCTTTCCACCTTGCCGTCGCGGCGGAAGGTCACGCGGCCGGCCAGGGACAGGTCGCGGTCGAACCACGGAGCCAGCAATGCGCCGCCGTAGACTTCGACGCCCAGTTGCCAGAAGCCCTGGCGTTGCAGTTCCGGCTGGGGCTTGACCCGCAGGCAGGGGCTGTCGGTATGGGCGCCTACCAGGCGGATGCCGCCTTGCAGGGGTGAATGCCGGCCCAGTTTGAAGGCGACGATGGAGGAGTCGTTACGGGTGACGTAGTAGCGGCCGTTGGCTTCGGTGGTCCATGGCTCGCGCTCGTCGAGGCGCTGGTAACCCGCCGCTTCCAGGCGTTGAACGAGGCTGGCAGTGGCATGGAAAGGGGTAGGGGAGGCCTTGAGGAAGTCGATCAGGCCTTGGTTCAACTCTTCGCGCATAAGTAGCTCCAGACAGCAGTGGCGCGAGTTTAACGTATAGGAGTGCCTTGTAGGAGCCGGCTTGCCGGCGAACAAGGGCCGCTGGGGCGGCCTTTGCCCGCAAGCCGGCTTGGGCGGCGTACGCTCAAAACGGCGCGGGGCAGTCGAAGCGCAGGCGCTCGCCGGTCTGGGGGTGGGTAAAGCTGAGCATGCTGGCGTGCAGGCACAGGCGTGGCCAGGCCGCCAGCGCCTGGGGATGGGCGTACAGGCCATCGCCCAGCAGCGGGTGGCCGATGGACAGCATGTGTACCCGCAACTGATGGGAGCGGCCGGTGATGGGAGTCAATTCGACCCGGCACCAATCGCCGCAGCGTTCCAGGACGCGCCAGAAGGTCAGGGCATGCTTGCCGAATTCGTGGTCCACCACGTGCCGGGGCTTGGTGGGCGGGTCGTAGCGCAGGGGCAGGTCAATGCTGCCGCTGTCCAGCTCCGGCTGGCCCCAGCAGAGTGCGGTGTAGGCTTTTTCCGTTTCGCGGTCATGAAACTGTCGGGACAGTTCGCGATGAGTGTCTGCGTCCCGAGCCAGCAGAATGATCCCCGAGGTTTCCCAGTCCAGGCGGTGGACGATGCGGGCTTCCGGGTAGCCGTTTTCCTGCAGGCGGGTAATCAGGCAATCCTTGTTGTCGTCGGCGCGACCGGGGACGGAAAGCAGCAGGGTGGGTTTGTTCACCACCAGGACGGCGGCGTCCTGATGCAGGATGTGGATATTGGACAACGGCATTGAAACAGCCTCGTAACAAACGCCAACGGCGGCTCGCCGACCTCGATGCAATGCATGAGGCCCGCGAGCCGCCGTGGCTCCCGTCGGATCAATCAGCGATCAGGCAGGGTGATATTGAGTTCCAGGATCGAGCAACTGCCCTGGTTTTCCAGAGCGACGTGCACGTCGTCGGACCCGATATTGACGTACTTGCGGATCACTTCCACCAGTTCCTTCTGCAAGGCGGGCAAGTAATCAGGGGTGCTGCGCTGGCCGCGTTCATGCGCCACGATGATCTGTAGACGCTCTTTCGCTACCGACGCGGTGCTGACCTTTTTGCTGGCACGAAAGAAGTCAAAAAGATTCATTATCTACCTCCAAACAGGCGCTCGAAGAATCCCTTCTTCTCGACATCAAGGAACCGGTGTTCCACGGTTTTGCCCAGCAGGCGGTCAACCGCGTCGCTGTAGGCCTGGCCCGCATCGCTCTGGTCGTCGAGAATCACCGGCACGCCCTGGTTGGAGGCCTTGAGCACTGCCTGGGATTCCGGAATGACGCCCAGCAGGGTCACTGCCAGAATTTCTTTGACGTCTTCAACGCCGAGCATTTCGCCATTGCTGACGCGCTCCGGGTTGTAGCGGGTCAACAGCAGATGTTCCTTGATCGCGTCCTCGCCCTTTTCGGCACGACGGGATTTGCTGGCCAGCAGGCCGAGCATGCGGTCGGAGTCACGCACCGAAGACACTTCAGGGTTGGTCACGACAATCGCTTCGTCGGCGAAGTACATGGCCAGGTGCGCGCCTTTCTCGATACCGGCCGGGGAGTCGCAGACCACGAACTCGAAGGTTTCCTTGAGTTCCATCAGGACCTTTTCCACGCCTTCCAGGGTCAGCGCGTCTTTGTCGCGGGTCTGGCTGGCGGCCAGTACGTAGAGGTTTTCCAGGCGCTTGTCTTTGATCAGGGCTTGCTGCAGGTTGGCTTCGCCGTTGACCACGTTGACGAAGTCATACACCACGCGACGCTCGCAGCCCATGATTAGGTCGAGGTTACGCAGGCCGACGTCGAAGTCGACGATCACTGTTTTGTGGCCGCGCAGAGCGAGGCCGGTACCGATAGCGGCGCTGGTGGTGGTTTTACCCACACCACCCTTGCCGGATGTAACCACGAGAATCTTGGCCAAGGTGTTTCACCCCTAAGGAAAAAGGACTTTTAGCCCCTGAAAAACATCTCTTGAAAACTACTGCAGTCGGACAGCCTTGGCTGGAGTTCGGTCAGCGGCAGGGTTTATCGTCGATAAACACTGCTGATTGCCAATTTCCTACTTCGTTTGAGCCGTTTTCGCTACGTTTTAGAGATGCTTGGAAAATGCGGCAGTATCCGTTAAAGACGTGTGATGTTCAACACGTCACCCGACAGGCTGACCTGGACTCCGGAGCCCCACAGCGGGTCGCGTCGCAGGTCCTCGGAAACCTTGTACTGGCCTGCGATGGAGATCAGTTCAGCGCTCAATTGCTGACAGAAAATCCGCGCCTTGGTGTCACCCTTGACTCCCGCCAGGGCTCGGCCGCGCATCGGGCCGTATACATGGATATTGCCATCGGCGAGAAGTTCCGCACCGGGGCTGACCGAGGACACCACTACCAGATCGCCACCCTGGGCATAGATCTGCTGCCCGCCGCGTACGGGCGAGGTGATGATGCGAGTCGGTTTGATGGTCGGTTCCGGCGGTTTTTCCGGCTTCTTGATTTCACTTTCCGCTGGCTCCAGCGGCCGCTCCCGGGCGCCGGAAGGCGGCAGCACCGGCAGGTCGACGGCAATCGCCGCGGCAATGTCTTCGATGCGGCTGGCGCGGATCGCCAGGGTCCGCAGGCCGTGCTGGCGGCAGACGCGCATCAGCCCGGGCAGATCCACCGAGCCTTCGCCAGCAGGCAGCTTGTCCAGGGCCAGTACCAGCGGGGCGTTGCTGAAGAAGTTCGGCGCCTGGGCGACTTTCGCGGCCAGCTGGCGATCAAGGCCCTCAAGGTCGTTGCGGGCCAGCTCCAGCACCGTGATGGCGAGCATGCTGCCCTTTAACTGGAACACAGGATCTTGGTCTAGCGATTCGGTTTGGCTCATGGTCTGCAGAAGGCGGCTTGTCACTAAAAGTGCCGAGACTTATAACGAGATCGCCCGCGCCCCGCAAGCCAGGTCGAACCGATGTAGAATGCGCGACCTTGTTGTCTGTCCCGGAATCTGTAATGGATCGCCCGCGTTTTCGAGCTGCATTCTTGTCTCCACGTTTCTGGCCGCTGTGGCTGGGGCTTGGTCTGTTATGGCTGATCGTCCAGTTGCCCTATACCGCACTGCTGCACATCGGTCGCGCCCTCGGGGCGCTGATGTACCGGGTGGCCGGTGAACGCCGGCGGATCGCCAAGCGCAACCTGGAACTGTGTTTCCCGGAAAAATCCGCCGAGGAACGTAAACGCCTGCTCAAGGAGAACTTCGCCTCCACCGGGATCGCCTTCTTCGAGATGGCCATGAGCTGGTGGTGGTCCAAACCGCGGCTGGCGCGGCTGGCCCATGTCGAAGGGCTGGACTACCTCAAGCAGGCCCAGCGCGACGGTCATGGGGTGATTCTCATGGCCCTGCACTTCACCACCCTGGAGATCGGCGCGGCGCTGCTGGGCCAGCAACACACCATCGATGGCATGTACCGCGAACACAAGAACCCACTGTTCGACTTCATCCAGCGCCGCGGGCGCGAGCGCCACAACCTCGATTCCCTGGCGGTGGAGCGCGACGACGTGCGCGGCATGCTCAAGCTGCTGCGGTCCGGGCGCGCGATCTGGTATGCGCCGGACCAGGACTATGGCGCCAAGCAGAGCGTTTTCGTGCCGCTGTTCGGTATCCAGGCCGCGACGGTCACCGCTACCAGCAAGTTCGCTCGCCTGGGCAAGGCGCTGGTGGTGCCTTTCACCCAGGAACGCCTGGCCGATGGCAGTGGGTACCGTCTGGTGATCCATGCCCCCCTGGCGGATTTTCCCGGCGCCACCGAAGAGGAGGATTGCCTGCGGATCAATCAGTGGGTGGAAACCGCCTTGCGCGCCTGCCCCGAGCAGTACCTCTGGGCTCACCGTCGCTTCAAGAGCCGGCCGCCAGGCGAGCCCAAGCTCTATAAGAAGCGTGGTTGACCCTCTGGCCTCGATGAGCGGCCCTGGTACGCCATGGATGGAGTGAAGCAATGAGTGCTGGACCGGTAACAGGTTTGATTCTTTCCGGCGGTGGTGCCCGGGCCGCTTATCAAGTCGGCGTGCTGGCGGCGATTGCCGAGTTGCTGGGCCCGGGCGCGCGCAACCCGTTCCCGGTGATCGTCGGCACTTCAGCGGGGGCCATCAATGCCGTCAGCCTGGCCAGTGGCGCCGCGGACTTTTCTGCGGCGATCCAGCGCCTCACGGCGTTCTGGCGCAACTTTCGCAGTGACCAGGTCATGCGCAGTGACTGGCCCGGGGTCATTCGCCAGGCCAGCCGCTTTGTCGGCCACAGCCTGCTGGGTCTGGGTGCCCAGGTGCCGGTGGCGCTGATCAACAACTCGCCGCTGCGCGAGTTGCTCAACGAACACATGCATCTGTCGGGTATCAACGACGCGATTGCCCAGGGCCAATTGCACGCGGTGGCGGTAACCGCGTTCGGCTACGAATCGGGCCAGGCGGTGACCTTCTATCAAGGGGGCGGGGTGATCGATCCCTGGCTGCGGCATCGACGGATCGGCATTCCCACCCATCTGACGGTGGACCACTTGCTGGCCAGTTCGGCGATCCCCTTGCTGTTCGCGCCGGTGAAGCTCGACCAGGAGTATTTCGGCGATGGGGCGGTGCGCCAGTCGGCGCCCATCAGCCCGGCCCTGCACCTGGGGGCCAGCCGTGTGCTGGTGGTGGGCGTCAGCGGCAACCCGCGGGGCAACGATCCGGAGAGCGCCGGGCAGCGGACCTACACCGGTCAGGAGCCGACCCTGGCGCAGATTGGCGGGCACATGCTCAACAGCACCTTCATCGACAGCCTGGAAAGCGATATCGAATTGCTGGAGCGGCTCAATCATTTCAGCCGGTTGCTGCCCGGCAGTGCGGCCGACCGTGCCCTGGGCATTGCTCCAGTGGAAGTACTGGTGATTGCCCCGAGCCAGCCTATCGACGAAATAGCAGCACGCCACCGGCACGAGTTGCCAGCGGCCCTGCGAGTGTTTCTGCGCGGCCCCGGGGCGACCCGCACCAGCGGCGCAGGGGTCTTGAGCTATCTGCTGTTCGAAGCGCCCTACTGCAGCGAGCTGATCGAGCTGGGCCGCAGTGATGCCCTGGCCAAACGCGAGGAGCTGGCGTGCTTCCTAGGGCTGGCGAGCGCGCCACGGGCCTGAATCCACTTGGGAGCATGCACATGCCTGCGTGCGCAACAATGCGCGCAGCGCCGCTCTTGTGCGCAGCCCTTCCTTCTATCTATTGCCGGCGCTGCCGAGGGCCGGTGCTGCCTTTTGAGAGCAATCTGATTACAACGGCTTGGGATCGCTTGGATGATGGCGTTGATCAATGTCGATCATCATCGCGGTTCCTCCTGCTTCCTGCGGCCATTTGCTGTCAATTGTGGACATTGTCTTGAGGAGCCTGCGACGCAAATGTGGTAGGTGGTCTCATGCAACGATTGGTTCGCTCGACGCTGTCGGGCCTTTTTACGATGTCCCTCGTGGCTGTGTCGGTCCAGGTGCGAGCTGCTGAGTACGGTCAGATCGATCTCTCCAATCCGGCTGGCGGTGATTCGATGAGCCTGCATCCGGGCGACTCGGTGATCTATGACGGCCCGGGGGCGGCGATCAACATTTCGGCCAAGGGCAATGACCTGAATGCCGAAGGGGTTGATATCCAGGCCGGCTCCCCGGTCGGCAACTTCACGGTCGGGGTCAGAGCCAGCGGTGGTGGCCAGGTGACTCTGGTGGATAGCCAGGTACTGAGCCACCGCACTTACGCGCTCGAAGCCCGTGGCTCTGGCAGTGAGATCGTCGCCAGTGGCACCTCGCTCACTTCCCGGCAATCATTTGGTGCCTACGCGCACGGTGGGGGCCGTATCACGCTTGACGGTGGCAGCATTACCACCCTGGGCACCTATGGCCATGGCGTGGTCGCCTCGGATGCGGGAACGGCCCTGGACGCTCGTAACCTGAGCATCTCTACCAGTAATGCCAACGGATATGGCGCCGAGGTGTCCCAGCGCGCCTCAATGACGCTGGAGGCGGTCACCATCGATACGGCGGGCGAGAACGCTTCGGTTCTGTATGTCAGGGGGGCGGGTTCAAGCCTGGCCTTCATCGACAGCCATGGCACTTCTGCCAGTTACTCCGGCGCCCGGCTCTATGGTGGCAGATTCTCGATGCTTGGCGGCAGCCTCACCGCCCACGAGGACGCAGTATATCTGGGGTACGACTTCGACGGCGTTGGCTCGTCAGCCGATATTCGCGATGCAACGCTGAGCTCCAGCACCGGCTATGGGCTCAACCTCAATGGCGATGCCGCCAGCGCCACGTTGAACAACGTCCGCATCAGCTCCTCTGGAGCTCAAGCAGGCGGTATATGGATGTTCATGCCCGAGACGAAGCTGGTGGCCGATCGCTTCAGCATCGACACCTACGGCGCCCAGTTTGCCCACGGGCTGGATAACCGGGCCGGCCAGGCGACGCTGAGCAACGGCAGCATCACCACTCACGGCGCGAATTCGCTGGGTTTGTACCTGTACAACCAGTTCGACAGCGATGCCAGCATTGAGGCGAGCAATATCAGGATTGAAACCTTCGGCGCCGGATCCTTTGGCGCCCTGGCACAAATTACGGGAGCCGACCTGCGCCTGGCACAGTCTGAGGTCGTCACCCATGGGCAAGCGGCCCATGGTCTGTTCGTGCGGGCGGGCGATGCACGTCTGGCCGCCAGTAGCACCGAGGTCATCACCAACGGCAACGGTGCGTCCGCCCTGGCACTGGGCAATGGTGCGGTGGCAACTTTGGAGAACTCCCGGCTGGTCACTCACGGGGACCTGGCGTCTGGCGTCTGGAGTTATGTCAACAGCGGGACGGCGAGCAATAGCCTTTCGCTGACTGGCAGTCAGATCAGTACCCAGGATGGCGCAGGCTTGCTGGCCAGTGGTGGCGATCACCAGTTCACTCTGATGAACTCGAGCATCGTTGCGCGCGCCGAGGGGCAGGAGGCCCAGGGCATCTTTCTGCAGACCCGGCAGGCAATGTTGAATGATGTTCCTGTCGATACCGGCCAGGTCAGTGTCGAGGCCAGCGGCTCGACGCTGGTGGGCGATGTCCTTGCCCAGAACGGCAGTGTGGACCTGAGCCTCAGCGCCGGCTCGGAATTGACGGGGGCTCTGCGGGCCGAGAGCGGAGGGCGGATCAACAGTCTGCTGCTCGATGACAGCAGCCGCTGGAACATACGCAGTGACTCGACACTGGGCACCTTGACCAACAACGGTACGCTGGCGTTCGGCGCAGCTGGTTTCCAGACCCTGACCGTTAACGACTACATCGGTAACGGCACGATGGTATTCAGCACTCAACTGGGTGACGACACGTCCCCCAGCGACCGGCTGGTCATCGATGGTGGAGCGGCCAGTGGCCGAACCGCGGTGCGAGTGCTCAACGCTGGCGGTGAGGGGGGGCTGACGCAGGAAGGGATCCCCCTGGTGCAGGCGATCAATGGCGGAACCATCGCAGCCGATGCCTTCTACCTGGACACGGGGTCCAGCGGTTACCGTCGCAGTGTCGGCAGCCTCTCGATCAATGGCTATGAGTACAGCCTGGTGCAAGGTGGCAACTCGGGCAACACGCATGACTGGTACCTGACCTCCCAGTACAACGGCCCGGTGATACCTCCGGATCCGCCCGCAGGAGCGAATTCCGCTGCCCGCCAGGTGGCACCGGAAAGCGGGGCGTACATCGGCACACAGCAAGCCACCAGGACAATGTTCGACCATGGCCTGCAGGACCGTGCAAGCAAGCGCAGCCTGGGTGCCGACCGCCAGGATTCGGGGCTCTGGATGCGGGTCCAGGGGCGGCATGACAAGGACATGCGCATGGCTGAAGGCAAGGTCGATATCGACTCCAGCAGCGATGTGGTGCAGATGGGCGGGGCGTTGCTGCGCCAGCCGGTGGGCGCGCAAGGTGCGCTCTATGCCGGGCTCATGGCGGGCTACGGCGACGCGCGTATCGACTCGACTTCCACATTGATGCGCCGCGACACCGACACCGCTGTTCGCGCGAAGGCCCATGGCAAGGTCTCGGGTTTTTCGGCGGGCGTGTATGGCACTTTCTATGCCGATGACGTGAACCGGCTGGGCGCCTATGTCGACACCTGGTTGCAGTACGGTCGCTATACCAACCGGTTGAGCAGTGAGCTGGGGTCCGCCGATTATGATTCGAACCTATGGTCGGCCTCCCTGGAGTCCGGCTATGCATTGGCGCCATTTGCTACGGACTCTCCCTTCCGGGCCTGGGTGGTGGAGCCTCGCGGGCAGTTGATCTATAGCCGGTATACCGCCAGGGACGCGGACTTGCAGGATACGCGGTTGCGCAATGGCACTGCCGATGCCTGGCGCTCCAGCGTTGGCGTGCGGCTCTACCAGCAGCCTGGTCAGGCAACCGATGCATCGGTGCTGCGACCCTTTGTCGAAACCAACTGGCTGCACAGCGAGGCGGTGCCGTCGGTACGGATGGGGAGTAACAGCTTCGATGCCAGGCCCTCGCGGGATGCTCTGGAGTTGAAGGTGGGAGCCCAGGTGCGGGTCGCTCCGGATGTGGAGCTATCCAGTCATCTATTCGGCCATTCGGGAAGCGCCAGCGAGTACGGTTACGGCGGGCAGTTGAACCTGAGCTACAGCTGGTAGTGCTTGCAGGTCTTGTGGCAAACCCAGCGAGGGCGGCCTCCAGCTCAAGGAGGCCATCCTGGGGACGGACCGTTGTTCAACGATGCAGATAATCCTTGATGAACTGTCGGATCACGCTGGCAAAGTCCGGGTCCGCGGTGAAGCCCAGTTGGTTTGCATAAGGTGTGCTGAACGCTCCCGGCCAAGAGCCGACGATGCGCTCGATGGCTGCATCTGGTCGCAATTGAACCTGCCGGGCCACTGCGTCACCCGCCACCTCGCGCAGCGCATCGATCATCTGCTCCACTGTCTGTGACAACCCGGGCATGTTGATCACCCGGCCCTGGCTCAAGCGCTCGGCGGCCAGCTCATGACCGTGAATCAGGTTGGCAATGGCCTGTGCCGGTGACATCAGCCATAGCCGGGTGTTCAAAGGCACCGGGCAGACACTGGCCTGACCGTTGAGGGGCTCACGGATGATGCCGCTGGCAAAGCTTGATGCCGCCAGATTCGGCTTGCCCGGGCGCACGACGATGGTGGGCATGCGCAGGCTGCGGCCATCGATGAAGCCGCGGCGGCTATAGTCGGCCAGCAGCAGGTCGTTCATGGCTTTCTGGGTGCCGTAGGAACTCTGGGGTGACCAGACTTGATCGTCGCCGACGGTGTGCGGCAGTTGCCCACCGAAGACGGCCACCGAGCTGGTCATCACCCACTTCGGGCACGTACCCAACTGCCGCGCTCGTTCCAGCAGACCCTGGGTGGCGCTGAAGTTGACGCGCATACCCAGATCGAAATCGCTTTCTGCCTGGCTGGAAACCACTGCGGCCAGGTGAAAGATGCTCTGGGTGTCGGCGTCGATCAGGTGCGCCAGGACCTGGGGATCGGTGATATCCCCACCCTTGACCTGGACCCGAGGGTCGTCGAGGCCTTGCACGGGTTCGCGGTCGAACGCGGTAATCCGCTGAATGGGGCGCAACTGGCCGTGACGGTCGGTGAGTGAGCCGCGCTCGAGCAGGGCCTGGATCAGGCGGCGTCCGAGAAACCCGGCGGCGCCGGTGACAAGAATATTCATGAGTGACTCCAACTATCAGCGATTGACCAGTTTTCCGGGGATCTTGAAGACCAGCAGGGCTCCGACGAACAGCGCACTGGCCATCACGTACATGCCGATGGTGGTGCTCTGGGTCAGATCCTTGAGAAAGCCCATCAGGTAGGGCGAAACGAAACCGGCGAGGTTGCCCCAGGAGTTGATCAGGGCAATCCCGGCTGCCGCTGCTGTGCCGCCGAGAAAGGCAGTGGGCAGGCTCCAGAACAGCGGCAGGGTGCTGAAGGCGCCCATGGCCCCCAGGGTCAGGCCGATCATCGACACTGTGAAGTGGTCGCTCCAGGTGGCGGAGATCATCAACCCCACCCCACCCAGCACCGCGGTCAGCGCCAGGTGCCAACGACGTTCGCGCAGGCGGTCGGCACTGCGGGATATCAGCACCATGGTCAGCGCCGCTGCGGCGTAGGGAATCGCGGTGAGCATGCCGACCTGGAAGACGTCGCTGACGCCGGCCTGGCGAATCAAGGAGGGCAGCCAGAAACCGACGGTGTAGAAGCCGGCGATCATGCAGAAGTAGATGGCGGTCAGCAGCCAGATCCGCGGCTGCCCGAACACTTGGCGCACGCTGTGTACCTGGTGGCCGTCGGTTTCGGTCTCGATCCTGCTCTGCAGCAGAGCCTTCTGTTCCCGGGTCAGCCAGCCGGCGTCGGCGATCCGGTCGCTGAGGCAGTAGATCACCAGGCCGCCCACCAGAATCGAGGGCAGGCCTTCGAGAAAGAACATCCACTGCCAGCCGGCGAATCCGTGATGACCATTGAGGGCGCTCATGATCCAGCCAGACAGCGGTGCGCCGATCAGCCCCGAAAGCGGCACGGCGGTGGCGAACAGTGCGTACATCTTGCCGCGGCGGTTGGAGGGGAACCAGTACGACAGGTAGAGGATGACCCCCGGGTAGAACCCGGCCTCGGCGATGCCCAACAGAAAGCGCATGACATAGAAGGAGGTGGGGGTGCTGACGAAGGCCATGCACGAGGAAATGAGGCCCCAGCTGATCATGATGCGCGCGATCCACAGCCGCGCGCCGACTCGATGCAGGATCAGGTTGCTGGGGATCTCCACCAGAAAGTAGGCAATGAAGAATATCCCGGCGCCCAGGCCGTAGACCGCTTCGGAAAACTGCAGGTCTTCGGACATCTGCAGCTTGGCGAAGCCGACGTTGACCCGGTCAAGGTAGGCCACCAGATAGCACAGCAACAGTAGCGGCAGGATGCGCCAGGCGACTTTACGGTAGGCCAGGTCCTCGAAGGAGGCGGTGACCGGGACCGAGGCGGTTTGCGACAGTGATTCAGGCATGTCTTTACCCATCCTTGTTTCTTGTATTTGGGTGATTTTGTTTTTATCGGACTTGCTGACATGGCTTAGATAACATAATACATCATACGAATTCAATGGCAGGCTTCGGGCAGGACGGCGTGCCTGAAATGCAGTACCGTTAGCCAATTTGACTACCGAGATGCCCATGTCCAAGCCTGATAACGCTTTCCCCGCCGCCGATTCCCTGGCGACGCTCAAGGATTCGGCCAAGGGCACGCTGGCGGACCAGGTGACTGCGGCGCTCAAGGCACACATCGCCAATGGCGAAGTCCTGCCGGGAGCGCGCCTGCCCACCGAACCGGTTCTGTGCGAGCGTTTCGGCGTCAGCCGCACCGTCATCCGCGAGGCCATATCGCGCTTGAAGTCGGCGGGCCTGGTGGAGGTGCGCCAAGGCAGTGGCACCGTGGTGTGCGAGGGCGCCCATATCAAGGCGTTCACTATCGACCTGGACGTGCGCGGCTCGATCGAGGCGGTGCTCAGGGTCACCGAGCTGCGTCGCGGTATCGAAGGCGAGGCGGCGGCCCTGGCGGCCCAGCGCCATACCCCTGCGCAGTTGGAGGCGATTCATCAGGCGCTGCTGGCCATCGATAGCGCCGAGCAGGCGGGTCAGGATGGGGTGGAGCAGGACCTGGCGTTCCACCTGTCGATTTCCCAGGCCACCGGTAACCCGCTGTACCCCTCCCTGCATGAATTCATTGCGCAATTCATCAAGGAAGCGATTCGTATCACCCGCTCCAATGAGGAACGGCGCAAGGATCTGGCGCGCACGGTGCGTGCCGAGCATCTGGCGGTCTATCGGGCGATTGCGGCGCGGGATGTCGAAGGGGCGAGGCAAGCGGCGCTGAGCCACATCCACAACGCGGTGGAGCGGCTCAAGAGTGCCGATCCGGCATTCTGGCGGGATTCCGGTTCACGCATTGCCTGATGGCAAATACCGCCTGCGCCCCTTTATGGAGGGGCGCAGGCGGCATCAGCCAAGCATCAGAAGTGGTACTTGACCAGCAGGCTGGCGGTGTCCTGGTTGGTCTCGAAGTTGCGCGAATCCTCGATACCGTACTTGTTCTTCCAGTAGTCGTACTCGAAGCCGACGTACAGCTGCTTGGCGCCCCAATTCAGCGCCTTGCCCAGGTCGTACTTGATCTGCGGGTTGAAGTGCAGGTTGGCGTGGTAGGTACCCTTGGCGTTCTGGTCGTTGTCCACCACCCAGTCCATGTAGCCGTCGATCAGGATGTCCGAACGGCCCATGGGAATGGTGTAGGACCACACTGGCGTGATCTGCCAGACGTTGTCGCCCGGACGGCTGCCCTCGGTGTGGCGTTGGTAGAAGTTCAGCTGGAAATAGTCGAAGCCAGGGACTGCCAGGTCGAAGCCCGGGCCGATCAGGTAGGACTCGTTGTCACCTTCGCCAAACTCGTAGGTGAACGCCAGGAGCACGTCCTTGATCGGGCCGAATTCAAGTTTCTGGTCGAAGATCTTGCCGAACGACAGGCGTGGCGTGAACTCGCCGTAGTAAGTGTCCGGGCCGACGTTGCCGTCTTCCTTGCCGTTATAGAAGATGCGGTCGAGGAAGAAAAAGTTATCTCCGTACTTCCAGGCATCGGCATGTTCGAAAGTGACCGTCTGTTGAATCTGCGGGTTAACTTCGAAGTTCTTGCCATACAAGTAAGTCAGGCTGTTGTTCTGCCATTGCAACAGGTCGCCAGCCACGGCCTGCCCCCCGGCCAGCAAGCTGGCGGCCAGCATCAGGCTCTTGCACATCGGTTTCATTCGGTTGCTCCCAAGTAGGTAGTTCCACGTTTTTTTTGGCTTGGCGCTCTGGATTGGCGCCTTTTTTCGTCGCTGCAAAAACCATCCGATCGGTCAGCTTTGTTGCTGTTAGCAAGAGCTGAGCCAAGGCCGAAAAAAAGCAAAAAACTCCCGTCCAGCTGTAGCGATACCGCCGGGCGAGAGTGTTTTTCGCGATGTTTTCGTGCGCCTTGTTACCTGTCCAGGCCGGGATAAGTTGGCTCTTGGGTCAGGTTTTTCATCCGGGCTTTTTTTTAGACCAGACTTGCGCGGCCGCGGAGAATACTGGCTCTCACGGCAGGGCTCAAGTGCTCCGCAACGGCGCACTTGCAACCACTTTGGGGCGGGTATGCCGGCCATCTCAGGCAAGCATCCGCAGTGAAGGGCAATAGAGCGCCAATGACTGGCGGCCGTCAGGGGGATTGCATGGCGCTAATGGCCGTCCAGCGGCCACCGCCAGGAAGGCCTGGGCAGGCTGCATAGGTGTTGCTCCCTGTTTGTTCTTATTTTCAAGGCGCAGCGTCTAATGGGCAGCGCTCGATCCTGTGTGGAGGAGCGCTGCGGTCAAGCGTGAACGGTGAAGCAAGGTCAGGGCGCCGAACCGGCACCCTGCTGGTGGCTCAATGCTGATGGGCGTGATGCGCATTGTTGGCCGCGCGCTCGCTGCCCCCGAGAATGTTGAACAGCAGGTTCAGCACCAGCGCACTCAAGGTCGCCATGGCGATGCCGCTGTGGGTGATGGGGCTCATCCACAGCGGCAGGTGGGCGAAGAACTCCGGGCGCACCACGGGAATCAGGCCCATGCCGATGCTCACGGCCACCAGCAACTGATTGCGCCGGTCGGCGATGTCGGCTTCCTGGAGGATCTTGATTCCGGTCGCAGCCACCATGCCGAACATGGCGATGGCCGCGCCCCCCAGTACCGCTGGTGGAATCGACGCCACCAGGAACGCCGCCTTGGGCAGCAGGCTGAGGACGATCAGCAGGCCGCCGGCGACCATGGTCACGGAACGGCAGCGCACTCCGGTCATCTGCACCAGGCCGATGTTCTGGGCGAAGGAGGAGTGGGTGAAGGTGTTGAGGAAGCCAGCGAAGAACGATGCCCCGGCATCACACAGCAAGCCGCGACGCAGCATGCGTGGGGTGACCTCCTGGCCGGTGATCTTGCCCAGGGCCAGGAACATCCCGGTGGACTCGACGAAGATGATCACCACCACCAGGCACATGGAGAGGATCGGCGCCAGGTGGAACTGCGGCATGCCGAAGTGCAGCGGTGTGACCACCTGCAGCCAGGGCGCCTGGGCCATGCCGCTGAGGTCGACCATACCGATCAGGCCGCAGAGGATGTAGCCCAGGCCCATGCCGATCAGTACCGAGATGTTCACCCAGAAGCCGCGCATGAAGCGGTGGATCAGCAGGATGGTGCCCAGCACCAGGGCGGCGATGGTCAGGTAGATGGGCGAGCCGAACTGGGCTGCGCTGCTGCCGCCACCTGCCCAGTTCACTGCCACGGGAAACAGCGACAGACCGATCGAGGTGATGACCGTGCCAGTGACCAGCGGCGGGAAGAAGCGCACCACCTTGGACATGAACGGCGCGATCAGCATGCCGAAGAAACCGGCGGCGATGGTTGCGCCGAAAATTCCCGGCATGCCGATGCCGGGCATGCCGGCCATGGCCACCATGCTGCCCACCGCGGCGAAGCTGGCCCCCATCATCACCGGCATGCGAATGCCCATGGGGCCGATGCCCATTGACTGGACGATGGTGGCGATCCCGGCAACCAGCAGGTCGGCATTGATCAGGAAGGCGATTTCTTCACGACTCAGGCCAGCGGCCTGTCCGATGATCAGCGGTACCGCGATTGCACCGCCATACATCAGCAGGACGTGCTGCAGACCGACCAGGATCAGTTGCAGGAAAGGCAAGCGCTGAATGGCGGGCGCATCGGGGACGCACTGTTCGGATGAATCGGACATGCAACACCTCGGATCTTTTTATTCTTGTGATTTAACCGCTGCGTCTTTACGCGCAACGTGTTTGCAACAGGCGAATCTTCTGACTGATGGCAAGAAAGCCCGCTCCTACAGACAATTGCGGTCCTGTAGAAGCGAGCTTGCTCGCGAATCAGCCGGGTACCGGGCTGATCAGTTGGTCTGGGCTCCCTGGGCAATCCAGGCACCGACCAGTTCACGTTCCTGCTGGGTCATCTGGGTGATGTTGCCCAGCGGCATGATCTGGCTGGCGACGGCCTGGGCCTGGATCCGCGCGGCTTGCAGGCGGATCTGCTCAGGAGTGTCGAACATCACCCCGGCCGGTGCTGCGCTGAACAGGGGGCTGGTGGGCTTGGCCGAATGGCAGACCGCGCAACGCTCCTGAATCACGCTATGGACCTTGTCGAAGGACGGGCCGGCATTGGCCGCCTGTGCCGGGGCGCTGGCCGGAGCCGTTGCCGCAGCGGCTGGAGCGGCCGGTGCCGGTGCCTCTGTCGCAGCCGCGGCTGCCGGCTTGCCGCCCAGGGCGGTTTCCGGCAATGGCTGGTACTGGGTCTGGGCCTTGGCGACTTCCGGAGCGCTTGGCGCTGGGGTCGGGCCGGTCACGTAGGCCAGGCAGATCATGCCCAGTGCCGCGACGGGCAGGGTCCAGGCGAACTTGTGGCTGTCATGACGGGTGTTGAAGTAATGACGCACCAATACCGCCAGGACCGCGATCCCGGCCAGGATCAACCAGTTGTACTGGCTGCCGTAGGTGCTCGGGAAGTGGTTGCTGATCATGATGAACAGCACGGGCAGGGTGAAGTAGTTGTTGTGACGCGAGCGCAGCAGGCCCTTGGCCGGCAGGGTCGGGTCGGGGGTGCGGTTTTCCGCGATCGCTGCCACCAGCGCGCGCTGGGCCGGCATGATGATGCGGAACACGTTGCCCACCATGATGGTGCCGATGATGGCGCCCACGTGCAGGTACGCGCCACGGCCACTGAACACCTTGCTGAAGCCATAGGCAGCGCCGATCAGCAGGAGGAACAGGATGAAGCCGAGCAGGGCAGGTTTCTTGCCCAGTGGCGAATCGCAGAGGAAGTCATAGACGAACCAGCCGGCGATCAACGCACCGATACCGATGGCCACGCCTTCAGGGCCGGTCAGGCCGCTGCCGGGGGCAACCAGGTAGAGCATCGGGTTGTAGTAGAACACCAGGCACAGCAGGGCAATCCCGGACATCCAGGTGAAGTAGGCTTCCCATTTGAACCAGTGCAGGTTCTCCGGCATCGAGGGCGGTGCCAGCTTGTATTTTTCCAGGTGATAGATACCACCGCCGTGAATCGCCCAGAGGTCACCGGACAGGCCGTCCTTGGGGTTGACGCGATTGAGGTTGTTCTCCAGCCAGACGAAATAGAACGATGCGCCGATCCAGGCCACACCAGTGATCATATGTACCCAACGCACGCTCAGGTTGAGCCATTCCAACAGATGTGCTTCCACAGTCTTTACCTCTTGCCTGCCACCCTTGTTGTCGGGTGATCAGACCTTCTCTTATTGGTGGGGGGCGAGGATCAAACGCTCATCCTCTTTGAAGAAATGCTCATCGCAGTTATTGCCAGTGCCACTGCGATCAACCACCAGGAAGTCATCCCGCTTTTCGATCGTCAGCACCGGGTGGTGCCAGACGCCGCGATGGTAATTAATGCCCTGCCTGCCATTACTGACAAAGGCACGGACCAAGCCCGATACAGGTTCATCGCCAAGTGGCGCGACCACGATCAGAAAGGGATTGCCGAGCAGCGGGATGAAAGCCTGGCTGCCCAGCGGATGGCGTTCCAGCATGCGGATGGTCAGCGGCATGTCCAGCGCGTCGGCGCGGAAGATGCTGATGATGGCCTGGTCTTCCGGCTGAGCGGTCTCGACCGTTGCCAGGCGGTGGAAGCGCATGGTCGAACCGTTGTTGATCATGAAGTGATCGCTGCCGTCGGTCTCGATTACGTCACCGAAAGGGGCGAAGGCTTCTTTGCTCAGGGGCTCAATCACTAATGTGCGCATGCTGTTCTTCTTATCTCGAGTTCGTTGTTGTCTGGTCCGTGGCTACTGCGGGCAAACCGGTCGCCCGCGCGCTGCGCGACCCTTTATTTTTTGACCTTGCCCAGCAGCCGCAGGCGGCTGACGCCACCGTCCGGGAATACATTCAGGCGCACGTGGGTAATAGCCCCCAGAGCCCTGATCTGTTCGACGAAGCTGTGTTCGGCGTGCATTTCCAGTTTCTGGCTGGGTAGCAGCTCACGCCAGAACAGGCTCTGGGTTTCGATCTGGCTGTCGGTGCCACCCTTGACGAAGGCGCCCTGGATCGAGCAGCTGTCCGGGTAGTTGCCCTTGAAGTGCAGGGTGTCGACGATGATCTTTTCGATTTCACCGGCATGGCCCAGGGCGATGATCACCCAGTCGTTGCCGGGAGTACGGCGCCGAGCGGTTTCCCAGCCGTCACCCATGTTGATGCCGCGGCCGGGGTTGGGGAGGTTGCCCATGCGCCCGAAGTGCTCGTCGGAGCAGGCCAGGGCGCGGCCGCCATTGAGGGCTGCAGCCAGGTCGATCTGTTCGTCGTCGCCGATGGCCGACCAGTCGCGGTAGGGAATGCCGTAGACCCGCAACCGTGCTACGCCGCCATCGGGGTAGATGTTGAAGCGCAGGTGGCTGAACGGCTGGTGGTTGTGGATCTCGTGGTAGTGGTGGCTGTTGCCCTGCAACTCCACCGCCGACAGCACTTCGGTCCACTGGGTGTTTTCATCCGGTTCGCCTGCGGCCAGGAAGCAGGCTTCCAGGGAGGCCGAGGGCGGGAAGTTGCCGGTGAAGAATGAAGTGTCGATGTCCACGCCCTTGATCGAGCCGGCCACGCCGAGGCGGATGACCGCACTGTCGTAGCCTTCGAAACGCTTGCGGCGTGATTCCCAGCCATCCATCCACTTGCCGTTGTCATCGAATACGCCTTCCTTCCACACCGCTGGAGTCGGTTGGAACAGACGGTTGGCGTCGGCGAACCAGTCATCGGTGACCGAGATGATCTTGGTCCCCAGCCGGGCGTCGGCCAGGTTGACGAACTTCTCGAAAGCTACGGCGTTGGTTTTCATTCTTCTTGTCTGCCTTGAATTCAGTGGCCGGGGTGCTCGCAAGGCCCTGGGAAATGCATCGGTGCAGATGCTTTCTCGGGCCAGGCGGGCAATCGCTACAGGGTCAGCAAGCGGAACAGGGCGATCTTGTTGATTTCTGCCAGTGCGCATTTGAACTCGGTGTCCACCGAGTTGTGGATGCGGGTTTCGAATGCGGCGAGGATCTGGTGCCGATTGCTGCCCTTCACCGCCATGATGAAGGGAAACTTGAACTTGGCCTTGTAGGCGTCGTTGAGCTCGGTGAAGCGCTGGAACTCTTCGGCGGTGCATTGGTGAATACCAGCGCCGGCCTGCTCATGGGTACTGGCTTCGGTCAACTGGCCCTGGACGGCGGCTTTGCCGGCCAGGTCCGGGTGAGCGTTGATCAGGGCCAGCTGGCTGGCGTGATCGGCGCTCAACAGGATGTCGCTCATGCGCTGGTGCAGGGTCTCGATCTGGTCGACGGAGGCGTCGAGCCCCAGTTCGTAGGCCTTTTCGGCAACCCACGGCGAGTGTTCGTAGATGTCGGCGAAGGCCTTGACGAACTCTTCGCGGTTCAGGGTCGAGGGCTTGAGGCTCTGGAAGGCAGTCATTTCGCCGCTCCCTGGTAAGGGTGGGTCTGTTGCCAGTGACGGGCGATGTCCACCCGGCGGCTGAACCACACTTGCTCGTGGCCCTTGACGTATTCGAGGAAGCGCTTGAGCGAGGCCAGGCGCGCCGGGCGGCCGATCAGGCGGCAGTGCAGGCCGATGGAAAGCATCTTCGGCGCTTCGGCACCTTCGGCGTAGAGCACGTCGAAGGCGTCCTTCAGGTAGTGGAAGAAGTCGTCGCCCTTGTTGAAGCCCTGCACCTGGGTAAAGCGCATGTCGTTGGTGTCCAGGGTATAGGGGATCACCAGGTGCGGCTTGCCGGTGGGGTTGTTGGGTTCCCAGTAGGGCAGGTCGTCGTCGTAGGTGTCGCAGTCATAGAGGAAGCCGCCTTCCTCCATCACCAGGCGCCGGGTGTTCGGGCCGGTGCGACCGGTGTACCAGCCCAATGGGCGTTCGCCGGTGATTTCGGTGAGGATGCGGATCGCTTCGAGCATGTGCTCGCGTTCCTGGGCCTCGTCCATGTACTGGTAGTCGATCCAGCGGTAGCCGTGGCTGCAGATCTCGTGGCCAGCTTCGACCATGGCGCGGATTACGTCCGGGTGACGCTGGGCGGCCATGGCCACGGCGAAGATCGTCAGCGGAATGTCGAATTCCTTGAACAGCTTGAGGATCCGCCAGACGCCGGCACGGCTGCCATACTCGTACAGCGATTCCATGCTCATGTTGCGCTCGCCCTGCAGCGGTTGCGCCGAGACCATTTCCGAGAGGAAGGCTTCCGACTCCTTGTCGCCATGAAGAATGTTGCGCTCGCCGCCCTCTTCGTAATTGAGCACGAAGGACAGGGCGACGCGGGCATTGCCCGGCCAGTGAGGGTGAGGAGGGTTGGAGCCGTAACCGATCAGGTCGCGAGGGTAGTCAGCGCTCACTGCAGTCTTCCTTCTTATTCGTGATAACGGTGGCGTGGCGGAACCTGAAGCCGGAAAGCCAGGTGGGCGTCACTGCGATGGAATTATTGTATACAAGTTTGTCTTCACTTTGTAAGCCTGATTTTTTGCATTTTTCCGCTTTTATCGCTAGGGCTGTCACCTGCAAGAAACTTGCCTGGATGGTCAGCTAATGGATGGCAAGTCGTCTGTCGCTATGGCGTTCAGGCAAATCTGCTGATGCATTCGAAGGGGCGCGGGGCCGGGAATATTTGCGATTATTATTGTGTACAATTTTTTTTAAAAATGTCTTAATCTTGCTCTCGCCGCAGCTTTTCACCGGTCGAAACGCTGCGGTCTCCTTCACTTACTGACTCCGGGAGGCGCGAGGCCTGAACGCTTGAAGGCGCCAGGCACGCAGAATCAATGGGACGTTTGACTACACACGTTTTGGATGCCGCACATGGCTGCCCTGGCAGCGCTATCAAGGTCGAGCTGTATCGAGTGGAAGGGGCCCAGCTGGAATTGGTCGCCAGCACCCTGACCAACAGCGATGGCCGTTGCGATGCCCCGCTGCTGCAGGGTGATGACTACCGTTCCGGGGTGTACCAGCTGCACTTTCATGCCGGTGACTACTACCGTGCCCGTGGTGTGCAACTGCCGCAGCCGGCGTTCCTGGATGTGGTGGTACTGCGGTTCGGCATCAGCGCCGAGCAGGACCACTATCACGTACCGCTACTGATCTCGCCTTACAGCTATTCGACCTACAGAGGAAGCTAGGACTTTCCCCCCAAGAATCCTGCGCAAATAGCTTCTTTGGTCCTTGCCCGCCCACACTGCGGGCTTTTTTTCGTCTGGCATAAAGCCTTCACCGGCCGTCGGCTCCACCCGTTCCCGCAGGAGCCGGCTCGCCGCCCAAAGGGCCCTGTGGCCGCGCCGGACCTGCTGGCCACAGCCGGTCAGCGGCAACGAAAAAGCCCCATCCAGCGGGATGGGGCCTGTGTGGTGCAGGGCACTCTAGAGGAAAATGAACTTGGCGATGAAAATCGCGCACAGCACATACAGGCTGATGGAGATTTCCTTGTACTTGCCGGTGCCGGCCTTCAGCACCACATAGGTGATGAAGCCCAGGGCAATGCCATCGGCGACGGAAAAGGTCAGGGGCATCATGATCGCGGTGACGATGGCCGGAATGCTGTCGGTGGCCTCCTCCCAGTTGATGTGGGCCATGCCGCCCATCATCAGCATCGCCACATAGATCAGGGCGCCGGCGGTGGCATAGGCGGGGATCATGCCTGCCAGGGGGGCGAAGAACATCGCGGCAATGAACAGCACGCCCACGGTGACCGCCGTCAGCCCGGTGCGGCCACCAGCGGCGACCCCGGCGGCACTTTCCACATAGCTGGTGACTGGTGGTACGCCGACCACGGCGCCGAACACGCTGGAGGCACTGTCCGCCTTGAGTGCGCGGGAGAGGTTCTCGATCTTGCCATCGGCGTTCACCAGGCCGGCGCGCTGGGCCACGCCCATCAGGGTGCCGGCGGTGTCGAACATGTGCACGAAGAGGAACGCCAGGACCACGCTGATCATGCTGACGTTGAACACTCCGGCGATGTCCATGGCCATCCAGGTCGGCGCCAGGCTCGGCGGAGTGGACATGATCCCGTTGTAGTGCACCAGGTCCAGGCCCCAGCCGGCCAGGGTCACGGCGATGATGCTGATGAGAATCGCGCCGAAGACCCGGTGATAGCTGAGCACTGCGATCATCAAGAAGCAGACGGCCGCCAGCAGGGGGCCGGGGTCCCGCAGGTTACCGAGCTTGATCAGGGTGGCCGGGCTGTCGACGATGATGTTGGCCGTCTTCAGGCCGATCAGGCCGAGAAACAGCCCGACCCCGGCACCCATGGCGAACCGCAGGCTCACCGGAATGCTGTTGAGCAGCCATTCACGTACCCGCGACAGGGTCAGGAACATGAACAGCACACCGGAAATGAACACCGCGCCAAGGGCGGTTTCCCAGTGGTAGCCCATGGTGCCGACCACGGTGTAGGTGAAGAAGGCGTTGAGCCCCATGCCCGGGGCCAGGCCCACCGGCCAGTTGGCGTACAGGCCCATCAACAGGCAACCCAGGGCGGCGGCGATGCAGGTGGCGACGAAGGCTGCGCCGTGATCGATGCCGGCGTCGGCCATGATGTTGGGGTTGACGAAGATGATGTAAGCCATGGTGATGAAGGTTGTCAGACCGGCAATCAACTCGGTCTTCACCGTGGTGCCATGCAATCTGAGTTTGAAGATGCGCTCCAGCCAGCCGCTGTTCAGCGACGGCGAGAGATCGAGCGTAGAGGCTTCGGATTTGCGGCTTTCCACAGCGAGTACTCCTCAAGAGTTTTATTGTTTTTTCCAGAGCCGGACACGCAAGGGTGGGCAGCGGCTCTTTGAGGCAGGTAAGGCGTGCGGGTTTTGTTGACCTTCGGGTCAAGAACTCGTCGGGCGAATTATGCGTTTGTATACAAAGAAAGCAAATAATGTTTTTTAGGTTGTGTGCGAAAAATCCGTGAACATGGCTATATCGCGGCCCCGACGTTGCGTCGGGGTGTGCAAGGGTTTGGGGCAAGTTCGGGGCCGGTGCACCAATGAATGGCGCCCGCAGGGGTTCAGTCTTCGACGGGTTTGCCGGCCAGCGCCTGGTTCACCGCCAGCCAGCCATTGACCGCACTCTCGCCAGCTTCGCTGAAGGCCCGTTGCAGGAGTTTGACTTGCTCGCGGCGCAGGGATTGCTCGAAGCCTGTGCCATCGGCGGTCAATTGCAACAGGCGCTTACGCTTGTCGCTGTCCGGGGCGACGCTGTCCACCAGATGCATTTCCATCAATTGGCGCAACGGTGTGTTCAATGCCTGCTTGCTCACCCCCAGCAGATTGAGCAGTTCCTTGACGCTGAGCCCGGGATAGAGGGCGATGAAAAACACGATGCGCTGGTGTACCCGGCTCAGGCCCCGGCGTTCGAGCATTTCGTCGGCCTTGGCGGTAAACGCCTGATAGCCGAAGAAGAAGGCTTCCATGGCCGCTTGTTGCGAAGCCTGGTTTTTAAGGTCAAGCATATTGACGTATCTACAAAGGTCGGCGTAATTTCGGTCAAGCAGTTTGACGTATTTTCCTCAGCCTTCGCTAGCGGTGATCTCCATGGCCTTCTCCGAACGTGTATCGCGTCTCAAAAGCTCTCTGATCCGTGAAATCCTTGCCGCGGCCCAGCGCCCGGAAGTGATGTCGTTCGCCGGGGGCCTGCCGGCCGAAGTGATGCTGCCCAAGGTGCAATGGCAGGACATGCCGTTGGCCATGGGCCAATACGGCATGAGCGAAGGCGAGCCGCAATTGCGTGAAGCCCTGGCGGCCCAGGCGCGCCAGCTCGGGGTGCCTTGCGAGGCGAGCCAGGTGCTGGTGGTCAGTGGTTCCCAGCAAACCCTCGACCTGGCGGCCAAGCTGTACATCGACAAGGGCACTCAGATCATGCTGGAAGCGCCGACCTACCTGGCGGCCCTGCAGATTTTCCAGCTCTTCGGCGCCGACTGCCTGACCGTACCGCTGCAGGCCGATGGGCCGGACCTGGCGCAAATGCGCACGAGCCTGGAACGGCACCGACCGGCGTTCATCTACCTGATCCCGACGTTCCAGAACCCATCGGCGGTGCGCTACAGCGAAGCCAAGCGTGATGCCGTGGCGGCTTTGCTGGACGAGTTCGGCGTGACCCTGATCGAGGACGAGCCCTACCGCGAGCTGACGTTCGATGGTGGCAGTGCCAGGCCTATTGTCGGCCGCCTGGAAAAAGCCAGTTGGATCTACACCGGCACCGTGTCTAAAACCCTGTTGCCGGGCCTGCGGGTGGGGTATCTGATAGCCAGCCCGGACCTGTTTGCGCACCTGCTGCGGCTGAAGCAGTCGGCGGACCTGCACACCAATCGGGTCGGCCAGTGGCAGGCCATGCAGTGGATCGGCAGCGAGCAGTATCAGACGCACCTGGATCAGTTGCGCAGTTTCTATCGCCAGCGCCGGGATGAATTCCAGGGCGCCTTGCTCAACCATTTTGCCGACTTGGCGGATTGGCAGGTGCCCCAGGGCGGATTGTTTTTCTGGCTGAGCTTGAAACAGCCCCTGGATACCCGCACTTTGCTCAATTCGGCGTTGGAGCACGACGTCACATTCATGCCTGGTGAGCCGTTCTTCGCCGATCCGGAGCGCAACCCTGGGCATCTGCGGTTGAATTTCAGCCATATCGATCCGGCGCGGCTGGACGAAGGCCTCAAGCGGCTGGCCACCGTGATACGTCAAGCACAGGCTGCACAGGCAGCCTAAGGGGAGGGCCATGTACAAGGTTTATGGCGATTACCGTTCGGGCAACTGCTACAAGATCAAGCTGATGTTCAATCTGCTGGGGCTGCCTTATGAATGGCAGGCGATGGATATTCTCGGGGGCGATACCCAGACCGAGGCCTTCCTGGCGAAGAACCCCAACGGCAAGATTCCGGTTCTGGAACTGGAAGACGGCACCTGCCTGTGGGAGTCCAACGCGATTCTCAACTTCCTTGCCGACGGCAGTCAGTTCCTGCCCAGCGAACCTCGCTTGCGCACCCAGGTTCTGCAATGGCAGTTCTTCGAGCAGTACAGCCATGAGCCCTACATCGCGGTGGCGCGTTTCATCCAGCTTTACGAGGGGCTGCCCGAGGAGCGCCGCGAGGAATACCTGAAGTTGCACAAGCGTGGCTACAAGGCGCTGGACGTGATGGAGAAACAATTGAGCCGCACCCCGTACCTGGTGGGCGAGCATTATTCGATCGCCGATATCGCGCTCTATGCCTACACCCACGTGGCCGATGAAGGTGGTTTCGACTTGAGCCGCTACCCGAGCATCCAGGCCTGGATGCAGCGGGTGCAAAGCCATCCGCGGCATGTGCCGATGCTCGACTGAGCGGGCGTTGCGTAGACCACTGAACCGGCCTTGTGCCGGTTCAGTGCTTTGTGCAGCAACTCCATGGCATCCGCCGGTCTGGCTTTGGCGCAGTAGCTCATCGCTGCACTGCGGCGCCGGGCTCATTGGCTGGCCGCTGCACCGCCAAGGCCGAAGCGGTGCGGCGTGGCAATGAGGTGGAGGTGCTCTTTTCCCCGGCTTGCTGCGGGACGATTGAGTCGGGACTGGAGGGGCTCAGACGGTCGCGAAGCGCTGGTTCAGGTAATCGATGATCAACTTGGATTCATACATCCAGGTGGTCTGGCCGTTCTCTTCGATGCGCAGGCACGGCACCTTGATCTTGCCGCCCTGCTCTAACAGGGTCTGGCGGTCCTGTTCGTTGTTTTTGGCGTCGCGCAGGGCCGCCGGCACATTCAGGCGATGCAGGGTACGGCGGGTCTTCACGCAGAACGGGCAGGCGTGAAACTGGTAAAGGGTCAGGCCCTTGGCGGCTTCCGCGACTTGCGCCTGAGCGGCGGCGTCCCGCTGCTGCTTGCGTGGGCGGGTGATGAAGTCGATGAAAATGATGAGTTGGCCCAGGCCGACTCGCAGCGCTTTGACGATCACGGTTATTGCCTCTTGCCCATGAATGAAGGGGCGGCAGCTTACCTGATTTTTCCCGGGCGAAAAAAAACCGGCGATCAACGCCGGTTTTTTCGCCAGCAGCCTGTTACTTGATCAGGCTGAGGAATTCGCTGCGGGTCGCGGCATTCTCGCGGAACTCGCCCAGCATCACCGAGGTGATCATCGACGAATTCTGTTTCTCCACACCGCGCATCATCATGCACATGTGCTTGGCCTCGATCACCACGGCCACCCCGAGGGCGCCGGTCACTTGTTGGACGGCGTCGGCGATCTGCCGGCTGAGGTTTTCCTGGATCTGCAGGCGGCGGGCATACATATCGACGATGCGCGCGACTTTCGACAGCCCCAGGACCTTGCCGCTGGGAATGTAGGCGACGTGGGCCTTGCCGATGAACGGCAGCAGGTGGTGTTCGCACAACGAGTAGAGCTCGATGTCCTTGACCAGGACCATTTCGCTGTTGTCGGAGCTGAACAAGGCACCGTTGGTGACCTCTTCCAGGGTTTGGGCATAACCGCGGCAGAGGTACTGCATGGCTTTGGCGGCACGCTTGGGCGTGTCGAGCAGGCCCTCGCGGGAGACGTCCTCGCCCAGTTGGCCGAGGATCGCGGTGTAATTCTGTTCCAGGGACATGAAACTACCTGTGGGATTTTACGCAAAGGGCAAGGGTACGGTGGCGGACACGACGCTGCAAGCGTGATGCAGCGGCTTTATTCGTCGCGGCCTTCCATCATGGTGCGCTTGAGCATGACGTACAGCGCCCCGGTACCGCCATGCCTGGCCTGGCAGGAAGTGAAGCCCAGCACCTGCGGATGCTGGCGCAGCCAGGTGTTGACGTGGCTCTTGATCATCGGTCGCTTGCCGTCCAGGCGCACAGCCTTGCCGTGGGTGACGCGCACGCAGCGGATTTCGAACTGGGTGGCTTCGGCGAGAAAGGCCCACAGGGTTTCCCGGGCCTTTTCCACGGTCATGCCATGCAGGTCGAGGCTGCCTTCAAAGGGGATCTGGCCGATCTTCAGCTTGCGCATCTGGCTTTCCTGGACCCCGTCGCGGGCCCACATCAGCTCGTCTTCCGGCCCCACGTCGATGACGAACTGGTCGGACAGCCCGTCCACCGTGGTGGTCTCGCTGCGTACGGTGGCCGCCTGGCGCAACTTGGCGATCTGTGCCCGGTCGCTTTTGGGTTTGCCTGTATCGGCACGATCGTGCTTGATCGGCTTGACGCCGCGGATCTCGTTTTTGAACAGGGAAAAATCGTCGTCTTGCATGTCAGCCTCCGCGAAGGGCGGCTAGTTTACCCAACTCGGAACACCTTAAGGCGCGCAAATCGCGCCAGAGGAATGTCAGTCGTGTTTTTTCATCAGGTGCGGCGCCATGTTCAGCGCCAGGGGCTGGCGCATGCGCCGTCGGCAGCGCCGCCACAAGCGTACGCCGACATACAGCAGCAACAGGCCGATCACCAGGATCACCGCCGAGCCCGCCGGGCTGGCATTCATTTCCCCCAGCGCCGGGGCACGGCCCAGCAGGCTCGCAGTACCGGCCATCGCCAGCAGCACGCCGAATGTCGCCAGCAGCGCGGAGAATCCCGCACCCAGGCGCAACCGCCAGTTTCGCGGGCTTTTGGGCCGCAATCGGCGTGCGTCAAAACCATCGGATATCTTCATTCCGACCTTCCTCAATGGGTATCGGCCCTTCGACCGGAAGTTGACCGGGTGGTTCCTGAGGCTAAGGCAATTGCTGCAAAGGCGAGGGGTTTATGGATGAGCGGCCCGCCAGCCGCTCACCAGGGCTGATCAGATCAGGCTTGCGGTCTGGGCGAGGGTGGCGAAGTTGTCGGCCATGATTGCCATTTCGGTTTGCTGAACGTGCTCGGCACTGAGGATGCCACCCTTGTAGGGCAGGTCGCGGGTGGCGCAGGCGTCTTCTACCAGGGTGCAGCGAAAGCCCAGGTTCTTGGCCGCGCGCACGGTGGTGCTGACGCTGGAGTGGCTCATGAAACCGGCGACGATCAGGTCCAGGGAGCCGAGGTCCTGCAGGCGCTTTTCCAGTTCGGTGCCGTGGAACGCGCTGGGCAGCAGTTTGCCGATGATGGTTTCGTCGCCTTGGGGTTCAAGGCCGGGAATGAATTCGCCGCGCTCGCCTTGTGGGTCGAACAGGCCGCCGACGGTACCGAGGTGGCGTACGTGCACCACTGGGCGACCGGCAGCCCGGGCCGCGGCCAGCAGTTGGCGGATGTTGGCCACTGCCGCGTCCATGCCGGACAGGGCCAGCGGGCCGCTGAGGTATTCTTTCTGGGCGTCGATGATCACAAGGGTCGCGTGGCTCAAATTGGCCGCTGCATAACCACGACCGCTGAGTTGAAACATCGTCTTTGGAACGGACATTCTGGGGCTCCTGTGAGTGGGGCTTTTGCGCCATTGTCCTCTGGCGGAGCGCTTCTGTGAATCGCTACTAACGTAAGGTGCGCCGTTGCTGGCCTGCAGCCTTGTCAAGTGGGGCAAGGTATGCAGCCTACCCGAGCAAAAAAACGCTTGAACACCATTGCCCGTCGCAGGTTTTTCATTCGTCGTCGGCAAGCGTTTTGGCTGTTAGAATCGCCGGTCGTTTTGTCAGGAGTCTGTCCCGTGATCACTTCCCGCCTGCGCACCTTGCGCGACCATATCCGCTGGGCTGTCAGCCGCTTTCATGGGGAGGATCTGTTCTTCGGCCATGGTACCGACAATGCCTGGGACGAGGCCCGTCAACTGGTGCTCGGCGCCTTGCACCTGCCTTGGGAAATTGCCGACAGCTACCTCGATTGCGCGTTGGAAGACGACGAGCTGGTCCATGTGCAGCACCTGCTCAAGCGCCGTATCCAGGAGCGCGTGCCTACCGCCTACCTGCTGGGCGAGGCCTGGTTCTGCGGCATGTCGTTCATTGTCGATGAGCGCGTGCTGATTCCCCGTTCGCCGATTGGCGAGCTGATCGAAAAACGTTTCGAACCCTGGCTGGGCAGCGAGCCGGCACGGATTCTCGACCTGTGTACCGGTTCCGGCTGCATCGGTATCGCTTGTGCCTATGAGTTCCGTGATGCCGAGGTGGTGTTGGCGGACCTGTCTTTCGAAGCCCTCGAAGTGGCCAACCAGAACATCGAGCGCCATGGCGTCGATGAGCGAGTGTTCACGGTCCAGGGCGACGGTTTCGATGGCCTGCCCGGGCAGCGCTTCGACCTGATCGTGTCCAACCCGCCCTATGTCGATGCCGAAGACTTCGCCGACATGCCGGATGAATACCAGCACGAGCCCGAGCTGGGCCTGGCCTGTGGCGAAGATGGCCTGAACCTGGTGCGGCGGATGCTGGCCGAGGCGGCGGACCACCTGACCGAGAAGGGCTTGCTGATTGTCGAGGTGGGCAACAGCCAGGTGCATGTCGAGGCGCTGTACCCGGAGGTCGACTTCGCCTGGCTGGACTTCGAGCGCGGTGGCCACGGTGTGTTCATGCTGACCGCGGAGCAGTGCCGCGAACATCAGGCGTTGTTCGCGTCCCGGGTCTGAGCCGATTGCCGGCCCGCGCAACGCGGGCCTCTGGCGGTCAGGCGTTGCGGCTCAGCGATGAGTCGCAATCCAGATCAGCAGCCCGGCCTGGAACACCGCAAAGGCCACCAGGCAGGTGATGGTGAAGCGCAGACCGGTGTCCTCGCGCTTGTACTTGGTGACTTTCTCTTCCTGCTTGCGCAGCTTCACTTCCAGTTCTTCAAGATTCTGTTCGGCCTGCTGGAGCATCTGCGCCGCTTCCAGAATCTCCACGAACTGCAGCTTTTCGCTATTCCACTGGCTCAGCAGTTCACCCACCTGGACATCCTTGACGCTGCCCTTGAGGTGCTGGGCATCGGCATACACCACATCGAAACCCTGGGTGCGCAGCACGTGGTCACGACGCAGGCGCGTGTCTTCGTTGAGGGCATCCTTGTTCGCTAGGTCGAAGCCGTCGACCCGGTAGTGCGGCCACTTCTTCTGGGCCCACAGCGCTGCCTGGGCCAGCAGGAAACGGCCGATTCCGCGGTTCAGCGGTTCGACCTGCAGGCCGCCTTCGGGCTCGAAGTGCACCCGGCGAGTGTCGTGCTCGACCCACACATCCAGGTGATTCTGTTCCTTGCGCACCCGTTGGCCGGGGAGGCTGATGGTCATGCGCAGCAGGCTGTGCTCTTTGTTGCTGCGTTCGGCATAACCGAACTCGACAAAGCGCAGAGGCCGCCCGCCCGTGGCGCGATCGGTCTGCAAGGGGGCCAGGCGCAGCATCTTGTGATGCTCGGCCTGCACATCGGCCCACGGCAGCGGCGGCGCTTCCGGGGCTGCGGCTTCCTGCTCGGTGGCGGGTGAATTCGGGGTATCAGTCATAACGGCGAGATCCTGTCCAATCGCTGCGCGCCGACAGCAATTGAACGGCCGGCAAAGGCTTATCGGCCGTTTTTTTCAGGACTGGAGGGCAAAAACAGCCTAACGGGTGTGAAGTCCGTCAATAAAACCGATGATCGCGCTGCCCAGTTCCGCTGCCAGGGGCAATTGCGGGTCCTTGTAGGAGGCCAACTGGCGCTTGAGGTCATTGGGCACGATGCGCATCACATGGTTCATGCCTTCGATCAGTGCCAGTTGCGCATCCGGTTTGGCGGCCTTGAGGACCCTGGCGTCATCGACGCTGACCTGGATGTCGTTGCTGCCCTGGATGATCAGCGCCGGCATCTTCAGGCGGGCGAAGGCCGCCGCCGGGTCTTCGCGAAACAGGGTGATCAGGTAAGGCTGCACGCTGGGGCGAAAGATGACTTGCAGGGCAGGGGGCACATCCGGGTCGACCTTGCCGGCCTTGAGGCTGTCCAGCAGCTCATTGCTGCGCAGCATCAGCGCCGGAGGCAGGCGGTAGCTCAGCTGCTGGCGCAGGATCTGGTCCACCGGGCGGGCGGTGCCGGAGATCGAGATCACGCCTGCGGCATTGAGTTGCGGTGCCGCCAACGTGGCGATCAGTGCGCCTTCGCTATGCCCCAGGACGATCAGTTGGCCCAGGCGTGGATCGGCCTTGAGCTTGTTGCCCCAGGCCACCGCATCTGCCACATAGGCGTCCAGGGTCAGGTTGCGTTCGTCCGGGGTCGCGGCGAGGCTGGCGGCCACGCCGCGCTTGTCATAACGCACGCTGGCGATGTTGTGCTTGGCCAGTACCCAGGCCAGGCGCTTGAGGCTGTCGTTGCGCCCGCCATCGGGGTTGTTGCCGTCGCGGTCCGTGGGGCCGGAGCCGGAAATGATCAGCACCACCGGCACCGGCTGCTCGGACTGGGGGAGCAGCAGCGAGCCGTACAGCTCACCGTGCCCGGTGTCCAGGCTCACGGGGCGTTGCAGGACGGCCGCATGAACCAGGCCGGTGAACAGGGAAAGGCTCAAGAGAAGAACTCGCAGCATCATCGCGCCATCATGGATAAGGTGCCGGTTTGACTCGGTAACAGGCAGAAGGTTCGAGGATGAACTAGTTGGGTAGCCTGCGTATACTGGCGCACGCGCTAATCCAGATTGAGTTATTTCGGCTGATTTCACGGAGCTCCCTGCATGTCCGGCAATACCTACGGCAAGCTGTTCACTGTCACCACCGCGGGCGAAAGCCATGGTCCGGCGTTGGTCGCCATTGTCGACGGCTGCCCGCCGGGCCTGGAACTGACGCTGGAGGACCTGCAGCGTGACCTGGACCGGCGCAAGCCTGGCACCAGCCGCCACACCACCCAGCGCCAGGAACCCGACGAGGTCGAGATCCTCTCCGGGGTGTTCGAAGGCAAGACCACCGGCTGTTCCATCGGCTTGTTGATCCGCAACACCGATCAGAAGTCCAAGGACTATTCGGCGATCAAGGACCTGTTCCGCCCGGCTCACGCCGACTACAGCTACCACCACAAGTACGGCATCCGCGACTACCGTGGTGGCGGCCGCAGCTCGGCCCGGGAAACCGCCATGCGCGTGGCGGCCGGGGCCATTGCCAAGAAGTACCTGGCCAGCCAGGGCATCGTGATTCGCGGCTACATGAGCCAGCTGGGCCCGATCGAGATTCCCTTCAAGACCTGGGATTCGGTAGAGAACAACGCCTTCTTCAGCCCCGATCCGGACAAGGTCGCGGAACTGGAAGCCTATATGGACCAGTTGCGTCGAGACCAGGATTCGGTCGGAGCGAAGATCACCGTGGTGGCCGAAGGGGTGACGCCGGGCCTGGGCGAGCCGATTTTCGATCGCCTGGACGCCGAGCTGGCCCATGCGCTGATGAGCATCAACGCGGTCAAGGGCGTGGAGATCGGCGCCGGTTTCGCCTGCGTTGCCCAGCGTGGCACCGAGCACCGTGACGAACTGACCCCGCAAGGTTTCCTCAGCAATAACGCCGGCGGCATTCTGGGCGGCATCTCCTCGGGGCAGCCGATCGTCGCTCATCTGGCGCTCAAGCCGACCTCCAGCATTACCACCCCTGGGCGCTCCATCGATATCGACGGCAACCCTGTGGACGTGATCACCAAGGGGCGCCACGACCCGTGCGTGGGCATTCGTGCCACGCCGATCGCCGAGGCGATGATGGCCATCGTGCTGATGGACCACCTGCTGCGCCACCGCGGCCAGAATGCCGACGTGCGCGTCAGCACGCCGGTGCTGGGCCAGCTGTAATGCCGGTCCTGCCAGTCGCCACGGTCTGAAGGCCGTGGCGGCACTTCCCTACTGGCGGCTTTCCAGTTTCTACCTGTTCTATTTCGCGCTGCTGGGCTCGACCGCGCCATTCCTGGCGCTGTATTTCGATCACCTGGGGTTCTCCAGTGCGCGCATCGGCGAACTGGTGGCCATTCCCATGCTCATGCGCTGCGTGGCCCCCAACCTTTGGGGCTGGCTGGGGGACTACACCGGGCGGCGCCTGGCGATCGTGCGTTTTGGTGCGTTCTGCACCCTGGTCTGTTTCTCCCTGATCTTCGTCGACAAGAGCTATGCCTGGCTGGCCATGGTCATGGCCCTGCATGCTTTTTTCTGGCACGCGGTGCTGCCGCAGTTCGAAGTGATCACCCTGGCGCACCTGCAAGGCCAGGCCTCGCGCTACAGCCAGATCCGCCTCTGGGGCTCCATTGGCTTCATTCTTACCGTGGTGGCCCTGGGGCGTTTGTTCGAGTGGTTGAGCCTGGACATCTACCCGGTAGCGCTGGTGGTGATCATGGCGGGCATCGTCCTGAGCAGCCTGTGGGTGCCTAACGCCCAGCCTCGGATGCAGGGGCCGCGGCAAGCCGGGGAGGGCTTTGTCAGGCAACTGCGCAGCCCCGGTGTGCTGGCCTTCTACCTGTGCGTGGCCCTGATGCAGATGAGCCACGGCCCCTATTACACCTTCCTGACACTGCACCTGGAGCGCCTGGGCTATACCCGCGGGGTGATCGGCATGCTCTGGGCCCTGGGTGTGGTGGCCGAAGTGTTGATGTTTCTGGCGATGAGCTGGCTCCTGGCGCGCTTTTCCGTGCGGCGGGTGCTGCTGGCGAGCTTCCTGCTGGCAGCTCTGCGCTGGTTGCTGCTGGGCAGCCTGGCGGAACACCTCGGGGTGCTGTTGTTGGCCCAGGTGCTGCACGCGGCGACCTTCGGCAGTTTCCACGCCGCCGCCATTCATTTTGTGCAGCGCAGTTTCGGTGCCCGCCAGCAAGGCCAGGGCCAGGCGTTGTACGCGGCCCTGGCGGGAACCGGGGGCGCCCTGGGGGCCCTGTATTCGGGTTATAGCTGGAATGCCCTGGGCCCCACATTGACCTTTAGTATTGCCAGCGTCGCAGCCTTGGCCGCAGCCGTTATCATTGCCACCCGCATGCAAGAGGAGTTGCCGTAATGAGCAGCCTGTCCGTCTACCACGTATCCAGTCCGGACCTGCCGAACAAGGTCCTGACCCACTTCGACGATATCGCTGCAACCCTGGCCGAGCAGGGGATTCGTTTCGACCGCTGGCCCGCCACCACGCGCGTTGCACCGGGCACCTGCCAGCAAGAAGTGATAAGCGCCTATCAGGAGCAGGTCGATCGCCTGATGACCGAGGGTGGCTACGCCAGCGTGGATGTCATCAGCCTCGATGAAGACCATCCGCAGAAGGCCGAGCTGCGTGCCAGCTTTCTCGATGAGCACCGCCACAGCGAGGATGAAGTACGTTTCTTCGTTGCGGGCCGGGGCCTGTTCAACCTGCACATCGATGACTATGTGTACGCCGTACTGTGCCAGAGGAATGACCTGATCTCGGTGCCGGCGGGCACTGCCCAGTGGTTCGACATGGGCGAGCGGCCCAATCTGGTGGCCATCCGCATGTTCAACAACCCCCGGGGCTGGAACGCCAGCCTGACCGGCGACGCGATCGCCAGCCAGTTCCCACGCCTGGACGATTGAGCGGGGAGCACAAGGTCAACGGGCCGGCCCCACGCAAGGTGGGGCCGGCCCGGATAGGTGCCGCGCGAGCGGCTTACGCGCAGTGGTAAGTCGGCAGGGCAAAGCGGTTCTGGCTTTGCAGCATGGAGATCTGTGGCAACTCACTGGCCTGTTCGGCCAAGTCCCGACGAATTGCGCTGATGACCCACGACAGTTGGTCGGCGGCGTGCAACTGTGCGTAGGAGATCGAACGCTTGAACTGTTTGCCTTCGCTGTTGCGCAGGGTCAACAGGATGCCACCGTCAGGGCGTGGCTGGGTGGTCACTTCGAAGTTGGAGAACAGGGAGGAAAATTTTTCTTGGATCAGGCTCATGTCTATCAGCTCCGTTAGCTCTTGAAGGGCAAGCGTGGAGTGATAGGTGCAGCGATTGTGCCAGTATCGCTTTTTTAAAATATCCTTTAAAAACAATAACTTATAAAAAACAAAAAAGCGCCTGTTCGTGCAAATTGCATGAATGGCCATCGTGCATCCTGCATTTTGCAGGTCCGCGGGGGTTGTTGGCCGGTGCCGTGGCAGTGTTGTGACCGCGGGCCAGGTTGAAAAATTCAATCGTTTAAGCGGGGGACAAGCACCCTGCGTGGGGAGGTCGAGGGTAGATACAAAAGTTTGCAAAAACCCCGTGTACAGCGTCGCGAGAGCTGACGTATTTTCCAGCCAGTCACGTTGGTTCAACCTGGCCTCGGCGGCCCCGCGAAAGCGGCTTGAACGGCGTTTCTGCGACATGGAATGTGTTGTGGCGCGATCTTGCGATCCCGCCCGACCAATAATAAGAACATAGGACGCTCTCCATGAACCTTTCCTGCGCCTCATCGCCGGTGCTCCTTGCAGCCCTGCGATTGTCCTGCCTTCATCCCTTTGCGAGAGATATCCACAGCTCCCGCGTGCCGCTCGCCGCCCCCTGGATCGCTACCCCCGGTTGAGTCTTGCGCCGCTGTTGCCGCCGCCCGGCCGGCCAGGCCCGGGCCCAGATCCTTGCTGTGCAACCGGAGCAACCATGAACAAGCACAAGAGCGACATGATCACCTGGGGCATGATGCTGCGTAAGGTGCCCTCCATTGCCAGGGCACTGCCGCGGGTGGTGCGGGGCATGAAGGCGGGCAATATCGACAACCCGGACCAGCCCTGCGGCCTGGGCTGGAGCTTTGAGCAGGCGACCCTGCGCAACCCCGAGGGGCCGGCCTTGCTGTACGGTGACCGGGTGCTCAGTTATGCCCAGGTCAATCAGTGGGCCAACCGCATTGCTGCCTACCTGCAGGAGCAGGGCATCGGCAAGGGTGATGTACTGGCGATCTTCATAGAGAACCGCCCGGAGTTGCTGGTCACGGTGCTGGCGGTGGCCAAGCTCGGAGGCATTTGCGCGATGCTCAACACCGCGCAGACCCAGGGCGTGCTGGCGCACAGCCTGGCGCTGGTGAAACCGGCGGCGATCATCCTCGGCGGCGAGCTGCTGGCCGCTTACTCGGCGGTACGCGAGCAGGTGGGCATCGATCCGCAGCGCACCTGGTTCGTGGCCGATCAGGACACCTTTGCCGACCCCGGGCCGACCCCCGCGGGATTGCGCAACCTGATGGCCGAGAGCGCCGGTTACCCATCGGACAACCTGGCGCAGACCCAGCGCATCTTCCTCAACGACCCTTGCTTCTACATCTATACCTCCGGCACCACGGGGCTACCCAAGGCCGGGATCTTCAAGCACGGGCGCTGGATGCGCACCTCTGCCGGCTTCGGCACCATCGCCCTGGATATGCAGCCCGGGGACGTGGTGTATTGCACCTTGCCGCTGTACCACGCTACCGGTCTGTGCGTGTGCTGGGGCTCGGCGATTACCGGCGCCTCGGGCTTTGCCATCCGCCGCAAATTCAGCGCCAGCCAGTTCTGGGATGACGTGCGCCGCTACAAGGCCACGACCGTGGGTTATGTCGGGGAGTTGTGCCGCTACCTGATCGACCAGCCGGCTTGCGCACGGGATACCGAGCACGGGGTCTCGAAGATGATTGGCAACGGGCTGCGCCCGGGCGTCTGGAGCGAGTTCAAGCAACGTTTCGGCGTCGGTCATATCTGTGAGCTGTATGCCGCCAGCGACGGCAATATCGGTTTCAGCAACATCCTCAACTTTGACAACACGGTGGGCTTTTCCCTGATCCCCTGGGCGCTGGTGGAATACGCCCACGATACCGGTGCGCCACTGCGCAACAGCCAGGGCTTCATGCAGAAGGTGGCCAAGGGCGGCCAGGGGCTGCTGCTGGCGAAGATCGACGACAAGGCGCCCCTGGATGGCTACACCGACCCGGAAAAGAACCTCAAGGTGATTCTCAAGGACGTGTTCGAGAAGGGCGACTGCTACTTCAACACCGGCGATCTGTTGCGCGATATCGGCTTTGGCCATGTGCAGTTCGTCGATCGGCTGGGAGATACCTATCGCTGGAAGGGCGAGAACGTTTCCACCACCGAGGTGGAGAACGTTCTCCTGGGCCACCCGCAGGTTGCCGAGGTGGTGGCCTATGGGGTCGAGATCCACAACACCAACGGTCGGGCCGGGATGGTGGCGATCACTCCGGCAGAATCCCTGGCGACCCTGGATTTCAGCGAGTTGCTGCAGTTCGCCCGGCAGCAGTTGCCGGCCTACGCAGTGCCGTTGTTCCTGCGGATCAAAGTGAAGATGGACACCACCGGCACCTTCAAGTACCAGAAGAGTCGCCTCAAGGAGCAGGCATTCGATCTGCAGCAAATCGGTGACGAGCCGGTGTATGCCTGGTTGCCGGGCTCGGATACCTACGTGCGGCTGACCCCGCAGATTCTCGCGGACATTCAGGGCGGGCGCCTGCGTTATTGATTCTGCCTATGGTGGCTCTCGGGAAAAAAGGGATGACAGGCTGGCGCCGGCTTGGGGAAACTAGCGCCTTTCCGAATTGCCGAACCTGGAGTTTCCGATGACCGACAAAAGCCGCCAGATGACTGAAGAAGAGGCCGCCCAGTTTGTCGAACAGGTGTTCAACGTGGCCCGCCAGGGCGACGCACAGATGCTCGACAAACTGGCTGCCAGTGGCCTGCCGGTCAACCTGCGCAATCACAAGGGCGACACGCTGCTGATGCTCGCCGCCTATCACGGCCATGTGGACGCGGTGCAGGTGCTGCTCAAGCACCAGGCCGACCCCGAGATCCGCAACGACAACGGCCAGAGCCCGATTGCCGGGGCTGCCTTCAAGGGCGACCTGGCGGTGGTCAAGGCGCTGGTGGAGGGGGGCGCTCAGGTGGAAGGCTCGTCCTTCGACGGACGTACCGCGCTGATGATGGCGGCGATGTTCAACCGCACGGAAATCGTCACCTACCTGATCAGCCAGGGCGCCGACCCCAAGGCCCGCGACAGCAATGGCGTGAGTGCCCTGGAAGCGGCCAAGACCATGGGCGCCATGGATACCACGGCGCAGCTGGAAAAACTCCTGGCCTGAGCCGGCGATGATCGGGGCGCGCGGGCGTCAGGTGCTGCCTGGCGTGATAGCTCGGGCACTTTAGGCTATCCTTCGCGCCCCTTGATTTCCTCGCTTCCAGGATGTGCCCATGAAAACCGCCCTTATCGAACTCATTAGCAAGATCAGCTCCGGGTGCATGGGCGATGCCGAGATCCAGCAGATTGCCGAGGAGGCGAGCCAGGCCTACGCCGACCCTCAGGGATTCCTGGCAGCCAACCCGGATATCAACTACGACGACAGCTTCCCCATTCCCCTGGGGGAATGGGTGGTGGTCGGCAGCCTGCCGGAAACCGTGTTGTTTCAGGCCGATACCTATGTCGACCTGTTCGCCCAGATCGTCGCCTCGTTCGGCAAGGACGTTGCGTTCAACATCAAGCCCAAGCAGTTGGCCAAGATCGAAGCCCTGACGGCCTTGAATCGCATCCAGATCCAGATGGGCAGCATGAACCCGGAAAACGGCGGCTATGTGTTGATGAACTTCAGCCAGTTGCTGGATGACGAGTTGCAGATGGTACTGGTCTATGGCAACGACGTGCCGCGGGTGCTGGAGTTGTGCGCCGAGGTCGGGATCGCCGCGGCGCCAGCCCTGGAGGCCTTGAAGATCGCCGTTCATGTCTGAAGCCCGAGCGGCTGTGGAATAAAACGGAACCCTGATCCAGCACGGCTATCCTAAAGAGGCACGCCATCATTTAGGGAGCGACACCATGGGTTCCACCTTCAATGGCCTGGTTGGCCTGATCATTCTGGCCCTGGATATCTGGGCCATCATCAACGTACTCAAAAGCGGCGCTGAAACCGGGATGAAGGTCCTCTGGGTGCTCTTGATCATTCTCCTGCCGGTGCTGGGGCTGATCATTTGGGCGATCGCCGGGCCGCGAGGCAATGTGCGGCTCTGAAGCGGGAGACGCCGATTGCACAGGGGAAAGGGCCGCCAGGCCCTTTTTTGTGTGACTAAACATGCGTTGAACGAAATTTTCACAAACGCTCTAAGACAATTCGCCAGCGCTTTTTCCCCGGTATAACTCACTGCAATCTCTTGTCCCAGAGCCGTTGGCCGTGGGTTTTTCGGTGCTGCCCACTAATCAATGGCAATGCCTTGAGTGATCGTGCAACATTTGCGCACCGCGAATTCCCCCGTCGCCCTGGCGGCAACAAGAGGGCAGAACGCAGCTTTATCTTTGCAACTTAAACTTCCAATGGGTCCTAAAACCACATGGCAAACTCGGATGCCCTGAGTCAGCAGCGATCCTCGAATCGCCTGCTGCAACCGACCGTTAAATCCCATCTGGCCTACACGCTGTTGTGCGCCCTGGTCATGATGGTGATGCTTTCCCTGTTGCGCGTCGCGCTGCTGATCTACAACCGCGAGATGATTCTCGACACCCCGGCCTCGACCTTCCTCGAAGCGTTTGCCAACGGGCTGCGTTTTGACCTGCGGCTGGTGGTCTACCTCAGCGTACCGCTGCTGCTGGCGCTGTTCAGCGCCCGGGCCATGGCGGCTCGCGGGGTGTTGCGCTTCTGGCTGACAGTCACCTCCAGCATCGCGCTGTTCCTCGGCCTGATGGAGATGGACTTCTACCGCGAGTTCCACCAGCGCCTCAACGGCCTGGTCTTCCAGTATGTGAAGGAAGACCCGAAAACCGTGATGAGCATGCTCTGGTACGGCTTCCCGGTGGTCCGCTACCTGCTGGCCTGGGCCGTGGGCACCTGGATCCTGAGCCTGGCATTCAAGGGGGCCGACCGTGCCACCCGGCCCCGTGGCCCGTTCAGCGGCGGCAATGTCGGTACCCGGCAGATTGCCCCCTGGTATGCACGCATTGCGGTGTTCGTGGTGTGTCTGCTGATCTGCGTGGTTGCGGCCCGTGGCACCCTACGCCAGGGCCCGCCGATGCGTTGGGGCGACGTCTATACCACCGACTCCAACTTCGCCAACCAGTTGGGCCTCAACGGCACGCTGCAACTGATGGCGGCGGCCAAGGATCGCCTGTCCGAGGACCGCACCAATATCTGGAAGGCCACCTTGCCTCAGCCTCTGGCGCAGCAGACCGTGCGCGACATGCTGCTGGTGCCGAGTGACAAGCTGGTGGATGCCGATATCGCCGCCGTACGCCGCACCTACACGCCGGATGGGGAAAAGACCCTGCCGATCAAGAACGTCGTGGTGATCTTGATGGAAAGCTTCGCCGGGCATTCGGTGGGCGCCCTGGGACGTCCGGGGGAGATCACTCCGTACTTCGACAAACTGTCCAAGGAAGGCCTGCTGTTCGACCGCTTCTTCTCCAACGGCACCCACACCCACCAGGGCATGTTCGCCACCATGGCGTGCTTCCCCAACCTGCCTGGCTTCGAATACCTGATGCAGACCCCGGAAGGCAGCCACAAGCTGTCCGGCCTGCCGCAACTGCTCAGTGCTCGCAACTACGATGACGTGTATGTCTACAACGGCGATTTCGCCTGGGACAACCAGTCGGGGTTCTTCAGCAACCAGGGCATGACCAACTTCATCGGCCGTAACGACTTCGTCAATCCGGTGTTCTCCGACCCGACCTGGGGCGTGTCCGACCAGGACATGTTCAACCGCGGCCTGGAAGAGTTGAAGGCCCGGGAAGGCAAGGGGCCGTTCTATGCCCTGCTGCAGACCCTGTCCAACCACACGCCGTATGCCCTGCCCACGCCTTTGCCGGTGGACAAGGTGACCGACCGCGGCAGCCTCAACGAACACCTGACGGCCATGCGCTACTCCGACTGGGCCCTGGGCCAGTTCTTCGAGAAAGCGCGCAAGGAGCCTTACTTCAAGGAAACCCTGTTCGTGGTAGTGGGCGACCATGGCTTCGGCAACGAGCAGCAGATCACCGAAATGGACCTGGGGCGCTTCAACGTGCCCATGCTGATGATCGCGCCGGGCATCCAGGAAAAGTTCGGCCAGCGTGACCATACCGTGGGCACTCAGATCGACATCGTGCCCACCATCATGGGCCGCCTGGGTGGCGACGTACTGCACCAGTGCTGGGGGCGCGACCTGCTCAACCTGCCGGAAGGCGACAAGGGCTTCGGCGTGATCAAGCCTTCGGGCAGTGACCAGACCGTAGCGCTGCTGACGGCGGATCGGGTGCTGGTACTGCCCAAGGAAATGCCGCCTCGGCTGTACAAGTACGAACTGGGGTCGGCACCGGGGGGCGAACTGATCCCGGATTCTGCCGATGAGGCGCAGCTCAAGCAGAAACTGGAATCCTTCCTGCAGACGGCGACCAAGAGCTTGCTCGACAACACCGCAGGCGTGGTCAACGGGAAGCCGGACTAAACGCTGTAGCGCCGGCCCTGTCATGCGGGGTTGGCGCAAGTTGCCCGGGTAAATAAAACACCCCACAAGTGGGGTGTTTTTTATTCGGGCTAATAAAAAGGCGCCGGTGAAGACCGGCGCCTTTTTACGTTCAAACATGCTCTGGGGCGAGCAATAAGGGCGTTATATCCTGCCCAGCAGCAAGAGCACCAACAGCACCACCAGCACGACGCCAATGATTCCTGAAGGCCCATAACCCCAGCTTCTGGAGTGCGGGAACACTGGCAGGCCGCCAATCAGCAGCAGAATCAGAATAACGATCAGAATGGTGCCCATGGCTGTTTCCTTATTGGAATAGAGTTGAACAACGCAGTTATTCAAGGACAAGTTCGTTTTAGGGATAAAGCGAACCGCTTAATAAATCCGACTCTGCGCCCTTCCAGAAAATTCCAAGTATTTTTAAAGCTTTCCGCTTTCGGTCTTATTTCCTTTGCGCCTGCCCGGAGCAGGGGGAGCGGATGACAGGTCGGGGGCACCGGGCTGGTGGTTTGCCCGGGGCATTCAGCACCCTGATGGTGCGTGGGTGGCGCAGGGGCCTTCGCTACACTGCGGCTCATCTTCCCCGGAACAACAAGGCAACTCTTATGCAAAATCGCATGATGATCACTGGCGCCGGCTCCGGCCTGGGTCGCGAAATCGCTTTGCGCTGGGCCCGCGAGGGCTGGCGGCTGGCCTTGTCCGATGTCAGCGAGGCGGGCCTGCAGGAAACCCTGAAACTGGTGCGTGCAGCCGGTGGTGACGGTTTTGTGCAGCGCTGCGATGTGCGTGACTACAGCCAGTTGACCGCCTTTGCTCAGGCCTGCGAGGTGAAGTTCGGCGGCATCGACATCATCGTCAACAACGCCGGCGTGGCCTCTGGCGGGTTCTTCAGCGAACTGTCGCTGGAGGATTGGGACTGGCAGATCGCGATCAACCTGATGGGGGTGGTCAAGGGCTGCAAGGCCTTCCTGCCGCTGCTGGAGCAGAGCAAGGGCAAGATCATCAATATCGCTTCCATGGCGGCCTTGATGCAGGGCCCGGCCATGAGCAACTACAACGTGGCCAAGGCCGGGGTGGTGGCGCTTTCCGAGAGCCTGTTGGTCGAGCTCGCGCAGCAAGAAATCGGTGTGCATGTGGTCTGCCCGTCGTTCTTCCAGACCAACCTGCTGGACTCCTTCCGAGGGCCGACCCCGGCCATGAAGGCCCAGGTGGGCAAGTTGCTGGAAAGCTCGCCGATCACCGCCGCCGAGATCGCCGACTACATCCATGCCCAGGTCGATGCCGGCCAGTTCATGATCCTGCCCCACGAGCAGGGCCGCATGGCCTGGGCCCTGAAGCAGAAAAATCCCCAGGCGCTGTACGACGAAATGACCCTGATGGCCGACAAGATGCGCGCCAAGGCCAAGCAAAGCGCCAGTTGAGCTTGCCCAACCCCCCAGGGCGTCGTTAGGGTTGCCGGCATCCGACAATCCTGACGAGTTCCTGCATGCTCAATTACCTGTGGTTCTTCCTCGCCGCGCTGTTTGAAATCGCCGGCTGCTATGCGTTCTGGATGTGGCTGCGTCAGGGCAAGAGTGCCTTGTGGGTGATTCCCGCGCTCATCAGCCTGACCCTGTTCGCCCTGTTGCTGACCAAGGTCGAGGCCACCTACGCCGGGCGCGCCTATGCCGCCTACGGGGGCATCTACATCGTCGCTTCGATTGGCTGGCTGGCGGTGGTGGAGCGGGTACGGCCCCTGGGTTCGGATTGGCTGGGGCTGGCGCTCTGCGTGATCGGGGCCAGTGTGATTCTGTTCGGCCCGCGCTTTTCCAATGGCTGAATAACCCGGCCCAGGGGGCTGGGCCGGGGGCTGGGTCAGTCGAACAGCTCCTTGGGCACATCGTGCTTGAGCATCAGTTGGCACTGTTCGCTGTCCGGATCGAAGACGATTACCGCCTGGCCTTTGGTCAAGGCCTGGCGCACCCGCAGCACACGGGTCTCCAGGGGCGTTTCATCACCGTTGTCGGTGCCCTCGCGGGTCACGAAGTCCTCGATCAGGCGGGTCAGGGTGTCGACTTCAAGTTGGTCGTGGGGAATCAGCATGAGGGCCTCCGGTAAACAATCCGGGATCCTACTGCGCCCGGGGCCGTGCCGCCAGCCAGGGCGTGCACAAACTCCGGGGCGGGTTCAGGATTTCTGCCCTACCAGGCTGTCCACCGAGGGCACCCGGGTATCGCTTTCCATCTGTGCATCGTGCTCCAGTTGATGGCTGAAGCGGTCCAGTGAGCCCTGGGCCGGTTGCGCGTCGCTGGCAAATACCGGCGGGCTGAGGATGTAGGCCCCCAGCAGGCGGCTGAGTGCCGCCAGGCTGTCGATATGGGTGCGCTCATAGCCGTGGGTGGCGTCGCAACCGAAGGCCAGCAGCGCGGTGCGGATGTCATGGCCGGCGGTGACCGCCGAATGGGCGTCGCTGAAGTAGTAGCGGAACAGGTCGCGACGCACCGGCAACTCGTGTTCACCGGCCAGGCGCAGCAGGTGGCGGGACAAGTGATAGTCGTAGGGCCCTCCGGAGTCCTGCATGGCCACGCTCACCGCATGTTCGCTGGAGTGCTGGCCCGGGGCGACCGGGGCAATGTCGATGCCGACGAACTCGCTGACGTCCCAGGGCAGAGCCGCTGCCGCACCACTGCCGGTTTCTTCGGTGATGGTGAATAGCGGATGGCAGTCGATCATCAGCGGCTCGCCGCTGTCGACTATGGCCTTGAGCGCGGCCAGCAGCGCGGCGACACCGGCCTTGTCGTCCAGGTGCCGGGCGCTGATATGGCCGCTCTCGGTGAACTCGGGCAAAGGGTCGAAGGCAACAAAATCACCCACGCCTATCCCCAGGGATTCGCAGTCGGCGCGGGTGGTGCAGTAGGCATCCAGGCGCAGTTCGATGTGGTCCCAACTGATGGGCAGTTCGTCCACTGCGGTGTTGAAGGCGTGCCCGGAGGCCATCAGTGGCAGGACGCTGCCGCGCAACACGCCGTTGTCGGTGAACAGGCTGACCCGGCTGCCCTCGGCAAAGCGGCTGGACCAGCAGCCCACCGGGGCCAGGGTCAGGCGGCCGTTGTCCTTCACCGCGCGCACGCTGGCGCCAATGGTGTCCAAGTGCGCTGAGACGGCCCGGTCCGGGCTGTTTTTCTGGCCCTTGAGGGTGGCGCGAATGGTGCCGCGACGGGTCAGCTCGAAGGGGATGCCCAGTTCTTCCAGGCGTTCGGCGACATAGCGCACGATGGTGTCGGTAAACCCGGTGGGGCTGGGAATGGCGAGCATTTCCAGGAGGACTTTCTGCAGGTAGGCGAGGTCGGGTTCGGGAATCTTGCGGGTCATGGAAACTCCTGATGAGAAACGGCCATCGATGGTTTCGATGAGGGCACGGATGGAGGGCCGGGGGGCGACATCGCTGGCAAGCCAGCTCCTACCCATGAGGGGAGGCGCCGGCTTGCCGGCGAAGGGTCACGGCGCCGGTTGGCTGTGGGGAAACAGCAGGTCGACAAAACGTTCGGCGGTGGGTTGCGGTTCGTGATTGGCCAACCCGGCGCGTTCGTTGGCTTCGATGAACACGTACTCGGGCTGATCCGCCGCCGGCACCATCAGGTCCAGGCCCACCACGGGAATGTCCAGGACACGGGCTGCGCGGATGGCGGCGTCGGCCAGGGTCGGATGAAGGATGCCGGTGACGTCTTCCAGAGTGCCGCCGGTGTGCAGGTTGGCGGTGCGCCGTACAAACAGCCGCTCCCCGGCGGCCAGTACGCTGTTGTAGTCGTAGCCAGCGGCGTGCAGGGTGCGCTGGGTCTCCTGGTCCAGGGGGATTTTGCTTTCGCCGCCGGTGGCCGCCTGGCGGCGACGGCTGCGGGCTTCGATCAGCGCGCCGATGGAGTGCTGACCATCACCGATGATTTCCGCGGGACGGCGGATAGCCGCTGCCACTACTTCAAAGCCGATCACCAGGATGCGCAGGTCCAGGCCTTCGTGGAAGCTTTCCAGCAGTACCCGGCTGTCAAAGCGGCGGGCGTGGTCGATGGCCTTTTGCACCTCTTCGATGGTCCGCAGGTCCACCGCCACGCCTTGTCCCTGTTCGCCATCCAGGGGCTTGACCACCACCCGCTGGTGCTCGTCGAGAAAGCCCAGGTTGTCATCGGCGTTGCCCGCCAATTGCTGCGCCGGCAGGTTCAAGCCAGCACCCTTGAGCACCTTGTGGGTCAGGCTCTTGTCCTGGCACAGGCTCATGCTGATGGCGCTGGTGAGATCGCTCAGCGATTCCCGGCAGCGTACCCGGCGCCCGCCGTGGCTGAGGGTGAACAGCCCGGCGTCGGCGTCATCCACCTGCACATCGATGCCCCGGCGATGGGCCTCCTCGACGATGATCCGCGCGTAAGGGTTGAATTCCGCCTGGGGGCCGGGGCCGAGGAACAGCGGCTGGTTGATGCCGTTCTTGCGCTTGATGGCGAAGGTCGACAGGGTGCGAAAGCCCAGCTTGGCGTAGAGGTTCTTGGCCTGGCGATTGTCGTGCAGCACCGACAGGTCGAGGTAGCTCAGGCCGCGGCTCATGAAGTGTTCGATCAGGTGGCGTACCAGCACTTCGCCGACGCCCGGGCGACTGCAATCGGGGTCCACTGCCAGGCACCAGAGGCTGCTGCCGTGTTCCGGGTCCTGGTAGGCCTTGTGGTGATTGAGGCCCATGACGCTGCCGATCACCGCGCCGCTGTCTTCGTCCTCGGCCAGCCAGTACACCGGGCCGCCCTGATGGCGCGGGGTCAGCAGTTGCGGGTCGATGGGCAGCATGCCCCGGGCCTGGTACAGCTGGTTGATGGCTTGCCAGTCGGCTTCGCTCTGGGCACGGCGGATGCGGAACCCGCGAAACACCCGAGTGGCCTGGCGGTAATCGCTGAACCACAGGCGCAGGGTGTCGGAAGGGTCGAGGAACAACTGTGCCGGTTCCAAGCCCAGCACCTGCTGCGGTGCAGCGACGTACAGGGCGATGTCGCGTTCACCGGGCTGCTCGTTGAGCAGCTCCTGCGCGAGGCTGGTGGGGTCGGGAAAGGTATGGCCGATCAGCAGGCGGCCCCAACCGCAATGTACCGCGATCGGTTCGCACCCGGGTTCGCTGCCGTCTTCGGCGAAGCGCGCCTGCAGGCGTTCATAGGACGGCGCCTGGCCGCGCAGCAGGCGTTGGCTGTAAGCCGTGGCGTTAGCTTTCATCGGTCAGATTCCTTGTTCGCTGAGCCACAGGTTCAATGCCGCCAGTTGCCACAGCTTGGAGCCGCGCAAGGGCGTCAACTGGCCCTGGGGATCGGTCAGCAGGCGGTCGAGCATGGCCGGCTTGAACAGACCGCGATCCTGGCTCGGGTCCAGCAGCAGTTCGCGCACCCAATCCAGGGTCGCGCCCTGCAAGTGTTTGAGGCCCGGCACCGGGAAGTAGCCTTTCTTGCGGTCGATCACCTCGCTGGGGATCACCAGCCGCGCAGCTTCCTTGAGCACCTGCTTGCCGCCGTCCGGCAACTTGAAGCGTGCCGGCACCCGGGCCGAAAGCTCCACCAGGCGGTAGTCGAGGAACGGCGTGCGCGCCTCCAGGCCCCAGGCCATGGTCATGTTATCCACACGCTTGACCGGGTCATCCACCAGCATCACCGTGCTGTCCAGGCGCAAGGCCTTATCCACAGCCGCGTCGGCACCGGGCTGGGCGAAATGCTCGCGGACAAAATCCCCGGCGGCGTCGTTGGCGGTCAGCCACTGCGGTTGTACGGTGGCCGCGTAGTCGTCGTAGCTGCGGTCGAAGAAGGCCGCACGGTAGGCCGCGTACGGATCGCTGGCGCCGTCCACCTGCGGGTACCAGTGGTAGCCGGCAAAGAGTTCGTCGGCGCCTTGGCCGCTTTGCACGACCTTGCAGTGCTTGGCCACTTCCCGTGATAGCAGGTAGAAGGCGATGCAGTCGTGGCTGACCATCGGCTCGCTCATGGCCCGAAAGGCCGCGGGCAACTGTTCGATGATTTCACGTTCGTCGATGCGCAACTGGTGATGCCGGGTGCCGTAGTGCCGGGCAATCAGGTCGGAGTACTGGAACTCGTCGCCCCGCTCGCCACCGGCGTCCTCGAAGCCGATGGAGAAGGTCGACAGGTTGTCCACCCCGACCTCTCGCAGCAGGCCCACCAGCAAGCTGGAGTCGACACCGCCGGACAGCAGCACGCCCACGTCCACCGCTGCCCGTTGGCGGATGGCCACCGCTTCGCGAGTGCTGTCCAGCACCCGGTCACGCCAGTCTTCCAGAGTCAGATCGGTTTCGTCGGCACGGGGGCCATAGGGCAGGGTCCACCAGGTCTGCTGCTCGGTGCGGCCGTCGGCCTCGATACGCATCCAGGTGGCCGGCGGCAGTTTTTCGATGCCTGCCAGCAGGGTTCGCGGTGCTGGCACCACGGCATGGAAGTTCAGGTAGTGGTTGAGCGCCACGGGGTCGAGCAACGGGTTGATGTCGCCACCTTTGAGCAACGCCGGCAGGGCCGAGGCGAAGCGCAGGCGCTGGCCGGTGCGCGACAGGTACAGCGGCTTGACCCCGAGGCGATCGCGGGCGATGAACAGGCGCTGGGCATCGCGCTCCCAGATGGCGAAGGCGAACATGCCGTTGAGCTTGGGCAGCAGGTCCGCGCCCCAGGCGTGGTAGCCCTTGAGCAACACCTCAGTGTCGCCGCCGGAATAGAAGGCATAACCCTTGGCTTCCAGTTCGGCGCGCAGTTCGGGGAAGTTGTAGATCGCGCCATTGAAGGCCAGGGACAGGCCCAGTTGGTTGTCGACCATGGGCTGCGCCGAGCCGTCCGACAGGTCCATGATTTTCAGCCGTCGATGGCCGAGGGCAATCGGGCCCTGGCTGTGAAAGCCCCAGGCGTCCGGGCCGCGAGGGGCCAGGTGGTGGGTGATTCGTTCAACCGCTGCCAGGTCGGCAGGTTGATGATCAAAGCGTAATTCGCCAGCTAGTCCGCACATAAGTCCTTACCGGTTTTTCCGTTGGGGAGAGTCAATCTGCCGCCGTCAAAAGGGCGGCTACCTGGAAACTGACCTGTGCGTAACTCGGGAGTTTTAGATCGATCGGTTATAAGCAGTTGAGTGGGGGCGGACGGTTTGATGTAGCGCTTGGTGCTGGCCAGCGGCCATTGGCGGCGCTGGAAAGTCAGCGCCGCCGCTCTGCTTCAGGCCTTGCCGCGAATCAGGCGACGCAGGGCAAAACGGTTCGGATGGCAGGCTTCGGCCACGCTTCTGGGCAGGGGCAGGGGCTCGTTTTCCAGCCAGGCGGCCAGCAGCTCGCCGGACAGCGGCGCGGTGATCAGCCCACGGGAACCGTGGCCACTGTTGATGTACAGGCCGTCGAGCCAGGGGCAGGGCAGGTCCGGTACCTGGCGCGCATCCTTGCCCAGGGCGGCGTAGGTTTCGGCAAAGGCCACCGGTTCCGCAAGGGGGCCGACGATGGGCAGGTAGTCCGGGCTGGTGCAGCGAAAGGCCGCGCGGCCTTGCAGGCTGTCCAGGGGCAGTTGCTCGGCACCCAGGCGGTGCAGCAGGTCGCTGGAGATTTCCCGCAGCATCTCCAGGTTGCCGGCATGCTCGGCGCTGGTGGGGGTCAGGTCCTGGCTCTTGAAGTCGAAGCTGGCGCCCAGGGTGTGTTCCCCCAGGCGCGCGGGGGCGACGTAGCCTTCGGCGCAGACCACCGTGGCCAGGCTCTGGCTTCGTGCGGTCTGGGGCAGGCGGGTGATCTGCCCGCGAATGCGCTTGAGGGGCAGATCGGCGCTGGCCGGGAAACGCCTGATCTCGGCCGCACCGGCGAGGATCACCACCGCGGCGCTGGCCAGCATCCGGTCACCGTCCCAGGCTTGCCATTGCTCACCGACCCGGCGCAGTTCCAGGACTTCCCGGTGTGCCAGGACCTGGATCCGCGGGTGGCTGGCCTGCCATTGGCACAGGGCCGGCGGGTGCACCCAGCCACCTTCGGGGTAGAACAGGCCTCCATGCTCAAGGCCGATACCGGCCCGGGCCTGGGCTTGGGGTTGGTCCAGCAGGTGCAGCAGGTCGGCGGGAAAAGCCGCGGCCAGTTGGGCCTGGCGCTCGGCTTCCTTGGCGTTGAAGGCCAGTTGCAGCACACCGCAGCCATCCCAGTCCTGGCCGCGCTGCAGGTGCTCCAGTTGGCGCCGGGTATAGCCAAAGCCACTGAGGATCATCTGTGACAGGGCGGTGCCGTGGGCCGAGAGCTTGAGGTAGAGCACGCCCTGGGGATTGCCCGAGGCCTCCCGGGCCAGCTCTGCATGACGCTCCAGCAATTGCACCTGCCAGCCGCGGGCGGCCAGGCTGGCGGCGCTGGCACAACCGGCCAGCCCGCCGCCGATCACCAGGGCGGTCTTCTCTTGCCGCGGGGGGCGGGCGAACCAGGGCTTGGCCCTGGCCGGCGCCGGCGCATCCTCCGGCCAGCCGAGGAACTCGCCCCGCAGTACCTCCCATTTGTGGCCGATGCCCGGGGTGCGTTTCATCTTGAAGCCGGCACTGTTCAACAGCCGGCGCACCCAGCCGGTGCTGGTGAAGGTACTGATAGTGGAACCCGGGGCGGCCAGGCGCGCCAGTTCGGCGAAGAGTTCGCCGGTCCACATGTCGGGGTTCTTGGCCGGCGCGAAACCGTCGAGAAACCAGGCATCGACCTGGGCGTCCAGTTGCGGCAGTTGCTCCAGGACATCGCCGATCAACAGGGTCAGGGTCACTCGCCCGCCCTCCAGCACGATGCGCTGGAAGCCGCCATGCACTGCCACGTACTGCTCAAGCAGCGGTGTACAGAGGCTTGCCAGTTCCGGCCACAGGGCCAGGGCCCGTTGCAGGTCGGCAGGGCTCAAGGGGTACTTTTCCACACTGACGAAATGCAGCCGGGCACCGCTGGGCGCCTGCTGCTGGAACAACTGCCAGGCGCAGAGAAAGTTCAGCCCGGTGCCGAAGCCGGTTTCACCGATAACGAAGCGCTCGCCATCGGCCAGGGCGGCAAAGCGCGGGCCCAGGCGGTTCTGTTCGATGAACACGTGGCGGGTTTCATCCAGGCCCGATTCGCTGGAGAAGTACACATCGTCGAAGACCCGCGAACGCGGGCGTCCTTGGTCGTCCCAGTCGAGCTGGGCGTGGGGCAGTTCAGGGATCATGTTCGGCTCATGTTGCGCAAGGCGGCCATTCTAGCCCATCGCGCCGGCAGCGCTTGATCCATGGCAAGGCGCCGCAGGTTCGGGGATTTGTTTTCCCTGGCCGAGGTCGATCCGCTAGTCTTGGAAAATTCTTGGAAGGGAGCCACCCATGTTCGAATCCGCTGAAATCGGTCACGCCATCGACAAAGAAACCTACGATGCCGAGGTGCCGGCATTGCGCGAGGCCTTGCTCGAAGCCCAGTTCGAACTGCGCCAGAAGGCGAACTTTCCGGTGATCGTGCTGATCAACGGGATCGAGGGCGCGGGCAAGGGCGAGACGGTCAAGCTGCTCAACGAATGGATGGACCCGCGGCTGATCGAGGTGCGCACCTTCGACCAGCAGACCGACGAGGAACTGTCGCGGCCACCGGCCTGGCGCTACTGGCGGATGCTTCCGGCCAAGGGGCGCATGGGGGTGTTCTTTGGCAACTGGTACAGCCAGATGCTGCAGAGCCGGGTCCATGGCGAGATCAAGGACCCGCGCCTGGATCAGGCGATCAACGGCGCCGAGCGCCTGGAGAAGATGCTCTGCGATGAAGGCGCACTGATCTTCAAGTTCTGGTTCCACCTGTCCAAGAAACAGATGAAGGCCCGCCTCAAGGCGTTGCAGGACGACCCGCTGCACAGCTGGCGTATCAGCCCGCTGGACTGGCAGCAGTCGCAAACCTACGACAAGTTCGTCAAGTACGGCGAGCGCGTGCTGCGCCGTACCAGCCGCGACTATGCGCCCTGGCACGTGATCGAGGGCGTCGATCCGTATTACCGCAGCCTTACCGTGGGGCGGATTCTCCTGGAAGGGCTGCAAAGCGCGCTGAACCGCCAGCCGCTGCGAGCCACCCAGGTCAACGCGGCGCCGCTGCCTCCGGCGGTGGATCAGCTCAGCCTGCTGGACAGCCTGGACATGACCCAGCACCTGGACAAGGACGACTACGAAGAACAACTGATTACCGAACAGGCGCGCCTGGCCGGCCTGCTGCGGGACAAGCGCATGCGCAAGCACGCCCTGGTGGCGGTGTTCGAAGGCAACGATGCGGCGGGCAAGGGCGGGGCCATCCGCCGGGTCGCGGCGGCCCTGGACCCGCGCCAGTACAGCATCGTGCCGATTGCCGCGCCCACGGAAGAGGAGCGCGCCCAGCCCTATCTCTGGCGGTTCTGGCGGCATATCCCGGCCCGGGGCAAGTTCACCATCTTCGATCGTTCCTGGTACGGCCGGGTGCTGGTGGAGCGCATCGAGGGCTTCTGCAGCCCCGCCGACTGGTTGCGGGCCTACAGCGAGATCAACGACTTCGAGGAGCAGTTGGCCGATGCCCGGGTGATCGTGGTCAAGTTCTGGCTGGCCATCGACAAGGATACCCAGCTGGAGCGCTTCCAGGCCCGGGAGGAGATTCCCTTCAAGCGTTTCAAGATCACCGAGGACGACTGGCGCAACCGCGACAAGTGGGACGATTACCGCGCCGCCGTCGGCGACATGGTCGACCGCACCAGCACCGAGGTATCGCCCTGGACTCTGGTGGAGGCCAACGACAAGCGCTGGGCCCGGGTCAAGGTCCTGCGCACCATCAACCGGGCCCTGGAGGCCGCGTTCGAGCGCTCGGACAAGCACGACAAGAAAGACAAGAAGTAGGTCGATGGTCGCGCATACGCCCAGTGAATGATTGTCGCGGCGGGACAGGAGAGGGATCTATGCTCGATGCTCTTCCTGCCGCCAACAATAATGAGGTGCGTCATGCGTGAAGTGGTGATCGTCGACAGCGTACGGACTGGCCTGGCCAAGTCCTTTAGGGGCAAGTTCAACCAGACCCGTCCGGATGACATGGCCGCCCACTGCGTCAATGCGCTGCTCGCCCGCAACGGCATCGACCCGGCCAGTGTCGAGGACTGCATCGTCGGCGCCGGCTCCAATGAAGGGGCCCAGGGTTTCAACATCGGGCGCAACGTCGCGGTGCTCTCGGCCCTGGGCACCGGCACCGCGGGGATGACCCTCAACCGCTTCTGTTCCTCGGGCCTGCAGGCGATCGCCATTGCCGCCAATCAGATCGCCTCCGGCTGCAGCGACATCATCGTGGCCGGTGGCGTCGAATCCATCAGCCTGACCATGAAGAGCGTCAACACCGAAAACCTGATCAACCCGCTGCTCAAGGAGCAGGTACCGGGCATCTACTTCCCCATGGGCCAGACCGCCGAAGTGGTGGCTCGGCGCTACAGTGTCAGCCGCGAAGCCCAGGACCGCTACTCCCTGCAAAGCCAGCAGCGTACCGCCCAGGCTCAGGCCGCTGGCCTTTTCAGCGACGAGATCGTGCCGATGACGGTCAAGTACAAGGTCGAGGACAAGAACACCGGTGAGGTGCAGATCCTTGATGGTGTGGTGGACCGCGACGATTGCAACCGCCCCGACACCACCCTGGAAAATCTCGCGGCGTTGAAGCCGGTGTTTGCCGACGACGGTTCGGTGACGGCGGGCAACTCTTCGCAATTGTCCGATGGCGCCTCGATGACCCTGGTGATGAGCCTGGAGCGGGCCCTGGCGCTGGGGCTCAAGCCCAAGGCGTTTTTCCGCGGCTTTACCGTGGCCGGTTGCGAGCCGGACGAGATGGGGATCGGCCCGGTGTTTTCGGTGCCCAAGCTGCTCAAGGCCAAGGGCCTGAGCGTGGCTGACATCGATCTTTGGGAGCTCAATGAAGCGTTCGCTTCCCAGTGCCTGTATGCCCGCGACCGTCTGGAAATCGACAACGCCCGGTACAACGTCAATGGCGGCTCGATCTCCATCGGCCACCCGTTCGGCATGACCGGCTCGCGTCAGGTCGGGCATCTGGTACGCGAGCTGCAGCGGCGCAACCTGCGCTATGGCATCGTCACCATGTGCGTGGGTGGCGGCATGGGGGCCACGGGGTTGTTCGAGGCGGTACGCTAGGTTTCGCTTCGTCGGCAAGCCGGCTCCCATGGGGCCGGTTTGCGACCTGCACAATCCTGTTTGCGCTTTGTCGCCAACTGTCTCTGTGTCGGCTGCCGGCGCGGGCCTAGTATGTGAGCCTTGCTCGTAAGGCCTTGTGGGGTTCGCATGCACGTCTCGTCCGGTCGCTGGGTCTATGGTCTGTTCCTGGCCTTATTGACCGCGCTGTTGTGGGGCATCCTGCCCATCAAGCTCAAGCAGGTACTGCAAGTGATGGACCCGGTCACCGTGACCTGGTTTCGCCTGACGGTGTCCGGTGGCTGCCTGCTGGCCTACCTGGCGGCGGTGGGGCGCCTGCCGCGCTGGCGAGTGCTGGGGCCCAAGGGTATCTGGCTGGTGCCGATCTCGGTCTGTGGCCTGGTAGGCAATTACGTGCTGTACCTCATGGGCCTCAATCTGTTGAGCCCGGGCACCGCGCAACTGGTGGTGCAGATGGGGCCGATCCTGCTGTTGATCGCTAGTGTGTTCGTGTTCAAGGAGCGGTTCAGCCTCGGCCAGGGCCTGGGGCTCCTGGTGCTGCTGATCGGCTTTGGGCTGTTCTTCAATCAGCGCCTGAGCGAACTGCTGACTTCCCTGAGCGACTACACCGCGGGGGTGCTGACCATTCTGGCCGCTTCCGCGGTCTGGACCTTCTACGCCCTGGGCCAGAAGCAACTGCTGAGCGTGTGGAATTCCCTGCAGGTAATGATGGTGATCTACCTGTTCTGCGCCTTGTTGCTCACCCCTTGGGCTCACCCGCTGGAGGCGCTGGAGTTGAACCCGCTGCAGGGTTGGCTGCTGCTGGCGTGCTGCCTCAATACCCTGATTGCCTATGGCGCCTTTGCCGAAGCTTTGGCCCATTGGGAAGCGTCGCGGGTCAGCGCGACCCTGGCCATCACGCCGCTGGTGACCTTTGTCGCGGTGGCTTGGGCAGCCTGGCTCTGGCCCGAGTATGTGCAGGCCGAGCAGATCAATGGCCTGGGCTATGGCGGGGCGCTGCTGGTGGTGCTGGGGTCGGCGCTGACGGCACTGGGGCCGTCGTTGATGGCGGGGTTGCGAGCGCGGCGGCAGCGGATCGCGGCGAGCTGAGCTTCGCTGGCGCGCCGACTCCTGCAGTCGGGTTTCGGCAGGAGCTGGCTTGCCAGCGAAGGCGGCTGCGGTCTTACCCCTGTTTCCCGGCCTCCAGCATGTTTTCCGGGCGGACCCAGGCATCGAACTGTTCATCGGTCAGGTACCCGAGTTCCAGCGCCGCCTCGCGCAGGGTCAGGTTCTCGGCATAGGCCTTCTTGGCGATCTCGGCGGCCTTGTCGTAGCCGATATGGGTATTGAGCGCGGTCACCAGCATCAGCCCGCGCTCCAGGTGCGCGGCCATCTGTTGCGGGTCGGGCTCCAGCCCGGCGATGCAATGGTGCTGGAAGTTGCTGCAGCCATCGGCCAGCAGACGGATCGATTGCAGCAGGTTGTGGATGATCACCGGCTTGAACACGTTCAGTTGCAGGTGGCCCTGGCTGGCGGCAAAGCCGATGGTCACATCGTTGCCCATGACTTGGCAGGCCAGCATCGACAGGGCTTCGCACTGGGTCGGGTTGACCTTGCCGGGCATGATCGAGCTGCCGGGCTCGTTGGCGGGGAGCTTGACCTCGGCCAGGCCCGCCCGTGGCCCGGAGCCCAGCAGGCGCAGGTCGTTGGCGATTTTCATCAGGCACACGGCGAGGGTTTTCAGGGCGCCGGAAAGGCTGGTCAGCGGTTCGTGGCCGGCCAGGGCGGCGAACTTGTTCGACGCCGTGACGAAGGGCAGGCCCGAGAGCGCCGCCAACTCGGCGGCGATGGCCTCGCCGAAACCGTGGGGCGAGTTGAGCCCGGTGCCTACCGCGGTGCCGCCCTGGGCCAGTTCACAGACGGCCGGTAAAGCGCTGCGGATGGCGCGCTCGGCGTACCCCAGTTGGGCGATGAAGGCCGAGATTTCCTGGCCGAAGGTGATGGGGGTGGCGTCCATCATGTGGGTGCGTCCGGTCTTCACCAGCTTCATGTGCCGCGCCGACAGCTCGGCCAGGCCGCCGGAGAGCTCGGTGATCGCTGGCAGCAGCTGGAACTGCACCGCCTGGGCCGCCGCAATGTGCATGGCAGTGGGGAAGCAGTCGTTGGAGCTCTGCGAGCGATTGACGTGGTCATTGGGGTGCACCGGCGTCTTGCCGCCCCGAGGGTTGCCCGCCAGCTCGTTGGCCCGTCCAGCCAGCACTTCGTTGACGTTCATGTTGCTTTGGGTACCGCTGCCGGTCTGCCAGACCACCAGAGGGAACTGGTCGTCATGCTCGCCGGCGAGCACTTCGTCGGCGGCCTGTTCGATCAGGCGGGCGATGTCGGCAGGGATGTCGCCGTTGCGGTCGTTGACCCGCGCCGCGGCTTTCTTGATCAGAGCCAGGGCATGCAGCACCGCCAGGGGCATGCGTTCGTTGCCGATGGCGAAGTTGACCAGCGAACGTTGGGTCTGCGCGCCCCAGTAGGCTTCTTGCGGGACTTGAACCTGGCCCAGGCTGTCGGTTTCGATTCGGTTCATCGTGGCAATCCTCCTAGTCTGACAGGCCAGTTTAGGCCGTGATCCGCCGCTCGGGTTCCATGCCGGGGTTTTTCCGCGTCATGGCCGGGCAAAACCGGGGGCCGGTCGGCGTGGGGTTGAGGGACGCGGATTAATAGGCGCAGAATGGGCGCCCTTGGGGTTCTACCTCGCCTGCTAGATAAAGGAAACTCGATGACCCGTTTTCGTGCCATCTGTACCGCGGTTGTTCTGGTGTGTGCCAGCGGCCAGGTTCTTGCCGATACCGCCAGCCACAACGCCAGTGCCGAGGCCTTCCTGACCCTGGCCCATGCGGACAAGCTCGGTACCCCGGTGTACATGCAAGTTCAGCAAATGTTCGCCCAGCGCTTCGAGCAGACCAAAGCCCCGGAATCCAAGCGTGCCCTGCTGGAAACCTACCAGGCCAAGGCCAATGCCGCCCTGGACCAGGCCATCGGCTGGAACAAGCTGAAGCCGGACATGGTCAAGCTCTACACCAGCAATTTCAGCGAATCGGAGCTCAAGGAACTGGTGGCTTTCTATCAGTCGCCACTGGGCAAGAAAGTCCTGGAAAAAATGCCCCAGCTGACCCAGCAATCGGCGCAGATGACCCAGGCCAAGCTGGAAAGCGCGGTACCGGTGGTGAACAAGCTGCTGGCCGACATGACCGCCGAGCTCGAGCCCAAGGCTGCCCCGGCGAAGAAGAAGTAAGCGGAGCCCGCAATGACCATGCAACAACGTATCGAAGCGGCGCTCGGGGCGTTGCAGCCCGAGCACCTGCAAGTGCTGGATGAAAGCCACATGCACAGCCGTGGCCTGGAAACCCACTTCAAGGCGGTACTGGTCAGCGAACAGTTCGCCGGCCTCAACAGCGTCAAGCGCCATCAGAAGGTCTACGCCACCCTGGGTGAGCTGATGGGCCAGTTCCATGCGTTGGCGCTGCACACTTATACGCCTGAGGAATGGTCGAAGATCGGTGTGGCTCCGGCGTCGCCGACCTGTGCCGGTGGCAGTCAGCATTAACCGCGGTTTTTTTGTTAGAATCCGCAACGCGCCGCTTATGCCGGCGCGTTTTTTTTGCATCCGGTTCACCCTTTACGAGGGTAGCCACCTGGAGATTACCCATGGCACAACCTATTGTCGTGGCGGCACTGTACAAGTTCGTCACCCTCGAAGATTACGTCAACCTGCGTGAGCCGCTGTTGCAGGCAATGCTCGACAACGGCATCAAGGGCACCTTGCTGATCGCCGAAGAAGGCATCAACGGCACGGTTTCCGGCAGCCGCGAAGGCATCGACGGGCTGCTGGCCTGGCTGAAGAACGACCCGCGCATGGTGGATATCGATCACAAGGAATCCTACTGCGACGAGCAGCCGTTCTACCGCACCAAGGTCAAGCTCAAGAAAGAGATCGTTACCCTGGGCGTGCCCGGCGTCGATCCCAACAAGAAGGTCGGGACCTACGTCGAGCCACAGGACTGGAACGCCCTGATCAGCGATCCGGAAGTGCTGCTGATCGATACCCGCAACGACTATGAAGTGTCCATTGGCACCTTCGAAGGCGCCATCGACCCCAAGACCACCAGCTTCCGCGAGTTCCCGGACTACATCAAAGCCCACTTCGACCCGAGCAAGCACAAGAAGGTGGCGATGTTCTGCACCGGCGGCATCCGTTGCGAGAAGGCGTCGAGCTATATGCTCAGCGAAGGCTTCGAGGAGGTGTTCCACCTCAAGGGCGGGATCCTCAAGTACCTCGAAGAGGTACCGCAGCAAGAGAGCAAATGGCAGGGCGACTGCTTCGTGTTCGATAACCGGGTCACCGTGCGCCACGACCTGAGCGAAGGCGACTACGATCAATGTCATGCCTGCCGTACTCCGGTGAGCGTCGAGGATCGTGCATCCGAGCACTATGTGCCCGGTATCAGTTGCCCGCACTGCTGGGACAAGCTGAGCGAGAAGACCCGCCGCAGTGCCATCGACCGGCAGAAGCAGATCGAATTGGCCAAGGCTCGCAACATGCCGCACCCGATTGGTTACAACTACAAGCAATCTTCTTCCGAGGCTTGAGCCATGTCTGCCCGCCTGCTCTATGTGATGGACCCGATGTGTTCATGGTGCTGGGGCTTTGCGCCCGTGGCCCAGGCCCTGGCGGAGCAGGCCCGGGCCGCCGGGGTCGAGGTGCACCTGGTGGTGGGGGGCTTGCGTACCGGTAGCGGTGCGGCCCTGGAGCCCAATACCCGGCGCTACATCCTTGAGCATTGGCAGGCGGTGCACCAGGCCACCGGCCAACCGTTCGGCTTCGAGGGCGCCTTGCCCGATGGCTTCGTCTATGACACCGAACCGGCCTGTCGGGCCATCGTCACTGCCCGTGGCCTGGCGGCGGACTGCGCCTGGACCCTGCTGGGGCTGATCCAGCAGGCGTTCTACGTCGAAGGCCGGGATGTCACCCTGGCCAGTGTGCTGGTGGAGCTGGCAGAGCGGGCCGGGGTGCCGCGCATCGAATTCGCCGAGGCCTTCGACCGGGCCGAGCAGCATGTAGCTACCGCGGCGGACTTCACCTGGGTCCAGGACCTGGGAATCGCCGGCTTTCCCACCTTGCTGGCCGAGCGTAATGGCCAGTTGGCATTGCTGACCAACGGCTATCAGCCGCTGAGCGAGCTGTCCCCTCTGTTGGGGCGCTGGCTGGAGCGCGCCTCCTGTGCCTGAGCCGGTGGATTCAAGCGTCAGCGCTAAGCCGATCGATCGCCTGAGCTGGGCGCATATCCGTCGCCTGGCTCTTGAGCACAAGAAATCTCTGTGGATCGCCAACGGCGTCGCCGTGCTGGCGACCCTGTGCAGCGTGCCGATTCCGCTGCTGTTGCCCTTGCTGGTGGATGAGGTGCTGCTGGGGCACGGCGATGCCGCTCTGCAGGTGATGAACCGCTTCCTGCCCCAGGGATGGCAGAGTGCCGCTGGCTATATCGGCCTGATGCTCATGGTGACGCTGATCCTGCGCTGCTCGGCGCTGGTGTTCAACGTGGTCCAGGCGCGGCTGTTTGCCGGGCTGGCCAAGGACATCGTCTACCGCATCCGCGTGCGGCTGATCGAGCGGCTCAAGCGCATTTCCCTGGGGGAATACGAAAGCCTGGGTGGCGGTACGGTCACCACCCACCTGGTCACCGACCTGGACACGGTGGACAAGTTCGTCGGCGAGACCCTCAGCCGCTTCCTGGTGGCCATGCTGACCCTGGTGGGCACGGCGGGCATCCTGATGTGGATGCACTGGAAGCTGGCCTTGCTGATCCTGCTGTTCAACCCGCTGGTGATCTTCGCCACGGTGCAGTTGGGCAAGCGGGTCAAGCACCTGAAGAAGCTGGAAAACGACAGCACCTCGCGCTTTACCCAGGCCTTGACCGAGACCCTGGAGGCTATTCAGGAAATCCGCGCGAGCAATCGCCAGGGCTACTTTCTCGGGCGCCTGGCGCGGCGTGCCGAGGAGGTGCGGGACTACGCTGTGGCCTCGCAGTGGAAAAGCGATGCCTCGGGCCGCGCCAGCGGGCTGCTGTTCCAGTTCGGCATCGATATCTTCCGTGCGGCGGCGATGCTGACCGTGTTGTTCTCTGACCTGTCCATTGGCCAGATGCTGGCGGTATTCAGTTACCTGTGGTTCATGATCGGGCCGGTGGAGCAGTTGCTGAACCTGCAATACGCCTACTACGCCGCGGGCGGCGCGCTGACCCGGATCAACGAGCTGCTGGCGCGGGCTGACGAGCCCCAGTACGGCCCGGGTGCGGACCCGTTCGTGGGGCGCGAGACCGTTGGCATCGAGGTCCGGGGCTTGAGCTTCGGCTACGGCGACGAGCGTGTGCTGGACAATATGGACCTGTCCATCGCTCCTGGTGAAAAGGTGGCCATTGTCGGTGCCAGCGGTGGCGGCAAGAGCACCCTGGTGCAATTGCTGCTGGGGTTGTACACCCCGCAGACCGGGGTGATCCGCTTTGGGGGGGCGACCCAGCAGGAAATCGGCCTGGAGACGGTAAGGGAAAACGTGGCGGTGGTGTTGCAGCACCCCGCGTTGTTCAACGACACCATCCGCGCCAACCTGGCCATGGGGCGCGAGCGCAGTGACGAAGCCTGCTGGCAGGCCCTGGAAATTGCCCAGTTGGACGCTACCGTCAGGGCCTTGCCGCAGGGGTTGGACAGTGTGGTGGGGCGTTCCGGCGTGCGTTTGTCCGGGGGGCAGCGCCAGCGCTTGGCAATTGCGCGGATGGTTCTGGCCGAGCCCAAGGTGGTGATCCTCGATGAGGCCACTTCCGCCCTCGATGCCGCCACCGAGTACAACCTGCACCAGACCTTGACGCGTTTTCTGCGTGGGCGGACTACGCTGATCATTGCCCATCGTTTGTCAGCGGTAAAACAGGCGGACCGGGTTTTGGTGTTCGATGGCGGGCAGATTGCCGAAGATGGCGACCATCAGCAGCTGATTGCCGATGGCGGCCTTTACGCCAAGCTGTACGGGCATTTGCAGCAGGTTCGATAGCCTTGAGTTTTATCCGTCTTTCTGTGCTTAGTGCTTGAATTTCCTGGTGGAACAACCGTTTCGACTTTAGTGCGGCGGCCCGTTTCTCCAGCCAGCCTGCGTCAACGGCGGTCTGCCCTGCGCCGGTTCTGTGGAAATTGGCCTAACCTGTGCTGTCTGAGGCGCAACTACTGGGTGTTCATTTGGCTGTGCGCAAGCAAGGACCCTCATGAAGCAAAAGCGGACTTTCACAACGCCGCGCTTGTTGGGCATCGTCTGGCCCTTCATCGCCGTGGTGTTATTTCAAGCGCTGTTGGGCGGCCTCAGCCTGTACGTACTGTCGGCGGTACGGGGCTACGTGGCAGGTGAAAGCTTGTGGTCCAAGGGCCAGAAAGACGCCATTTACTACCTCAATCTGTATGCCGACAGCCGCGACGAAGGCACTTTCCTCAAGTACCAGAACGCAATTGCCGTGCCCCAAGGCGGGCATGAGTTGCGGGTTGCCCTGGATCGCCAGCCACCGGATCTGGAAGCCGCACGCCTGGGCATTCTCAAGGGTGGCAACCACCCGGACGATGTCTCCAGCCTGATCTGGCTGTACCTCAACTTCCGTCATTTCAGCTACCTGGAAAAGGCCATCGATCTGTGGACCGTGGGGGACGGATACCTGTTGCAACTGGATACCGTGGCCCGGGAGATGCATCAGAGGATCAGCAGCAACAGCGCCAGCGACGGCGACGTGCAGCGCTGGAAGAGTCAGATTTTTGCCATCAATGACGGTGTCACTCCCGCTGCCAAGGCCTTCAGCGATGCCTTGGGCGAGGGGTCGCGGGTGATCTTGCGGCTGTTGCTGGTGACCAACCTGGCAACCGCGCTGGTGCTGATTGCCCTGGCCTTGCTGCGCACGCACAAACTGCTGGCCCAGCGCCATGCCTTTGCCGACGCGCTGCAACTGGAAAAGGAGCGGGCGCAGATCACCCTGCAATCCATCGGTGACGGGGTGATCACCACCGACGTCGAAGGTGCCATCGCCTACATGAACCCGGCGGCAGAGGACCTGACTCGCTGGAAGGCCGAGCAGGCGGTGGGGCTGCCTCTGGCGGCCCTGTTCAACCTGCTGGATGAAAACGCCCAGGCTGACGGCTTCACCCTCATCGAACACATCCTCAGCGGTCAGCTCAGCGGCGGCAGCGAGCATTCCAAGCTGATCCAGCGTCTGGACGGCAGCACGGTCTCGGTGACCCTGGTAGGAGCGCCGATCCGCAATGCCGGCAAGGTCAGCGGTACGGTGCTGGTGCTGCACGACATGACCCAGGAGCGGCAATACATCGCCAATCTCTCCTGGCAGGCGACCCATGACGCCTTGACTGGCCTGGCCAATCGCCGGGAGTTCGAGTTCCGCCTGGAGCAGGCCTTGCACAGCCTGATCCGTCAGCCGGCACGGCATGCCCTGATGTTCCTCGATCTGGATCAGTTCAAGCTGGTCAATGACACCTGCGGCCATGCCGCCGGGGACGAGTTGCTGCGGCATATCTGCGCGCTGCTGCAATCGGGTCTGCGCGAAGGCGACACCCTGGCCCGGCTGGGTGGGGACGAATTCGGCATTCTCCTGGAGAATTGCTCGCCAGAGGCCGCGGAAAAGATTGCCGAGGGGTTGCGCCAGACCGTACAGAATCTGCATTTCGTCTGGAAAGGCCGGCCCTTCGTGACCACCGTGAGTATCGGCCTGGTGCACATCGCCCAGACCCCGACCACCCTCGAAGCCTCGCTGAGAGCGGCGGACATGGCCTGCTACATGGCCAAGGAAAAGGGGCGCAACCGGGTGCAGGTCTACCATGCCGACGATTCCGAGCTCTCGCTACGTTTTGGCGAGATGGCCTGGGTCCAGCGTCTGCACATGGCGCTGGAGGAAAACCGCTTCTGCCTCTATTCGCAGGAGATCACCGCCCTGGGGCATGTCGAGCGTGGCGGCGGGCATGTGGAGATTCTGTTGCGCCTGCATGACGAGGCGGGCCGCATGATTCTGCCGGACAGCTTCATTCCGGCAGCGGAACGCTACGGCCTGATGACCTCTCTGGACCGCTGGGTGGTACAGAACGTGTTCAAGATCATTGCCCAATGCATTGCCGAAGGCCGTGAAGGGCCCATGGCAATGTGCGCCATCAACCTGTCGGGTATCACCATCGGTGATGATGCGTTTCTCGACTTCCTGCGCGAGCAGTTTGTCGCCTATGGCGTACCACCAAAGTTGATCTGCTTTGAAATTACTGAAACCAGTGCGATTGCCAATTTGGGCAGTGCCATTCGTTTCATAAATGAACTCAAGGGCTTAGGCTGCCATTTTTCCCTGGATGACTTTTGTGCGGGAATGTCGTCGTTCGCTTATCTCAAACATTTGCCTGTAGACTTCCTCAAGATCGATGGAAGTTTCGTAAAGGACATGCTGGACGACCCGATTAACCGCGCCATGGTCGAGGTGATCAACCACATCGGGCATGTCATGGGTAAGCGCACGATTGCCGAGTTTGTTGAAACACCGCAGATCGAGCAGGCATTGCTTGAGATCGGCGTGGATTATGCTCAAGGCTACATTATTGAACGCCCGCAATTGTTCACCTGTGACAGCCTGCAGTGTCGCCCCGTGAGGCCACAGCCACTGTTGTTCAAGGCGCCCGGTACGTTCCGTTGAAACCTCTTTTGGATCCGTACATCACAATCAAAAGGAGCCCGACAGTGATCGACACATTCAGCCGAACCGGCCCGCTCATGGAAGCTGCCAGTTACCCCGCCTGGACCCAGCAATTGATCCAGGACTGCAGCGAGAGCAAGCGCCGCGTCGTGGAGCATGAGCTTTACCAGCGGATGCGCGATAACAAACTCAGTGCCAAAGTCATGCGTCAGTATCTGATTGGCGGCTGGCCGGTGGTGGAACAGTTCGCCCTGTACATGGCGCAGAACTTGACCAAGACCCGTTTTGCCCGCCATCCCGGCGAAGACATGGCGCGTCGTTGGCTGATGCGCAATATTCGGGTCGAGCTCAATCATGCCGATTACTGGGTGCACTGGAGTCGGGCCCATGGCGTGACCCTGGAGGACCTGCAGGCCCAGCAAGTACCGCCAGAGCTGCATGCCCTGAGCCATTGGTGCTGGCATACCAGTTCTGCAGATTCCCTGATCGTGGCCATTGCCGCCACCAACTACGCCATCGAAGGAGCTACGGGCGAGTGGTCGGCGCTGGTGTGTTCCAACGGCATCTATGCCGCGGCGTTCCCGGAAGAGGATCGCAAACGTGCCATGAAGTGGCTGAAGATGCATGCCCAGTACGACGACGCCCACCCCTGGGAAGCGCTGGAAATCATCGTCACCCTGGCGGGGCTGAACCCGAGCAAGGCCTTGCAGGTCGAGCTGCGTCAGGCCATCTGCAAGAGCTATGACTATATGTACCTGTTCCTGGAGCGCTGCATGCAGCAGGAAAAGACTGCAGTGACCCGCGAGCGCCTGGCACTGGCTGAAGGCTGAGTCAGGGAATGTCGGGCGCTTCGATTGCCGCGCACGCTGGGCGTATGGGTTGATGAAGTTGCCCGTGCATCAACGGGGCAGGGCGCAACCTTGTGCTCAGCCCGCCATTGCCAGGCGGTTGCGCCCTTCGCGCTTGGCCACGTACAGCGCGCTGTCGGCGCGTCGCAACAGGCTTTCTGCGGACTCTCCCGGTAGCAGAGTCGAACACCCCAGGCTTACGGTAAGTTCGATCGGCTGACCATCGGCCCGGTAGTCCTGGGCCTGGGCGGCATGGCGCAGACGCTCGCCAACCATCGCTGCGGCTTCGCGCCCAGTGTTGGACAGCAGGATCAAGAACTCTTCCCCGCCAAAGCGAAACACCATGTCGACATTGCGCAATTGCCCCTTGATGGCTGCGGCAACGGCCTTGAGCACTTGATCGCCGGCGCTGTGGCCGTGGTTGTCGTTGATGCGCTTGAAGTGATCGATGTCCAGCATCAGCAGTGACAGTGGCAGCAGGTGGCGGCGGGCCATTTCGATTTCCCGTTGCAGGGTCTGGTCCATGGCGATGCGATTACCGGTATCGGTCAGCGGATCCCGCAGGGCGCTGCGAGTGGCGGCGCGATACAGCAGGGCATTGCGCATCGGGTACAGCAGGGTCGAGAGCAGCGATTCCAGGGAGCCCTGTTCTGATTCGCTGAAGCGCTGGTTGCGGCGAAAGACCAGCTCGCCCATCGGTTCGCCTTCGTGGCTCAGGCTGTAGCTGATGGAGTGATGGCCGCGCTGGCCGAACTCCAGGCGCAGGTCGCTCGGAGTGTGCTGGTACTGCAGGGCGTCCAGGGGGACCAGGCGCTGAACTTCACGAAAGAACAGGCCCAGGATGCGTTGCGGTGCAAGGCTGGTCTGCAGTTGCAGGCCCAGTTGCTGGCGCAACTGGGCGAGGCTGATGGGCTGTTTGATCAGTGGCGACTGCTGGCCAAAGCCCAGGCGTTGCAATTTGGCGCTATCGAAGTCAATTGCGTTGGTCTGGGTCGGTGTTTTCATCTGAGCTTGAGCCCCCTGAGCACTGTGTACGGTCTAACTGCCTGGGTGAGAGCGGCTCAGAGCTGCGCGTCATACTGTTCCATCAGTCCCGTAGGACAACGCGCATATTTTAGGCCGTCTCGCCTGTGGCTATAAAGCCCTCAGCGCAAGCCGTTTCCCACAGTGTCAATGCACTGTGTATTGAGTGTCGTTAGAGCGAAACTCGTGCCATTCGGTTCATCTTGAGAAAACTTGTTTGGATTCAGCAGGTTGGATTTCGGCGTACAAAGGCTGTCATCAACAATGACATTTGTTTGGCTTGAAACCTACGCGGGGTAGGCATTGCCGAGGTGTCGCGACGGTATTCCGTCGCGACGAACGGGAGGGGGAGTTACTGCGCGTCGAAGGCTTGACCGTTGATCCCGGTGCTGTCCGGTCCCATCAGGTATAGATAGACCGGCATGATTTCTTCCGGGGTCGGATTGTTGCTGGGGTTTTCTCCCGGGTAGGCCTGGGCCCGCATGCTGGTGCGAGTGGCGCCTGGGTTGATGCTGTTGGCACGCACCGGAGCCACGGTGTCCAACTCGTCGGCCAGGGTCTGCATCAAGCCTTCGGTGGCGAATTTCGACACGCCGTAGGCGCCCCAGTAAGCCCGGCCCTTGCGGCCAACGCTGCTGGAGGTGAAGACCACCGAGGCATCCTGGGACAGCTTGAGCAGGGGCAGCAGTGTGCTGGTAAGCATGAACATGGCATTGACGTTGACTTGCATCACGCGCATGAAGTTCTCGCCGGATAGCTGCTCCAGAGGCGTGCGTGGGCCGATGATCGAGGCGTTGTGCAACAGGCCGTCGAGGTGGCCGAATTCGGTTTCGATCATGGCCGCCAGTTCGTCGTACTGGTGCGGCAGGGCGGTTTCCAGGTTGAACGGGATGACCGCCGGCTGCGGATGGCCGGCCGCCTCGATGGCGTCGTAGACCTCGGTCAGGTTGGCTTCGGTCTTGCCCAGCAGCAGCACGGTGGCGCCATGAGCGGCAAAGGTCTTGGCGGCGGCGGCGCCGATGCCACGACCGGCGCCGGTGACCAGAATGACCCGGTCCTTGAGCAGTTCTGGGCGAGCGGAATAATCAAACATAAAAGGCCTCAACAGAAATTGGATCGTCCCCGGCGCTTAGCCGGGCATGCCGCTGCTCAGCAGCTGCACAGCGCGTTGTCCAGAACCTGGCGCAGTTCCAGCGGGTGACTGACCACCACGTCGGCGCCCCAGTGCCGTGGGTTGTCGTCCGGATGGATATAGCCATAGGTCACCGCAGCGGTCCGGGTGCCCGCATCGCGGCCGGATTCGATATCCCGCAGGTCATCGCCGACAAACAGCACGCTGGACGGGGCCAGGTCTAGCATCTTGCAGGCCAGGATCAGCGGTTCGGGGTCGGGCTTGCTGTTCTTTACGTGGTCAGGGCAGATCAGTAGTGCCGAGCGCTCGGCCAGCCCCAGTTGCTGCATGATCGGCTCGGCGAAGCGCAGCGGCTTGTTGGTGACCACGCCCCAGACCAGGTGGGCCTTTTCGATATCTGCCAGCAGCTCGGCCATGCCGTCGAAGAGCTTGCTGTGCACGGCGCAATGCTTGAGGTAGCGCTCGAGAAACTCCAGGCGCAGTTCCTCGAAGCCCGGGGATTCGGGGTCCATCGAGAAGGTCACCGCCACCATGGCGCGGGCGCCGCCGGAGATTTCGTCGCGAATGTGCTGGTCGGCGATGGGCGGCAGGCCGCGATCACGGCGCATGCCCTGGCACACCGCGATGAAGTCCGGAGCGGTATCGAGCAGGGTGCCATCCATGTCGAAGAGAACGGCTCTGATAGCCATGTCTTACTCCTCTCGCAGGGTCTGGATCATGTAGTTGACGTCCACGTCCGGGGCCAGCTTGTAGTGCTTGGTTAGCGGGTTGTAGGTCAGGCCGATGATGTCCTTGACGGTCAGGCCGGCAGAGCGGCTCCAGGCACCAAGCTCGGATGGGCGGATGAATTTCTTGAAGTCGTGGGTGCCGCGTGGCAGCAGCTTCATGATGTATTCAGCGCCGATGATGGCGAACAGGTAGGCCTTGGGGTTGCGGTTGATGGTGGAGAAGAACACCTGGCCGCCGGGCTTGACCATGCGGAAGCAGGCGCGGATCACCGACGAAGGGTCCGGCACGTGCTCGAGCATTTCCAGGCAGGTGACCACGTCGAACTGCTCGGGCATTTCCTCGGCCAGGGCCTCGGCGGTGATCTGCCGGTATTCGACGTTGACGCCGGATTCCAGCTGGTGCAGTTGCGCCACCGCCAGCGGGGCCTCGCCCATGTCGATGCCGGTCACGCTGGCGCCGCGCTGGGCCATGGCTTCGCTGAGGATGCCGCCGCCGCAACCCACGTCGAGGACTTTCTTGCCCGCCAGGCCGACCCGTTCGTCGATCCAGTTGACCCGCAGGGGGTTGATGTCGTGCAGGGGCTTGAACTCGCTTTCACGGTCCCACCAGCGATGGGCCAGGGCTTCGAATTTGGCGATTTCAGCGTGGTCGACGTTGCTCATGGGTAGTGCTCCAAAGCTAGAAAATTCTCTGTCGGGCCTCGAGCCTGCGCTCAAGGCCCGGGTTATGGGTGGTGGCCGCTGATGCGCCGGGCCCAGTCGCGGGCGGTAGCGCCCAGCTGATGCTCGTCCAGGCGGGTCAGGCGTCGGTCATCCAGCAGTTGCTTGCCGGCGACCCATACATGTTTCACGCAGTCTCGGCCGGTGGCGTAGATCAGTTGCGACACCGGGTCGTAGATCGGCTGCTGGGCCAGGCCGGACAGGTCGAAGGCTGTCAGGTCTGCGGCCTTGCCGATTTCCAGGGAGCCCACTTGGCTTTCCAGGCCCATGGCCCTGGCGCCGTTGAGGGTAGCCATACGCAGTGCGCGATGGGCATCCAGGGCGGTAGCCGACCCGGCCACGGCCTTGGCCAGCAGCGCGGCGGTACGGGTTTCCCCCAGCAGGTCCAGGTCGTTGTTGCTGGCGGCGCCATCGGTGCCTACCGCCACGTTGACTCCGGCCTGCCACAGGCGTTCTACAGGGCAGAAGCCGCTGGCCAGTTTCAGGTTGGATTCCGGGCAGTGAATGACGCTGGTGTTGGTTTCTACCAGTAAAGCCAGGTCGTCATCGCTGATTTGGGTCATATGAACGGCCTGGAAGCGCGGTCCCAGCAGGCCCAGACGAGCCAGGCGCGCCAGCGGTCGCTCACCGTGCTGTTCTACGGATTGCTGCACCTCGTGGGCGGTCTCATGCACGTGCATGTGGATCGCTGCGTCGAGTTCTTCGGCAATGATCCGGATTTTTTCCAGGTTCTCGTCGCCAACGGTGTAGGGTGCATGAGGGCCGAAGGTGATGTTGATCCGCGGATGATGCTTGAGATCGCCGAACAGCTCTACGCCTTGGCGGATGGCTTCGTCGGCATCGTGGGCACCGGGAATCGGGAAGTCGAGAATGGGGATGGCGACCTGTGCTCGCATACCGCTGTTGTGCACCCGCTCACTGGCAACTTTCGGGAAGAAGTACATGTCCGAGAAACAGGTGATGCCACCTTTGATTTGCTCGGCGATGGCCAGGTCGGTGCCGTCGCGGACGAAGGCTTCATCCACCCACTTGGCTTCGGCGGGCCAGATGTGCTTTTCCAGCCAGGTCATCAGCGGTAGGTCATCGGCCAGGCCACGAAACAGGGTCATGGCGGCATGCCCGTGGGCGTTGATCAGGCCCGGGGTGAGCAGGGTGTCTGGCAGTTCGCGGGTTTGCGTGGCGCGATACTTCAAGGCCTCGGCGCGTGGGCCGATGAACACGATGTGCCCGTCGCGAATGCCCAAGCCGTGTTCCCTGAGGACGACGCCGGCCGGCTCCACCGGCACCAGCCAGGTCGGGAGCAGCAGCAGGTCGAGCGCAATGTCGCGGTTCGGCATCGAATATCGGTCCAGGGCTTTATATAAAAGGATGGCGAAGTATACCCGAGCGTCCTGGCAGGGGGATCGCTATAATCGGCGGCTTTTGTTCATGAGTGCGGGGTGAGGGATGCGCGATCGTCTGTTGGCTGCGGAGAAAGTCAGGGCCATTGAATGGCGGGATAGCACTCTGTACCTGCTCGATCAGCGGGCCTTGCCTTTCGAGGAATCCTGGGTTGCCTATGACAGCGCCGCAGGAGTGGCCGAGGCGATTCGCTCGATGGTGGTCTGTGGGGCGCCGGCCATTGGCATCTGTGCTGCCTACGGCCTGGTTCTGGCGGCGCGAGGACGATTTGTCGCAGGGGGCGACTGGTTTGCGTCGCTGGAAGAGGATTTCACCTTGCTGGCGGATGCCGCTCCTGCGGCAGTGAATCTGTCCTGGGCGCTCAATCGCATGCGCGAGCGCCTGGAGCGGGTCAGGGAACATGCCGACCCGTTGGCAGCGCTGGAAGCTGAAGCCCTGGCCATTCATGAGAGCGATCGCGAAGCCAACCTGACCATGGCTCAGCTGGGGGTGGACCTGATCCGGCGGCATCAGGGCAACCCCCAGGCCCTGTTGACTCACAGCAATACCGGCGCCCTGGCCACCGGTGGCTTCGGCACGGCCCTGGGTGTGGTTCGCGCAGCCTGGCTGGAAGGCATGGTGGAGCGGGTCTACGCCGATGAAACCCGGCCCTGGTTGCAGGGCGCGCGCCTGACCGCCTGGGAGCTGGCCAGTGAAGGCATTCCGGTAACGGTAAATGTCGATGCCGCCGCCGCGCACATCATGAAGACCAAGGGCGTGACCTGGGTCGTGGTAGGGGCGGACCGCATCACTGCCAATGGCGATGTAGCGAGCCAGATCGGCACTTACCAGCTGGCGGTCAATGCCATGCACCACGGCGTGCGCTTCATGGTGGTGGCGCCCAGCTCGAGCATCGACATGAGCCTTGCCAGCGGTGACGACATTCCCTCGGCAGAGCGGGCGGGCGAGGAGTTGCTGGAGATCGCGGGCAAGCGCATGGGGGAGGGGATAGAAGGCTTCAATCCGCTGTTCGATGTCACGCCAGCGGACCTGATCGATGCCATCGTCACCGAGAAGGGTATTGTCGAGCGGCCGGATACGGCCAAGATGACTCAATTGATGTGCCGCAAGCGCTTGCACTGACGAGTGCCCGGGCAGTTTGTCGCTGCCGGCTTCCCGGGAAAGCTGCCAGCTCAGTAAAAAGCCCTTAATTGGGTGCGAATTTGGCCTCTGAGCCCCTCTCGTCTCTTATCAGGCTGTCACCGGTCAACTAACTATGCTCCATGCGCGTCAGGGGGATAGGTGCGTGGCGGCGATTGTGATAACATCCGGCGGTTTCCAAGGTGGTCCGATGCGGCTGCCTTCACTGCGCAAATCCATGGCATAACTTGTTGATTTGTCGTAAGTCGGTGCATGGCACTAGGCCTGCAGCGGCGAGCTTCGTTCGTCCCATATGGATGTGACGAAGTTTCACCAGAAAAAGGAATCAGGCTTCTCATGGGCGAACTGGCCAAAGAAATCCTCCCGGTCAATATCGAAGACGAGCTGAAACAGTCCTACCTCGACTACGCGATGAGCGTAATCGTCGGGCGGGCACTGCCTGATGCGCGCGATGGCTTGAAGCCCGTGCACCGGCGTGTGCTGTACGCGATGAGCGAGCTCGGTAACGACTGGAACAAGCCGTACAAGAAATCTGCCCGTGTTGTCGGTGACGTGATCGGTAAGTATCACCCGCACGGTGATACCGCGGTGTACGACACCATCGTTCGTATGGCCCAGCCATTCTCCCTGCGCTACCTGCTGGTAGACGGCCAGGGTAACTTCGGTTCGGTCGACGGCGACAACGCGGCGGCCATGCGATACACCGAAGTACGCATGACCAAGCTGGCGCACGAGCTGCTGGCCGACCTGCACAAGGAAACCGTGGACTGGGTGCCGAACTACGACGGCACCGAGATGATCCCGGCGGTCATGCCGACCAAGATCCCCAACCTGCTGGTCAACGGTTCCAGCGGTATCGCCGTGGGCATGGCGACCAACATTCCGCCGCACAACCTCGGTGAAGTCATCGATGGTTGCCTGGCGCTGATCGACAACCCCGAGCTGACTGTCGACGACCTGATGCAATACATCCCCGGTCCGGACTTTCCGACCGCGGCGATCATCAACGGTCGTGAAGGCATCATCGAGGCTTATCGCACCGGCCGTGGCCGCATCTATATGCGTGCCCGCTCGATCATCGAAGACATCGACAAGGTTGGCGGCCGCCAGCAGATCGTCATCACCGAACTGCCTTACCAGCTGAACAAGGCGCGGCTGATCGAGAAGATCGCCGAGCTGGTGAAAGAGAAGAAGCTGGAAGGCATCACCGAGCTGCGTGACGAGTCCGACAAGGACGGTATGCGCGTCGTGATCGAGCTGCGTCGCGGCGAAGTGCCTGAGGTGATCCTCAATAACCTCTACGCCCAGACCCAGCTGCAAGCGGTGTTCGGCATCAACATCGTGGCGCTGATCGACGGCCGTCCGCGCATCCTCAATCTCAAGGATCTGCTGGAAGCCTTCGTTCGTCACCGTCGTGAAGTCGTGACCCGCCGCACCGTGTTCGAGCTGCGCAAGGCCCGTGAGCGTGGCCATATCCTTGAAGGCCAGGCCGTTGCCCTGTCCAATATCGATCCGGTGATCGCTCTGATCAAGGCTTCGCCGACACCGTCGGAAGCCAAGGAAGCGCTGATCAGCACCCCTTGGGAATCCAGCGCGGTGATGACCATGGTCGAGCGTGCCGGTGCGGATTCCTGCCGTCCGGAAAACCTCGATCCGCAATACGGTCTGCGCGACGGCAAGTACTTCCTGTCCCCGGAGCAGGCGCAAGCCATTCTGGAACTGCGTCTGCACCGCCTGACCGGCCTCGAACACGAAAAACTGCTGGCCGAGTACCAGGAGATCCTCAACCAGATCGGCGAGCTGATCCGCATCCTCAATAGCGCCACGCGCCTGATGGAAGTGATCCGCGAAGAGCTGGAAGTGATCCGCGCCGAATACGGCGACGTGCGCCGCACCGAGATTCTCGATGCCCGCCTCGACCTGACCCTGGGTGACATGATCCCGGAAGAAGAGCGTGTGGTGACCATTTCCCACGGCGGCTACGCCAAGACCCAGCCGCTGGCTGCCTACCAGGCCCAGCGTCGTGGCGGTAAAGGCAAGTCGGCCACAGGCGTCAAGGATGAGGACTACATCGCTCACCTGCTGGTTGCCAACAGCCACACCACGCTGCTGCTGTTCTCCAGCAAGGGCAAGGTGTACTGGCTGAAGACTTATGAAATTCCTGAAGCATCCCGTGCCGCCCGCGGTCGTCCGCTGGTCAACCTGCTACCGCTGGATGAGGGTGAATACATCACCACCATGCTGCCGGTCGAGGAGTACACCGAAGGTCACTACATCTTCATGGCGACCGCCAACGGCACCGTGAAGAAGACCCCGCTGGAATCCTTCAGCCGTCAGCGCAGCGTGGGCCTGATCGCCCTGGAGCTGGACGAAGGCGACGTGCTGATCAGTGCCGCCATCACCGATGGCGAGCGTGAAGTCATGCTGTTCTCCGATGGCGGCAAGGTCACTCGCTTCAAGGAGTCCGACGTGCGGGCCATGGGCCGTACCGCTCGCGGCGTGCGCGGCATGCGCCTGGCGGAAGGCCAGAAGCTGATTTCCATGCTGATCCCGGAAGAAGGCAGCCAGATCCTTACCGCCTCCGAGCGTGGTTTCGGCAAGCGTACCGCCATTGGCGAGTTCCCCGAGTACAAGCGTGGCGGCCAGGGCGTTATCGCCATGGTCAGCAACGAGCGTAACGGGCGCCTGGTTGGCGCGGTTCAGGTGCTGGATGGTGAAGAGATCATGCTGATTTCCGATCAGGGCACCCTGGTGCGTACCCGTGTCGACGAAGTGTCGAGCCTGGGTCGTAACACCCAAGGCGTGACCCTGATCAAGCTGGCCAGCGATGAAACCCTGGTGGGCCTGGAGCGGGTGCAGGAGCCATCGGAAATCGAGGGCGAAGAGTTCGAAGGTGAAGAGGGTGCTGAATCCGAGGGAGCCGTGCTGGATGCGGTTGCCGATACCGATGAGGCAGCCGAAGGCCAACGGGCAGACGCCGCAGGCGAAGAAGAGTCGCAAGACTAAATAAATCGTAGCAGGGCAGAGTGTTTGCTCTGTCCGCTACCGTGAATGCATAGCGAGAGTGGATGTGAGCAAACGAGCCTATAACTTCTGCGCAGGTCCCGCTGCGCTACCTGAAGCTGTCCTGTTGCGTGCCCAGGCCGAACTGCTGGATTGGCATGGCAAGGGCCTGTCGGTCATGGAAATGAGCCATCGCAGTGATGAGTTCGTCTCCATTGCCACCAAGGCCGAGCAGGATCTGCGTGATCTGCTGAATATCCCCTCGAACTATAAAGTGCTGTTTCTGCAAGGCGGCGCCAGCCAGCAATTTGCCCAGATTCCACTGAACCTGCTGCCTGAAGGCGGCAAGGCCGACTACATCGACACCGGTATCTGGTCGCAGAAAGCCATCGAAGAGGCTTCCCGCTACGGTCAGGTCAATGTCGCGGCCACCGCCAAGCCTTACGACTACTTTGCGATTCCCGGCCAGAACGAATGGCAGCTGTCGAAAGATGCCGCCTACGTGCACTACGCGCCGAACGAAACCATCGGCGGCCTGGAGTTCAACTGGATCCCGGAAACCGGCGATGTTCCCCTGGTGGCCGACATGTCGTCCGACATCCTCTCGCGCCCTGTGGATATCTCCCGTTTCGGCATGATCTACGCCGGGGCGCAGAAGAACATCGGCCCCAGCGGCATCCTGGTGAACATCGTTCGCGAAGACTTGCTGGGGCGTGCCCGTTCGCTGTGCCCGACCATGCTCGACTACAAGGTCGCGGCGGACAACGGCTCGATGTACAACACGCCGCCGACCTTGGCCTGGTACCTGTCCGGCCTGGTGTTCGAATGGCTCAAGGAGCAGGGCGGGGTTGAAGTCATGGCCAAGCTCAATGAGGCCAAGCAGCGCACCCTGTACGATTTCATCGACGCCAGCGGCCTGTACAGCAACCCGATCAACAAGACCGACCGCTCCTGGATGAACGTACCGTTCCGTCTGGCCGACGATCGCCTGGACAAACCGTTCCTGGTGGGCGCCGAAGCTCGCGGCCTGTTGAACCTCAAGGGCCACCGCTCGGTGGGTGGCATGCGCGCTTCCATCTACAACGCCGTGGACATCAACGCAGTCAATGCGCTGGTGGCCTACATGGCGGAGTTCGAGAAGGAACACGGCTGATGTCTGAGCAAGAACTCAAGGCCCTGCGCCTGCGCATTGACGCCCTGGACGAGAAGGTTCTGGAGCTGATCAGTGAGCGTGCGCGGTGCGCCCAGGAAGTTGCCCGGGTGAAGATGGCTTCCCTGGCAGAAGGCGAAGTGCCGGTGTTCTACCGTCCCGAGCGTGAAGCCCAGGTGCTCAAGCGGGTGATGGAGCGCAACCAGGGGCCGCTGGGCAATGAAGAGATGGCGCGCTTGTTCCGCGAAATCATGTCTTCGTGCCTGGCCCTGGAGCAGCCATTGAAAGTGGCTTATCTCGGCCCTGAAGGCACCTTCACCCAGGCTGCGGCCATGAAGCACTTCGGTCATGCGGTGATCAGCAAGCCGATGGCGGCGATCGACGAGGTGTTCCGTGAAGTGGCGGCCGGCGCCGTGAACTTCGGCGTGGTGCCGGTGGAAAACTCCACCGAGGGTGCGGTCAACCACACCCTCGACAGCTTCCTCGAGCACGACATGGTGATCTGCGGTGAAGTCGAACTGCGCATTCACCATCATCTGCTGGTGGGCGAGAACACCAAGACCGACAGCATCAGTCGCATCTATTCCCATGCCCAGTCCCTGGCCCAGTGCCGCAAGTGGCTGGACGCCCATTACCCGAATGTCGAGCGCGTGGCGGTGTCCAGCAATGCCGAGGCGGCCAAGCGGGTCAAGGGCGAGTGGAACTCGGCGGCGATCGCCGGCGACATGGCGGCAGGCCTGTATGGCCTGACGCGCCTGGCAGAGAAAATCGAGGATCGTCCGGACAACTCCACGCGCTTTTTGATGATCGGTAATCAGGAAGTGCCGCCGACCGGCGACGACAAGACCTCGATCATCGTGTCCATGAGCAACAAGCCCGGTGCCTTGCACGAGCTGTTGGTGCCATTCCACGACAATGGCATCGACCTGACGCGAATCGAGACCCGACCTTCGCGCAGTGGCAAATGGACCTATGTGTTCTTCATCGACTTCGTCGGCCACCACCGTGATCCGTTGGTCAAGGGTGTGCTGGAAAAGATCAGTCAGGAAGCAGTAGCACTCAAGGTGCTGGGTTCCTACCCGAAAGCGGTTCTCTGAGGCTTTAACAATGAGTGGCGACTTCCTCGCACTGGCACAACCAGGCGTGCAACAACTTTCGCCTTACGTTCCGGGCAAGCCCGTGGACGAACTGGCCCGTGAGCTGGACATCGATCCGGCCACCATCGTCAAGCTGGCGAGCAATGAAAATCCGCTGGGCGCCAGCCCCAAGGCCCTGGCGGCGATTCGCGACGAGCTGGCCGAGCTGACCCGGTATCCGGATGGCAACGGTTTTGCTCTCAAGTCCCTGCTGGCCAAGCGCTGCGGCGTGGAAATCGACCAGGTGACCCTGGGCAACGGTTCCAACGACATTCTGGAACTGGTGGCTCGTGCCTACCTGGCGCCTGGCTTGAATGCGGTGTTCAGCGAGCACGCATTTGCCGTCTACCCCATCGTTACCCAGGCTGTCGGCGCCCAGGCTCGCGTGGTTCCGGCCAAGAGCTGGGGGCATGACCTGCCAGCCATGCTCAAGGCGATCGATGATCGGACCCGCGTGGTGTTCATCGCCAACCCGAACAACCCGACCGGCACCTGGTTCGGTGCCGAGGAGCTGGACGAGTTTTTGCAGGATGTACCGGCCCACGTGCTGGTGGTGCTGGACGAGGCCTATATCGAGTACGCCGAAGGCAGCGACCTGCCGGATGGCCTGGACTTCCTGGCGGCCTACCCGAACCTGCTGGTTTCGCGAACCTTCTCCAAGGCCTATGGCCTGGCTGCCCTGCGGGTCGGTTATGGGCTGTCGACCCCGGTGGTGGCGGATGTGCTGAACCGTGTGCGCCAGCCTTTCAACGTCAACAGCCTGGCCTTGGCCGCGGCTTGCGCCGCACTTGAGGATGTGGGCTACCTGGCCGAGAGTCGTCGTCTGAACGAGGCCGGCATGCAGCAGTTGGAGGCGGGGTTCCGTGATCTGGGCCTGAGCTGGATTCCTTCCAAGGGCAATTTCATTGCCGTGGACCTGGGGCGTGAGGCTGCGTCGATCTTCCAGGGGTTGTTGCGCGAGGGGGTGATCGTGCGTCCGGTGGCCAACTACGGCATGCCGAATCATTTGCGTATCACCATCGGCCTGCCGGCGGAAAATACTCGTTTCCTTGAGGCTTTGGCCAAGGTTCTGGCCCGTGGTTGATGTCATTCCAATGCAATCTGCTGTGCCTATGATCGGTCGCCTGGTGGTGATCGGCCTGGGGTTGATTGGCGGTTCCTTTGCCAAGGGTTTGCGTGAAAGTGGCCTGTGTCGTGAGGTCGTCGGTGTCGATCTGGATCCCCAGTCCCGCCGGTTGGCGGTCGAGCTGGGGGTGGTGGATCGCTGTGAAGAGGATCTGGTCCTGGCTTGCCAGGGCGCCGATGTGATTCAACTGGCGGTGCCGATCCTGGCCATGGAAAAGCTGCTGGCTCTGCTTGCCGGCATGGATCTGGGCCAGGCGGTGCTGACCGATGTCGGCAGCGCCAAAGGCAATGTGGTGCGCGCTGCGCAAGAAGCTTTTGGCGGCATGCCTGCACGTTTTGTCCCGGGGCATCCCATTGCGGGCTCCGAGCAGAGTGGTGTGGAAGCCTCCAACGCGCAGCTGTTTCGTCGGCACAAGGTGATCCTCACGCCTCTGGAGCAGACTGATGCCGCGGCGCTGGACCTGGTCGACAGGCTTTGGCGTGAGCTGGGGGCGGATGTCGAGCACATGCAGGTCGAGCGTCACGATGAAGTCCTGGCGGCGACCAGCCATTTGCCGCACCTGCTGGCGTTCGGTCTGGTCGATTCCCTGGCCAAGCGCAGTGAAAATCTCGATATCTTCCGTTACGCTGCGGGCGGGTTCCGCGATTTCACGAGAATCGCCGGCAGCGACCCGGTCATGTGGCACGACATCTTCCTTGCCAATCGCGAGGCGGTACTGCGCACACTCGATACATTTCGCAACGACCTCGACGCTCTGCGTGACGCGGTCGATGCAGGGGACGGGCATCAATTGTTGGGCGTATTCACTCGCGCCCGGGTTGCCCGCGAGCATTTCGGTAAAATCCTGGCCCGCCGGGCCTATGTGGACGCTATGAACTCCAACGATCTGATTTTCCTGGCAAATCCTGGTGGCCGCCTGTCTGGGCGGATTCGTGTACCGGGCGACAAGTCGATTTCTCACCGCTCGATCATGCTCGGCTCGCTCGCTGAGGGCACCACTGAAGTGGAAGGTTTCCTCGAGGGTGAAGACGCTCTGGCGACCTTGCAGGCTTTCCGCGACATGGGCGTGGTCATCGAAGGGCCGCATCATGGTCGTGTGACCATTCATGGTGTTGGCTTGCACGGCTTGAAGCCGGCTCCAGGGCCGATCTACCTGGGGAACTCCGGTACCTCGATGCGCCTGCTGTCGGGCTTGCTGGCTGCACAAAGCTTCGATAGCACGTTGACTGGCGATCCGTCCCTGTCCAAGCGTCCGATGAATCGTGTGGCGAACCCGCTGCGGGAAATGGGCGCGGTCATTGAGACGGCTGCCGAGGGCCGCCCGCCGATGGTGATTCGTGGCGGTCACAAGCTCAAGGGGCTGACCTACACCTTGCCGATGGCCAGTGCCCAGGTTAAATCCTGCCTGCTGTTGGCAGGTTTATATGCCGAAGGGAAAACCACGGTAACCGAGCCGGCTCCGACCCGTGACCATACCGAGCGCATGCTGCGAGGCTTCGGTTACTCGGTGAGTGTCGACGGCGCCACGGCCTCGGTCGAGTCCGGCGGCAAGCTCAAGGCAACCCATATTGAGGTGCCTGCCGATATTTCTTCCGCGGCGTTCTTCCTGGTGGCCGCATCCATTGCCGAAGGTTCCGAACTGGTGCTGGAGCATGTGGGGATCAACCCGACCCGTACAGGTGTGATCGATATCCTGCGGTTGATGGGCGCTGACATTCGTCTGGAAAACCAGCGCGAAGTGGGTGGCGAGCCGGTTGCCGACCTGCATGTGCGCGCCGCCAAGCTCAAGGGGATCGAGATTCCCGAAGATTTGGTACCGCTGGCAATCGATGAATTCCCTGTGTTGTTCGTCGCGGCCGCTTGCGCCGAAGGGCGCACGGTGCTGCGTGGCGCTGAGGAATTGCGGGTCAAGGAGTCTGACCGTATCCAGGTGATGGCTGATGGCCTGCTGACCCTGGGGGTCAAGTGCGAACCGACCCCGGACGGGATCATCATTGAGGGTGGCCAGATCGGCGGCGGGGAGGTTCATGGGCATGGTGACCATCGTATCGCCATGGCTTTCAGTGTTGCCTCGCTGCGCGCCAACGCACCGATCCGCATTCATGACTGCGCCAACGTCGCGACCTCGTTCCCGAACTTCCTTGCGCTGTGCGCGCAGGTGGGGATCCGTGTCGCGCAAGAGGCTCAGTCGTGAATATCAAGGCCCCGGTGATCACCATCGATGGGCCGAGTGGTTCGGGTAAGGGCACCATTGCTGGCAAGCTGGCCAAGCATCTGGGCTGGTGCCTGCTGGACTCCGGGGCGCTGTACCGGCTACTGGCGTTCGCTGCGCGCAATCATGGCGTCGATCTGACCAACGAAGAGTCGCTGAAATTGTTGGCGGCTCACTTGGATGTGCAGTTTCTCGGAGCTACCGAGAACCATCCGCAACGGATCATTCTTGAGGGTGATGACGTGACGGATGATCTGCGCAACGAGCAGGTCGGGGCCTGGGCTTCTCAGGTTGCGGCGTTGCCTGCTGTGCGAGACGCCCTTCTGCAGCGTCAGCGTGCCTTTCAGGAGCCGCCAGGGTTGGTTGCCGATGGCCGCGACATGGGAACCGTGGTGTTTCCCGACGCTCCGTTGAAGATTTTCCTGACGGCCAGTGCCGAGGAGCGTGCTCGTCGCCGTTACTTGCAGTTGAAGGGAAAGGTCGATGGTGTTAGTCTGTCGAGTCTGCTAGATGAGATACGTGCGCGTGATGAGCGCGATACCCAGCGAGCGGTGGCCCCGCTCAAGCCGGCGGCTGACGCCATACAGCTGGATTCCACGGAGTTGTCCATCGATCAGGTGTTGCAACGCATCTTGAGTGAAATCGCCATTCGCGATATCGCCGGGTGAACAAGAAGGATTGCAGGGGACCAGTCATAGTCCTGCGATCATTCTTTTATATGAACGTAACCCACATCGTCTGGGATGTGGCAGATGGGCGGATTCTTCGCCCTTATCAACAGGAATTAAAATGAGCGAAAGCTTTGCGGAACTCTTTGAAGAAAGCCTAAAAACCCTGAACCTTCAGGCAGGCTCCATCATCACCGGTGTTATCGTCGACATCGACTACCAAGCGCGTTGGGTAACCGTTCACGCTGGTCTGAAGTCTGAAGCGCTGATCCCGCTTGAGCAGTTCTACAACGATGCTGGCGAACTGTCCATCAATGTTGGTGATGAAGTTCACGTTGCTCTGGATTCGGTTGAAGACGGCTTTGGTGAAACCAAGCTCTCCCGTGAAAAAGCCAAGCGCGCTGAATGCTGGATCGTTCTGGAAGCAGCCTTCGCAGCCGAAGAAGTGGTCAAGGGCGTTATCAACGGTAAGGTTAAAGGCGGCTTCACTGTCGACGTTAACGGCATCCGTGCGTTCCTGCCAGGTTCTCTGGTTGACGTCCGTCCAGTGCGCGACACCACGCACCTGGAAGGCAAAGAGCTCGAGTTTAAAGTCATCAAACTCGACCAGAAGCGCAACAACGTTGTCGTTTCCCGCCGCAGCGTCCTCGAAGCCGAGAACTCCGCTGAGCGTGAGGCTCTGCTGGAATCCCTGCAGGAAGGTCAGCAAGTCAAAGGTATCGTCAAGAACCTCACCGATTACGGCGCATTCGTCGATCTGGGTGGCGTCGATGGCCTGCTGCACATCACCGACATGGCTTGGAAGCGTATCAAGCATCCTTCCGAAATCGTCAACGTTGGCGACGAGATCGATGTCAAGGTTCTGAAGTACGATCGCGAGCGCAATCGTGTTTCCCTGGGCCTGAAGCAACTGGGCGAAGATCCATGGGTTGCTATCAAGGCTCGTTACCCAGAAAGCACCCGCGTTACCGCTCGTGTAACCAACCTGACCGACTACGGCTGCTTCGCAGAGCTGGAAGAAGGCGTGGAAGGCCTGGTACACGTTTCGGAAATGGACTGGACCAACAAGAACATCCACCCTTCGAAAGTCGTACAAGTCGGCGACGAAGTGGAAGTTATGGTTCTGGACATCGACGAAGAGCGTCGTCGTATCTCCCTCGGCATCAAGCAGTGCAAGTCCAACCCGTGGGAAGACTTCTCTGGCCAGTTCAACAAGGGCGATAAAATCTCCGGCACCATCAAGTCGATCACCGATTTCGGTATCTTCATTGGTCTGGACGGTGGCATCGACGGTCTGGTTCACCTGTCCGACATCTCCTGGAACGAAGTGGGCGAAGAAGCCGTACGCCGTTTCAAGAAGGGCGACGAGCTGGACACCGTTATCCTGTCGGTTGACCCAGAGCGCGAGCGCATCTCCCTGGGTATCAAGCAACTGGAAAGCGATCCGTTCTCCGAGTACGTTCAAGAGAACGACAAAGGCGCAATCGTTAAGGGTGTTGTAAAAGAAGTTGACGCCAAAGGCGCCATCATCACCCTGGCTAACGATATCGAAGCTACTCTGAAAGCCTCCGAAATCAGCCGTGACCGCATCGAAGATGCACGTAACGTTCTGAAAGAAGGCGAAGAAGTTGAAGCCAAGATCATCAGCGTTGACCGTAAGAGCCGTGTAATCCAGCTCTCGATCAAGTCGAAAGACGTTGAAGACGAGAAAGAAGCTATCCAAAGCCTGCGCGACAAGCCAGCTGCTTCGGATATCGCTGCTGGTCCTACCACTCTGGGTGACCTGCTGCGTGCACAAATGGAAAAGCAGAACTAAGTTCTGTCAGACCATAAAAAGGGCGACTTCGGTCGCCCTTTTTTATGCCTGAAATTTGAGAAGGTCAGAGCAGAGTGCTGGGGGGAAACCAATCTTTGCAATGAGTTGTCTCTTTCTTAAGTGGGGTGGCTGCCGAATCAGGGTCTAGGCTTACCCAGTGGATGCATTACTCAAGCAGCATAAGCTGCCTTAAGGAAGAGTATGAGCAGGTTGGGTGTAGTAGTTTTGATGCTTCTTTTGGCTGGGTGTACGACCAATGTAAAGACCCATGTGGTGCGCGGGGTCAGTGGCATAGAGATCGACTGTTCGGGGCTGGGGTCGGATTGGGACAAATGCTACAAGCGTGCTGCGCGTGAGTGTAAGCCCAATGGCTACAAGGTCATCACCAAATCCAGTGCTGCCAAGGATGAGGAGGGGGATTATCTCTTCGGTTGGAATCCGGCGGGTTATCTGACCCGAACGATGCTGGTCGTGTGTCGATAGAGCCGCTTTGCGTTTTTGTCACTGCATCTTCTGCAAAAAAAGGAGTTTGTATCAGCGTGGCAGATGGGCTGTTCAAAACCCTCAGAGCATGCTAAAACCTTTGAAGCACTGACCTAGCTGCTTGAAAAAGAAGGGAAAAATATGACGAAGTCGGAGTTGATCGAACGAATTGTCACCCATCAAGGGCTGCTCTCATCCAAGGATGTCGAGTTGGCCATCAAGACGATGCTTGAACAGATGTCTCAATGCCTGGCCACTGGCGATCGAATTGAGATCCGAGGCTTTGGTAGCTTTTCGCTTCACTATCGCGCACCTCGGGTGGGTCGTAATCCAAAAACAGGTCAGTCAGTTAGCTTGGATGGAAAGTTCGTTCCCCACTTTAAGCCGGGTAAGGAGCTTCGTGATCGAGTTAACGAAGAGGAGGTGGATGGCCTGTGAAACTAAGATAAAAGCGCTCTAAATGAAGTTGCTTTTAGTATGCTTTTCGCTCGTAGAGTAAGGCGGAATGCTTGTCGTTGATCGAATAGGTCATTGGCTTGAATCGGATCGCTTTTAAGCTTTTTTATAGTGTCGGTCTTGGGTTTCTCCTAGAGCCTTCCTTGTTTCTACCGTCTTAAAATCTCGCAGGGTTGATTGTTCTTCTTTCAGCCGAAGTGGACTTTGATTAATTTTGATATTGTGAATGATGCTTTGCTATGGCCGCGCTGCTGCTTGCGCGAATATCTTGAGCTGTGCGTGGGGTATTCTGCATTGCATTGAGGCTGGGATGGTTTTTTGATGGATAGTATGGCTCAGCAGGTCGTTGGCGGCGCATAATGTCATTTTCGCGTGTTTCAGATGTTACTCTGTGGCGCCAATTTTAGAAGGTACGGTAGATAATGGCCAGGATCCTTTTGACGGGAGCATCCGGTTTTGTAGGTGGCGCTGTTCATGAGTGTTTATCTAAAAATTCACCCCATAAGTTAACTGTTGTGGTGCGAAAGCCCATTCCGGCTTTAGCGGCTACCACGTCTGTTACTCAGGTGGAACAGATTGATGGTCTGACGGACTGGAGTTCGATATTGCTTGATTGCAATGTCGTAGTACATGCGGCTGACTGTGTCCATGTAATGCATGAATCCTCACTCGATCCTTTTGAGGCCTTCCGGAAGGTCAACGTGGAAGGGACGCTAAATTTGGCTCGCCAGGCTGCCCAGCGTGGTGTAGGTCGATTCGTTTTTATCAGTTCCATCAAGGTTAATGGTGAGGGGACATCACTCAATGTTCCTTATACTGCTGATGATGAGCCTGTCCCTACAGATCCATACAGTATTTCCAAAATGGAAGCGGAAAAAGGCTTGACTCTCATTGCCTCTCAAACGGGTATGGAAGTTGTAATTATTCGTCCAGTTCTTGTATACGGTCCTAGCATTAAAGCTAACTTTCTTAATATGATGCGCGGGTTGTGTAGGGGGGGGTCTTTACCTTTTGGGGTAATAGATAGTCGCCGGAGTTTGGGGGCATTAGATAATTTGGTGGATCTGATTGTTACGTGTGTTGAGCATCCGTTAGCTGCCAATCAGGTGTTTTCAGTTAGTGATGGTGAAGACCTTTCGACAACTGAAATGCTGAAAGGAATGGGTGGCGCATTGGGTAAACCTGCTCGTCTGCTGGCCATGCCTAGTGGTATCTTGAGTTTTAGTGCTACATTGCTGGGTAAAAAGTCTATTTCCCAACGACTGTGCGGTTCTCTTCAGGTGGATATATCAAAGAATCGTGAGCTGTTGAGGTGGTCTCCTCCTCTGGGTGTAGATAAAACACTTGATGCTACAGCGAAATACTTTATTGATAGTTGTGCTTGAGTTTTAACGCATTTAAAGAGGGTTTTGGTTTAAAGGGCGTAGCTCTAATGATTATCGATTTTTCATGCGCTTTAAGGATTAAAGTTACATGGTGATTTTGTTTTTTATGTTAGTGGTAGCCAGTGTTTCGCTTCTGCTAACTTGGGTGTTGCGACGCTATGCTCTAGCTCGGAGCTTAATGGACGTTCCCAATAGTCGCAGCTCTCATACAGTGCCTACCCCCAGAGGGGGAGGCGTTGCAATTGTCCTGAGCTTTCTGGCTGCTGCGCCTCTGCTGAGCGTGCTGATAGATGTTCCTCTGCTTTCCATAGGGGCTTTATGGGGAGCAGGTGCATTGATAGCTGTAGTTGGTTTTTTAGATGATCATGGGCACATAGCAGCGCGTTGGAGGCTGCTCGCGCATTTTATCGCGGCGATCTGGGCTCTGACCTGGCTAGGTGGATTGCCTGCGATTAATGTATTTGGCATGGATCTCAATCTTTCATGGTTGGGACATATCTGTGCAGTTTTTTATTTGGTCTGGATGCTCAATCTATACAACTTCATGGATGGTATTGATGGGATTGCCAGTGTTCAGGCAGTGAGTACATGTCTTGGTGCCTGCGTAATTTACTGGTTTGCTGATGCTCCATCATTGATCTGGCTGCCACTGTTATTGTCGATGGCAGTGCTGGGTTTTCTTTACTGGAACTTCCCTCCTGCACGTATTTTCATGGGGGACGCTGGCAGCGGTTTTCTTGGGCTTGTTCTGGGGGTTCTTTCCGTACAGGCAGCTTGGTCATCCTCGCGCTTTCTTTGGGTATGGTTGATTCTTCTTGGCGTCTTCATTGTTGATGCGACTTTTACTCTGATTCGGCGATTAGTTCGCGGAGACAAGGTCTATGAAGCACATCGTAGTCATGCTTACCAGTTCGCCTCCCGCCAGTTTGGTCGGCATCTACCAGTGACCTTGGCGGTCTTGGGAATCAATGCACTATGGCTTCTGCCAATCGCCATAGGCGTGGGGTTATTCGGGTTGGATGGTATTATTGGTCTGGTACTGGCTTACGCACCGCTGGTTTTTCTTGCTTTCAGGTTTCGGGCGGGTGAGTTGGAGAAAACAGGCTGATACTGCCTAGTATTCGAGACTGTCAAATAGGGCGCTTTCCATCAGTATGCAACATAGATCGAGGCTGAAGGCCGAGGTTCGAAAAAGGAATTATGGATAAGATACGAACACTTCTGTTGAGGCTCCCGCGGCGGCAGAAGAGGGTGCTGCAGGTGGTCACCGACATTTTGCTGGTGTGGGTTGCGCTGTGGATGGCATTTGTCGTCAGGCTGGGTTTTGACGATCTGAACAATCCTTTCATTGTGCATTTCTGGCTATTCGCTAGCGCTCCCATAGTTGCCATTCCTCTGTTCATTCGGTTCGGGATGTATCGCGCGGTTATGCGTTACTTCGGTAACGATGCTCTTATTGCGATCGTCAAGGCCGTAACCTTATCGGCTTTGACTCTCGCGCTGGTGGTCTATGTGTATAGCAATCACCAGACTGTGGTGCCGCGCTCAATCGTATTCAACTATTGGTGGTTGAGTATGGTGATGATTGGCGGACTTAGGCTGGCGATGCGTCAGTACTTTCTCGGCGACTGGTTCACCACTGCCCAGCATGTACCCTTTACCAATCGTGATGATGGTTTGCCTAAGGTGGCTATCTACGGCGCTGGAGCGGCAGGCAATCAACTGGTGGCCGCCTTGCGATTGGGGCGGGTGATGCGGCCTGTGGCTTTTATCGATGATGACGGCAGTATTGCCGGTCGGATGATCGCCGGGCTACAGGTGTATAAACCCAAGCATTTACAGCAAATGATTGATGACACGGGGGCAGAAGAGATTCTCCTGGCCATTCCCTCATCCAGTCGTAGCCGTCGAAGAGAGATTCTGGGGTATTTAGAAGGATTCCCCTTACACGTACGAAGTGTCCCCGGTTTCATGGATCTGGCCAGTGGCCGAGTGAAAGTCGATGACATTCAAGAGGTGGACATAGCTGACCTGCTTGGGCGTGACGCGGTCCCGGCTCAAGTTGACCTGTTGGCGCACTGTATCAAGGGGCAGACAGTTCTGGTAACAGGTGCTGGAGGGTCTATCGGTTCTGAGCTTTGTCGGCAGATTCTACTCCAAGGCCCTAGCACGCTAATATTGCTCGATCACAGCGAGTTCAATCTTTACAGTATCTTGTCCGAACTTGAACAGCGTGTATCGAAAGAGTCTCGACTTGTAAAACTATTGCCAATTCTTGGTTCGGTACGCAACTACGAAAAGTTGCTGTCAGTCATGAAAACCTGGAGCGTCGATACGGTCTATCATGCTGCTGCATATAAGCATGTTCCGATGGTAGAACATAATATCGCTGAAGGTGTACTTAATAATGTCATGGGGACGCTCAATACCGCGCAGGCCGCACTGCAATGTGGTGTAGCCAACTTTGTACTGATTTCTACGGATAAGGCGGTTCGCCCAACCAATGTCATGGGTAGCACCAAGCGACTGGCGGAGCTTACGTTGCAGGCGTTGAGCAAGGAGCCGGCCCCGGTTCTGTTCGATGATCTGTCAAATGTGCCACGGGTTAATAAAACCCGTTTCACCATGGTCCGTTTCGGGAATGTACTGGGCTCTTCAGGTTCTGTTATTCCGCTATTCCATAAGCAGATCAAGTCTGGTGGCCCATTGACGGTCACGCATCCAAAGATCACCCGTTATTTCATGACCATCCCAGAGGCTGCCCAATTGGTCATTCAGGCAGGTTCGATGGGGCAGGGCGGGGACGTATTTGTATTGGATATGGGCGAGCCAGTTAGAATTGTCGAGCTGGCAGAAAAAATGATTCATCTTTCCGGGCTGAGTGTTCGCTCGGAGAAAAATCCTCATGGTGATATCGCGATTGAATTTACTGGCTTGCGGCCTGGTGAAAAGCTTTACGAAGAGTTGCTGATTGGAGACAACGTCGCCGCTACTCAGCACCCGATGATCATGAGTGCCAACGAGGATCATCTATCGTGGGAAACACTCAAGCTGAAGCTCGCTGAACTCCTTGCAGCCCTTGAGTTGGACGACTATGCAAGAGTTCGCCAGTTGCTTCGCGAGACCGTAAGTGGCTACACACCGGATGGTGAAATCGTCGACTGGGTCTATCAGCAGCGTCGTCTCAAACCTTGAATCTACATAAGCAGTAACTCTCTGGCTTTTGATTTGCTCGTGGCATCAACCTAGGTTTGGAAGGCAGCTTTGGAAAGCTGCTTTCCTTACTCGATGTCATGGAGCGTCACTATGCGTAACTCTTTTTTCACCTCATTGATCTTTGCTTTTCTCGCCAGCTTTGCACTTGTCACTCAGGCCGCGCCGGGCCCCAAGGCCCAGCCCGGTTCTGTGCAAGTGGCGGAGCAGGCGCCAATGCAAGCAAGCAAGGTCAACCTCAATACGGCGGATGAAGCTGTGCTGCAACGCGAGCTTTTTGGGGTGGGGGCTGCCAAGGCCAAGGCGATTGTCGCTTATCGGGAAGAAAATGGGCCCTTTGCTTCGGTGGACGAGTTGCTGGAGGTCAAGGGGATTGGGAGGGCGATTCTGGAGCGAAATCTGGATAAGCTCGAAGTCAATTGAGTTCTCTCCCCATAACCTTTTAAGGCCGGTCTCTGACCGGCCTTTTGCGTTGCATGAATGGGGTAGCTGGCAGTGAATTCGTATCGCCTGGATTGATTATTTCATGATGATGCGAAAATATTATGATAATAATATTTTCGGGTGCCAGATGTTTTTGGCCGAAGGCGTTCATTACTTTCATGCATTGTCAGGAGTCCAGCTATGAGTTCGATTCAATCCAAAGGTACTGCATTGGTCACTGGGGCCTCATCCGGTATTGGAGCGGTTTATGCCGATCGACTGGCGGCGCGAGGTTTTGATTTGTTGCTGGTTGCTCGGGATGAGGGACGTTTGAAGGCGGCAGCCAATGCGTTGGGCGATAAATATAACGTTCAGGTGGAGGTGTTGAAGGCGGATTTGACGCTTAAAAAGGACCTGCTGAATGTCGAGCAACGTTTGCGCGACGACTCCCGTATCAGTCTGCTGCTGAACAATGCGGGAGTAGCTGCCAACGGGGCTTTGGCTGGCGCCGACCTGGATCAGACGGAGCGCATGATTCAGCTCAATGTCGTGGCACTGACCCGGCTGGCCGCGGTGGCAGCAACGAGTTTCTCTGCGGCTGGGCGCGGGACGATTATCAATATTGCCTCGGTGGTAGCCCTGATTCCTGAACGTTTCAACGCGACTTATAGTGCAACCAAGGCATACGTACTCAGCTTGACTCAGTCACTGCAGGCCGAGTTGAAAGACAGTGGGGTTCGTGTCCAGGCGGTCTTGCCGGGTGTCACTCGTACCGAGATCTGGGAGCGTTCAGGGCTGGATGCCAAGGCCATTCCGGCGGAAATGGTGATGGAGGTACAGGAAATGGTCGATGCGGCGTTGAGCGGCTTGGATCAGGGCGAGTTGATTACATTGCCTTCGCTACCCGATCCTGCGGATTGGCAGGCTTTGGTGGCGGCACGCTTGGCTCTTGGCCCGAATCTGTCCAGGAGCAGTGCGGCCGCTCGCTATAAATAAGGAGAGTAGGTTGGAGCGGATCGCTTCAGCGCCGCTCCTGTTGCTTCAGGCCCTCGCGAACCACCTCCAGTATCCGAGTTCCCAGCTCCGGGTTTTCCACGCTGCGAGAAAGCATGAGTGCACCGACCAAGGTGGACATTAGCATCAGGCTTCGCTCGGCTTTCTGTTCGCCTTCCAGCACCGCTTCTAGTTGTTCGAGCCTGGTGTTGAGCACCTCATCTGTAGTCGCACTGGGTTGCCCACGTTGGCCAAGTTCCGAGCTCATGGTCGGTAGCGGGCAGCCTTGATGAGGGGACTTCTGGTGCCACTCGCAGAGGTAGTTATCGATAAAGGCTGGCAGCGGATGCTCTTGTGCGAACAGTGCAGCGCAATGGGCGTCCAGCTCTTGGGCGGCGGCACGCAGGGCTTCTTCTACCAGTTCATCCTTGGACTTGAAGTGGGAATAGAAGCCGCCATGAGTCAACCCCAGGGCTTTCATTAGGGGCTGTAGACCTGTTGCGCCTATCCCGTCACGCCGAAAACGTTCTGAAGCTTCCTTGATAATGCGTTGATGAGTCTGGGCTTTATGGTCTGGCGAGTAACGCATTTGAGAAACCTCCGCAACTAGAAGGCCATTTTAACCAAGGATTATCAGATCATGCCCCAACTTCTCGGCAGGGATTATCAGCGTTGACAGCGTCACGACAGCTTCTCATGAGGGCGCAAGGACTGATTAAGTTGGCACGATAAGTGATTACCTGTTGTTCACAAATTGTTGAACAATTGCGAGGTGCCCTCATGAGCGACGGACTCTCCCTGGCTGACCACATTACCGTGGAACTTCGGGCTGACATCATCGGTGGTCGTTTATTGCCCGGGATGGCGCTGGTGGAAAGCGATCTGGTCAGTGCCTATAACGCCTCACGCAATACCATCCGTGAAGCCCTGCACCGCCTGGGGCAGGAAGGGTTGACCTGGTACGTGCGGCACAAAGGCGTAGTGGTCCGTCGCCTTGGTGCTGATGACGTGCGGGATCTGTTCCGAGTGCGCCGTACCCTGGAGTTGCAGGCCATCGTCAATGCCCGCCCGCTACGCGAGTACCAGTCCGATCGCATGCTCAATGCCATCGAAGCGGCAGAACTTGCCCGGGAGCGGGAGGATTGGCGCGCCGTGGGAACCCATGGCCTGCGTTTTCACCAGCATGTGGTGGGGTTGCTGGGCTCGCCACTGTTCGATGAATTCTTCACCAACGTGGTGGCGCAGTTGCGCCTGGTGTTTTGTACGGCGCCGGATGAGGCGCGGTTTCAGGCGCCCTGGCTGGTCCGCGACCGACAGATCCATGAATGGCTTCTGGAGGGGGACAAGGCTGCGGCCACCGAGGCCATGGAGTTGTATCTGGATGACTCGGAACGCCTGCTGTTGGACATGCTCGACCAACCCCAGTGTCACTGAAAGAGGGCGATACCCATGTACAAAGACTATCCAGCGGCTTATCAGGTCAGCAAAGGTTCGGCGCTACAGGTGGACAAGGCGTTTTACGAACGCATTCGGCACAATCAGGGCCAACGCCATCTGATCGAGCAGTTCGAGGTTCCAATCCGTACCGGGCGCGCCTGGAAGGTGCCCGCCGGGCACGTATTTCGGGTGACCACTCCGGTAGGGCCGCAGGTGGGCGACTTCAACGTGTGGAATGCCAACGATCCGCGTGAGCGCCTCTGGGCTGCGCGCACTCGGCAGTTGCAGGGTGCGCATGTCAGTACCCACGACCGGCTCTGGTCGAACCTGCCTTTTCTGCGGCCGCTGGTGACCATCACCGATGACAGCCTGGCCCATTACGGAATCGACGAGCATGGTGGCCGCCTGCACGATCTGCTGGGCACCCGTTGCGACCCCTATGTGAATCGCATGCTCACCGGCGAGGACTTTCACCATCACTGCCATTCCAACCTGACGCGGGCAGTGCTGCCTCATGGCCTGACCGAGTTCGATGTGCATGATGTGTTGAACATCTTCCAGTGCACGGGCCTGAACCATGACGACATGTATTTCATGAAGGCCTGCCCGGCGCAGAAGGGGGATTATCTGGAGTTCTTCGCCGAGATCGACCTGCTCTGTGCATTGTCGACGTGTCCGGGCGGAGATCTGTCCTTGCCGATGTGGGGGCCTGAAGCCCAGGATCCGTTAAGCGTGTGCCGTCCACTGGGAGTGGAAATCTATCGTCTGGACGAATCGCTGCTCGAAGGCTGGAGCCAGCCGCAACGTGCAGCCTATAAGGGCCAGCACGGGTTGCACATTGCCAAGGCCGAATGGGAGCGTTGAGGCTCCAGGCAGCCCCTGCACGTTAGGGTGAAGGGGCTGTAGGCTTAACGATCCTGCGCTTCCTTGGCATCCATTTGTGCGTTGCGCTCGGCCACGCGCTTGCGTTGCTCATCGGTCAGCTCGACCTTGTTGGCGGTGTCGCGCAGCATCATCAAGCCGCCAACGATAGAACCGATAGCAACCACCAGAATCAACCAGGCATACCAGGGCATAGGGCTCTCCTTAATGGGCAGTAGCCCGCAGGCGAAGGTTCGCCTTCGGGCCTGCCTATAACGCTTTGAGTTAAAGCGCTTCGCAGTGGTTCCATTGTATGCCTGATCCGCCTGGCACGAGCAGGGCGCTGTTCAACGGCCGGTGAGCATGGCGTCCACCGGTGCGTCGGCCCGCAGTTGCCCGGTCAGCAGGAAATAGATGAAGCCCAGGGCCATGAACACCAGAAATATCAGGCCGATCAGGGCATTGAACCAGGCCATGGCCACCAGGCAGACCGCGGCCAGCGCCAGGGCAATGGCCGGCACCAGCGGGTAGCCCGGGGCGCGGAAGCTGCGTGGCAGATTCGGTTCCGCCCTGCGCAGTTTGAACAGGCTGAGCATGCTCATGATGTACATCACGATGGCACCGAACACAGCCATGGTGATCATGGCGGCAGTGAGGGTCATGCCGCCAAGGTTGATCAGGCCATCGCTGTAGATGGCGGCGATGCCGATCAGGCCGCCGGCGATGATCGCCCGATGTGGCGTCTGAAAGCGCGAGAGCCTGGCCAGGGAGGCAGGCAGGTAACCGGCCCGGGCCAGGGCGAAGAACTGGCGCGAGTAGCCGAGGATGATCCCGTGGAAACTTGCCACCAGGCCGAACAGGCCGATCCATACCAGCATGTGCAGCCAGCCGGAACTATCGCCCACAACGGTCTTCATCGCCTGGGGCAGCGGGTCGTTGATATTCGACAAGCTGCGCCAGTCCCCCACGCCGCCGGCGAAGAACATCACCCCCATGGCCAGCAGTACCAGGGTCAGTATGCCGCTGATATAGGCTTTGGGAATGGTGCGCTTGGGGTCCTTGGCTTCTTCGGCAGCCATGGCCGCACCTTCGATGGCCAGGAAGAACCAGATGGCGAAGGGAATGGCGGCGAACATCCCGGCAATTGCCGGGGCGCCGAAGGCGTCGGCGCCTGCCCAGCCGTTGAGGGCGAAGTGGCTGAAGCTGAAGGCCGGGGCCACCACCCCCATGAACACCAAAAGCTCGGCTACCGCCAGCACGCAGACCACCAGTTCAAAGGTGGCTGCCAGTTTTACCCCGAGAATGTTCAGGCCCATGAATACGATGTAGGCGCCGACCGCGGCATGTTTCGGATCCAGGGCCGGGAATTGCACGTTCAGGTAAGCGCCGATGGCCAGGGCGATGGCGGGAGGGGCGAAGACGAATTCGATCAGGGTGGCCAGCCCTGCGATCAGGCCGCCTTTTTCACCAAAGGCGCGGCGGCTGTAGGCAAACGGGCCGCCGGCGTGGGGAATCGCCGTAGTCAGCTCGGTGAAACTGAATATAAAGCAGGTATACATGGCCGCCACCATCAGCGAGGTCACGAGAAACCCCAGGGTTCCTGCTACGCCCCAGCCATAGCTCCAGCCAAAGTACTCCCCGGAAATCACCAGTCCGACTGCGATGCCCCATAAATGCAGCGTGCCCAAGGTGGGCTTGAGTTGTGTGTTCATCGGTTGCTCCCTGAACGAATAGGACGTGCTCGCGGCTGTTCTGTGCAGTGCCCATGCCAGTTCTTGAAGTACCGTCGTAAAGCACCCAAAGCTGTCGTATCGAGGATGTTTCGCCGATTTTCAGCACCATTGACCTTAAGTGCATGGGGGCGTGATGCCTCGCATCGGGGCAGCCGCGCTCCAGAGGCGAGCGAGGCGCCTCATCGCCCCTCGTAAAGGCTGTATGACGCCAGTCTTTACGCTTTCTTTATGCGCTGCCCGCCCCGTCGATCTCGTTCCTTTACAGGCACCCTGCGGACAATGTCTGCATTCGCGGCAATCGCCGTACCACGGAGACATTCCATGAACATTCTGGACGCGGTGTCGCTGCTGCTGGCAGTGGGCCTGTTCATTTATCTACTGGTTGCGCTGCTGCGCGCGGATCGGAATTAGGAGCTGCGGTTATGCACAGTTATGACTATTGGCTGATCCTCGCCTTCTTCGCTCTGGTGCTGTTGCCCGCACCTTGGCTGGGGCGATTCTACTACCGGGTCATGGAGGGCCAGCGTACCTGGCTGACCCCGGTCCTGGGCCCGGTGGAGCGTGTCTGCTATCGGGTCTCCGGGGTCGATCCGCAGGTTGAGCAGAGCTGGCAGAAATACACCCTGGCTCTGCTGGCCTTTAACCTGGCCGGGTTTGTCCTGCTGTTTGCCATCTTGCTGTTTCAGGATCACCTGCCGCTCAATCCACAGCATCTTCCGGGGCAGGAATGGACGCTGGCGTTCAACACTGCCGTCAGCTTCATGACCAACACCAACTGGCAGTCCTATAGCGGCGAAGCCTCCCTGAGCTACCTCAGCCAGATGGTCGGCCTTACCGTGCAGAACTTCGTCAGCGCTGCCACCGGGCTGGCGGTGCTGGTTGCCTTGTGCCGCGGCATTGGCCGGCGTTCGGTGCGCACCCTGGGCAACTTCTGGGTCGATATGACCCGCGCCACCCTCTACGGCCTGCTGCCGCTGTGCCTGCTGCTGGCGCTGTTCCTGGTCTGGCAGGGCGTGCCCCAGACCTTCGCCCATTACGTGGATGCCCTGACCCTGCAGGGCAATGACCAGGTCATTCCGCTGGGCCCGGCCGCCAGTCAGATTGCTATCAAACAGCTGGGCACCAACGGTGGCGGTTTCTTCGGCGTCAACTCGGCGCACCCGTTCGAGAACCCCACGGCCTGGAGCAATCTGTTCGAACTGGTATCGATCATCCTGATTCCGGTGGCCCTGGTGTTCACCTTCGGCCATTACGTCAAGGACCTGCGTCAGAGCCGGGCGATCATCGCCTGCATGTTCGCCTTGTTCCTGATCGGCGGTGCTACCTCGCTGTGGGCGGAGTATCAACCCAACCCGGCGTTGCAGAATGCAGCGGTAGAGCAGGCTGCGCCCCTGGAAGGCAAGGAGGCCCGCTTCGGCACCACTGCCACGGTGCTCTGGTCGGTGACCACTACTGCGGCCTCCAACGGTTCGGTGAATGGCATGCACGACAGCCTCAACCCGCTGAGCGGCATGGTGGCGCTGATCAACATGATGGTCGGCGAAGTGATCTTCGGCGGCGTCGGCGCGGGCCTCTACGGCATGCTGCTGAACGTGTTGATCGCAGTGTTCCTGGCCGGGCTGATGATTGGTCGTACCCCGGAATACCTGGGCAAGAAGCTCCAGGCCAAGGAGGTGCAACTGCTGGTGGTGACCCTGATGGTGATGCCCGTCGGCGTGCTGGTGCTGGGCGCACTGGCCGCCAGCCTGCCGGGGCCGGCAGCAGCCATCAGCAACCCGGGGCCCCATGGTTTCAGTCAACTGCTGTACGCCTACACCTCGGCCAGCGCCAACAACGGTTCGGCATTTGGCGGTTTCAGCGCCAATACCCCGTTCCACAACCTGATGCTGGGCCTGGGCATGCTGATCGGTCGCTTCGGCTACATCCTGCCGGTGCTGGCCCTGGCCGGCAGCCTGGCGATGAAGAAGACCGCACCCATCGGCCAGAACAGCTTTCCCACCCATGGCCCGCTGTTCGTGGCCTTGCTGACCGTGACCATCTTGCTGGTGGGCGGCCTGACCTTCCTGCCGACCCTGGCGCTGGGCCCAATCGCCGAACACCTGAGCATGGGCTTCTGAGGACCTGATGATGAATATGCATGTTCCTGCCTCGAACAAAACGGCCGATGCGCTCGCCAAGAGCCAGCCGGCCAAGGCCGAAGTGGCGAGTACCGCAATTTCGGCCCTATGGCGCCCGGCGCTGGTCCAGGCCTTCGTCAAGCTTGACCCGCGCCAGTTGCAGCGCTCGCCAGTGATGCTGGTGGTGGAACTGACAGCGATCCTGACCACCGTGCTGTGTTTCATCCCGGACACCGCGGTGCCGACCTTCGTCGCTGCCCAGATTGCGCTCTGGCTGTGGTTCACAGTGCTCTTTGCCAACTTCGCCGAAGCGCTGGCGGAAGGCCGCGGCAAGGCTCGCGCCGACAGCCTCAAGGCCGGCAGCGAGGGCTTGAGTGCCCGCCGCCGGGCCAGCGACGGCAGCTATCAGTTGGTGCCGGCGGTCAGTCTGCGCAAAGGCGACGTGGTGCGGGTCGAAGCCGGCGAAATGATTCCCGGTGATGGCGAGGTGATCGAAGGCATCGCCGCGGTCAACGAAGCGGCAATCACTGGTGAATCGGCTCCGGTGATCCGGGAATCCGGCGGCGATCGTTCGGCGGTGACCGGCAATACCCGGCTGGTCTCCGACTGGCTGCTGGTGCGCATTACCAGCAACCCCGGCGAGTCGACCCTGGACCGCATGATCGCCCTGGTCGAAGGCGCCAAGCGGCAGAAGACGCCCAACGAAGTGGCCCTGGATATCCTGCTGATCGGCCTGACCCTGATCTTCCTGCTGGTGGTGGTGACCTTGCAGCCCTTCGCCCACTTTGCCAATGGCAGCCTGCCGCTGGTGTTCCTGGTGGCGTTGCTGGTGACCCTGATCCCCACCACCATCGGCGGCCTGCTGTCGGCCATCGGGATTGCCGGGATGGACCGCCTGGTGCGCTTGAACGTGATCGCCAAGTCCGGGCGCGCGGTGGAGGCGGCGGGGGACGTGCACGTGTTGCTGCTGGACAAGACCGGCACCATCACTTTCGGTAACCGCCGTTGCAGCGCCATCTACCCAGCGCCGGGTGTCAGTGCCCAAGTGCTGGCCGAAGCGGCTTTGATGGCCTCCCTGGCGGACGACACCGCCGAAGGCAAGTCCATCGTCGAGTACCTGCGCGAGCTTTATCCACAGCCCGAGCCGGGCAGCGATCTGCTGACGGCAGTGCCTTTCAGCGCTGAAACCCGACTGTCCGGGGTCGACTACCAGGGCCGGGTCTATCGCAAGGGCGCAGTGGATTCGGTGCTGAGCTTCGTCGGCCTCAAACGCAGCGAGCTGGCCCCGGCCCTGTCCCGGGAGATCGACAAGATCGCTCAGAGCGGCGGCACCCCGCTGCTGGTCTGTGCCGAGGGCCGGATGCTCGGCGCTATTCACCTCAAGGACGTGGTCAAGCCCGGCATTCGCGAGCGTTTCGCCGAGTTGCGCAAGTTGGGCATCCGTACCGTGATGGTGACCGGCGACAACCCGCTGACCGCCGCGGCCATTGCCGCCGAAGCCGGAGTCGACGATGTGCTGGCCGAGGCCACGCCGGAGAAGAAGCTGGCGCGCATTCGCCACGAGCAAAACGACGGGCGTCTGGTAGCCATGTGCGGTGACGGCGCCAACGACGCACCGGCATTGGCCCAGGCCGATGTCGGCATGGCCATGAACGACGGCACCCAGGCGGCGCGCGAGGCGGCCAACATGGTCGACCTGGACAGCGACCCGACCAAACTGCTGGATGTGGTGCAGATCGGCAAGGAACTGCTGGTGACCCGGGGTGCCCTGACCACCTTCTCCATCGCCAACGACGTGGCCAAGTACTTCGCCATCCTGCCTGCGCTGTTCGCGGCGATTTATCCACAGCTGGGGGTGCTCAACATCATGGGGCTGGCCAGCCCGCAGAGCGCCATCCTTTCGGCCATCGTGTTCAACGCCCTGATCATCGTGGTGCTGATCCCCCTGGCATTGCGTGGGGTGCGGGTGCAGGCGGCCAGTGCCGCGCATCTGCTGCGGCGCAACCTGCTGATCTACGGCGTGGGTGGCATTGTCGTGCCCTTTGTCGGGATCAAGCTGATCGACATGCTGCTGACCGCGCTGCATCTGGTGTAACCGGCCTGCAGATCTGAACGAATCGAGGAGTGAGAAATGACTAGCGTAGTGCGTCCGGCCTTGAGCCTGATTGTGTTGATGACCCTGATCACCGGTGTGGCCTATCCCCTGGTGGTGACCGGCGTGGCCCAGCTGGCCTTCCCGGAACAGGCCAATGGCAGCCTGGTACGCGATGCCGACGGCAGGGTGCGGGGTTCGGCCCTGATCGCCCAGGAATTCGTCGGTGACGCCTGGTTCCATCCACGCCCTTCGGCGGGGGCCTTTGCCACGGTATCGAGTTCTGCCAGCAATCTGGCGCCGAGCAATCCGGCCCTGGCCACGCGGGTGATCCAGGATGCCAACAAGCTCCTGGTACCGGGGCAGGGGCCGGTGCCCCTGGCATTGCTGACCACTTCGGGCAGCGGCCTCGATCCACACTTGCCACCGCAGGCAATTGACTATCAACTGGCGCGGGTCGCGGCGGCGCGCAACCTGTCGCCAGCCAAATTGCAGGCCTTGGTGGACGCTCATATCGAACGGCCGTTGGTGGGACCGCCGGTGGTCAATGTACTGGCCCTGAACCTGGCACTGGAACAGTTGTAGCCGTTGCCGAACCCGGAAGGCTGCAAAATGCCCCGCAGGAGCTTCCGGCCCCAGAGAGCGCTAGCAAACGCAACTACAGTGAGCGCAGATTGAACCGAATGTCTTGTCGCAGAGAGAAAGCCCATGAGTGATTCCGGTCGCGCCGACGCGCTGCTAGCCGAGCTGCCACGGGACGGCCGCGGCCGGCTCAAGGTGTTCCTGGGGGCCGCCCCTGGGGTTGGCAAGACCTACGCCATGCTCCAGGCGGCCCATACCCAACTGCGCCAGGGGGTCAAGGTGCTGGCCGGGGTGGTAGAGACCCACGGCCGCGCCGAAACCGAAGCCTTGTTGAGCGGGCTGCCCCAGCAGCCCTTGGTGCGTTCGGAATATCGTGGGGTACTGCTGGAGGAAATGGACCTCGACGGCCTGCTCAAGGCCAAGCCCAAGCTGGTACTGGTGGACGAGCTGGCCCACAGCAACGCCCCGGGCAGCCGGCACGCCAAGCGCTGGCAGGACATTCAGGAATTGCTGGCGGCCGGGATCGACGTCTTCACCACGGTCAATGTCCAGCACCTGGAAAGCCTCAATGACCAGGTGCGCGGCATCACCGGGGTCCAGGTCCGCGAAACCCTGCCTGACTGGGTGCTGCAAGAGGCCTATGAGTTGCTGCTGGTGGACTTGCCGCCCCGAGAGCTGCTGGAGCGTCTGCGGGATGGCAAGGTCTACGTGCCGGAGCAGGCGCGGGCGGCGATCGATGCGTTTTTCACCCAGACCAACCTCACCGCCCTGCGCGAGCTGGCGATGCAGACCGCCGCCGCCCAGGTGGACAATGACCTGGCCCAGGGCTATCGCCAGCTGGGGCAGGCGGCACCGGCGGTGCGCGGGCGGCTGTTGGTAGGTATCGACGGCGATGCCCAGGCCGAGCGCCTGGTGCGTCACGCCAGCCGTGTGGCCCAGCGTCGCCACCTGCCCTGGAGCCTGGTGCATGTGGATAACGGCCGGTTGCGCGACGAGCAGGCACGCTTGCGCTTGCAGGCCGCTCAACAATTGGCCGAGCGCCTGGGCGGGGAAGTGGTCCTGTTGCGCGCCGGCGAGGTAGCCAAGACCCTGATCCAGCACGCTGCGGAGCGTCGCGCCAGCTTGTTGCTGGTGGGCCAGTCCAGGCGCCGCTGGCGTCGACGCTGGTTCGGTGGCGGCCTGGCGGCGCGCTTGCTGCGCAATGCCGATGGCCTGGAAATCAATGTCCTGGACAGCGAGCCCCAGCCCCATCAGCCGGGCCTGCGGGTCAAGCATTCGCTGGTCTGGTTCGACTATGCCCTGGCGGTGCTGGCCACCCTCCTGGCCAGTGCCCTGGCCTGGGGGGTAGCCAGTGTCCTGCCGTTGCCGAACATTTCCCTGGTGTTCCTCGCCGCCGTGCTGCTGGTGGCGGTGCGCAGCAGCCTTGGGCCGGCCCTGGCTTGCGCGGCGCTGTCCTTTCTCAGTTATGACTTCCTGTTCATTCCGCCGAACTTCTCCTTGGCCATCCAGCGTGAAGAGGACGTGCTGACCCTGCTGTTCTTCCTGCTCATGGCCGCGCTGACCGGCAATCTGGCGGCCCGCCAGCGCCGGCAGTTGCAGGCCTTGCGCGATACCCAGGAAGAAACCAGCGAGCTCTTGGACCTGTCGCGCAAGTTGACTGCCGCCACTGACCGGCAAGCGGTGATCAGCGCCGCGGCCCAGCATTTGAATGGCCGCGACGAGTTGCGTATCTGCCTGATCAACCGCGATGGGCAGGGCGGATGGAAAGTCGAGACCGGTGGTTCGCCGCAGTTCTCCGAGGCCGAGCGCGCCGCCGCCGACTGGGCCTGGCAGCATGACCAGCCGGCGGGGCTGGGCACTGGGACCTTGCCCTTTGGCCGTTGGTGGTGGTGGCCCTTGTCGGTGGATGACGGGCCTTTGGGCTTGCTCGGGGTCTGCCCCCGTGAAGGCGAGGAGTTCAGCGGCCAGCGCCGTCGCCTGCTCACCGCGCTGAGCCAGCCATTGGCCCAGGCCCTGGCCCGGGCGCGGCTGGCCGAGGATCTGGAGGCGGCGAGGCTGCGCGGCGAGACCGAGCAGTTGCGCAGCGCCTTGCTGGCTTCGGTATCCCATGACCTGCGCACACCGCTGACCTCAATGCGCGGCAGTATCGACAGCCTGCTGGCCCTGGGGGAAGCGATCCCCCAGGAAGATCGGCGAGAGCTGCTGGAGGGCACGCGGGATGAGGCCGAACGCCTGGACCGCTATATACAGAACCTGCTGGACATGACCCGACTCGGCCATGGGGCCTTGAAGCTGGCCCGGGACTGGGTCGCGCCGGGGGATATCGTCGGCAGTGCCCTGAACCGCCTGCGGGCGGTGCTGGCGCCGTTGCAGGTGGCCACCGAACTGCCTGCGGACTTGCCCTTGCTTTACGTCCATGCGGCGTTGATCGAGCAGGCGCTGGTCAATGTGCTGGAGAATGCTGCCCGCTTCTCGCCGCCCCAGGGCCATCTGCAGTTGACGGTCAGTGCCAGCGAACAGGAATTGAGCTTCGCCGTCAGTGATGAGGGCCCGGGGATTCCCGAGGATGAGCGGGCAAAGATTTTCGACATGTTCTACACCGCTGCCCGTGGCGACCGCGGCGGGCAGGGTACCGGCCTGGGCCTGGCGATCTGCCAGGGCATGGTTGGCGCCCATGGCGGGCATATCAGCGTCGCGCAGGGCATTGGCGGCAAGGGGACATGCATTACCTTGCACCTGCCGTTGCAGACCCAGCCGGAGCTTGAGTCCGACCTGTGAATACCTGTAGAAAGCGCTGCGGCCTTGCCGCGTCAACGCCACACGGATGCGGCATGCCTTGCGCTACGCTTTTGCCTCTTAATTTGTCTTGAACTGAAACCATGAGCCAGACCGCGACCATCCTGGTCATCGACGACGAGCCGCAGATCCGCAAGTTCCTGCGCATCAGCCTGGCGTCCCAGGGATACAAAGTGATTGAAGCCGGTACCGGCACCGAAGGCCTGGCCCAGGCTGCCTTGAACAAGCCGGACCTGCTGGTACTTGATTTGGGGCTGCCGGACATGGACGGGCAGCAGGTGCTGCGCGAGTTTCGCGAGTGGTCGGTGGTGCCGGTCATGGTGCTTTCGGTGCGTGCCAGCGAGCTGCAGAAGGTCGAGGCGCTGGATGGTGGCGCCAACGACTATGTGACCAAGCCTTTCGGTATCCAGGAGTTCCTGGCACGGATTCGCGCCCTGCTGCGCCAGGCGCCGAGCGGGGAAGTGCAGGAGGCGGCGTTGCAAGTGGGGGCGCTGACGGTTGACTTGGCATATCGGCGGGTGTTGCTGGACGGTGTCGAAGTGGCCCTGACCCGCAAGGAGTATGCGGTGCTGGCCCAGCTCGCGCGGCACCCGGGGCGGGTGATTACCCAGCAGCAACTGCTCAAGGACATCTGGGGCCCGACCCATACCGAGGACAGTCATTACCTGCGGATTGTGGTCGGGCACTTGCGCCAGAAGCTGGCGGACGATCCGACCCGGCCACGCTTCATCGTCACCGAGGCGGGGGTCGGCTACCGCCTGCTGGGCGCCGACTCCTGAGTTTGTGGTCTTTGGCTACTGGTCCTGTTCGTAGCGGTCCAGGGTATCGCTGGCAATCTCACGGCCCAGGGCGATCAGCTCCGGCGCCTTGTAGAACTCGAAGAAGCGGCAGACGCGCTTGGGCACGTTGATCAGGATATCCGGCGGGTAGCCGGCGATCTTGTACTGTGCCAGGGAGGTCTGCATGACCTCGAAGCTCTGGTTGACCAGGTCCAGCAATGACGCCGGGCCGACGTTGTCGATGATGAAGGAGCCGCTGGCGGATTTCGGAGCACCGTCGGTTTGCGGCGCGGCGGCTGGTTGCTGGGCTTCAGGCTCCGCGCCCTCGACCCAGGGATTGATCTCCGCGGCTTCGCTCTTGAAGGCTTCCTGCTCAAGCAGTAGCAGTTGTTCGGCCTGCTTGCGGCGAAACGGCAGGTGCGAGCCCAGGGAATTGATCAGGCTGTCAAAGCGGCTCTTGAACGCGGGTGGGCGCTGGATCACCGGTAACTGGTAGTGGCGCTGGTTGGTGGAGTTGAGGTTGACCGCAATGATCAGGTCGCAGTGGCTGGAAACCACTGGAACGATGGGCAGCGGGTTGAGCAGGCCGCCGTCCACCAGCATGCGGTTGCCCTGCATGACCGGGGTGAACAGGCTGGGGATCGCGGCGGAAGCACGCATGGCCTGGTGCAGGCAGCCTTCCTGGAACCAGATTTCCTGTTGGTTGGTCAGGTCGGTGGCGACGGCGGTATAGGGAATGCGCAGATCTTCGATATTCACTTCGCCGACGATCTTGCGGATCTGGCCGAAGACCTTTTCGCCGCGAATCGCCCCCAGGCGAAAGCTCACGTCCACCAGGCGCAGCACGTCGAGGTAGTCCAGGCTTTCGATCCATTCCCGGTACTCGGCGAGCTTACCTGCGGCGTAGATGCCGCCGACCACCGCGCCCATCGAGCAGCCGGCAATGCAGGCGATGTCATAACCGCGTTTTTCGATTTCCTCGATGACGCCGATATGGGCGTAACCGCGAGCGCCCCCCGACCCAAGGACCAATGCGACACGTTTGCTCATGATTCGTCCCTTCGACAAACAGGCTGCAACAATGCACCCATAGCGCCTTGTGGTTCAATTGCTGATGCGCTGCGGGGCCTGTGAGTTTTTTTCTAGGGCCGCCTGGGCCGCGAGGCTATGCTCCTGCAGCTATATTTTCCAAGGGGCGGGACTGGCACTTTTTCCCGCCGCCATCGTCTTAGCCTGTACGACTGTTTTCCCTATCTTGAGGTGTCATCGATGAAAGCCTGGATCTGCCTGCCCCTGATTGCGTTGGTATTGACCGGTTGTGCAGGCAAGACTGCCTACCGTGACAGTTGCGGCACGCAGCTGGATGCTGCCTGGCACGAGCTGGACCTGGCCAAGGCCGAAGGTTTCGCCGGCACCGTGAGCTATTCCAAGGCGTTGTCGCTGCTGACCGGCGCCAAGACCCAGCAGCAATTCGAAGCCTTTGAAGGCTGCACCAACAAGGCCGAGAAGGCCCGTTTCTACATTCGTGAGTCCCGGGCCGGGCGCTGAGCCGAGACAGCCGCTAAGCTGGTCTGACAATCACCGCCGCGAACCTGAATGATCTGGCGCAATGCCTGTCGCCGGTTCGCGGTGCCATTCTTGGAGCTGGATAAGCCGAAGTCAGGCTTTTGACTCGTGTTGGGGAAGCCTTGATGTCTGCCTTGGTTGATCGTTTGGTGGCTCAGGTTCTGGGCCTGGAAGTGAGTTTGCTGGCTTGTCAGGCCCGCTTGGCGGCCGCCACGGATGCCGAGGCCTTGCATGATCTGCGCATCAGCGTGCGACGCTTGCGCAGCCTTTTGCGCCCGTTGCGTGGCCTGCCCGGAGTAGAGCACCTGGAAGCTGCGGCCAGCGAGGTGGGGCGGCTGACGACGCCGATTCGTGATCGTGAAGTATTGGCGGCCTATCTGCATCAGCATGGCCAGCATGCTGCCGCCGACCGTCGTACCTCACAGCTGTTGCATGAGTACTCGGCAGTGGCCGCGGGGGCCGAGCTGGCGCAGTTGTTTCTGGTGCTGGATGCCTTCCCCAGGTTCCTCCGGGCCTCTGAGCGCCAAGGTCTGCTGCGGGGCCTGCGCGGCAGTATCGAAAAACGTCTGGCCAAGCAGTGGAAGGCCCTGGGCCAGGCGCTGCTGGACCCTGCCCACGACCGACATCGCCTGCGCCTGCTGATCAAGCGGGTGCGTTACGCCGCCGATGCCTATCCCGACCTGGATCGCTTGCCCTCCCGGGCTATGAAGCGTCTCAAGGCAGCTCAGAGCGCCCTGGGCGACTGGCATGATTGCTGGCAATGGCTGGCCCAGGCCGAGCGGCAACTGGATTTGCTGCCCTGTGTAGCGGTGTGGCGCAGAACCATGCTCAAGGCCGAGGCCCGTTCCGATCAGGTACTGGAGCAACTGCATTGCGATTGCTTCAAGCGTTGAGGGTCAAAGGGCGGCTTATCTGTCCGCTGCTTTGGCCGGAATAATGGCTGTGTGGCTCTGCGACGCTGGTTAAGATCCCTCAGTCTATTTTTTGTCCCCCGAGGTTTTCATGCGTTTCTACGATTTGCTCGAAGCCGTTCGCGGCCAGCCCCAGGCGCTGACCATCCCGGCGGAATGGGCCCAGGGGCGCGCCAGTTTCGGTGGCCTGGTAGTTGCTCTGCAGTATGAAGCGATGCGGGCCAAGGTTGCGGCGGACCGCCCGGTGCGGTCGCTGGCGGTCACCTTTGTCGGCCCGGTGGCGCCAGATGTGCCGGTCAGTTTCGAGGTGGATGTGCTGCGCGAAGGCAAGGCCGTCAGCCAGGTGCTGGGGCGGGTCATGCAGCAAGGGCAAGTGGTGACTCTGGTGCAGGGCAGTTTTGGCGCTTCCCGTGAATCGTCCGTCAGTGTGGCCGCTGAGCCTGCGCCCGAAATGAAACACTGGGATGATTGCCAGGAGCTGCCTTATATCAAGGGCGTGACGCCGGAGTTCATGCGTCATCTGGCAATGCGCTGGAGCATCGGTGGCCTGCCATTCACCGGCAATCGTTCCCGGGATATGGGCGGTTGGGTGCGCCTGCGTGGGGATGTGAAGGAAGAACCGGTTACCGAAGCGCATATCCTGGCGCTGGTGGATGCCTGGCCGCCGGCGCTGTTGCCGCACCTGACCAAGCCCGCCGCGGGCAGCACCCTGACCTGGACCATCGAGTTCGTCCAGCCGTTGCTGGAACTGAGCACTCTGGACTGGTGCAAGTACCGGGTGGAAATCGAGCACGCGCGTGACGGCTACGGGCATGCGGCAGCGGCCTTGTGGAATGCTGAAGGCCAGTTGATCGCCCTGAGCCGCCAGACGGTGACCATCTTCGCCTGAGCCATCAGTGCCGGTGGCGCTGCAACCAGGCACGCCACCAGGCGCCGCTCAGGACAAAGCGCGGAAAGGTCACGAACTGTTCCACCAGCAGCCGTTGCACGGCATCCTTGCGATCACTGAAGGGTTCGGCGGCTTGGGCCTCCAGGCTGTGTCCGTGGCGCTGCAGGCCCAGGGCTGCGAGGATGCCGACCACACCGATGGCCAGGCTCAGGAAGCTCAAGGAAAACACGCCCGAAACAATCAGCAGAAAACCGATGATGAACAGCGGTACCGCAATCAGGTGCAATACCAGATTGGCAGGGTGCTGGTGATTCTGCGGGTAGACGCGCCATTGCCAGGCGGGGAGGTTGGGGTGACGTTTGCCCATGATGATCATCCTTAGTTCTTGAAGACTCATGAACCAAGGATAGGGGCCCGTTGGGATGGCGGCGAATCAAGGCTGGCTATCGGTCCGATAGCCAGTAGAGGGGGGGTAGAGGCGCTCGGGTCAGAGTTTCAGCTGGCCTATGGCTTTGCTCAACTCACCGGCCAGGGTCGCCAGTTCACTGCTGGTGGTGGCCGAGGCAACGGTCTGTTGCACGGTGTTCTCGGTGACATCGCGAATGCTCACTACCGCCCGGTTCATTTCTTCCGCTACCTGGCTCTGCTGTTCCGCCGCGACAGCGATCTGCGTGTTGCTTTCGCGCATCTGGGCTACGGCGCCGGTGATTTCCGCCAGTGCCGCGCCGGCTTCCTGGGCCTGTTGCACGCAGTCGTCGGCCTTGAACGAGCTTTCCTGCATGAAATCCACGGCATCCCGGGTGCCGGCCTGCAGGGCCGAGACCATGCTGGTGATCTCGTCGGTGGAGGTCTGCACACGCTTGGCCAGGTTGCGCACTTCATCTGCTACCACGGCAAAACCGCGGCCCATTTCCCCTGCTCGAGCGGCTTCGATGGCGGCATTGAGTGCCAGCAGGTTGGTCTGCTCGGCGATGCTGTGGATAACGTTGACCACGCCATTGATCTTCTGGCTGTCCTCGGCGAGCTTCTGAATCATCTCGGCAGTCTGCTGCACGCCATGGGAAAGCCCGGCGATGGATTTCTGCACCCGGCCCACCACTTCATGGCCGGTGCCGGCCAGTGTGTCGGCGGTCTGCGACAGGTCCCGGGTGGCACCGGCATGCTGGGCGATGTGATAGACGGTGGCGGACATTTCGTTGATGGCCGTGGCGGCCTGATCGGTTTCGCTCTGCTGGCCGAGCATGCCGTGGCGTACATCGTTCATGCTCGAGGCCAGGCGTGCGGCGCCCTGGTCCAGCTGCCGGGCGGTACTGGCCACGGTATTGACTACCCGCTGGTATCCGGCCTGCATGGCATTGAAGGCGCTGGCCATCTGCCCCACTTCATCCTTGCAGGACAGCGGCACGCGAGCAGACAGGTCGCCGGTTTTCTCCACGTGCAGCATGACGTCCTTGAGGGTGTTGAGCTGGCTGAGGAGAAAGCGGATCAGCAACTGCGAGGCGCAGAGCATGGCGAACATCAGGATGAACACTGCGACGGCGTAGTTGGTAAAACGATCGCTGAAGACCTGGGCCAGGCTCGGGGCGTAGGCCAGTACGGCAACCTGCTGGCCGTCGGCGCGCTGGATCACGTCAGCGCCCAGTAGCGGATTCTCACCGAACAGCGGCATCGGGTTGAGCTCGACCCAGCCGTTGGCGCCGTTGAGTTCGCTGAGAGTCTGCTCGTTGAGGCTGGGTGCCTGTCCCCGGGAGAAATACAGCAAGTGTTCAGCGCTGGGCAGCGCCTGTCCGACGGGCCAGGCGCCGAGCAGCCTCGCTTCGGCCTGGGCGGCCGCCTGGGCTGTCTGGCTGCGAGCCTGTTGCTCCAGTTGCACGGCGTACAGCACCAATAACAAGGTGGTGACGAAGGCGACTGCATTGACCGCCCAGAATTTGTACTTCAGCGAGATATTGCTAAGCCAGGCACCCATAGAAGGTCTTCTCTGATTGAGCGAAACAGTATTGGCAAGGTGCCATTATTGTGCCGCCATGATCTCGGAAAAATCTTGATGTGGGTCAAGCAATCTCTGGCAAGCGAAAAAACGCCCGGGAGCAAGCGGTACTGTGGCTTGCCAGGTCTTCCTGGGTTTCACCGCGGTGCAACGCAACTTCTCGCAAAACCTCGGTCAGATAGGCCGGTTCGTTACGACCATTTTTCGGCTTTGGCCGCAAGCTGCGGGGTAGCAGGTAGGGGGCATCGCTTTCCAGCATCAGGCGCCCGCGGGGGATGTCGCGTACCAGCGGGTGCAGGTGGGTGCCGCGGCGTTCGTCGCAGATCCAGCCTGTGATGCCGATGTGCAGGTCCAAATCGAGGTAGCTGAACAGGGCCTTTTGTTCCCCGGTAAAGCAGTGGACTACAGCAGCCGGCAAGCGATCACGAAAATCCCGCAGGATGTCCAGTAGACGCTGGTTGGCGTCACGTTCGTGGAGAAACACTGGCAACTGCAACTCGACAGCCAGGGCCAGGTGTTCTTCCAGGACTTTTTCCTGTTGCGGGCGGGGAGAGAAGTCCCGGTTGAAGTCCAGGCCGCATTCGCCCACGGCGCGTACCCGTGGCTCTCCAAGCAGCGCGCGCAAACGTCGCGAGCTATCGGCATTCCAGTCGCTGGCGCTGTGGGGATGCAGCCCTGCGGTGGCAAACAGTCTCTGCCCGTCGGCGTCCAGTTTCTGGCACAACTCCAGGGCCTGTTCACTGCCTTCGACGCTGGTACCGGTTAGGACCAACTGGCACACCCCAGCCTCATAAGCACGATTGAGAACGGCTTGGTGTTTTTCGGCAAAACTGGGATTGGTCAGGTTGACGCCGATATCGATGAGTTGCATGGTGCTATCTCCGCCTGCGGCCGGAAAGCATATCAGAGCTGTAGATTTATAAGAAAAACCAAGAACTACAACGAGTTATAGCTGTCTTTTGCTGCCGGACCAGAGCAACGGGCAAGTTTTTCAGCGCCATTGCACGGGTCTTTCGCAGCTTGCCAGCGCTCAATGCGCTCTGTTTCTGGCAATCAATTCTTCAAAAAACGACGAAGGGTTGAACAGTATTCTTTGCGGAGAACGGATGACCCGATCCTCGATATTGCTCGCGCTGTGCCTGTCATTGCTGCTGCCCTTGCCGGCGCTGGCGCGTTTGCCCGGACCACTGGAAGCACACGCCACGGGAAAAGTGCGCGACCTGGCGGAAATCCGCAGCAGCCAGGTACTCCGGGTGCTGGTCAATCAGAGCCGCAATAGCTCTGGAGAGGTCCAGGGCCAGGCCATAGGTGTCGAGTACCATCGCCTGCGCTCGTTCGAGCAGTACCTCAACGGCCATGCTCGTGACGGTCAGGAAATCAGCCTGAAGATCATTCCCAAGGCCAAGGACCAATTGCTGGGTGCATTGCAGCGGGGCGAGGGCGACCTGGTGGCGCCTGGCGAGCTGCTGGAAGCCCAGCCCGGAAATGCGGTCAGTTCCAGCGACCCGATCGTCAGTAATGTTCCCCTGCTGCTGGTAGGCCTCAAGGGGGAGCGCCGTTATACACGGATCGAACAGCTGTCCGGCAAGACCCTGACCCTGACTACCGGGAGTGCGGCGGGGGACGCGGTCAGCCAGATCAATCAGAAGCTGGCCCTGCACAAACTGGCGCCGATCAAGGTGGAGTGGGTCGATCCCAGCCTGGCGGTGGAGGATGTACTGGAAATGGTCCAGGGCGGCATTTTCCACCTGACGATTGTCGAGCAGCCGATTGCCGAACGCTGGAGCAAGATCCTGCCCAAATTGCGTGTGGACAGGCAGTTGAAGATCAGTGAACCAGGTGCAGAGCACTGGTTTGTCCGGCGCGATGCGTCGATGCTGCGGGCGAGTATCGACCGCTTCCTCAAGACCTATAGGGCACCGGCGGATCAGGATGTGGCGTTCCTGCGTATCTACCGACGCCAGTACCAGGTGCACTATCCACTGGCCCGGGCCGACCGTCAGCGTCTGGAGAAACTGCGTCCGGTTTTGCAGAAGCATGCCGGCGAGCAGGGCATGGACTGGCTGAACCTGGCGGCGCTGGCGTTCAAGGAGTCAGCGTTGCAACCCACTGCCAGAAGCGGCAGCGGCCCTACCGGGCTGATGCAGATAACGCCTTCGGCAGCGCAGCGAGTCGGGGTCAACAATATTCAGTCCGTAGATAGCAATGTGCAGGCAGGGGCCAAGTACCTGGCGATGATTCGCCGTAAGTTTTTTGCCAGCCCCAAACTCAATGAGCGCGAGCGCATGGCATTTGTGCTGGCGGCCTACAACATGGGGCCGGAGCGGGTGCAGGGTATGCGCAGTGAAGCCCGGCGGCGGGGGCTCAACCCCAACCAGTGGTTCTTCCAGGTGGAGCGCATCGCCATGGAGCAAGTGGGCATGGGGGCCGTCAGCTATGTTAATAGCGTCAACAAATACTATCTGGCCTTTGATCGTGAACGAGACTCCCTGGAGCCTCAGGAGCGAAAAGTTGCGTCACGCAAATAATCTAAAAAATCGATTATTGGCTTGAGTAATTTCCGCTTTTAACATGATTTAAACTGATTAGTATGGCGGCCAACTTTCCTACTTTCACACAGGACAACACAGCATGAGCACACTGACCCATAAGCTACTGGGCACTCGCGCGGGCTACGGCTTGACCGTACTGCGGATCTTCGTCGGCATCATCTTCGTAGCCCACGGCTCGCAGAAACTCTTTGGCTGGTTTGGCGGTGGCGGTCTGGCGGGAACGGCGCAGTGGATGGAGAGTATCGGTCTGGCTCCCGGCTATTTGATGGCGCTGTTATCGGGGGGCACCGAGTTCTTTGCCGGTCTGGCACTGATCATTGGCCTGTTGGCGCGTCCCGCTGCACTGGGCCTGTCATTCACCTTGCTGGTGGCGATCTTCTCGGTGCATATCAGCCATGGCCTGTTCATGGCCAACAACGGATATGAATTTGCTCTGGCACTGCTTGGCGGCACTGTCGCAGTTCTGATTGAGGGGGCTGGCAAGCTTTCTCTGGATGCGGCAATCGCCAGGTAAGTTGATGCTAGGACGGTGTTCCAGAGGCTCTGGATCAACCGTTGGCAAAGTTTTCCAAGGCCTGCGAATGCAGGCCTTTTTCGTTGCTGACAAATCTTGACACTGACCTGCCGGCTTCTCTAGGATGCTGCTCATGCGCCGATTTAAACAGCTACTTGCGGGGCGCCAGGTGAGTCGAAAGATCACTGATAGAAGCTATAGTCAGGCTTCGAAATACCGCTAAAGCGCTGGTTCGGTGTTGCCTCTCACCTGCCCGGCAGAAATCTGAGGCAGAGACACAATACGATGAATGCATCACGCCCCCTTGTACGTCTTGCGCCGATCACGGCGAGCCTTTCCCAGCGCAATCCGAAAATCCTCCTGGGTGGCAAGCACCAACCCACACTATTGCGTTATCTCGACGGTTGGCCACGACGTTCCCCGGGCCCAGCGGCGTTTCTGATTCAGTTTGTCGAAGAAGGCGAATCCCTGACACGTTTTGCCAGTGACAGCTTCGATCTGGCGGTCATTCCGGCACCTAGCGCTGCGGATGCTGCTGAAGTCATCAAGCAACTGACCCGCGTCGCTCGCCAGGGGTTGATCATCCGCCGCCAGTTCAGCAGTTGACCCGCCGGTAGTGCACCACGGCTGCTGAACTGCGCCTTGTACAGATCGGAACTCCATTGAACAGACAACGACTGGAAAGTCTTCAGTCGTGGCGGTTGTCCGTCATTGGGTGGCAATTACTGGCTTGACGATCAAACTACGGCATTGCGTTTGGCCAGTTCGGCCAAGGCCACCAGGTTGGAAACATTGAAACGCTTGAGTAGCCGCACTTTGTAGGTGCTGACGGTCTTGTGACTGATCAACAGCGCATCGGCAATCTGCTGGTTGTTCAGACCGGTAGCCAGCAGTTTCAGGACTGTTATCTCGCGGTCGGTCAGGCGGGAAATCAACACACTCTCCTGGTTGGCGGCGTTGCTGTTCTGCTGCAGGATATTAATGGTGTCTTCCGGAAAGTAGCTGTACCCGGAAAGGATGGCCTTTACCGCATTGGCCAATTCGTGAAGGTTCTCGGTCTTGCACAGAAAGCCCGCGGCTCCGGCTTGCAGGCAGCGCAGGGCGAAGTTTTTCGAATCACTTGAGGTCAGTACCAGGGTCTTGACGTGCAGCCCGGCGGACTTGATGTGCGCGATGACCGAGAAACCATCCAGGTTGGGGATGCCCAGATCGAGGATCAGCAGGTCCGGCAGGTGTTTGCGTACCAGTTGCACGGCATCGGCACCGTTGTCGGCTTCGGCGACGATATTGTGATGATGAGGATCCAGCAACGACTTGATGGCCAGTCTGATCAGTGGATGGTCATCGACGATAATGATGTTGCCCATGTGGTACTTTCCCTTTGTTTTTGAGGTGTTGGTAGTTATTGGCTAGCTCTGTGGGGAATAGGTATCAAGCAGTGTGGCGTGCCGATTGCCGACGCTCTTGTCGAACCTCTGCCCTGGGTCGTACGGCTCGGCTTTTTGGCCCTATGATTGGCTGACCTCTCTGAAATCTAAATCGGACAAATCTGATAGTGATGTCCATAGATCGGTGGCAGATGCCGCTCATGACGTGCCGGCTTTGTCGGCTCATACAACCAACGCGCAGCACGCATAAGGCTGGAGGGTGATTAGCCAATTGAGTACCAAGCTCATCACACAGGATGGTTACGATGCTCTGAAACAGGAGCTGGACTATTTATGGCGGGAGAAGCGCCCGGATATCACGCAGAAGGTCACCTGGGCGGCTTCGCTGGGCGATCGCAGCGAGAATGCGGACTATCAGTACAACAAGAAGCTTCTGCGGGAAATCGATCGTCGGGTGCGCTACATACGCAAGCGCCTGGAAGACATGAAGGTGGTTTCCTACGCGCCGGAACAGGAGGGACGGGTGTACTTTGGTGCCTGGGTCGAAGTCGAAAACGAGGCGGCCGAGATCAAGCGCTTTCGTATCGTCGGTTACGACGAGATCTACCAGCGCAAGGACTACATCTCCATCGACTCGCCCATGGCTAGGGCGTTATTGAAGAAGGAAGTGGGTGACGAGGCCATTGTCCACACCCCGGCAGGTGAAACCTGCTGGTGGATCAACCAGATCGATTATGTGAAGTAGGCTCGCCGACCTGGGCAGGCGAGCCTTGGGCTTTCAACCTTCGCGCAATACATTCAGCGGGCTGGCGTTCAATGCTCGACGGGTACCGAATACTCCCGCCCCGCCTACCAGCAGCGCCCCCACCAGAGGCAGCAGCAACAGCCATGGATGCGGGTGCCAGGGCAGATCGAAGGCGAACCGGTAGAGCACCAGGCTGACCAGTTCGCAGCCCAGTGCCGCCAGCAGGCCGCTGACTGCACCCAGCAGGCCGAACTCGATCCGCCGGGCCTTCACCAGCAGTTGCCGCTCGGCCCCAAGGGCGCGCAGCAGCGCACCCTGGCGAATGCGTTCGTCCAGGGTGGCCTGGAGCCCGGAAAACAGCACTGCCATTCCCGCTGCCAGGACAAACAGCAACACATATTCCACCGCGAGGGTGACCTGGGCCAGGATGCTGCGCAGTTGTTCCAGCAGGGCTTCGACCTGAAGGATGGTCACTGCCGGGAAGGCCCTGGACAGCTCGACAATCTGCTGATCGTGCCCAGGGCTCAGGTAGAAGCTGGTCAAGTAGGTTGCGGGCAGATCCTTCAAGGTACCCGGTTGGAAGATCATGAAGAAGTTCGGCTGGAAGTTGTCCCAGTTGATGCTGCGCAGGCTGGTGACCCGGGCCTCCCGGTTGGCGCCGGCGACCGTGAAGGTCAGGTGATCACCCAGCTTCAGCTTCAGGCTCTGTGCCACCTTGGCCTCGACCGAGACGCCAGGCAACCCGTCATCCGGTTGGGCTGACCACCAACTGCCCTCGGTAATGCTGTTGCCGCTGGGCAGATCGGCGGCCCAGGTCAGGCTCAGATCGCGTTGTATGGCCCGATCGCCGCTGGAATCCTTGCTGACGATCTCCCTTACCGGCTCGCCATTGATGCTCACCAGGCGCCCTGGCACCACCGGGTACAAGGGCGCCGAAGGGGCGGAGAGCTGAACCAGGCGCTCGCTGAAGGCCTGTTTTTCCGCTGGCAGAATGTTCAGTGCGAAGTAGTTGGGAGCATTTTTCGGCAATTGGTTTTGCCAGGTGTCCAGCAGTTCGCCCCGCAGCAGGGCAATCAGCGCCATGGACAACAGAATCAGGCCGAAAGCCAGGGATTGCCCGGCCGCAGCCAGGGGGTGACGCAGCAACTGGCCCAGGCCCAGGCGCCACGGCAGGGCGGCGCGGGCCAGCAGGCGCCGCAGGCTTTGCAACAGCAGCAACAACAAGCCACCCAATACCAGTGCCGCCAGCAGGCCACCGCCCAGCAAGGCAAAGGTCAGCACCAGGTCCAGGCTCAAGCGCCACATGATCAGGCCCAGGGCCAACAGAGCGGCGCCGTAGATCATCCAGGTGCTGGAGGGGATTGGCAGCAGGTCGCGGCGCAGTACGCGCAGCGGCGGCACCCGTCCCAGCGCAGCCAGGGGCGGCAAGGCGAATCCGGCCAGGGCCACCAGCCCGGTACCGATACCGGCGATGGCGGGTAGCAAGCCCCCGGGTGGTACGTCGTTGGGCAGTAGGTCATGTAGCAGGTAAAACAGGCCGAGCTGGGCCAGCCATCCCAGCAACGCCCCACTGAGGCTGGCCAGCAGACCCAGAACGCCTAGCTGTACGCTGAAAAGCAGCATGGTTTCCCGGCGTGAGAGCCCCAGGCAGCGAAGCAGGGCGCTGGCATCAAAGCGTCGCGCGGCAAAGCGGTTGGCCGACAAGGCTACTGCAACCCCTGACAGCAGCACCGCTACCAGGCTGGCCATGTTCAGATAACGTTCGGCCTTGCCCAGGGCTCCACCGATCTGCTGGTTGCCATCGCGGGCATCCTGCAGCCGCTGGTTGGCGGCCAGCACCGGCTTGATCTGTTGACGATAGGCTTCAAGCGCCGGAGCCGGTCCGCGCCACAGTTCCTTGAAGCTGACCCGGCTGCCAGGCTGGACCACGCCGGTGGCTTGCAGATCCTGCAGGTTGATCAGGACCCGAGGCGTCAGGCTGTAGAAGTTGCCGGCCCGGTCAGGCTCGTAGGTCAGCACCCTGGCCAGGCGCAAGGTCTTCATGCCGACGTCGATGCTGTCGCCGATCTTGAGGTCCAGCGCTGTCAGCAAGCGCGGTTCGACCCAGGCGTCTCCGGGCGCGGGACCGCCGCCGGGCTCTTCGACCCCATAGGGGGCTGCGGCACTCTTGAGCTGCCCCCTCAGGGGGTAGGCTTCGTCGACGGCCTTGATGCTGGAGAGCTGGATTGCATTGTCGGTGGCAATGACGCTGGAGAATTCGACTATCCGCGCATGATCCAGCCCCAGTTTCAGGCCGCTGTCGATCTGTTCCGGGCGTGCAGGGGAGCTGCCTTCCAGCAGTAGATCGGCGCCGAGGAATTCGGTGGCGCGCAACAGCATGGCGCCGTTCAGGCGTGCACCGAAGTAGCCGATGGCCGTGCTGGCCGCAACCGCTACCAGCAAGGCGAAGAACAGTACCCGCAACTCTCCGGCACGGGCATCGCGCAGCAGTTGGCGGACAGCGAGGCTGAACAGGCGCGGCAGCGGCAGACGTGCCATCAGGGCTCCAGAGGGGCGACCAGCAGGCCCGCTTCAAGACGGATCAGGCGCCGGCAACGATGGGCCAGGCGTTCATCATGGGTCACCAGCACCAGGGTGGTGCCGCTTTCCTTGTTGAGTTCGAACAACAGGTCACTGATGCGTTCACCGGTATGGCTGTCGAGGTTGCCGGTGGGTTCATCGGCAAACAGCACATCGGGTTCGGCAGCGAAGGCACGGGCAATGGCTACCCGCTGTTGTTCGCCACCGGAAAGCTGGCGTGGCGAGTGGCTAAGGCGCTGGCCAAGGCCAACCCGCTGCAGCAGTTCGGTGGCCCGCTCGCGGGCATCGCGACGGCCATCCAGCTCCAGGGGCAGCATGACGTTTTCCAGGGCATTGAGGCTGTCGAGCAATTGGAAGGACTGAAAGACAAACCCTACATGCTCGGCCCGGATACGGGCCCGCTGATCCTCATCCAGCTGGCTCAGGGCCTGGCCGGCGAGGGTGACTTCGCCGCTGCTGGGCAAGTCGAGCCCCGCCAGCAAGCCCAGCAGGGTGGATTTGCCGGAGCCGGAGGCGCCGACGATGGCCAGGCTGTCGCCCTGGTTCAGCTCGAGGCTGAGTTCATGCAGGATGGTCAGTTCACCTTCCGCGCTGGGAACCACTTTGCTAAGGTTCCGCGCAGTGAGAATGCTTGCGCCCATGGAGAATCCGATGCGTGTATGGTTTTTGAGTGCCGGCCTGGCCTTGATGTGCATGGCCCAGAACGCAGCGGCGGGTACGGTCCTGATCGTTGGCGATAGTATCAGTGCGGCTTTCGGCCTGGATACCCGCCAGGGCTGGGTAGCCCTGCTGGAAAAGAGGCTCAAGGACCAGGGTTTCACCGACCGGGTAGTCAATGCCTCGGTCAGTGGGGACACCAGTGCCGGAGGCCAGGCGCGGCTGCCGGCGCTGCTTGCAGAGCATAAACCTGAGGTGGTGATTCTCGAGTTGGGGGGGAACGATGGCTTGCGCGGCCAGCCGCCCCGGCAATTGCAACAAAATCTTGCTTCGATGATCGACAGCTCCCAGGCCCAGGGTGCCAAGGTGCTGCTTTTGGGCATGCAATTGCCGCCCAACTATGGCGTGCGCTATACCCAGGCCTTTTCCCAGGTCTACAGCCAGTTGGCCAGCGAGAAAAAGGTGGCCTTGGTGCCGTTTTTTCTTGACGGGGTCGGGGGGCATCCCGAACTGATGCAGGCAGACGGTCTGCACCCTGCGGCAGCGGCCCAGGGCAAGTTGCTGGAAAATGTCTGGCCGACGCTAAAACCGCTGCTTTGACGCTTTTCTAGTGACAGTGTTTCGGCTAATGTGGCGCCCCCGATTTGGAGCCCCCGATGCCGCGTCCCGCCTGGTCCCTGTTTGCCTATCAACTGATCGAGCCTGATGAGCAGCTTGACCTGTTCGCCTGCCAGGAAGTTCGGGTGCATCTGGTGACGCGTCAACTGGAGTTGGGCGGCTCTGCCGACCGCACGTTGTGTGGCACTTTGTTGCCCGCGCAACCGCGCTGGTCGAGCGTGGATCGGACGATTTTCCAGGACCAGCGACTCTGCCCGTTGTGCCGGGCGATTCTGGAGTCGCAAAAACGTGGCACTCCGCCGATCTGGCCTGAGCTGCGTTTCGAGCTGTAGGCGGTCGCCAGCAGGCCGTTTCGACAGGGAATTCATGTGTCTGCGCTTGTCTCCCCGCCTGGCTCCCGTAGCCGGAGGGCGGGGTGTACAATCGTGTTTCTTTCATTCGTTGTTCATGCGAAGGATTATCCGGATGTTGCCCCGCCTCCCTGTCGTCACCCGCTGCCTGACACTTGCCGCCTTGTGTGTGGCCGGTCCTGTTGCCGCATTGGAATTGCCTCTACCGCCGCCGGGTGAAGACATCGTCGGCCAGGTACAGGTGATCAAGGCCAAGTACGAGGATACCTTCGCCGACCTGGGCACGGCCTACGACCTGGGTTACCTGGAAATGGTCGCGGCCAACCCGGGCGTCGATCCCTGGCTGCCGGGGGCGGGCACCGAAGTGATCCTGCCCACGCGTTTCATTCTGCCGCCCGGGCCCCGCGAAGGCATCGTGATCAACCTGGCTGAGTATCGACTGTACTACTACCCCAAGGGGCGGAACGTGGTCTACACCTTCCCGCTGGGGATTGGTCGTGAGGGCTGGGGGTCACCGATTGCCCACACCAGCATCACCGCGAAAACCCCGAATCCGACCTGGACGCCCCCGGCCTCGATCAAGGCCGAGCACGCCGCCGACGGTGACCCCTTGCCGAACGTGGTACCGGCCGGGCCGGACAACCCCTTGGGGCCATTCAAGTTCACCCTTGGCACACCGGGTTACCTGATCCACGGTTCGAACAAGAAGTTCGGTATCGGCATGCGCACCAGCCACGGCTGTTTCCGCATGCTCAACAACAACGTGCTGGAAATGGCCGGCATGGTGCCGGTGGGAACTTCGGTGCGCATCATCAACGATCCGTACAAGTTCGGTATCAGTGGCGGGAAAGTCTACCTGGAAGCTCATACGCCGTTGGATGACAAAGGCAATCCTTCGGTGGTCGACAAGCACACTGCGGTGATCAATGCCTTGCTCAAGCGTGAGGACCTGGCCAACAACCTGCGCATGAACTGGGATGTGGTGCGTGATGTAGTGGCAGCCGAAGATGGCTTGCCGGTTGAGATCGCCGTGCCGACGACAGCGCCTGTGACAACAATGTCCAACGCGACCTACGATTTGCAGCAGTAAGCGCTTGAGTGCAACCCGCCGATACCTGTTGGTAGCGGCGGGTTTTTTATTGCCGGTGAAGAACTCCGGGCAATAAAAAAGCCGATCCAAAAATGGATCGGCTCGATAACAATCCCGAGGGACTATTACTTGCGGCTAGCTTTTTCCAGCATACGCAGAGCGCGCTCGTTAGCTTCGTCAGCAGTCTGTTGTGCTTTTTGAGCAGCAGCCAGAGCTTCATCAGCTTTACGATAGGCTTCGTCTGCACGAGCCTGAGCGCGAGCTGCTGCGTCTTCAGTAGCAGTCAGACGAGCTTCGGTTTCTTTGGATACGCTGCTGCAACCGGTAGCCAGAACTGCGGCCAGAGCCAGAGCAGAGAATTTCAGAACGTTGTTCATCGTGTTCCCCTTCAAGGACTTTCTATTAGTAGCTATCACCTCAGAGTGAGGAAATAGCCGGCGTACATACTACCCATTACTTGTAGTAAGTAAACTGACGTAGCGCAAGAAGCAAAAAAAATTCTAGGCGCTGTTTCTTTTTCGAGCAACTTTTTAGCGGGTTGTATAAAAAATATTCAGCGGCGAAGCTCCGGGGCCGAATGCTGCGTGTTTGCCAGCATCGTTATCGGAGTTCCCAGGCGCTGTTTCAGAGCCTAGGCTAAAGTCGTTCTATATTGTGTCGATTGCACTTTTCTTCAGAATTTGTTCAGCCCTGAACCTATGTTTAAGCATCTTGCGGGTGACTTTAAGGGGCGGCGCTCGTCTTATGTTTCAGCATCCGGCGATGTACCGTCTCAAGATGTTTAGGTATCGATCCCGACTAAGGTTCGTACACAGCCTCAACAAGGTTTTGCGCCGATCTGTGACGAGTGTGGCTTGAGCATTTGTGCCAATGGCGCCTATATTTTGTAACGTGCTGATGGCGCAAGAGCGAGAGCTTCTACGGGGCAGCCGACAGGCACGAGGTGGCGTAAGTTGTTCCTTCGCCGGAAAAACATCGGTAAGGTAGGGGTCAGCATTCCAGACCCGCAAGGAGTAGTGATGAGCGAGGCGTTGTCCATCCACCATGACCAGGCTGGTCATCAGTTCGAGACCAATGTGGACGGTCATCGTGCCTACCTGACCTATATGGACCTGGGTAAGCAGACCCTGGATATCTATCGCACTTTCGTGCCCAACGCACTGCGTGGGCGCGGTATTGCCGCGGCGCTGACCGAGCAGGCGCTGGAGTACGCCGAACGCATGGGCTACACAGTGATTCCGTCTTGCTCGTACGTAGAGCGTTATATGGAGCGTCATCAGCGTCACGCAGCAAAGCTCTGACCGGGGCGACCATGAAAAACGCCGGGCTTGGCCCGGCGTTTTTGTGTCCGCAGGAAAGGATCAGCTGCGATCGCGTTTCGGCAAGACGTCCTTGAGCTTGGCGTGCATGCCGCGCAGGGTCTTCTCGGTACTTTCCCAGTCGATGCAGGCATCGGTGATCGATACGCCGTACTGCAGTTCCGACAGGTTCTTCGGAATCGCCTGGCAACCCCAGTTCAAGTGACTTTCCACCATCAGGCCGATGATCGACTGGTTGCCCTCGAGGATCTGGTTCGCCACGTTTTCCATGACCAGCGGCTGCAGTGCCGGGTCCTTGTTGGAGTTGGCGTGGCTGCAGTCGATCATGATGTTCGGCTTGATCTTGGCCTTGCTCAGGGCCTGCTCGCAGACAGCGACGCTGACCGAGTCATAGTTGGGCTTGCCGTTGCCGCCGCGCAGCACCACGTGGCCGTAGGCGTTGCCTTTGGTGGTGACGATCGACACGCCGCCCTGGGGGTTGATCCCCAGGAAGCGGTGAGGGCTGGAAACCGACTGCAAGGCGTTGATTGCCACAGTCAGGCCACCGTCGGTACCGTTCTTGAAGCCCACGGCCGAGGACAGGCCCGAAGCCATTTCGCGGTGAGTCTGGGATTCGGTGGTACGTGCACCAATGGCCGACCAGCTGATCAAGTCCTGCAAGTATTGCGGGGAGATCGGGTCCAGGGCTTCAGTGGCAGTAGGCAAGCCCATTTCAGCCAAGTCCAGCAGCAACTGGCGACCAATGTGCAGGCCGTCCTGGATCTTGAACGAGTCGTCCAGGTATGGGTCGTTGATCAGGCCTTTCCAGCCGACGGTGGTCCGCGGTTTCTCGAAATAAACGCGCATCACCAGGTACAGGGTGTCGGAGACTTCAGCCGCCAGTGCCTTGAGCCGCTCGGCGTATTCGTGGGCTGCCTTGATGTCGTGGATCGAGCAGGGCCCAATGACGATGAACAGGCGGTGATCAGTGCCGTCGAGGATATTGCGGATCACTTCGCGACCCTTGGTCACGGTGCGCAAGGCGGTGTCGCTCAGCGGGATGTCTCGTTTGAGTTGATCAGGGGTGATCAGGGTCTCGTTGGAGGCGACGTTAAGGTCGTTGATCGGTAAATCAGCCATCGTGTTACTCGTCAGGTCACGGGTGCCGGCCGCCAGCGATCCCCGCGCGGCGGAGCACAGCGGATTTGAGCGCGTCGGGGAGCCGAACCTTAGCGCGTTAGCCGGTGACTCTACAATGGGCAGGTGGCGGTTTTATTGGGCTATGGCTGCACAAAAGCCTGGTGCACACGGTCTTCGGAATAGTCTTCTGCGTGCTGCTCGACCCAATTCAGCGCCAGCGCCTCAATGCATTGCTGTTCGCTCTGAGGTTCATGCAGGCGGCAGTAGCGGGCGATCTGGCACACCTGTTCACCCATGCGCGCACCGAACAGCGTTTGTTCGTCGACGAAAGCGATGCCCACCAGGTAGCCACGCTTGCGTTTCAGGCACCAGGCGACATAGCCGTTGTAACGGGCGTTATCCCCCAGCGTCGGCATGTACACCTCCAGCGCGGTACCGCGGCGCCAGGCACGGTGGTAATTGCACGCCATGCCACCGAGGCTGATAGTGTGCAACCGCTGGCGTGAAATACAGGCATGCTTGCGCAAGGTCAGTTCAACCGGAACATCATCAGGATGAGGCAGAAAACGTCCCATGACCGCAGACTCCGAGTGTCGTCCATTTGACATTGTTTCCCCCAGTATAGTGCTCGAATTGGAGCTGACCGACTTCGATATCGACCAGCAGTTACTGGGCCTGGGCGGCGTTTCCCTGGTTGTTTTCACCAGTGTCGGCTGTTCCAGTTGCCGTTGGGCCCGGGCGCGGTTGCCGGAGTTGGAGCTACCCATCGACCGTCTTTGCTGGGTCGATGCGGGCGATAATGGCGGTGCGGTTGAGCGCTATCAGGTGTTCCACCTGCCGGCCTTGTTCGTGGTCCGCGACGGTGAGTTTCATGGAGCGCTACAGTCGCGCCTGACGCAGCAGGATCTCAGCGAGAGCTTGCGTCTGGCGCTTAATCGAATACCAGAGGAGTTGCCTTGATGGGTGCAGGCCGTAAACCGCGTGTAGGCATTATCGGGACCGGAGCGATCGGAGGTTTTTACGGGGTGATGCTGGCACGTGCCGGTTTCGACGTGCACTTTCTATTGCGCAGCGAATATCCGGCAGTGCTCGAGCATGGGCTGCAAGTCAACAGCACCCCGCACGGGAAGCTGACGTTGAAGCCGGCGCAGGCCTACGCCAACGCCGAACAGATGCCGGCTTGCGACTGGCTGCTGGTGGGCGCCAAGACCACCAGCAACCTTGATCTGGCGCCGGCGATCATTCAGGCCGCGGCCACCGATGCCAAGGTTCTGGTGCTGCAGAATGGGCTGGATGTCGAAGACGACCTGCGCGCGGTGCTTCCCGACTCTCTGCATCTTCTGGGCGGTTTATGCTTTATCTGTGTGCACCGCGCCGGGCCCGGACAGATCGAGCACCAGGCGCTTGGCGCGGTAAACCTGGGTTACCACAGTGGCCCGGCCAGTGCCGATGCGGCCCAAAGCCAGGCGATAGTCGAGGAGGGCGCCGCGCTGTTTCGCGAGGCGGGGCTCGACTCCCAGGCCATGGGCAACCTGCAGCAGGCGCGCTGGCAGAAGCTGGTGTGGAATGTCCCGTATAACGGCCTGTCGGTTCTGCTCCGAGCCAGTACCACGCCGCTGATGGCCGACCCCGCCAGCCGCGAGCTGATCCAGGACCTGATGCAGGAAGTGCTGCAGGGGGCGGCGGCTTGCGGGCATGTCATCCCTGCGGCCTATGCGCAGCAACTGTTCAAGTCCACCGAGCACATGCCGGATTACTGGCCCAGCATGTACCATGATTTCCTGCACCAGCGTCCTCTGGAACTGGCAGCCATCTATGCTGCGCCCTTGGCGGCAGCGCGGGCCGCAGGTTGTGAGCTGCCGAAGATCCAGGCGTTGTACCAGGCCTTGTGCTTCATCGACCGGCACCACGCCTGAGTTGGGCTTATTACCTTTAAGGGGATGAAGTATGGCAAAGGGCCTGGATGGCAAACTGGTGGTGGCGATCTCGTCGCGGGCGCTGTTCGACCTGGGCGACAGCCACAAGGTCTATCTGGCCCAGGGAGTCGAGGCCTATCGGCAATACCAGATCGAACATGAAGAGGAAGTCCTCGAGCCCGGTGATGCCTTCCCTCTGGTCAAGAAACTCCTCAGCCTCAATGCCAGCCTGGGCCGGGCCCGGGTCGAGGTGGTGCTGGTCTCGCGCAACAGTGCCGACACCGGGTTGCGTGTGTTCAACTCGATCGAGCACTACGGCCTGGGCATTTCCCGCGCAGCCTTCGTCGGCGGTCGCAGTCCTTATCCCTATCTGGCGGCCTTTGGCAGCGACCTGTTTCTCTCCACCCATGCCGACGATGTGCGCAGTGCCCTAGAGGCCGGTTTTGCTGCGGCAACCATTCTGTCCGGCGGCACCCGGCGCGCTGAAAGTGGCGAACTGCGCATCGCGTTCGACGGTGATGCGGTGCTGTTTTCCGATGACTCGGAGCGTATCTACCAGTCCGGCGGCCTGGAGGCATTCCAGGCCAGTGAACGGCAGTCGGCACGAGAGCCGTTGCCGGGCGGGCCGTTCAAGGGCTTCCTGGCGGCACTCAACCTGCTGCAGGGAGAGTTTTCCGACGAAGCCAGTCCGATCCGTACCGCCTTGGTGACAGCCCGTTCCGCGCCGGCCCATGAGCGGGTAATCCGCACCTTGCGCGAGTGGAACATCCGCCTGGACGAATCGCTGTTCCTTGGCGGGCTGGAAAAAGCCGCCTTCCTCGAAGCCTTTGCAGCCGACGTGTTCTTCGACGACCAGGCCGGTCACTGCGAGCTGGCTCGCGAAGTGGTCGCCACCGGTCACGTGCCTCACGGCGTGAGCAACGAAACCAAGGCTTGAGTCCTAAAATCCGAGGTTTTTCCTCGGACCTCCCACAGTTCCAGGCACTGCTAAGCTGAATCAATCTCCGCCATCTTGGCAGTTGAGGAGGTCATATGATTCGTTCGATGCTGTATGCCACTGACCTCGGTCTGTATGCGCCCTTCGTGATGCAACATGCCCTGGAGCTGGCTCGAACGTTCAATGCCGACTTACATGTAGTGCACGCCGTGGAGCCCATGGGTTTGTTCGCCGAATCAGTGTTGCAGAGCTACCTGGATGAGCAGTCGCTGAATGAGTTCCACCGTCAGGGCCTGAATACAGTAATGGCCAATATCGAGCAGCGGGTGCTGGACAGCTTTCGCGAGGAGCTGGGGGAGGGGATGCAGGACCTGACCTTGATCCAGTCGGTGCGGGTGCTTCAGGGGGACCCGTCCCAGGTGATTCTGGAGCAGGCCGGGAAACTCTCGGTGGATTTGCTGATCGTAGGAAGTCACAGTCATGGGGTGGGGGCGCAAACGCCTTTGGGGCGTACTGCAACGCGAGTTCTGCAACTGGCCAAAGTCCCGGTTTACCTGGTGCCTCTGGTGCAGCGTCGACGTCAGGGCGATACCTGAGGATGGATGGAAAATTCTGAATAAAAGTTCTAGATTTATTCTCCTGACCATTAATATAGTTATATACCGTCGCTGATACCCGTGGCGTCTACCTGCTTTGAGGGATTGATATGAAGCTTCAACAATTGCGCTACATCTGGGAAGTGGCGCACCACGACCTCAACGTCTCCGCTACCGCGCAAAGCCTTTACACATCGCAACCGGGTATCAGCAAGCAGATCCGTCTGCTCGAGGACGAACTCGGGGTCGAGGTCTTTGCCCGCAGTGGCAAGCATCTGACCCGCGTGACCCCGGCCGGCGAGCGTATCATCACCACCGCCGGCGAGATCCTGCGCAAGGTCGAAAGCATCAAGCAGATCGCCCAGGAGTTCTCCAACGAGAAGAAGGGCACCCTGTCCATCGCCACCACTCACACCCAGGCGCGCTACGCCTTGCCGCCGGTGATCAGCAGCTTTATCAAGCAGTACCCGGACGTGGCTCTGCACATGCATCAGGGCTCGCCGATGCAGATCGCGGAAATGGCCGCCGACGGCACTGTGGATTTCGCCATTGCCACCGAAGCACTGGAACTGTTCGGTGATCTGGTGATGATGCCGTGCTACCGCTGGAACCGCTGCGTGGTAGTGCCTCAGGGCCACCCGCTGACCAAGTTGCCGAAGCTGACTCTGGAAACCCTGGCGGAGTACCCGATCGTCACCTACGTATTCGGTTTCACCGGTCGCTCCAAGCTCGACGAAGCCTTCAGCCATCGCGGCCTGACGCCCAAGGTGGTATTCACCGCTGCCGACGCTGACGTGATCAAGACCTATGTGCGCCTGGGCCTGGGCGTTGGCATCGTGGCCAAGATGGCGGTCGATACCAAGCTCGACAGCGACCTGGTGGTGCTGGATGCCAGTGAGCTGTTCGAGTCGAGCATCACCAAGATCGGTTTCCGTCGCGGCACTTTCCTGCGTGGCTTCATGTGTGATTTCATCGAGAAGTTCGCCCCGCACCTGACCCGCGAAGTCATGGCCAAGGCCATTGCCTGCCATAACAAGCAGGAACTGGAAGAGCTGTTCGACGGCGTCGAATTGCCGGTCCACTGATCCCCAGCCTGCCTAGCGGACCTCGGTGACAGTGAACTGTTGCCGGGCGCCCGCCACCACGATCTCCACCTCATCGTCCTCGAACTTGCCCAGCAGGCTGCTGCCCAGGGGCGAGCGCGGGGTGATGACGGTCACCAGTTGCCCCACCACGTAGACCTTCAAGCCTGCGCCATCCGGGCCGAGAAACAGCCACTGTTCGTGGCCGTTCTCATCTTCCAGCCCCAACAGCGCACCGATCTGAATCCCCTTCTGCGGGTCATAAGGGCGCAGGCTCAGGTTCTGCCAAAGGCCCAGGGCCTGACGGATTTCCTCGACCCGCCGAGCCTGGCCGGCGGCCAGGTAGGAAGCTTCCAGCCCCAGGGTGTCGTACTTGTTTTCGGCGATATTTTCTTCGTGGGTGGCGGTTTCGTAAGCGGTTTGTGCCGCTCGCACCGCGACCTCCAGGTCGTCCCGGAGCTGTTGCAGAATCAGTTGGTAGACGGACTGTTTGTTCATGGTCAATTACAGAATTGCAGGACGTTGGCCCGGCTTTTTTCGCTCGGCGCGGTCTGGTCCTGCTGCAACCAGAACTGGCATTTGGGGTTGGACAGATTGCGCAGGTTGTTGCGGGCGTTGTCCAGGGACTGCAGCTCCTCGTTCTTGCGCAGGTTTTCCTGGTACTGCTCGAACATTCGGTTCTGTGGCTCGGGTGGCGCGGCAACCGGTGGTTTTGCCAATTGCTGCACCGCTTGTACGACCGGAGCCAACTGCTGGCTGAAAAGGTAGTGCGAAGCCAGCCAGCAGGTCAGGACAATTGCCAGGAAACCCAGCCACAGGCCCAGGGCAATGCTGGCGGTGAGCGCCAGGAAGTTAAAACTGATGCGCAAGGAGCGACGTGCGGGGGGACGATGGGACATGGCTGCCTCCTGGCGGGCGGTGTTGGGCAAGGGCCGATTGTCGCACGAAGATAATCGCGGTTGGCTCTTCTGCGCAGGAGCATTTATGCGGACAATCGGCGCCTTTGCCAATCGGGGACTGGAATGAAAGCCTCCTGGGATATTTTCTGCAGCGTGGTCGACAACTACGGCGACATCGGCGTGACCTGGCGCCTGGCCCGGCAACTGGTGGCCGAGCATCAATGTGCGGTGCGCCTGTGGGTCGATGATTTGCGCGCTTTCGAAAAGATCTGCCCGCAGATCGATAGCCAAAAGGCCAGCCAGATTCAGGCGGGTGTCCAGGTGCGGCACTGGCCGGCCCAGTGGCCGGACGAGGCGGCGGCCGATGTGGTGATCGCGGCTTTCGCCTGCCAGTTGCCCCACGCCTACATGGACGCCATGGCCGACCGCGCGCGTGCGCCACTGTGGCTGAACCTGGACTACCTGAGCGCCGAGGACTGGGTCGGCGGGTGCCATGGCCTGCCTTCCGTGAAGTTTCGCGGGGTGCAGAAGTACTTCTTCTTTCCCGGATTCCAGGCCGATACCGGCGGCTTGCTGCGCGAGGCCGGGCTGCTTGAGCTGCGCCGGGATTTCCAGGGCAGGCCCCAGGCCCGGCTGGATTTCCTGAAAGACCTGGGCGTATCGCCTGTTGCCGGCAGTCGCTTGATCTCGCTGTTCGCCTACGAAAATGCCGGGGTTGCCAGTTGGTTGCAGGCCCTGGCCGACGACGGGCAGCCGACTCATCTGCTGGTGCCCGAAGGCCGCGTGCTGGCCGATGTGCAGCGCTGGCTGGGAGAGGAACCACTAGCGCCGGGCTGTCCCCAGGTACGCCAGTCGCTGACCGTTCAGGTGTTGCCCTTCGTGCGCCAGGAGGATTACGACCGGCTGCTCTGGTGCTGCGACTTCAACGCGGTGCGCGGGGAGGACTCCTTCGTCCGGGCACAATGGGCCGGGCGGCCGATGCTCTGGCACATTTATCGCCAGGATGAAGACATCCACCTGGACAAGCTCGAAGCCTTTCTTGGCCTCTATACCCGCACCCTTTCCCCGGGGGCCAAGGCTGCAGTACTGGCCCTGTGGCAGGCCTGGAACAGCGAAGCGTCGATGGCCGAACCTTGGAAAAACCTGTTGCAATACTGGCCGGAAGTCGCCGCGCACGCCGAGCAATGGTGTCTGGAACAAGGCTCCCAGCCCGATCTTGCTGCGGCGCTGGTGCAGTTTTACCTAAATTGGATATGATACGCGGCCTAGATTTTTGTAAATCCCATCCAAATTCGGATATTCGCAATGAAAACTGGTAAAGAACTCAAACCCGGTACCGTGATCCGTATCGACAACGATCCTTGGCTGGTTCAGAAAGCTGAATTCACCAAGTCTGGTCGTAACAGCGCGATCATGAAGACCAAGCTGAAGAACCTGCTGACCGGTTACAAGACCGAAACCGTTTACGGTGCGGACGACAAACTGGACGACGTGATCCTGGATCGCAAAGAAGCGACCCTGTCGTTCATCAGCGGCGACACCTACACGTTCATGGACACCACTGACTACACCATGTACGAGCTGAACGCCGAAGACATCGAAGCGGTTCTGCCGTTCATCGAAGAAGGCATGACCGACGTTTGCGAAGCCGTGTTCTTCGAAGACCGTCTGGTTTCCGTTGACCTGCCGACCACCATCGTGCGCCAGGTTGACTACACCGAAGGTTCCGCTCGCGGCGACACTTCGGGCAAGGTGATGAAGCCTGCCAAACTGAAAAACGGTACCGAGCTGAGCGTTGCGGACTTCATCGAAATCGGCGACATGATCGAGATCGATACCCGCGAAGGCGGTTCCTACAAAGGCCGCGCCAAGGTTTAAACCTGGCTCGCCCCTGTAGACGAAAAAGCCCGACCTTGAGTCGGGCTTTTTTATGCCTGGAATTTGCCGTTTCAGACCGTAACGTGCAGGCGCACATCCACATTGCCACGGGTGGCGTTGGAGTAGGGGCAGACCTGATGCGCGGCATCCACCAGGCTTTGCGCTTCGTCCTGGGCCAGGCCGGGCAGGCTCACATGCAGGTCGATATCCAGGCCGAAGCCGCCGGGGATCTGGCCGATGCCGACATGGGCGGTAATCGAAGCGTCGTCCGGGATCTTGCGCTTGCTCTGGCTGGCGACGAACTTCAGGGCACCGATAAAGCAGGCCGAGTAACCGGCTGCGAACAGCTGTTCAGGGTTGGTCGCCTGGCCACCGGCACCACCGAGCTCCTTGGGGGTGGCCAGTTTGACGTCGAGGATCTGGTCATTGGAAACAGCGCGGCCATCACGGCCACCGGTGGCGGTTGCAACGGCGGTGTAGAGAGTTTGCATGGTGGAAGCCTCGTGTCAGGTAATTTTTGCGCTAATTATTTGCGCGCTAAGTAAGTGCGAAATAAATGTATATCTCTAATATTTAGCGCGCAAGATAAAATTGCTGAAAATCCCTCCATAAGCCTTTAATAATTGGTAAATCATTGATTTTGTAAGATATATTTTTTCGGTCGAGAAGCCAGCCCCAGCCGTAGGGGGCTGGCTTCTCAGCAAAGCGTCAAAGACTGTCCTGCAGATGCCCGCGCAATACCTGCAAATCTTCCTGCAACTGACGCAATTGCTCCACGCTCCGGCCGCTGGCCCCGAGGATGCACTGGGGAATGTCCCGGGCTTGCTCGCGCAGCACCCGGCCCTGTTCCGTCAGTTGGACAATTACCACCCGTTCATCTTCCCGACTGCGGGTGCGGCTGAGCAGACCTTCGGCCTCCAGGCGCTTGAGCAGCGGGGTCAGGGAGCCGGGGTCGGTCAGCAGGCGCTGGCTGATCTCGCCAACCGTCAGCCCGTCCCGTTCCCAGAGCACCAGCATCGCCAGGTACTGCGGGTAGGTCAGCCCCAGCTTCTGCAGCAGAGGCTTGTAGACCTTGGTCAGCATCAGCGAGGTGGAGTGCAGGGCAAAGCACACCTGGTTGTCCAGCAGCAGTTGATCGCAGGAGTCCAGGGGGGAGCGTTCGGTGGTCATGTTGGCGGCCTTGATCATTAATGGTCACGAATCTAGCGGGCGAGTCTTTAATGCGCCAGATAATTCTCCTCAGGTCTCAGCCCATCGCGCTTTGCAATGCCAGGTCCCAGGGCGGAACCGGGCTGAAGCGGCTTTTCAGGTACTCCAGCAGCAGGCGGCTACGGGCATTGGGGTGCTGTTCCATGCGCAAGGCGTAGATGCCGGCGGTTTCCGGCTTGGGCAGGCCGCCTTCGCAGAACAGCGGCACCAGTTCGCCGCGCAGCAGGTATTCACTCACCAGCCAGGTGGGCAGGTGGGCAATGCCCAGCCCGGCCAAGGCCCCGGAAAGCAGGGCTTCAGCGTTGTTGGCACCAAGGCGTATACGCTGCGGACGATGGCTCTGCACCTGGCCGTCAAGCTCGAAGCGCCAGGCGAACAGCGGCGCCAGGCCATCCCAGTCGAGGCCGTCGTGCTGGCTGAGTTCGGCGGGGTGGCTGGGGGTGCCGCGGCTTTTCAGGTAGGAGGGGCTGGCACAGGCGATACGCACGATGCTGGCCAGGGAGGTGGCGACCATCCGCGTGTCCACGCGCTGGCCGGCGCGCAGCACCAGGTCGACCTTGCCCAGGTGGGAGCCCTGCATGTCGACAAAGCTGTCGATCAGGTGCAACTGCACATCCAGCCCGGGGTAGAGCACCAGGAAATCGGCAATGGCCGGCGCCAGGTGGCGGCGCCCGAAGGCGGCGGGGGCATCGATGCGGATCAGGCCCTCCGGGGCATGGCTCAGGGAAACTGCCTCGGCCCGTGCCAGTTGCAGCTCGGCGACGATACGCCGGGCCCGTTCGGCAAAGGCCTGGCCGGCGGCGGTGGCGACCACGGCGTGGGTGGTACGCATGAACAGAGTGGTGCCCACGGCGCTTTCCAGGCTGTCGATGCGCCGTGCCACGGCGGAGGGCGTCAGCGGGTGGCGGCGCGCCGCGGCGGAAAAGCTGCCCGCCTCCAGCACATCCAGAAACAGCCCCAGTTGTTCGGTCAATGTATTGGGATTCATGGTCAGCTCGCTTATGCGAAAACGGCAAAGCCATTGTGCGTTGCTGTGCGTTTCCGTGCCAGCGCCGACTGCGTAGCATGCAGCTCTCAGGTGAGGAGAGCGGTTGTGATCGAGTTGATGATGTATCTGTTGTTGGGCGCGGCGCTGGGTACGGTGGGCGGGCTGTTCGGTATTGGCGGGGGCTTGATCGCGATTCCGGTGCTCGGCGTGCTGTTTGGCCTGGACCAGCAGATTGCCCAGGGCACGGCGCTGGTCATGGTTGTACCCAATGTGCTGCTCGCGCTGTGGCGCTATCACCAGCGCAATCGCATCGAGGCGCGCCATGCCTTGCCCCTGGCCCTGATGGGGTTCAGTTTCGCCTGGCTGGGCTCGATCTGGGCGGTGGGCATCGATGCACAGAAGATGCGCATTGGCTTCGTCGCCTTTCTTCTGGTGCTGTCGGCCTACAACCTGCTGCGCATGTTCATGGCCAGTGCCCCGGCCAGCCGCGAGATGCGTTACCCCTGGCCTTGGCTCGGGGTGCTGGGCGCCGCTTCCGGGGCCATGGGCGGGCTGTTTGGGGTGGGGGGCGCAGTGGTTGCCACGCCGGTACTGACCAGTGTCTTCGGCACCACCCAGGTGGTAGCGCAGGGTTTGTCCCTGGCGCTGGCGCTACCCAGCACCGGGGTCACCCTGGTGACCTATGGCTTTCACCATCAGGTGGACTGGGCGATCGGTCTGCCGCTGGCAGCCGGTGGCTTGCTGAGCATCAGTTGGGGGGTAAAGGTCGCCCACGCCTTGCCCGAGCGGCTGTTGCGCGGCCTGTTCTGCGGCTTCCTGGTGGTGTGTGCGGTGATGCTGGCGTTTAAAGTTTGAAGCCTTCGACGATGTGTTCGGCCAGGCATTCGGTGATGGGCGAGGGCTGGTTGAGGTTGCGTAGCAGCATGATGCTGGCCTCGGGCAGTTCCGGCAGCCCTTCGTTCTCGCCGAGGATGCGCAGGTCCGGCGTGATCAGGCTTTCCAGCTGTGCGGTGATCGCCAGCCCGGCGCTGACCACCGCCATGATTGCCGACAGGCTGGAGCTGTTGTAGGCAATGCGATAGTCGAGGCCGATGGCATCCAGGGCGTTGCAGGCCCACAGTCGGCAGAAGCAGTCGCTGTTGAACATCGCCAGTGGCAGTGGCGTTTGTTCATGGGGCGTGAAGCACTGGGCCGCGGCCCAGACGAAGCGCTCCTTGCGCAAGAGTTGACCGATCTCGCTGCCCGGCTCTCGGGTGACGATGGTCAGGTCCAGGTCCTGGCGTTGCAGCAGTTGCTTGGACGATTCGCAATGCACTTCGATCTGGATCAGCGGGTAGCTCTGGGCGAAGCGCGACAGAATCCCCGGGAGAAAACGCATCACATAGTCATCCGGCGTGCCGATGCGCACCAGCCCCACCATGTGCGGTTCGCGCAGGGTATTGAACACTTCGCTATGCAGTTTCAGGATGCGCCTGGCATAGCCCAGCAGTACCTGGCCCTCGGCGGTCAGCTTGACCTGGCGCCCGTCGCGCTGGAACAGCTGGCGTTGCAGCACGTCCTCTTCCAGGCGCTTCATCTGCATGCTCACCGCCGATTGGGTGCGGTTGACCCGTTCTCCAGCCCGGGTAAAACCGCCCTCATCGGCGATGGCGACGAAGGTGCGCAGCACTTCGGTGTCGATGCTGGGGAACTGGGACATTGATCAAATCCTGAGATGCATGGGCCAGGAAGCATTCCTGAAGCTGATCTTATTCCCCGAAAGGCCATGGCGTCATCCCTGGCGTTGCGCTTGCAGCCAGGCCAGCACCTGCCGGGGGTTCTGGTCCGGTGGAAATACCGGGTAGAACACCTTTTCGATCTGCCCGGCCTTGAGTATCAGCGTCAGGCGTTTCAGGAAGCGGGTGGCGTTCAATTCGAACATCGGCAGCCCCAGGGCCTCGGTCAATTGCCCTTGTGCGTCGGAAAGCAGGGCAAAGGGCAGGTGCAGCCGCTCGACGGCTTCACGTTGATAGTCGCTGTCCTGGGTCGAGAGGCCGAACAGGTTCGCCGCCCCGGCGGCCGCGAGTTCCTCGGCCAGGTCGCGAAAGCCGCAGGACTGCGGGGTACAGCCCCGGGCGCCGGGGGTCATGTCCCAGCCCTCCAGCAGCGGCAAATCCGGTCGTCCCATGCGCGGGTAGACATAGAGCACCGTTGTGCCGGGCAACGTCGACAGGTCGACCCCTTCGCCCGAGGTGGAGGGCAACTGCACCCGTCCATTGTCCTGACTCCCCCTTCGGCTCTGCCGCTGCCCGATGATCTCGGCGGCTACAGCCTGCTGGCCTGTGAAGAGTCGGCGACGGCCAGCCTCGATGGTTTCGGTCGCGACCCACTGGGCGGCTGGCCGGGGGATTACCGGATCTGAACGCGGACCCTGGAAGCTCCAGCGGGGAATCAAAGCATCAAACCATGAGATGTATTGCATAAGAAACATTCGTTGGATTGATCCTTGTTCGGGGAAGAGACTGTGCTCATCCCCACTGGAGGACAGGATCATGAAAGCGCAAAAGGGTTATCTGCTGGTTCACAAACTGCCCATTCAGGCGTTGTCGTTACGTGCACTATGGCGCCAGGTCGTCCGCTGGCACGAGTTGGCGCAGGAGCGCCGGATGCTTGCCGGCCTGAGCGATTCGGCCCTGCATGACCTGGGGCTGAGCCGGGCGGATGTGGAGCATGAAGTGGTCCGCCCGTTCTGGGACGACCCGATGCACAAATAACCCGGAGGCCACTACACAAGCCGGTCCAGGGTGCGTTAGCGTGCGGGCAGACAAGGAGACGCTCATGCCCGCACTACCTTCTTTCTCGCTCAAGCAGGCCCGCCGGCTGGCGCTGGCCGCCCAAGGCTTCGGCGGGCGCCAGCCGCCGGCATCGATCAAGGCCTCCCGACTCAATCAGCAGATCGAGCGCCTGGGCCTGTTGCAGATCGATTCGGTCAACGCCCTGGTGCGCGCCCATTACTTGCCGCTGTTTTCCCGTCTTGGCAGTTATCCACAGCAGTTGCTCGATCAGGCCGCCTGGAGCCAGGGGCGCCAGCGCACTTTGTTCGAGTACTGGGGGCATGAGGCCTCCCTGCTGCCGATGTCCATGTACCCCTTGATGCGCTGGCGCATGCAGCGCGCACGCCAGGGGCGGGGTATCTACTCGCAACTGGCGCGTTTCGGCCAGGAACGCCAGGCCACTCTGCGCCGAGTGCTGGCGGCCGTGGAGCAGCAGGGCGCGCTGGGGGCCGGCAGCCTCTCCACCCGAGAAGAGCGGGCCGGCCCCTGGTGGGATTGGAGCGATGAAAAGCATGCCCTGGAATGGCTGTTCGCTGCCGGTGAGGTGACGGTGTCCGGCCGCCGCGGTTTCGAGCGCCTGTATGACTTGCCGGAACGGGTGATTCCGGCGGCGATCCTCCAGCAGATGCCGTTGGAGGAAGCCCAGGCCCAGCGCCGGTTGCTGCTGCAGGCAGCCGGGGCATTGGGGGTGGCCACGGAAAAGGACCTGCGGGACTACTTTCGCCTCGACCCCGGCGACAGTCGCGCGCGACTTGCCGAGTTGTGCGAGTCCGGCGAACTGCTGAGCTGTGAGGTCCAGGGCTGGAAGCAAAGTGCCTATTGCCTGCCCGAGGCGCGGGTGCCGCGCAAGGTCCAAGCCAGCGCGCTGTTGTCACCTTTCGATTCCCTGATCTGGGAGCGCAGCCGCACCGAGCGGCTGTTCGATTTCCGCTACCGCCTGGAGATCTACACGCCTGAGCACAAGCGGGTCTATGGCTATTACGTGCTGCCGTTCCTGCACAACGAGCGAATTGCCGCCCGGGTCGACCTGCGGGCGGAGCGGGCCCGGGGGCGTCTAGCGGTGCACGCGGTGCATGAGGAGCCATTCGGTCTGGACGAAGAGGGCGTCCGGGCATTGGCCGTGCAATTGCGAAAGATGGCCGACTGGCTGGGGTTGGAACAGATTCAGCTCAATTGCCAGCGTGATGGCGCGCGACGCCTGCGTGAGGTGCTGGGGTGAAGAGCTTCGCGGGCCAGCCCGCTCCTACACAGCCCTTGCAGGAGCGGGCTAGCCGGCGAAAGCGCTCTTAGCGCTTGACCTGTTTCAAGGTCTCGGCAATCAGGAAGGCCAGTTCCAGTGACTGGTCGGCATTCATCCGCGGGTCGCAATGGGTGTGATAGCGGTCCGACAAGCCATCCTCGGTAATCGGCCGGGCACCGCCGATGCATTCGGTGACGTTCTGCCCGGTCATCTCGATATGGATGCCACCGGCATAGCTGCCTTCGGCCTGGTGGACCTGGAAGAACTGCTTGACCTCGGTGAGGATCTGCGCGAAATCCCGGGTCTTGTAGCCGCTGCTGGCCTTGATGGTGTTGCCGTGCATCGGGTCCGAGCTCCACAGCACCTGCTTGCCTTCGCTTTCCACCGCGCGAATCAGCTGCGGCAGGTGATCGCCGACCTTGTTCGCGCCCATGCGCACGATCAGGTTGAGGCGGCCGGGATCGTTGTCCGGGTTGAGGATATCGATCAGGCGGATCAGTTCGTCGGTGTTCATGCTCGGGCCGACCTTGACCCCGATCGGGTTGTTCACCCCGCGCAGGAACTCCACGTGGGCGCCGCCGAGTTGCCGGGTGCGATCGCCGATCCACAGCATGTGCGCCGAGCAGTCGTAGTAGTCGTTGGTCAGGCTGTCGCGGCGCACGAAGGCTTCTTCATAGTTGAGCAGCAACGCTTCATGGGCGGTGAAGAAACTGGTTTCGCGCAGTTGCGGCGCGCTGTCCAGGCCGCAGGCGCGCATGAAGGCCAGGGTTTCGTCGATGCGGTTTGCCAGTTGGCTGTATTTTTCGGCCAGGGCCGAGTTGGCGATGAAGTCCAGGTTCCACTTGTGCACCTGGTGCAGGTCGGCGAAACCGCCCTGGGCGAAGGCTCGCAGCAGGTTGAGGGTGGCGGTGGCCTGGTGGTAGGACTGCAGCAGGCGGTCGGGGTCCGGTACCCGGCTTTTTTCATCGAAGCCGATGCCGTTGACGATGTCGCCACGATAGGCCGGCAAGGTCACGCCATTGATGGTTTCGTCGTTGGCCGAGCGCGGCTTGGCGAACTGGCCGGCCATGCGCCCGACCTTGACCACCGGGCAGCCGGCGGCAAAGGTCATGACAATGGCCATCTGCAACAGCACCTTGAAGGTGTCGCGGATCTTCGCGGCGGAGAACTCGGCGAAGCTTTCGGCGCAATCGCCACCCTGCAGCAGGAAGGCCCGACCCTGGGTGACTTCGGCGAACTGGCGACGCAACTCCCGGGCTTCACCGGCAAACACCAGCGGTGGATAACTGGCCAGGGTCTGCTCGACCTGCAGCAGATGCGCGGCGTCGGGGTAGTGGGGTTGTTGCTGGATCGGCAGGGCGCGCCAGCTGTCGGGGCTCCAGGGTTGGCTCATCGCGGACTCGAGTGCTTTAACGGTGGGAGGGGCATGTTAGCAGCAAATTAGTGCGTGACCTGCTCCTCTCGCTTGGCCGACAATCGCGCCTTTCCCGCTCGCTGCCGAGCGGTTGGTTTATCGCGCCGGCAAGGTTCTGTGCCCGCGCGGCTAGGAGATGAAATGACTGAGGAGCGCGTCGAGCGCCTGCTCGCCGAAGTGCATGACGAATTCGGCATGATCCGGGTCCTGGAAGTGGCGGACTATCGTTTTCTCGAATTTGGCGATGCCATCGAGCAAAGCTGTGTGTTCACGGCGGACCCCAGTTGGCTGGAGTACGACTACACCCGGGCCATGTTGATCGGTGCCCTGTGCCATGAGGCGCCGGAGAGCGCGTTGTTTCTCGGGCTGGGCGCCGGCACCCTGACCCAGGCCTGCCTGAAGTTCCTGCCCCTGGAAGATGTGGAAGCCATCGAACTGCGACCGGACGTGCCGCGCCTGGCCATCGAGTACCTGGGGCTGGACGACGATCCGCGTCTATATATAAGAGTCGGCGATGCCCTGGAGCTGCTGGACAGTGCTGAACCCGCCGACCTGATCTTCGTCGACCTGTACACCGACGTCGGCCCCGGCGTCGGGCATCTGGCCTGGGGGTTTCTGGAGAACTGCCAGAAGCGCCTCAACCCCGGCGGCTGGCTGGTGATCAACCAGTGGGCCACCGATGATGGCAAGCCCCTGGGCGCCGCCCTGTTGCGCGGGCTCTATCACCGCCATTACTGGGAGTTGCCGGTGAAGGAGGGCAACGTGATTCTGATCGTGCCGTCCGATCTGGACCAGGAGCTGGACCTGCCAGGCCTGAATGCCCGGGCCCAAGCCCTGGCCCCACGCCTGGGCTACTGCCTGCAACCCTTGATCAAGGCGATCCGCCCGGCCACATAAGCCCTTGCTGGCGCCGGCTGGCCGGCGAAGCCGACCTGCCGGCCCCTGTTCAACAGCCCTTGAACACCCCGGGCCGTTTTTCGATCATCGCCCGCACGCCCTCTTTGGCGTCCTCACTGTTCATCAGTGTGTGCACCAGCGGCGCCAGCCCCTGGGCGGCCACCGTTTCTCCTTCGAGCCTGGCCTGGCGTGCCGACATCAGGGTCGCCTGCACCCCCAGCGGTGCCTGGCGGGCAATCCGCTCGGCCAGTTCGATGGCCCGGGGCAGCAGGTCTTCGCTGGCCATGACCTCCTGCACCAGGCCCAGGCGCAGGGCTTCATGGGCATCGAATTCGTCCCCGGTCAGCAGCCAGCGCATGGCATTGCCCCAGCCGGCCAGTTGATGCAGGCGCAGGGTCGCGCCGCCGAAGGGGAAGATTCCGCGTTGCACCTCCATTTGCGCGAAGCGGGTGTTGCTGGCGCAGAGGTTGATGTCGGAGGCCAGCATCAGCTCGATGCCGATGGTCAGGCAGTAGCCCTGCACGGCGACGATCACCGGCTTGCTCACCCGCGGTCCGGCAAACACGCCCCAAGGGTCGCAGCCCCCGGGTGGTGCCTGCCAGCCCTGGGCCAGGGCGGCGCCGACATTGGCCAGGTCCAGGCCTGCGGTGAAGTGCTCGCCGTGGCCGAACACCACCGCCACCCGCGCCTCGCTGCTGGCTTGGAACTCGCCGTAGGCCAGGCTCAACTGGTTGAGCAGCTCGAGGTCGAAGGCATTGCGCTTGGCCACCCGGTCCAGGCCGATAAGGAACAGGTGACCACGTAGTTCACGGCTGACACGGCTGGCACTGGGCTGATTCATGAGCGCTGTCCTGGGAAGAAAGAGGGGAGGTTGGCGTGGGCGGTTTCGTGCACAAAGGTGAACCGTTTAAGCGCGATGACCAACAGCGCCGGGCCTGAGCAAAATAGCGCGCCGCCGAAGTCTGCGCAAAGCCCATGACAATCGGGTGTTCAGCGGATTTTTCCGATAAAAAAAACTCCCTTTTTTGAGTAATTCCGGTATAGTGCGCGCCGGCCTTTAGCCGGGCCACGTTTAGGTAATGCAATTCCCCGAAGTCAGCTTCGGCTGCTTGTCCGCTGCGCGGACTATCCTTGACGATCCATTCATCCAATCGTTTTCGCAAATCCCCGCCGACAAAGCTGCCAGGGTGACTCTTGAGTCTTACACGGCATGCGCAGCTTTGGAGCATGGGTCTTTGCGGATGCACTTAGAGGCAGACCCATGACCCAGGAAATCGGCGGCTTCGCCGCTCTTGAACTTCATCCCAATATTGTTGCTGCAGTAGTCGCTACCGGCTATGAAGAGCCCTCGGCTATTCAGCAGCAGTCGATCCCGATCATCCTTGCCGGTCACGATATGATTGGCCAGGCGCAAACCGGTACCGGTAAGACCGCTGCCTTTGCCCTGCCTATCCTGCACCGCATTGATCCGTCCAAGCGCGAGCCGCAAGCTCTGATCCTGGCCCCAACCCGTGAGTTGGCGCTGCAAGTTGCAACCGCTTTCGAAACCTACGCCAAGCAAATGCCGGGCGTGACTGTTGTGGCCGTCTACGGCGGTGCGCCGATGGGCCCACAACTGAAAGCAATCCGTAATGGCGCACAGATCGTTGTCGCCACTCCGGGCCGTCTGTGCGACCACCTGCGTCGCGACGAAAAAGTCCTGGCCACCGTGAACCACCTGGTTCTCGACGAAGCCGACGAGATGCTCAAGCTGGGCTTCATGGATGACCTGGAAGTGATCTTCAAGGCCATGCCGGAAACCCGCCAGACCGTACTGTTCTCGGCTACCCTGCCGCAGTCGATCCGGGCCATCGCCGAGCGTCACCTGAAGGACCCGAAACACGTCAAGATCCAGAGCAAGACCCAGACCGTCACCGCGATCGAGCAGGCTCACCTGCTGGTTCACGCCGACCAGAAGACCTCTGCCGTCCTGAGCTTGCTGGAAGTTGAAGATTTCGACGCCCTGATCATGTTCGTGCGCACCAAGCAAGCGACCCTGGACCTGGCCAGTGCCCTGGAAGCCAAAGGCTACAAAGCCGCTGCGCTGAACGGCGACATCGCCCAGAACCAGCGTGAGCGTGTGATCGACTCCCTCAAGGATGGCCGTCTGGACATCGTTGTGGCGACCGACGTAGCCGCCCGTGGTCTGGACGTACCGCGCATCACCCACGTATTCAACGTGGACATGCCGTACGACCCGGAATCCTACGTGCACCGTATCGGCCGTACCGGCCGTGCCGGTCGCGAAGGCCGCGCGCTGCTGCTGGTGACTCCGCGTGAGCGCCGCATGCTGCAAGTGATCGAGCGTGTAACCGGTCAGAAGGTTGCCGAAGTTCGCCTGCCGGACGCCCAAGCCGTTCTCGATGCTCGCATCAAGAAGCTGACCAACAGCCTGTCGCCGCTGGTGGCTGATGCTGAAGCGACCCACGGTGATCTGCTCGATCGCCTGACCGCCGACATCGGTTGCAGCCCGCGTGCCCTGGCCGCAGCCCTGCTGCGCAAGGCTACCAACGGTCAAGCGCTGAACCTGGCCGCGATCGAGAAAGAGCGTCCACTGGTGCCCAACAGCGCTCCACGTGGCGATCGTCCCGAGCGTTCCGGTGACCGTCCTGATCGTGGTGACCGTGAGCGTCGTGCGCCGATGCCTCTGGCTGAAGGCCGCGCTCGCTGCCGTACCGCCCTGGGTGCCCGTGACGGCATCGCTGCCAAGAACCTTCTGGGCGCGATCCTCAATGAAGGCGGCCTGGCCCGTGAAGCGATCGGCCGCATCCAGGTGCGTGACAGCTTCAGCCTGGTCGAGCTGCCGGAAGACGGTCTGGACCGCCTGCTGACCAAGCTCAAGGACACTCGCGTTGCCGGCAAGCAGCTGAAGCTGCGTCGCTATCGCGAAGATTGATCGGCCCCTGGGCTGATTGATCAGGCATAAAAAATCCCCGACTGGTTCGGGGATTTTTTTTGCCTGTCATTTGCCTTGGAGCTGGCGGCCATCAGCCAAATCGGTAGATGTCCATGCCCAGGGCGCCCAGGGTGAAGCCCTGGTGGGCCACGCTGAATTCGCCACCGGCGCCTCGGGCGAAATACAGCGGCAGCAGGTGTTCATCACTGGGGTGGCTGCGCACGGCATTTGGCGCCTGCTGGCGATAGTCATGCAGGGCCGCCTGGTCATCGGCCGCCAGCTTGTCGATCATCCAGTCGCGAAAGGCCTTGGCCCAGGGTTCGACGCTTTCCGGGCCAGCGTGCCAGTCCAGGTCCCGCAGGTTGTGGGTGATGCTGCCGGAGCCGATCAGCAGCACGCCCTGTTCCCGCAGGCTCGCGAGGGCATGGCCGATACGGGTCTGCAGGGCCGGGCCCAGGCGGCTGGGCAGCGACAGCTGGACCACCGGGATGTCCGCCTGCGGGTACATCAGCGACAGCGGTACCCAGGTGCCGTGGTCGAAGGGGCGCTGGCTGTCCAGTTGGGCGGGCAGGCCTTCGGCCTGGAGCAGCTCCACTACCTGGGCTGCCAGTTCCGGATCGCCCGGGGCCGGGTATTGCACGGCAAACAGCGCGGCGGGGAAGCCGCCAAAGTCGTGCCAGGTTTCCGGGTGCGGGTTGCAACTGACCCGCAGGTCGGAGCTTTCCCAGTGGGCCGAGACCACCAGGATCGCCCTGGGCCGGGGCAGCTCGGCTGCCAGGCGAGCCAGGGCCGGGCCGCTAGCGCCGGGCTCCAGCGCCAGCATGGGAGAGCCGTGGGAGATGAACAGGCTGGGAAGCATGAAGAGGCTCCTGAAGGTTAAGATGCGCCATCTTCAATCAGATCAATGATCTAAATCTAATATAAGTTTTAGCGCTTTTTGATCGAATTTTAAGGACTTCTCATGCAAGCGGATTTTTGGCAAAAGCGCTGGGAGCGCGATCAGATCGGCTTTCACCTGGCAGAGGTCAATCCCTACCTGCGGCAGTACTGGCCGGCCCTGGGCCTGGAGAAAAACAGTCGGGTACTGGTGCCCTTGTGCGGCAAGAGCCTGGATCTGATCTGGCTCGCCGACCAAGGGTTCGAGGTGCTGGGCATCGAACTGGCGGAAAAGGCGGTGGAGGATTTCTTTCGTGAGCACCAGTTGCAGCCGCAGATCAGCCAGCACGGGGTGTTCAAGGTCTACGCCCACGGGCCCATTGAGCTCTGGTGCGGCGATTTCTTTGCCCTGACCGCCGAGGACACCGCTGGTTGCACGGCCCTGTATGACCGTGCAGCCATGATTGCCTTGCCCGCGCCCATGCGACAGCGCTATGCCGCTCACCTCAATGGCCTGTTGCCGAATGCCAGCAAGGGGCTGCTGATCACCATGGATTACGCCCAGGAGCAGTTGGACGGCCCGCCATTTGCGGTGCTCGACGATGAGGTCCGGCAACGTCTTGGGGGCGTCTGGCAGCTGCAGGTAGAAACGGAGCGCGACATTCTTGGCGAGAGCTGGAAGTTTCTCCAGGGGGGCGTGACCCGGCTGGTGGAGAGGGTCTATCGCCTGAGCAAGCAGGGTGCCGCGAGATAGGTGTTTGGCGGCCAAGCAAAAGGGCGACTTGCGTCGCCCTTTTGGGTATTGCCTTGCCGTGGATCAGCCGCGACGACGCAGGGCCTCGATACGCTCTTCCAGCGGAGGGTGGCTCATGAACATGCGAGCCAGGCCCTGCTTGATGCCACCGTTGATGCCGAAGGCATTCAGGGTGTCGGGCATGTGCACCGGCAGGCCCTGTTCCGAACGCAGGCGCTGCAGCGCGCCGATCATCGCGTTGGTGCCGGCCAGGCGGGCGCCGGCTTCGTCGGCGCGGTATTCGCGTTTGCGCGAGAACCACATGACGATGGCGCTGGCCAGGATACCCAGAACCAGTTCGGCGAAGATGGTCGCCACGTAGTAGGCGATGCCCTGGCCTTCTTCGTTCTTGAAGATCACCTTGTCGACGAAGTTGCCGATGATCCGTGCGAAGAACATCACGAAAGTGTTCACTACACCCTGGATCAGTGCCAGGGTCACCATGTCACCGTTGGCGACGTGGCCTATCTCGTGGGCCAGCACGGCTTTCACTTCATCGGGCGAAAAACGTTCCAGAAGGCCCTGGCTGACGGCTACCAGCGCATCATTCTTGTTCCAGCCGGTGGCAAAGGCGTTGGCCTCATAGGCTGGGAAAATACCCACTTCGGGCATCTTGATGCCCGCTTCGCGGGACAGTTGCTCGACGGTCTGCAGCAACCATTGCTCATGGCGGGTGCGCGGTTGGGTGATGATCTGCGTGCTGGTGCTCATCTTCGCCATCCACTTGGAGATGAACAGCGAGAACAGCGAACCGGCAAAACCGAAGACCGCACAGAAAATCAGCAGCTGATTGAGGTTCAGATCAACCCCATTGGCCGCCATGAACCCGTTGAAGCCGAAAAGGCTCAGGGTAATGCTGGCAATCAGCACGACCGCAAGGTTAGTGGCCAAAAACAGCAGGATTCGCATCATGGTTGTAGAAATCTCCTCAAGCTAAAGATGTAGCGTACTGCGGGGTATATAAGGTGCGACAACCGCCTATTCAATACGGCTTCTATTTCAAACTGTGTCGCACAGGCCGGGTCCAGACGCTTGTAGTTCAACGCCATGAAGCAACGCCAGTGCGGCCGCCATCGGGCTGCGGTGCAGACGTGTGACAGTGGGCAGGATGGAAAGTGCAAGCTTATAGAAGAGGAGTTGAGCAGGGCAGTGAAGATGTGTTGCTGAATTAATCGCAGTGCGACCTGAGAGGGATCGCACTGCGATTTTTCCGTTACTGGCGGTAGGACTTGAGGAAGCTGCCGATCCGACCAATGGCCTGCTCCAGGTCATCCACCCGCGGCAGGGTCACGACGCGGAAGTGATCCGGCCAGGGCCAGTTGAAGGCCGTGCCTTGCACCACCAGGAGCTTTTCCGAGAGCAGCAGGTCGAGGACGAACTTCTCGTCGTTGTGGATCGGGCAGATCTTCGGGTCGATCCGCGGGAAGGCATACAGCGCGCCCATGGGCTTGACGCAACTGACCCCGGGAATGTCGTTGAGCAGCTCCCAGGTGCGGTTGCGCTGTTCCAGCAGGCGGCCGGGGGGCAGCACCAGGTCGTTGATGCTCTGGTAACCGCCCAGTGCGGTCTGGATGGCGTGCTGGCTGGGCACGTTGGCGCACAGGCGCATGTTGGCCAGCATGTCGATGCCTTCGATGTAACTCTGGGCATGCTGCTTGGGACCGGAAATGGCCACCCAGCCGGAACGGAAACCGGCTACCCGATAGGACTTGGACAGGCCGTTGAAGGTCAGGCACAGCAGGTCCGGGGCCAGCGACGCGGTGCAGATGTGCACGGCGTCGTCGTAGAGGATCTTGTCGTAGATCTCGTCCGAGAACACCACCAGGTTGTGCTGGCGGGCCAGCTCCAGCATGCCCAGCAGCACTTCCTTGGGGTAGACGGCGCCGGTGGGGTTGTTCGGGTTGATGATCACCAGGGCCTTGGTGTTCGGGGTGATCTTGGCCTTGATGTCGGCCAGGTCCGGCCACCAGTTGGCTTGCTCGTCGCACAGGTAGTGCACCGGGTTGCCGCCGGCCAGGCTCACCGCGGCGGTCCACAGCGGGTAGTCCGGGGCCGGCACCAGCACTTCGTCGCCGTTGTTGAGCAGGGCCTGCATGGCCATCACGATCAGCTCGGAAACACCGTTGCCCAGGTAGATGTCTTCGATGCCGATGCCTTCCACCTGCTTCTGCTGGTAGTACTGCATCACCGCCTTGCGGGCACTGAACAGGCCCTTGGAGTCACTGTAGCCCTGGGCAGTGGGCAGGTTGCGGATCACGTCCTGGAGGATTTCGTCCGGCGCTTCGAAACCAAAGGGCGCCGGGTTGCCGATATTCAGCTTGAGGATGCGGTGGCCTTCCTCTTCCAGACGTTTGGCGTGCTTGAGCACTGGGCCGCGAATGTCATAACAGACGTTGGCGAGCTTGTTCGATTTGCTGACCTGCATGGCGATGTGTTCCCGAAAATGAACGATCCAGGCGGAGGATGAACTACCGTACTGGGAATCCTGCCGTGTCACACCGGCCTGTAACCCGCACCGGCTGCGGCAAAATCCGTTTGAATGGGTGTAACGCGGCTGCCAGACTGGCGTCTGACGAGGCGCAATCATACGTGCCGCCCGATCCGTGGAAAAGACACAGATCGGGCTTTTTCCGTTGCAGAGGAAGGACCATGGAAAAGCTGGAAAAAACCCTGGAAGAATGGCGGTCGATGCTCGACCCGGAGCAGTACAACGTCTGCCGGCTCAAGGGCACCGAACGGCCCTTCTCGGGCAAGTACAACGCCACCAAGACCGATGGGGTCTATCACTGCATCTGCTGCAATGAGCCGCTGTTCGATTCCAAGGCCAAGTTCGATTCCGGGTGTGGCTGGCCCAGTTTCTTCGAGCCCATTGCCGACAGCGCCATGGTGGAGATCCGTGACGTGAGCCACGGCATGATCCGTACCGAAGTGGTCTGCGCCAAGTGCGATGCGCACTTGGGCCATGTGTTCCCGGACGGCCCGCCGCCCACCGGCCTGCGTTACTGCATCAACTCGGTGTGCCTGGACCTGGTGCCGCGCTGACCCGGCTGGCGACTCTTTGGAGTCGTCTTTTTTGTAATTAAATTGCATGCAATTTAATTGAGCGCTATTTTGCTGCCTCTTACTTTCACACATGGAGTTGCCGTCATGACCGACTCACTGCTGACCATTCCCTGCACCACCATCAAGGGTGAACAAAAGACCCTGGCGGACTTCGGCGGCAAGGCCGTGCTGGTGGTCAACACTGCCAGCAAGTGCGGCTTCACCCCGCAATACAAGGGGCTCGAAGAGCTGTGGCAGACCTACAAGGATCAGGGGCTGGTGGTATTGGGCTTTCCCTGCAACCAGTTCGGCAAGCAGGAACCAGGCAACGAAGGGGCGATCTCCGAGTTCTGCGAGCTCAACTACGGCGTGAGTTTCCCGCTGTTCAAGAAGATCGAGGTCAATGGCGCCGGGGCCCATCCACTGTTCGCGCAGTTGAAAAAGCGCGCACCCGGCGTGCTCGGCTCCCAAGGCATCAAGTGGAACTTCACCAAGTTCCTGATCGGCCAGGACGGCAAGCTGGTCAAGCGTTTCGCTCCGGCAACCAAACCCCAGGACCTGAGCCGCGAGATCGAAGCCCTGCTCAAATGAACGACCTGTCCGTGGATTCACTGAAACTCGATTCCCAGCTGTGCTTCAAGCTGTACGCGGCTTCGCGGGCGGTGGTCCGTGGCTACAAGCCGATGCTCGACCGCCTGGGCCTGACCTACCCGCAGTACCTGGTGATGCTGGTGCTGTGGGAATGGCAGGCAACGCCTCCGGTCCTGCCGACGGTCAAGGCCCTGGGCGAGCGCCTGTCCCTGGATTCCGGGACCCTGACCCCGTTGCTCAAGCGTCTGGAGCAGTTGCAACTGGTGCAGCGCCAGCGGTCCGGGCGCGACGAGCGCGAGGTGCACTTGAGCTTGAGCGACCGCGGCCTGGCGCTGCGTGAGCAGGTGCCGCCGCTGAAAGCGGCGTTGTTGTGCGACAGCGGGATCGATCTGGATAACCTCGATCAGCTGCGCGACGGCCTGGATCAGCTGCTGCAGCAGATCAAAGCTTTGTCGTAGTCGGCACCCAGAGGTCGAGCAGGGCGATCAGTTCTTCGCGACGAAAGGGTTTGGCCAGGTAGTCGCTCATGCCGGCGGCGCGGCAGCGTTCGCGTTCCTCGGGCATGGCGTTGGCAGTCAGGGCGATGATCGGCAGATCCGGCCAGCGCCCGCTGCGCCGGATCTGCCGGCTGGCTTCGTAGCCATCCATGACCGGCATGTTGCAGTCCATCAGCACCAGATCGAAACGATGCAGCTCCAACTGGTTGAGAGCCTCGGCGCCATGGGCGGCCACGGTCACCGCGCAGCCGAGCTTGCTCAGCATGCCCTTGGCCACCAGTTGGTTCACCGGATTGTCCTCCACCAGCAGGATGTCCGCCCGGCGCCGTTGCACAGGCATTTCCAACTGGGCGTCGTTGAGGGTGATGGTTTCCCCCAGCAACGAGCGTCGCAGGGTCTGATACAGCGCATTGCGCGCCAGGGGGCGGGCCTGTTGTTGCAGCGGTGCCAGGGCGTTGGCCTCTTCGCTGGGCAGGAAGCTGCCATAGGCGGTCACCAGCAGGATGGGCGCGCGGATCGCCGGGCGCAGGCCGAACAGGCATTCCGGGCAGTCGGTGATCAGCAGGTCGGGGTCGAGGCCGGCCAGGGAATCCTCGATATCACAGCGCTGATAGCTCAGGCCCCAACTGGGCAGCAGGCTGGCCAGCAGCTCGGCGAGGCCGCTGCCGGCCTCGGTAATGGCGATGATCTTCCCGGCCAGCGATGGTGGCGGGGCGGCCGGAGTGTGGCAGGGCAGTGGCAGGTCGGCGCAGAACTGGCTGCCGAAGCCGACTTCCGAACTGATGCTCAGGCGGCCGTCCATGGCTTCGCACAGGTTGTAGGTCAGGGCCAGGCCCAGGCCGGTGCCGCCATATTGGCGAGTGATGCCGGCGCCGGCCTGGGTATAGGGCTGGAAGATGCGCGCCTGGGCTTCCTGGGCGATGCCGATGCCGGTGTCGCAGATCTCGATGCGCACCCCGTCGCCCAGGGTGCTCAGGCGTACATCGACGCGGCCGAAACGGGTGAACTTGAGGGCGTTGGACAGCAGGTTGCTGACGATCTGCCGCACCCGAGTCGGGTCCCCCAGCACCAGGGCGGGGAAGTCCGGGGCGATCAGGCAGGCCAGCTCCACGCTGGCCGCGGCGTTTTGCGACAGCAGGTTGGCGGTGTCCTCCACCAGTACCCCGAGATCGAAGGGAATGCGTTCCAGCTCCAGTTGCCCGGCGTCGAACTTGGACATGTCGAGAATATCGTTGAGCAACTCCACCAGGACCTTGCCGGAGTCGTGGGCAATCGACAGCTGTTGGCGCTGTTCGGGGTTCAGCGGGCTGTCCAGGGACAGCGCGATCATCCCCAGCAGGCCATTGAGCGGGGTGCGAATCTCGTGGCTCATGTTGGCCAGAAACGCCGCCCGGGCCTGGGCCATGTCCAGGGCCGTGCGCCGGGCGATCTCCAATTCCTCGTTGGATTGGCTGAGCCGGGCATTGCTGGCCTTGAGCTCGGTGGTGCGGGCCGAGACGATGTTCTCCAGTTGACCGAGGTATTCGGTCAGGCGGTTCTCGGCGTTGCGCCGCTGCTGGATCTCGGTGGCCATGATGTCGAACTGCTGGTTGGCCACCTTGATCAGTACCCCGACCTCGTCGTTCTCGTGGCCATGGGGAAAGTCCAGCTTGGCCTGTTGCGGGCTGCGCGGGTCGCGGCTGCTGAGCTCGCGGATCACCCGCACCAGGGGCTTGGTCAGCATCACGTAGAACAGCGCCAGGAGAATCCCGGTGAGGATCAGGCTGCGGGCGAACCCGTTGATCAGGGTGACTTCGGCACGCCGCAGGAATCGGCTGCCGAAGGCGTAGGTGTCCACATCCAGGTGCAGGGTGCCCAGAGACTCCTCCGGCAGGTGGCTCAGATACAGGCGATCCTCGAACTGGCGATCGGCGCCGAACAGGAAGTCGCTGATGGCCCGATAGGGGCTCTGTTGCGGTGGCCGCTCGACATTGGCCAGCAAGGTATTGTTGTTGTCGATCAACTGCGCGCGAATGATCGCCGGGGAGCGCAGCAGGCCCAGGGTCAATTCCTGGGCCAGCTCGGCGTCGATGTTGTAGGCGATGCGCGAGGCTGGATTGTGGCTGATTTCCAGCAGCGATTGGATTTCACGATTGATGGAGGCGTCTTCGCTGGCATAATCGATGCCGATTTGCAGCAGACTGAGCGCGGTCCCCAGAATGAAACCCACCAGCACGGTGAGCCGGGCCTGTTTATAAGACAGGCGGTTGGTGAACTTGATATCCATGGGGGGTTGAACCACTTTCGTTTCCCTTCGCTGCGCAAGCATAGCTGATCATTTTTGGTTGCCGGGCTGGCCGGGCAGCAGCTGATGAAGCGATAGACCCCTTGATCGGGATTGCGTTTGCTCTGTGTGCCGCATCATTACCTTGAACGTGCCTGAGGAAAAGTCGTGGATGCTCGATTGAATGCATTTCTTGAACGTGCCGATGCGGTTCTGGCGCGGATTGAACCCTTGTTGCCCACCCTGCGCCAGCCCATCGACTGGAATCAGTGCCTGGCTGCCCGTTGGCAGCGTGAAGGGCGCAGCGGTTTCCTGCTGCCGCTGGAAGTCAGCCTGGACATGCGCCTGAGCGACCTGATCGGGGTCGACAAGCAGCGTGAGCAATTGGCGCGCAACACCCAGCAGTTCCTTGACGGCCTGCCAGCCAACCATGCCCTGCTCTGGGGCTCGCGTGGCACTGGCAAGTCTTCCCTGGTACGGGCCCTGCTGGCCGAGCACGCCAAGGGCGGCCTGCGGCTGATCGAGATCGAGCGCGACCACCTGGCGGACCTGCCGCGGGTGGTGGAACAGCTGGTCAAGCTGCCCCAGCGTTTCGTGCTGTTCTGCGACGACCTCTCGTTCGAGGCCGGCGAGGGCGATTACCGGGTGCTCAAAAGCGTGCTCGACGGCTCCCTGGAGCAGGCCCCGGAGAACGTGCTGCTGTACGCCACCTCGAACCGTCGGCACCTGGTGCCGGAAAAGGAAAGCGACAACGAGAACTGGAAGCGCGTCGACGGCGAGCTGCATCCCAGTGAGGCCGTGGAAGACAAGATCGCCCTGTCGGACCGTTTCGGCCTGTGGCTGTCGTTCTATCCCTTCACCCAGGAGCACTTTCTCAACGTGGTGGAACACTGGATCGGCGAACTGGCGCGCAAGGCCGGCCTCGACTGGCAGCGTGACGAAGAACTGGACATCCTCGCGGTGCGCTGGGCCACGGGCCGGGGCAACCGCAATGGCCGTTGTGCCTATCAATTTGCCCGCTATTGGGTGGGCCTGCAGTTGTTGGAGCAAAAAGCATGATTGATTTGCAAAGCGCCGGCCAAGGCCTGGATGGTTATGGGCTGCTGTGCGCGCAGTTGGAGTCGCTGCTGGCCGATGAGCGCGATTTCATCGCCAACGCGGCGCAGTTCTCAGCCTTCCTTTATAGCCAGCTGGAGGACCTGAACTGGGCGGGGTTCTACCTCAACCGCGACCAGGAGCTGGTGCTCGGGCCGTTCCAGGGGCAAATCGCCTGCGTGCGGATTCCGTTTGGCCGTGGCGTCTGCGGTACCGCGGCGGCGACTCTGCAAACCCAGCGGGTGGAAGATGTGCACGCCTTTGCCGGGCACATCGCCTGTGACAGCGCTTCCAACAGCGAGTTGGTGGTGCCGCTGGTCAAGGACGGCCGGTTGATCGGTGTGCTCGACCTGGACAGCCCGAAGCTGGCGCGCTTCGGTGTTGCCGACCAGGCGGGAATCGAGCAACTGGCGGCGATCTTTCTGCGCTTGAGCGACTGCTGAAGCCCTCAGGTGCTCAAGCCTGCCTTCTTGAGCAGTGAATCCTGGTCCACCGGGTCGACCTGTTGTGGCATCAGGAAACGCTCCGCGTAGCGCTGGTAGATCCGTTGCTGGATGAACAGCTCGAACAGCTCGGGATCGATATGGGCATCGCGGCACATCATGGCCATGATGTTCAGTGCCTCGCTCAGGGTCTTGCCCTTTTTGTAGGGGCGGTCTGCCGCGGTCAGGGCCTCGAAGATGTCGGCGATGGCCATCATCCGCGCGGGCAGGCTCATCTGTTCGCGCTTGAGCTGCTTGGGGTAGCCGGTGCCGTCCATCTTCTCGTGGTGGCCGCCGGCGATCTCCGCCACGTTCTGCAAGTGGCTGGGGAAGGGCAGGTGCTCGAGCATGATGATGGTCTGCACGATGTGGTGGTTGATCACATAGCGCTCTTCGGCCGTCAGCGTGCCCCGGGCAATGCTCAGGTTGTATAGCTCGCCACGGTTGTACTTGTGGCTGGGCACCTGCAGTTTGAAGCCCCAGGGGTTGTTCGCCGGCATGACTTCCGTGGCACTGCGCTCCAGCAGGTGTTCGGGCTTGTCCGCCAGCAGAGGTTCCAGCACCGGCAGGCTCGGCGCCGGGGTGCGTTCCTGGCGCTGGTTCTCTTCCCAGGAAACCCCCAGGCGATCGTCCAGGGTTCTGCTCCAGGTGCGCTGGGCGATGCGCTGCAGGCGCTGCTGGTCGGCTTCGGCCATGAATTCGGTGCCCATGTTGCAGCGGGCGACAAAGGCGAAGTCATCGTCCAGGGCCTGCAGCCGGGCCTCGCGCTCGGCGGCAAGAGGCTGTTCTTCGCCGCCCAGGGCCAGGGCGCGCCAGTAGTCGATCCAGGCGTCGCGCTTGAGCACCTCGAAGCGGGTGCGGATTTCGTGGATGCGGTTGTTCAGGGTTTCCAGCTTGGTGGCTTTGTCCACCACGTATTCCGGGGTGGTGACCTTGCCGCAGTCGTGCAGCCAGGCGGCGATGTGCAAGGCTTCCCACTCGTCCTCGCCGGGCTGGTAGGCAGCGAATCGAGGGTCCTGGCTGGCGGCGGCCGCCTCGGCCAGCATCAGGGTCAAGGCCGGTACCCGCTGGCAGTGGCCGCCGGTGTAGGGGCTCTTGGCGTCGATGGCCCCGGCCAGCAACTGGATAAAGGCATCCAGCAACTGTTTCTGCTTGTTCTGCAGGCGCTGGCTCTCGATGCACAGGGCGGCGGTGGCGGACACCGCCTGGATAAAGGCGATGCGGTCCGGGCTGAGTTTGTCCAGGTCGGCCTCGGCGCCGCTGTCCACCAGGAACAGCAGGAGCATGCCTATGGTTTCGTTGTGCCGGTTGCGCAGGCGAATGCCCACCAGGTGCGCACTGGGGCTGTCGAGGGCCAGCAACACGCTCTGCAGGTCCGCGGCCTGATCGAATCCCAGGGTGGTGACCACGCTGTCGTTGTGGGTCAGCTGGCTCAGCCACTCGGGAGTCCGGCTGTCCGCCAGTTCCCGGGAGCCGATGGGGAACTGCGCCATGTCCTGGGGCTGGCCATCGATGATCAGCCCATGGGGCTCCAGGCGCGTGCCCTTGCTTTCACAGAGGTAGATCAGGCCGGCCTGGGCCTGGGCGATCTTCACGGTCTCGAACAGCACCCGTTGCAGCAGCGGGTCGAAGCGGGTTTCGGCGGACAGGCTGGCGTTGATCTCGAAAAAGCTCGCCAGGGTGTCTTTCATCCGGGCCATCGAGATGCTCAGTTGATCAACCTCCAGCACCGGTGAACGCCGGGAAACCGGATAGTCGAAATCGAAACTGCGGATCGCGTCGGCCTCCTGCACCAGGGCGTGCAGGGGCCGTACCAGGACCCGGGAGATCAGCCAACCAAGGGGCAGGCACAGCAGCAGGGTAGTGAGGGTGATCAGCGCCCCTTGCCAGCGCAGGCGATAGGCGTCGGCCAGAAGTTCGTCCTCGGGCACCAGCAGCGCCAGCTGCAAGCCGCCGGGGCCACCCTCGGCGATATGGCCGCTGGCGACAATCCAGCTGCGCCCCTGGGCCTGCAGATGGCCGCCTTCGGTCTGGCCATGCATCAGGGCAGCGAGCGCCGGGCTCAGGTCGTTGGCCTTGACCAGCCGCGCACTGCGTTGTTCCGGCAGCAGCTTCTGGCTGTCCGGGTAGGCCACGACGTTGCCCTGGTCATCCAGCAGGGCAACCTCGGTGGAGGGCGTGACGCGGTGCTTGGCCAGGGTCGAGGACAGCTGTTCCAGGGTCAGGTCGGCGGCGATCACGGCCATCTTGCCGCTATGCCGGGCCAGGGTGGTGCCGACGTTCTGGGTGGAATAGAACACATAGGGGCGGGTGGTGATCTGGTCGGCGTCGCCCCGGGCGCTGGAAAACCAGTCGCGGTTACGTGGGTCGTAGCGCTCGTCGGGGTGCTCCAGGCGGTCGATCAATACCAGCCCGGGGTCATAGAACAGCGATTGGGAGTGGACTTTGCCGGTGCGGGAGTCGCGCTCGATACTCCACACCTCGTAGGCGCTGTTCTGCGGGGCCTGGCGCCTCTCGCGGATCTGCGGATTGCGCAATGGCCGCACCATGAAGAAATCGCCATTGGCGTAGCCCAGGTACAGCGACGCCAGGTCCGGGTTGTCCAGCAGGGCCTGGCTGAAAGGCCGCAGCAGGGCCAGCCGGTCTTCCAGGTTCGCCGCCTGGGCCGCCGGCGAGCCCGCCAGCAGGCTGAGCAGATGGCGCATGGGATCGTAGGTCGCCTTGACGTCGCTGCGTACATCCAGCTCGATGCGTTGGAAAAGCTTTTCACTGCTGTCGAGGATCAGCCGCGTGGTCTGCTGGTAGTTGTAGAGGCCCAGCACCACGCCCGTCAGGAGCAACAGGAAGGTGAACATTGCACTGATATGGATATGCAGAGGAAAGCGGCGTTGTGCTAAGGCAGGGGTGCTCAGCATTCCAATTCACTCCAAAGGCACACGAGGCATGGCTCAGGAACCAAGCATAGTTAAGGCTGGCATTGCCTGCCTTGGCTTCACCGGGGACCGAGGGGGTCCAGGAAACCGTTGCTACGGGTTTCATGGATGGGACTGACGGCGAGGCAATACTGGCCTTTTGCTATTTTCCTGGCAAGAGGCAGGCGAGGTTGCTTCGCGGGGCAGCGCAGCTTGCGGTTGGGTATGGCCTTCGAGGTGTCGGTGCAGGGATTGGGCCAGGCGTACCAGGGCCAGGTCCAGGGCGCGCACGGCGGTGCTGATGACGGTAACCCTGGCCCGTTCCAGGCAGGCCCGGTCCAGGTTTTCACAGCAGTGCTGCAGGGGTGTGGCCCGGACCATCAGCGCCGAGCCCCTGATCTTGTGGGCCAGCTCCAGCAGGGCGGTGAAATCGTCGGGCGGGATCCTCCCCAGCAGCTGGCGATCCTCACGGCAGCACTGCAACAGTTTTTCCAGCAAGTTGCGGACAAGCTGCGGCTTGCCATGGGTCAGGGTGAGCAAGGCCTCGATGCTGAAACTGTCGGGCCTTGGCAGGGGGCGCAGCGTCGCCAGGCGCGAGCCCAGCAACTCCAGCCCCAGGGGCTTGCACAGGCAATCGTGCATGCCGGCATCCAGGCCACGCTGATGCGTCTGCGGATCGTTGCTGGCGCTGCAGCCGATCAGGTTGACCGCTGGCCCGGAACCTTCGCTGCGGCGTATGGCTTCGGCCAGTTGGTAGCCATTCATCAAGGGCATGTTGCAGTCGACGATCAGCAGGTCGAAGTCGCCCTCGCGCCATAGCTGATAGGCCTGCAACCCGCTCCTGGCGCAGGTGACCCGGTGCCCGAGGTGCTCCAGTTGCCCTTGCAGCAAGACCAGGCTGGCAATGTGATCGTCTGCCAGCAGCACATCCAGCGGCAGTTGGGCGGCAGCCGGCGTGGCGGTGACGGGCCTGGGGGCCAAGGCCGTGCGGCCGGGCAAGGTCAGCCTGACCTGCACTTCGCATCCGGGGCCTGTGCGGCCGTGCAGGCTCAGGCTGCCCCCCATCTGCAGGCACAGCTGATGACTGATGGGCAGGCCAAGGCCACTGCTGTCCCGGGGTGACTGGCTGTTCGGATCCACCTGGGCGAAGGGCTGCAACAGGCGCTGACGATCCTGTGGGGGAATGCCGATGCCGGTGTCCAGCACCCGCAGCAGCAGGTCCAAGTGCCCGGGGCGCGCCGCTGGCAGCAATTGCAGCTTGACCTGCACCTTGCCCTGTCGGGTGAACTTGAGGGCATTGCTCAACAGGTTGGTGAGGATCTGCTTGAAACGCAGGCGATCCACCAGCACCTGGGGTTCGGGGGGCGGGGCCTGGAACTCCAGGCTCAGGTCCAGGTTCTTCTGCCGGGCCATGGCCTGGAACACCCCCAGCACTGCCTCGGCGCTGTGGCTCAGGCAGGTCCAGGTCGGGTTCAGTTGCAGTTGCCCGGACTCGATCCGGCTGATGTCCAGCAGGTCGCCGAGCAGCTCCCGCAGGTCAGTGGCGGCGCCCAGGGCCAGCTCAAGGGAGCCACGGTTGGCTGAGCCGGCCTCGGTGCGTTGCAGCACCAGTTCCAGGAGGCCGATAAAGGCGTTCAGTGGTGTGCGGATCTCATGGCCAAGGTGGCCGAGGAACTGGCTTTTGAGGTGGTTGGCCCGCTCGGCCTGCTGCAGGCTGGTGCCCAGGGTTGCCACCGTCTGTTGCAGCGCCTGGACCTGTTGCCGGTGTTGGCGCAGTTGCCGGTACAGGCAGGCCAGGCCCAGCCCGGCAGCAATCGACAGCAACAGCAGGGCAGCGACGCCTATCGGCAGCAGGGCCGGGGTCATGGCCAGGGTATCCGGCACATCGGGGAAGTTGCGGGCTGGCGGTTCATATCAATGCGTTACGCTTGGCCATGTCCACCAGCTCACTCATCGAAGTGGTCGCCAGTTTCTGCATGATGCGTTTCTTGTAGGTGCTGACGGTCTTGTTGCTGAGAAACATGCCGGCAGCAATTTCCTTGTTGGTCTGGCCCATGGCGAACAGCTGCAGGACCATCAATTCCCGGTCATTGAGCGAGTTGAACTGCGCCAGCTCCAGCGGCGAGCCAAAAGTGTTGCGGTCAACCTGCAGGGCCTGGCTGGGGAAGTAGTTGTAGCCACTGCAGATCGCCTTGATGGCGCTGAGCAGCTCGCTCATGTCCTCCTGTTTGCAGACGTAGCCACAAGCCCCGGCGCGCATGCAGCGGTTGGCGAACAGGGCGGCGGACTGGGCGGTCAGGACCAGGATCCGCGAGCGCCTCGGCATGTTGCCGAGGCGCTCCAGCAGTTCCAGCCCGTCCAGCTTGGGAATGCAGATATCGAGGATGACCAGGTCCGGTTCGCAATCACGGACCATCTGCAGTGCATCGACGCCGTTATCAGTTTCACCAACGATCGAAAACCCTTCGTGCTCCAGCAGGATACGAATGGCCATGCGCACCACAGGATGATCATCAATGATAAGTACCGAGCCCATACAGGCCTCCAGCCGACCAATGGAAAGCCCGAACGGTAGCCCAGCTGGTGGAGGGGAAGCGTCGCGAAAAAGCGGTAATACGCAATCTAGGAAGCGTCTTACACAGAATAAGGGGAGGGATTACAGGCAGTTGGCATCTAATGGAAGTTCAACAGGGTGGGGCACCCAGGCCGCCCTCCCAGGAAGGAGGGCGGCCATGGCCTCATGGCGTTTTCTGATCGATGCCGGCTTGCAGCAGCTGGTTGTTGCTGTGGCCGCCGACGCGCAGCGGGCCGAGGTTGAACACCTGGTCCTTGCTGGTGGCCTCGTCCTGTTTGCGGGTCAGCTCGCTACCGGCGCCCAGGGCCAGGTTGACCGGTGACTTGGACAGGTTGAGCCCGGCGTCGACGCGGTAGTCCGAGCCGGCCAGGGCGTTGCTGGTGACCTTGGAGCCCCCCAGGTCGACCCGACCCTCGCTGGCACCGATGCGTGCACCGGTGAGCGTGGTTTCGCCGCTGACCCGCAGGTTCACCCCTTGCTGGCCACGGATGCCCGAGGCCTGCTCCACACTGTCCTTGCCGGCATGGCTGAAGCCCAGGTTCAAGGTCGGGGTGTAGGAGGTGTTGCCACTCTTGTCGCCGAACAGCACGCCCTCAGCGGTGTTGGCCACCTTGCTGCCGGTGGTGTTCTTCTCGCTGACCGAGTAGCTGTCGCTGGTTTTCGGCCAGAAGCGGTCCTTGAGGCTGGAGAAGCCATTGCCCACGGCGTCGGCCTTGTCGGCCAGGTAGCTCTTGGCCTTGTCCACGCCGTTGCCAAAGGCGCCACGGGGCTCGGGGTTGACGTCGTAGCTGCCGCTGCGGCTGAGCTTCTCGCCCAGGCGCTCCTTGGCGTTGCTGGCCTGGGCGACCACGCTGTCCTTGGCCGAGCCGAGTTTGTCGACGCCCTTGTCCACGGCGTTCTCCAGTTTCTCGCGGTGCTTGTCGAAGCCTTTCTCGGCCTTGGCCTTCAGGTCGTCCTTGAGCGGGCCGGTCGGCTTGGCCAGCTTGTCCACCAGCCCGGGCTGGTTCTTCGCCACCTCCAGCTTGGCGTCGATATTGACCTGGGTGCTGCGCAGGCGGTCCTGGCGGCTTTCGATGTCGAGGCGGCCACCGATGGCCCCATCGACCCGTTGCGCGTCGATGTTGGCCCCGGCCAGATGCACGTTGCCGGCGCTGTTGAGGACCACCTGGTCGGCCTTGATCAGGCTGTTGTGCTGGGTGGTGCTCTGGCGCTGGTCGACGTCGATCTTGGCCCGGGCGTTGATCCCGCGGTCGATTTTTGGCGAGTCGTGCTCGCTGGCATCGGCCAGGGTGGTCTTGCCCATGCTGCCACCGGCGCCCAGGGTCAGGCCCCAGTTGTCATGGGCCTGGGTAGAGTGCGCCGACTCCTGGAAGATGCCGCCCTGGGCCGCATCCAGGACGACCTTGCCGGCGTCGATCCGGGTGCCCTGCAAGTGAATCGCGTCGTCGCCGGTGGCGGCGCTGCCCAGCAGGACCGGGCCCTGGCTGTAGAGTTGCGCGCCGCGCTGGCTCTGGTCGTTTTCAGAAACCCGGCCAATGTTGAAGTTGGCGCTGAGGTTGGCGCTCTTGCCGCTGCTTTGCTCGCTGCTGGTTTTACTGGCACCGGCGGTGAGCCCGCCACCCAGGTTGCTGCCCTGGCTGGCGTGGGTGTCCACGGCGGCTTGCAGGTCCAGCTTGCCGCCAGCGTCCAGGCGGATATCGCCGGTAGGCCGTGCCGCGTTGCCGATCTGCGTGCCTTGCAGCGTCAGGTTGGCGCCGCTGTCGAGCTGCACCGGGCCCTGGCCCTGGATGCTGGCGACCCGCGCCTGGTTGTCCTGCTGCTCCAGGCTCTTGTGGTCCAACTGGACGCCGGCACCCAGGTTGAGGTTGCTGCCGTTGCTACCCGGGGTGGTGCCCAGGGTCAGCGAGGCGTCGCCACGCAGGCTGGAGTGGCTGCTGCTCTGGCGGTCATTGGCCTGGTTCAGCGCCAGTTCACCGCCGCTCTTGAGCGTCACGCCACCCTGGCCGCCATTGAACTGGCTGCCTTCGAAGCGCCCGTCGCCGGCCAGCTGGATGTCCACGCCCTGGCTGGCGTTGTAGCTGCCGACCTGGGCCTGGTCCTTGCTGCTGGTGACGGTGCTGCTGCCGCCGGCACCGCTGCCGCGGATGTTCAGGTCCTCGCCGGTATTGGTGTAGACCCGCACGCCGGCCTTGGCATCCAGGGCCTGTTCGCTGCTGCTGGTGCTGTTGCTGGCGGCGCTGGCCAGCAGGCTGTCGGCGCTGATTTTCACCGCGCCATCAGTGGCACGGTACTGGGTGCCCTGGTCCTGCAGTTGGCCTTTGACCTTGACCTCGACCTGGCCACCGCTCAACTGGCTGACCACCGCGGTGCCGCTGCTGCTGTCCAGCTGGCGGTTCTGGTGGCTGACGTCCACGTCCAGCCCGACGTTGGGCTGTTCCAGGGCATCGAGCACTCCCGGTTGATGGAACTTGCGCTGGGCCACGCCCTGGATGGCCTTCTCGATCGGCCGGGTGACGCCCTTGTATTCAACGTTGGCGCCGACATCCACTGCCCAGTTGTTGTCCTGGTGGTGGCTGGTTTCGCTGTTGCGGGCGGCCTTGTTCACCACCTCGCCGGCGTTGACCTGCAAGGTACCGCCAGCCTTGACCTGGGCCCCTTCGGTGGTCAGGCGGTTGCCGGCGTTGAGGGTCAGGTTGCCGCTGGCGCCGATGTTGCTGGTTTGTGCGGTGCTCTTGCTGCTGCTGTCCTGGGTGCTGTTGTGCGCCACTTCCACGCCGTTGCCGGCCCGGTCCAGGCCGCCGGTGTAATAGAAGCCGCCGCCGGTGGTGGTGCTGTCGCTGTGCTTCTGGGTTGTGTTGTCCGCGGCCAACAACTGCACATGCTTGCCGCTCAGGCTGGCGTCGCCGGCCGTGGCCGCAAGGTCGCTGCCTTGCACCTTGAGATCTTCGCCGGCAGTGACCGCCAGGGTGCCGCCGGTGAGGCTGGAGCCCTGTTGCCGGGTGCTGTCGCTGCTGTCGTTGCGCTGCTGATCCTGGTAGCGCACGCCAGCCCGGTACTGGCCGGTGCCGGGTGCGTTTTCCTTGGCGTAGGCGTCGAAGCCACGCTTCTGGGTGCTGCTGCTGTCGTGCCGGGTGTCTTCGGCGGCCGCGACCTTGATCGTGCCCTTGGCGCTGGCGTCCAGTGCTCCTGCTGCGGCGACCTGGGAGCCGCTGACGGTCAGGTCCTCGGCGCTTTGCAACTTGAGGTTGCTGTCCGAGCGCACCTGGCTGCCGACCGTGGTGCTGCCCTTGTTCTGCTGGCGGCTCTCGTCCTTGGCAATGCCGAAGAACTTGCTGTCCTTGCTGTGGTTGTTGCTGTGGGACGTGTCCTGTACGCCGTCGATGGTCAGCGCGCCCTTGTCACTGATGACGCTGGCCTCGGTGCCGCCCCGGGCCTGGCTGCCGCTGATGCGTACGCTGTCGGCGCGCACGATCAGCTTGCCGTCGGCATTGACCTTGCTGCCCTGGTTCTGGGTCTTGCCCTGGCCGCCGTCGGCGTTCTTGCCGAAGAAGCCACCGCCCACCAGGTCGCCGGAGTAGCGCTGGTTGCTCTGGTTCTGCTGGCGGCTGGCGCTGGTGATGTCGACGTCCTTGGCGCTCAGCAGGATGTCGCTCTGGCTGTGTAGCTCGGCGCCCTGCAGTTGCAGTTTTTGCTGGCTGGTCAGTGCCAGCTGCTTGCCGCTCTTGAGCTGGCTGGTGACGGTGCGCTGCTCGCTGCTGGCGTTGTCCCAGTTTTCCTTCCACAGGTGCTTGCGATGCTGGCCCTGGTCACGCTGGGTTTGGGTCTCGGTGGCGGCGGTCAGGCGCAGGTCGCCGCCGCTTTGGGCGCTCAGGCGATTGCCGGCCTCGACGCTGCTGCCCTGGATCTGGGTGCTGGCGCCGGAATTCAGCTCGGCATCCTGCCGGGCGACGACCTTGTTACCGTGCTGGCGGCTGTCGCTGTCGGTGTGGGTACTGTCGTAGGTTTCCCAGGTGATGCCGATGGTGCTGTTTTCCCATTGCTGGCGTTTTTCCTGGAGCTTGCGGCTTTCGATGCTGCTCAGGGTCAGGTTGCGCCCGGCGTCGAGCTTGACGTTGCGGCCACTGACATCGGTGGCGGCCAGGGTCAGGTCCTTGGCCCCGTGCAGCTCGATGTCGCCCTGGCTGCTGACCCCGGCGCGGATCGCGTCGAGGCTGTTGTCCACGGCCTGGCCACGGATGTCCAGGTCACCGGCGGAACTCAGCTTGACCCCGTCGCGGCCATCCATCTGGACGGCGCCAACGCGCACCCCGGCACCTTCGGCGGTGCTGACGATATTGATCCGCCCGGCCTGCATGGCACCGAACAGGCTGGCGTCGATGCGCTGCTCCTGGGTGCGGCTTGCCGGGTCGACGTTACGCACCTGGCCGCTGGGGTAGTCCAGCTGGTTGCGGCCGACGGTGACATTCAGTTGGTCCCGGGCCTTGAGGGCGCCCTGGCTGTCGATGCGCGGGGCGATCAGGTTGATCGAACCCTCGGCGTTGCGCAGGCCACCGCCCTGGATAGCCAACTGGCCGCGGGCATCCTGGGTGTTGAGCCCTTGCAGTTTGCCGTCCTGGAGTTCCGGGCGGCCCACCACCAGGCTGGCATTGGGGGTGTTGATGAAGCTGCCGCCATTGACCGAGATGCCGTTGGGGTTGGCCAGCACGAAGTCGGCGGCGCGGCCGAAGATTTCCTGGGCGCCATTGAGTTGCGAGGCGTTGCGGCTGATCACCTCGTTGAGGATCACGCTGGCCGCCTGGCCGTGCAGTTGTGCGTTGGCCGCCAGTTGCCCGGCCAGTTGCGACTGCCCGGCCTGCAAGGCGTTGTTCAGTACCACGCCCTGTTGCCCGACGTTGTAGTCCAGGAACTGGTTGTGGGAGAGGCCGCCGGCATTGGGCGCGACGATGTTGACGATGGGTACGCCTCCCTGGTTTTGCAGCTGGGGGATGCCGCCGGGCCCCTCGGCCACGGTGATCCCGCCGGCCAGGGCCAGGGGCAGATGGGAGACCAGCAGCAGGCCGGCAATGGTCCAGCGCAATGTGCCCTGGGGCGAAAGGTGGAACCTGTGAGTGTTGTCAGGCATGAGAACCTCGTTCTGAGTGGGGTGAGCCGGGCGTTGCTTTCTAAGGGGGCAACGGCGCGTGATGCTCAGGTTCGTCGGTTGATTCAGGCTAATCGGCGGTCGGGTCAAATCTGCAGGCTGAACCTGGCCAGCCAGACTTCCGGCTCCGTTCGGAAACCTTCCGGGGTGTTGAGGTTGCGTTGGTAGTCCAGGTCGACCTGGACGTTTTTCCAGGCCAGGTTGAGGCCCAGGCTGGCGCCACTCAGGTGCTTGCTCTGGGCCCCTTGCTCGGCCTTGATCCAGCCGTTGTCCAGGCCCAGGCGCGGGGTGATCTTGAGCGGCAGGTCGTTGTCGAGCGGCAGGCGCAGGGTGTTGCGCCATACCGCGCCAATGGCGCCGGAAGCACTGTTGATGCGATAGCCGCGCACTGCCGAATCGTCGGTGCCCAGCAGCTGTTCGATGGCTGGCAGCGGGTCCGGGCTGTACTGCGCCGAGAGTTGGCTCTGCCACTGCCAGCGCTGGGTGCCCAGTTGGCCGTTGCGCCACTGGCTGAGGCCGGCGCGGTACTTGCGGAACTGCGCCTGGGGCAGGTTGCGCTGTACCTGCTGCGAGTCGCGGTCGGCGCCGAACCAGGTCAGGCCCTGGGCGTAATTGACGTCCAGGTTCCACACTGCGCTGTCGAGCCAGAACAGGTTGAGCCCGGCTTCGGCCACGGTCAGGGTCGGGCTCTGGATCTGCAGGTGGGCCTTCTGCAGGTAGCTGTCCACGTCCTTGTAGGCCAGTTGCAGGTTGGCGCTGAGCTGGTGGCTCTGGTCGCGCCACAGCACCCGGTCGGCGCGGCCGCTGACCATGTCGGTGCGCCCGCTGTTGTACAAGGTGGTGCGGGGCAGCTTGAGCGGCGCGCGGTATTCGGCATGGCTGGCGAACAGGCTGTAGGTCCAGTAGCCGTAGGGCACCGAGTAGAACAGGCTGCTGCTGCGGCTGTAGCGCGGGCCGTGGTTGAGGGTGTCGCTGTAGTTCAGGTTCAGCGCGTCGTTGATCTGCAACGGGCTGTCGAGGTTGAGGTTGATCGACTGCCGGTCACGCCCGGTGCCGGCGCTGCCCAGGTTATCCACCCCCAGGCCCAGGCCCCAGCGCGCGGCGCTGCTGCGCGAACGCAGGATGATCCGCGAGGCGCCAGGCTGGCTGCCGGGGGCGATGTCGGCAGTCAGGTCCAGGGAGCGCAGGCGGTTCAGTTGATCCAGGCCCTGCTCCAGGTCCCGCAGGTACAGGGGCTTGCCGAGCATGCCCGGGAAAGCGCCGCGCAGGGACACCGGCAGGCTCTGGTCGGCCAGTTCGATGGCTTCGACGTAGCCTTCCTCCACCAGGATATCCAGGCTGTGCCCGGCCGCCGGAGTGCTGGCCAGGTAAGGGCGGCTGGCGATGTAGCCGGCCTCTACATAGAGGCGCGTGATGGCCGCCAGCAGCTGGTTGATCTGGTTGGCCCCCATGCACGGCGCGACATACGGTTTGATGTAGTCATTGAGCCGGGCCTTGTCGAACAGGCTGACGCCGCCGATGCGGGTGCCGCTCAGGGGCCAGCAGCGCTCGTCGCTGGCAGCCTGCGCGGGTTGGCTGGGGGCCGCCGGGGTGCTGCTGAAACTGCCGCGCTGCATCTGCCGCTGGCGCTGTTCCAGTTGCAGTTGTTGCAGGTCCCGTTGCTGTTGTTGCTGCAGGCGCAGGGCTTCCTGGCCCGGTTGCAGGTTATCGGCCAGGGCCGGCGTCAGGTACGTCAGGCCCAGCAGCAGTCCCAGGCACCAAGTGCTGGTGTGGGGGAAAAGGGAGCGGTCAGTGCGTAATGAATAGGGCACTTGGCATCCTTACTGTAATAAGACGAAGTGACAGACACTCGGGAAGCCGGGTATGAGGCTCAACTAGTGGCGTCGCTTTTAGTTCTGCCCTGTGAGCGCTAAATACCTTCGATAGTTATATCGGAGGTATCAGTGCTCAAGTGCTCGGAAGTGACAGTTCCTGAGTAAGTGCCGGATGGGTTAGTGCAATTTCAGGTATGACAAAAGGGTTGAGTGAGTTGCAGTGGAAACGTTACAGCGCAGCGCAAAATTAAATTTTCCGGGGGCGGTCAGCGGTGGGAATAGCCTGTGAAATCGAGACTATCCGAAACCCAAAAGGCTATTTGTACGTAAATTGTAAATGCATAGAAGGCTAACGGATTTTCCTTGCCGGCCTTGATTGGCAAGGGGTGTGGCGTCCGGGTGAGTTATTCAAAGGTAGGATGTTTGGTTGAGTGGCTAACCGAATGTTTAATTCTGTAATCGTCAGTGCGTATATCAACTTGCGAGCGCCAAGTGTTTTCGGCTACATGCTCTTTGTGTTTGAGTAGTTGCTCTATTGTTGTTCTTTTTTGATCGTGATGTTGTTGCTAGGGGATATCCTTAGATACCTTGGCGGTGAAAATTCTGCGCCGCGCCCACGGTTTCTGGTGGTATCGCCGGTGAAATTGCCAATGTATAGAAAGCTATACGGCGGTATTCAGGGTAGGGGATACCCTTGGTTAAAGATTGGATGTCGCAGGTCATATCAAGTGCCTGGCACAGTGGCCGGGCACTTGATGAATGACGGTTATTGCGGGCTGGAGCGCCCGGTCATTTCCCGGGCCATTTCACTGGCATAGCTGTCGGTCATGCCGGCGATGAAGTCGATCATGCGCAGGAACGAGGTATGCAACGGCCAGTTCGGGTCCGGTGCGTTATTGCCCAGCAGATCGAGGATCCGCCGGTTCTTGAACGACGGGGTCTTGCCGCCGTGCTGTTCCAGCGCCGCGCCGCAGAAGGAGTTCAGCAGGATCTCCAGGGTGGTGTAGGCGCCGATCTCGTGCAGGGTCTTGCGCTTGTCCTGGAAGATCTTGCGCCGCGCCACATCCTTGGCATTGAGTACGCAACGCTTGGCCGGACCATGCATGTGCTCCACCAGGTCGCCGTGCAGGGTGCCGGCCAGCAGGGCGTCCTGCTGTTCGACAAAGGCCCGGGCGGCGGCGTTGGTCAGGTGCTCGATGGCCTTGCCTCGCAGGATCGCCAGGCGTCGCCGGCGCGAATCGCTGGGGCCCAGCTGGCGATAGGTTTCCGGCAGGTCGTCGCCCACCAGGCCGAGTAGCAGCGCCTCGACTTCGGCGTACTCCAGCAGGTCCATCTCCAGGCCGTCCTCAAGGTCGATCAGGGCGTAGCAGATGTCGTCCGCCGCTTCCATCAGGTACACCAGCGGGTGCCGGGCCCAGCGCTGGTCTTCCAGCTGGGGCAGGCCCAGCTTGTGGGCGATCTGTTCCAACAGCGCCAGCTCGCTCTGGTAGCAGCCGAACTTGTGCTTCTTGTAGCCCAGGGAGTCGGCATGGCGCGCGGTCCAGGGGTACTTGAGGTAGGTGCCGAGGGTGGCGTAGGTGAGCCGGGTGCCGCCATCGAACTGGTGGTATTCGAGCTGGGTGAGCACCCGGAAGCCCTGGGCGTTGCCTTCGAAGTTGAGGAAGTCCTGGCGTTCGGCCTCGCTCATCGCATCCAGCCACCCCCGCCCGGCGGCTTGCTGGAACCAGTGGCGGATGGCGTCTTCCCCGGAGTGGCCGAAGGGCGGGTTGCCGATGTCGTGGGCCAGGCAGGCCGATTGCACCACCATTCCCAGGTCGCTGGGCTCACACCAGTCGGGCAGGGCGCTGCGCAGGGTCTCGCCGACGCGCATGCCCAGGGAGCGACCCACGCAGCTGACTTCCAGGGAGTGGGTCAGGCGGGTGTGGATATGGTCGTTGCTGGACACCGGGTGCACCTGGGTCTTGCGCCCCAGGCGGCGGAAGGCGCCGGAGAAGATGATGCGGTCGTGGTCTTTGTGGAAAGGGCTACGGCCAAGTTCTTCCGGGCTGTGCACTGGCTTTCCGAGGCGTTCGCGGTTGAGCAGGGTCTGCCAATCCAAGGCGGGTCTCTCCGAAAAAAACTGAAGGGCAGAGCTTCCGGTTTCTAGAGCGTGGCCGCAAGAGGCGCATGGCCTGCGCTTGTGTCGACGCCTTCGCTGGCAAGCCAGCGCCTAGGCGGAAATGGCGTGGCCTGCGCCCCACCTGTAGGAGCCGGCTTGCCGGCGAAAGGGCCCGCAATTCGTGCATCCATCGTGTCGCTGGGTTCGCCGGCAAGCGGGGCGGGGTTACAGGCCGGCCGCGTCGATGTCGATCAGCAGCAGGCGCTGGCCGTTGTCGAAAAACTGCCCGGCGGTCAGGCAATACTGGTTGCTGGTGGCGTCGCGGTAGGTGTTGGACAGGGTCAGGCGCCGCTCCTCCCAGCCTTCGGCCAGCAGGTGATAGAAGTACGGGCGCCAGGACCAGTTGTGGCCGACGTAGCTGCTGTCGGCCTGCCAACTGTTGTGGCGCCATTCCAGGTTCGGGGTCAGTTGGGTGCCGTGGCGGTCGCACTGATAGAAACGCAGCAGCCAGGGAAAGGCCTCGACCCGGGGCAGTTGGCTGATGGGCGCCTGGGCCTGGGCCCAGGCCTGCAGCAGGTTCATCAGTTCGGCCAGTTGCAGGCGCATGCGCATCAGCCGGTTGCGTTCGGCCAGCTTGTGCCGCACGTAGCGCTCGCGCAGGCGGGCGAAGGGCTGGACGAAGGCATCGCTGGGGTAAAACTGTTGCTCGGCCTGGGCAAACAGGAAGCCCTGTACATAGCGCGAGCCGCACTCCAGGGCGAAATCCAGTTCGGCTTCGGTTTCAACACCTTCGGCGATGATCCAGCAGCCGGTCTTCTCCGCCATCTGCGCCAGGGCCTTGACCACGTCGCTGCTGGGGCCGCCCCGGGCCGCGGCCTGGAACAGGCGCATGTCGAGCTTGAGGATGTCCGGTTGCAGGGCCAGTACCCGGTCCAGTTGCGAGTAGCCGGCGCCGAAGTCGTCGATGGCGATCCGTGCCCCGGCCTGGCGATAGCGGGCCACCACTTCGCTGAGGCGTTGGCTGTTGCCCCCCAGTTCAGTGATCTCGAACACGATGCGCCGCGGGTCTACGCGGTTCTGCTGCAATTGCTTGAGGCTGGGCAAGGGCTGCCCGGGGCGCAGGCGGCTGATCCAGCGCGGGGAAATGTTCAGGCTCAGGAACCAGTCCGCGGGTGCCTCGTGCAGGCGCTGCAGGGCGTCGTCGCGGATCAGCCGGTCAAGGCGGCGCAGGGCGCTGGAGGGGGTTCGAGGATCGGCGAACAGCGGCCCCACGGACGCCAGTTGGCCATTGTCCTGGCGCAGGCGGCCCAGGGCTTCGACCCCGGCGATGCGCCCGGTGGCGGTGTCGATGAAGGGCTGGAAGCAGGCGAGCGGTTGCCCGTCGATCACAGGGCCTCCTTAAAAGAGTCTGGGTGGAGTAGGGCCGTGGCTGGCGGGTAGGCGGCCACGAACCGGCCCCTGGGTAAAGGGGCCGATCCGGGTTGCTTAGCAAGAATGCAGCCAGATAGGGCCGCTCAGGATTTGCGCGAGGAGCCTTGCATCACCAGCTTGATCAGCGGCACCAGCGTGGTGCCCAGGCGAACCAGGCGCGTGAGGCCGCTGGCGCCACCGCTCTTGGCGCCCTTGCCGGTGATGAAGCCCAGGAGCGTCACCACCGCCATGCCCCAGAGCGGGGCGTGCTTGATGCCCAAGCCTTCCTGCCAGCTCTGCCCCAGGCCGCGAACCCGTCGCAGGGGTTGCAGCAGTTGCTGGGACTCGTGGCGGATTTCCTGGCGGTGCATTTCCATGCGCAGGCGGATCAGTACCTTGCGCATTTCCCGGCGTGAAGTGTTTTGCGGGACTTCAGGCAGTTTCATGGCAGCAGGCGCTCCCGATCATTGGCCAGCTCTTCGAGGGTGGCGTGGAAAGGTGAGGATTCATCGAAGATCGCTGCCTTGAGGCGCAATCCGCAGAAGATCGCCGCCAGGGTGTAGAACACGCACAGGCCGATGATTCCAGCCAGGCGATAGCTGTCCCACAACAGGATCAGCACCAGCGCCGACAGCCCCACCAGCAACAGCAGGGCGAACACCAGGGCCAGCCCGGCGAACAGCAGCAGGCTTACGGTGCGTGCTTTCTGCTCCTGCAACTCGATGCCGAACAGCTCGACATGGCTGTGCAGCAGCCCCAGGACTGCCGCCCCCAGGCGCCGTGAAGATGCGCTCGGGCCGCTGCCGGACGAAGTGGATTCGCCGATAGCCATATCAGCGCCGCGTCGCCAGGAGGCCGATCAGGAAGCCCACGCCGGCGGCGATGCCCACCGATTGCCAAGGGTTGCTCTGCACATAGTCCTCGGCGGCGGTGACCGCTGCCTGGCCGCGCTGGCGCAGGGAGTCTTCGGTCAGTTGCAGGGTCTCCCGGGCCTTGAGCAGGCTGTCGTGGATCTGCTCGCGCAACTCGTCGGCCTGGTCGCCGGCCAGGGTTGCGGTGTGTTCCAGCAGACGCTCCGTGTCACTGACCAGTGCCTGAAAATCCGCCATCAGTACTTCTTGAGCCGTCTTTGCCGTTTTGCTGGCCATGGTTCCATCTCCGTTAGTGGCTTGTGTGAGCTATGAGTGTGAGCCCTGGGCGAAGGTTCACTGCAATTGTCTGGTACAGCTTTTGCTTTGTCCTGGTGCGCCAGGCCCCGGGCCTGCGCCGAAAACGAGCGAGGGTCGCGCTGTAGCCCGCGTCAACCCTGGCCAAGAAAACCATAACCTCAGGTCAGTTCCCATCCCGTGGTTTGTCGTGCCGCCGCCGGCGCGCCAAAACGGTTCACCGAATGCGTGCAATGGCGCGCTCGGGAGCCAACTTGGTGCAAGGAACGGGGCGCCCTGCCAGGGAACGGCTGGCCGATTTCGGATCTGCCTACTCCATGGAAAATCTGCAAAGCGCTGTGGACACCCTGGTCCACGGTTCCAACACCCTGTTCATCCTGATCGGGGCGGTCATGGTCCTGGCCATGCACGCCGGTTTTGCCTTCCTCGAAGTCGGTACCGTCCGGCAGAAGAACCAGGTCAATGCGCTGTCGAAGATCCTCAGCGACTTCGCCGTCTCGACCCTGGCCTATTTCTTTATAGGCTATTGGATCTCCTACGGCGTGAGCTTCCTGCAACCGGCAGCGGTAATTAGTGCCGATCACGGCTACGGCCTGGTGAAGTTCTTCTTCCTGCTGACCTTCGCCGCGGCGATCCCGGCGATTATCTCCGGTGGCATCGCCGAGCGCGCGCGTTTTGTGCCGCAATTGTGCGCCACGGTGCTGATCGTGGCCTTTGTCTACCCGTTTTTCGAAGGGCTGGTGTGGAACGGCAACTTCGGGGTGCAGGCCTGGTTGCAGCAGCGCTTTGGTGCCGGATTCCATGACTTTGCCGGCTCGGTGGTGGTGCACGCCATGGGCGGCTGGCTGGCCCTGGCCGCGGTGCTGTTGCTGGGGCCGCGCAATGGCCGCTACCGCGACGGCAAGCTGGTGGCGTTCGCGCCGTCGAGCATTCCGTTCCTGGCCCTGGGCTCGTGGATCCTGATTGTCGGCTGGTTCGGCTTCAACGTCATGAGCGCCCAGACCTTGCAGGGCGTCAGCGGGCTGGTGGCGGTGAACTCGCTGATGGCCATGGTGGGCGGCACGGTGGCGGCGCTGATCGTTGGCCGCAACGACCCGGGCTTCCTGCATAACGGTCCGCTGGCCGGGCTGGTGGCGATCTGCGCCGGCTCGGACCTGATGCATCCGGTGGGCGCCTTGATCACCGGCGCCATTGCCGGAGCGCTGTTCGTGTGGTGCTTCATCGCCGCGCAGAGCCAATGGAAGATCGACGACGTGCTCGGGGTCTGGCCGTTGCATGGCCTGTGCGGTGTATGGGGCGGCATTGCCTGCGGGATCTTTGGCCAGAGCGCCCTGGGCGGCCTGGGTGGGGTCAGCCTGATCAGCCAGTTGATCGGCACCGGCCTCGGGGTGGCGGTGGCGCTGCTGGGCGGCCTGGCCGTATATGGGGTGATCAAGGCGGTCTGCGGTCTGCGCCTGACCCAGGAGCAGGAGTACTACGGCGCCGACCTGTCGCTGCACAAGATCGGCGCGGTGAGCCAGGACTGAGACGACGCCCCTGGTATTGATGACCCTGGGCGCCCGCCGCCCGGGAGTTGGGCTGGGTGGCTTCAACCGGCTTGCAGGCGTGCTTCGCAAGCCTCGATGGCCGCCTGCGGGCCGGACACCAGCACCCGGTCGCCGGCTTGCAGGCGCGGGCTGGGGTTCAGCGGCAGGTCGTTGCCATCGCGTTGCACCCCGCGTACATCCACGCCCAGTGCCTCCAGGCCCAACTCCTGCAGTGGCCGGTTGCAGGCGTGGGCATCGGCGTCGAGGTTGATCGCGTGCATCTGTACCGCCGGCGGTTCGCGGTTGTCCTGGGCGCTGTTCTGGGTGCCGTGATAGAAGCCGTGCAACAGTTGGTAGCGGCTGTGGCGCACTTCATCCACGGTGCGCTGCACCCGCTGTTCCGGCAGGCCGAGCATGATCAGGGCATGGGAGGCGAGCATCAGGCTCGACTCCAGCAGTTCGGGCACCACTTCGTTGGCGCCGGCGGCCTTGAGTTCCGCCAACTGGCTGTCATCGCGGGTGCGCACCAGGATCGGCACTGTGCGGTCCAGGCGGCGCGCCGTCTTGAGCACCGTCAGCGCGATGTCGCTCTTGTCCACTGCGATCACCAGCAGCCGCGCCCGTTCCAGGCCGACTGCGGCCAGGAGATCGCCGCGCCGGCAGTCACCGTAGTGCACGCAGCTTTCTCCCGCAGACGCTTCCTGGACCCGCACCGGATCATCGTCCAGGGCGATGTAGCGCAGTTGCTCGTGGCGCAGGAAGCGGCCGATGGACTGGCCGACCCGACCATACCCGCAAATCAGTACATGGCCTTGCAGTTCGGCGTTCTGCGCGCTGATTTCCTCCAGTTGCGCGGCCTGGTTGGGCTTGCGGTGCAGGCGGGCGGTGATGGCCGGCGCCGCTCGCAGCAACAGCGGGGTCACCAGCATCGAGCAGAAGGTCGCGGCCAGCAGCAGGCTGCTGATGTGGGGCGGGATCATCTGGCTCAGTTGCATCTGCGCCATCAGGGCAAAACAGAATTCACCGCCCTGGGCCAGGGCCAGGCCGCTGCGCCAGGCGGTTTCGCCATCGCTGCCGCGCAGCTTGAGCAGGGTTGCCACCACCGAACCCTTGATCAGCAGCAGGGCCAGGGTCAGGCCGGTGATCAGCAGGGCATGGTCGATGAACAGTTGCAGGTCGATGAGCATGCCGATGCTGACGAAGAACAGCCCTAGGAGAATGTCGCGGAACGGGCGGATGTCGGCCTCGATCTGATGCCGGTAATGGCTTTCCCCCAGCAACATGCCGGCGAGGAAGGCCCCCAGGGCCGGTGACAGGCCCAGCAGGTGGGTGAGCCAGGCGGTGAGCAGGACGATCACCAGGGCCAGTAGCACAAAGAGTTCGGCGGAGTGCGAGGCGGCCACTTCATGGAACAGCCGCGGCAGCAGCCAGCGACTGGCCAGCAGCAGGCCGACGAACAGCACCACGGTCTTGCCCAGGGTCGCCGGCAGGGCCCAGTACCAGGCGTGCTCGCTACTGCCGGCGAAGACCGGCACCAGGGTCAGCAACAGCACCGCCACCACGTCCTGGAACAGCAGCACGCCAATGGCGTTCTGCCCGTGGCTGCTGAAGATCTCGCCCAGGCTGGTCAGTTCCTTGCTGACGATGGCGGTAGAGGACAGGGCCAGCCCGGCGCCGAGCATCAGCGCTGCGGTCAGGGGCATGCCGAACAGCGCCAGGAGTACCCCGAGGATCAACCCGGTGCACAGCACTTGCAGGCTGCCCAGGCCAAACACCACGTGGCGCAGGGCAAGCATTTTCGACAGGGAGAACTCCAGGCCCAGGGAGAACAGCAGGAATACCACCCCCAGTTCCGCCAGGTCGGGCAGGTCCTCACTGTCGTTGACCCAGTCCAGCGCAGTGGGGCCGACCATCAGGCCCACCGACAGGTAGCCCAGCACCGGGGGCAGGCTCAGGCGCCGGAACAGTGCAATCACCACCAGCGAGGAGGCAAGAATGATCAGCAGATTGGCAAACAACGGGCATCTCCGGACAGGGGGCGGGCAAGGCAAGCCTAGAGGCAAAAAAGGCGCGAGGATTACCCGGGCCGCAGAGAGTGACGCTGATTCAGGTCATTGTTTGTCGAGAATGTCTCATATTCATGAGCCTTCGCTATGCTCAGAAACTGTCGATAAAGGCGGTGCCCGGGTGATGGGGTTATCCACAGGACCCTGCCAGTGAGGTGTCGGAGAGGTGTATGGAGCGTCTGTATTCACTGCAAGGGTTGCGGGGCGCCGCGGTGTTGGGCGTGGTCCTGTTCCACATGATGTCGGTGGAAATCAAGTATTCGGGCGGTGACATCCTGCTGCCGGTCATGCTGAACTTCTTCCAGCTCGGGGTCGACCTGTTCTTTGTCATCAGCGGTTTCGTGATGGTCATCGTCAGCCGTGGGCGCTTTCAGAAAACCGTCGAGACTCAGCGCTTCCTGTTCAACCGCCTGTCCCGCATTTACCCCACCTACTGGCTGTATTTCTTCATCACCCTGGGGGTGTATCTGTGGCAGCCGACGCTGGTGAACAGCTCCCACGGCGGCTCCAACCTGTGGATGTCCTTCCTGCTGCTGCCCAACGACCGGGTGCTGCTGGTGATGGTGGCCTGGTCGCTGCTGTTCGAGCTGTGGTTCTACCTGATGTTCACCCTGTTCCTGTTCTTCAAGGAAAAGCGCCTGCCGCTGATCCTGCTGCTGTGGGCGGTGGCGCTGGTGGTGTTCAACCTGCTGCAGAACTGGCAGGACTATTCCCCGGCGCTGAAGATCATCCTCCACCCCTACGCCCTGGAGTTCATTGCCGGCAGTGCCCTGGCGCTGTTCTTCTACGGACCCCATAGCGCCAGGGTGCCGACAGCGCTGGTCTGGGCCGCGTTGGCGGCGGCTCTGCTGGTGGGGTTTCCGCTGATCTATGCCTACCAGCTGTTCTTCACCGAGGGCCTGCCGAGGATGCTCGCGGTGGGCCTGACCTTCGGTACCCTGACCCTGTCCCTGGCCTTGCTGGAACGACGGCAACTGATCCGTATGCCAGGGTTTCTTACAGCCACCGGTGATATGTCCTACACCATCTATCTGTCCCACTTGCTGGTGCTGGGGGTTGTCGGCCGGGCCTGGCAGGTGATCGGCGCCTGGCCCGAGAGCTATGTGGATAACCTGGCCTTCATCGTGCTGATGATGACGGCGGTGGTCTGCTATGGCTGGGTGGGCTATCACTTTTATGAAAAGCCGATCCTCGATCGCGCCACGGCCTACTGCAAGCGCCGGTTCAGTACCGCCCCCAGTGGCAAACACTACGATCCGGTGTAGTCGTCCGGTCCTTCCTGCTTACTCGGGTAGCCATCGATGCCGAAAGTGCTCAACGCAAACCTCGACGCGCTGAAAGTCCTGCTGGCGGTGATGGTGGTGGCGCTGCACTGCAAGCTGCTGGGGGGCAATTACACCTGGGTCGGCTACCTGCTGTGCAACGGCCTGTTCCGGGTGGCGGTGCCGACGTTCTTCATCATCAACGGCTACTACCTCTTTCAGACCCTGGAGAGCGGCCACTCCTTCGCCCAGTGGTTCAAGCGCGGCCTTCTGCTCTACCTGTTCTGGATGCTGGTCTACAGCCCGCAGTACATCGACCCGATCACGATCGCCAGCCTGGGCGGGGTGCTGGGGGTCGTGAAGAAGCTGCTGATCGGCTATTTCCACCTCTGGTACCTAGTGGGCATGCTCGGCGGCGCAGCGATGCTGCTGGTGCTGCGTCGCTGGCGTTCAAGCGCGCTGATCGGCCTGGCCCTGACGGCGTTCCTCATCGGTCTGGGCCTGCAGTACGCGCGGGTCTACTACGAACTGCCCAACGGCTTTCTCCAGCACTTCAATCAGAACGACTACACCGCGCGCAATTTCCTGTTCATGGGCTTCCCGTTCATGGCCATCGGCTTTCTTTGTGCCCGGCATCGCTTGGCAGAGCGGCTCAGCCGGCGCGGGGTGTGCTGCTGGCTAGTGCTGGGGTTGGGGCTGATCCTGGCCGAGGCGGCGCTGAACTTCGCCCTGCGCGCCGATGTAGAGCAGAACTTCGACTTCCTCGCCTCGTTGCTGGTTATTGCCCCGGCCCTGTTCCTGTTGCCCCAGGTGTACTTCCGGGCCTCCCACAGCAACTTCGCGGCCAAGCTGTCCTCGGCGGTGTATTACGTGCATCCCTGGTTCATCTTCGGCGCCTTGTCCCTGGGCATGGCCTATGGCAACGCCATGGCCGGGCTGGTCCTGCTGCTGGCCTTTGGTGTTGCGCCGCTGTTGATCATGGCCAGTCGCCGGGTCCGTTTCATTCTCTGAGGGCGCTTGGTCGACGGCTTTTTCTCTCGGGCCTAGAATAGGCACCTGTTCTTTTTTGGTTGCCCGTCATGCCCCCTGAATGCCAATTGTTCGGCACCCTTGGATGCCACCTGTGCGAACTGGCCGAGGCCGAGCTGATGCCCCTGGTGGAACACGGCCTGATGGTCGAACTGGTGGATATCGCCGACAGCCAGCAACTGTTCGACAGCTACGGCCTGCGCATCCCGGTACTGCGCCGGGTGGATACGGGCGCCGAGCTGGGCTGGCCCTTCGACGCCGAGCAAGTGGTGGCCTTCCTGCGCTGATGCACCAGGGGGGCGGGCAGGGTTTCCGCCCGTCGCTCATCGCGCGAATTCATTGGCGAGAGCCTTCGATTGGTTTACTGTATGCATATACAGCTATCGAGGAGCCTCGCCATGTCTCTCACTTTCCTGACCGGTACCGAACGCTCGCAACCGTTGCCAGCCCGCTTTGCGCCGCTGGGTGACAGCGAGCCTGCCGCGTTGGCCGATGGTCCCAGCGGCAGCGGTTTTTCCCTCGACCGGACCCTGGGCCTGGGCGCGCCGCAGATCCATGGCCTGCTGGTGGACGATGACAACCTGCTGGGGTTCGGCATCTACCCTGGTGACCGGTTGATCGTCGACCGCTCGGCCACTCCGGCGGTCGACCAGTACCTGGTGGTTCGGGCCCAGGGCGCCAGTGAATACTCGCTGCGCCTGCTGGCGCCCGATCCTCGTGGCGGCTTGCTGCTCAAGGCGGCGCGCCCTTCAATCCCCTCCATCGTTCTGGATGACCTGGGCTCGATCGAGATCTGGGGCGTGGTGTTGTGGGTGGTCAGTTATGTGGGGCGCAAGCAGCCCTGATGAGTGTGGTGGACGCTTCAAACCGTTAAAGGAATAAATGATGGTCAATGTCGAACAACTGAAAAACAGCGTGAACAGCATGCCCACCGATGTGGTGCGTGAAGCAGTGCTTGAGCTGCGCTTGGACGGGCTGGTCACCGAAGGCAAGACGCCCTTCAACAAGCTGCACTTCAATACCTGCTTTGCCGAGATCGAAGCCTTGTTCCAGCGTGCGGGCTACCACCGGCAACTGGACGTGGTGGGCTACCAGGGGCTGTTGTACGCCCTCTACGATCCGGGTCGCTGGGAGGCGGTGGATGTCCTGCGCTGGCTCAAGGAGTTCACCGAGGCCGCGGCCCAGGCCAAGCAGTCCTGCGCCTGAAACCTCGGAAACTGTTCCTAGGTTCCTTGTGGCGGCTGTTGGATAATGCCGCCCTGCATTGATCCTTCGAGCTTTTTGTATGTCATCCGCACCTTTTTCCGCTGCACAGCATCAGGCCAGTACCCTGTACCTGCCCCCGGGCTCCTGGGCGACGGTGCTGGATTGCCTGTGTGATCACTTCAAGGCCATCAGCCGCGAACAATGGCTGGACCGTATCGCCCGTGGCCGGGTGCTGGACGGGCAGGGCCAGCCCATCAGTCTGGAGCTGGCCTATCGCGAAGGCTTGAGGATTCACTACTTTCGCGAAGTGCCGGATGAAAAGGTGATTCCGGTCGAGGAAACCATCCTCTACGCCGATGAGCATCTGGTGGTGGCGGACAAGCCGCACTTTCTGCCGGTGACCCCGGCAGGAGAGTACGTCGAGCAGACGTTGCTGCGGCGCTTGATCCGGCGCCTGGGCAACCCGCACCTCGTGCCCCTGCATCGTATCGATCGGCATACGGCTGGGCTGGTGCTGTTCTCCGCGAACCCAGACAGTCGCTCGGCCTATCAGGCGCTGTTTCCCACCCGCAAGATAGAAAAACGCTACGAGGCGATTGCCGCTGCCTTGCCGCAGTTGAACTTTCCGCTGCTGCACAAGAGCCGGCTGGTGGACGGTGAGCCCTTCTTCCGCATGCAGGAAGCACCGGGGCCAAGCAATACCGAAACAGCCATCGAGGTCAGGGAGAAACACGGCGAGCTGTGGCGTTACGCCCTGTACCCGGTAACGGGCAAGAAGCACCAACTGCGGGTGCATATGAATGCCCTCGGAGCGGCGATCTGCAACGATCCCTTTTATCCCGAGGTGCTCAAGGACATCGAGGACGACTATGCCCGGCCGCTGAAGCTGCTGGCCCAGGGGTTGCGTTTCATCGACCCGCTGACCGGGCAGGAACGCGAGTTCGAGAGCCGCATCAGCCTGCAGTGGTGAATACCCCAGGCGCAGAAACAATAAAACCCGCACCAGGCGGGTTTTATTGTATTCAGGTCGACTAGCGTCAGGCTTACAGCTCTTTGACGGTACGGACCTGATCCTTGTTGATGCGAGTCTGCTTGCCGTCCAGCTGTTCAAACTCGTAGAAACCGGAATCCTTGTCGAATTTAGGGGTATCGACGGCCTGGATTTCGCGACCGTCATTCAAGGTGATCACTGTCGGCGAGGCGCAACCGGCGAGAGTGGCCAGGCCCAGTGCGAGCATGAGAGTGGCGAGGGTCCGTTGAGTCATTGTGTGTCTCCGAAATGAGTACTTTTGAGTGCTGGTCTTCAGACGTATACAACGTCTGCAAGTTCCTTGGCCAGGGACATTCTGCCACGTTGCCGGGCAGATCGCAGGCGTTCGCCGCGGCAGATTAGCCGAGTTCGCAGCAGCGTCCACCCATCGGCGTCTATTGCCGAGGCCACAGCGGCGGCAGGCCGGAGCGCTGTGATATAACAACGGGCTGTTTCTCCTACCTTTGGATCGAGCCTATGAAAGCCAAGGCTGATGTACCTTTTGCGCCGCTGAATATTGCGGTACTGACTGTCAGTGACACCCGCACCCTGGAAACCGACACCTCCGGGCAGGTCTTTGTCGAGCGCCTGGGCGCTGCTGGCCATCGTCTGGCGGCACGGGTGCTGCTCAAGGACGATCTGTACAAGATCCGCGCCCAGGTCGCGACCTGGATTGCCGACGACGTGGTGCAGGTGGTGCTGATCACCGGCGGGACCGGTTTCACTGGCCGTGACAGCACCCCGGAAGCCGTGGCCTGCCTGCTGGACAAGCAGGTCGACGGCTTTGGCGAACTGTTCCGGCAGATATCGGTCGCCGATATCGGCACCTCCACTGTGCAATCCCGGGCACTGGCGGGGCTGGCCAATGGCACCCTGGTGTGCTGCCTGCCCGGTTCCACCAATGCGGTACGCACCGGCTGGGACGGGATCCTCGCCGAACAGCTGGATTCGCGGCACCGGCCGTGCAATTTCGTTCCTCACCTGAAACAGGCGGCACCCTGTGAATCCCGTGGGTAAGCCGGGCAAGCAGGGGGCCCTGATGCCGGTGGAAGAGGCATTGGAGCGCCTGCTGGCGATGGCCGGTTCGGCCCCCATCCTCGAGCGTGAGCGCTTGCCGTTGGCGGCGACTCAGGGCCGGGTGCTGGCCGAGGCGCTGATCTCCAGCCTGGACCTGCCGCCCTGGCCCAACAGCGCCATGGACGGTTACGCCCTGCGCCTGGAGGACTGGCGGGGTGAACCCCTGCCGGTCAGTCAGCGGATCTTTGCCGGTCAGTCGCCTGAGCCACTGCAGCCCGGGACCTGCGCGCGGATTTTCACCGGTGCGCCGGTGCCGGCTGGGGCGGACTGCGTCGAGATGCAGGAAAACGCCCAGGTCCAGGACGATCAGCGCGTGCTGTTTAGCGAGCCTCTGCGACTGGGTCAGAACATTCGCCCCAAGGGTCAGGAAACCACGGTGGGCGAGCAGGTGCTCGCGGCAGGCACTCGCCTGGGGCCGATCGAGCAAGGCCTGGCTGCTTCCCTGGGGTGCGCCGAGCTTGAAGTGGTGCGCCGGGTCCGGGTGGCGGTGCTGTCCACCGGCGACGAACTGGTGGAACCTGGCCAACCCCTGGGGCCGGGCCAGATCTACAACAGTAACCGGGTGGTGCTGTGCAGTTGGTTGCAGCGCCTGGGCTGTGAGGTGCTGGATGCGGGAATCCTCCCTGACGATCTGGCCGCGACCCGCCAGCGCCTGGCGGAACTGAGGGAGGTCGACCTGATCCTGTCCACCGGTGGTGTCTCGGTGGGAGAGGCGGACTTCCTGGGCATCGCCCTGCGCGAAGAGGGCGAGCTGGCCCTGTGGAAACTGGCGATCAAGCCCGGCAAGCCGTTGACCTTCGGCCATTTTCGCGGTGTGCCGGTGATCGGCCTGCCGGGCAATCCGGCATCGACCCTGGTGACCTTCGCCCTGCTGGCGCGCCCCTACCTGTTGCGTCGCCAGGGCGTGCAGCAGGTACAGCCCCTGAGCTTCCAGGTGCCGGCGGGTTTTGCCTGGCCCCAGCCCGGCAATCGCCGCGAATACCTGCGGGGGCGCCTGGAGAACGGGCAGGCGATTATCTACCGCAACCAGAGTTCGGGCGTGTTGCGCAGTGCGGCCTGGGCCGAAGGGCTGGTGGAGGTGCTTGAAGGGCGGACCCTGGTGCAGGGCGATCGGGTCAACTTCATTCCCCTGAGTGAAGTGCTGGATTGACCCCGGCAGCGCGGGCCCGGCTGCCACCGGCCCGCGCCGAGCGGTTTAACGCAGCAGCAACAGCAGCAACAGGCCGAAGCGGCTGTGCAAACCCCAGGTCACCAGGCCCGCCAGCAGTGCAGCGGCCAGTACCGCCCTGGCCAGGCGCTTGAGCCACGACAGGTGCCGACAATGACGCGGCAGCGGCTGCGAGGAAAGAGGCAGGTCGAGCTCCCGGGGGGAGCGGGTGGCCCCCCAGGGCTGGCCCTGCAGATGCTTGAGCGGTGATCGCGCTTGCGGATAAAACTCCTTGTCTTTCATGACGGTGCACTTCCTTGTATGAGGCGTCAGTGCCTGACATGCACAGTCACTGATTGGCCCCGCAGGGTCAATTCAGGTGATTCTCTTTCTTCGGTCAGAAAATTCACTTTAGGCTTGGGGGCTCGGTTCAGGCATAGGGGCTGTCCCAATAGCGCTTGTACATGCCGAGCTTTCTTTTCAGGCCCAGGGGCAGGTAGCGTTCCTGCTGGCTGAGTTTGTAGGCGAAGAGCTTCACCGCGTTGCGCAGCAGCGACCCGGGCCACTGCCCCAGGCGCCCGGGGCCGAGGAAGCGCAGTTCGGACTGGACGTAGCGCAGGCCTTCGCCACCGGCGCCACCGAAGGCCTGGCGGATCCAGGGTTCCCGGGCATGGAACACGCCAATGTCGAAATAGCGGCGAAACTCTTCCTTGAGGCTGTAGTTGTGGGAGTGGCGGCAGCAGGCGCTGCCTTCATAGGCGACCTTCCAGCCGGCCAGAAGCATCTTCGCGCCCACATACATGTCTTCGGACAGGATCACATGGTTGGGAAAGCCGCCGACCTGCATCAGCGCCTCGCGCCGGTAGGCGGAAAACGAATTGGACATGAAGGCGGTCTTGATCCCCAGTGCCGGCACATCGGCCAGGCTTTTCACCTGGGAAGTCGGCGGGTAGTTGAACAACCGCGCATGGCTGGCCAGGGGGCTGGCATCGAGGTGCGGCAACTGGCGACCGCACACGGCTCCCACTTGCGGGTCGGCGAAGGGGGCGACGATGCGGGCGAGACCTTCGGCATCCTCCAGGTAGGCATCCTGGGTCATGAACACATAGAGGTCGTAGTCGGCGTTGCGCTCCACCATCAGTTGCCGGGTGCCGCCGTGGTTGAAGTCGCGGCTGTCGATGCGCAGCACATTGGCGCAGCGTGCCAACGCCAGCTCGTAGGTGCCGTCGCTGGAGCTGGAGTCGACGATCAGGGTATCGAAGGGCGCGCTCTGGATTTCCAGGGAATCCAGCAGTCGCGCCAGGTCCTGGCAGCCGTTGTAGGTGGGAATCACACAGGCCACGCGCAGTGTCGACATTGTCCAAGCCTCCGGTTCAGGTCAGGTTCTGGCGCCAGGGCCGCAGCCAGGCCGCGAGGATCAGCAACAGCAGCAGGCCGCAGGCGCTGCTCAGGCCCAGTTGCCACCAGATCGAGGTCAGCGGATGCAGGAACAGCGCCGCCAGGGCCATGCCACCCAGGCCGATCAGCCAATGGCTGCGCCAGGGCACCAGCCCCAGCAACTGCTGGCGGCGCATCAGCAGCAGGCCGGTGAGGATCACCCCGCAGATCGCCGCCAGGGCGATGCCGATCAAACCGAGGAAATACGGCAGTGCCGCCAGTAGCAGGGCATTGAGCAGGCTGCCGGCCAGTTCGCAATTGAGCGGCATGCGGGTGTCGCCGGCGGCATAGGCGTAGCGCGCCAGCAGGGCGTTCCAGGCGCCGAACATCAGCGGTACCGAGAACCAGGCCAAGAGCTCCGGCAAGGGGCTGTCCACCGCTTGATTGGGCAGCAGCAGGTGCACCAGCGCGGCGGCGGCGCCAATCAGCCCGACCACCGCAGGAATGGTCAGCAGGGTGGCGCTGCTCAGGCCTTTGCGCAGCAGGTCCAGGCGCTGTTCGCCGCTGCTGCCGCTCATCAGCCCGAGCAGCACCTGGTTGAGGCTCATCAGGGCGATCAGCGGCAGGTTGATCAGCTTGCGCGCCAGGTTGATCCAGGTAACCGCCCCTTCACCCAGCAACGAGGCCGCCATGCGCTCCAGCAGGGCCAGGCCCTGGCTGGCGAGGTTGCTGCTCAGCAGAGGGCCGATGCGTTGCAACAACTCGCGCCCGGCCCCGGGCGCGGCCTGCATGCGCCAGGGCCGCCAGCCATCGCGCAGCAGGCTCGGCAACAGCACCGTTGGCATCAGCAGGCTGCCGAGCACACAGGCCGCGGCCAGCCCGGTGGGGGTGGCGGCATGGTGCAGGCTTGCCAGGTAGATCACCGGCGGCAGGTTGAACAGCAGCGAGCCCAGGCCGGCCAGGACAAAGCGGGCTCGAGCCTGCAGAGGTATGCAGAACAGGCCGTGAAGAATGAACCCCGGCGCGCACCAGGCCAGCCAGTGCAGGCCGCCGCTGGCCAGGGCATAACCGTCGCTGCCCAGGCCGGGGCCGATCAGGCGTACCCATAGCGGTGCGCCGAGGCTCAGCAGCAGCGCCAGCAGCAGGCCACACAGCAACAGGCGGGGGGCCAGGGCACTGAGCCAGGCCTGTTGCTCTCCGGGCGAACGCTGCTGGTACAGCGGCAGTGCGGCGGCGCTCAGCAGGCCCGCAGCCAGGGCCATGCGCAGGGCCTCGGGCAGGAACATCGCCACCAGGAAACCGTCGCTCTGGCCACCGGCGCCCCAGGCCGCCACCAGCAGCCATTCCCGGGCAAAGCCGGCGGCCAGCCCGGTCAGGGTGGCCAGGGTCAACCACAGCGTCGCGCCGAACATGGGCCGGGCTTAGTGGAACAAAGTGAACAGGCCTTTGCCGCCCACTTTGTAGTTGAGGTTGCGGCAGCGCTCGCCCTTGATCGCCGCGTCCGGTCCGCTGACGATGGCGTAGGGCGGTACCGGCTTGGACACCACGGTCTGCCCGCCGACCACCGCGCCTTCGCCGATCTCGGCGCCAAACGACAGCAGGGCGCGGCTGGCGATCCAGGCGTAGTCATGGATGTAGATCGGCCCGCCTACCGCCCAGAATTCCGGCTCCTTGAGGTCGTGGCCACCGGCGATGATCAGCACATGGGAGGCGATGGTCACATGGTCGCCAATGATCAGCCCGCCCCGGGCGTCCAACTGGCAGTGCCAGGCCACGGTACTGTCCTGGCCGATGCGCAGGCTGTCGACACCCAGCACCTCGGTATTGCGCCACACCGTGGAGCCCTTGCCGATCTTCGCCCCGCCAAGGCGCAGCCAGAACAGGCGCAGGGTGTGGCTGGGGATCTTGCAGATGAGGATGTTGTAGATTTGCTCCCAGACCCGCAGCATGCGGTCGCGCAGGGTCGGCCAGTTGATTCCGTACATGGGAATCAGCGCCCCCTTGAGTTCGCGGCCCAGCAGTTTGTAGAAGCGCCGGGGCAGGGGCGGCTCGATCTTCGATTCGATGTTCAGGTAGCTGATGTAGGTCAGCACGTTGCCCTTGAGCGGTTGCTCGAACACGACATCGTTCTCCAGCATCCACTGATAGGCCGCCTCCAGTTCTGCAAGGCTCACCCCCATTTTCTGCGCATAGTCAGGCAAGGCCTGTTTCAGGTTCTGCGAGTGGAAGAGGCGATGTTTCATGGCTGGATTCCTGAGGGTGGGGAGTCTGGAGTAACCCTGGGCGCCGCAGCGCCGGCCTTGAGTCGCAGGCGCCTGGCTTCATGCAGGTTCAGGCCCAGCAGCAGCCAGAACAGGGCGATCAGCACCTGGGTGAAGCTGAAGTAATGGTCGAACAGGCCGCTGATCAGTGCGGCGCTGAGGCCGGCGCCGCTGCCCAGCCAGAGGGCGGTGTCCCGATTCAACTGGATGGTCACCCCGGGAACCCGGGTTTCCCGCCACCAGCTCCAGATCACCGCGACGAACAGCAGCATGCCGGGCACGCCGATCTTGTAGATGTAGTTCAACCACAGGTTGGAAATCCCCCACAGGCCGGTGCCGGGCACGGGTGGGTCGACCTTGAAGCCGATGCCGAAGGGGAACATCGCCATGGCGGCGGGGAAGTGCGAGTACTCGTCGACCCGCACGCTGGTACTGGCATCGCTGGAGGTGAACAGGGTCAGCAGGCGGTCCTGCAAGGGCGGATAGGACATCAGCAGCAAGGCCCCGAGAACGAAGCCGCCCATCAGCATGCGCCCGGTGTAGGGCACCCGCTGGCGAGCCATCCAGATCAGCACGATCAGCAGGCTGAGCAAGGCTCCGCGAGAGCCGGAGAGCAGCAGCCCGGCGGCCCCCAGCAAGGCCACTGCCAGGCCGAGCTTGCGCTGCCAGCCGCTGCGGGTCAGGCCGAAACAGAAGGCCAGGGGCAGCAGCAGGGCCATGGCGCCACCGGTGACGTTGGGGTGCATCCACGGCGAGCCCATGCGATTGGCCAGGGCGCTGAGGCTGTCGCCCAGCACCGCGATGCCGCCGTAGCCGAGTTTTTCGAGGATCGGGGTCATGGCCGTGGCGCTGCCGTTCTTCAGAAATACCGGAATCGACAGCAGCAGGAGCAGCAGGGTCCCCAGCAACAGGCCGCAGACCAATTGCTCCCGGGCCTTGGCTTGCTGCAACAGGCGTCGCACCAGAAACAGCGCCGAGAGGTTGAGCAACCAGCGGACCCAGTTCACCGGGCCGTTGCCATCGGCGTTCACCGTCACCTGGCCGATGATGAAGGGCAGGGCACTGAAGGCCATCAGGGCCAGCAGCAGCTTCTCGGTACGCAGCAGCCTGGGCGGCTGGGGCAGATTGGAGAACAGCCCCTGGGCCAGGATGCTGGCCCAGACCAGCAGCAGCAAGGCTTCGGAGACGGTGGTGCGCAGGCCGATCTGCACCGTCGAATAGGGCAGGAAGGTCGCCAGTACCGCGAACAGCAGCAACCCGCGCAGGGGTTGGCGGACCACGGTCACCGCCGCTGCGATGCCGGCCATCAGCACCAGCACCTTGAGCGCTGGCAGCAACCAGATCAGCACGCCGAAAACCAGGCTCAGGATCAGCGCCAGCGGTAGGGCGATGGGCATTACTTGAGCTCCTCGAGCAATTCATTGAAGCGCTGGCGATAGGCATTCTCGGCGTAGCCGGCCGCCCAGGCCTTGAGGGGGGCGGGGTCTTCCGGCGGGGCGCTGGCCAGTTGCACCATCAGCTGGCTCAGGGCGGCGCTGTCGGTGGGCGAGAAGCGCGGGCTGCCCTGCGGGGTGATCTCGTCCAGGGCCGAGCCGCTGGCCACCGCCACGGGAGTGCCGACACTCAGGGCCTCGATCACCGGCAGGCCGAAGCCCTCGGCGTAGGAGGGCTGCCACAGGCGTTGGGCCTGGCGATACACCCCATGCAACTGGCTGTCGCTGAGGTCGCTGAGAAAGTGCAGGCCATGTGCGGCGCGCAGTTCGTTGGGCAGGTGTTCCGGTGCGCCGATCAGCACCAGTTCCGGTACGTCCGGGGATTGCTGGCGCGCGGCCTGCCAGGCGGCGACGAACCAGGGAATGTTCTTGCGCGGCTCGCGGGTGCCCACCGCCAGCCAGTAGCGCTCGGGCAGTTGCAGGTCGCGGACGTCGGCGGGTTCGCCCTGGAAACCGCTAACCAGGTTGGGCAGCACCCGAACCTTGTCCCGGGCCTGGGGAAAGAGCTTCACCAGTTCGTCGGCGGTGTACTGCGAAGGTGTCCAGACGCGGTCCGCCTGCTTCACCGCGTAGCCGATGGAGAGCTTGTCGGTGAGGCCATAGACCCGCTCCTTGAGTCGCGAGCCATGGCTGTTGGTCAGGGTCAGTTGGAACAGGTCATGCAGTTGCAATACATAGCGCAGGTTCTTAGGTTTCCTGCCCAGGGGCAGGCCCATGTTGAAGTTGCAGATGTACAGCTCCACCTCGGCCTCACGCAGGGCCCCGGGCAGAAAGCCACCCTCGAAGCGCAGCCGGCTCGGCAGGCGATGTATCCCCTGCAGTGGCGCGCCCCATCTGGGGCAATGCACCCGGCGGCGCAGCGGATGGTCCTCCGGGGCTACGCCGAACAATTGCAGGCTGACCTGTGGATTGGCGCGCAAGGCGTCTTCGATTGCCAGGTTCTGCCGGCCGATACCACTGTTGCTGTAGCCCGCGGCGGGGCGGTAATCCAGACCTATGCGCATACGGACACTTCTTCTTTGTCAGAGGGGAGTTGGTGATAGACCGCTTCCAGCTGGGCCGCAGCGGCGGTCCAGTCATGGTGGGCCAGCACGTAGTCGCGCCCGGCGGCGCCGATGCGTTGCAGGCGCTCGGGGTCGGCCAGGGCCTGGGCGAGAATCTGCGCCAGGGCCCCGGGGTCTTCGCTGCCCAGGTAATGCTGGCCGTTCTCTACCTGCAGCCCGGAGCTGCCCTGGGCCGTGGTGACTACCGGCAGGCCGGCGGCCATGGCCTCCAGGACCTTGAGCTTGGAGCCGCCGCCCTGGCGCAGCGGGGCGAAGAACAGCGCCGAGCGCCGTTGCAGGTCCCGCAGGTCGGGGACAAAACCCTGCCACTCGATGCGCGGGTCGGTCCAGCGCTGGCGGAAGCTGTCCGGCAGGGCGTAGCCGCAGATGGCGAAACGCACCTCGGGGTTGATGGCCCACAGGCGCGGCAGTATCTCTTCCAGAGCCCATTGCACCGCATCCAGGTTGGGGCTGTATTCGTAGTTGCCGATAAACAGCAGGCGCTGGCTGCCAAGGTCCGGTTGCACCGCGGCGTAGTGCCCGCAGTCCACGCCGTTGACCACCACCGCGGCCGGTTTGCCACTGAGCCGGGCCAGGGTCAGGGCGTCCTGTTCGGTCACTGCGATGACCCGGGCCGCCTGCTGGAACACCCGGCGTTCCCAGCGCCGGTAGCGCCATTGGTCGTAACAGGTAAAGGGTTTCGACCAGGCCGGCAGGCGGTCGTAGCTGGCCGCGCCGAGGGCCGACTCAACGTTGTGTTCGGTGAGGATGAACGGGCGCTGCAATTGCCTGAGCGGCTGTTCGAAGGGCTGGAAACTGTAGCTGTGCTCGATCTGGATCACGTCCCAGGGCTCCTCCAACAGCTCGCGAAAACGCTGTTGCAGCGGCGCGGCCAGGCCGTTGACGTCGGCCAGCATGGGGTAGGGCGCGAACAGTACCGAAAACAGGGTCTTGAGGCTGCGCAACGGCCGCCGCGGCAGCACGATCAGGCGTTCCAGCCAGGGCTCCAGGGCCGCGCGGGTGGCGTCGTCCAACGGGGTTTTCGATTGCACCAGCAAGGTGATGCGGTGCCCGCGGGCGGCCAGGGCCCGCAGCAGGTGGTATTGCCGGGTCTTGCCGCCGCTGGTGGCGGGCCAGGGCAGGTAGGGCAGGGTCCAGAGGATTTTCATGCTCACCACACCAACAGTTGAAGGCTGGTTTTCAACGGCACGCTCAGGCCCCCTTGCCCGCTCAGCTCGGTGCGGGTGCCGGTCAGCGGATCATGCAGCGTGGCCGCGTTGAGCCCGGGAACCTGCAGGCTGGCGCCGCTGGCGCTCCAGAACATCCAGACGTGGGAGCCGTCGGGCCGGGTCCAGGCAATGCTGTACAAGTCGCCCGGGGCGTTGCTCAGGCCGGGGGGATCAGCCGGGGCCAGGCTCGGCCCGGTGGTGTCGAGAAAATATTTGAGGGCGTTGTAGACCGGCTTGGGCTCGCCGGCCAGGTCCACCAGCCCGTAGGACTGGTCGCGGTTGCTGGCACGGCCGTCCAGGTCGCTGAGGTTGAACAGGAAGATCCGCTGGTAGTCCATGGCTGCCATCAGGGCCAGGCGGCGCAGGGTGTAGTCGGCCTGACCGTTGACGCCGATCATCGCCTGCATTTCCCGGGCTCCGCTGGTATAGCTCGACCAGCCCCATTCGGTGGCCCAGACCTGTTGCACGCCCTGGCTGTGCAGCGCGTTGTTGAGGAAGTTGCCACGTGAGAGGAAATCCTGGGCCGCGGCATCGTCGCCTTCCGGGAGTTCGGAATAGGGGTGGTAGGCGGCAATCAGGTTCTCCGTGCCCAGGCCCTGTTGCAGCAGGTCTTCGAGCATCAGCCCCGGGGTGCTGCGCATCTGGCTGTAGTAGGCCATGCCCGCGGTCGCTACAGGCTTGTCGGGAATCGCCGCGCGAATGGCGCTGGTGGTGGTCGTGAGCAACTGGTCGTAGGCGTCGGGGTCTTCCTTGGGCAGCCAGACGATGTTGGGTTCGTTCCACACCTGCCAGGTGTTCACCTGGGGATAACGCTGGGCGAGCATTTTCATGCGCTGGGCGAAGACGTTGAAGTCCTTGGGCGGGTACTGGTCGGAAGGGGGCGAGCCGCTGGGCACGTTGGCGGCGAAGGGCGCCGAACCCACCATGTAGGCCAGGACCCGGTACTGGCGGCCCTGCATGGCGTTCATCGCGGCGTCCAGGGTATCCAGTTGCAGGTCATTCTCGCTGGGTTCGATCATGGCCCAGTGAATGGCCAGGCGGACCCAGTTCAGGCCCAGGGCATCGAGCCGATCCATCTGCTTCTGGTAGATGCCGGGGGTGAAGTACTGGAACTGCGCGTTCACGCCGAGAAAATCCTTCCACACCACTGCGCGCGGCGCGCGCAGGGTGGTAGCCGCCAGGGCATTACAGGACAGGCAGGCGAGCACCAGCAGGGCAATCGCCGAGCTACGTCGCATAGGCATGTGCCGGGCCTCCACAGGCATCGCTGAACACCCGGGCAAAGCGCTCGGCGGTGTGGTTCCAGACCCGCCGGGAACCGATCACCGCGGCGTGCTCGGCCCAGCGCTCCACCCGTCCCGGGCTGGCGCACAAGTGGCTGAGTTCGGCGGCCAGGGCGGCGACGTTGCCCTGGGGAAAGATCACGCCGTTGTCCTGGGCCACCTCTTCGGCGAAGGAACGGGCGTCGGAGGTGATGGCGCCGCGGCCGCAGGCCACCGCCCAGGACAGGGCGCCGCTGGTCCCCCGCAGGGTACCCAGGAGCTTGAGCTTGCTCGACTCGCGGTAGGGCAGGACCATCACGTGGTGGGCCTGGATCACCTTGGGAATGTCCGTGGCCGGCAGGTCCAGTTGCCAGTCGATGCTGTCCTGCAGGTTCAGGCGCTGGATGTGCTGGCGCAACTGGTCGAGGTAGCTGCCGGCGCTGCCGAAGGCCATTTCCGGTTCACTGCCCCCGGCCAGGGTCAGGCGCATGCGCTCGCGCATTGCCGGTTGCTGGGCGAAGGCCATGGCCAGTGCATCCAGCAGATCCTCGATGCCCTTGCCGCGGTAGATGAAGCCGAAGTACAGCAGCCTCAACGGGTTCAGCGGCGGCAGCGGCCGGGCGGGGATGGCCAGGTTGCCGTGGGGGATCACCACCATTTGTTCCGCACGCAAACCCATGCGCTGGCGTAGGCAGGCACCGCCGGCGTGGGTCAGGGTGATCAGCCGGGTGAGGCTGCGGGCCAGTTGCTTTTCTTCGTGCAGGCACAAGGGGTCGGTCAGCACCGTGGCGATCTGTGGCAGCGGTGAGGGCAGCCGCGTGGCCAGGGACAGCGGCCAGGGCAGGCTGGCCCGGCGCCAGACCAGGCGTTCGGGGTCGTGCACCGTGGCGCTCAGCGGCAGGGTGGGAAAGCGCTCGCGCAATGCCTTGAGGGCATGAAACTCCGCCAGCCGGCCGCCGCCCAGCTCGGCGTGCACCAAGTCGATCCCCTGCCAGTCACTGTGCGCCACCCGCTCGATGGCGCGTTTGGGGTCGTTGCCCAGCCCGGCCAGGGGCGTGCTGACCTTCAGCCCCAGGCCTTCCAGGGCGGCGCGCAGGTGCGCGGCATAGTCGGCAATGCCATTCTGCTCGGGAGGCATGGGTGCCAGCAGGGCAATGTGCATCAGTGGGGGCTCCTGATCCGCGCCAGGAAGTTCAGCACGTTCTCCGGGATGCCGAAGCGCCGGCGGTTGATGATGATGCCGTCGACCCGCTTGAATGCGGTGGTAAGAATCGACAGGGCGTTTTGCAGCACCGGCACCGTGGTGGTTTCGGCTTCGACGATCAGGGCGATCAGGTCGGCCTCGCGCAGGCTGACGAAGGCTTCCTGGTTGGAGAAGAAGCCCGAGGCTTCCAGCAGGACGATTTCGCCGGGCACCGCGTTGGGGGCGCCATTGACCCGCACCACATGCCCGCGCTCCTGGAGCAGGTCGCGCAGGTGCGCGGTGACGAAGCTCACGCCTTCGCCGCGGCGTGCCGAGGTCAGGCCGATCACCAGCCCCTGCAGCGCTACCTGCTTGAGGGGCAGGATGCCGTACAGGCGGTAGAGGCTGGCGGTGAAGGCGCTGTTGCGTTGCGGCAGGTGGCTGTCGAGGTCCTGCAGGCTGGTCCAGACCTTGACCCCGAAGCGCTCCTCGATCTGGTCGCCGTCATGGATGCGCTGGTCCAGCAGATAGAAGAAGTACAGCGCCAGCAGGCCTACCGCCAGGCTCAGGGGAATGGCGGCGAGCAGCATGCTCAGGCTCTTGGGAAAGACCCGGCTGGGTTTGAAGGTGGCTTCTTCGATCACCGCGATGTTGCTGATCTGGCTCTGGTCCAGCTCGCGGTCGATGCGGGCTTTCTCGGTGCTGTCGCTGTACAGCGCGAAGCTTTTCTCCGCCGCGCTCAGTTCCCGTTGCAGGCGTGCCAGTTCAGGTTCCACGGCCAGCGCCTGGCGCCGCTCCTGTTCGAGCTTGAGCAATTGTGCTTCCTGTTGGGCGGCCTGGGTCTGCAGGCGGCTTAGGCTGGCCTGCTGGTCGGCGAAGCTGTTCTGCAGGCGGGTATAGACCGGGTTCGGGGCCAGGTTTTCGCTGCGTTGCACAGTGCCGCTTTCCGATTTGAGCAAGGCTTGCAGGTTGGCGATGGCCGCATCCATGGCACGTACGGGAGGAGCGCCTTCCTTGAAGGTGCGGAGCATTTCCTGACGCTCGATCTGCTTGGCGTTGATCCGCTGCTGCAGGTCCTGGCGGTCCGGGTTGAGGCTCATCTGGCGGCCGATGCTGATTTCTTTCTTCATGCTGTTGAGCTGCTTCTGGATGGTCTCCAGGCCGCTGCGGGTGGAGGCCACTGCTCGGGTGGTATTGAGGTGTTCGCCCTTGAGGTTGTTGAGGTTGCGCGAGATGTCGTTCAGGCGCTCCTCGATACTCACCGCCCCCAGTTGGTTGAGGTAGTCGGCGATCTGCTTCTTGTAGCCGAGGATGCGCTGGTTGGTGGCGCCACTTTCGGTTTCATAGAAGGCGTACAAGCTCTTGCGCCCGAGGGTTTGTGCGCGTTCCTGCTGGTACTGCTCGATCCAGCTCTTGACCACTGTCTGGGCCACTTTGGGGTCGTTCCAGGTAAAGCTCACCTCCATTACCGAGGAGCCGGCGGCGTGGGTCACGCTGAAGCTTTTCAACATGCGTTCGGTCAGGCGTTCCACCGGGGTCTGCTTCTCCACCAGGCCCACCAGTTGCAGGGCCCCGCGCAGCAGGTCGACGATGCCTTCCACCGCGCCCTTCACGGCGTTCTTGAGGGTGGCCAGGGCACCACTTGGCTGGGGCTGGCGGGACAGGTCGTCGAGGTACTTTTCCGCCACCTTGCGGGCAATGGGTTCGCCGCTGAGGATGCGCTCCTCATCGATGATCGGATCACGCTGGGCGCTGGGAATCACCACGGCCTGGCGATCGGCGATCTCGATCGGCAAGGTGCTGGTGTCGCGCCCCGGCTTGACCAGCAGCAGGGCGGTGGATTCGAAGCGATTGGGCAGCAGGAAGGCGCCCAGCAGGATGATGACGAAGGTCACCAGGACGGTGATCTTGACCTCGCGCTTGAAGATGAAGAACAACCGCAGCAAATCGCGAAAGGAACGGATATTGATCATATGGGCTGTCCTTGGCGATCAATTGGTGGATTGACGGTTGATTTCGTAGCTCGCCCCGATGCCGATCGACTTGGTGAACGGAATCAACTGGTTGAGGTACACGTCCACCCACTCGATGCCGTTGCCGACGCTGGACTTGGGCACGAACACCACATCGCCGCGTTGCAGCAGCACCGGGGCGGCGCCGGCGTTGCCGGCGATCATGAATTTGCGGTAGTCGAAGAAGTAGGTCTTGTAGCGGCCGTCCTCGCCCTCGCGCAGCAGGGCGATATTGCGGCTGTCGCCCACGCTCAACAGGCCCCCGGCGCCGACTATGGCCTGCTCCAGGGTGGTGGTCACCGTCACCGGCAGGGACGCCGGGTTGCGTACCGAGCCGCCGACGAACACGGTGTTGCCCGGCGCCTGGTTGATGTTCACGGTCAGTGCCGAGTCCTGGTAGATGTTCTTCAGCTTGTTTTCCAGGACCTGGGTCAGTTGCTGCGGGGTCAGCCCCGCGGCCTTGATCTGCCCGGCATAGGGGTAGGCGAAGGTGCCATCGTTGAGCACGGTGAACAGTGTCAGTTCGTAGATCGAGTTGGCGGTGAATGCCGAGATCGATGGCGCCTCACCGGTGTTGCGGACGATGCGCAGCGTGTCCCCCGGGCGGATCCGCTGGGGCGGCAACGGCTGGCCGGCCAGGGCATCGCCGGCCCGATGGGCGGCCTTCAGGTCCTGGCTGGGCGGCAGTTCCACCTTTGCCGGAATGGAGCAGGCGCAGAGCATGAGAACATTGGAAATCAGCAGGAGTCTTTTCATCGAGCGGTCTTCCTGGCGTGCATAGTCACAACTCCCTGTCGGGCCAGATTGCTGCTTGGAGCGTCAGTTCAGCTCTTGGCGGCTTCGGCGGGAGCCCGTCCGTAAATGTCGTTGAAGCGCACAATGTCGTCTTCGCCGAGGTACTCCCCGCTCTGCACTTCGATCATCACCAGGTCGATTACCCCGGGATTGACCAGGCGGTGAGTGCGGCCGGGCTTGATGAAGGTGGACTCGTTGGTATTGAGCAGGAATTCGTCCTCGCCATTGGTGACCAGGGCCATGCCGCTGACCACGATCCAGTGTTCGCTGCGGTGGTGGTGCATTTGCAGCGACAGGGAGGCATTGGGCTTGACCATGATGCGTTTGATCTTGAAGCGCGGCCCTTCCTCAAGCACGGTGTAGGTGCCCCAGGGACGGGTCACGGTGCGGTGCAGTTTGTAGGCGTCGTGGCCCAGGCGCTTGAGTTCCTGGGCGATCAGCTTGACGTCCTGGCTGCGGTTGCCGTCGGCCACCAGCAGGGCGTCCGGAGTGTCGATGATGATCAGGTTGTTCAGCCCGACCCCGCCCACCAGGCGCTTGCGCGAGTCGATATAGCAGTTGCTGACATCGTGCAGCACGGTCTCGCCGTTGCACTGGTTGCCATGTTCGTCCGCCGGGGTCAGCTCGCGCACCGCCTGCCAGGAGCCGATGTCGCTCCAGCCCAGCTGGCAGGGCACCACGGCGACTTTCTTCGAGCGCTCCATCACCGCGTAGTCGATGGAGATGTCCGGGGCCTGGGCGAAGCTGTCGCCGTCCAGCTCCACCTGCAGTTCGTGCTTGCCCTCCTTGCGGTGGCTCTGCTCCAGGCAGTGTTCGACGGCGCTGACCACCTCGGGCACGAATTCGCGCAGTTCCTGCAGGATCACGTCGGCACGCATGCAGAACATCCCGCCATTCCACAGGTGCAGGCCGCCGTCGACATAACGCTGGGCGGTGGCGGCATCGGGTTTCTCGACGAAGCGGCTGACCTGGAAGCTTTCCTTGTTCAGGCCCTGGCCTTTCTCGATATAGCCAAAGCCGGTCTCGGCGTGGGTGGGCACCAGGCCGAAGGTCACCAGCCAGCCTTGCTCGGCCAATTGCCGGGCGCTGTCCACGGCGTTGGCGAAAGCCTGCACATCGTTGATCAGGTGGTCGGCGGGCAGCACCAGCAGCTGTGCATCATCACCGTACAGGCGGCTCACGTGCAGGGCGGCGGCGGCAATGGCCGGTGCAGTGTTGCGCCCGAATGGCTCAAGGATGAAGTCCAGTTCGACCCGGGCCTTGTTCAGCAGGCGATAGTCGTCGAGGGTGCGAAAGAACACCTCACGGTTGGTCACGGTCAACAGGCGGCCGACGTCCTTGAGCGCGGTGGCGCGCACGAAGGTTTTCTGCAGCAGGCTTTCGCCGTCTGGCAGGCGCATGAAGGGTTTGGGCATCGCCTCGCGGGATACCGGCCACAGGCGGGTGCCGGCGCCGCCAGCAATGATGCAGGGAATGAGTGTGCTCATTCAGAAAGCCTCGCGGGTCATGATCACGGACGGAACAGTGCGGAAGAGGATGTACAGGTCGAACCAGACCGACCAGTTTTCGATGTATTCCAGGTCGAACTCGACACGTTTCTCGATTTTTTCCAGGGTATCGGTTTCGCCCCGATAGCCGTTGATTTGCGCCAGCCCGGTAATTCCCGGCTTGACCCGGTGGCGCGAGGTGTACTCCTTGACCGCCTCTTCGAAGAGAATGCCGGCGGCCTTGGTCGCGGTGGCATGGGGGCGCGGCCCGACCATGGACATGCTGCCGCCCAGCACATTGAACAGCTGGGGCAGCTCGTCGAGGCTGGTCTTGCGGATGAAGCGCCCGACCCGAGTGATGCGCGGGTCGCCTCGGGTGGTCTGCTTTTCGGCATGGGCGTCGGCCATGTGCTGGTGCATCGAGCGGAATTTGTAGACCTCGATCAGCCGGTTGTTGTAGCCGTAGCGCTTCTGCTTGAACAGCACCGGGCCGCTGGAATCCAGCTTGATCGCCAGCGCCACCAGCAGCATCACCGGCGACAGCAGCACCAGGGCGATGCTCGACAGCACCATGTCCTCCAGGCGCTTGAAGAACGGCGACCAGCCCCGCAACGGCACTTCGGAGGCGTTGAACATCGGCAGGTTGGCGACTTCGGTGATGCGGTTGTGGGCGTGCCGGAAGGCCACCATGTCGGGCACCAGCAGCACGTTCACCGGCAGCCTTCGCAACTCGCGGATCACATAGGCCATGCGGTTTTCCGCCGACCAGGGCAGCGCCACCAGGACCTGGGTGACCTTTTCCTCGCGGATCAGTCGTTCCAGGTCGCTGGAGTTGCCCAGCAGTGGCAGGTTGCACAGGGTCTTGGGCAGGCGACCGATGCGGTCGTCGATGAAACCGGTCACCCCGGAGCGAATGTCCTGATGCTGGGCCAGGTATTCGGCCAGGCGCTGGCCGTTTTCCGTGGCGCCGAGAATCACCGCGTTCTGCAGGAACACGCCGCGCTGCATCAACTGCTGGAACAGGGTCAGCAGCACCAGGCGCTCGATGCCGAACAGCACGAAGCTGCCAGCAAACCAGCCGAACAGCTCGGGGTTGCCGATGGTGTTGAACATCTGCATCGAGTGATGCATGAACAGCAGCACGCAAAAGGACGAGGCCCAGGCGAAGAGGGTCAGCTGGAAGCGCAACTGGTTGCTGAAGATGGATTCGGCGTACACCCCCAGGGCCTGGAAGATCAGCACGCTGATGAGGGCGAAGAACACCAGCAGGGTCAGGTCGCTTTTCAAGGCCTCCAGGCTGTTGTTGGACAGCAGGATCAGCAACAGCCCCGGAAGGATTGCCGTCAGCCCGTGAACCACGCGGATGCCGAACAGGAAGTACTCGACCATGCTGGGGCGAGTCAGTAACAGGCTGTCTACAGGTTGCAACCGCATAAGATCAATTCCCTCGACCCAAGGCACACCGGTTGACTGGAGCGATCGCGAGGAAGTTCGTAATGCTTGCGACTTCCCATCGTCTGGTCCCGACACCGAAAAAAGCCACGCCTCTTCATTGCCAGGCGTGGTCGGCATTCAAGTGGGGAAAACCGTGCCCTCTGCGTGTTCAGGTGGGGCCCCCGGCGCCGGTCAAGGTGATGACCTGCACTTCCTCATCTCAACGACTGGGGTCAGTAAAGCTCATGAAACAACGACTCGCTAATTGAAAACCGGACCGTTCAGGACGAATCCCTGTTTCCTTGCGGCTAAGCTGCCGGATTGTCGGTAGGGGCAGGGCCCGACTGCTTCCGGTAAAAAATAAATTCCGTCGACAGACTTTTTCTGCGGGCAGCAGGGTCAACATCCTTCATGGAATCCATAACCGGAGTCAGGGCTGATGAGTGAGCGCAAGGCATTGTTGATACTGCACGGCAAACAGGCCCTCAACGAGGAGGTGCGCGCGGCCGTGGAGGCCCGGCGTGCCGCCGGCTGGGACTTGCAGGTGCGCCTGACCTGGGAGGCGGGGGACGCCCAGCGCCTGGTGCAGGAGGCGCTGGCTGCCGGCCATACCCGGCTGATTGCCGGCGGTGGCGACGGCACCCTGCGGGACATTGCCCAAGCCCTGGCCAATGCCGACGCCCCGGCCAGCCTGGTGCTGTTGCCGCTGGGCACGGCCAACGACTTTGCCCGGGCGGCCGGCGTGCCGCTGACCCCGGCGGCGGCCCTGGACCTGCTGGATGTGCCGGCGCGGGCGATCGACCTGGGGGAGGTCGGTGGGCAGATGTTCCTCAACATGGCCACGGGCGGCTTTGGCAGCCAGGTCACCGCCAACACCTCGGAGGATTTGAAGAAGGTACTGGGGGGCGCGGCCTACCTGTTCACCGGTCTGTCACGTTTTGCCGAGCTGAGCGCGGCCTATGGCGAGTTGCAGGGGCCTGATTTCCATTGGCATGGCGAACTGCTGGCGCTGGGCATCGGCAACGGCCGTCAGGCGGGCGGCGGGCATGAATTGTGCCCGGGGGCCCTGGCCGATGACGGCCTGCTGGATATCAGCATCCTGCCGGCGCCCCAGGAACTGGTGGGCACGTTGAAGAACCTGCTGGCGGGTGGGTTGGGGATCGACAATCTGTTTGTCCGGGCTCGCCTGCCCTGGGTCGAGATCAAGGCGTCCCGAGGCCTGGACATCAACCTCGACGGCGAGCCGCTGCAGGGCGATACCTTGCGCTTCACCGCCCGCCCTGGCGCGTTGCAGGTGCATCTGCCCGAGGATTCGCCACTGCTGGGTGGCGCCCGCTGAGTCAGTCGTCGAGGCTGATGATGCGTTCGCGCACGGCGAACAGCACCAACCCGGCGACGTCGAAGATCTGCAGGCGCTTCATGATCTGCGAGCGGTGGGTTTCCACGGTCTTGATGCTCAGGCCCAGGCCCAGGGCAATCTCCCGGGTGGACTTGCCGCGCACGATCAGCCGCAGGATTTCCAGCTGGCGGGCCGTCAGGTTGTGGTTCTGCGCCGGTGGCGCAGGTTGCTTCTGAACCCGGGTCAGGGCCTGGTTGATTACCGTGTGGGCGATGGCCGGGCTCAGGTAGCGCTCATTGTTGCGCAGGGCCTGGAGGGCGTGTTCCAGTTCTGTGGCGGTGGTGTCCTTGAGCAGGTAGCCGTGGGCGCCGCATTCCAGGGCCTGCATGATCAGGGCCGGGTCGGTGTGCATTGAAAGGATCAGCACCTTGCTCTGCGGGTGGAGCGCCTTGAGCCGGCGCAGGGCGTCGAGGCCGCCGGTGTGTTTCATCGACAGGTCCAGCAGGATGATGTCCGGATGCAGCCTTTCGACCATTTCCAGCAGGAACGAGCCGTCATCTGCCTCACCGATCACCGCGTATCCGGGAATGTCCATGACCAGGGCACGCACGCCAGCCCTGATGAGCGAGTGGTCATCCACCAAGAGTAAATTACAGGTCAATGTAAAACCTTATTCGTGCTGGCCCGCTCCAGAGTGCGAGGGGCCCAGGGAAAGAGTGCTTCGATCTGGGTGCCTTGGTCGGGCTCGCTGGTGACCTTCAACAGGCCGCCCAGCTGACTGATTCGTTCCTGCATTCCAGCCATGCCGCGCTGGCCCTGGGCGCCCGGGTCGCTGGCCGGGGCGAAACCCTGGCCATCATCGCTGATGAACAGCGACAGGCCCTCGGGCAGTCGTTGCAGGCGTACCAGCAGGTTTTTCGCCTGGGCGTGGCGCAGGATGTTGGTCACGGCTTCCTGGGTGATGCGAAACGCTGCGACGGCCATTTCCTCGGGTATGCCCGCCAGGCGCTGGTGGCACTCCAGGCTCCAGTGCACCGAGGTGTTTTCCAGGGTCTTGAGCAGGTGGGCGCGCAAGCTGGCTTCCAGCCCGAGGCTGGCCAGTTGCCGCGGGTTGAGGATGGCGGAGACGTCCCGCACCTTGGTCAGGGTCTCTTCCAGGGTGGTGCCCAGCACCGCGCAATGTGCTTGCAGGTCGTCCGGCAGGCGGCGCTTGAGCCAGTCGGTCTGCAGCTTGGCCGCGGTCAGCAGTTGGCCGATGTCGTCATGCAGTTCACGGCTCAGACGGTGCCGTTCGTTTTCCTTGACTTTCAGCAGGCGCTCGGCAAGTTCCTGGGGCTGGAAGCGGATGGATTTGCGCGAATAACCGTATTGCATCCAGATGCAGGCCAGCGCCACCAGGTTGATGACCAGCAACCCCAGAGGCAGCGGCCGGCCCAACCAGTAGACCAGCACACTGGCCAGGGTCGAGCAGGAGCACAGCAACAGGCTGAGCCAGCGCAGGTGATCACGGGAAGGGGGCCAAGAGAAGAATGACTTGAGGCTGGCGTACATAGCGGATGGAGCCAATGGATGTTCGCTGCGAAGAGCCCGGTCAAGTATGGATGACGAGGCTTGTTTGGGAAACGGTGCTATTTGAATACCCGGTTTCAATCAACGCTGTCTGTTCGTGTTGTACAGGCTGAGTAGTAACTGCCGCCATAGCAATCAATGTGCCATTAACTGTGTCCGTTTATGCGCCGCATAATACCACCGAAGATACCGTCGGTCGCGTTTATACGCTCAACCATATAGGACTTCAGAGTCAGGAATTGGAGGGGCGCGTTACGTCAGTCCCAATGGTGCCACGCGCGGCCCAACACTGCGCAAAGTGTGCTGGGGAGCGGGTTTGCCCGCGTGCACAGTGCGTTGAACAGCAAGTCCCGGTGACCTTGCTAGTTGGTTTTATGGAGTGATTGATGTCGCTCTTGGGTATGAATTAATCATTAACGACCGGGTGCTTGACAGTTGGCCCGATATTTTATCGATGTTGCGCAGTAGGGCGGTGAATGGCGGGAGTTTTATCTGCTGCCTTGCCGGATAAATACAACTTCAGTGGCTGCAAGATGGATATGTGCAGTTACAGTTCTGTCCCACTTGCTCTGTCAGTTCGTCGATCAGCATGAGTTGCTCGCTGTCGTCCAGATTGAGCTGGCCATTGCGCGGGTCGATCAGTTCCAGTTGCCAGGCCATCAGCGTCAGGCAGCTCTTCAAGGCGTTGAGGATCGGATCGTTGAGGTCCAGGGGATGGGGGGTGCGCTTGAGCACGCCATGAATATGCAGGGAGAACTCGGCCAGCGGGCTGACGGCGTGGCGGGTCGCAACCTGGGCCAGGCTCTGCAGGCTGGCGAGCAGGCAGTTGATGGCTTCTTCATCGTTTCTGATCAGGTGCAGGTGGCTCAGGCAGTCTTCCGACCTGGCCAACAGTGCCTGGGCTTCAAGCAGGAACTCGGGCAGCGGTGTAGCGCACTCGTGGCCGTCCTTTAGCATGCTTATCTCCATGACTGCGTGTCCGATGGCTTGATAGGGCGTTGGCTGAACGGTTTGCAAGTTGGACGCGATAGGTGCAGCTGGATTGAAGTTATAGCTGAATGCTTGCCTGCGGTCGCAGCCTGCCGAGCGAGTCGAGTGGCCTCGAACCCGGTCCGTGCGCGCATGCCGGCCACAGCAAGGCGGCGCAAGCGCGCTGGGGCAGGATGAGCGAGGGTGGTGGGGCTTGAAAGGGGGCCAAGCCACCTTTCTGCGATCAAAAACAAAAGCCTGACTCCGTTCATGCAATGAGAATGGCGTCACATTAATGGCTATTGGATATCGCGAATATCAGGCTGGTCCTGATTGTTGATAGGGGAATCCCCTAGGCACGGGAACCTTGCGCCGAAATGGAGGTCTGGCCGGCGCCGAGGGGGTGCTGAATTGACCGAGCCAGTAAAGCATGATGTTAATGTGACATCAACGGCTTTATGTGGCAATTTGCATGCGGGTCAAGATACGGCAGACTCGGCCGATATCTGTCTTTAGTGAATTCATCAGAACAAGCCCAGGAGTCATTAATGGCCGGCATTCTCGACACGGTAGATCAACGCACGCAACTGGTGGGTGAGAATCGCCTGGAAATCCTCATGTTCCGCCTGGCCGGCCGGCAACTGTTCGCGATCAACGTGTTCAAGGTCCAGGAAGTGCTGCAACTGCCGAAGCTGACGCTGATGCCTCAGCGCCATCCTTTTGTCTGTGGGGTGGTCAATCTGCGCGGGCAGACCCTGCCGGTCATCGATCTTTCCCAAGCCATTGGCATGCGCCCGCTGGTTCCTGGCCCCAACAGCACCATCATCGTTACCGAATACAACCGTTCGGTGCAGGCGTTCCTGGTCGGTGGCGTGGACCGCATCGTCAACATGAACTGGGAAGCCATCATGCCGCCGCCCACCAGCGCCGGGCGCCAGCATTACCTGACCGCCATCAGCAAGGTCGATGACCAGTTGGTGGAAATCATCGACGTGGAAAAGGTCCTGGCGGAAATCGTGCCCTACAACGCCAAGGTTTCCCGGGACAAGCTGGAAGATCCAGTACTGGAGCGTGCCCGTGGCCGCGAAGTGCTGCTGGTGGATGACTCCAACGTGGCCCTCTCGCAATTGCGCGATACCCTCGGCCAGTTGGGGGTGAAGATGCATATCGCCAGTGATGGCCTCAAGGCCCTGAACATGCTCAAGGCCTGGGCCGATACCGACGTGGTGATGACCGACAAGCTGCTAATGGTGTTCACCGATGCGGAAATGCCGGAAATGGACGGTTACCGCCTGACTACCGAGATCCGCAACGATCCGCGTTTGCGCGGGCTCTATGTGGTGCTGCACACGTCCTTGTCCGGCAGCTTCAACGAATCGATGGTGAAGAAGGTCGGTTGCGACAACTTCCTCTCCAAGTTCCAGCCGGACAAACTGGTGGACGTGGTTCGTCAGCGGCTGATGCTGGACGAAGCCGACGCCTGACACGGGCCTTGCGCCGGCGCTCCTTTGTTTCGGCTAAATGCTGGTATAGGGTGAGCGTTTTTCCCCTGCAGGGAGCTGGACATGCGTCTTAGCGCGCTTTATCGATACCCGTTGAAATCCGCCAGGGGTGAAGCCCTGCAACAGATCGGCCTGGACAAGCTCGGGCTGCAAGGGGATCGCCGTTGGATGCTGGTGGATGAGGCCAGCGGGCGTTTCCTGACCCAGCGCGCCGTAGCGCGGATGAGCCAGTTGTCAGCCTTGTGGAATGACCAGGGCGGCCTGACCCTGAGCGCCCCAGGCCACTCCACCCTTGACGTAGCGCTGCCAGGTGCGGATGCGCCGTTGCGTGGGGTGACCATCTGGCAGGACACCTTGCGGGTTCCCGATGCGGGGGACGAAGCCGCGGCCTGGGTCAGCGAATTCATCGGCAAGCCCAGCCGCCTGGTGCAGGTGCCCGCGCAGCGGGCACGCAACACCGCCGCCGGTTATGGCAGGGACGATGATCAGGTGGCCTTCGCCGATGGTTTTCCCCTGCTGCTGATTGGCCAGGCGTCCCTGGATGACCTGGCCGCTCGCGTGGGCCGGCCCCTGGAGATGCTGCGGTTCCGACCGAACCTGGTGGTCGAGGGCAGTGCGGCCTATGCCGAGGACGGCTGGAAGCGCGTGCGTATCGGCGATGTCGAGTTCCGTGTGGTCAAGCCATGCTCGCGCTGCATTCTCACCACCATCGACCCGCAGACCGGCGAGCGCAGTGCCGACCGCGAACCGCTGGCCACCTTGCAGAAGTACCGGGCCCAGCCCGAGGGGGCGATGTTCGGCCAGAACCTGGTCAATGATGGCAACGGTCGCTTGCAGGTAGGGATGGCGGTGACGGTTCTCGAATAACCGGTGCCACCTTGAAAAATGCCCGTCTCCTGGGAGACGGGCATTTTTTATTCCGGGATAGAGCCGCGATGCTCGATCAGCCGCGGTATTCGCACAGGTAGGCGGTGTCCACCGCGACCTTGAGCTGGAACTTGCTGTTGGCCGGAACGTTGAACTGGCTACCGGCCGGGAAGGTTTCCCAGTCGGTGCTGTCTGGCAGGCGCACGGTCAGGGCACCGGAGACCACGTGCATGATTTCCCGTTGTGCGGTGCCGAACTCGTATTCGCCCGGGGCCATGACGCCAATGGTGGCTGGGCCTTCGGCCGTGCCGAAGGCAATCGACTTGACGGTGCCGTCGAAGTACTCGTTGACTTTAAACATGGGCGATTCCTCAAGAAAGGGTCAAAAAGGGCGGCCAGTATGCACAAGGCGTTCAGGGCCGTCACCTGCCGCCATCAAGGAAGAATCAGCGGTAATAAGCGTGCTGTATTGCGCGCATCTTCCAGGGCCCGATGCTGCTGGCCGGTGAACTGCATGCCGGCCAGTTGCAGGGCTGCATTGAGCCCCAGGGGCCGCTCCAGGCGCCGGGCCTTGGCGAAGCGCTGCTTGAGGTTCATGTGCGGCACCTCATTGAGCAGGCTGTGCAGCTGTTGGTTGTGCCATTCCAGCTGCAATTGCTTGCGGTCGTAGTCGCCCCAGCTGGCCCAGCCTTCCAGGCGCGGCTGATGCTGGCCGAGCCAGCGCTCGAACAGGCCCCAGACCTCGCTCAGGGGCGCGGCGCTGTCGATATTGGCCTGGGTGATGTGGGTCAGTTCGCGGCAGAACGGCGTCAGCATGGGGCGCCGCAAGGGGCGGACGAAACGCTGGAAGTGGTCCTGTTCCCGGCCCTGGCGGTTGACCAGGGTGGCGCCGATCTCAATGATTTCCATCTCGCTCACCGGCCAGCCCCCTTCATCCGTCGTGGCTTCCAGATCTATTACCAGCCAGTGGGGCATCACGAATTCCAGCCTTGAAACATCCTGAAGAGGCTTGAGCGTAGCCAAAGCCGAGGCATCCGCCTAGGGGGAGGGCTGCTTGAGCGCATCGAGGGGGCATCGTCCCGACCGATGCCCCGTCTGCCTGGATCTGCTGGAAGGTGCCCGGGCTACTCCACCTCCACCAGTACCTGGCGGTTTTTCACCTGGTCCCCGAGGTGGACCTGGACCCGGGTGATCACCCCGTCGATCCCGGCCTTGAGCGGGTGCTCCATCTTCATCGCCTCCAGCACCAGCAGCAATTGGCCCTTGCTCACGTGCATGCCTTCACTGACCAGTACATCGACGATCGCCCCGTCCATGGGCGCCTTGAGCGTGCCGCTGGAGGCAGTGTTCTGGCCCTGGGCCGGGGCATGGGTGCGATCCACCAGGTGCAGGCTGCCCTTGGCGTTGCTCAGCCACAGCTCCCCGCCCTCCAGCCGATAGGCGCACGGGCGGCGGATGCCGTTGATCTCCAGGCTGGCCCGCCGGCCATCGGCGCTGCGCACCTTGAGCTCCAGCAGCCCATCGCCCTGGCGCACCTGGACAGCGCCCGAGGGCAGCGCGTGCAGGTGCAGCGACCATTGCCGGTCCTGCACCCCGAGCCGGTAGTCCAGGGGAACCCCGGCATTGTTGCTCCAGGCATTGAGCGCCGGGCCATGGGCGCTGGCGCTGTGGTGGTGGAACAGCGCAGCGGCGATGGCCAGCTCCTCGGCAGTGGGCTCCTGGGGTTGCAGGCTCGGGTCTTGGGCAAAATGCTCGGCAATGAAGGCGGTGCTGAAGTGGCCGCTGGCGAACACCGGGTGGCGCAGCAGGTTGGCCAGCAGCCGGCGGTTGCTCTCCAGCCCCAGCAGCACGCAATCCTCGACGCCGCGCAGCAGCTTGCGCCGCGCCTCTTCGCGGGTAGCGCCGTGGGCGATCAGCTTGCCCAGCATCGGGTCGTAGAAGGGGCTGATCCATTGACCTTCCTGCAAGCCATGGTCGGTGCGGATCCCCGGCGCCGGCTCCCAGCGCAGGATCTGGCCGGTCTGCGGCAGGAAGTTCTGTGCCGGGTCCTCGGCATACAGCCGCACTTCAATGGCGTGGCCGTCGAGGCGCACCTGTTCCTGGCCCAGGGGCAGTGGCTCGCCGGCCGCCACTTGCAGTTGCAGCGCTACCAGGTCCAGGCCCGTTACCAGTTCGGTAACCGGGTGCTCCACCTGCAGCCGGGTATTCATTTCCAGGAAATAGAACTGCCCGCTCGCATCCAGAAGGAACTCCACGGTACCGGCGCCCACGTAGTTCACCGCCCGCCCGGCCTTGATCGCTGCTTCGCCCATGGCCTGGCGCAGCTCTGGGGTCATGACCGGGCAGGGCGCCTCTTCGATGACCTTCTGATGGCGGCGCTGGATCGAGCAATCGCGCTCACCCAGGTAGATCAACTGGCCATGCTGGTCGCCGAACAACTGCACCTCCACGTGCCGCGGCTCGATCAGCGCCTGCTCCAGGATCAGTTCGTCGCTGCCGAAGGCGTGCAGGGCTTCGGAGCGGGCCGTGCGGATCTGCTCCAGCAACTGCCCGGCCTGGTGTACCAGGCGCATGCCACGCCCGCCACCGCCGGCGCTGGCCTTGATCATCAGCGGATAGCCGATGCGCTGGGCTTCGCGCTGCAAGGTGGCGTCGTCCTGTTCCGCCCCCTGATAGCCCTGGATGCACGGCACGCCGGCTTCGAGCATGGCGATCTTCGAGCGACGCTTGCTGCCCATCAGCTCGATGGCGGCAGCGCTGGGGCCGATGAACACCAGGCCGGCGCTTTCACAGGCGGCGGCGAACTCGGCATTTTCCGAAAGAAAGCCGTAGCCCGGGTGAATGGCGTCGGCACCGGTGCGCCGTGCCGCTTCCAGCAGCGCGGCGCCGTCGAGGTAGGACTGCTGCACCGCGGACGGGCCGATATGCACCGCTTCGTCAGCCAGTTGCACATGCAGGGCCTCGGCATCGGCATCGCTGAACACGGCCACGGTGCGATAGCCCAGGGCCTGGGCGGTACGCTGGATGCGGCAGGCGATTTCGCCACGGTTGGCGATCAGGATCTTGTTGAAATTGGGCATACAGGCTCCCGGGAATCGGTGGGGGGCGTTCGCCGGCAAGCCGGCTCCTACAAGGGCTCAGTTGGCCCAGGCCGGTTTGCGTTTCTGCACGAAGGCCAGGGTGCCCTCGACCCCTTCCTCACCCAGGACTGCATTGGCGAAGTCGTTGGCGGCCTGGTCCAGCAATGGCCCCTGCGGTTGGTCGACACTCGCCAGGAGCAAGGCCTTGGTCGCCGCGTTGGCCCCCGGGGCGCAGCGCAGCACCAGGGAAAGCTGCTGCTCCAGGCGTTCCTGCAGGGCGTTGGCATCGTTCTCGACAAAGTGCACCAGGCCCAGGCGCTGGGCTTGGGCGCCATCGAAACGGCCGGCGGTCAGGGCCAGGCGCCGGGCCTGGGCCAGGCCGATGCGCTGCACCACGAACGGGGCAATTTGCGCGGGCAGCAGGCCCAGGCTGGTTTCCGGCATGCCGAACTGGGCCGAGTGCTCGGCGATGGCGATGTCGCTGACACAGGCCAGGCCGAATCCGCCCCCCAGCACCGCGCCCTGCAGCACGCACACCAGCACCTGGGGCAGGTGCTGCGCTTCTTCCAGCAGGGCGCCGAAGGCCCGGTTCAGTTCACGGTAGGCGGCGCTGCCGTGGGCCCGGGCGCCGGCCATGTCCTTGAGATCGCCACCGGCACAGAAGTGCTCGCCGGTGCCGCGCAGCACCAGGGCACGGATGCTGCGCCGGTCGCGGACCGCGGCCATCACCGTGCGCAGTTCGGCGACCATCTGCAGGCTCATGGCATTGCGGCTTTGCGGGCGATTGAGGCTGATGAACAGCACGCCGTTGCGCGGCTCCAGCAACAGGGTCTGGCAGGTTGGGAGCGGGTTCATTTCTTTTTCCCCGGCAGGATGCCCATGAGCTTGCAGATGATCCCCAGCATGATCTCGTCGGCACCGCCGCCGATGGACACCAGGCGCACATCGCGATAGGCCCGGGCCACCGGGTTGTCCCACATGAAGCCCATGCCGCCCCAGTATTGCAGGCAGCTGTCGCTGACCTCGCGGCCCAGGCGCCCGGCCTTGAGCTTGGCCATCGAAGCCAGCCGGGTCACGTCCTGGCCGCGTACATACTGCTCGGTGGCCTGGTAGACCAGGGCCCGCAGGCACTCGATCTCGGTGGACAGCTCGGCCAGGCGGAAATGGATCACCTGGTTGTCGATCAGCGGGCTGCCGAAGGTCTTGCGCTCCTTGCAGTACTCGATGGTGCTGTCCACGCAGTATTCCAGGCCCTTGATCATGTTCGCCGCGCCGAACAGCCGTTCCTCCTGGAACTGCAGCATCTGCATCATGAAACCGGCGCCTTCGTGGCCGATGCGGTTGCGTTGAGGCACCCGTACATTGTCGAAGAACACCTGGGCGGTTTCCGAGCTGCGCATGCCGAGCTTGTCCAGGTGCGAGCTGAGGCTGATGCCCGGGGTGTTCATCGGCACCATGATCAGCGACTTGTTGACGTGGGGCTTGTCGTCCGAAGTGTTGGCCAGCAGGCAGATGAAGTCGGCGCTGGGGGAGTTGGTGATCCACATCTTGCTGCCGTTGATCACGTAGTCGTCGCCGTCCTTGCGGGCGTGGGTCTTGAGCCCGGCCACATCGGAACCGGCGCCGACTTCGGAGACGCCGATGCAGCCGACCTGCTCGCCCGTGATGGCCGGCCGCAGAAACTCGTCGCGCAGTTCATCGGAGCCGAAGCGCGCCAGGGCCGGGGTGCACATGTCGGTCTGCACGCCGATGGACATGGGAATGCCACCGCAATGGATGGTGCCGAACTCCTCGGCGGCGACGATGGAGTAGCTGTAGTCCAGGCCCATGCCGCCGAATTTTTCCGGCTTGGAGATGCCCAGCAGCCCCAGTTCACCGGCCTTGCGGAAAATCTCGTGGATGGGAAAGCGCCCGGCCTTTTCCCATTCATCGACGTGGGGGTTGATCTCGCGGTCTACAAATTGGCGCACCGTGCGCCGCAGTTCTTCGTGTTCCTGGGTGAAGATCATTGTTGTTCTCCTCAAGTGGGGTCAGACCGCGAAATGTCCTATCAAAACCGCGCCACGCCAAAGCTGTTGGGCGCCAGCTCGCGCACCTGCGCCTCATGGCAGATGTCCAGCAGGTAGCCCAGCAGAGTGCGGGTATCGCGCGGGTCGATCAGCCCGTCGTCCCACAGGTTGGCGCTGGCGTAGAGCGCCGTGGACTGGCTGTCGAGCTTCTGCGCGGTGACCTGTTCCAGCATGTCGAGCATCTTCGGGTCGGCCTCCTGGCCGTTCTTCGCATGCTTGGCCTCGGTGACGATGCGCAGCACCTTGCCGGCCTGGGCGCCGCCCATCACCGCGGTGCGGCTGTTGGGCCAGGCGAAGATGAAGCGTGGGTCCAGGCCGCGGCCGCACATCGCATAGTTGCCGGCGCCGTAGGAGCCACCGACCACGATGGTCAGCTTCGGCACTCGGGCATTGGCCACCGCCTGGATCATCTTCGCCCCGTGCTTGATCACCCCCTGCTGCTCGGATTCGGTGCCCACCATGAAGCCGGTGGTGTTGTGGAAGAACAGCAGCGGGGTCTGGCTCTGGTCACAGAGCTGGATGAATTGCGCGGCCTTGCTCGCGCCCTGGGGCGTGATCGGGCCGTTGTTGCCGATAAAGCCGCAGGGCCGGCCCTGGATCTGCAAGTGGCCGCAGAGGGTCTGGGCGTCGAACTCGCCCTTGAACTCCAGGAACTGCGAGCCGTCGGCCAGGCGGGCGATGATTTCCCGGGCGTCGTAGGGCTTTTTGGGGTCGTCGGGAATCAGCCCGAGCAACTCGTCGATGGGGTACAGCGGCTCGTTCCAGGTCCTGGCGGGCTGCACGGGCAGTCGGGCGTTCCACGGCAACAGGCTGACGATCTCGCGGACGATGCGGATGCCGTCGGCATCGTTTTGCGCCAGGTATTCGGCGGTGCCGGCCACCTGGGCGTGCATCTCGGCGCCCCCCAGTTCTTCATCGGTGGCCACTTCACCGGTGGCGGCCTTGAGCAGCGGCGGGCCGGCGAGAAACAGCTTGGCCTCGCCACGCACCACCACCACGTAGTCCGAGAGCCCGGGCTGGTAGGCGCCGCCGGCGGTGGCCGAGCCGTGGACCACGGTGATCTGCGGCAGGCCCATGGCCGACATCCGCGCCTGATTGGCGAAGCTGCGTGCACCTTCGACGAAGACTTCCGCGGCGTAGTTGAGGTTGGCGCCACCGCTTTGTGCCAGGGTCACCACCGGCAGTTTGTTCTCCATGGCGATCTGTTGCAGGCGCAGGGATTTCTTCAGGCCGCTGGGGGAGATGGTCCCGCCCTTGATCGCGCAGTTGTTGGCCACCACCAGCATGCGCACGCCGCACACATAGCCGATGCCTGCAATCAGGCCGCCACCGGCCTGGGTACCGTCCTTGTCGTCGTGCAGCTTGTAGCCGGCCAGGCTGGCCAGCTCAAGAAACGGCGCCCCCGGGTCCAGCAGCAGGTTGAGGCGTTCGCGGGGCAGCAGTTGGCCGCGCTGGTCGAACTTGGCCTTGGCTTCGGCGGCCTTGGCCAGCAGGTTCTGCTGCAGTTCCTGCAACTGTTGCAGGCCCGCCAGCATGGCTGCGCGGTTTTGCGCGAACTGCGGGCCATGGGGGTCGAGTTGGGACTGGATCACCGGCATGGCTTATTCCTCGCCCTTGAGTACGTCGGGCAGGTAGGCGCGATGGAAACCGTTGTAGGACTCGCTGTTGCGCGCCTTGCTCAATGGCCAGGCCCGGCTGCCGAGGCTGGCCGCGCCATCAATGCGCAGGGTGCTGCCGCTGATAAAGGCCGCGCCGGGGCTGAGCAGAAAGACAATGGCCGCGCTGACTTCCGATTCCGTGCCTATGCGCTTGAGCGGTACGTGCTCGCGCAGGGTGGGGATCACCGCCTTGAACGCGCCTTCATAAGTGTCCATGCCGCTGGAGGCGATCCAGCCCGGCGCCACCGCGTTGACCCGCACCCCGGCATGCCCCCATTCGTAGGCGGCGGTCTTGGTGAAATTGTCCATCCCCGAGCGCGCCGCGCCGGAGTGGCCCATGCCGGGCATGCCGCCCCACATGTCGGCGAGCATGTTGACGATGCTGCCGCCGTGGCGGCTCATGGACTGGTTGAACACTTCCCGGGCCATGAGGAAGCCGCCCACCAGATTGGTGCGCAGCACGGTTTCGAACCCCTTCTGGTTGATCGAGGCCAGGGGCGCCGGGTACTGGCCGCCGGCATTGTTCACCAGGCCATGGATCGGGCCAAAGCGCTCCATCAGCCGGGCCACCAGGGCCTTGACCGCTTCCTCGTCGCGGATGTCGCAGGCCTGCCAGTCGGCCTTGCCGCCGTCCTCGGCAATTTCGCCGGCGACCTTCTGCAGTTTTTCCGCCTTGCGCCCCACCAGCAGCACCTGGGCCCCCAGGGCCGCCAGTTCGTGGGCAGTGCAGCGGCCGATCCCGCTGCCGCCGCCGGTGACGATGATGGTCTGGCCGGCGAACAATTGCGCTTTGAAAATCGAGTCGTACACCACGGCAGCTCCTTTAATTGACGGCGTCGGCGATGCTCTGCGGCACCGGGATCTGGATTTCCAGCAACTGCTGGGCGAAGGCCTTGCCTTGCGGGTCGATGCGCAGGCTGGCGACGCCGCCGCCGCCCAGGGCGTTCTCCAGCAGGAAGTTGAGGCTATGGGTGCCCGGCAGGTACCAGCGCTGGACCCGGCCATGCACCGGGTCCAGCACATGGCCCATCCAGTCCACCAGCACCTCGGGAGTCAGGGCTTCGGCAATCCACGGCAAGTAGTCGGGGTGGCGCGCCATGACCCCGATATTGCTGTGGTTGCCCTTGTCGCCGGAGCGTGCCACCGCCAGCTTCACCAGCGCCACGCTGGCATCGGCGCGGCCGCGGGGGGCGGGCAGGGAATGGGGGGCGGGCAGGGCTGCCGGGTCCAGGCGATCGGTGTGCGGCAGGGCGCAAGGGTGACGCTGGCCGGCAAGGTCGATCTCCAGCCGGCAGGCGTCCTTGTCCAGCAGGAAGGAGAACAGGCGGATCACCGGGTACACCGTCGGCCGGCCACCGACGATGCCGGTGAGCCCCGGGGCCATGCCGGTGGCGGCCTGGGCGATTTCCCGGGAGAACAGCACCAGCGCCGCCTTGTTCGGGTGGCGCACCGCCAGCTTGATCACCACCTCGCGGCTGTCCTGGCGCTGGCCGTGGGGGCCGTAGGTGGCCTCGCTGCCCAGCAGCTCGATGTTGACTTCGCTGTAGGGCCCCCAGCCGCGCTGGGCGAACATCTCGCTGGTCTTGTCGATGATCGCCTGGCTGACCCGTTGCGCCTTGGCGACCGCGTCGATCCCGGCCATCAGGCAACTGGCGGTGCAGCGGAAGCCGTCCGGGTAGGTGGCGCTGACCTTGTACTGGTGGCTGGGGGGCAGGCCCCTGGCACCCTGTACATGAACCCTTTCCGGGCCCTGTTGCCGCAGTTCCACCTGAGAGAAATCGCACACCACATCTGGAAGCAGATAAGCCCTGGGGTTGCCAATTTCGTACAGCAGTTGTTCGCCTACCGTCAGCGGGCTCACCAGCCCTCCGGTACCGGGCGCCTTGCCGACCACAAACTGGCCGTCAGCGCCGACCTCGACGATGGGAAAGCCGATATGTTCGTAGTCCGGCACCTGGCGCCAGTCGGTGAAGTTGCCGCCGGTGCACTGGGCGCCACATTCGATGATATGCCCGGCCAGGGCGGCCTGGGCCAGGCGGTCGTAATCCTGCCAGGACCAGTTGAACTCGTGGACCAGGGCGGCGCTGACCACCGCGCTGTCGACGCCGCGGCCGGTGATCACGATATCCGCCCCCAGGCGCAGCGCTTCGACGATGCCGGGGGCACCGAGGTAGGCATTGGTGGAGACGCACATTGGCGGCAGGGGCGCGCCGCTGAACATCTCCACAATGGCGGCGTCGCTCAACTGCTTGAACTGCGGTTGCAGGTCGTCCCCCAGCAGCACGGCGATCTTCAGCGCCACCCCGGCCTGCTCGCAGGCGGCCTGCAAGGCACTGGCACAGGCTTGCGGGTTGACCCCGCCGGCGTTGCTGATGACCCGGATGCCCTGTTCGCGGATCGAGCCCAGCAAGGGTTTGAGCACCTCGACGAAATCCGTGGCGTAGCCCGCCGTCGGGTCCTTCATGCGCGCCCCGGCCATGATCGACAGGGTGATCTCTGCCAGATAGTCGAACACCAGGTAGTCCAGGCGGCCGCCTTGCACCAACTGCGCTGCGGCGCTGCTGGTGTCGCCCCAGAAGGCACTGGCGCAGCCGATTCTTACGGTCTTGGTCATGACAGGGCTCTCGAATGAAGAACTGCGAGGAGGCTACCAAGCAAGCGCTTGGTTTGTAAATACGTTGGCCTATTCTTCTGGCCAAGCGCTTGCTTGGTAACCGGCAGAGGCTTAAATTGCGCGCGCCGCGCCCGGATTTGCCGGGTTACGCTGAGCTATTGATGACGTGAAGGTAGGAGAACACCGGTGGACGAGCAAAAAGCCCTGCAGGTAGTACGCGAGCTGATCGCCAGTGGCCAGGTGACCGACCCCGAGAGCGCCCGGGGCAAGCTGCTGCAAACCGCGGCGCACCTGTTTCGCAACAAGGGTTACGAGCGCACCACCGTGCGTGACCTGGCCAGCGCGGTGGGCATCCAGTCGGGCAGCATCTTTCATCACTTCAAGAGCAAGGACGACATCCTGCGGGCGGTGATGCAGGAAACCATCCACTACAACACCGCCTTGATGCGCGCCGAACTGGCCGAGGCCGGCAGCGTGCGTGAACGGGTGCTGGCGCTGATCCGCTGTGAACTGCAATCGATCATGGGCGGCAGCGGCGAAGCCATGGCGGTGCTGGTGTACGAGTGGCGCTCACTGTCCCCGGAAGGCCAGGCAGCCGTCCTGGCGCTGCGCGACATCTACGAACAGATCTGGCTGCAGGTGCTGGGGGAGGCCAAGGAGGCGGGGTTCATCAAGGGCGATGTGTTCATTACCCGGCGCTTTCTCACCGGCGCCCTGTCCTGGACCACCACCTGGTTCCGTGCCGAGGGCAGCATGACTCTGGAACAGCTGGCCCAGGAGGCCCTGCTGCTGGTGCTCAAGGATCATTGAGCGGCTGGCTAATTGTGCGTGGCAACATTGTCGAAGTGGCTGAAAACGCCTAGCTTTAGCTCATTCATTTTCATTTCCTTGAGGTGTGTTGCCTTGATGTCCTTGCCGCTGCGGTCAGCCTTGCGAATGCTCTTGCTGGCGCTGGCAACACTTTGGGTCTGTCCGGCCTCCTCGGCGCAGCTGGTGCGGGTCGCGGCGGCGCATTTCCCGCCTTATACCGTCCGTCCTGAAACGGGTGCCGACACCGGTTTGCTGCCGCAACTGGTGGAAGCCCTCAACCAGTCCCAGAGCGACTATGAGTTCGTCCTGGTGCCCACCTCGATTCCCCGGCGGTTTCGCGATTTCGAGCAGGGCCGGGTGGACCTGGCGATCTTCGAGAACCCGGCCTGGGGCTGGCAGAACATTGCCCACACCAGTGTCGACATGGGCCTGGAAGACGCGGAAATTTTCGTCGCCCAGCGTCAGGGAGGGCGCCAGCAGGACTATTTCGCCAACCTGAAGGGCAAGCGCCTGGCCCTGTTCAGCGGTTATCACTACGCCTTCGCCCAGTTCAACGCCGACCCCAAGTTCCTGGCCGACACCTACAACGCCACCCTGACCTATTCCCACGACAGCAACTTGCTGATGGTCCTGCGGGGCAGGGCGGACATCGCCCTGGTGACCCGCTCCTACCTCAGCGACTTCCTGGCGCGCAATGCCGAAAGCACCGATCAGTTGCTGGTGTCAGAACGCATCGATCAGGTCTACCACCATTACGCCTTGATCCGGCCCAAGGCGCCGATCACGGCCGAAGACTTTTCCGGGCTCCTGCAAAAACTGCGGGACAACGGCCAGATGCACAAGATCTTCGATCCCTACCGCATTGTGGTGATGAGCGTGCCCCACGCCTGACATCACGCAGCAACCAGCCCGGCCCGCGACGGGCTAAATTTTCGGCGGCGGCCCACGTCACTTGGTTGAATGCCCAACCGACGGTGAGCGCTGCCATGTCCCCTGTTGATCCGCTGAATGTCGCAGCCCTGCCCACCGGCCAGCTCACGGGAATCGATGAGGTCATCGCCCGCCAGAGGCTGTTCGAGTCTCTGCGGGGCCGGGGGCAGGCGCCCGTGCCGGTGGATGCCCAGGCAGCCGAGGCGGCGCGCCAGGATCGGCTGGCTTTCTGGCTGTCGGCCCAGGTACATGCCCTGTATCTGGACCCGCCAGGTGCGCAGCGGCCGGCGCCAGGCGCCCACGCGCCGCCCTGTGCTGCGCATGACCGTTGTCGGTTCTGCCAGCAGGAGTTCGATCTGTTGCATAAACGTGCAGCGTTACTGGTGCTTGGCCGCAGTGGCCTGCTTGAGGTGTAGGCACCCATCAAGCCGGGTCATGCAGGGCGCCAGTCAGCGACGGGCGAAGGTATCGGGGCGGTTGCCCGAAACTTTGCGGCAATGCACCAGGGCATCGCGAATCATGAAGTTGACCAGGGTCGGCGATACCCCCAGCTCCTTGGCGATGTCCTTTTGCGGGACGCCATGCAGGCGGTACATCTCGAAGGCGTAGCGCGTGCGGCTGGGCAGCTCGGTCAGGGCTTCGGCGATGTTTTCCAGGGTGGAAAAGTTCATGTGGGAGGTTTCAGGTGAAGCGCCATGAATAACCACATTCAAGCCTTCCTCTTCAGTACCCGAGTACTTCTGCTCCAGCGCCTGCTTGCGGTAGTGGTCGATGGCCAGGTTGCGCACGATCTGGAACAGGTAACTGAGCTGGGCTTTGAACGAGGAGGTGATCTGCGGCGCCGACTGCAGGCGGAAAAACGCATCTTGAACCACGTCTTCAGCCCGGGATCGGCAGCCGGTAATGCGGGCTGCAATCTTCACCAGGATCAGACGGTTGTCGACAAAAGCCTGGAGTAACGGTGAATCGCACCTGCTTGTGGATACTTGTTCCGTCATGGAAATCACCTTGTTGCAAAGAAGTTAGTGGGACGTCAGAAAAATCTGACCCGTCCTACACATCGAGCGACAAATTAGGATGAATGATAATGATTGTCAATTGAGAAAAAGAACTAATGCTCTCCGTCAGCGCAGATTGCGAACGGCTGCTTGTCAGTGGGCTGGATCAGGCCTTGAAGGGCAGGATGCGGACTAATTATTTCAAGACGTCATCCGTTCTCATTGGAGAAAGATTCCGGGTAGCAGACCCGGCCACGGCGCCCTCCGGATGCCCACGACTTTCATATAACTATTTGATTTATAGATAGTTATTAAAGTTATGGGAGAGCAGGGCCCGCTCTCCATTGCAAGCACAATCCTGGCAGGAAACCCCATGACGGACGCGTTCGAACTCCCCAGCACCCTGGCCCAAGCCCTTCAACGCCGGGCAGTCCTGGCACCTGATCAAGTGGCGTTGCGCTTTCTCGCCGAAGAGCAGGATCAGAGCGTTGTCCTCAGTTACCGGGACCTGGACCTTCGTGCGCGCACCATTGCTGCGGCTCTGCAAGCCAACGCCGAATTCGGCGATCGCGCGGTATTGCTGTTTCCCAGCGGCCCGGACTACGTCGCGGCGTTCTTCGGTTGCCTGTACGCCGGGGTGATCGCGGTGCCGGCCTATCCGCCGGAGTCCACCCGTCGTCATCACCAGGAGCGCCTGATTTCCATCATGGCCGACGCCGAGCCACGGCTGCTGCTGACCAGCGCCGGGCTGCGGGATTCACTGTTGCAGATGGACGAACTCAAGGCCGCGGGCGCGCCGCAACTGCTGTGTGTGGACACCCTGCAAGCCGGGCTGGCCGAAGACTGGCAGGCCGTGGCGCTGCAGGGCGACGACATTGCCTTCTTGCAATACACCTCGGGTTCCACCGCGCTGCCCAAGGGCGTGCAGGTCAGCCATGGCAACCTGGTGGCCAACGAACTGCTGATCCGTCGCGGCTTCGGTATCGACCTCAACCCGGATGACGTGATCGTCAGCTGGCTGCCGCTGTACCACGACATGGGCCTGATCGGCGGCCTGCTGCAACCGATTTTCAGCGGTGTGCCCTGTGTGCTGATGTCACCGGCCTACTTCCTGGCGCGGCCCGTGCGTTGGCTGGAAGCGATCAGCGAATACGGTGGCACCATCAGCGGCGGCCCGGATTTCGCCTACCGCCTGTGCAGCGAACGGGTCAGCGAGTCGGCCCTGGAGCGCCTCGACCTCAGCGGCTGGCGCGTGGCCTATTCGGGGTCCGAGCCGATCCGCCTGGACACCCTGGAGCGTTTCGCCGAGAAGTTCAGCGCCTGCGGTTTTGGCCATGAAAACTTCCTCGCCTCCTACGGCCTGGCCGAAGCCACCCTGTTCGTGGCCGGTGGCGTGCGCGGCCAGGGCATCCCGGCCCTGCACCTGGACGACCAGGCCCTGGCGCAGAACCGCGCCGAGCCGGGGCAGGGCAGCGCAATGATGAGCTGCGGCTTCAGCCAGCCGGAACACGCCGTGCTGGTGATGGATCCGCAGCAATTGGGCGAATTGCCTGACAACCGTATTGGCGAAGTCTGGGCCGCCGGGCCGAGCATTGCCCATGGCTACTGGCGCAATCCTGAAGCCACCGCCAAGACCTTCGTCCAGCATGCCGGTCGTACCTGGTTGCGCACCGGTGACCTGGGCTTTATCCGCGAGGGCGAGCTGTTCATCACCGGGCGCCTGAAGGACCTGCTGATCGTGCGTGGGCACAACCTCTACCCCCAGGACATCGAAAAGACCATCGAGCGCGAGGTGGAAGTGGTGCGCAAGGGCCGGGTGGCGGCGTTTGCGGTCACCGAACAGGGCCAGGAAGGCATCGGCATCGCCGCGGAAATCAGCCGCAGCGTGCAGAAGATCCTGCCCCCCGAGGCGCTGATCAAGGCCATCCGCCAGGCGGTGGCCGAAGCCTGCCAGGAAGCGCCAAGCGTGGTGCTGCTGCTCAACCCCGGGGCCCTGCCGAAAACCTCCAGCGGCAAGTTGCAGCGTTCCGCCTGCCGCACCCGGCTGGCCGATGGCAGCCTGGATTACTACGCGCTGTTCCCGCAGGCCGGCAGCGCAACGGCTGACGCCGCAGACAGCGCCGGTGACGCGCTGCAAACCCTGATCGGGCGCATCTGGCAGGAGCAACTGCAATGCGCTTCGGTGGCCGCCGACGATCACTTCTTCCTCCAGGGGGGCAACTCGATTGCCGCTACCCAGGTAATCGCCCGCCTGCGTGAAGAGCTGGGGCTGGAACTGGGCTTGCGCCTGCTGTTCGAGGCTCCGACCCTGGGTGCCTTCAGTGCTGCCGTGGCGCGCCAGCAGCAGGACGGCGGCGTGGCCCAGGGCAGTATCAATGCCCTGTCGCGCCAGCAGCCGTTGCCCCAATCCCTGGCGCAGAACCGCCTGTGGATTACCTGGCAACTGGACCCGCAGAGCAGCGCGTACAACATTCCCGGCGGCCTGCGCTTGCGCGGCGAGCTGGACGAAGAGGCCCTGCGCGCCAGCTTCCAGCAACTGATCCAGCGCCACGAAGCGCTGCGCACGCGCTTCTTCGAGCGTGACGGCCAGGCCCTGCAACAGGTGGATGCCACCGGTGAGTTCAACCTGCAGGTGATCGATATCAGCGACCTGCCACCGGCCGAGCGTGAAGCCCGGGCGCGGCAGATCCGCGAAGACGAGGCCCGGACCCAGTTCGATCTGGAGAAGGGGCCGCTGTACTGGGCGACCCTGGTGCGCCTGGATGACGAAGAACACCAACTGCTGCTGACCCTGCACCACATCATCGCCGACGGCTGGTCGCTGAATGTGCTGATCGACGAGTTCTCGCGGCTCTATGCCGCCGCGGCCCAGGGCCAGCACCTGGAGTTGGCGCCCCTGGCCCTGCAATACGCCGACTACGGCAGCTGGCAGCGCCAGTGGCTGGCCCAGGGCGAAGGCCAGCGCCAGCTGGACTACTGGAAACAGCAACTGGCAGACCAAGCCCCGGTGTTGAATCTCGCCACCGACCACCCGCGTTCGGCCCAGATCCGCCACAGCGCCGCACGCCATGACCTGCGCCTGAGCGCGAGCCTCAGTGAAGCCGTGCGCCAGACCGCCCAGGCTCGGCAGGCCACGCCGTTCATGCTGTTGCTGGCGGCGTTCCAGACCCTGCTGCACCGCTACAGCGGGCAGAGCGATATCCGCATCGGGGTGCCCAACGCCAACCGCCCGCGCCTGGAAACCCAGGGCCTGCTGGGCTTTTTCATCAATACCCAGGTATTGCGCGGGCAATTGGATTCGCGCCAGTCCTTCGCCGACCTGCTGCAGCAGACCCGCCGCACCGCCCTGGAGGCCCAGGCCCACCAGGATCTGCCTTTCGAACAATTGCTCGAAGCCTTCCCCGAAGCCCGCGAGCAGGGCCTGTTCCAGGTCATGTTCAACCACCAGCAGCGCGACCTCAGTGCCTTGCGCCGCCTGCCCGGGCTGCTGGCCGAAGAGCTGCCGTGGCACAGCCGCGAGGCCAAGTTCGACCTGCAACTGCACAGCGAAGAGGACCGCAATGGCCGCCTGAGCCTGGCCTTCGACTACGCCGACGAGCTGTTCGACGCGGCTAGCATCGAGCGTCTGGCCGGGCATTTCATCAGCCTGCTGGAGCATGCCTGCCAGCAGCCGGACAGCGCCCTGGGCGACTTGCCGTTGCTCGGCAAGGCCGAAGCGGTACAACTGCAGCAATGGAGCGTGGCCCCCTGCGCGCCGGCCGAGCAGTGGCTGCCGGAGCGCCTGCACGAACAACTGCGCCAGAGCCCGGAACGCACCGCGCTGGTCTGGGACGGCGGGCAACTGGGCTTTGCCGAGCTGCACGCCCAGGCCAACCGCCTGGCCCACTACCTGCGGGACAAGGGCGTCGGGCCGGACGTGTGCGTGGCCATCGCCGCCGAACGTTCGCCGCAACTGCTGATCGGCCTGTTGGCAATCATCAAGGCCGGTGGCGCCTACGTGCCCCTGGACCCGGACTACCCCGCCGAACGCCTGGCCTACATGCTCCAAGACAGCGGCGTGGGCCTGCTGCTGACCCAGACCCATCTGCTGGGCCAGATGCCCCAGGCCCCGGGTGTCAGCGCCATCGCCATGGACAGCCTCAAGCTCGACAGCTGGCCGAGCCACGCGCCGGGCCTGCACCTGCACGGCGAACATCTGGCCTATGTGATCTACACCTCCGGTTCCACGGGCCAGCCCAAGGGCGTGGGCAATACCCATCGCGCGCTGATGGAGCGCCTGCAATGGATGCAGGACAGCTACCAGTTGCAGGCCGACGATGTGCTGATGCAAAAAGCCCCCATCAGCTTCGACGTGTCGGTGTGGGAATGCTTCTGGCCACTGATTACCGGTTGCCGGCTGCTGATCGCCGCTCCCGGCGAGCACCGCGATCCCCATCGCATCGCCCAGCTGGTGCAGGAGTATGGCGTCACCACGCTGCACTTCGTGCCGCCGCTGTTGCAGTTGTTCGTCGATGAGCCGCTGAGCGCCGAATGCCACAGCCTGCGCCGGGTGTTCTCCGGTGGTGAAGTCCTGCCGGCCGAGCTGCGCAATCGCCTGTTGCAGCAGTTGCCCAATGCCCAACTGCACAACCGCTATGGCCCGACCGAAACCGCGATCAACGTCACCCATTGGCAGTGTTCAGTCGATGACGGCGAGCGTTCGCCCATTGGCCGGCCCCTGGGCAACGTGGTGTGCCGGGTGCTTGACGCGGACCTCAATCCGTTGCCGGCGGGAGTTCCGGGTGAGCTGTGCATCAGCGGCCAGGGCTTGGCCCGGGGTTACCTGGGACGCCCGGCGCTGACCGCCGAACGCTTTGTGGTCGACCCATTGAGTGAGGAGGGCGCGCGCCTGTACCGCACCGGGGATCGGGTGCGCTGGTGCGCCGACGGCGTGCTGGAATACCTCGGTCGCCTCGACCAGCAGGTCAAGCTGCGGGGTTTTCGGGTCGAGCCGCAGGAAATCGAAGCGCGGCTGCTGGCCCAGGACGGCGTGGCCCAGGCCGCGGTGCTGGTGCGCGACACCGTCGCCGGCCCGCAGTTGATCGGCTACTACACCGCCCAGGCCAGCGACGAAGATGAAACCGAGCAACGCGCTCGGCTGACAACCGCCCTGGCCGCCGAACTGCCGGAGTACATGGTGCCGGCGCAACTGCTGCGTCTGGACGCCATGCCCCTGAGCCCCAGTGGCAAGCTCGACCGCCGGGCCCTGCCGGAGCCGCAATGGCAGGTGCGCGAGCACGTCGAACCGAGCACCGAACTGGAACAGCAGATCGCGGCTATCTGGCGCGAAGTGCTGGGCCAGCCACGCATCGGCCTCAAGGACGATTTCTTCGCCCTGGGCGGGCATTCGCTGTTGGCCACCCAGATCATTTCCCGCACCCGCCAGGCCTGCGACGTCGAGCTGCCACTGCGGGCGCTGTTCGAAGCCAGCGAGCTGGGGGACTTTGCCGAACAGGTGCGGCTGATCCAGGCGTCCGGCGTGCGCAACCAGCAGCCGCCGATTGCCCGGGTCGACCGCAGCCAGCCGGTGCCGCTGTCCTATTCCCAGCAGCGCATGTGGTTCCTCTGGCAGATGGAGCCCGACAGCCCGGCCTACAACGTCGGCGGAATGGCGCGGCTGTCCGGGGTGCTGGACGTGGGCCGTTTCGAGGCCGCGCTGCAAGCGCTGATCCTGCGCCACGAAACCCTGCGCACCACCTTCCCCAGCGTCAACGGCGTGGCCCATCAGCAGGTGCAGGCCGACACCGGCCTGCGCATGGCCTGGACGGACTTCTCGGCCCTGGCCCCGGATGCGCGGCAGCAGCGCCTGCAACAATTGGCGGACAGCGAAGCGCACCAGCCCTTCGACCTGGAGACCGGCCCGCTGCTGCGCGCCTGCCTGGTCAAGGCCGGCGAGCAGGAGCACTACTTCGTCCTGACCCTGCACCATATCGTCACCGAAGGCTGGGCCATGGACATCTTCGCCCGCGAGCTGGGGGCGCTGTACGAAGCCTTCCTCGACGACCGCGAATCGCCCCTGGAACCCTTGCCAGTGCAGTACCTGGACTACAGTGTGTGGCAGCGCCAGTGGCTGGAATCCGGCGAGCGCCAGCGCCAGCTGGACTACTGGGTCGGGCAACTGGGCCGCGAACACCCCTTGCTGGAACTGCCCAGCGACCGGCCACGACCGGCGGTGCAAAGCCACCAGGGCGAGCTGTACCGCTTCGATTTGAGCGACGAGCTGGCGGCCCGGGTGCGGGCCTTCAATGCCGAGCACGGCCTGACCCTGTTCATGACCATGACCGCCGCGCTGTCGGTGCTGCTGTACCGCTACAGCGGCCAGAGCGACCTGCGCATCGGTGCGCCGGTGGCCAACCGCATCCGCCCGGAAAGCGAAGGGCTGATCGGCGCCTTCCTCAACACCCAGGTGCTGCGTTGCCAGCTCGACGGGCAGATGAGCGTCGGCCAGTTGCTGGAGCAGGTACGCCACACCGTGATCGAGGGCCAGTCGCACCAGGACCTGCCGTTCGACCATCTGGTGGAAGCCTTGCAACCGCCGCGCAGCACCGCCTACAACCCGCTGTTCCAGGTGATGTGCAACGTCCAGCGCTGGGAATTCCAGCAAAGCCGGCAACTGGCGGGCATGACCGTGGACTACCTGGTCAACGATGCCCGGGCCACCAAGTTCGACCTCAACCTGGAAGTCACCGACCTGGACCAGCGCCTGGGCTGCTGCCTGACCTACAGCACCGACCTGTTCGACGAGCCGCGCATTGCGCGCATGGCCGGCCATTGGCGCAACCTGCTGCAGGCCCTGATCGACGACCCGCAACGGCGCCTGTGCGAGTTGCCACTGCTGCAGGCCGAGGAACAGCAACAGCTGCTGGACAGTTTGAGCGTCGAGCCCGGTGAGCAACGCCTGGACCAGTGCATCCACCACCTGTTCAGCGAACAGGCCCTGGCCCGCAAGGACGCCCCGGCCCTGACCTTCGCCGGGCAGACCCTGAGCTACAGCGAGCTGGACAGCCGCGCCAACCGCCTGGCCTGGATGCTCCGTGAGCGCGGCGTGGGCCCGCAGGTGCGAGTCGGCCTGGCCCTGGAGCGTTCCCTGGAAATGGTCGTCGGCCTGCTGGCGATCCTCAAGGCCGGCGGCGCCTACGTGCCCCTGGACCCGGAATACCCCCTGGACCGCCTGCACTACATGATCGAAGACAGCGGCATCGGCCTGCTCCTCAGCGATGCGCGGATGTTCGCCGCCCTGGGCGAGCTGCCGGCCGGAGTCGGCCGCTGGTGCCTGGAAGAGGACGGTGCGCTGCTGGCCGACTACCCGGCCAGCGAGTTGCCCTTCATCAGCCTGCCCCAGCATCAGGCGTACCTGATCTACACCTCCGGTTCCACCGGCCAGCCCAAGGGCGTGGTGGTGTCCCACGGGGAAATCGCCATGCACTGCCAGGCGGTGATCCGCCGCTTCGGCATGCGCCCGGACGACTGCGAGCTGCACTTCTATTCGATCAACTTCGACGCCGCCACCGAGCGCTTGCTGGTGCCGCTGCTCAGCGGCGCCCAGGTGGTGCTGCGGGCCCAGGGCCAGTGGGACGCCGAAGAGATCTGCCAACTGATCCGTCAGCACCGCATCAGCATCCTCGGCTTCACCCCCAGCTACGGCAGCCAGTTGGCCCAGCATCTGGCGACCCAGCAGCAGACCCTGCCGGTGCGCATGTGCATCACCGGCGGCGAGGCCCTGACCGGCGAACACCTGCAGCGCATCCGTGCGGCCTTCCAGCCGAACCTGTTCTTCAACGCCTACGGCCCCACCGAAACCGTGGTCATGCCCCTGGCCAGCCTGGCGCCGCAGCAGTTGGCCGAAGGCGTGGCCAGCGTGCCCATCGGCCGCATTGTCGGGGCGCGGGTGGCTTACATTCTCGATGCCGATCTGGCGCTGGTGCCGCAAGGCGCGACCGGTGAGCTGTATGTCGGCGGCGCCGGCCTGGCCCAGGGGTATCACCGTCGCCCGGGGATGAGCGCCGAGCGCTTTGTCGCCGACCCGTTCGCCAGCGACGGCGGGCGCCTGTATCGCACCGGCGATCTGGTGCGCCAGTGTGCCGACGGCCAGGTGGAATACATCGGCCGGGTGGACCATCAGGTGAAGATCCGCGGCTTCCGCATCGAACTGGGGGAGATCGAAACCCGTCTGCTGGATCATCCGGCGGTGCGTGAAGCGGTGGTGTTGGCCCTGGACACACCCGCCGGCAAACAACTGGCCGGTTACCTGGTGACCGAGGTGGCCGAGCACAACGAGGTGCAGCAGGCCAACCTGCGTGAAGCCCTCAAGCAGCAGCTGAAAACTCAGTTGCCGGACTACATGGTGCCGACCCACCTGATCCTCCTGGCCAGCATGCCGCTGACCGCCAACGGCAAGCTCGACCGCCGGGCCCTGCCATTGCCGGACCCGGAGCTCAACCGCCAGCAGTACGTGGCGCCGAGCAACGAACTGGAGCAGACCCTGGCCAAGGTCTGGGGCGAAGTGCTGAACGTGCAGCAAGTGGGCCTCAACGACAACTTCTTCGAACTGGGGGGCGACTCGATCCTGTCGATCCAGGTGGTCAGCCGCGCCCGCCAGCTGGGGCTGCACTTCACCCCGCGGGACCTGTTCCAGCACCAGACGGTGCAGACCCTGGCCCGGGTCGCCAGCCACACTCAGCGCATCAGCGCCGAGCAGGGCCCGCTCAGTGGCGAAGCGCCTTTGACGCCGATCCAGCACTGGTTCTTCGACAGCCGCATTCCCCAGCCGCAGCACTGGAACCAGGCGCTGCTGCTGGAGCCGCTGGGTGTCCTTGATGCCCAGTTGCTGGAGCAAGCCCTGCTGGCGGTGCTGGAGCAACACGACGCCCTGCGCCTGCGCTTCAACCAGGTGGGCGGGCAGTGGCGCGCCGAGTACCTGCCGTTGTCCGATGCACCGCTGTTGTGGCAGGTGCGGGTGCCGTCCATGGCCACCTGCGAGGCACTGTTCGCCGATGCCCAGCGCAGCCTCGACCTGGAACACGGGCCGCTGTTGCGGGCGGTGCTGGTGGATGGGCCGGAAGGCGAGCAGCGTCTGCTGCTGGCGATTCACCACCTGGTGGTGGATGGCGTGTCCTGGCGGGTGCTGCTGGAAGATTTGCAGAACGCCTATCGTCAGCTGCAAGCCGGGCAGAGCCTGAACCTGCCGGCCAAGACCAGCGCCCTGAGGGACTGGTCGAGCCGCCTGCAAGCCTATGCCGGCAGCGAATCCCTGCGTGAAGAACTCGGCTGGTGGCAGCAGCAACTGGCCGGCCCCGCCGCGCAATTGCCGGGCTTGAATGCCGCTGGCAGCCAGCAGCATCAGCAGGCCCGCAGCCACAGCGTGACCCTGGATGCCGAGCGCACCCGTCAGCTGTTGCAACAGGCCCCGGCGGCCTACCGCACCCAGGTCAACGACCTGCTGCTGACCGCCCTGGCCCGCGTACTGTGCCGCTGGAGCGGGCAGTCTTCGGCCCTGGTGCAACTGGAAGGCCACGGCCGCGAGGCGCTGTTCGACGAGATCGACCTGACCCGCACCGTCGGCTGGTTCACCAGCGCCTATCCGCTGCGCCTGACCCCGTTGCAGGTTGAGGAAGCGGCCGGGCAGGGCGCCTCGATCAAGGCCATCAAGGAACAACTGCGGGCCGTGCCGCACAAGGGCCTGGGCTACGGCGTGCTGCGCTACCTGGCCGATGACGCCTGCCGCGAGGCCTTGGCGGCGCTGCCGCTGGCGCCGGTGACCTTCAACTACCTGGGGCAGTTCGACCAGAGCTTCGGCGCCGACGCACTGCTGCGTCCGCTGGATGAATCCGTGGGCCCGGCCCATGCACCGGAAGCACCGTTGCCCAACGAACTGAGCATCGACAGCCAGGTGTATGGCGGCGAGCTGGTGCTGCGCTGGACCTACAGCAGCGAACGTTTCGACGCCGAGCTGATCGGCGAGCTGGCGGACGCCTACCTGGGCGAGCTGCAGAGCCTGATCGCCCATTGCCTGAAGGACGATGCCGGTGGCCTGACGCCGTCGGACTTCCCCCTGGCGCGCCTGACCCAGGCCCAGCTCGATGGCCTGCCGGTGCCGGCTGTGCAGATCGAAGACGTCTACCCGCTGACCCCGATGCAGGAAGGCATGCTGTTGCACACCCTGCTGGAGCCGGGCACCGGCCTGTATTACATGCAGGACCGCTACCGCATCAACAGCGAACTGGACCCGGAGCGTTTCGCCCAGGCCTGGCAGGCGGTGGTGGCGCGCCACGAAGCGCTGCGTGCGTCTTTCTGCTGGAACGTCGGTGAAGACATGCTGCAGGTTATCCACAAGCCGGGCCGCACCCCGATCGAGTTCCTCGACTGGAGCGCGGTGCCCGAGGCCGAGCAGGAGCCCAAGCTGCAGGCCCTGCACAAACAGGAGCGCGAGTCCGGTTTCGATCTGCTCAACCAGGCGCCGTTCCACCTGCGGCTGATCCGCGTCGGTGCCGCGCGCTACTGGTTCATGATGAGCAACCACCACATCCTTATCGATGCCTGGTGCCGCTCGCTGCTGATGAACGACTTCTTCGAGATCTACACCGCCCTGGGCGAAGGCCGTGAGGCACAGCTGGCGGTGCCACCGCGCTACCGCGACTACATCGGCTGGCTGCAACACCAGAGCCTGTCCGAGGCGCGGCAGTGGTGGCGGCAGAACCTTGAGGGCTTTGAACGCACCACGCCGATCCCCAGCGACCGGCCGTTCCTGCGCGAACACGCCGGCGACAGCGGCGGCATGATCGTCGGCGACTGCTACACCCGCCTGGATGCCCGGGACGGTGCGCAACTGCGCGAACTGGCGCAGCAGCATCAGCTCACCGTCAACACTTTCGCCCAGGCGGCCTGGGCCCTGGTGCTGCGGCGCATGAGCGGCGATCGCGACGTATTGTTCGGCGTTACCGTGGCCGGGCGCCCGGTGGAAATGCCGGAGATGCAACGCACCGTCGGCCTGTTCATCAACAGCATCGCCCTGCGGGTCAAGCTGCCCCAGGACGGTGAGCGCTGCAGTGTGCGCCAGTGGCTCAGCGCCTTGCTCGACAGCAACATGCAGCTGCGCGAATACGAGTACCTGCCGCTGGTGGCGATCCAGGAAACCAGCGAACTGCCCAAGGGCCAGCCGCTGTTCGACAGCCTGTTCGTGTTCGAGAACGCGCCGGTGGAAGTCTCGGTGCTGGACCGTGCCCAGAGCCTGAACGCCAGTTCGGATTCCGGCCGTACCCACACCAACTTCCCGATCACCGCGGTGTGCTACCCGGGGGACGACCTGGGCCTGCACCTGTCCTACGACCAGCGCTACTTCGAGCAGGCGACCATCGAGCGCATGCTCGGCGAGTTCAAGCGCCTGCTGCTGGCCCTGATGCAGGGCTTCCATGGCGACATGGCCGAACTGCCGCTGCTGGGCGAAGAAGAGCAGGACTTCCTGCTGGCCGGCTGCAACCAGAGCGAGCATGAGTACCCGCTGGAGCGCAGCTACGTGGAACTGTTCGAGGCCCAGGTGGCGGCCCATCCGCAACGCATCGCCGCCAGTTGCCTGGACCAGCGCTACAGCTATGCCGAGTTGAACCGCTGCAGCAACCGCCTGGGCCACGCCCTGGTTGCCAACGGCGTGGGCTTTGATCAGCCGGTGGCCCTGCTGGCCGAGCGCGGCCTGGAACTCTTGGGCATGATCATCGGCAGCTTCAAGGCCGGGGCCGGCTACCTGCCCCTGGACCCGGGCCTGCCAAGCCAGCGCCTGAGCCGCATCATCGAGCTCAGCCGCACGCCGATCCTGGTCTGCACCGCGGCCTGCCGCGAACAGGCCCAGGCCCTGCTGGACGAGTTCGGCTGTGCCGGGCGTCCGCGGCTGCTGGTCTGGGAAGAGCTGCAAGCCGCCGGGCATGCCGAGCACAACCCGGGCCGCTACAGCGCGCCGGACAACCTGGCCTATGTGATCTACACCTCCGGTTCCACCGGCCTGCCCAAGGGCGTGATGGTGGAGCAGCGCGGCATGCTCAACAACCAGCTGAGCAAGGTGCCGTACCTGCAACTGAGTGAGGCCGACGTGATCGCCCAGACCGCGTCCCAGAGCTTCGACATTTCGGTCTGGCAGTTCCTCGCCGCGCCGCTGTTCGGTGCCCGGGTGGACATCGTGCCCAACACCATCGCCCACGATCCCCAGGGCCTGTTGGCTCACGTCCAGGAGCAGGGCATCACGGTGCTGGAGAGCGTGCCGTCGCTGATCCAGGGCATGCTCGCCCAGAACGCCATCGCCCTCGCTGGCCTGCGCTGGATGCTGCCCACCGGCGAGGCCATGCCGCCCGAGCTGGCGCACCAGTGGCTGCTGCGTTATCCACAGATCGGCCTGGTCAACGCCTACGGCCCGGCGGAGTGCTCCGATGACGTGGCCTTCTTCCGTGTCGATATGGCCTCGACCCATGGCGCCTACCTGCCCATCGGCACGCCCACCGACAACAACCGGCTGTACCTGATGGACGAAGCCCTGGAGCTGGTGCCCCTGGGAGCGGTGGGTGAATTGTGCGTGGCTGGCACCGGTGTTGGCCGTGGCTACGTCAGCGACCCGTTGCGTACCGCGCTGGCCTTCGTGCCCCATCCGTTCGGTGCTGCGGGCGAACGCCTGTACCGCACCGGCGACCTGGCACGCCGGCGCAGCGACGGCGTACTGGAATACGTTGGCCGGATCGACCATCAGGTGAAGATCCGTGGCTATCGCATCGAACTGGGGGAAATCGAAGCGCGCCTGCACGAACAGCCGGAACTGCGCGATGCCGCCGTGGGCGTGCAGGAGGGCGTCAACGGCAAGCATCTGGTGGGGTACCTGGTGGCCAGTGACACGAACCTGAGCCCGAGCGAATGCCTGGAGCGGATCAAGCCGCGGCTGCGCGCCGAACTGCCGGAATACATGGTGCCGCTGCACTGGCTGTGGCTTGCGCGCCTGCCCCTCAACGCCAACGGCAAGCTCGATCGCAAGGCCCTTCCGGCCCTGGAGATCGGCCAGCTGCAGAGCCAGGACTATCAAGCGCCGGGCAATGAACTGGAGCAAACCCTGGCGGACATCTGGGCCGAGGTGCTCAAGGTCGAACGGGTGGGCGTGCGCGACAACTTCTTCGAGTTGGGCGGGCATTCTCTGCTGGCGACCCAGATCGCTTCACGGGTACAGAAGACCCTGCAACGCAACGTGCCGCTGCGGGCCATGTTCGAATGCAGCACGGTGCAGGAGCTGGCCGCGTACATCGACGGTTTGGCCGGGAGTGAGATCAGCGAGGAGAAGGTCGACCGGCTGAGTGATCTGATGGCCGAGCTGGAGGGGCTGTGATCGACGGATGAGCGGTGGAGCGTTGTTCGCGCAGCAGGAGGACCGACATCTGGCGTAGGAGCCGGCTTGCCGGCGAAGAGGCCCGCAAGCCTTGCATCGTCCTGGCCGACGCCTTCGCTGGCAAGCCAGCTCCTACGGGCGAAGAGGCCCGCAGGTCCTCTGCTATGATCGCGCCCGGCCCAGGTCCAAGCACCTGCGCCGGGCGTTTTCATTCAAGGACCGGAACCATGGCAGAACAGCTTTACTGGCGCGATATCGAAGATTCCCTGGGCAACTGGAGTGGCCTCGGTGTCGAGGTCGAACCGGGCTCCACGGACAGACCGCCGTTGTACCTGCGCACCGGCGCCAATGCCCGGATCAAGCTGATGCACCACGGCACGCCGTTGTTCTGGGCCACCCTGGCCCGGGACCACGGCGGCGTCTGGCTGGTACGCAACCCGCTGGCGGACGGCGCCGAATGCCGGCTGCTGGCACCCATCGACTCACCCACCGTGGAGCAGCACGCCGCCCTGGCGCCCGAGCTGCGGATCAAGGCCTGGAGCCGCTATTTCGTCAGCCGTCTCAGTAAAAGCGCCCGGCACTTCCTCACCCCCGGTTTCTGGCTGGCCCAGGGCCTGCTGCCGGAGCCCTCCAGCACCGCGAGCGGCCTGGACCACTGGCGCTTCACCTCGGTGATCGACCCTTTGACCCATGTGCCCAACTGGCACCTGTACGGCGAGGATTTTCTCGACAACCTGCAACCCCAGCCCCTGGAGTGGATCGACTGGTGGCATGGCGGCGGCAAGCTCATCGGCCTGCACCGGGTCGACCCTGAGGCCGGGCGCCTGAAGTGGTGGCGCAAGAAGGCCCGCGAAGGCAACCTGCCGCCGATCCTGCTGTGGTACGTCGGCGGGTTGGCGTCCTACGTGGTGATCGACGGCCATTACCGTTTGCAGGCGGCCATCGCGGAAAACCTCGCGCCATCATTCATCGTCCTCAGCGCCACCCGCGAGCGCGGCTTCGCACCGAGCCTGGAGCATCAGCAACGGGTCATGGATTCACTGCGCAAGCGCGGCGATGCGCTCCCGCGCAACCCGGCCCTGAGCACCGACAACCTCAATCGGGTGCTGATCCAGGCCTTCGATGACCGGCCGCAGTACCGCAGCGCCACCCAGGCCTGGGCCGGCAATGAGCCGGAGGCGCAGTGGTGCGACGAGGTGCGTCAGTGCCTGGGCGGGCAGGGGCTGGCAGATGAGGTGGACGCTGTCATTGCCCGCCATGGGTAAAGCGCTGGCCGCCTTCGCTGGCAAGCCAGCTCCTACAGGCGAATGGGCTCTCCAGCCCTCTGCTATAGTCGCGCCTGCCCGCCGCAGGGCCGGTCATTGATCAAGGATTAGGGACAATCGTGGAACAGATTTTCTGGCGTGATATCGAGGATTTGGCCGGCCACTGGAACGGCCTCGGCGTGGACGTCAAACGCCCGGCCAGTGGCAAGCCCAACCTGTGCCTGCTCAGTGGCAACAACAGCCGTATGCAGTTGGTGCTCGGCGACCAGACCCTGCTCTGGGGCACCATGTCCCGCTGCCTGTATGGCGTATGGCTGGTGCGCAATCACCTGCCGGAGCAACTGCCGCAAACCCTGGTGGGCCCCATCGACTCGCCTCTGGTGGAACAACAGGCGCGCCTCGACCCGGCGCTGCGCCTCAAGGCCTGGAGCCGCTTCTTCGTCGAGCAACTGATGCAGCACCAGCCGGACTTCTTCTACCCCGGCTACTGGCTGGTGCGGGCCCTGCGCCCGGCATCGCAGAAACCGATGCGGCCGCTGCTCAGCGGCACCGAAGCCTGGTACTTCAAGGGCGGTGAAGATGCCCTGAGCCATATGCCGCAGTGGGCGATCTATGGTCGCAACATCCTCGACAACCAACAGGCCGGTACGGCGCGCTGGGTCGGGTTGGGGGAGTACGGTGGCGCAGTAGTCGGCCTGCATGCCGTGGACCCGCATTCCGGGCGCTTGAAGTGGTGGCGCAAAAAAGCCCGCGAGGGCAGCTTGCCGCCGATCCTGCTGTGGTACGTCACCGGTTTGAGTTGCTATCTGATTCTCGATGGCCATTACCGCCTGCAGGCGGCCATCGATGAAAACCTGCCGCCGGAGTTTCTGGTGCTCAGCTCGCCGCGGCTCTACCACTATCGCCCCAACCCGCAAGAGCAGCAGAAGGTGCTGGGGGCGCTGCAAGTGCAAATCCAGCGCAAAAAACTGGACACCGGGCGCTTCAACCAGTTGCTGATCAGCACCTTCGACGACCGGCCGTATCACGGCTTCGGCAGCCAGTCCTGGGCGGGGATTGCCTCGGAGCAGGCGTGGATCGACCAGGTCAGCGGCATCCTCAAGGAACGCGGCGACCTGAGCGACCTTGAAGCAATCCTCGAACGCGAAGCGCCGGAAGAATACCGTTGAGGCCCAGCCCTAAGGCGGACACGCCCTCTGTAGGAGCTGGCTTGCCAGCGAAGAGGCCCGAAAGCCATACGCCAGCCTGAAGGACGCCTTCGCCGGCAAGCCGGCTCCTACGGGTGTAGATACGTGTGATGGGTGGGGATACGTGTTGTAGGAGCTGGCTTGGCAGCGAAGAGGCCCGAAAGCCATACGCCAGCCTGAAGGACGCCTTCGCCGGCAAGCCGGCTCCTACGGGTGTAGATACGTGTGATGGGTGGGGATACGTGTTGTAGGAGCTGGCTTGCCAGCGAAGAGGCCCACAAGCCATGCGCCAAACTGACGGACGCCTTCGCCGGCAAGCCGGTTGAAAGGTCGCTGGGATGGCGTTTAGTCGCTTTCTTTTGTAAGGCATTTCCGAGAAACTGCGGGCCGCTTGAATGCGCCTGGTGGGCGGGCTAGGGTGCTGGAGCCATCGCCCAATCGATGGCTCGGATGTGCAAGTCCGACCGTTACCAGACGCATAAACGCTCAGTCATGCCTGAGCGTTTTCATGTTCGCCGTGTTATGGCGGCCGTGCGCGGGAGATCTTCGGATCTGCCGGGGTTCTGGTAACTCGGTCTTGCACACCCGCGTATGGCTGCCACCTTATTCGTGTGCAAGCGAACGGTGTCGGCTCCTTGTCATTACCAGGAGTTTGACCATGAAAAAGCTCGTCCCCGATCCCCCCACTTCCTATCGCGATCCCGCCCTCAAGGCCGCCAACGCCACCCTGCGCGTGGCCCTGGCCCGGCAACCGCTGGACCCCACGTTGTTCCAGCTCAAGACCCAAGCCAAACCCGTTTCCCCCGACTCGCTGTTCAGCGTGCGCGAAGGCGTCAGCGCCGAAGAGGCCCTGGTGCATGTGGCGCTGCTGCTCAAATGCGCCGAAGAGGTCTGCGATGAAATCACCCAGCAGGGCAGCGGCCTGGAGCGCGGGCTGATCTGGTCCATGGTGCATTCGGTGGAGATGGCACGGGCCGTGGTCGAAGCCTTGCTCGACGGTCAGCGCGGGCCTTGAATCCGGGCATTTCCTGATACGTTTTGTCGGACGGGTCCGATTGACTGGGCTTTTTTCACGGCACAGTCTGTCGGACCTTTTTCGTCATTCCCCTACAGGAGCTACCCCATGCCTTTCGCAACCCTCGATGGACAACCGTTGCACTACCTTGACCAGGGCCAGGGGCCGGTGGTGTTCCTGGCCGGCAGTTATTTGTGGGACACCGGCATGTGGGCGCCGCAGATCGAGGCGCTGTCGGCGCAGTATCGGGTGATCGCGGTGGACCTGTGGGGCCATGGCCAGTCCGGGGCGCTGCCTGAGGGCACGGCGTCGTTGGATGATGTGGCGCGGCAGATGCTGGCCTTGCTCGACCATTTGCAGATCGAGCGCGTAACCCTGGTGGGCTTGTCGGTGGGCGGCATGTGGGGCGCGCGCCTGGCCCTGGCGGCGCCGCAGCGCATCGACGGTCTGGTGCTGATGGACACTTACCTGGGCACCGAGCCTGAGCCGACCCGGCAGTATTACTTTTCCCTGTTCCAGCAGATCGAGGACAGCGGCCTGATCGCCGAGCCGCTGCTGGATATCGTGGTGCCGATCTTCTTCCGTCCGGGGATCGATCGGCAGTCGGCGCTGTATCAGGATTTTCGTGCCAGCCTCGCGGCGCTGCCGGCCGAGCGCCTGCGCCAGAGCGTGATTCCCATGGGGCGCATCACTTTCAGCCGGGCGGATGTGCTGGATCAGCTGCAGCACCTGGATGGGCGCAACACCTTGTTGCTGTGTGGCGACCAGGACAAGCCGCGACCACCTGCGGAAACCCTCGAGATGGCCGAACGCATCGGCTGCCCTTACCAGTGGGTTCCTGACGCGGGGCATATATCCAGCCGGGAAAACCCGGCGTTCGTGACCCGGGCCTTGCTGGCGTTTTTACAGCGCCACGATTGAAGCCTGATTCTTCCGTTGTAGGAGCTGGCTTGCCAGCGAAGAGGCCCGTAAGCCAGGCGCCAACCTGACGGACGCTTTCGCCGGCAAGCCGGCTCCTACGGGTGGGATGCGCGTTGTAGGCGCTGGCTTGCCAGCGAAGAGGCCCGCAAGCCATGCGCTCGCCTGAAGGACGCTTTCGCCGGCAAGCCGGCTCCTACGGGTGGGGATGCGCATTGTAGGCGCTGGCTTGCCAGCGAAGAGGCCCGTAAGCCAGGCGCCAACCTGACGGACGCTTTCGCCGGCAAGCTGGCTCCTACGGGTGGGGATGCGCGTTGTAGGAGCTGGCTTGCCAGCGAAGAGGCCCGCAAGCCAGGTGCCCGCCTGACGGACGCTTTCGCCGGCAAGCCGGCTCCTACGGGGAAGGGGCGGGGTTATTTGGGGCCGAGGATCTGCGTCAGCTTGCCCGGGGCCGGGGCGCCTTGCTGCTGTTGCAACTCGCCCTTGTCGTCGAGGTAGAAGATCGCCGGGGTCGCCGACAGCTCCAGTTCCTCCATCAGTTTCATGTTGGCGTCGAGCTTGGCCTGCACCGCTGCGGGAATGCTGGCCAGCGGCTTGAGAGCGCTGCCCTTGCCGGCCTTTTCGTGATCCTGCAGGGCCTGTTGCGGGTCCTTGGCGGCCAGCAGGGCGGCGGATTTGCCCGGGCTGTCTTCGCGGATGATGCCCACCATGATATGCCGCAACTGCACTTTGCCGGCGTTCACCCAGGGCCGCGCCTGTTGCCAGAACATGTTGCAGTAGGGGCAGTTGGGGTCGCTGAACAGGTAGACGATGCGCGGCGCATCGGCCTTGCCGTCGGCGATCCAGTTGCTCTTGTCCAGGTTGCCCCAGACTTCCTTGGCCATGGGCGCGTAGACCAGTTTCTGCAAGGGTTCGGCGCTCAGGTCCTTGCCGTCGGCGTCGTACAGGTTGCCCAGCAGCACGTGCTTGCCGTCAGGGGTGAGGTACAGGGTCATGCCGCGGTTCTGGTACTGCGCGGCGTAGCCCTTGAGGCCGTCCGGGGCGTCGAAGCTGCCGATGATCTTGGCACCTTTTTCTTCGATCTTGCGGATGGGCGCAGGCAGTTCCTCGGCCTGTAGCAGCGGGGCGTTGAGCAACGCCGCGCCCAAAGACAGGCTCAGCAAGTGGCGGATGAAGGGCATGGCAGTTTCCTTGAAGGGGCGACCGAGGTCGGGTGGGCGCCGTCGAAGTTTTCCAGGGCCCGGGCCAGGCTGGCTTCCGAGAGTTCCCCCAGGTGGCTGCCCAGCAGGCGGCCATCGGCGCTATAGAACAGCGTAGTCGGCAGGGCCATGGAGCCCACGGCCTTGCCCAGGCGGCCACTGCCGTCGAACAGCACGTTGTTCAGGTTCAGGTCCTGGGTGGCCAGGAAGGTGCTGACGCTTTGCATGCTTTCGGCCTGGTTGACGAACAGGAAGGTCAGGTCCGGGCGTTGCTGCTGGGCTCTTTCCAGCACCGGCATCTCCCGCCGGCACGGTGGGCACCAGGTGGCCCAGAGGTTGATCACCAGCGGGCCACCCTGGTAGTCGGTGAGTTGCACGGTTTCGCCGGCGGCGTTGCGCAGGGCCACTTCCGGCAGGCGCGTGCCCTGGTCGTAGAGGGTCAGGGCCAGGGTCGCCAGCAGCCAGAAGGCCAGGCCGCTGGCCACCCCGGCACCCAATGGGCGGCGCAGCGCCGGGCGTTTCCAGCCCCAGGCCAGGGCCGCCAGGAGCATGACGATCACCCCCGGCCAGGCCAGGAAGCCGCCGTCGCGCAGGTCGATGATCATCCACAGGTCGTGCTGGTAGTGCTTCCAGTAAGCGAGCACGAAACTGACCCGGGCGGCGAGCATGCCTAAAAGGAACAGGCTGAACAGCACGGATTCGGGGTTGTCACCGCCGCGCTTGGCCACGCGCCAGCCCACCAGGGTGGCCAGGGCCAGGGCACTGATCAGCAGCAGGTGGTTGAGGGCGATGGCAAAGGTGCCGATGGTAAAGGTCAGCATCAACGGGCTTCCCGGGTCTGGGTCCAGCGTTGCAGGAAGGCGTTGGCATCCACTTCGCCGGTGATGCGCTGGCTGCGGCGTTCACTGCCGTCCGGGCCGATCCACAGCATGCTCGGTGGCCCCGGCACCTTGTAGCGGCTCAGGAGTTCGCGGCCGTCGGCGTTGTCCAGGGTCACGTCCAGGCGCAGCAGGCGCACATCCTTGAGGGCCTCCAGCACCTGAGGCTGGCCGAACACGGTTTTCTCCATGATCTTGCAGGACACGCACCAGTCGGCGTAGTAGTCCAGCAGTACCCACTGGCCCTGGGCCCGGGCGCTGTCCAGGGCGCCTTGCAGCTCGGCGGGGGACTTCACCGTGGTGAAGGCATCATGGGCCGTGACGCTATTGGCCACCGGGCCACCGCTGTAGACCTTAAGCGGCCGCCACAGGTCGTCGCCGCCACCGGCGGCACCCACCAGCAGCATGCCGCCCCAGGCCGCGAACAGCAGCGCGCCGGCACCGAACAGGTGCAGCAAGCGGCCGGCAATCGCCCGTTGCTGCCAGGCGCAGTAGGCCACCACCAGGGCCAGGGCGCCCCACAGCCCCATCCACAGGCTGGGGTTCAGTACCGGGCGCAGCATGTAGATGGCGGTGCCCAGGAACAGGATGCCGAATACACCCTTGAGCAGGTTCATCCACGGGCCGGGCTTGGGCAGGAAGCGGTTGCCCAGGGTCACCAGCAGCAACAGCGGCAGGCCGATGCCCAGGCCCAGGGCGAACAGGGCCAGGCCGCCAAACAGCGCGTTGCCGGTCTGGGCGATGTACAGCAGGCCGCCGGCCAGGGGCGCGGTCATGCACGGGCCCACCAACAGGGCCGACAGCGCGCCGAGAATGCCGCAGCCAATCAGGCTGCCGCCTTGGCGCTGGCGGCTGGCGCCTTCCAGGCGGTCGCGCAGCAGGGCCGGCATCTGCAGTTCGAAGAAGCCGAACATCGGCAGCGACAGCAGCACGAACAGCGCGGCGAAGCTGCCCAGGACCCAGGGTTGTTGCAGCCAGGCTTGCAGGTTGCTGCCCAAAAGGGCGGCGATTACCCCCATGCCGGCATACACCAGGGCCATGCACAGCACATAGCTTGAGGCCAGGGCCAGGCCGCGGCGCGGGCTGGCGCCGCTGCCCACCACCATGCCAGCGAGGATCGGCAGCATCGGCAGCGAGCAGGGGGCGAAGGCCAGCAGCAGGCCGAAACCGAAGAAGGCCAGCAGGCCCAGGCCCCAGGATTTGTGTTGCAGGTCGTTGGCCAGCAACTGGTCCTGGGCCGAGCCATTGCTGGTGGTCGCGACGTTGCTGGCGGCCACTGCCGGCGCACCGCCCAGGTCCACTTCCAGGGTTTGCGGCGGGTAGCACAGGCCGGCATCGGCGCAGCCTTGCCAGCCCAGCTTGACCTTGCCGCTGGCGGCGGCCGGCAGCTTCACTTCCAGGCCCTGGCGATACACCGTCTGCTGGCCGAAGAATTCGTCGCTGTGGTCTTCACCGGCCGGCAGGGTGGGTTGCAGCTCTGGCGCCACGCCGTCGAATTTCAGGCGCTTCTGATACAGGTAGTAGCCGTCGGCGATCTGCCAGAACAGCTGGGTTTCCCCTGAAGGCAGGCGCTCGGAGGTGAAGACGAAGGCCTTGCCCACCGGCAGGAAGTCGGGCTTGACCTCGAACGGGTTGTTGCCGGCGTGAGCCAGTGTGGTGAAGAGCATGAACAACAGGAGAAACAATCGACGCATGGCCAAGCCTTAAACCGGTGCAAGTTGCGAGCACAATGGCCGGTCCTGATTAACCGATGATTAACCATACTTGGCTTGTGGCCAGGAAACGGCGGGCATAATGTCCGCTTAATCCGCAGCCCGCTTAATCAACGCCTTTGTACAGGACCGACCATGCACGTACTTGTCTGTGAAGATGATGAGCTGATTGCCAGCGGGATAGTCGCCGGCCTCACGGCCCAGGGCCTGACGGTCGAGCATGTGGCCACCGCTTCGGCAGCGCGGGCCATGCTCGGCGTGGCCGATTTCGACGTGATGGTACTGGATCTTGGCCTGCCGGATGAAGACGGTTTGAAGCTGCTCAAGCAGCAACGCCAGCAGGGCCTGGAGATTCCGGTGCTGATCCTCACCGCCCGCGACTCGGTGACCGACCGGGTCGATGGCTTGCAGGCCGGTGCCGACGATTACCTGCTCAAGCCCTTCGACCTGCGGGAACTGGCGGCGCGCCTGCACACCCTGCTGCGCCGGGTGGCGGGGCGCAGCGTCAACCTGATCGAGCACGGGCGCCTGACCTATGACCCGAGCACCCGGGAAACCCTGCTCGGCGGCCAACCGGTGGACCTCTCGCGGCGCGAGCAATCCCTGCTCCAGGCGCTGCTGCACAACCGTGGCAGGGTGCTGTCCAGCGAGCAACTCAAGGACAGCGTCTACGGCTTCAACGATGAGCTGGAGAGCAACGCGCTGAATGTGCACATCCACCACCTGCGGCGCAAACTCGGCAACGGCATCGTCGAAACCGTGCGCGGCCTCGGCTACCGCCTGGGCCCGGCCGACGGTGAGGAGAACCGCTAAGTGAGAAGCCTGCGCCTGCGCCTGAGCATGACCCTGGGCGCTGCCTTCATCCTGATCTGGGCCCTGGCCGCGGCCTGGATGCTCAGTGACCTGCGCAACCAGATGATGTTTTCCCTGGACCAGCGCCTGGTCGCCTCGGCGCGCATGGTCGCCGGGCTGCTGGAGCAGATGCCGGCGTTGCCGTCCCATGGCCCGAGCAACCAGATCAACAGCGCGGCCCTGACCATCCCCGGCGGCATGGCCTGCCAGGTCAGTTCCCTGCGCGGGCAGATCCTGGCCCGCAGCCACAGCACCCCGGAGCATCCGCTGGAAGCCGAGAAGCTGGGCTTTCACGACCAGATGATCGACGGCGCGCCCTGGCGCACCTTTACCCTGGTGCGCGGCGACATGCGCATCACCACCGCGGATCGCCAGGTCGAGCGCGAAGCCCTGAACATGTCGGTGCTGCTGGCGGCTTCGGTGCCGGTGGGCGTGGCCTTGCTTGGCTGCCTGTGGCTGCTGTGGCTGGGCATCGGCCAGAGCCTGGCCCCGCTGAACCGGATTCGTGACGCGCTGATGCGCCGCAGCGCCGATTCCCTGGAACCGCTGCAGATCCAGCCCATGCCCAGCGAACTGCGGCCGCTGCTGGAAACCCAGAACCAGCTGTTCCAGCGCATTGCCAAGACCATCGAGCGCGAACGCCGCCTGACCGGTGACGCCGCCCACGAATTGCGCAGCCCGCTGACCGCGATCAAGACCCACCTGCAAGTGGCGCGCATGACTGAAGGTGCGGCCCGGGATCAGTCCCTGGCCCGGGCCGAGGAGGGCGCCGACCGCATGCACCGCACCCTGGAACAGCTGCTGTTGCTGGCCCGGGTCGAGGGCAGCCTGTCGTTCGACGACGGCGTGCACTGCACTGCCGAACAGGTGGCGCGCCTGGCGATCCAGGACGCCGCCGTGGGCGCTCGGGCCCGGGTCAAGCTGCATATGCAAGGCAAGGCCGGCGAGGCTGCGGTGGAAATGCCCTCGACCCTGGCCATCGCCGCCTTGCGCAACTTGCTGGACAACGCACTGCGCCACACCCCTGAAGAATGCCCGGTGGAGCTGAACCTGGAGACAGTCGGCGGCCGGGTGCGTTTCCAGGTCCGCGACCATGGTTCGGGCATTCCCGCGCAAGACTTGCAGCACCTGACCCAGCGCTTCTGGCGCGACAGCCAGAGCAGTGGCTGTGGCCTGGGCCTGGCGATCGTCCAGGCCATCGTCCAGCGTTGCGGTTGCGAGCTGAATTTCGACAGCCGCCCCGATGGCCTGCGAGTCGAGTTGACCCTGCCTGCCCACCGCGCCTGACCCATCACCGTCCCCTGTAGGCGCTGGCTTGCCAGCGAAGAGGCCCTTGAGGCCGCCTTCGCCAGCAAGCTGGCTCCTACGGGGCGGCATGTGCAATTTCCTCGCCCCGGGGTGTAAATCCCCACCGCGCTGAAGCGTTTTTAGAACAGGAAAACCTGTCAGTGCGCGCCCGCGCTTGGGCTGCGCATCCGGCCGGTGGCCGTTTTGCTCAAATTGCAGCGTGAGGGTTCGAGACATGTCAGCCGTTACCAGCCTGATGGAAGATTCGCCGGTGGGCCTTGGCGCCGCCCCGCAAGAGACGCTTTACCAGTTCGACGAGTCGCCCCTGCTGGCCCGCCAGAGCCGCCAGGAATCCAATGCCCGCAGCTATCCACGGCGCATTCCCCTGGCCCTGAAGCGGGCCAGCGGCATTCACGTCGAAGACGTCGAGGGCCGGCGTTTCATCGATTGCCTGGCCGGTGCCGGGACTTTGGCCCTGGGGCACAATCACCCGGTGGTGATCGCCGCGATCCAGCAAGTGCTGACCGATGAGTTGCCGCTGTTGACCCTGGACCTGACCACCCCGGTCAAGGACCAGTTCGTCCAGGACCTGTTCGGCCTGTTGCCCGAAGCCCTGGCTGGCGAGGCCAGGATCCAGTTCTGCGGCCCCACCGGCACCGATGCCGTGGAAGCCGCGCTGAAGCTTACGCGCACCGCTACCGGGCGCAGCACCGTGCTGTCCTTCCAGGGCGGTTACCACGGCATGAGCCAGGGTGCGCTGAGCCTGATGGGCAGCCTGGGGCCCAAGCGCGCCCTGGCCGGGCTGCTGAACAATGGCGTGCAGTTCCTGCCGTTCCCCTATGACTACCGCTGCCCGTTCGGGCTGGGGGGCGCCGAAGGGGTCAAGGTCAACCTGCATTACCTGGAAAACCTGCTCACCGATCCGGAAGCCGGGGTGGCCCTGCCTGCGGCAGTGATTGTCGAGGCGGTGCAGGGCGAGGGCGGGGTGATCCCGGCCGACCTGGAATGGCTGCAAGGCGTGCGCCGCATCACCGAAAAGGCCGGGGTGGCATTGATCGTCGATGAAATCCAGAGCGGCTTCGGTCGCACCGGCAAGATGTTCGCCTTCGAGCACGCGGGGATCATTCCCGATGTGGTGGTGATGTCCAAGGCCATCGGCGGCAGCCTGCCGCTGGCGGTGATGGTCTATCGCGACTGGCTCGACACCTGGCAGCCGGGTGCCCACGCCGGCACCTTCCGCGGCAATCAGATGGCCATGGCCACCGGTTCCGCGGTGATGCGCTACCTCAAGGAACACCGGGTGCCCGAGCACGCGGCGGCCATGGGCGAGCGCTTGCGCGAGCACCTGCTGATCCTGCAGCGCGACTTCCCGCAACTGGGGGATATCCGTGGTCGTGGCCTGATGCTCGGGGTAGAGCTGGTGGACCCGGCCGGCGTGCCGGATGCCCAGGGCCATCCACCCCAGCATGCGCGCCTGGCACCGCTGGTGCAGCGCGAATGCCTCAAGCGCGGGCTGATCTTGGAGCTGGGCGGGCGTCACGGCGCCGTGGTGCGTTTCCTGCCGCCACTGGTAATCACCGCAGCGCAGATCGACCAGGTGGCCCAGATCTTCAGCAAGGCCGTAGCGGCGGCAGTGGCCAGCCTCTAATTTTTTGCCCCGCCATTTCGTTCCTTCTACACAACCGCCGTGCGTTGAGCGCGGCGAACCTTATCAGTGATGGAGACAAGCAATGACTTCAGTATTCGACCGTGAGGACATCCTGTTCCAGGTGGTGGTCAACCATGAAGAGCAATACTCGATCTGGCCCGACTACAAGGCCGTGCCCCAGGGCTGGCGCACTGTGGGCAAGAGCGGTTTCAAGAAGGACTGCCTGGCCTACATCGAAGAAGTCTGGACCGACATGCGCCCCCTGAGCCTGCGCCAGAAGATGGACCAGCAGGCCGTCGCCGGCTGACCTGTAGCCGCTGCCGAGCCTGCGAGGCTGCGCAAAGGGCCGCAGGACCTTCAGCGATCTCAAGAGCAGCGCCTCCTACGGAGCCGTTCGCAGCCTGCGGCAGCGGCTACAGAGGCGCTGCCTTCTTGAGCTTGGCGGTTTTTCATGCCGGGCGATCAGCCCCCGCGCTTGACGGCCTGCAAGGTGTAGCTCAGTGGCAGGCGCCATGGCGCTTCCTTGAGCCGCCATTCGCCGCGTTCATCCACCACCATCTGCCCGGGCAGGGCTTCCCAGGGGATGCTCTGGTGCTCCACCAGTCCCGTGATGTCCAGGCCCTGGGCCAGCAAGGCACTGATGATCTCTCCCAGGCCGTGGTTCCATTCGTGGGTCATGGTGGCCTTGAGGGGGCTGTCGGTTTCCACGTAGGTGTTTTCGTCGTCCCAGACCAGAGGCTCGCGGGTTTCGAAATAGGGCAGTTCCACCCGCAATGAGTCGTGGTGATCTTCGTTGATGGCCCAGAGCATCGGGTGGCCTTCGCGGATGAACAGCCGGCCACCGGGCTTGAGCAGGGCGCCGACGGTCTGCGCCCAGCGCTCGATGCTCGGCAGCCAGCACAGGGCGCCGATGCCGGTGTAGACCAGATCGAAGTTGCCTTGGGGCAGTACCTCGGCGGCCAGGAACACGTCGGACTCGTGGTAGTCGATAGGCGTATTGCAGCGTCGGGCCAGGCTCCGGGCTTCCGCCAGGGACGCCGGGGAAAAATCCACGCCGCTCATCTGCGCGCCGAGGCGGGCCAGGGACAGGGTGTCGGTGCCGATATGGCATTGCAGATGCACCCCGCGCAGGCCACGGATATCCCCCAGCAATGGCCGGTCGAACTGCACCACGTCGGACAGATAGCCGGCTTCGTCGACAAAACGCTGCACCGCGTAGTCCGCCGAGGCGGCATGCAGGGGCGCGCGTTCGTCCCAGTTGGTCTTGTTGAGTTTTACGTAGTCGCTCATGGCGCGGGCTTCTTCTCTGGGCTTTTGGCGAAGCGCAGACTAGCACCGGAAAATGCGCGCGATCTTGAGGGAATATGTAAGCGGCCCCGGCCCCCTGACCCCGACTGTAGCCGCTGCTGAGCCATGGCGAAGCTGCGCCAAGGTCCGCAGGACCTTCAGCGATCTCAAGAGCGGCGTCTCCTGCACAGCCGTTCGCAGCCTGCGGCAGCGGCTACAGGGCCAGGGCCTGGGTGACTTTCTGCAGGTTGTTTTCCAGTTCGCCGAGCGGGTCGGCGCTGTCGGTTTCCAGCACCAGTAACTGGCTGCCGCCGGCGCTGATGGCGGCTTTCAGGGCCTCGGACGGCTGGCGGTGGTGCAGGACCAGGGCCACATCGTTGTCCTTGAGCCGGGCTTGCAGCTGCTGCAGCGCCTCGGGGGGCCATTCGTTGTCGGCGCGGGCGTTGACTTCCACCAGTTCCAGGTTCAGGCCGCTGACCAGGTACCCGAAGTGCTCGGAGAGGCTCAGCACGCTGAGGTTGTCGGCCTTGGCCAGGCGCGCTTCGCTGTCGGCGCTGAGTTTGAGCAGGCGCTGCTTGAGGCCTGCCAGGTTGCTTTCGATCTGCGGTTTGGCTTCGGGCGCCAGCCGCGCGAGGTCCGCCGCCAGCACGTCGGCCATGCGCCCCAGGTTGTTGCTGGACAGCCAGGGCTGGGCGTTGAGCCCGTCGCTCTTGCCCGGTTGCAGGGCCACCCCGGGCAGGGCGCCGTCCACCGGGCGGGCAGCGTCGATCTCGACGATGCGGATGTTGCTGCGCCGGGCGTTGGGGTACAGCGGGTCGTCCGGCCAGATCGAGCGCAGGCCGATCACTGCGTCGGCATTGAGTGCCAGCTTGGCCAGGGCCGGAGCGCCGCGCCCGGTAAAATAGGCAGTTTGCCGCGAGCCCGGCAGGTTGGCCGGGGCCGCCCGTTCCAGCTTGATGTCGGTGCCCTGCAGCAGGATCTGCCCCAGGCCGAAAGTCACCGGCAGGGAAGCCAGCACCGTCGGTGATTTGCTTGAGGTGGCGCTGTGCAGCGCGGTATTGCCCATGCCGTGGCCGGCGACCACGCGCATCGGTTCGAAGTGGTCGCGCTCGGCCAGGGCCGGAGTACTGATCAGGCCGCCGAGGGCCAGGGCCAGGGTCAGGCGACGCAGTGACAGGTGAGGCAATGAACTGTGCATTTATCCGATATTCCCTTTCAGGCTGGGGACAGTACCGCGAGCGATGGCGGCCAGGGCGAAGGCGACACCGGCCACCAGGATGATCGCGGCGCCGGAGGGCACCGGCAGGTCGAAGACGATGGGCAGCAGGATGCCGCACAGGGTGCTGACGGTGGCGATGCTCACCGAGATCCAGAAGAAGCCCTTGAGCGACTGGCTCAGCAGGCGGGCGGCAGCGGCCGGAATCACCAGCAGGGCGCCCACCAGGATGGCGCCGATGACCTTGACCGCGGCCACGGTGATCAGGGTCACCAGGATCACGAACAGGTAGTCCAAGGCCTTCACTGCTACGCCGCGTACCGCCGCCAGCTGCGGGTTGAAGCTGGCCAGCATGATGCGGTTGTACAGCGGCAGGCTCAGGCCCAGCACCAGGGCGCCGACGATCAGCAGCACCAAGAGGTCGCTGCCGTTGACCGTGAGCACCGAGCCGAACAGCACGTTTTCCAGGATGTGCACGTTGATCTTGCCGGCCAGGATCAGCAGCAGGCTGGCGCCCAGGGCCAGGGACACCGAGAGGAACACGCCGATCAGGGTGTCCGGGGCCAGGCCGGTGCGGTTGCGCAGGTAGTTGAGCAGGATGCCGAACAGCAGGCAGTAGCCGAACAGGCTGCCGTAGGGGCCGGTGTAGGGTTCGCCCAGGAGAATGCCGATGGCCACCCCGGTCAGCGCCGCGTGGCCCACGGCTTCGGAGAAGAAGGCGAAGCGCTTGACCACCACCAGGGTACCCAGGCCACCGAGTACCGGGCCAATCAGCAGCCCGGCCAGCAGCGCATTGACCACGAACCCATAGGCCAGGGCCTCGGGCAGGTAGCCGGCCGAGGCCCAACCCTGGACCATCAGGCGAAAAGCTTCATAGGTCATCAGGCAGCGCTCCCGGCGGTTCGTGGATGGGTGGAGAACAGACTGAGCAGGCGCTCCGGGGTCAGGGTCTGCTGCGCCGGGCCATCGAACAGCACCCGACGGTTGAGGCCGGTGACTCGGTCCGCCAGGCGGCCCACGGCCTCCAGGTCGTGCTCGATCCACAACAGGGTGATGCCGCTCTGGCGCCAGTCGTGGAGCAGGCGTTCGAAGACCTGGATACCGGCCTCGTCCAGGGCCGACATCGGCTCATCCAGTACCAGCAGTTGCGGGGCCGGGATCAAGCCCTGGGCCAGCAGTACCCGCTGGCGTTCACCGCCGGACAGGGCGCCCATGCGCCGCTTGCGCTTGTCCTGCATGCCGACCCGTTCCAGGGCCTCGCCAATGGCCTGGGCGTAGTGCCGGCTGAGGCCGAGAAAGGCCGGGCGGCGCTGGCACATGGCGGCCATGAAGTCGTCCACGGTCATGGGCAGGCCGCGGTCGAACTCCAGGGCCTGGGGCACGTAGCCGATGGTGCCGGGCGCCTCCGGCCACTGCAGGCGCAACTGGCCCTGGTGCGGCATCTGCCCCAGCAGGGTCTTGATCAGCGAACTCTTGCCGCCGCCGTTGGGGCCCACCAGGGCGTGCACGCTGCCGGGCTGCACCTGGAAGGCGACGCGATCGAGGATGGTGGTGCGGCCCAGGGTCAGGCTGACCTGGTCGAACTCGATGGCCGGGCCGCGCAGCAGGGTCTCGATGGCGGTCATGCCCCGGCCTCCTGGATGGCCCGGACCACGGTGTCGAGGTTGCCCTTCATTTCCTTCTCGTACTTGTCGGCGCTGTAGTCGCCGTAGGAAATGTGCGACAGCGGGTAGAGCTTGACCCCGGATTCACGCTGGATGGTCTCGACGTAGGTGGAGGGGAAGTCCATCTCCGAGAAGATCACCTTGACGTCCAGCTCGCGCAGTTGGTCGATGGTCTTCTTCAACTGGCTGGGGCTGGGTTCGATGCCGTGGGCCGGCTCCACCACCGCGGTGACTTGCAGGCCGAACTCGCGCAGCAGGTAGTCGTAGGCAGCATGCACCGTGGCCACCCGCAGGTCGGCATTGGGCGCCTGGGTCAGCTTGGCCAGGGCGTCGGCGCGCATCTGCCGCAGGCGCTTGCCGTAGGCGCGGGCGTTCTGGGTGTAGGTCTTGGCGTTGGCCGGGTCCATCTTGCCCAGCTCCCGGGCGATGTTGTTGACCTGGGCGATGGAGGCGCTGATGGAGAGGAAGGTGTGCGGGTTGACCACTTTGCCGGCGCCTCGCGCGGCCACCCCGGTGGCGGCCAGCAGCGGCACGTTTTCGTTGGCTTCGATCACCGGGATGTCCGGGCGCTCGCTGGCGGCGATCATGCGGTCGGCGAAGTCATCGTGGCCCACGCCGTTGAGCACTATCACGTCCAGGGTGCCGATGCGCTTGATGTCCTCGGCCCGGGGTTCGTAGGCGTGGGGGTTGAAGCCGGCGGGAATCAGCGGCACCACCTCGGCCTTGTCACCGACGATATTGGCCACGTAGCTGTAGTAGGGGTGCAGGGTGATGCCGATGCGCAGGCGCTTGGCCGGGTCGGCGCTGGCCAGGGGGCTGAGCATCAGGGCCAGCAGGCTGACCAGCAGCACCAGCAGAAAGGGGCGGCGTTGAGATGAAATAGGCATGGGCAAGCGGTCTTCTCTCGGGTGAATGCGAATGATCAGTGGCGATGCTGGCGGGTCACTCCGGCATCGAATTGCGCCACCACCTGTTGCCAGCCGGCGGCGGCCAGTGGTTCGTCGCCCAGGTCAGCGGGCAGGGCGGCGGAAGGGGCGCGGTTGAGCCAGATATCCACCTGGGTGTCATCTTCGGCGCCGATGCGCATCAGAAAGGAGCCGGCCACTTGCGGGTTCTGGCTCAGGCCCAGGTAGGCCTGGTTCTGCACCGTCCAGATATGGCCACCGCGGCTCACCGAGCTGGCGTCCTGGGCGAAGGGCGCGAAGCCTTCGCCGGCCAGTTCCTCGGGGGTCGGCAGGTCCTGGTTTTCGGCGCGCAGCAGGTGGATTTCGTCGAGGGTCACCCGCAGGTCGGCATAAATGCCCTGCTCGCCGGCGCTGAGGTCGCGGCGCGCGTCCAGCTGGTGGCTGGCGACACTGCCGGTCGCGGTTTCTTCGCCGCGCCACAGCACCACGGTGGCAGCCACACTCAGAATCAGTGCACACAGCAACAGCACATAGAGGGTTTCATGGCCGGCGCCGGCGGGGCGCACGACCTGGGTGGTGGCAGGAGTCATGGGGCCTCGATATCCGCTTGGTCGATCTCGACCACGTGGCCGGGGCCCGCATCGAAGAGCACGTAGAACTCGCTGGAAGGTTTCTTGAAGGTCAGGGTCGAGTCCGCCCCCAGCTTGCCCGGCACCAGGATGGTTTCGTCGTAGCCGATCACGTCCAGGGTCACCCCCGGGGCGCCGCTGCCATCGGAAAAACCACCGGTGCAGCGGATCTGCTCGGCGTCTATGGCCTTGCACTCGCACATGGGGTTATGGGCCAGGGCGCTGTGGCTGAAGGCGCCGCCCAGCAACAACAGGGCCAGGGCGCCAAGGCGCCGTGGGGATACTGCGCAACTCATCGTTTGCCTCCTTGTTTTTCGAGCCAGGCCACGGTGGCGGGTGACGCCTGGCTCAGGGGAATGGATGCCTGGTGCATGCTGCCGTCCCAGCCCTCCAGGGTGATCCACAGCTCGGAATCGGCCTTGGTCTTTTCCGGGATGGGCAGGCTGGCGCCCATGCGGTACGGGCTGCCGAAGAAGATCACCCCGGCGGCCCGCAGGCTGCGGGGCTTGCCGATGCGCAGGTAGGTGGCCTTGACCGGCTCGATGCAGGCCTGGCACAGGGCGGCGTTGAAGCTTTTCAGGTAACCGGCGGGGCCATCGCTGCGCGGCGCTTCGTTGCGCATTTCCGCCAGGCGCAGGCTCCAGGGGCCGACCTGGATCTCGCCGATCTCCCGTTCACCCAGGCCGCTTTCGCCGCGAAACAGGGCAGCGTCGGCGAAGTATTTGGGCATGAAGCCCAGGGGAATCAGCAACAGCAGGATGTTCAGGTGAAAACGCCACTTGTGCCAGAGCCGGCTCAGGTTCGAAGGCGCGGTGGCGGTGCTGGTCTGGCTCACAGGGTGCTCTCCGAGGTTTCGGCGCTCATGGTCGGGGCGGGTGCCTGGACGGGTTTGCTGGCGGGGCGCGCCCGGGCGGCCTTTTCTTCGCGCTTGAGGGCGTTGGCGGTGGCCAGGGCGGTGCGCTTGGTCCAGATCAGCAGGCCGCTGAGGACCATCATGCTCAGCACCAGGCCGAAGAAGAACCAGATCAGCTTGATCCAGAGGCCGCCGAAATCCCCGGTGTGCAACGGGCGCATGGATTCGGTGACGAACTCCAGGGTGTTGCGGTCTGCCAGCAGGTGCGAGGTGTCCAGGGAGCCGGTGTAGGGGTTGATGTTGGCGGTCTGGTACATCAGCGGATACCAGCCGCGGCCGCCGACATACAGGTAGCTGTAGGCGTTGCTCGGCAGACTGACGAAGCTGATGTCGAAGCCGGGGATTTTCTGTGTGGCAATGCCGATGGCCTGGTCCAGGCCGATCATCGGCGCCGGGCTGCCATCGCCCGTGGTCGGCACCTGATCGCGGGCGATCACCGGGACCACGGGTTCGCTGGAGATACTGATGTGGTTGTCCGAAAGAATCGCTTCGATCATGAACCAGGTGCCGGTGATGGAGATCACCGCGATGAACCAGATCGACCAGATGCCGCTCAGGCGATGGAAATCACCCCAGAAGATCCGTGCACCGTGGCGCAGGCGCAGGGTCGGCTTGAGAAAGCCTTTCCAGAACTTCTTGTAGACCACCAGCCCGGTGATCAGCGACACCAGCATGGGCAGGCCCAGCAAGGACACCAGGTACCAGCCCCAGCTGTAGCCGTTGGTGAAGGGCACCAGCCACCAGCCGTGCAGGGCGCGGGTGAAGCCCTGGAAATCGAACTGCGGGCTGGTGCCCTGGATCACCCCGGTGTAGGGGTTGACGTAGAGCGTCGGCGAGCGGCCGTCCGGGTAGCTGACACTCACACTCAGGGCGAAGTGGCTTTCATCCGGGGTGACGATGGTGTCCACCCGGGTCTGGGGCTCGGCGCGCTTGATGGCCTGGACGATCTGGTCGTAATTCAGCGGTTGTGCGTCATCGCTGGGCTTGCTGGCGCGCACGTCGGGGTTGGCCAGCCACACGATCTCCTGGCTGACCACCGCCAGGGTGCCGGTGACGCAGACAATCAGCACAAAGAACCAGATGGGCAGGGCCAGCCAGCTGTGCACCAGAAACCAGATTTTTGAACGGGACTTCTTCGACATTGAATGGGCGTCTTGATTCGAGGAATGGAGCGGCACTGGAACCCGGGACCGGGCCCGGGACAAAAAGCGCCGGGCATAGCCTGGGCCAACGCGGCCTGCTGCATCTAATTAAGACGAATGAGAATCGTAAATCCCGAAAGGCGATATGAAAGTAAATGTTACGAAGCTGCGAAACCCTCGTGAAAGCCGCTGCTTGACTGGCTTGGCCGGTGCCCATGGCCCCGTAGGAGCGGGCTTGCCCGCGAACGGGTCCGCGAGACGCCTTCGCCGGCAAGCCGGCTCCTACAGGGGCAGGCTCAGCCGGCCTGTTGCTGGAACATCTCCCGGGCCCTTCGGCCTATTTCCTCGGCGCTCAGTTCTTCCTTGCGGCTGGCGAGGAACCACACATGCCCGAAAGGGTCGCGCAGGCTGCCGCTGCGATCACCGTAGAACTGGTCCTTGACCGCCGACACTTCGGTGGCGCCCGCGGCGATCGCCCGGGCGAAGCTGCGATCGACGTCTTCCACATACAGGTGCAGCCCGACCGATGTCTTGTGGGCTTCCGGGCTCCCCATCGGGGTTTGTTCGCAGGGGCTGCCGAGCATGATGGCCGAACCGCCAATGCGCAGTTCGGCATGGGCGACGCTACCGCCGGGCATGTCCAGGCGCATGGCTTCCTCCGCGCCGAAGGCCTTCTTGTAGAACTCGATGGCCTCGGCGGCGCGCTGGATGCCCAGGTAGGGGGTGACCCCGCTGAAACCTTCGGGAATGGGTTTGACGCTCATCTGGGTTTCTCCTTGATCTTGTTGTTGGGAGCGACGCTGACGCCGCGTGGAGCAGGTTCACTCTATACCCGGGCCCTTGCCTGCCCGGCACGGGCCGACGAGGTGTCGTCCAGGCGACACGGGCCAACTGTTGGCCCATCAACAGCATTCCAGCAATCTGCCCGGCAAAGGAGCCGATGCAGAGGCGAAATAGCCACCCAAGTCCTTGAATTCATGGGGCCAGGCTTTAGGCACAGAAGCTGCAATGAGCGGCAGTCACCTTCATTCCGCCCGAGAGCGCCGTATGCCTGCATTGCCTGAATCTGCCGTTTACCCCCTGCACACTCCCGCCGCCCACGTGATCCGCGATGGCGCCGAAGCCCTGGCCGTGGCCAGGCAAGTGGCCGCGATCCTGCTGGAGCAGGACGCCGAGCGCGACCGTACCCGGGAAGTACCGGCGCAGGTGGTCGACCTGTACTCCAACAGTGGTTTGTGGGGCATCAGCGTGCCTCGCGAATTCGGTGGCGCCCAGGTGTCCTATGCGGTGCTGGCCGAGGTCATCGCGATCATTTCCGCTGCCGACCCGTCCCTGGGGCAGATCCCGCAGAACCACTACTGCCTGCTGGAAGACATCCGCCTGCAGGGCACGCCGGAGCAACAGGCGCACTTTTTCGCCCTGGCCCTGCAAGGCCATCGCTTTGCCAATGCGTTGTCGGAAACCGGCGGCAAGAACGTCCAGGACATCCAGGCCACGGTACGGCGCAGCGGTGACGGTTATGTGATCAATGGCCGCAAGGGCTACTGCACCGGTTCGCTGTATGCCCATTGGCTGGCGGTGCTGGCCCTGGACGAGCAGGGCAGGGGCCAGCTGGCCTTCGTGCCCCGGGGCAGCGAGGGGCTGGCGGTGATCGACGACTGGGACAGCATCGGCCAGCGCACCACCTCCAGTGGTACCGTGCTGGCCCAGGACCTCAAGGTGCCGGCCTTTCACCTGTTTCCCACCTACCGCTCCTACGAAAGCCCGACCCTGGCCGGGCCCTTCGCCCAACTGACCACGGCCGCCATCGACGCCGGGATTGCCCGGGCGGCGCTGCGCGACACCATCGCCTTCGTGCGTGAGCATGCCCGGCCGTGGATCGATGCCGGGGTGGAGAAGGCCAGTGAAGACCCGCTGACCATCATCCAGGTGGGGGCCCTGGACATTCGCCTGGAAGCCGCCGAGGCCCTGCTGGAACGGGCCGGCCTGGCCCTGGACGCGGCCCGCCCGGCACCCGATGAAGACAATGTGGCCCGGGCCTCCCTGGCGGTGGCCAAGGCCAAGGTGCTGACCACCGAAATCGCCATCGAGGCCAGCAACAAACTGTTCGAACTGGGGGGCACCCGTTCCACCCTCAAGCGCCACAACTTCGACCGCCACTGGCGCAACGCCCGGGTGCATACCCTGCACGACCCGGTGCGCTGGAAATACCACGTGGTGGGCAACTGGTTGCTCAACGACATCAAGCCACCGCGCCATGACTGGTCCTGAACCATGGCCGAACTCTTCAAGAACATTTACTGGGCCGATATCGCCCAGGCCTGCGTCGATACCCTGAGCATGCTCGGCGCGGCCCTGGGTTTTACCGTGCTGCTGGGGCTGCCTCTGGGCGTGCTGCTGTTTCTCACCGGCAAGCGCCAGTTGCATGAAGCGGTGGGCCTGTATCGGGTGCTGTCGGTGCTGGTCAACATGCTGCGCTCCTTGCCCTTCATCATCTTGCTGATCGTGCTGATTCCCCTGACCACCTTGCTGGTGGGCACCTCGCTTGGCGTGCCGGGCACCATCCCGCCGCTGGTGGTGGGCTGCACGCCGTTCTTTGCCCGGCTGGTGGAAACCGCCCTGCGGGAAGTGGACCGCGGGGTGGTGGAAGCGACCCAGGCCATGGGCGGCAGCACCTGGCAGATCATTCGCCACACCTTGCTGCCCGAAGCCCGGGGCGGCCTGCTGGCGGCGGTCACGGTGACCGCCATCGTGCTGGTGGATTACACCGCCATGGCCGGGGTGATCGGTGGCGGCGGCCTGGGCGACCTGGCCATCCGCTACGGCTACCAGCGTTTCCAGACCGATGTGATGGTGGTCACCGTGGTCCTGCTGCTGGTGCTGGTGCAGGCCCTGCAGATGACCGGCGACCGCCTGGTGGCGCACTACAGCCGCCGTTGAAGCGATTTCTTCGAACCCAACCCGAAACACGGCCCCACGTGCGCCCCACGACGGCTGCCTGCCTCTGCCTTAGGAGCAACCCATGAAGAAGACCCTGGCCGTATTGGCCGCCGTACTGTCCCTGAGCGTCAACGCCAACGAAAAGCTGCTGGTGGGCGCGACCCCGGTGCCCCACGCCGAGATCCTCGAATTCGTCAAACCGCAACTGGCCAAGGAAGGCGTGGACCTGCAGATCAAGGTGTTCACCGACTTCATCCAGCCCAACCAGCAACTGGCGCTGAAGAACCTCGACGCCAACTACTACCAGTACCGGCCGTTCCTCGATGACTTCAACAAGACCCGGCACACCGACCTGGTGCCCGTGGTGGGGGTGCACATCGAACCGTTCGGCGCCTATTCCACCAAGATCAAGAGCATCGCCGAGCTCAAGGACGGGGCCAGCGTGTCGATTCCCAACGACCCGGTGAACACCGGCCGGGCCCTGGTGCTGCTGGATGAAGCGGGGCTGATCAAGCTCAAGGACCCGAGCAACACCCTGGCCACCCAGCGCGACATTGTCGAGAACCCCAAGCACCTGAAGATCCGTGAACTGGAAGGCGCCTTGCTGGCCCGCTCGGTAAGCCAGGTGGACCTGGCGTTTGTCTTCGCCAACTACGCCCTGGAGGCCGGGATCGATACCAACAGCGCCTTGATCGTGGAGAAGGGCAAGGACCTGTACATCGAATTTCTGGTGGCGCGCCCGGACAACATCAACGACCCGCGGATCCAGAAACTGGCCAAGGCGCTGAACTCCGACGCCGTGCGCCAGTTCATCCTGACCCGCTACAAGGGCCAGATCGCCCCCGGCTTCTGAGCATCTGCCCCCTTGTAGGAGCTGGCTTGCCAGCGAAGAGGCCCGAGAGATCGCCTTCGCCGGCAAGCCGGCTCCTACGGGGAGGCGGATTGTAGGAGCTGGCTTGCCAGCGAACGGGCCCGTGAGATCGCCTTCGCCGGCAAGCCGGCTCCTACGGGGAGGCGGATTGTAGGAGCTGGCTTGCCAGCGAAGAGGCCCGCGAGATTGCCTTCGCCGGCAAGCCGGTTTCCAGGGGGCGAGGCGGGTCAGGTGCGCTGTTGCGCCTGCTCCCGGTGTTGCTGCCGGGTGTCGTCCAGCAGCACCTCCCTGAGCGGCACCGCCCCTACGGCCAGGGCTTTCTCGATGCTCAGGTTGTCGCCCCGGGCCGCCAGCAGGGCTTGCAGCCGCTGGAACTCGCCGCACCAGATGGTCTCGATGTCTTTGTCGCGCTGGGTATCGCGCTGGGCGCTGAGGGCTACCGCGCGTACCTGCAACCGGCCGTTGTCGGCATTGCCGCCCACCTCCACGCCATACCCCGGAGTGGCGCCCTTGCGCAGCACCACCCTGCCGTCCTGGGCCCAGGCGGTGGCCATGCCCTCGCGAACTTCGTAGCCCAGGCTGGCCAACCCTTCGAGTACCGCCTGGCGGCGGGCCAGGGCGGCGCGTTGTTGCAGCTCGGCTTCGATCAGCGCACTGAAACGGGCAATCAGCCCATCCACTGGTGCCATATGGGCCAGGCTGCATTGGCCGGCCTGGGCCAGCTCGTTCTCGGCGCTTGCGGGGCACAAGGTCGCCACTTCGCTGGCCAGTTCCTCAAGGCGCGCCAGGCGCGCGCGGCGCTCCTGGCTGTCGCGGGTGGCCTGGGCCAGCTCCAGCACCAGGCTGTCCAGCAGCAGGTTGCGCTGCTGCACGCGGGTTTCTGCATCTATCTGGCGCAACTTGGCCAGGTAGGGTTCGGCGCTGGCCTGATCATCGAGGGTCAGCAACTGGGCAATGTGCTGCTCGATGCGTTCCAGTCTGGGTTCCGCTGGCTCATGGGCGGCGCGCCACTGCGCCAGGGTCTGGGTTGGGGTTTCGCCTTGCAGGCGCCGGGCCAGTTGCTGCTGGGCCTCGCTCAGGCCCTGTTCTTCGACTGCTGCCCCCAGGCTGGCGAAACCCTGGGCCAGGACCGACTCCACAGCGGCCACCGGCTGCCCCTCGGCAATCGCTCGCAACGGCTCCAGCAATTGGGCTGCGAGCGGCTTGCCTTGCAGGGCACCCAGCAGGGTGGCGGCGTTCTCCCGCTGGCGGCGGGCCAGTTGGCGCTGTTGCGTGGCTTGCTGCACCGCGCGGTTTTCCCGTTGTTGCAGATCGTCCTTGAGGAACTCGATCTCGATCGGTACCTGCTTTTGCAGGTCCTGCAGGCGATCGGCCTCGATCAACTGGCGCAATTGCTCGAAACGTCCTTGGGTGGCGGCCCGCTCCTGTTCGGTCAGTTGCCCCAGGCGTTGGGCCTGCTCTTCCCAGCGGGCAATCGCCTGCTCCAGGCGCCGCAGGTGGCCGGCGCAGATCTCCAGGATTTCTTCACGGGTGACGATACGCACCACTTTCGGGCCGCTCATGGGGTTTGCTCCGTGTCTGCCAGGGCTTGGGGCTGCGTCACCGAATCGGCAACGGCCAGCGGCTGCAGGGCCTGCTCGATGGCGGCCTGCAGGCGCGCGCGCTCGCCTTCAGGGTCGTGGTACCAGGCCTGCGACGAGACCCGGTGCAGGTGGGGAATGGCCCGGCGCAGCACCGAAGGGCGCCAGATTTCCCGGGAGCGAGCGCGGGCCAGGAGGCCGTGGCGCGGGGTATCGCATTCGATGCCCAGGGCGTAGAGCCCGGTATCGGGGTGCTCGATGGCAAAGTCCAGGCCGAAGGCATCCCCTTCGTTGGCGCTGACCGGGCTCCAGCCCAGGGTGCGGATGAACGCCGCCACCGCCTGGGTGAAGCCGTCGCTGTGGGCGTTGTGCTGGACCCTGGCATCCTGGCGCTCGGTGACCAGGCGCCCCAGCAGGCTGTGGCCGCTGGCAAACTCCCCGGCCGACAGGGCGCGGGCGTACTCCAGGTAGCCTTGCAGGTAGTCCCGCGGGCTGGCGGGCGGGCGCTGGGTGGTGAGCATGTCGGAGATATCGGCAATCGGCATCGAGGTGATCATCACCACTTTGCGCCGGGCCCGGGTCACCGCCACATTGAGCCGGCGCTCGCCGCCGGTCTGCCCCAGGACCCCGAAGTTGCGGCGGAAGCTGCCCTGGCTGTTACGCCCGAAAGTCGAGGAGAACACGATGATGTCGCGCTCATCGCCCTGGACGTTCTCGACGTTCTTGACGAACACCGACATGTCCTCGCCGTCCTCGCTGCGTTCGCGCTCCTGGCTGTAGGCCGCACGAAACGCCGGATCCTGCTCGGCGCGCAACTCCAGGCGCTCTTCGATCAGGTCGGCCTGCTTGCGGTTGAAGGTCACCACCCCCACCGAGGGGCGTTCGGCGTAGGGCGCCTGCCAGAGCTCGGCCAGGTAGTCCACCACCCGTTCGGCCTCGTCGGGGTTGACCTGCTGCTGATAGACGCCGTCCACGCGGATCAGCTCCAGCGGCTTGATGGCCAGGATATTGGCCTGGGGATGGCGTACCGGGATGCTCAGGCGGTTGCCGTAGAACGAGGCGTTGGAGAAACCGATCAGCTCGCGGTAGGCCGAGCGGTAGTGGATCTGCAGGGTGGTGGCGGGTAGCGAGCTGCGAGCCAGTTGCAGCAGGTCCGGGCAGTCCTTGATTTCGCGGCGGTTCCAGGTGTCTTCGAAGGCCTCCCGTTGTTCCTCGTCGGCATCGGCGTCCGGCTGATCGCCATCGAACAGTTCGGCTTCGTCGCTTTCCACCCGGCTGGAGAAGAAGGCGGTGGGCGGCATCTGCTTCTCGTCGCCGCTGACCACCGTGACCCGGCCCCGGTACAGGGTCGGCAGGGCGAACTCCACCGGCATCTGCGAGGCTTCGTCGTAGATCACCGTATCGAACAGCCCGGGCTTGAGCGGCAGCACCCGGCTGGCCACGTCCGGGTTCATCAGCCACACCGGGCGCAGGCTCATCAGCCCCAGGCCGGCGCCCATTTCCATGAACTCGCGCAAGCGTCGCGAACGACGCCCGGTGAGGCGGGTGACGTCCTCCCACTGTTTGCGGGTGCCCAGGCGCGACAGGTCGATGCCTTCACTGAGCAACTGACGGTTGAGGTTGCGCATCTGGGTGTCGGCCTCGCCCAGGCTGGCGATCTTCGCCGCGGTTTCGCTGTGCTCGAGCATCAGCTCGGGTTGGCGTTGTTCGATCTGGCGCTTCCAGCCCAGCCGCGCTTCACGGTTGAGCATGCGCCGCACCACGGCTTCCAGTTGCTCGGCTGGAATGGCGTCGAGCGCGTCCTGGTAATCGCGCAGGACTACCAGCAACTCCAGGTCCGCCGGCGACAGCTGGCCGGCCCGGGCCCGGAAAGCCTGGTAGGCGCTCAGGGTCGGCAAGGCGTCGCGCAGGCGGTTGAGGGCCGACTGATTGCCCTGGTTGTGCTCCACGCGCTGGCGCAGTTGGCCCAGCAGCTCGGGTTGCAGCCACTGATTCAGGCGTTGCAGGGCATTCAGGCTGTCCTGGCGCACGCTGTGGCGGATAAACGCGGCGTCGTAGCCGGCCAGCAGGCTGTCCAGGGAGTGCCGCTCGCCGGTCAGCACCACCGCATCCAACTGCTCCACCCGGGGGGCTTGCGCCAGGGTCATGGCCAGGGCGCGCATTTCTTGCAGTTGCCCGAGGTCCTGGCGTACCTGCGGCAGCAGGCCCGGGCCGCAATCGCTGGCGATTTGTGCAAGGCTCAGTTGCTGATGCAGGTGTTGCAATTGCGCGCGCAAGGGCCGCCACTGGCTTTCCAGCAGGGCCGCCGCCAGCAGTTCCGGCAGGCGCTGCGGCTGGGCCGCGGCGCCCTGTTCGGCGAGGAAGGCCAGTAGCTGGCGCTGGCGGATCAGGCGCAGCGGGTTGAGCCGCGCCAGCCAGGAGCGACCCTGGATAACGGCGCGGGCGCGTTGCTGCAGGGTGCGCAGTTGGGCCGCGGGCAGGGCGCTGAGGCCCGGCGCCAGGTCGGCCTGGTAAGCGGCGGCGTCGCACTGTTCCAGTTGTTGAGCCAGTGCCTGCAGGGCCTGGATCAGCCCGTCGCCTTCTGCGGCCTGGCCGTTGCTGCCACGAAACAGCGGGAGCCAGCGTGCCAGCCGTTGGCGACGCTCATCGTCCAGGCCCAGCAGGCTGTGCAGGTGCTGGTCGAGCCAGGCGCGGTAGGGCGCCGGGTCGTCGACTTCGAAGTCGGCCGGGTGCGCCTGCAGGGTTTCCAGGCGCTGCTCCTCGCAGCTCAGCAGGCGCTCGAAGCCCTGGTTGAACGCTTGCACCGTGGCGGCGTCGGTGGGGAAGGGCTGGAGCTGGGCCAGGGCGCTGTGTTCATAGCGGGCCGGCAGCCACAGGCGGATCAGCGGCGCGCAGGCTTCTTCCAGGCGGGTCAGGCTGGCGATGTCCAGGGCCGCCAGGTGCTGGCGCAATACCGGGACATCCAGGGCCGCGGGCCCCTGTTCCAGGCCGATCAGCTCGCCGATCAACTGGCGGTAGCTCAAGCCACAGTGTTCATCGATGCGGTGCAGGCTCTGGTGGAAGCGATCCAGTTCGCCCTCCAGGGCTTCGATGCGTGCCGCCAGGCGTTCACGCTGGTGCAGCCAGGGTTGCTGGACGGCATCGTCCTTGAACAGGGCTTCGAGCTGTTCGCGGACACTGCGGATCACCGGTTCGCGGTCACGGTTGATGTCGTTGAGCATCACCACCCGGTTGCCCAGGCCTTCGGCCACCAGGCGCTTGTGCACCACTTCCAGGGCGGCGTGCTTCTGGCAGACGATCAGCAGGCTGCGCTGGCGGCCGATGGCGTCGGCCACCATGTTGACGATGGTCTGGCTCTTGCCGGTGCCGGGCGGACCTTCCACCAGCAGTCCGGGGGCCTGTCGGGCCTGGAGCACCGCGGCTTCCTGGGAGGGGTCGCTGGCCACGGTAAAGAAGCGCTGCAGTTCAGGCGCGAGCGGGGTGGCCTGGCTTTCGCTGCTGTCTGGTTCCGTCGGACTCAGGCGCAGGGCGGTTTCCAGGCCGGTGCCGCCGGGGGGCAGGGCCTTGAGCTGGCGCAGGTCCTCGCCGATGGCCTGGCCCATGAAGGCCACATGGAACAGCACGGCGGCACAGGCCAGTTGATCCTGGTAGGGCGGCACTTCGGTGCTCGGCGGTGGCAGGCTGCCGAGCACCCGGGAGCTGGCAGTGGCCAGCATGCCGAAGGCGTCCATCACGTCGGCGGCCTTGAGCGCCGAACGCCCCAGCAGTTCATCGGCGGCCTTGCGCCAGAGCTTGGCGGCATCGATGCCCAGCAAGGTGTCGAGCCCCGGATTGAGGCGCACCTCTTCACGCTCGCTGTCGAAGACCAGGGCCACCTTGCCGCGGCTGCCGACTTCCAGCAGCAGCTTGACCGGCCACAGCAGCAACGGCGCGATGCGAGTACGAGTGGTGCCACGCGCGTCCCGGGTCAGGAGGAAGGGGAAGCCCAGGTACAGGCCATCGATCCCGGTGTCGCGCTTGTACAGCGAGCTTTGGCGGTACAGGCTGTTGAGCCGTGCATCCAGCTGCGGGTTTTCGGCGAAGCACGCCGGGTCGAGGCTGATGGGCTGGGCGTTGCGCGCCACCAGGTGATCCAGCAGCGCCGGGGCCGGGCTGCGCTCACTGTGCAGTTCGTTGAGGTCGACCCGGGCGGTGGTCTTGCCGATGCTCATGCGCACCAGCGGGCCGCGCAGCACCACGCTGGCGACCTTCTTCTCGAAGAAGTCGAGGATCTGCGACACGTAGTGCTGCTTTTGCGGCTCCAGCCACTGCTCGGCGCCGATGGCCAGCAGCACCAGGGCCCTGGCCAGGGGCATGCGGCGTTCCAGGCGGAACTGCTCGGCCCATTCATCGACGCTCGGCACGCCACAACGGGCAAAGCCGCTGATGCGCTCATCGACTTCACGGTACAAGGCCGGGCGCGGCAGCCCCAGCAGGGTACGCGCACTGGCCGCATCGAAGCTCAGGACCACGGCTTCGCGGGCCAGGGTGGCGGCTTCTTCGAGGATCGCGTCCACCGAGCGGAACTGCCCGATGGCGGCGCTGAGCAGCACGATCAGGTCTTCTTCGCTGATGGAGCGCCGGTCGGCCAGGGACAGGATGCCGTGGTGCTCGCTGTCCGGCAGCAGGCGCTGGCGTTCTTCCCACTGTGCGGCCAGACGGGCGCGGGAGCTGGAGAGCAGGTAGATGCGCAGTTGCTCCTCGTCCAGTTCGATGGCCTGGTGCAGGGCGCGCTGGCGTACCTGTTCGGCCCGCAGCTTGAGCCGCGACAGCCAGTGCTCGGTCTCCAGGCGTTCCAGCAGGTCCGGGGCCGGGCCGCTGATCAAGCGGTAACCGTCCAGGGGATGCTCCAGCAACCAGCCGGGGGTGACGATCTCGCCGCGCTGGATCAGGGGCATTTCCGGGTTCAGCAGTTTCAGGGCGAGCATCAGCCGGGTGTCATCGTCCAGCCCTTCGTGCTGGGCCACCTGGCGCAGGCCCGCCAACTGCCGTGCGGGCAAACCGGCCTGTTCGGCCCAGGTGACGATCACCCCGCGCAGCAGGTGATCCAGGGCCTGGGGCCAGTGTTCGACTTCGGCGGCAGCCAGGGCGAACGGCCCTGGTCGGCGAAAGCGCCGGCTGCCCAAGGCGATGCTGGCGCCTTCCTCGGCGTCCTCTTCACTGGCGACCGAGGCCGGGACGCTGGGGCTTTCGCCCTGGAGCCAGGCCTGCACCTGGGGCCATTGCCAGCGCTGGTGGCGGTCCCGGGCCAGCAGGCCGCGCAGCAGCAGTTCCAGGCGCGGGTCGAGGTCGTCCGGCAGCAGCACGCCGTTGGCCAGAATGTGAATCAGGTAGGCGTTGGCATTGATGCCGGCGAAGCATTCTCCCTGGGTCAGCTGTTCCAGCAGGATCATCCCCAGGCTCCACCAGTCGGACGCTGCGGCCACGCCCCCGGCAATGGCTTCGGGGGCCATGTAGCGGCTGGTTTCCAGGGGCGAGACGATGTCCAGGTCGAACTCCGACAGCCGCGCCGAACCGAAGCCGCTGATCACCAGGTCCAGGGGCTCGCGGCTGCGCACCAGCAAGGTGGCCGGGCGCAGGTCGCGGTGGCGCAGGCCGGCTTCGCTGAAGGCATGCAGGGCCTGGCCCAGCTCACGGACGATGTGTTGCACCGCGGCTCTGTCGCTGACCACGATCCCCAGGTCGGCCAGGGTGCCGCCGGTGAGTTCCTCGGCCACTTCGAAGGCGCGCTCGTCCCAGCGGCCGGTGAGGATGATTTCCGGCACGTGCTCCCGGGGCAGGCGCTTGAGGGCTTCGTACACCGACGGGTCGGGTTCGGCGCCGGCCTGGTACAGGGTCAGCACCGCCTGGTGCGCGGTTTCCCGGTGCTCGGCGATAAAGCGCTCGCGCACGCCGCCGCTGCTGATCTGGCGCAGCAGGCGCCAGCCTTCGATCACGGTTTCACTGTCGGCGGCCGGGGGCGCGGCGGGTGGCTGTTGCTCCGGGGCGAGCGGGTCGGCGCCGCAGACCAGGCACATCAAGTCGCCGTCCGCCATGGCATGACCGTTGCCGCAGAGCAGGGGGGAGCCGCTGTCCGCCGCGACCGGGGGCTGCGGCTCAAGCGCTTCGAGGGTGACTACCGGTTGTGGGCGCCAGCCTTCGGGATGAATCGCCTCGCCGGAGAGTTCCCAGCCGCAGGCCCGGTTGTCTACCTGGCCTTCACAGAAAATTTCGGCCAGGGGGCGTTCAGTCTGGCAATTGGGGCAAAAACGTATCATCGGTAGCGGTTCCGGTTAACGGCGGCGTGAGGTGTGGGCGCTGATCTGGAGTTGGTGGCCCTGGTCGTGCAGCAGGTCGCGCAGACGCAGCACGTCGTCACGCCGGGGAATTCCAGCCATCCAGACACTGCCGTCGTCGTCGAACATCACATCCAGCGCACGGTCTTGGTGGTGCAGCGGGCGCTGGTAGGTGGACAGACGCTGGCGGCCCAGCTCGGTCAAGAAGATCAGGCGCTGGTTGTCGCTGCCCCGTAGGACCAGCGTTTGCGCCTGTTGTTGCTCGAAGGGGTCGCAGATCAGTGCATCCAGCAGGCCTTCGGCTTGTTGCAATAGCGGTTGCAGGGTTTCCAGGGGGTGGCCGCTGTAGACCAGGATGTCGACCCCGGTGCGTTCGCGCAGGCCTCGAAGCAGGGCAAGCAGCGCCTCGGGCTGGTCAAAGGGCTCGCCGCCGGACAGGGTGATGCCTTCGGCTTGGGCCAGCCAGGGTTGCAGGTCGTCCAGCACCTGGGCCAACGGCAAGGGGTGCTTGCCCGGCCCCCAGGTGTCCGCGGAAATGCAGCCTTCACAGCGGATGCTGCACCCCTGGAACCACAGGCCCAGGCGCTGCCCCGGCCCCAGGGTGGTGACCGGGAAGTGCACCCGCGACAGGCTGATGTTCACGAGGCGCGGGCAAGCAGTTGCAGGCCGCCGGCCTGCAGTTGGCGGATGTCGAAGGATTGGCCGGGCTGCGCATCCTGGTCGAACAGGGCCCGGGCCAGGGGGTTGAGCAGGTGCGCCTCCAATTGGTTGCGAATGCCCCGGCCACCGTTGGACAGGTCCTGTAGGCACAGCTGGCGCAGGTTGTGCAGCGAGTCGTCATCGAGCTGCACATGCAGGGCCTGGGCCGCCAGGTCGGCGAGGATATTGCCGACCATCTGCTGAAAGATCTGCTCGGCGATGTCCGGGCGGATGAAGTCGAAGACGATGATGTTCTCGCCGATCCGGTTGAGGATTTCCGGGCGGTTGAGCACCAGTTTGAAATAGCGCTCGATTTCGCCCTGGACCTTGCCTTGCACCGCTTCGAAGGCTTCGCCGGGCTGGACGTTGGCGACTCGCTCGCCGTTGTCGCCCTGACGGTAGATGCCCAGGTTGGAGGTGAAGACGATCAGCGCCTCGGAGAAGTACACCCGGTCGCCCCGGCCTGAGGTAAGCACACCGTCATCCAGGATCTGCAGGAACTTGTCGAGGATCCGCGGGTGAGCCTTTTCGATCTCGTCGAACAGCACCACGCTGAAGGGTTTTTCGCGGATCGCGTTGGTCAGTTCGCCGCCCACGTCGTAGCCGACATAGCCGGGTGGCGCGCCTACCAGGCGCTGGTCGGCGTGTTCGGCGCTGAATTCCGACATATCGAAGCGGATGTACGCGCTTTCATCGCCAAACAGCAGGCTGGTGATGGTCTTGGCCAGTTCGGTCTTGCCGACCCCGGTGGGCCCGGCAAGAAAGGCCACGCCCCGGGGCCGGTTGCCCTTGCGGCTGGCGCCGACCCCGGTCATGGCGCGCTTGACGATATCCAGCATGTGGGTCACGGCGTGGCCCTGGCCCTTGACCCGCTGGCGAATGAAGCCGTCGGCCTGGCGGATGCGCTGGCGGTCGATCTTCAGCCAGGGGTCTTCGGTGACCCCGACTTTATAGCGGCGTACGGCATCGCCGATGCGTTCCATGGCCAGGCCTTCGACCCGGGCCAGCTGGACGATCGCGTTGAGGTCGAGCAGCAGCAAGCCCTCGGTATTTTCGACGAAGGCCCGCACCGCGCTATCGCGGCTTTCTTCGCTGGCCTCCTGGGCGCCGGGCAGGCCGCGCAACAGTGCCGGGGCCAGGGCCTGGCGGGCCTGCTGGTCAGGTTTGGACACGGGAATCGGGCGCAGGCGTGGGTTGTCGATCAGCATCCAGTCGGGCAGGTCGCCTTCCTTTTCCACCACCCAGAGAATGCTGTTGAAGAATGGCGTGCGCTGCTCCCCCGCCGGGCGGCTGCGGGCCTGGAGGGACAGCACCAGGGCCTGGGTGAACAACTGGTGTTCTGCGGCGCTCAGGGCGTCGTTGCGGATCACCAGGCGTGAAGCGAAATCGACAATCAGGGCCAGGGGCGCGCCCTGGCGCTCCACCAGGCGTGGCAAGGTCGCCGACAACAGGTCGAGGCCGGCTGGCGCGGCCCCGTCCACCGGGGTCAGGCCCAGTTCACGCAGCAGGTTATCGGCCTGGGCCGGCTCGCTGCCGGGGGGCAGCAAAACCCTGAGGCCGCCAAGGGGATCCCAGCTCAGCACCTGGGCATAGCCGGCTGCCAGCAGTTCATCGCGCAGGTTGAGGTTGAAGGGCTGGGGGGTGATGACCCCGGGGGCGACCTCACTGGCCTGCAGGTCGCGGACGTTGCCGGACAGTACGAACTGGCTTTTCAGGGGGAGAAAGCGCAGCAGATCGCGCAGCCAGCGTGGCTTTTCGAAAGTGGCAGTCCTTGGCATGGAAGCGAAGCTCGTCGTAGGAAGCAGGACGCGACATTAGCATAGGGACGTTTTTACTTACGATGTTGCACAGGCTTTCTTACCCGTCAGCGCTGAGCGGGAATCCGGCTTGCGAGGGAAGATGCCCGTGAGATCGCCTTCGCCGGCAAGCCGGCTCCTACGGGTATGAAGGCGATGTGGCTGTAGGACCTGGCTTGCCAGCGAAGAGGCCCGAGAGTCAGCCTTCGCCGGTAAGCCGGCTCCTGTAAGGGTGGCCGGCTACGGGGCGTCGGTGGCAGCGTCGGGCTCCAGCAGGCGGGCGCCCGGGCCGGCGTCTCCCAGGACATCTCCATAGTTGCGCAGCGGGCACCCTTCCATGGACAGGCAGCCACAGCCAATGCACTGGTTCAGCCGCTCGCGCAGCAGGCTCAGCTGGCGGATGCGTTGGTCCAGTTCGCGGCTCCACTGTTCCGACAATCGCTGCCAGTCTGCGGCAGTGGGCGCGCGGTCGGCGGGCAGGGTCGCCAGGGCCTGGCCGATTTCTGCCAGGGGAATGCCCAGGCGCTGGGCCACCTTGATCAGCGACACCCGGCGCAGCACTGAACGTGGGTAGCGGCGCTGGTTGCCCGCGTTGCGATGGCTGTGGATCAGGCCCTTGGTTTCGTAGAAATGCAGCGCGGTGACGGCCACGCCACTGCGGGCCGACAGTTGGCCGACGCTCAGCTCTTTTTGATGGGAGTCGGGTTCGATCATCAATGCACCTCGGGAGGAAAAATACGCTTGACCTTGACTTAACTAGAGGTTTTACCCTGCGGCGCATTCAACAGCAATATTCTGTTTGCCCCCAGTGGAGAGTGATCCATGAGCGCTTTTGAAAAGGCCCGCAGCTTTACCCAATTGATCGAGTTCGAAATCGAGCCCCATCAGCAACAGGCCCTGGTATCGGCCCTGGCCGAGCAGACCGAGCGCCTGGCCCAGGGCTATGGCGGTTTCCTGAGTGCCAGCGTGCAGGCCAGCGACGATGGCCGGCGGGTGCTCAATTACCTGCAATGGCAATCCCGGGAAGCCGGCGAAGCGGCGTTCCGGCGCTTCGAGAACGGCGAGCAGGATTTCTGGCAGTTGATCCTGGCCCACCAGGCCAAGACCGTGACCTTCGGTTCATTCCAGGTGCGCAGCAGCATCGCCCGCAGCCACGATAATGCCTTGCACTGCGACCTGCCGGGCTAGATCGACAGTTGCAGGGTGCGCTCGTTGGGCGCATCGAGCGGGCGCCGCTTGTTCACCGCCAGTTCGCCGATCTTGATCAGCCGGGTCCGGGTGACGTTGCGGCTCAGGCCCAGCAGGTTGGCGGTGTGCACCTGGTTGTAGTGGCTGAAGCGGTAGGCCGCGCGCAGCAAGGCATCCTCGACCTTTTCGTGCAGGGCCCCGGCCTGTTCGGCGAAGAGTTTTTCAAAGGCCCGTTCCAGCAGGGCCTCGGCAGAGTCGTCGTGGCTCGGGTGGCTGTCGTCGGCGCGTTCGATGCGCATGTTCGACAGGCGCAGGTCGTCGCGCTGGATCACCCCGTTGCGGCAGATCAGCAGGGTGTGGTGGATGACGTTTTCCAACTCGCGGATGTTGCCCGGCCAACTGTAGCTCTTGAGCTTGTGCTCGGCCTCGGGGCTGATGCTGATGCTGCCGTAGCCCAGGCGCTGGCTGTAGGCCTCGATGAAGTGCCGGGTCAGCGGCAGGATGTCGCCGGGGCGCTCGCGCAGCGGGCTCAGTTCCAGGCTGACCACGTCCAGGCGGTAATACAGGTCTTCGCGAAAATGCCCGGCGTTGATGGCCTTTTCCAGTTGCACGTTGGTGGCGGCCAATACGCGCACATCGATGGGAATGCTCTTGCGCGAACCCAGGCGCACCACTTCGCGCTCCTGCAGCACCCGCAGCAGCTTGACCTGGATGGCCATGGGCAGGTCGCCGATCTCGTCGAGGAACAGGGTGCCGCCGTCAGCCTCTTCGAACCAGCCGGCCTTGGCGCTGAGGGCGCCGGTAAAGGCGCCTTTCTCGTGGCCGAACAGTTCCGCCTCCACCAGGGATTCGGAGAAGGCACCGCAGTTCACCGCCACGAACGGTCGGTTGCGCCGGGCACTGAGGTTGTGGATATGGCGCGCCACCAGTTCCTTGCCGGTCCCGGTTTCGCCAATGATCAGCACGCTGGCTTCGCTCGGTGCCACCTGTTGCAGGTGCGCCAGCAGGGCCTGGGATTTCGGGTCCTCGAACACCTGGGCGGTGGCGCGGATCGAGGTCGCCAGGGCGGGCGAAGGGGGTAGGGTCAGAAGCTGCATCAGCACTCTCCGTCGAACAGAAGGCTAGGAGTAGAAAGTCGGGGTTGGCAGGGACTGGTTCAGCGCCCAGTCGCCCAGCTCATGAAGCTTGTAGTCCAGCGGGTCGTGCAGGGTCTGGGTGCGCAGGTTGCGCCAGTGCCGGTCCAGGCCCAGGGAGGCGTGGGTCGAGCGCGCGCCGGTGACTTCGAACAGGCGGCTGCACAGCTCCAGGCCCTGGCGGCTGGCGGCGACCTTGGCGGTGGCGATGGCCGTGGCCAGGTGCCCGCGCTCTTCGGCGCTGAGGGCCGGGCCCTTGGCCCAGGCCTGGTCCAGCAGCGCGGCGGCCCGCTCCACCAGCAGGCGGATGCCTTCCAGGGCGACCCAGAATTCGCCGTAGTGGCTGAGTATGTAGGGGTCCTGGCGCACGTCCTGGGCGCTGGACTTATGCCAGACCCGGGTTTCACCGAGGGTGTACTGCCGGGCTTCTTCGAAGGCGCCTTCGGCGATGCCGAGGAACATGTGGGTGAAGGTCAGTTGGGCGATCAGCGGGCGCAGGCAGGCAAATGGTGTGCTCAGGGGGCCGGGGTCCAGCAGCAGTTCCGACTCTTCCACCCGTACCCGTTCGAAGGTGGCGCTGCCGCTATCGGTCTGGCGCTGGCCGATGTTGTTCCAGTCGTGGTGCAGGGTGATGCCGCTGCGGCCGCTGGGGATCGCGGCGATCAGCAACTTGCCGCCGTTGCTTTCATCCACTGCCGAGGCGATGAGCATTTCCGAGTCGCTGGCACCGGAACAGAAGCTCTTCTTGCCGGAAAACTCGCGCCAGCCCCCCAGGTTCCGGACCACGGTGCGGGTGTCCAGCGGGTTCAGGGCGTTGCCCCAGAACCAGTTCTTGCGCGCGGTCTGTTCGAACCAGGGTTGCCACTGCTCGGGTTTGGCAAACAGGCGCACGGTGGCCAGCATCAGGTGGTGGAAGCCGAAGACGTGGGCGATGGAGCTGTCGACCCGGGCGAATTCGCGGACGATGTTCAGCGTCTCGCTCCAGGGCGCGCCAAGCCCGCCGAACTGGCTGGGAATGCTCAGGGCCAGCAGGCCGCTTTGGCGCAGCGCGTCGCGCTCGGCCTTGGGGGTGCCACCGCGCTCGTCGCGTTCGACGGCGGTCAGGGCAAACTCGGCGGCCAGTTGGCGGGCGGTCTGCAGGGGGGACAACAGGGCGCTTTGCGGTTTGGCAGTCACGCGGTGTTCCTCGTTCGTGGCCGTTGTGGCGGCCGGGAAAAGGTGCTGCGAGCTGCAGGAACTGGCTTGTCAGCGAAGAGGGCCGGAAGATCGCCTTCGCCGACAAGCCGGCTCCTGCAACAGCATTGGGGATTTCAGCGGCTGTTGGGCAACACGTCGTTGGCGATCATTTCGCCGAACGGCCCGGTGAGGTTGGTGACACCGCGGCCGGCCAGGCTGGCATAGGGCTCCGGCAGCAGCGGGAACACCAGCTCGGCGAAGCGATAGGCTTCTTCCAGGTGCGGGTAGCCGGAGAAAATGAAGCTCTCGATTCCCAGGTCCGCGTACTCCTTGATGCGCTCGGCCACTTGCTGCGGGTTGCCCACTAGGGCGGTACCGGCGCCACCGCGCACCAGCCCGACCCCGGCCCAGAGGTTGGGGGCGATCTGCAACTGGTCGCGGCGCCCGCCGTGCAGCGCTGCCATGCGCCGCTGGCCTTCGGAGTCAAAGCGGGAAAAGGACTGCTGGGCGGCGGCGATGGTGTCGTCGCTGATGTGCTCGATCAGCTTGTCCGCGGCCTTCCAGGCTTCCTCCTCGGTCTCACGCACGATCACATGCAGGCGGATGCCGAACTTCACCGTGCGGCCCTTGCGCGCGGCACGCTCGCGCACGTCGGCCAGTTTCTGCGCCACCGCCGTCGGTGGCTCGCCCCAGGTCAGGTAGACATCCACCTGGTCCGCCGCCAGTGCATGAGCGGCCTCGGAGGAACCGCCGAAGTACAGCGGCGGGTAGGGCTTCTGCACGGGCGGGTAGAGCGCCTTGGCGTTCTGCACATGCAGGTGCTTGCCTTCGAAGTCGACGGCTTCGCCTTGCAGCACCCGACGCCAGATCTGCAGGAATTCATCAGTGACTTCATAGCGTTCGCTGTGGCTGAGGAAGCTGCCGTCGCCGCGGTTTTCGTCCGGGTCGCCGCCGGTGACCACGTTGATCAGCAGGCGGCCGTTGGACAGTCGGTCCAGGGTCGCGGCCATGCGCGCGGAAACCGTGGGGGAGATGATCCCCGGGCGGATCGCCACCAGGTAGCGCAGGCGTTCGGTCAGGGGCACCAGGGCCGAGGCAATGACCCAGGAGTCTTCGCAGGAGCGCCCGGTGGGAATCAGCACACCGTGGTAGCCCAGGCTGTCCGCGGCCTGCGCCACTTGCTTGAGGTAGTTGAGGGTGACCGGGCGGGCGCCCTGGGCAGTGCCGAGGAAATGGCCGTCGCCGTGGGTCGGAAGAAACCAGAACACATCCATGACAGCTCCTCAGGCGATTTTCAGCAGGTGGGTCGGGTGGGCGCGAAACAGCGGCGCGGCCCGTTCGGCGGCGAGCTGGATGCGCGCTTTGAGCAGGTCGCTGGTGATCTGGTAATTGCTGAAGTCGGCCTCGGTGGCGTACACGCCGATCGGCAGGGTCAGGGCCTGGAAGAAACTGAACAGTGGGCGTAGCTGGTGATCCAGAACCAGGGCATGGCGTTCGCTCCCACCCGTCGCGGCCAGCAGCACCGGCGTGTCGATCAGGGCATTGAGATCGATCAGGTCGAACAGGTGCTTGAGCAGGCCGGGATAGGAACCGCGATACACCGGGGCGGCGACGATCAGCAGGTCGGCGTTTTCGATGGCCTGGAGTTCGGCTTCAACCTCGGCCGGCAGTTCCTGACGCGACAGGGCGGCACCCACCGGGCGGGCGATATCCCCCAGTTCGATCAGGTGGGCGTTGAAGGACAGGTGCCCGGACAGTTCAGCCAGCAGGGCCTGGGTCAGCACCAGGGTGCGCGATGGGCGCCAGGTTCCACCGGAAAGGGCTACGACGTTCAAGGGGCGGGACATGATCAGTTCCTTTTTAAACAGTGGCTCAACGAGCAGTGGCAGGTCCCGGGCTCTGGAGCAAGAGCTGTACCAAAGACCTGCAGCCCTTGTGCGGCGCGGTTTTGCGCTGATCTGCAGCTGCCGGGTGCTGTTGCCCAGCCGCTGTTTTGTTGATCGGCTGTTGCCTGGCCAACAGTTGCTCTGGCAACAGTTGGCGGGCGAGATGGGACTGTTATAAAGGCTTGTTGTTATTCCTCAAAAGAGCTTGTTTCCATATTTATAGGTCTTTATGGAATATAAAAGCTGCGCAGACCTCTGGCCTTGAAACAATCGATAGCCACTATCGAGCAGGGTGATTTTTGCCGCTGATGGCGCGCGAGTAGCCTGTGTCCATTGTTCGCAACCCGCCCCAGGTGCTCGCCATGAAGGCTTACTCTGCTGTCTTGCTGTTGTTGGTTTCCAGTGTGCTGGCCGGTTGTTCCAGCCCCGGTGCACCGGAGTTGCGGCCCTATACCGCGCAGGAAACCCGGGAGCTGGCTATGGAGGCGTTGAACCGGCGCGGTTTGTCCTTCGATGAATACCAGCAGAAAAAGGCTGAGTTGCTGGGCCGCCCGGCGAGCTTCGACAGCCAGGGTGAAATGAGCGCGCAGCGCAGTATCAGTCGCCATCAACCTGCCAGTTGAGAAGAACTGTACTGGTCCAAGTTTTCAGCAACTGTCCGTGGGTTTCAGCCTGAGGCTGGGTTAGGGTCGAGGCCTGATCGACCTGCCCCGGACCTTGCCCCCATGAGCCTTTCCCCTGACCTGCTGTTGGCCTTCGCCCTGTTTGCCCTGGTCACTTCCATCACGCCCGGCCCCAACAACACCATGTTGCTGGCCTCGGGGGTGAACTTCGGCTTCAACCGTTCCATTCCCCACATCCTCGGCATCAGCTGCGGCTTCTTTGTCCTGGTGCTGGCGGTCGGCCTGGGCCTGGGGGCGGTGTTCGAGGCCTACCCGCTGCTGTACAGCGTGCTGCGCTACGTTGGCGCAGCGTACCTTTTGTACCTGGCGTGGAAGATTGCCCGTTCCGGGCCGCTGTCCGATGAACAGCAGCACCACGGCCGACCGCTGGGCTACTGGGGCGCCGCGGCGTTCCAGTGGGTCAATCCCAAGGCCTGGGTCATGGCAGTGGGGGCCATCAGTACCTACACCCCGTTGCAGGGCTACTTCACCAATGTGCTGGTGATTGCCGCGGTCTTCGCGTTGATCAATGCGCCCACGGTGAGCCTCTGGGCCGCGTGCGGCAGCCTGCTGCGCAATGTGTTGCGCAACCCGCGCTGGTTGCGCCTGTTCAATCTGTTGATGGCCGCCTTGCTGGTGCTTTCTTTGGCACCGCTGTTGTTCGAAAAGATGAGTTGAACGGCGCTTCATGGCGCTGCCTCGAGCCTGTAAGCTGCGATGCAGGAGCGTTCCTACGCACTTTTAAACGAAGATGTTCTTCTTTAACTGCATCCGATCGGGTATTGCTCAAGGCCAGCCGTGGCCGCGCCGCCTATGCACGGCGCGTGGCTGCCTCGCCTTTTTGCCAGCATATGCCGATCCTGGAACAAGCTCTGCGGGTTTTCAGTCATGAACAAGCGTCCTCTTTATTTCGACTACGCCGCCACCACGCCAGTGGATGAGCGGGTCATTCAGGTCATGCTGGAGTGCCTTGGGTTCAACGCCCATTTCGGCAATCCGGCGTCCAGTTCGCACGCCTTCGGCCGGGAGGCGCGGGGCTACGTCGAGCGCGCCCGGCAACAAGTGGCACAACTGGTCGGCGCGCAGCCCGAGCAGATTGTCTGGACCTCCGGCGCTACCGAATCCAACAACCTGGCCCTCAAGGGAGTGATGCAGGCCCGGGGCGTGAGCGGCGGTCACGTCATCACCAGCCAGATTGAACACAAGGCGGTGCTCGACACCGCCCGGCAACTGCAGGAGGCCGGGGTCGCAGTGACCTACCTGGTGCCGGATGCCGATGGCCTGATCAGCGCGCAGGCGGTCAGCGAAGCCCTGCGCGACGACACCTTCCTGGTGTCGTTGATGCTGGTGAACAACGAACTGGGCACCCTCAACGACATTCCGGCCATTGGCCAGGTGGTGCGTGAGCGTGGCGCCCTGTTGCATGTGGATGCCGCCCAGGGTGCGGGCAAGGTGGCTATCGATCTGGCCCGGTGGCCGGTGGACCTGATGTCGTTCTCGGCCCATAAGCTATATGGCCCCAAGGGCATCGGCGCGCTGTATGTCGGGCCGCGGGCGCAGCAACACGTGCAGGCGCAGATTCATGGCGGCGGCCATGAGGGCGGCTTGCGCTCCGGAACCCTGGCCACCCACCAGATCGCGGCCATGGGCGCCGCCTTCGCCCTGGCCGGCGAACTGTTCGAGGAAGAAACCGCCGCCATCGTGCGCCTGCGCGGGCGCCTGCTGGAGCAACTGGCGGGTATCGCCGGCCTGCGCTTGAATGGCAGTGTTACCCAGCGCATTCCCCACACCCTGAGCCTGACCTTCACCGAGGGAGGTTTTGATGGGGCGGCGTTGGGCGCGGCCCTGGCCTTTTCCGCGACTTCGGCCTGCAACTCGGCAAGCAATGCGCCTTCCCATGTATTGCTGGCGCTGGGGCATGATGCCGGGCAGGCCGCCCGGACCATCCGCTTGAGCCTCGGGCGTTTCACCTGCGAACAGGATGTGGATCGCGCCGCTCAACTGATCCAGGCGGCGACCGCCTCAGCCCCTGCGTTCTGGGCCACAACACAACCTTGAGGGTCGAGTGACTTCGATCTTCCATAACAATGATTAAGCCGGTTAAGGAGACACAATGAGTACCCAGCCTTCGACCAATGGAGTGGTCCCCCAGCGCCTGGCGCATGTCCGTCAGCTGATGAACCGCGAAGGCATTCACGCCTTGCTGGTGCCTTCGGCCGACCCGCACCTGTCGGAATACCTGCCGGGCTATTGGCAAGGGCGCCAGTGGCTATCGGGGTTCCATGGGTCTGTCGGGACTTTGATCGTGACCGCTGACTTTGCCGGCGTATGGGCCGACAGCCGTTACTGGGAGCAGGCCACCAAGGAACTCAAGGGCAGCGGCATCGAGCTGGTGAAGTTGCAGCCGGGCCAGCCCGGGCCCCTGGACTGGCTGGCCGAGCAGACCCCGCAAGGTGCGGTGGTGGCGGTGGATGGCGCGGTCATGGCCTTGGCTTCGGCCCGTACCCTGGGCAGCAAGCTGCAGGAACGCGGGGCCAGCCTGCGTACCGATATCGACCTGCTACAAGAAGCCTGGAGCGACCGCCCGTCTTTGCCCGAGCAACCGGTCTATCAGCATCTGCCGCCCCAGGCCACCCAGAGCCGGGTCGAGAAGCTTGCGGCGTTGCGCGAAACCCTCAAGGAGCGCGGCGCCGACTGGCATTTCATCGCTACCCTCGATGACATCGCCTGGCTGTTCAACCTGCGCGGCGCCGATGTGTCCTTCAACCCGGTGTTTGTCTCCTTTGCCCTGATCAGCCAGCAGCAGGCGATCTTGTTCGTGGCCTTGAGCAAGGTCGATGAGGCATTGCGCGCGCAACTGGAGGTGGATGGCGTCAGCCTGCGCGACTATTCAGAAGTGACCGCGGCCTTGCGGGCCGTGCCGGAGGGCGTAGCGTTGCAGATCGACCCGGCGCGCGTCACCGCGGGCTTGCTGGAGCACCTGAACCCCGGGGTGAAACTGCTGGAAGGGCTCAACCCCACCACCCTGGCCAAGTCACGCAAGAGCCTGGCGGACGCCGAGCACATTCGCCAGGCCATGGAGCAGGATGGCGCGGCGCTCTGCGAATTCTTCGCCTGGCTGGACAGCGCCCTGGGGCGTGAACGCATTACCGAGCTGACCATCGATGAGCGCCTGACGGCCGCCCGTGAACGGCGCCCGGGTTATGTCTCGCTGAGCTTCAATACCATTGCTGCGTTCAACGCCAACGGCGCCATGCCCCACTACCACGCCACGCCCGAAGAGCATGCGGTCATCGAGGGTGATGGCCTGTTGCTGATCGATTCCGGCGGCCAGTACCTGGGGGGCACCACCGACATCACGCGCATGGTGCCGGTGGGAACGCCGAGTGCCGAGCAGAAGCGCGATTGCACCCGGGTGCTCAAGGGTGTTATCGCGCTGTCCCGGGCGCAGTTTCCGCGGGGCATTCTGTCGCCGTTGCTGGATGCCATCGCCCGGGCGCCGATCTGGGCCGAGGGTGTGGACTACGGGCACGGCACCGGGCACGGCGTCGGCTATTTCCTCAACGTTCACGAAGGCCCGCAGGTGATTGCCTATCAGGCCGCAGCGACGCCGCAGACCGCGATGCAACCGGGGATGATCACTTCGATCGAACCCGGGACCTACCGCCCTGGCCGCTGGGGCGTACGAATCGAGAACCTGGCGCTCAACCGTGAGGCGGGCAAGACCGAGTTCGGTGAGTTCCTGAACTTCGAAACCCTCACCCTGTGCCCGATCGATACCCGTTGCCTGGAGCCATCCCTGCTCACCGAGGATGAGCGCGAATGGTTCAACGGCTATCACGCCGAAGTCCGCCGGCGCCTCAGCCCGCTGCTGGAGGGCCCCGCCTTGGAGTGGTTGCAGGTCCGTACTGCGGCTATCTGAGGAAAGATGTCACCCGCGCAAGGCGGGTGACGTCACGCGATGGGTTCCTGGCAATGGCGCGGCCGCTGCCAGGGACAGGGCAGGTTACTGCGCGCTCAAGGCTTCGCGGACGAAATCCAGACGGTCTTGGCCAAAGAACAGTTCGTCTCCCACGAACATGCTGGGCGCGCCGAATACTCCTTTTTGCAACGCCTGTTCGGTCTTGTCCTTGAGGGTGGCCTTGACCTCTTCGTCATTGCTCAGGTCGAGGATCTGCTGCGGGTCGAAGCCGCCTTGTTCCAGGACCTGGGTGATGGTGGCCGGGTCGTTGAGATTGCGTTTGTCCACCCAGAGCGCACGGAACAGGCAGTCGAGGAATTCACCGAAACGTTCCGGCAGGCGCAGTTGTACCCCGGTGGTGGCGCGCATCAGCAGCAGGGTATTGATGGGAAAGTGCGGATTGAAGTTGAGCTCTACCCCATAGCGCCGGGCAAAGCGCGCCAGGTCGTGCAGCATGTACCGGCCCTTGGCGGGAACACTGATGGGGGAGGCGTTGCCGGTGGTCTTGAAGACCCCGCCCAGCAGCATGGGCTGATACACCAGCTGGCTGTTGGTTTCGGCGCAGATTTTTGGCAGTTGGGTATAGGCCAGGTATGAGGTCGGGCTGCCCAGGTCGAAGAAGAACTCCACCTTTTTGCTCATGTTTCAGACTCCTTGATTGTTGTTATTGGAGAAGGCCTTACCAGCGTTCGTTCCACGGGCGCAGGTCCAGCTCGAAGGTCCAGGCGTCCCGGGGCTGGCTGTGCAGGTACCAGTAGTTTTCGGCGATATGCTCGGGGTTGAGGATGCCGTCCTGGTCCTTGAGGGCGTATTTTTCGGGAAAGCTGGTACGGATGAAATCGGTGTCGATGGCACCGTCGACGATGACATGGCCCACATGAATGTTCAGGGGGCCCAGTTCCCGCGCCATGCTCTGGGCCAGGGCGCGAATGCCGTGCTTGGCCCCGGCGAAGGCGGCAAAGCCGGCGGCACCGCGCACGCCTGCGGTGGCGCCGGTGAACAGAATGGTGCCGCGTTGGCGCTTGGCCATGCGCTTGGCCACTTCCCGGGCATTGAGAAAGCCCGAAAAACAGGCCATTTCCCAGATCTTGAAATACTTGCGTGCGGTTTCTTCAAGAATGCTGCAGGGCACATTGGCGCCAATATTGAAGACGAACGCCTCGATAGGGCCGATCTGGGTTTCGATCTGCTCGATCAGCGTGATCACGTCCTCCTCTTTGCGTGCATCACAGCCAAAACCATGGGCCTGGCCGCCGGACTGCTGGATGGCGTCCACCAGGGGTTGCAGCTTGTCCGCGCTGCGGCGGGTCATGCAGGCAATAAAGCCTTCGGCGGCGAAACGTTTGGCAATGGCACCGCCGGTCGCATCGCCGGCACCCACCACCAGTACGACTTTGTTCTTGTTCAAGGTTGCAGTCATGGGAGGTTCGCTCTTTGGTAAACGATCGTTAACTAAACGAACGTTATGCTATGATCTTTTCGTCGTCAAGAGAACTTGGGAGCCCGTCAGGGAATGCGTTATTCAGCCAGTCACAAGCAGGAAACCCGCGAGCGTCTTTTGCAAAGCAGCGCGGCGCAGGCCAAGAACGAAGGGTTTTCCACTGTGGGGGTGGATGCCTTGATGAAAGCCATTGGCCTGAGTGGCGGGGCTTTCTATAGCCACTTCACCTCCAAGGACGAATTGTTCAGCTCGATTGTCGAACGCGAGTTGAGCCAGAGCCTGGCGCGTCTGGGGGGAGAAGGGCAGCAGAATCAGGAGAAGTTGCGTCGTTGCCTGAAGCAGTACTTGAGCGTGGCGCATCTGCAACAGCCGGGTGCCGGCTGCGCACTGCCGGCACTGGGTGCGGAGATTGCCCGAGGGAGCCTAGAAGTGCGGCAGGAAGCGCAGGACTGGATCTGCAGCTTGCACCAGGCCTGGGCGCAGACTCTGGGCAGCGAGAGCCTGGCCTGGTCGATCCTGTCCCAGTGCGTTGGCGCGTTGGTGGTGGCGCGAATGCTGGTGAACCCGGCCATTCAGCATCAGGTGCTGGCGTCCAGCCATGAGCAGATTATCGGACAGCTGGAGCGGCTGCCTGCAAGTTGACCGGCAAGGCTATTTGCAGATGACGATCATGCTGCGGCTGGTGTAGCCGGCAGGGTTCAGGCCGAAGGGGTAGTCGCCTGGGTCTTCCACGGTATCACCGGATTTGGCGATGACCTTGTAGCCTTTGGGGCCGCAGGACTCAGTCGCCTTGGTGTAGCACTTTTCCCAGGAAGAAGATAAACCCGAGCAGTTGATGTGGAGTCCTTTCTTACCCCGTTTGACTTCGGTTTTCGCGGTTGCCGCGCAGCCTGCAATTGCAAGTACGGCCAACAGTATCAAAAATCGTTTCATCCCCGTCCTTATCGCTAGCCCCGGATCTGGCGCCCGAGTGTGACTGCATTACCTGTCGTCTTTTGCGTGTGCGATATCCCTGTCCGGCAACTCCCTGGGCGACGTTGAGTAGCCGGCTAAACATGGCCTAAATGAGCGCTAATTACCAGACTTGAATCTCAATCAACGGCAACTATTGGTTTGGCCTCGCGGCGCATGGTCATGGTGGCGCCTACTGAAGCCAGGATGATGCAAGCGATTGCCGTCCACTGGGACAGGGACAGGTACTCGTGGAGGAACAACAGGCCCGAAAGCGCGCCGAAAGCGGGCTCGATGCTCATCAGGGTGCCGAAGGTACGAGCTGGCATGCGGGTCAGGGCAACCATCTCCAGGCTATAGGGAAGGGCTGTGGACAGGATGGCGACTCCCAGGGCGACGGGGATCAAGGAGGGGGTCAGCAGGGCGGCGCCGGCATGGACGATGCCTATGGGGGCGACAAAGAGAGCTGCAATCATGACGCCCAGGGCGGCGGTCTGAATGCCGTTCTCGGCTCCGGCCTTCTGTCCGAAGAGTATGTACAGCGCCCAGCAGACCCCAGCCCCCAGTGCATAGCCTGCACCGACCAGGTCGATGGCTGTTTCTGTGGCTCCGGTGGGAATGAGCAGTAGCAGCCCGACGATAGCCAGAGCGATCCACAGGAAGTCTATGGCCTTGCGTGACGCATAGATGGCGACTGCCAGGGGGCCTGTGAACTCGAGGGCGACGGCGATGCCCAGAGGGACACTCCTGAGGGACATATAGAAGAGGAAGTTCATGCCGCCCAGGGCCATGCCGTAGATGATCACGGTGCGCAGGGTGTTGGTGGTGAACTTGGCGCGCCAGGGTCTTAATAGAAGCAGCATGATGATGCTGGCGAAAATCAGCCGCAGGGTTGTGGTTCCTTGTGCGCCAACGACTGGGAACATGCTCTTGGCCAGTGAGGCCCCTGACTGAATCGAGGCCATGGCAATAAGCAGCAGCCCCACCGGAAACAGGGTCGAGGCAAGGCTGCGCGGTTGGTCATTCATGCGAGGGGTCATCCAGAGTATTGGGGGAGGGGCGCCTGGAGCATGATGCTCAACTAATCACGGATGAGCAATATAGTGCGCATGGTCTTTTTTACGCCTCTATATAGAAGCTGCGCGTGGGTTGTTTTGCGATTGA